>NZ_HG315690.1:0-588788 GCF_000455345.1 Halopiger goleimassiliensis
TGCGTACTCGAAGAGACGCGCCCAGATTATATAAGGGCGTCGTCTCGAGGCCGACGGCGCGCCGGCGAGTACGCGTGATCCACAACCCGAAGCGACCGTCGGGAGACCGAGGGTCGTCGAGGGTGGATACGTTCCTGCCTTCGTGCCGGGAAACGGCCGAAGGGAACGTGGCGACCTGCGCCACGTCGTTCGCATTACTGTCGAAGTCCGGGTAGATACATAAGGGCGTCGTCTCGAGGGCAGTCTGGTAGGCCGTCCCGAGAGACGTGTAATCAAACCGAACGGGGAACACAGCGCGGCGGTCGAACGGAGCGGACTAACCGCTGGCGGGAGTATCGGGAAATTTCGGCGACGGAGCAGCATCCAGGGACTACCGATCGAGGGGCCACCAGTACAGCAGCGCAACGGTGAGGACGAACGCGATCGTAGAGAGTTCGTAGGCCTAGGCGTAGACGCCGGCCATCAGAGTGGTAGACGTTCCGATCCCGGCGAACAGCGACGCGATGACGGGCCAGGTACAGCTAACGCAGGCGAACAATCCGAGAATACCCGAGACGACGGACGTGACGGCGTCGATGACGGTCACGAAGACGAGGTACGCGAGCGCGAGGTAGCCGACCAGCGCGTACGGCGAGATCGAAAGGGTGAGCGTCGGGCTGGTGTAAAAGAGTGCAGGCCCGTAGCCCGGCGGGACGGCGAGCGCGAGATCGAACCCCTGCATCCGCTCGAAGAACCGGAGGTGTTCCTCCGGATGATCGAACAGCGGCACCCAGCCGTAGAGACCGCCGAAAAAACCGAGCACCAGGAAGTAGGCGGCGGCGACGACCCCGGCGAGGAGGGACTGTCTGCGACCCGCGGCGGGAAGGTCGACCTTCCAGAAGACGAGCACGCTCGCGTTGAGCCAGACGAACGGATAGAGATGAAAGAGTCCGAGTTGGGCGTTCTGGACGGCTGCGTAGGTAACGACGACCGCGGCCTCGAGCGAGAGGATCGCCGTCCAGACCAGTATCTCGAACGTCGACGGCTCCGGCAACGAGAACGTTCGACCGCCGAGCGAAAAGGAGGTCACGGGCGATCGACCTCCGTCGCGATCGATGACGTGATCCAGCCTCGAGTACAGGAACGGGGCGAGAAACCGGCAGGAGGCTCCCGACGGGCCGCCCTCGTCCGTCCTGAACGAGGATCCTGATTCATAGTCGGACGTTAGTGGTCGACCACAAGTATGCTACTGTCGAGGACCACGCAGTTCCGACGTGGCAGACCCGTCGTACGACGGAATAAGAGGGCGTTCGACGGAATTCCTGGCGGACCGATCGATAGGATTTAGCGACGGGGGCCGGTACGGACGCACATGGATCGAGCTGGGTTCGTCAAACTCGCGGTCGTCGGGATGGGGCTCGTGATCGCGAGCTTCTTCGTTCGCGGGTTCGGGCAGCTCGCCTTCGGTCGGCCCGTCGCCGAAACCCTGCAGGCACCGATCATCACCCTCGGGTTCGCGGTGTTGGTCTATCTCTTCGTCAGGGCGACGCTCGACGCCGTCGGGATCTGGGAAGTCGAGAAGGGCGACGCGTAAGGAAACGGTTTTTCGGCGCGCACGCGAACGCGTGCGTATGGATATCGACGTGACGCCGATCGCCGATCTCGGCCCGGACGATCGGACTGCCTTCTTCGAGCGGGACGCGGGTATCGGCGCGATCAGGGACGACGTTCGGGAGATCGTCGACCGTGTGCACGAGGAGGGCGACGTCGCCGTCCGGGAGTTCACCGAGGAGTTCGACGACGTGACGGTCGGGAACCTCGAGATCACGGACGACTGCGAGCGCGCCTACGAGGAACTCGACGACGAACACCGGGAGGCGATCGAAGCGGCCGCGGCGAACGTCAGGGAGTTCCACGAGGCCCAACTCCCCGAGGACTGGCGGCGGGAGTTCGATGCGGGACGCGAACTGGGACGGCGGTTCCGGCCGATCGACCGCGTCGGCGTCTACGTCCCGGGCGGAGCGGCGGCCTATCCCTCGAGCGCGATCATGGGGATCGTCCCCGCCGTCGTGGCCGGCGTCGAACACGTCGCGGTCGTGACCCCGCCCGCCGAGGAACTGAATCCCGTCACGCTGGCTGCGATCCACGCCGCCGGTGCCGACGCAGTCTACAGCGTCGGCGGCGCACAGGCGATCGCGGCGCTGGCTTACGGGACGGAGACGGTCTCGAGCGTACAGAAGATCGTCGGCCCGGGAAACAAGTGGGTGACCGCGGCCAAGGCCGAGGTCCGGGGCGACGTGGCGATCGACTTCCTCGCCGGACCGAGCGAGGTCGTCGTCGTCGCGGACGCGACGGCCGATCCCGACCTGGTCGCCAGCGAACTGATCGCACAGGCCGAGCACGACCCGAACGCCTCCGTCGTCGCGGTCACGGACGACGCGGAGACCGCCGAGGGAATCGTCGCAGCCATCGAGGAGCAGGTACCCGCACGCGAGCGCGAAGAAACCGTTCGGGAGGCACTCGAGGGCGACGCGAGCGGCGTCTTGCTCGCCCGGTCGATGAGCGAGGCGATCCTCTTCACGGAGGAGTACGCCCCGGAACACCTCTCGATCGTGGCGGACGACGACGAGTCCATCCTCGAGCGCATCGACAGCGCGGGCAGCGTCTTCCTGGGGCCGACCACCCCGGTCGCCGCGGGCGATTACGCCAGCGGCACCAACCACGTCCTGCCGACGAACGGCGGCGCACGGGTGACCGGCGGCCTCTCCGTCGAAACGTTCCTGCGATCGACGACGGTCCAGCGACTCTCGAGCGAGGCGCTGGCCGACCTCGGCGGGACGATCACGACGCTGGCCGACGCCGAAGGCCTCGAGGCCCACGCCGAGAGCGTTCGTCGACGACTCGAGGACGAATAATCCGGGAAGTCGACGCGGAACCCGATCAGTTGGCCCCAAGAGATAGGGCACGGGAAGCGAGACGCGGGGTATGGACAGGCTGCTCGAGAGCGTCTTCTCGCTCGGTTCTCGGACGCAGACTGCGACGGACGAGATGGCGTCGAACGACGATCACGGGGACGATACGACCGGTGCGACGGCGGAGAACCCGACGGCGGAACCGGACGACCCCACCGAACCGCCCGAAGCGGCGGTGACGGACGGGGGGACGACCGCCGGAGCGGCGACAGCCGAAACCGGGGACGACGAGACTGCGGAGACGCTCGGCGGCCGGGAGTCGACCGACGAGACGATCAGTATCTCGACGGACGCCTTGCTGGATACGCTCCCGCAGCCCGCGTTTCTCGTCGATACCGAACACCGCGTGATCGGGTGGAACCGCGAGGCCGAGGTGCTCACCGGGGTCGACCGAGAGCGCGTCCTCGGCGAGGACGCCGCGGGGGCACTGTTCCGAGACGATCGAACGCGAACGGTAGCCGACGAAGTCGTCGACAACCCGCAGACGGCCCATCACGGGTCGGACGTGACCGAATCGGGCCGCGACCAGCAAGCCTACGAGCGCGAGCGGGAACTCGAGAACGCCGACGGTGAGACCGTCTACGTCCACTCCGTGGCGACGCCGATCTATCAGCAGGGGGAACTCCAGGGCGTCATCCAGCTCGTACAGGACAACACCGAGGTCATCAGGCGGCGGGAAGCGATGGCCGACCTCGTGAGCGAGGTGACAGCCACCGGCCAGGCGCTCAACGACGGGGACCTCGGGGCCCGGGTAGATTACACCGACGAACACGACGTACTCGACGACGAGGTTCGCCGGATCACCGAGACGATCAACGAGATCGCCGCCCACGTCCAGCAGGTGATCACCGGCATCGCCGACGAAGTCGAGGACCTCGCGACCGATGCGGACCGGATCGCCGACACTGCCGTCGACGTCGACGAGCAAGTCGGTGAGCAGACCGATTCGATCCGATCGATCGTCGAGGAGATCAGCGACCTGAGCGCGACGATGGAGGAAGTCGCCGCCAGTTCCGACCAGGTCGCCTCGGCCGCCGAACAGGCCCAGGCCGCGGCGGACGACGGCCTCGAATCGAATCGGCAGGCCCGCGAGGAGATGGACGACGTACTCGAGGCCGCGGACGAACTCGTCGAGACGGTCGAGAAACTCGAGGCCCGGATGGACGAGATCGACGAGGTCGTGGCCGTAATTAGCGATATCGCCGATCAGACGAATCTGCTCGCGCTGAACGCGAACATCGAGGCCGCACAGGCGGGCGAGGACGGCGACGGGTTCGCCGTCGTCGCCAACGAGGTCCAGTCGCTGGCCAACGAGACGAAAGAGCACACGCAGGCGATTTCGGAGTCGATCGAGGAGTTACAGACGACGACCGACGAGACCGTCGCCGTGACCGAACGGACGAACGACCAGGTCACGAAAGCCAGCGACGGGATCGACGAGGCCCTCGAGAGCCTCGAGGAGATCGCGACGGCCATCGACGAGGCCGCGACCGGCGTCGCAGAGATCGCCGAGGCGAACGACGACCAGGCGGCGTCCGTCGAGGAAGTCGCCTCGGCCGCCGACGGCGTCGCGGACGACGCCGACGAGATCGAGGACGCCATCGCGGACGTCACGGACCGGACCGCCGCCCAGCGGGACGCGATCGACGACGTCATCGACTACCTCGAGCGGTTCACCGACGGCGACGCCGTGGATCGGTCCGGAGATCACCTCGGCACGGTCGACTCCGAGTAACCGTCGCCACTGACCGCTTCGGTTGTGGTTCCGAGGACGTAACCGAACTCGGCTAGGGACGTAGCTGTCCGTTGGCGTCACAGTTAACATCGTCGCGCGGGAATGGAGTGGTATGAGCACGGACAGCGCCGACGGGGGGCGCGCGGAGACGCGACCCGAGATCGACGTGACGGAAGACGCGGCCGAACAGGCACTCTCGTTGCTCGAGAACGAAGGACTCGACGTCGAAGAGGCGGGACTGCGCCTGTTCGTCCAGCAGGGTGGGTGTGCGGGCCTCTCCTACGGAATGCGTTTCGACGACGAACCCGACGAGGACGACGAGATTTACGAGCACCACGATCTGCGGGTGTTCGTCGACCCGGCGAGTCTGAACTACATCGAGGGGAGCGTCCTCGACTACGAGTCCGGCCTGCAGGCCGAAGGGTTCCACGTCGAGAACCCCAACGTCGTCAGCGAGTGTGGCTGTGGCGAGTCCTTCCGGACGTAACGACGCCACGCCACCGACGGCGACCGTCGACGGGGCATCTCGTCGACCCCGATCCGTGGCGCTCAGTCCTCGAGTTCGAACGCGACCGTTACTTCTGCCTGGTACTCCCGGTTTTCCGCGCTCGCGATTTCGACGCCGAGTTCGTCGACTTCGATCCAGTAGACGTTCTCGAGAGTCACCTCGGCGCGGTCGATAGCGTCGTCGGCCGCGTCGTCGAAACTCTCCGTGCTGGTCCCGATCAGGCTGATCTTCTTGAAGACCATTGCCTGCACGGCTACACCGAGGGGCGTCTTCAATGTATGGCTAGTGATAGCAACCAGCACTGTTTTTGTCCGGAACTGCACCGAATCCAATTAGGCTGTGCAGTCGGGCACACTGACAGCCTCGAGTGAGAGAGCGACGAACACTCGAGGCCGTGACGGCGACATCGGTTGCTTCGGCCGTGGGACCGGAGCAATAATGTGGTGTTGGTGGTTCAACACGAGTATGGATCGACGATCGGTTCTGCAGGCGGCGGGTGGTGGGGCCGTCCTCGCTACCGTCGGACTCGCTGGCTGTTTGAGTGCTATTCCTGGAATCGGCGGCAACGACGATACGTTCGAATCGGTAGCAAAGTGGTTGCCCGCGCCGTCGGCGGTGAACCAGGATCACTACGGGGTGAACACGATGGATCCGTACGCACTCATCGATGCCGAGGACCACCTCCCGGACGAGCTGAACGACATCGTGGCGAACGTCGAGCAAATGGCAACCGAACAGCTACCCGGAGCCGCCAGCGCAGAGGACGTCGAGTACCTCGTAACCGGTAACTTCGGTCCGTTCGAGGGAACGTTCGACGTAATCGAGGGAGAGTTCGACGCGGAGGAAATCGAGGAGAGCCTCGCGGACGAATCCGTGACCCACGTACGGACACAGGGGACGTTCGAACTGTACGAAACCGACGTCACACACGTCGGCATCACGGACGGAACGATTATCGTTGCAAACACCACTACTCCGACCGAGACGGCCGCCACTGTCGTCGAAACCGAGGCGGGGGACTCCCCGCGGTACGCGTCGGAACACGACGGATTCGACGCACTGACGGACGAAATTCCGCCGGGCGATATCGGCCACGTCAAGACGACCGACCCGATCGAAGACCCCGACCTCGAGAACGGGTATCTGACCGGTGTCGTGGCGAAGGGAGCGATGTTCGACGTCGAGGGCGAGGAAGTGTCGGGAACGCTCGCAATGGTGTTCGAAGACGAGTCGGTGATCGACGAGGAAGAACTCGAAACGGCCCTCGAGGGGGACGGTTTACAGCCGTTCTCGGACTACGAGATCGACGGCAACGTCGTGCGGATGACAGAAACCGGTCCGACCGAGGAGTTCCTGGGTTCTGAAATCGTCTAATTGCCCGACTCGAGTGCAGCGTCACCGAACGGCCCAGCGAGGTCGCCGGTCCAATTCGTCGATGCGTGAACGTTTTTGGCGGTTCCCGTTCCACGTCCCTCCAATGACGGGTACTACAGACGTCTCCGAACTCGAGGAGTTGACGCCGCCTGACCGGACGCTGATGGGACCCGGCCCGAGCGACGTGCATCCGCGCGTGTTGCGGGCGATGAGCACACCGCTCGTGGGTCACCTCGACCCCTCGTTCGTCGAGATCATGGACGAGGTCCAGGAACTGCTGCGCTACACGTTCCGGACGGACAACCGGTGGACGATACCCGTCTCCGGGACCGGATCGGCGGCGATGGAGGCCGCGATCGGAAACGTCGTCGAACCCGGCGACACGATGCTCGTTCCAACCAACGGCTACTTCGGGGGTCGTATGGCGTCGATGGCTCGCCGAGCGGGCGGCGAGGTCGTCGAGGTCGACGCACCGTGGGGCGAACCGCTCGATCCCGACGACGTGGCGGACGCGCTGGCCGAACACGACCCCGACGTCTTCGGGTTCGTCCACGCCGAGACGAGTACGGGCGTGCTCCAGCCCGACGTCCCCGAACTGACCGCGGCGGCCCACGACCACGGCGCACTGGTGATCGCCGACACGGTCACCTCGCTGGGCGGGGTCGAACTCCGCGTCGACGAGTGGGGAATCGACGTCGCCTACGCTGGTCCACAGAAGTGTCTCTCCTGTCCGCCGGGTGCCAGCCCGCTGACCCTCTCGGACGAGGCCATGGAGAAGGTCCTCTCGCGCGAGGAGGACCCCCGCTCGTGGTACCTCGACCTCTCCTTGCTCGAGGGGTACTGGGGCGACGAACGGGCCTATCACCACACCGCGCCGATCACGAACGTCTACGCGCTCCGGGAGGCGCTCCGACTCGTGGCCGAGGAGGGGATCGAAACCCGCTGGGCCCGCCACGAACGCCTGGCCGGCGCGCTGAAAGCCGGCGTCGAGGCGATGGGCCTCGAGATGAACGCCCCGGACGAGTACTGGCTACCGAGTTTGAACGCGGTCCGCGTCCCGGAGGGCGTCGACGACGGCGACGTCTGCGACGCGTTGCTCGAACAGTTCGACCTCGAAATCGCCAGCGGGCTCGGTGATCTGGACGGCGACATCTTCCGCATCGGCTGTATGGGGCACTCGGCCCGGCCCGAGAACGTGATCTACGTCGTGACCGCGCTGGGTGACGTCCTCGAGTCGATAGGTGCCGACGTCGATCCGGGGGCCGGCGTGACGGCGACCCGGCGCGCGTTACACGAGTCGTACTGACTGGCCCGTCGCCGATCGCCAGCGCTCGAAAAAGAAATCGCGACCGCGTTAGGCCGAGACGCGCGGTCCCGGCGGGGCCCGTTCGACCTGATACTCCTCCCCGTCGACGACGATGATCGCCCACTCGTAGTCGGGATCGACCCGCTCGAGACGGGTCTCGAGGTCGTCTGCGTCCTCGGGCTGGGCGACGAAACAGTGAAACTCTCCCGACGACGACGGCAACGAATCGGTCTCGAGGACTGTGTTGACGTGGACGACTTTCCAGGCTCGTTCGGCGCGGAACTCCGGACCGGTTCCTTCGACGGTGTACCCCAACTCTGCGAAGATCGACCTGGCCTGCTCGACGAGTCGCATGTTAACAGGACCCATTCACGAGTAGATACGCGCCCTCCCATCATAAACGTTGTCACTCGCCAAACATCGGCCGGAAAACCGCGACTATCCCCAACTATTCAGGAAAGTCGATAGACGTGCGTCCGTCACCATCCGGAATCGGCGACCGATAATAGGTGGTTGACCGAAACGGACAGTCGATCGAGCAGTCGGGAACCGACCGTACCGGACCGAGAGTTACTCGTGGGCAGCGTCCCACTCGGTGGGTTTCCGGAAGTTCCCACAGACGTTGCACTTGATCCGGCCCATCGCGTCCATCGCGTTATCGACGCTCTCACAGTTCGAACAGAACCAGCCGTAGCGCCGCTGGGCGTCGCGGCTCTCGTAGGCGACGAGAAACGGCCCCTTCGATCCCCGGTCGCCTTCCCTCTCCGAGACGTAGATCGTCTCGCCGTTCTCGGTCGACGTCTCTCGCATGCCGGCGACTAGCCCCGGGGACGGTAAATGACTGTCTGTCCCGGCCGAACCCGCGATCGGCGTCGCCGTCGAACGGGTATGGGACGGTTACCCACGACTAACCGTCCCAACTGAAACCTTTACCCGGGCGCAACTCGTTCGAGGTGCTAATGGCGCTGGTCGTGGTTCCCGTTCGATACCCCCTGACGAAACACTCCCGGCGGACGCTCGAGCAGGCGATTCGAATCGCCGACGAGCGCGAGGCGTCGCTTACCGTCCTTCACGTCGACCTCTATCAGAACGGGAAGAACGTTTCCCGGATCGATCTGAAAACGGCCGTCGAGCGATCGTTCGGGCCGCTCGAGAACGCCCGCTACGTGGTTCGATCGGGCTTTCTGGTCGAGGAGAGTATCCTCGACGAAGTCGCCGCCGAGGACGCGGACGCGGTCGTCATCGGGAATCGACAGGCCAGCAGACTCCGCCGGCTCTTTCGCCGGTTCACGGACAATCCCGACATCGATCGCTACCTCCGGACCCACCTCGACTGTGAAGTGATCACGGTCGAAGGCGCTCGAGCGTCCGGGAGCTAGACCCCCGCGTCGCGGACGACCAACACCGGCACGTCGGCGTTGTCGACGACTCGCTCGGAGACGCTGCCGAGCGAGGTGACCTTCTCGCGGGGGCTCTTCCCACGCGTGCCGATCACGATGAGATCGATTCCTTCGTCGGCCGCGTACTCGAGGATCGTCTTCGCGGGCGTTCCCTTCCTGATATCGCCGACGGTCTCGAGTCCAGCGTCGGCCGCCCGGTCGACGACGTCCTCGATCGCTGCCTGACCCTCCTCCTCGAGCGACCGCTCGAGGTCGGTCGCGTCGTCGGCCGCGGCGGCGGTGATGCGGCTGTCGACGACGTAGAGGGCGTGGACCGTCGCCTCGTTGTCTGACGCGATCGACAGCGCGTGTGCAAGCGTCTCCGAAACCGTCTCGCTACCGTCCGTTGGGATGAGCACGTCGTCGTACATCGCTCGATGGATCGCAGTTGCACCGGACAGGGCTTAAAACACGACGGCGATTCCAGCACCGAGGGCACGCCGAACGGGTGGCTACTCCCGCTCGACCGTCTCGTCAGTCGCGTCCGTCGCGTCGACCGACGGACGGGCGTCCGAGTGCCTCGCGGGACCGTCCTCGATGGCTACGCTGGCGACTCCGCTCGTCGTGTCGAAGACGTGATGGCGACGCGGGTAGGCGAACTCGACGTCGAGATCCGCGAATCGCTCGCGGACCGCCGCCTGGACGGCCGACTTGTTGGCCCGCTCCCGGAAGGGGTGGTTGAGCCAGAAGAACAGCTCGAGGAGTACCCCGTCGTCGCCGTACTGGTCGATGAGACAGGTCGGGGCTGCGGGATAGCGTTCGCTGCCGACCCGGATGTCGGGACCGCCGGTGATCACGTTGTCCACGTTGCGGGCTGCCCGCTCGGCGGCCCGTCGGGCCGCCTCGAGGTCGCTCTCGTAAGTGACCGCGAACGTCACCGAGACGCGGGTGCGTTCGTCCTCGGCGGAGTAGTTGACCACGTCCCGCTCCTGGATGTTCGAGTTCGGAATGACGATGAACGTGTTCTGGAGCGTGAAGATCTTCGTATACCGGATCGTGATGTCCTCGACGAATCCCCGGTGGCCTTCGTCGGTGATCTCGATCATGTCGCCGATCTCGTAGGGCCGGTCCGAGAGGACGAACAGACCGTTGATGAGACTGCCGACAAGGGGTGCCAGGACGACGGCGACGACCGCGGAGATGACGGTCACCGAGAGGAGGATGTCCGTTCCGCTGAACCCGAGGATGCCGGCGGCGATCCCGGCGGTCACGAGCAGCACGGAAAGGCGGACGCCCCGAAGGGCAGTCCGGGTGACGCTCGGGCGTTCGATCCGCCGAGCGATCATTCGACCGGTCAACCTGACGACGAGTTTCGAGAGCCCCCAGCCGATCCCGAGGACGAGAACGGCGAGTCCGATAGTGATGGGGTCCGGGAACGTCGCCGGAAAGATGCCGTTCGGATCGCCGGCGGTTGCGTTCTCCGCCCCTTGAAGGACGCCGCGCATGAACCCACACTCTGGCCCGCGGTGGAAAAACGTTCTGTCCTCGGCGAGGGTGACGCCCGACTGGACGACGCCGACACACTGAGACGGCCCACCACGACCCTCACGCCCCCGAAAACAACCCGATTTCGAAAACGCGTGTTACTCGGAGCATAATAAATCATTTAGCCATCGAGAGCGTTGGGGATCGTATGGCACCAGACGAACTGCGCTCGACGGTCGAGCGCGTCGGGGATCGGTTCAACCTCGGCGAGTACGAGATCGACGCCTACCTCACCGTCCTCGAGCAGGGACAGCTCACCGCGAGCGAGATCGCTGACCGAACGGACATCCCCCAGCCCCGCGTCTACGACACCGTCCGCAGCCTGAGCGACCGCGGCCTGGTCGAGTTGCGCGAGTCCCGCCCGATGAAGGTCGTCGCGATCGACCCCGAGGAGGCCTTCGACGACGTCCAGACCTCCCTGGAACAGATGATCGACGAACTCGAGGCCAGGTACACCGCGCCCGCGCGCGATACCGAGGCCGTCTCGCTGGTCAAATCTCGCTCGACCATCCTGCGGTACCTCGAGGAAGTGATCGACGCCGCCGACTACGAACTCTCGCTGTCGCTGACGCCCGACCTGCTGGTCCGCTACGAGGAGGAACTCGCGGCCGCCATCGACGCGGACGTCAGCGTCGACCTCATCGTGACGCCGGCGAGCAAAGCGCCGGATCCGGACTCGTTCGACTACCTCGAGGTCGCGACCTCGGCTCGCGCTCGCCGGGGGATCACGACGCCGATCGTCGCGGTCGCCGACGGGAACTACTCCGTGTACGCGACCCAGGACGCCCTGCGCGACGATCAGGACCGCTACGGCGTCATCTTCAACCGCTCTGCGCTGGGCTTTCTCGTCTCCGGCTTCTTCGGTACGGTGCTCTGGACCACGGCCGAGCGAACCCTCGCAGAGGACGGTACGACCCGCTCGTACCCCCGAGCGTACGCCTCGATCCGGCGCTGCGTCAAGGACCTGATGGAGGACGGCGGCGAGTTCTACGCGACGATCGAGGGCCGCGACGTCGAGGTCGGCGGCTCGCGCGTCGTTCGCGGTCGCATCCTCGACGTCTCCTTCCAGGTGAGTGAGGAGGTCGCCTCGCTGACCCTCGAGACCGACGACGGCGAGGAAGTCACTGTCGGCGGCCGCGTCGCCGCCCTCGAGGACCTCGAGGCCCACGAGATCCACATCGGTCGCCACGAACCGCCGACGATCGAGGATTGAAGTCGGCGCTCGCGGGCGGTTCCGGTACGGAACCGTCGACTCCCGACACGTCGCGTTTCGTCCGCGTCGCGTTCGTCTCGAGCCGAGGCCACCATCCTCACGTACTGCTCGTCGCTCGTCACCCGCCGACAGTTGTCGTTCCACACCCGCGTCTACAGCCCCCTCCGCGATTCTGGTTTCCGGTGGGAAGCGTGTCGAGCCGGCGGAATGTTTCGTCCGCCTCGGGTAGCGTTCCCCAGCTCGAGCGTTCCGCTCGCCGGGTAGCTCGTGCGTGGCCAACGGTTATGGGGGCAAACGGTGTGGCTGAGATGGAATGGGCCACCGCAATCGGTCGATCGGACGGGATCGATCCCGTCGGGAGCTGCTCGCGGCGACGGCAGGGACCGCAACGGTCGGCGGCGTTACCGTCGCCGGCTGTCTCGGGCGCGGTTCCCGCGACGGAACGGTCGTAATGACCGCCGCAACGGACGTCGAGGGGATCATGTATCCCACGGGCGACGGCGACTCGATCCAGGAGGCCCTCTGGCGGGCCGGACTCGACGAGTCGATCGATATCGAGATCCAGACCGTCGTCAGCGACTCCGACGCGCGGATGGAGGACGCTCAGTCGACGCTCCAGGCCGGTCGGGCACCACCCGACATCCACATGATGGACGCCGGCTGGACGATCCCCTTCATCCTGCGCGAACAGACGACAAACCTCAGCGAGGCACTGCCCGACGAGGTCGTCGACCGCGTCGAGAGCGACTACCTCGAGGCGGCCCTGGAAACGGCCAGGGATCCCCAGACTGGCGACGTTCACGGACTCCCGCTCTTTCCGGACCTCGGGTTCGTCCTCTACCGGCGGGACCTGCTCGAGGACGCTGGACACGACACCGACGGCTGGGACGAGGAACCCCCCTCCTGGGAGGCGTTCTCGAACGCCGTCAGCGACGCCCAGGCCGAAGGCGACGTTCAGTACGGCTGGACGACCCAGGGCGACGCCTACGAGGGACTGGCCTGCTGTTCGTTCAACGAGGTGATGACCTCGTGGGGCGGTGCCTACTTCGGCGGCGTGGAGAACCTGTTCATCGCCGGCGATCGGCCGATCACGGTCGACGACGAGACAGTGATCGACGCGGTCCGGATGATGCGGACCTTCATCGACGAAGACGACCCGAACGCGCTCGACGGCTACGCCGAAATCTGTCCGTCCGCGATCGTCCAGTGGACCGAACAGGAGTCGCTGGGGCCGTTCGAGGCCGGCGACGCCGTTGCCCACCGCAACTGGGCCTTCGCTATCTCGGAGACCGGCGCGGAGGACGCCTTCGGCGAGAACCTCGGCGTCACCACGATGCCCTACGCGGTCTCGGAGGACGAGGCCGAGTACGAGGGCGTCGGCGGCACGACGTCGGCGCTGGGTGGCTGGCATCTCGTCGTCAGCCCCTACACCGACCGTCGCGAGGAAGCCCTGGAGGTGCTCGAGGCGTTCACCCACGACGAAGTGATGCTCGCGATGTTCGAACTCGGCGGGTTCCTACCGCCGAACATCGAACTCGTGACGGACTCGGACGAGGACGAGATCGGGCCGATAGCCCGGTACGCGACCCAGATCGAGCGCGCGAGCGAGACGGCGATCCCCCGGCCGGTGACCGACGTCTGGCCCGAACAGTCCGCGTTGATCTATCAGGCCGTCAACGCCGGCTACCGCGGATCTGATCCGGAATCGGAGATGCGCGACCTCGCGCCGCGACTCCAGCGCAGCGAGCAGGAGGTGGCCGACCAGCATGGCGACTGACACCGACGAGGACGTACTGATCGGCGGCGAAACCGACGTCGACCGTGAGCGGACCGGCAACGCCGTCGTCAACTGGATGGAGAACCTGAGCGAGGCCGCCTACGCCTACCTGCTGTTGCTCCCGGCGTTCGCGCTCCTCACGCTGATCGCGTTCTATCCGTTGCTGGCGACGTTCGTCACGTCCCTGCGCGCGGATCGGACACGCGGTCTCGAGCCGCTGGGCGGGTTCGTCGGCATCGACAACTACGTCGACATCCTCACGGGCAACGCCCGCCTGGCCAGGCAGTTCGTCGACGTCGGCCTCTCGGGATCGTTCCCGTTCGTCGAACTCGGAACGCCGCTGCTCCAGCAGGCGCTGTTCGTCACGATCGGGTTCGCCGCGATCAGCGTCTTTCTCGAGACCCTGATCGGCTTCGGGCAGGCGTACGTCCTGGATCAGGAGTTCCGGGGGCGGCGCTGGGTCAGGGTCGCCATCATCCTCCCCTGGGCGGTGCCGATCGTCATCCAGGGGATGATCTTCTTCCTGCTGTTCCAGCCGGAGGTCGGCTTCGGGACCGAACTCGGCCAGTGGCTCGGGATCTTCGGCCCCAATCCGCTGGCGAACAGCCGGGACGCCTTCGTGATCATCCTCGTCGCGGACGTCTGGAAGTCCTCGGCGTTCATGGCGCTGCTCATCCTCGCGGGCCTCCAGAGCGTCGACCGCAGCCTCTACGACGTGGCCCGCGTCGCCGGCGCATCGCCCTGGCAGCGATTCAAGCTGATCACGTTACCGCTCGTGATGCCGGCCCTGCTCGTCGCGATGCTGTTCCGGACGATGGACGCGATGCGCGTCTACGGACTGATCGAATCGAGCGTCGGTTGTACGACCGTGCCATCGCTGACGTGTCTCGTCGTCGAGGCCATGTTCGGCGGGACGCGCATCTACGCGACGGCCGCGGCGGTCGCGTTCGCGACCGCGCTGGTGATCGGGCTCATCATCTCCGGGTACGTGGTCTTCTTCCGCGACACCGAAGGAGGGCTGTACTGATGGTGGGTGACGAGCGAAACGGACGGCCACGTCCCGACGGCGGCGAGAGGGATCGGTCCCCCCTGCTCGAGAGCGAGGAGGCGGAACTGGATCGCGGTCCCTTCCAGCGGTGGGTCGCCGACTCGATCGAGAACCCGCAGAAGGTCTACCGAGCGATGTTCTACGTCGCCGCGATCTTCTTCCTCGTGACGACGCTGTTCCCGTTCTACTGGCTGCTGATGGTCGCGCTGACTCCGGAAGGTCAGTTGCAGGACATCCTCTTTACGCCCAACGGGTTCAACCCCGGCGCGTTCGTCGAGGTGTTCCAGACGATCCCCTTCCACTGGTACGTCTTCAACAGCTTCGTCATCGCGACGGCCTCGACCGTCGTCGTGTTGATCGTCGGCAGTCTCGCCGGCTACGCCTTCGGCCGCCTCGAGTTCCCCGGCAAAGTCCCGCTCCTATTGTTGGTACTGATCATCTCCTTCTTCCCGCCGGCGGCCTTCTTCATCCCGCTGAACGACCTGTTCAACACCCAGTTCCTCGCGCTCGAGCCGATCACGGGCGACGGGACGCTGTACAACACGCCCGGCGCGATGGTGTTGCCGCTGTCGGCGATCTTCATGCCCCTCGCCATCTTCATCCTCACGACCTTCTACTCGCAGATCCCGGACGGACTCGAGGACGCCGCCCGCGTCGAGGGGACGACGCGACTGGGGGCGCTGTTCAGGGTCATCATCCCGCTGTCGGCCCCCGGCGTCGCGACCGCGGGCGTCCTCACGTTCATCGCCGTCTACAACGAGTTCTTCTTCTCGTTTCTGATGACCGACGGCCAGCCGGAGAACTGGGCACCGCTGCTCGAGGGCGTCCTCGCCTACCAGGGGCAGTACGAGGTGATGTACCACCTGATGGCGGCCGCGAGCATCATCGGGGTCATCCCGGTCGCGATCCTCGTGGTCGTCGCCCAGGAGAAGATCGTCAGCGGACTCACCGCGGGAGCACTCAAGGAGTAATCATGGCACGCGTCACACTCGAGAACGTCACGAAACGCTACGAAGACGTCACGGCTGTCGACGACGTCAGCCTGGAGATCGAGGACGGCGAGTTCGTCACCTTCGTCGGCCCCTCGGGCTGTGGCAAGTCGACCACGATGGAGACCGTCGCCGGCCTCACCAAACCGACGGAGGGCCGGGTCTACATCGGCGACGAGGACGTCACCACCCTCGCGCCGAAGGACCGGGGCGTCGCGATGGTCTTCCAGAACATCGCGCTGTTCCCCCACATGGACGTCTTCGAGAACGTCTCCTTCGGTCTCCGCCTGCGCAAGTACGACGACGAGGAGATCCGCCGCCGCGTCGAACAGGCCGCCGAGATCGTGCAACTCGAGGGGATGCTCGAACGGATGCCCGACGAGCTGTCGGGCGGCCAGCGCCAGCGGGTAGCCATCGCCCGCGCCATCGTGCGCAATCCGGACGTCTTCCTGATGGACGAGCCGCTGGCGAACCTGGATGCGAAGCTGCGGGTCCACATGCGGACCGAACTCCAGCGACTCCACCGCGAACTCGGCACGACGGTCGTCTACGTCACCCACGACCAGGCCGAAGCGATGACGATGTCCGATCGAATCGCCGTGTTGAACGAGGGGAAACTACAGCAGATCGCCCCGCCGCTGACCTGTTACAACGAACCCGCGAACCTGTTCGTCGCCGGCTTCATCGGCTCCCCGTCGATGAACTTCGCCGAGGGCGAACGCCTCGAGGACGGCGTCCGCACCGAGTACTTCAGCGTCGAGTTCGATCCCGGCGTCGTCCCCGAGGGCACCGTCGGCGACAGGGTCACGGTCGGCGTCCGGCCCGAAGACGTCCACCTGGCGGCGACGGCGGACGACCTCGAGTCCCCGACCGCGCCGATCGAGGCCCGGACCGACGTCTTAGAGCCGATGGGCGACGAGGTCTTCGTCTACCTCTTGCTCTCCGAGGCGGCCGAACGATCGATGGAGGAGGATCCGACGTCGGCCTCCGATCAACTGCTGATGAGCGTCCCGCCCGATACCGACGTTCGCGAGAATCAGTCGGTCGAGGTGGTCCTCGATCGATCGAAGGTCCACCTGTTCGATTCGGAAACCGGTGGTGCGCTCGTCCACGGCGTCACCGATCGATCCGACCGCGAATCCGGCCGGACACAGACGGAAGCCGAGTGAGCGGTCGACTTGGCCCCCAACGTGCGTTTGGCGACGGACAGAAGGGGATCCAGCACGGAGATTCGATATAGCGAATTTCAGTGTATCGATCCGAAACCGCCCACCTAACTTCCCCCCAACCATGGAGCGAACCGAGATCAGAACCGGTATCGTCGGACTCGGAAACATCGGCCACTACCACGCCGAACGGCTCGTCGACCAGGACGTCCCGCTCGTCGGCGGCATGGACGTCGCCGCCGACGCCAGGCGACGGTTCGGGAGACGCTACGACGTCGACGTCTACGAGGACCACCAGGAACTGTACGATACGGTCGACGCCGTCGTAATCACGACGCCGAACAAGTACCACGAGGAGTACGCCGTCGACGCCTTCGAACGGGGCATTCACGTCCTCCTCGAGAAGCCGCTGGCTCACTCCCTCGAGAGCGCGGAACGGATCGCCGCGGCCGCAGCGCAGTCCGACAGCCACTGCATGGTGGGGTTCAACAACCGGTTCGCGAACACCGTCCGGATCGTCAAAAACCGGATCGAACGCGGCGATCTCGGCGAGGTGACCCACGTGGAGGCAAACTACGTCCGGCGGCGGGGGATCCCCGGACGGGGATCGTGGTTCACGCGCCAGCGCATCGCGGGTGGCGGCGCGCTCATCGACCTCGGAGTCCACGCCATCGATCTCGCGATGTATCTCCTCGAGTATCCACCCATCCGCGAGGTCACGGGCGTCACCCGGGACGAGTTCGGCCACCGGGACGACTACGCCTACCTCGAGATGTGGGCCGACGACGCCGGCCCCGCGGGGTTCGACGTCGACGACTCCGCGAGCGCCTTCATCCGGAGTACGGACGACCGCTCCATCTCGCTGGAGGTCGCGTGGGCAACGAACCGCCCCGCGAATCACGAGTTCGTCGTCCGAGGAACGGAGTCGGCGGCCCGGTTCGATCTGCTCGAGGGCGAGTTGAGCGTCCACTCGGCGAGTACGGTAGGACCGGACCACCTCGAGGATACGACGATCGAAACCCGGCAGAACGACACCCACTCCGCGGAACAGGAAGCGTTCTTCGACCGGATCACTGCTGACGAACCGGACGATCCCAGCGCCGACCAGGCGCTTACAGTACAGCGGCTCATCGACGGCATCTACCGGTCGGGCAAGGAAGGCCACACGATCACCTTCGAGACGTAGCGGGCGTAGCGAATTCAGGGCGTAGTTCTTCCACCGCTTGTGTGCCACCACACCACATGAAAGTCCAGCGGCAACTCGTTCTCGAACTCGAGCGCCACGAGGTGTCCGTCGGCCGCTCTATCGTCCTGCGAGTCCGCGACGAAGCCAGACGGCCGATCGAAGACGCCCGGGTGAGCGCCGGTACGAGGGAAACGCGAACCGACTCTCGCGGGCTGTGTGAACTACAGTTCAAATCACCCGGGTTCTGGAGAATCGTCGCGAGCAAGCCACCCACCGATCGGGTCAGCTACGAGTCGACGAGCAGCCTCGTACGAGCCGTTCCTCGGCAGGAGATCGATCGGACAGCGACGCCCCTCGATTCGGGACCCACCTGATCGGCCGACCCGTCGCACCGCCGTACTATTCCGTCCGAAGCGGGGCGTCGAACCGGGAGGACCTTACTCTTCGATCGAACGTCTGACGGCATCGTCGGCTCCGGAGGAGTCCCGTACCTCCACGCGACCGTCGCCACGAACGGTTACCTCGTATCCCTCGTACTCGAGGCGGATGACGGTTCCCGCCGCGCGCTCACCGGAGGGTCGAAAGAGACGGTCGAGCGCCTCCGGATTGACGACGGAGTACAGCGGCTGGTATGCCGGTGGCTCGATGTCAGTTACCTCGACGCCCTCCCGGTCGGCGATCGCTCGAATGATCGCTTGCGATGGCGGACCACCGCCACCGGTCGTCGAGGGATCGTCCGGAGGATGCATATCCGGCGCTACATCGTTCGCCCGGATAAGCATAGTGGCAATTTCACAGCCAAAGAGAATCACGTCGCTCTAGCAGTCGGGGATGGTTACTCGCTTCCGGGCCGGTTTCGACTGGTGAGTACGCCGTCGATGCCACGTAGGACCGACCGCAGCAACTGTGCGATCGTATACCGGCGGGCGAGGTAGACGCTGACCATCGCCAGGACGGTTCCGCCGACTACGTCGGCGAACCAGTGGATGCCCAGATACATCGTCGACACGACGATGCTAATCGCGAGCACGCCCGAGAGACCCGCCCAGAGAGGGTACTTTTCGCGAGTGTGCCAGGCGAGGAAGAACACCGTCATCGAGAGCGACGTGTGCAACGACGGAAAGACGTTGGTGTTCTGGTTAACTTGGTTTGTCAGCCAATGCGCTCGCGGGAACGCGTCGTACAACAGGCCTTCGAACAACAGCGGATCGAAGTTGCGCGGACCGTAGGCGATGAAGACGATATAAAGGAGCAATCCGATTGCGTAATTGGCCGTAAACGCGACCAGCAGTGTCGAGAGGTCGTCGACCTCCTCGAGCGCGAAGTACGCGACGAACGGGAACAACAACAGGAAGGCGTAGCCGTAGATGTAGACGAAGACGAAGTACGCGGTCAACTCCGGCGTCTCGAGCGACTGGAGGAACTCCACGGGAGCGACCGGCAGCAGGCCCACGTCGATGACGAACAGCTGGTAGGTGATGTTCTGGCCCAGGATCCGCCACTCGATCTGGGTCAACAGGTCCCCTGTCGCCCACCGGACGAACAGGACGGCAGCCAGCGCTGCAAGCGGAAGCAGACAGCTCCTGAGCCGCCAGCGGGCGTCCCGACACGCCGCGACGAGTCGGCGCGGGCCGACGATGACGAGCGTCGCGGCGACGAGCATCGTCGTGACGACGGCGGCGAGTTCGAAGACGACGGCCACGAGCGTCCCTCCCAGCATGAAGTCCCGTGACCGTACGACCGGCACCCCATTAATAGCGATCGGTCCGTGGCTCCACGTGCGATTCCCGTCGCAGATCGTTTACTCGAGCAGTTCACCGTCGTCGTACCGGTAGCCGGCGTCCTTGAACAGGGTTCGGACCTGTTCCGGATCGATCTCCCCATCGGAGCCGGGGAACTCGGCGATGGACGACTCCCAGTCGAGCCCCCCCGACTCCGGCGCGATCCCGACGAGTCCGCTCAGCGTCTCCGGCACGCGACCGAATCCACCTAGCAGTTCGGAGACGACGTGCTCGCGGTCGATCAACCGCGAGAGGATCTGCCGGAACTGTGGGTTGCCGAGAGTGGGATCGTGGATGTTGTAGCCGATCATGTAGAACGAACGGGTTCGGCTGGTCACGAGGTCGACGCCCTCGGCCTCGCGAATCGCGTCGACTTCCTCCGGTGGCACGTCGGTTCCCGTCACGTCGATCGCCTCGTCGGCCAGTGACTCGATCATCGCCCCCGCGTTCGGTTCGATTCGAAAGGTGAGCCCTGCGTACTGGGAAAACTCCTCGAGGACGGCCGGTCGATCCGCGTCCGGGTCCCGAAGGGGATGGTCGTCGAACGGCTCGAGTTCCAACGCATCCGGCGCTACGTCGTCGACGTAGAACAATCCGGAGCCGACGGGTTCCTCGATTTCCTCGATGAGGGCGGCGGTACGCCGGTTCGCCACGAGTTCGGAGCGTGGTTCCCAGACGTGCTGGGGCAGAATCGGTGTCGTCAGGACGCGCCTGGCTGCCGGACGAGCGATCCCGGGAAACGAAAACTCGACGGTCCGGTCGTCGATCGGTTCGACCGATTCGACGAGCGTCTGTCGGGCGCGATACCGCGGTGCCGGAACACCGTCTTCGACCGTTCCGAGCGAGGTATCTCGCAGGAACGCCGACGTGAACGCCACGTCCGCGGCGTCCAGGTCGACGCCGTCGTGCCACGAGACTCCCTCGCGGAGCGTGACGGTTGCCGTGAGGGCGTCGCTCTCGTCCCAGGCCACCGATTCGGCGAGCCACGGCACGTACTCGTCGGTATCAGGGTTCAACCGAACCAGCGGATCGTAGAGGAGCCCCGTCACGCCCTCGATCCGGTTGTTGGCGACGGCGAGCGGGTTCAACTGGTCGGTCGAACGCTCACCGTAGATGCCGACTACGAGCGGATCGTCTCGAGGCCCGTCTTCCGGTTCGGTCGACAGCAGTTCGACGTACTCGATCGGCCGTTGCGGGACGAACGATGGCCCGATCGTGGATCGCTTGCCACCGACCAGTCGAGGATAGGCGACCACGGTGTAGGGAGCGGTCTCCTCGAGATGCTCGAACAGGTCTACGAGCACGCTCTCGCGATCGACCGTGCTCGATCGCTGGCGCTCGAGCAACTCGTCGGTCTGGACGTCCGAGAAGTGAAAGGGGTTTTGCCAGCCCGATTCAGTCACGAACGTCGAGTGAAGCAGGCCGCGCAGCGCGTCGAACTCGTCGATTCCCTGGTGGCGAACGACGAACACGTCGTAATCGCCCTGGAGGAGAACGTCGCGGTAGAGTTCCGATTTCGCGACGGGTTCGTGCATGGTATCGATGCCAGCCGCCTGCATGTTCCCCCGCAACTGGCTCAGGATTTTGGCGGCGACGGCGTCGTCGTCGGTCGGGACCGTCTTGATGTTCAGAGTGACCTGCTCGGGTGCGGTGTCCTCCGCTCGAGACCAGAACCGTTCCGAACAGCCGGCGAGGGCACTCGCCGCCACACAGCCGCTTCCTGCAAGCAGTTCTCGTCGCGAGATGGACCGTCCGCCCTCGACCATGTATCCTTTCGTAGGCTACCACACTGTAAAGGACTTACTCTCGATCCGAAACGTACGTGATCGGGGGACAGCGCCCTCCCGAGGAGGGATTGATTTCCTCTCGCTGAGGGATCAAACTGACGATTGGGCCTCGACCGAACCCGCGTCCGAACTCGGTCGTGACGCGTTCGTCGCCCGGTGACTGTTAGTAGTAGCTGACTACCATCGCTTCGAGACTGTTCTATGATCCTGAAAGACATTTTTTCGATCGTAACGTAGCCATAACAATGGCTCCGATCGGAAAGGGCGTGACGTGGGAACCGTTCCCAGCGTCGAAGCGCAGAACTCGGTGTGACGCCACTCGCGGACTCGAGCGGTCGGGAACGGCCCCGAGAGACAACCATGAAACTCGCACTCATCGGCTTCGGTCAAGCTGGCGGGAAGATCGTCGACGAGTTCCTGGCGTTCGACGAGCGAATCGGCGGTGGATTCATCGAATCGACAGTCGCCGTCAACTCGGCGACGACGGACCTACAGGGACTCGAGAACGTTCCCCAGTCGAATCGCGTCCTCATCGGTCAGGCCCGCGTGAAGGGCCACGGCGTCGGTGCGGACAACGAACTCGGTGCGTCCGTCACGGAGGCCGACATCGACGAGATCCAGGGCGCGATCGATCGTATCCGCGTCCACGAGATCGACGCGTTTCTCATCGTCGCCGGGATGGGCGGTGGCACCGGGTCGGGCGGTGCGCCGGTCCTCGCGTCCCACCTCCAGCGGATCTACAACCAGCCCGTCTACGGGCTCGGGGTCCTGCCGGCGACGGACGAGGGCGGCATCTACACGCTCAACGCGGCACGCTCGTTCCAGACGTTCGTCCGGGAGGTCGACAACCTGCTCGTGTTCGACAACGACGCCTGGCGCAGCGCGGGCGAATCCGTCGCCGACGGCTACGGTCGAATCAACCAGGAGATCGTCGAGCGGTTCGGCCTCCTGTTTGCCGCCGGCGAGGTCGGTCGTGCCGATCACGTCGCCGAGAGCGTCGTCGACTCCTCGGAGATCATCAACACGCTCGAGGACGGCATCTCGACGATCGGGTACGCCCGAGAAGCTGTCGATACGTCGCGCGATGGCCTCCTCTCGTCGTTGCGCAGCGACGACTCGTTCGACGAAGGCGAGGCGACCAACCGCATGACCAGCCTGGTTCGGAAGGCGGCACTCGGTCGGCTCACGCTGCCCTGTGACGTCTCGAGTGCGAATCGAGGGCTGGTCGTCGCGACGGGACCGCCCGACGAGTTGAACCGGAAAGGCGTCGAACGCGGCCGTCAGTGGCTCGAGGACGAGACGGGAAGTATGGAGATCCGCGGCGGCGATTTCCCGCTGCCGGACCGGGGCGAGGTCGGTGCGATCGTGCTCCTCTCCGGCGTGACGGACGTCCCCCGCGTCGAACAACTCCAGCAGGTCGCGATCGAGGCGAAGGATCGTACCGAGTCCCTCGAGGCCGCCGCCGACGAGGAGTTCGCGTCGCTCGTCGACACCGGCGGTGAACTCGACGCGCTGTTCTGAGCCGTACTCTCTCTTCGAGCCTCGAGTGGCTGTCAGTCGGACGGCCGTCTAGTAGTACCAACTCGTGAAACTCCTGGTAACGAGAGAATAACGAACTCTGAACCGAGAATGGGAGGTGGTATGGGACGATCGAACGGATCCAGGCGGGGCCAGCGATCGACCGTATCGTCGCTGTATGGGGCGATGAAATCGGCGTTCTTCGGGGACGATGCGACTACGATCGACGAGTGTCGGCGGTGTGGGAAGACGCTCGAGTCGTCGTCGGGGTCTTGTCCCCTCTGCGATAGTGACGACGTCGTTACCTACCGAATCCGGTGAGATCAGTCGACCGGTAACGCGCTCGAATCGATACCGTCCCGACGACCGTCGAGTACGGCGAACCGCTCGTCGCGACGGCGCTCGAGCCAGTAGAGGAGTCGCTCGGCCCACTCGAGTTTCTTCGCCTTCGTCGGTTCGACGCTCTCGTCGTCGAGGTCCCAGCCGACGAACTCGAGCGTCGCCGCGCCGAGGTGGTCCGCGAGGAAGGCTGCCCGGTCGCCGTCGGTGAATCCACCGAAGTTGCGGACGGGACCGCGCGGCTCGGCCTGCGTGGTCGGCAGGACGGACGTGTCAGGACAGTCCGGCACGACCGAACGGAGTGCCTCGCGGTTGTCCCCGTGGGCGTGGACAACGACCGGCGTCCCTCGACGGGTCAACTCGCGGACCGTGTCGGGGTTCTTGTCCAGATCCGTCACCATGCAGTCGACGTCGACGCCGCGGCGCTCGAGCACGTCCGTCGCCGTCGAGGCCGCGACGACGACGTCAGCGTCTCGCGCTCGCTCGAGCGCGTCCGGGTCGGTCAGCGAGGGACCGGCCCCGGCGACGGCGACGGTCGTCCCCGCTACCGCAGACAATCGATCGAGGTCGAACGGCGTCGTCATCGAGGCGAGGACATCGCGGGCCTCCTCGTCGGCACGACGTCCGTAGCCGAAGTCGCGACGGATCGACTCGTAAACCGGTTGCCAGTCCTCGAACTCCATGTCGTGGTACTCGCGTGTCGAGGCGCTTGGCTATTGGTGTCTCCGATCGGACGGCACTGGACGCTGCACCGTGTCGTCACTACCTGACTTACGTCCGCAATAATTCCGTGTTGTGGGCCGGGATTCGCCTCCAAAGTACCCCTACCCGGGAGGCCGCCCGGCGTCCACTCCCTCATTTCGAAGCCTCCGGTATAAGCTTTCTCTTACTGTAGCATCTCTTCGATATCCGAGATGATTCCCCTCGAGCTCTCGTGAACTGGACGAATAAACGCTAAAACGTCCATCGAAGACAACATAGATCCCCTCGATGAGTGGACTCGTTGGACGACCCCGGGTCACCGTCTGACGGGCGTCGTACTGACCACGGACGCGAGTGCGCTGGTTCTGAGCCACCGGTCACCGCCGCTCGTCGTGACCGTCTCGGCGGTCTCGTCAGGTCGGTCGACGTACGCTTCCATCGCGGCTGGCGTGCGCACCAGAAACGCATCCGCGTCGCCACCGCCGCCAGCCGTCGTGACGAGCCCAACCGACTCGAGGCCGTCGTCTTCGGCGTCGGCGACGTGGGTAATCCCCGTCTCGGCTGTGCCGAATAGTCGTCGTACGTCGTCCGATGGCGCAACGACGGCACTCGACTGCGTCGACCACTCGAGGTCGGTCACGGACTCGAGGACGGCGATCCGATCCTCGTCCGTGGATTCGAGCCCCTCGAGTTGCTCGTACTGGGTTCGCGTGAGAACCGTTCGATCGATCGGTCGGGTTCGCAACACTGCGCGGAGGTCGTCCGGGTGCCAGTCCGGGAGGCGCTGATATCGCCCACCCTCGAATATCGCCGCTAGGGCACCGAAACACGACTCGAGCGGGTTCGCCAGCGGAAGGACTCCGAGGTAGGAGTAGTCGTCGGCGTCAGCTCCGTGAAGTGTCGACCCCATCTGCGTGGCCGCCCGAACCGCTGCGTGGGTATAGCGGATACCGACGGGATCGGTCCCGTCGCGGTCGTCGTAGGCGATCAGCGCCGGATCGTCGTTCGAACGCCGCACCACGTCGATCCCGGTTCGCGAACCGGTCCCGTTGATGCCGTCGTTCTCAAGGACCGTCGCCATATCGACCCCCATCCGGGCATCGGTATCGGTCGTGATCGCGACCCGGAGGTCATCCGTGCGGTTTAGAACGGAGAGAAATCGCGTTCGGTCGGTGACGTAGGCCTTGGCTCCGGATTCGGTGACCGCCGTCGTGACGGCACTGGTTCCGAGGTCCCCGGGGATCGTGACGGGGACCGAACCGTTCCTGAGCGCCCCGAGGACCGCCACCAGAAACGGTTCGGGATCCGATAGTTGGATCGCGACGGCGTCGTCGGCCGTGATGTTCCGATCCTGCAACGCTCCGGCGAACGCGTCAGTCCGGGTCCACAACGTGGAGAACGCGAGCGGATCGTCACCCTCTATCGCGGGTTCCGTCTGGTTCTCCATCACGACGTGTTGGAGGTCCCTGGTAACGTTCGGCATACACTCCCGTTTCCTGGACTCCTGTTGAACGTTCTCCTCTAATCGAATAATATTGTCCAGAGACGGTGAATGTATGAATAGGTCCTAGAATCAGCACAACGGCGGTCGGTTCTGCTCGTCGATTGGGGTAGCGTACTGCTTCGGGAACACGCTCTAGTCGGCCGGGGTCTCGTCCTCGAGGACGGCGAGTCGCGAATCCCGGAGGAGAACCTTCTTCACGATCGACGGGTTCTCGAGCAGACGATGTTTGGCGTGGGCACCGCGACCGCGGCCACGACCCTCGCGTTCAGATTGAATCACGTTCAGGAAGTTCTGCTCCTGGAGGATCTCCTGGACGCGTCGTTCCGAGAGGACGTCGAAGTCGAGTCGCTTGGCGACTTCCTTGTACTGGTTGTAGATGATCTTGGTGGGGAACTCCTTCTGGCTGCTGTTTTCGGTGAGCAGCGTCAGCGAGTAGAGGATGGCTTTCGCCTGCTGTGGCGAGCCCTCGATCAGTTCGTTGAACCGGTCGGCTTCGGTCTTCTCCTTCGCGTCGCGGACGTGGTCGGCCGTCACCCGGGCGGCGTTCTGTTTCTTCGCGATGCGGCCCGCGTTCCGGAGGATGTCGATCGCTTTGCGCGCGTCGCCGTGTTCCTGGGCTGCGAGCGCAGCGGTCAGCGGGATCACGTCGTCGGAAAGCACCCCGTCGTGGAACGCATCGCGGCGTTTCTCGAGGATTTCGACCAGCTGGTTGGCGTCGTACGGCGAGAAGACGAGTTCGTCCCGCGAGAGGCTCGATTTGACGCGTTCGGAGAGGTGGTCCGGGAAGTCGATCTTGTTCGAGATGCCGATGATCCCGATGCTCGAGTCCGAGATGCGACGGTTCTCGCCCGCACGCGAGAGTTTCCGTAGCACTTCGTCGTCCTCGAGCATGTCGATCTCGTCGAGGATGACGATGGTCACGTCGGTGCAGTAGTCGACGGCTTGCCAGAGACGTTTGTAGTAGTCGCCCGTTCCGAGGCCGCGGTCCGGGATGGAGATGCCGCTTTCCTCGGGTTCGTTGACGATCTGGGCGATCGTCTTGATGACCGACGCCTCGGTGTTCTGTTCGCCGCAGTCGATGAAGGCGTACTTGACCGTCACGCCGTCGCGCTGGGCCTCCGAGATCACCCGCTTGGTCACCGACCGGGAGATCAGCGATTTACCGGTTCCGGTCTTCCCGAAGATGAACAAGTGGTTGGGCTCGCTCCCGAAGATAGCCGGGTTCAGGGCGTCCGCTACCCGTTGCATCTGCTCGTCGCGCCCGACGATCCGGTCCGGTCCGGGGAGATGTGTGATCTCGAGCAGTCGCTCGTCGGCAAAGACCGGATCGTCGTACCGAAAGAGTGGATCACGATCGTCGTTCGCGGACATTGCAGTACCGCGACCCTTCCAATTGGACCGAGATAAATCTATGGAGATCGGTCGCGAGTGTAAACCACCTGTCTGAGAAACCATACCGAACGTTTTCGCGATTGTCGGCAATATCGCCCTCGAGCGCCACCCTCGCGCTTTTAATCGGTCACGAACGAGGTCACGACCCCCACCCCCGTCGCGGATGTAACGGATCGAGCGCATACGCCGACTCACTCGCGGTGGTTCGGAGAGTACGACCACCGATCGTTGGGGCTACCGCCCGACCAATTGTACCCCGTCCGTGTGGGCAGAATTCCCATACCGCCGCCGGCTGTGGTGTCTCGACGGACGAGCAAATATCGATGTATCCCAGACGAAAACGGAGTACTCCCGGTGGCGGTAAACGAACGTGAGTCCTCTCGTGTCGGACCCCGGAAAAGCGTCAACCGCGAATCCCGGAGGGCACACACCCCCGTCGCGTTTGTAACTGCGAACAGGTGGGATAGTTCCGAGACGAAGGCCAATATTCACGACGTGGGGCCTGGTTTCGAGTCGAATTTTCAGACGCGACAGTGGTGTGTAGCCACACAGAATCCTCACACGGAAATACAGTTACATCCGCGACGGGGGTGTGTGTGCCTAACGACTCCGCTTTCCACTGTTCCCTTTTTCGTCGACGAGTCTCCCTCGGAGGTACCCTCGATACTTCGAATCGTACAGTTCATCGAAACTGTATACTCCATCGAGACAGCATACTGTACGTTCTAGTAGACGTAACTAGACTAGTAGACTAGGATTCTACAGTCGTATCCGACAAATACCGACGTTCGAACTCTCCCGTTTTATCCACGACTGTACAACCACTACTCCGGATTCGGATCACACCGACCGGCGTTCGAAATTGGTAAAGCGACGCCACGTTTCACCATCGTAGCCCATGCAAACAGTCACCTCCGCAGACGGAACAGAGATCGCCTACGAACGGGAAGGGACGGGTCCGCCGCTGATCCTCCTCCACGGCGGATCGGGAACCCGTCGAACGTGGGATACCCTTCGCCCGCACCTCACCGACGATTTCACACTCATCGTTCCCGACCGGCGGGGCCGGGGAGAGAGCGGCGACGCCGACGACTATCGCCTCGAGTACGAGATCGACGACGTCCGTGCGCTCGTCGACGCCGTCGACGGCGAGACGACGGTGTTTGGGCACTCGTACGGTGGCCTGGTCGCGCTCGCGGCCGCCGAGCGGGTCGCCGTCGATCGACTCGTCCTCTACGAACCGGCGATACTCGTCGACGAGCACCGTGACGACGACCTGGCCGATCGAATGCAGGACCGCCTGGACGACGGTCGACGGGAGGAAGCGATGAAGTTGTTCTACCAGGAGGCTACCGGCGTCTCGGAGCCCGAGCGACTGCCGTTCTGGCCCGACGAGGTGAACTTCGACCTTCTCGAAACGGTACTCCGGGAGAATTACGCCGTCGAGGAGTACGAACTCGCCAAGGACCACACCGTCGATGCTCCGACGCTCCTCCTCACGGGCGAACACGGTCCCGAACACCTGCGGGATGCCGTGTTCACCCTCGATGAAACCCTGCCCGAGAGTCACCTCGTGGAACTCGAGGGCGTCGGGCACGTGGCCATCGATTCGGCTCCCGACCGCGTTGCGACAGCGATTCGTTCCTTCGCTCGAGAACAGCGGGACGAGAACGGACGGAAACGGGATTCACGGTAATCGCGGCGACCGAAACCGCAGCCACAGGGAGTACCCTCGGGCTTTGCTACCGGATCCTTGAACGCTACTGTGGGTGACCTGTAGTGACGCTAACCTGGGAGAACGGTCGACGCTCTCGGTCACCCAGTCGACAGCGCGGACGAAGTCGCGTACGATGGCATCGAGAACCGATCGTGCGATCTAATTGATATCGCACTATACGATTTATCTTATTATGCATCACACCGTCATCGTCCAACGGCGTAGCTGTGCGACGATCGGTGTCGCTTCGCCAGTTCCCCAAGGCCAGCGGACGATTCCAACCGATATATACAGCCGACGATCCACGTCCGTACTACAGACGCGAGCGATCGATACGACGTTTCGATCGACTCGAGTATCCAACGCACACATGACAGACGCTCCAGATTCCGAGGACGGCTTGGCTCGCACGCCACCAGCAGTCGCCGTCGTCGATGCCCAGTCGCCGGGCAACGTCGGAACGATCGCGCGGGCGATGAAGAACTTCGGGTTCGAGGACCTGCTGCTGGTCGATCCGCCGGAACTCGATCCCGACGGCGAAGCGTACGGGTTCGCCGGCCACGCACGGGAGGACGTCCTGCCGAACGCGACCGAAATCACTTTCGAGGAACTGGTCGCGAACTACCACACGATCGGGTGTACGGCGGTAACGAACGAGGACGACCGGAGTCACGTCCGGTTTCCGTTCTCGACGCCCGCCGACCTGGCCGAACGGCTGCCGACGGTCGAAGCGCCGACGGTGCTGGTCTTCGGTCGCGAGCGAGTCGGATTGACGAACGAGGAACTCTCGCGAATCGACGAGATCTGTACGATACCGGCCAACGAGGAGTATCCGGTCCTCAACCTCGGTCAGGCGGCGACCGTCACCCTCTACGAACTCCGGACGCTGACGCTGACGGACGAGGACACCCAGATTCCCGACGTCGAGCGGGTTCGTGCCTCGGAAGCGACCGTCGACCGCCTCTACGACCAGTGGGACGCGTTGCTCGAGGAGATCAACCACCCGGAGGAGAAACGGGCGAAGACCAGACGGATGCTCCGTCGGGTCTACGGGCGGGCGGACCTCACCGAACGGGAGGCGAACACGTTGCTCGGATTGTTGCGGCGTGCAACGGAACGACCGGCCGAGGAGTAACGCCTCGATGTCGGATCGACGAGTGTAGTCGTCAGGATCGTTCCACCCGAACCACAGATCCTCCCGTCGATCCGACCACGGTGGAGCCCGACGTTCCCTGCAGACCTCACTTCTTCGTCACGAACCGACCGTTCGTGGCCTCGATCCGCACGTCGAACAGTTCGGCGATCAGGTTCAGCGTCGGCCCCGAGTTCGAGTCCGGATCGTAGTAAAAGTGCGACAGCGCGTCGGCGCTCTCGAGGCGAGCGGTCAGCAAGTGGAGGAACTTGAACACCTGCCGTAACTCGTATTTCGCGATGATCTCCGAGAGGACGTCGAACCCGACAGAGAGTTTTCGATTCGGACCGTTGTGCTCCGCGACGACCCGTGAAATCGTCTCCCCGAGAGCCGACAGCGACAGACTCGAGTCGAGTTTGACGATCTCGAGCGGCACCGACGAGAGGTCGAGATCGGAGACGTCCGCGAGCGGCCGTTCGGCCGTCGTGAGAACGATCGTCCGGGCGGGCCACTCGGACAACCGCTCGGCCAGTGCGCGCAAGCGATCTCCCACGGCCGTCGTGACCAGCAACACGACGTTACAGGGCGCGAGCATGTGGAGGCGAGCGTTGTCGGCGTCGGAACTGTTCGGACGGGTACAGACGAGGACGTTGCCCGTTCCGTCGATCCGATCGGCGACGTGAGCCCCCGATCGAAGCCGATCGCGCTCGTGTTCGAACAGATGCCGTTTGAACTCCCCCACGGCGTCGTCGACGTCGTGTCGTATCGATCCCGTCTCACAGTGGGGGCACGTCCACCCGAATCGAAACCCCTCCTCGTAGAGCGACTCCTTGTAGTGCTCGAGGAGGTGCGATTCGGACGTCGATCGTACGATCGACCGCTGGGCCGCCCACACCGTAAACCTACACCGATCACACGTCCAGCAAAACACCATGCACCTTTCAACGAATCGTACTCTCACGACGATATAGATTTGGGCAGATATACCAAGTGGCGAAAACCCGACGACTGACCGAACGGGTTTATTCGGCGTCGTCCTCGCGATCGGCCCGCTCCCGCTTTTTGGTCGTATAGTCGGCTGGATCGCTGACGTACGTGAATTCGACCGCGTTGCTGACGACCTCCTTCGAGGGGCCCTCCCGAACCCGCTCGAGGACGAACTCCGCGCGTTGTCGGGCTCGATCGGACGACCCGTCGTCCCGCAGGAACTCCCGAAGCCGCCTGGCGACGGTCGGATCGTCCAGATCGACGAGCGTGGACATGGCGAACTTCGCCGTCATCTCGTCCGAATCGTCGAGTGCGTCGACGAGCGAAGCCACTATCGAGCCGAAGTCGTCGGCATCGCTGTCGGCGACCTGTCCGAGCAACCACGTCGCGTTTCGTCGGACGTAGGTGGGCTGGTTGCCTCCGAGAACGGTCCGAAGTTGTGCGGCCAGATCCGGGAGTTCGGCCTCGGCGATCGCGGCCCCGATCGCGTTGCGCATCTCGTGACTCCGCTCGGAGGGGGCGTTCGCGAGCAGTTCGATCAACGACCGCGTGGCCGTCCGCCGAACCAGCTCCGAACTGTCCTGGAGCCCCTCGATCAACAGCGGCAGCGGCTCGAGGTTGCCGAACGCACCGAGTTCGCCGACGGCGATGACGCGAACCGATTCCGTATTCGACCGGACGGCAGGTGCGAGCGCTCGCCGCGCCGCTTCGGTGCCGATCGCGGCCAGCGCGGACGCGGCTTCCCGGCGAACCCGATCCTGGTCGTCGTCCAGCCGGTTCGCCAGCGGTTCGATACACCGCGGATCGCCGATCTCCCCGCAGGCCTCGACTGCCTCCGCTCGAACGCGAACGTCGTGATCGTCGAACACCGCGACCAGTGCCGGAACCGCCGCCGGATCACCGATCCGTCCCAGTGCCGCTGCAGCGAGCATCCTGAACTCCGGATGTGGCGACTCGAGCCAGTCCGCTGGTCGGTCGGCCGTCATCCACGGAGGCGTCTCGTCCAGTCCCGCGTCCGCGACCGCCGCGACGAGGTCCTCGAGCGCGGACTCGTCCCGCAAATAGAGGGCGTCGATCGCGGCTGCGCGAACGGCGTCGCTCTCGTCGTGCTTTGCGGTTCGACGGAGTGCCCGCGTGATCCGATCCTGGACGTCCGGATCCGGCCCCGTCGTGAGCCCACCCAGAAGTTCCGCGGCCCGCTCTCGAACGACGGGGTTGTCGGCCTGCGTCAGATACTCGATTAGCTTCAGTCGATCCCCGTTCCGAGCGAGTTCGTAGAGAAACGTCGTTTCCTCCCCTGACATGTACTGATCCAAAACGCCGTCTCTATCGGGCATCCCCCGCAGCGCGATTCGGACGCGTGCTACCGGTACCCGGTCCTGTGGCGGCGTTCTTCCTGTCGTGTTATTCCTAATTTACAATAATTATTCGGGCTCTCGGGCGGCCCGACCGGATCGTCGACCGCCAGAATCCGATCCCGAATCGTCGTCAACGAGCGACGCCAACCTATCGAAGCCCGCTGCCGGATGTGTGACCTCGAGCAGTGGTCGCTCCCGTCGCAGCCGATACCGGCCTCCGGCTGGTCGACGTCGACGGTTACCGTTGTTCGAGGACGTGACGAGGGTCGTGCTCGGGCGTCCGATCGACGAGATCGCCCGAGTCTGTGAGAGTCCCGATCCAGCCACACTCGGCGCAGGCGAACAGGCCCTGCCCGTCGATCAGTTCGTCTCCACAGGCGGGGCAGTCGGTCGACGACGTCCGGGTCCGGGTCGGCGACTCGCCGAGCGGGTCCGGAACCGTTCCGGTGCGGAGTTCGGCGATGACCTCGTCGGTCGTGTACGTCTCGTCGCCCTCGGTGTGGGGGAAGACGCCGACGAGTTCGTCGTCGACGTAGAGTTCGAGACAGACCAGCGGCGTCACGAGCAACTCGGTCGTCTCCCCGGTCACCTGCGAGGTCTTCGTTCGCTCCCGGAACGGCGGTTCGATGCTGACCCCGCGTTCGTCGGCCCACTGCGAGAATCGGTCGTAGGCCTCGAGCACCTCGTGATGCGGGCTCGTATCCGACCGCGTCACTTCCTTCGGCCAGCTACGGAGCAGCAGGTCGTCGATCCTCCCCTCCGACTCGCAGGCCTGTAGCGTCTCGATCTGTCGATCGATCGGTTCGAGGAGTAACGGTGCACGGACGTGGCAGACGACGGTTAGCTCGGGTGACGCGTCGCTCATTGGTTCTCGTCGGATTGCCCAACGTCACCGCTAATAAACGTTCCCTGGTGAGAATACGTGGCAATAGGAGGTATCGAAGGTCCCTAATACGGTCTCCCGGGCGACACGAGATGGAACCGTTCCGGTGGAATCAGCGCTCGGGATCGATGGACTCGGCGTCGGCGGATACTCCCCCGTCGGTTCGGGTCTGGACCGGCCCGTGCGATTCGCCGTGTGACGAAGCCGCCGGTTCCATCCACGACCGCAGGAGTCGACGGAGCGCACGCCGCTTGACGAGGGTGAAACCGGCCAGGATCGTCACCAGCCCCACGATCGTCAGCGAGTCGACGACCGACCCGAGGAGGAGCCAGCTAACGAGGATGGCCACTGCCGGTTCGGCGTACCCGACGAGGTTGACCTGAATCGCGCCGCTTCGATCGAGCAACTGGAAGTACAGCAGGAACGCGAAGACTCCCGAAACGAGGGTGAGATAGAGGTACGAGAGGATCGCCGTCGACGTGACCTCGATCGCAGCTATCGATTCCCCTCGCAGTGGTGCCCCTCCAAGCAACACGCCGGCTCCGATCAGCATGGCCCACCCTTCCAGCGACTCGAGCGGGAGGTTCGATTCGATCGGCCTGACGAGTACGCCGCCGAGCGCGAACGCGACCGCAGCGCCGAATACGAGTGCAGCGCCGAGCGTCATGGTGTCTCCGAGGACTGCCGGGTCCGGTCGAACGACGAGGACGACGCCGATCAATCCCAGACCGAACCCCACGAGACCGATCCGACCCAGTCGCTCGTCCGGGAGCAACGCGCCGGCGAAGGCGACGGTGAGGATCGGCGCGGTACTGATGATCGTCGCGGCGACCGCTCCGGAAACGTACAGTTCGCCGACGTACAGCAGGCCGTGATAGAGCGCGATCACGAACACGCCGGCGACGGTCACGGCGAGCCACTCCCCGCGGCCCCGGGGCCATACCCGATCGGCGACGAGCGACGCGTAACCGAGGACGATCAGCCCCGCAAGCGCGTATCGTAGTCCCGCGAACAACAGCGGCGGGACGTGCTCGAGTCCGACCTCGATCGCCACGAACGAACTTCCCCAACAGAGTGCCAGTATCGAAAAGAGCACCGCGTCGCGGTACCCGGCTGGCAGGATCTTCGACTGAATCATATCCAGTTCGAAGTTATCTCCTGTATTTAGGTCCTTCTACAAGAGACGGTGGTTTCCTGGATTGAAAATCACACGTATGGATCAGATCCAAATCCAACTCGAATAGAATCATCGTGTTGTAGAAAACTCCAATTGGCTCAGTCGGGAGACATTTATGGCCTCCTGTCGATCGGCCACGTATGGACGAGCGCGACGTTCGATTGTTGAAGGCCATCTCCGAACTCGGAACGGGGAGTCCCGAGCGGCTGCACGAAGAAACCGGCATCCCCGTCTCGACCATTCACTATCGGCTCTCGAACCTTCGAGAGGAGGGGATCATCGAGAACGATCGGTACGACGTCGACCTCGAGAAACTCGGACTCGGGGTCACCGTGATCGTCGAGGTCCACGCCGATTATCAGGGTTCCTACGAGACGTTCGCGGATCGACTGCTGACGGTCGAAGGCGTCACCAACGTCTTCTTTACGATGGGCGAGACGGACTTCATCGTCGTCGCCCGGCTCAGCGGCAGCGACATGGTCGAGCGCCTCGTCGCGGAGTTCGAGCAGCTAGAGGGCGTCGAGCGGACCGACTCGACGTTCGTGATTTCGGCCATCGAGGAACGGGACGCGCTCCAGAGTTACGAGCTAGAGACGTTGCTCGAGGAGTTGATCGACGACTGAGAGGAACGAGCGAAATCGCGACCGATCAGGCCCGCTTTTGAATCTCCTCGCGGAGCAACTGACTCACGAGGTCGCCGTCGGCCTTCCCGCGGAGCGCGCCCATGCACTCGCCCATGAGCCCGGAGAACGCCTGCATCCCTTCTTCCTCGACTTGCGTCTCGTTCCGTTCGACGACCTCCACGACGGCCTCGCGGACTTCTTCCTCGTCGGCACCGCCAAGGCCGGCCTCCTCGGCCGCCCGCTCGGCAGTCCGGTCGGGATCGTTCGCGAGCGCCGTCAGCAGGTCCGGCACACCCTCGTTGGGCAGGTCACCGTCTTCGACCATCTCGAGCGTCTCCGCGAGGTGGTCGTCGGTCAAGTTCTCGACGGCCACGTCGTCGCGCCGCAGTTCTGTCAGCGTGGACTCGAGGGTCGACGCCGCGAGCGTCGGATCGATGCCGTCTGCCACCACGTCCTCGAACAGCGGCATGTGTTGGCCGTAAGCGACCTGTTCGGCCAGCCCGGCATCGAGGTCGTACTCCTCTTGGTACCGGTCGACCTTCTCGGTGAGCAGTTCCGGTTCCGGCACCTCGCTCGGGTCGGGTTCGACCGGCGGCACGTCCGTCTCGGGGTACATCCGCGCCGCACCCGGGAGCGGCCGCAGGTAGCGGGTCGTGCCGTCGTCGTTCGCGCCGCGGGTTTCCTCGGGAACGCCCTCGAGAGCGGTTTCGGCGCGCTCGACGACGGCTTCGATCGCGCTTTCGGCGACGTCGGTCTCGTCGGCGACGATGGCCACGGCGTCCTCGGGGCCGACCTCGACCGCGTCCCGTAGCGCTTCGACTTCCTCCTCGGTGACGCCGTAGGCCGGCAGTTCGTCCGTGTGGAAGATCCCACCCGCGCCGTGGCGCTTGGCGTGGTCGGAGAACTCGGTGCCGAGGCGGCGGTCGGGCGCGATCTCGCGGCCGACCAGCCCGTCGAAGCCGTACAGCGGGACGCCCATCACGGAACCGCCGGAATTCAACGCGCCCTGAATGACGCCGCTGTCGGTGTCCTCGAAGACGTCGGTGACGTCCTCGGGTTCGCCGACTGAAGCGTCGCGCTCGATCAGTTCCTCGGCGATCGCGACGAGTTCGACCTGCCGGGCGACCTCGTTGCGGATGATGTCGTCGATGTCGTCTAAGCTCTGGACGCCCTTGATCTCGACGCGAGCACCCTCCTCGATGGAGACGTTGACGTCCTGCCGGATCGTCCCGAGGCCGCGTTTGACCTTCCCCGTCGAGCGCAGCAGCATCCCGATCCGCTCGGCGGCCTCCAGCGCCTGTTCGGGCGTCGAGATGTCCGGACTCGTGCCGATCTCGACGAGCGGAATTCCGAGGCGATCGAGGCTGTAGCGCACGCCGCCGTCGGTCTCCTCGACGCGCTGGGCGCTCTCCTCCTCGAGCATGAGGTCCTCGATGCCGACCGCGCCCTCGCTGGTCTCGATCTCGCCGTCGGTCGCGATCAGCGTCGAGCGCTGGAACCCGGTCGTGTTCGAGCCGTCGACGACAATCTTGCGCATGACGTGGGCCTGGTCGACGGGACTCGCGTCCAGCAACTGGGCGATCTCGAGGGCCGTCTCGAGGGCCTCCTCATCGAGTTCGTGGGGCGGTTCGTCGTCCTCCTCGACGAGACAGGTCGTGTCGTAGGCGAGGTACTCGAACTCGCGGTCGACCTTGCTCTCCTCGAGGGCGGCTTCGTCGATTTCGCCGAGTTCGCTCCGCGTCGGATGGAGGTAGCGAGTGAAGGTCCGCTCGGCTTCCTCCGGCTCGCGAAGCTCGGTCGGACACTGGCAGAACAGTTTCGTCGCCGTATCGAGTTGCTGGTGGATCTCGAGTCCGGCGACGAGTCCGAGCTCGTCGTAATCGTACTCGCTGTCGGTCATTGACGGGCACTCGGAGCCGGAGGAGTAAAAAACCGTCCAGTCACGTCGGCTGACGCGATCAGTCCGGGCTGGGACGACATCGCTGGGAGACAGAAGACGGCGTTCGGAAGACCGATCTAGAACGGCAACATGACCGCTACCCGACACAGCCACAGTCCGGCAGCCGACCCACAACGACTATATTCCTCCTCTCGGTTGAGGAACAATAGAGATCGTCACCACCTATCACACTCATGGATCGCCACTGTGAACTGTCCGACTACGTCGGAGCGGGGGCCGACGTGGAGGGGGGATCGATATCCGCGTTTTTCGAACAGCTCGTCGAGGGGGTCGGGGTCGGTATCGGGGCCGTCGGCTCTCACGGAGAGTTCGTCTACGTCAACGAACGCTACGCCGAGATGATCGAGGAGCCTCGGTCGACCCTCCTCGGTCGATGCGTGGGCGAGGTGAATCCGGCGTTCGATCAGTCCGCGTTCGAGGACTACTGGAGCTCGTTTACCACCGGCGAAACCCGGATCTACGAGACGGTCCACCGAACCGCGACCGGAGAGGAGTTCCCGGTACGCGTCCACGTCACCCGCGTCGACATCGCCGACACCGAGTTCAACGTCGGGACGATCCGCGACATCTCCGAACTCGAGCGCCGCCGTGAACAACTCGAGGTGCTCCGGCGTGTGCTCCGGCACGACCTCCGAAACCGGCTCAACGTCGTCGCCGGCTACACCAACCTGATCGAGGTTCAACTCGAGAACGACGACGATCTTCGGAACCACTTCGATCGGATCCAGACGGAGATCGAACACCTGCTCGCGACCTCCGAGAACTCCAGGCGACTCGAGGAACTGCTCGATTCGGCCCGATCCCGCTCGGAGGTCAAGCGAACCGAGATCCGACTGGATCACCTGCTCGAGGACGCGGTCACGACCACACAGGAGAAGTTCCCGGACGCCGCGATCGAGTACGCTAACCCGGGCGAGATCCGCGTCCGGGCGGCGAAGTACCTCGGCCAGGCCGTGACGCACGTTCTCTCCAACGCCGTCATCCACAACGATACCGACGAGCCACGCGTCGCCGTCGACGCTCGACGCGCCGACGGTCGAGCGATCGTCTCGATCGCGGACAACGGACCGGGCATCCCGGACGACCGCAAGGACCTCGTCTTCGGCCGCGAGGAACGCGACCAACTCCACCACGGCCGCGGTTTCGGCCTGTTCTTCGTCGCGAACGTCGTCGAGGAGAGCGGCGGCGAAATCTGGATCGAGGACAACGACCCCCGCGGGGCCGTCTTCAACGTGGCGTTGCCGACAACGTCCGAGTCGCCCTGATCGTCGACGGCCGCGGTACCGGTTCGATCTCTACCCGTAGGGAAGTTCCTGCCGTCGACTCGTCAGGCGACGTCGACCATCGATCGGTCTCGATCCGCTCAGTCGCTCGGCGATTCGGTCGACAGTTCCGTCTCGATGTCGGTCCGGTCCTCGAGTCCCGACGGGTCGCTCCGATTCGACACGGCTCCCCGTTCGGTGCCCTCGAGTTCCGCCGTTACGGCGTCGACGATCGCCGTCGGCGTGGTCGTCCGACACCCGTCGCGACACCGCTCGGAGAGCCGTCGGGAGGCTCGATCCGCCGTCGACCGGTCCGCCGAGAGCTCTCGTTCGGCGTCGACTAGCGACGGCCTGGTCTCGATGGTTTCCAGCAGGGCCTCGAACTCGGGACCGTCGCCGACCACGGGGTCGGCGAGTACCGTCACGTCGGCCGCCCGCAACCACTCCTCGACGCGGGTCCGGCCCGTTTCCGAGAGTGGACTGAACGGATCGACCACCTGGGCATCGAGATCGAACCGCTCGACCGTCTCGAGGGCGCTGTCCCTGGCCGGAACCGGTCCAAGCGTCACGTCCAGCCCCGACAGTGCGAGTCGGGTGAGGACGCTCGAGGCGGCTTGGCCCGCGCCGACGACGTGAACGTGTGCGTCCTCCCGATCGGCTCCCTCGCTCAGTTCGGCGTCCGCAACTGCAGTCACCGACGGCGTCCCGGTGATCGGGTTCGTCGTGACGGCGGCGTTCGCGTCGAACGCGTCGGCGAGCGCGGACGTCGAGAGTACCTCCTCAGGCGGCCCGACGCTGTGAATCCCGCCCTCGGCGAGCAACGCCAGGCGGTCGCAGTACCGGGCGGCCAACGAGAGGTCGTGAATCGCCGCCACGACGGTTTTCCCCTCGGCGACGAGTTCGCGGACGAGTTCCAGCGTCTCGATCTGGTGGTTGATATCGAGGTTCGCGGTCGGTTCGTCGAGCAACAGCGCGGGCGTCTCCTGGGCGACGGCCCGCGCGAGGACTACCCGCTGGCGCTGGCCGCCGCTTACCTCGTCGATCGGACGATCCGCCAGCTCGGCGGTCCGCGTTCGCTCGAGGGCCGCCTCGACCGCCTCGCGGTCTTCAAGCGTCGGCCCGGAGAACCGCGACCGGTGGGGATGCCGGCCCATCGCGACCACGTCGCGAACGGGGAAGGAAAACGAGAGGGTGGTGTCCTGCGGGACGACGGCGACGTGCCGGCTCGAGACCCGCGACGAGGCGTCGTGGACGTCGAGACCGTCGATCGTTACCGAACCGGCGTCGGGTGCTATCACGCCGCTGATCGTCCGCAACAGCGTGGTCTTTCCGGCCCCGTTCGGTCCGACGAGGCCGACGAACTCGCCGCTCGAGACGGTCAGCGAGGCGGACTCGAGGACGGTGAGATCGCCGAACGAGACGCCGACGTCCCTGACCTCGATTCCGCTCGTTGCTCGGTCTCCGTCGTAATCGTCCCGGTCGGTCACAGCGCGTGCACCTCGCGTTTGGTCAGCAGGTAGAGGAAAAACGGCGCGCCCAGCGCGGCCGTGATGATCCCGACGGGAACGACCGGCGTGCTGACGTCGAACCCTAGCGGGAGCGGGAGCGTATCGAGTCGCGCGACGGTGTCGGTCACCACGAGGAACGAGGCCCCGGCGAGCGCGCTCGTCGGCAGGAGGATCCGGTGATCGGGGCCGACGATCAGGCGCATGATGTGCGGGACGACCAGCCCGACGAACCCGATGACGCCGGCGACGGCGACGCCGGCGGCCGTCACGACGCTGGCCAGCGCCAGCAGGAGCAGTTTGGTCCGCTCGACGTCGACGCCGAGGTGGTGGGCGTCCTCCTCGCCCAGCAGGAGGACGTTCAGTTCACGCGTGTACGCACACAGGACGAGGACGCCAAGCACCGTGAACGGGAGCGCGAACCTGACGTCGGCCCAGGAACTGTCGTGGAGGTGGCCCATCATCCAGACGACTGCCTCCCGCAGATCGTCGCCGCTCAAGACCAGCATGTACGAGATCATCGCGCCGAGGAACGCCTGGATCGCGACCCCGGCGAGCAGCAGGGTCGCGACCGGCGTCCGTCCGCCCTCGGTCGCGATGGCGTAGACGAGAAAGGACGCTCCGAGCGCACCGGCGAACGCCGACAGGTGGAGGCCGGCAAACGGGATCACCGTCGGAAACGCGATGGCCGCGACGGCACCGGCCGCCGCGCCGGAGGAGACGCCGATGATCGAGGGGTCCGCCAGCGGGTTCCGGAAGAACCCCTGCATCACGGTCCCGGCAGCGGCCAGCGCGAAGCCGACGACCGCCGCCAGGACGATCCGCGGCAGGCGGATGGTCTCGACGATGCTCTGGTGGGTCCTGTCGACGTCGAACGAGAAGACCGAAGCGTACTCGAGATCGGGAACAGGGACGTTGATTTCGACGAACGCGAGATCGGGAACCGGCCCGCCGATTTCGACGAACGGGATCGATAGAGCGGCCGTATCCAGGGACACCCCGGACGGAACGGCCAGCGCGTTCAAACTGGCTTTCGCGACGATCACGGGGTCGATCCGGACCGGTCCGAGCGCCGCGCTCGTGACGATGACGCCGGCGAGCAAGGCCGTGAGTCCGATCGTCCAGCTAACGGTGCGGCCCCTGTTCGACACGATTTCAACCTCGGTTGGAGTAGCCAAATATTTGTTGGAGTACGACGGACCTCCCAGGCGATGCGAAAGCTACTGATCGCGCTGCTTGCTGGAATCGTCGTTCTCGCCGCGGGTGCTCCCGCCGTCGCCGGAAGTGGGGGACCCGCAGCGGCGACGGTACAGGAATCGCCAACGTGTGAGTATCCGCTGGAACTCGAGGACGCGACGGGTGAGACGGTGACGGTCGATTCGGAACCCGAGTCGGTCGTCGCGCTGCAACCGAGCGACGCACAGATCGTCCACGAGATCGGTGCCGAGGACAAACTCGTCGGCATGCCGGTCGGCCAGTACACCGACTACCTCGACGCCGACGAGGACCTCGACATCAGCGAAGACGACGATCTGACGCCCATCGCGGAGACCGTCGTCGACCGCGACCCCGACGTCGTCCTCGCGGCGAACACGCTCGAGGGCGACGACGTCGTCGATCAACTGCGCGACGCCGGCCTGACCGTCTACGTCTTCCCCACCGGTGAATCGCTGGACGGCGTCGCCGAGAACGTCCGACTCACCGGGCAACTCGTCGGCGCGTGCGACGGTGCTCAGGAGACCCTCGAGTGGATGGACGAGCGCCTGGAGGTCGTCGAGGAAGCGATCGACGGCGAGGACCGTCCGCTCGCGTACTACGCCATGGGCGGCGGGTACACGACCGGCGACGGAACCTTCCAGCACGAGATCCTGACCACCGCCGGCGTCGAGAACCTCGGAGCCGAGACCGGCATCACGGGCTGGGACGTGATCGAAGAGGAGACCGTCGTCGCGGAGGATCCCGAGTGGATCGTCTACGGTGCGTCGGCCGGGGAGCCGCCGGTCAGCGAGGGCGTCCAGAGTACGACCGCCTACGAGAACGAACAGTTCGTCGCGGTCAACGACAACTTCATGAGCCAGCCCGGCCCGCTCGTCGTCGAGGCGATCGGCGAAATCGCTTCGGAGGTCCACCCCGAGGCCTACGACGAGGCCGAGCAGGCCCTCGAGGAGGAGTCGAGCGACGAGATGGAGTCCGAATCGGACGGCGATTCCTCGAGCGAGGAGACCGACGAGGAGATGGAGTCCGACGAGGACACTGACGCAGAAGAAGAGGAAACCGCTGCGGAATCCGACGCCGAGGATACGATCCCCGGCTTCGGCGTACCTGCGGGGATCGTCGCACTGCTCGCTCTCGGAGCCGGATTCGCCCGCCGCCGATAACTGATTCCCCGGCGTCGTGGTGGGGCGACGCCGCCGACCGCTCGTTTTGAAAAGGGTTTACACGTCGGCTTACGGAGTTGTCCGCATGGTCGAGAACGTCATCTGGCCCGCCTATCTCGATGCGAACCGGACCCGATCGGAGGGCCGTCGCGTCCCCGAGGACCTGGCAGTCGAAGAGCCGACGGTCGACGAGATCGCGAAAGCCGTCCAGCAGATCGGCTACGACGCGATCGTCGAACGGGACAAGGCCTACTCGCGGGAGCCGTGGGCCGACCGTGGCCGGGTCGTCGTCCGCGGGGCCGACGATTCCACCAAGAACGACCTCGTACAGGCCGTCGCGGCCTACGTCGCCGCGATGCGCGAGTGAGCATGCGTCGCGTCGGCACCGTCGAACGGACCGCACAGGGACTCGCGATCCTCTGCGCGGCTGACAGCGACGATCCGGACGTCCATCGCGAGGAGATCGGAACGGTCGTCCTCGACGACTCGCTCGAGGAGGTCGGCCGGGTCGTCGACGTCTTCGGGCCCGTCGACGATCCGTATCTCGCGGTGACCCCGGAAGGCGTCCACCTCCCGTCGCTGGTCGGTTCGACGCTCTACGCGCGATAGCGGCCCGGATACGACAGGATCCGTCCCGGTTACGATCGGACCGGCCGGAGGATCGTCCCGACGTGTAGTCAGGAATCGAAGACGAAAACACCCATAGGACCGGGGGCCAAACGGCGGAGCATGAACGAACGGACCCGGGTTCTCACCGCCGTCGGAGTGACGGTCGCGCTCTTTCTCGCCGTCCAGATCGGTTCGCTGGCGCTCGTCGAACCGTTCCACGAGTCCGAGCGACAGGCCGTCGAGAACCCACAGGACCCGACGAACAGCGTCTTCTACTTCGGCGTCATCCTCGTCGCGACCGCGTTCATGCTCGCGGCGTTCAAGTACGACCTCCAGCGGATCATCCACGCGCTGATCGTCGGCGTGAGCGTGATGCTCGCCTGGTTCGTCTTCACCGAGTTCGTGCCGTCGGTCGTCACGGTCGGCTCCACGAACGTGCTGGCCGTCATCGCGTCGCTGGGGGTCGGCGTCGCCCTCGTGGCCTATCCGGAGTGGTGGGTTATCGACCTCACTGGCGTGTTGATCGGAGCCGGTGCCGGCGCGCTGTTCGGGATCAGTTTCGGCCTCCTGCCCGCAATCTTGTTGCTGTCGGTGCTCGCCATCTACGACGCCATCAGCGTCTACGGGACCGAACACATGCTCGACCTCGCGGAGGGCGTGATGGACCTGCAAATCCCCGTCATCCTCGTCATCCCGACGTCGCTGTCGTACTCCTCGCTGGCTGACGACGGAACGGACGTGGACGAGGCCGGGAGTTCGGACGCGTCGCCGGCCGACGACCAGTCCACGCCCTCCAGCCCCGTAGCCGATGCCGAACCGGACGACTCGAGCCCCGTAGCCAACGGCGGCACTGACGACGCAATCGACGACAACGTACGCGAGACGAACGAGGACACCGAGCGCGAGACGATCGGCGAGTCCCCGCTCGAGCGCGACGCGCTGTTCATCGGACTCGGCGACGCCGTCATCCCGACGATCCTCGTCGTGAGCGCGGCCTACTTCCTCGAGGCCGGGACGCTCGACGTGCCCGGACTCGTCGTCAACGTCCCCGCCGTCGGCGCGCTCGTGGGGACGATCGCCGGCCTGCTGGTCCTGCTGTATATGGTACTCAAGGGGCGTGCCCACGCCGGCCTGCCGCTACTCAACGGCGGTGCGATCGGCGGCTACCTCGTCGGCGCGCTGGCCAGTGGCGTCCCGCTGCTAACTGCACTCGGGCTCTGAGGGAGGAATCCGAGTCGTCGGTGGCCATCCGAGCACCGACACCACTAATGTCGTCGCCTTCCGTCCCCGTGGTATGTCAGGATCCGGTGACCGAAGCGCCCGCATCGAGACGTACACGGGCCAGTTGATCGACGTTCTCGATCCCTCGCCGGCGGCAATCGACCTCGAGGACGTCGCCGCCGGGCTGGCCCACACCTGTCGGTTCGGCGGCCACTGCAGCCAGTTCTACAGCGTCGCCCAGCACTCGCTGTACGTCAGCCGGGAACTCCCGAGCGACCAACCCCGGCTCCAGTTGCTCGGGCTGCTCCACGACGCCGGCGAGGCCTACGTCGGCGACGTGCCGCGGCCGCTGAAGGGAGAACTCGAGGGGTTCGAACGGATCGAAGACCGCGTTCTCGAGGCCGTCTGGGAAGGGCTGGACGTCCAGCCGCCGACGCAGCGTGAGTGGGAGCGGGTGATGGAAGCCGACGATCGACTCCTCGCCTACGAGGCTGCGGCGTTGCTCTCCGACGGCTCGTGGGCCGCCGACCCACCGGAACTGGAGTACGACCTCGAGCCGGCGTCGATTTCGACCGTCCGGGAGCGGTTCCTGACGCGTGCCGAACAGTTACTCGCGGCCGTAGAAGAGTAATCTCGAGCGCCAACGCGACCGATCAGGAGTCCGACGGCAGTCGATAGGTCGGCCCGTCGTCGGTGTCCTGGACTTCGATCCCCAGTGCCTCGAGTTCGTCGCGGAGTTCGTCGGCGCGCTCGTAGTTCCCGTCCGCGCGTTCCTGCTCTCGCACCTCGAGGACGAGATCGACCACGTCGCCGGCGAGGTCGGCCGTCCCCGCGGTATCGCCGGTAAAGGAGAGGCCGAGCACGCCACCCAGTTCCTCGAGCGCGTCGACCGCGTCGTGCAGGCCGCGGTAATCGAACTCCTCGCGGTCCTCGAGGTGGCTGTTGATCGCCGTCGCGACCTCGAGCAGCGCGGACTGGGCCTCTCGCGTGTTGAAGTCGTCGTTCATCGCTTCGACGAACGCCTCGCGGGCGTCCTCCACGGTCGACCGGAACTCGTCGTCGGTGACTTTCGTCCGAGCGTCGGGCGAGTCGACGGCCGCCGCGGCGGCGTCGTAGGCGCGCTCGAGGCGGTCCCATCGTTCCTCGGCCTCGGCGATCGTCTCGTCGCTGTAGAGCTGTTTGCTGTTGTACGATCCGGCGGTGAGGAAGGTCCGCAGGACGTTCGTCCCCCACTGCTCGACCGCGTCTTCGACGGTGACGAAGTTGCCCAGACTCGAGGACATCTTCTCGTCGTCCATCTGGAACAGTTCGCAGTGGAGCCAGTACTTGGCGAACTCCCGGTCGGTCGCGGCCTCCGACTGAGCGATCTCGTTTTCGTGGTGGGGGAAGACGAGGTCGCGGCCGCCCACGTGGACGTCGAGCGTCTCGTCGAGGTGGGTCATGCTCATCGCCGAGCACTCGATGTGCCAGCCGGGCCGGCCCTCGCCCCACGGCGAGTCCCAGGTGAGCGACGTCTCGCTGGCCTCCTCCGCGGGGGCCGCACCCTCGTGGCGGTGCTCCTCGATCGCGTCCGGCTCGACGCCGCCGGCCTTCCAGAGCGCGAAGTCGGCGGGGTGGCGTTTCTCCGAGCGCTCGTCGGGGTCGCCCTGGGACTCGATCTCCTCGAGTTCCTGGTTCGACAGTTTGCCGTAGTCGTCGAACGCGGTGACGTCGAAGTAGACCGACCCGTTGGACTCGTAGGCGTACCCCTTCTCGACCAAGGTCTCGACCAGATCGACGATCTCGGGGACGTGTTCCGACACCCGGGGGTAGACCTCTGCGCGCAGGAGGTTCAGCGAACGCATGTCCTCGAGGGTGCGCTCGATGTAGCTCTCGGCGACCTCCCCCTCGCTGTCCCCGAGGTCGCCCTCGCCGACGCGGGCGACGATCTTCTCGTTGACGTCGGTGAAGTTCTCGACGTGACGCACGTCGTAGCCGAGGTACTCGAGCCAGCGGTGCATGACGTCGACGTGGACCCACGACCGTGCGTGGCCTAGGTGGGGCGGATCCGAGACCGTCAGGCCACAGTAGTAGAGCAAGACGTTCTCCGGGTCCTGTGGCTCGAACGGCTCTCTGTCCCCCGTCAACGTGTTCGTCACGTGTAGGGTCATTGGTGGTACTTCCCTCGGACGACAGTTAAACGGTGTGATGCACCACGAATCGTTCGTCGTCACGGTTCTACTCGAGCGGAAGACCGACGGGAGGTTTATCCCCCTCACTCGCTAGCAGAAAGACATGAGTACCCACTCGGACGCCACGGGAGGGATCTTCTGGGGGGACGCCGACGACGACGTGGCGCTCGATCGCTTCCGAACGCTCGTCGACACGATCGACGACGGAATCTACCAACTCGATGCCGAGGGGCGATTCGTCGCGGTCAACGACGTCATCGTCGAGACGACCGGCTACAGCCGCGACGAACTACTGGGGGAACACGTCTCGCTCGTTCTCACGGACGACGACGTCGCGGATATCGAACGCGAACTGACCGACTACCTGACGACGAGTGCGACCGACATCGCGACGTTCGAACTCGCGATTCGGACCGCCGACGGGGAGTCGATTCCCTGCAAACTGCGCGTCAATCCCGTTCTCGAAGACGACGAACTGGTGGGATCGATCGGGGTCGCCCGCGCCCGTCAGGAACCCGATCGAGGGCTGAAAACGCTCGGATCGGTGGATCCCTCCTACGAATCGATCGCGACCGTGCTGGACGAAGCGAACGTCGGGGTCGTCCTCCTCGACGACGCGTTCCACGTCAGGTGGATCGACGAGACTGCGGAGGAGTACCTCGGTCTCGACCGGTCGCGCGACGTCGGACGGGATCACCGGGCGGTGATCGAGGAGACGGTGACCGACCGACTCGCCGAACCGTCGGTGTTCACTCAGCGCGTCCTCGAGGCCTACGAGAACGACAGCTACCTCGATCGGTTCGAGTGCCGCGTCGTCGGCGACGCCGAGCACGACGAACGGTGGCTCGAGTACCAGAGCAAACCGATCGAGTCCGGTGCCTACGCGGGCGGGCGCATCGAACTCTACTACGACGTCACCGATCGGAAACGCTCCGAGGACGACCTGCGCGAGAGCCGGGAGGCGTTCCAGTCGCTGGTCGACGCCGTCGAAGAGTACGCTATCTTCCGACTGGACGCCGACGGCAACGTCATTAGCTGGAACGAGGGAGCGAAACAGATCAAGGGGTACGAGCCCCACGAGATCCTCGGCCACCACTTCTCGACGTTCTACACGCAGGAGGACCGCGCCGAAAACAAGCCCGAACGGAACCTAGAACGCGCCCTCGAGAACGGCTCGGTCGAGGACGAGGGCTGGCGCGTCCGACAGGACGGGTCACGCTTCTGGGCGAACGTGACGATCACGCCGGTACGGGACGCCGCCGGGGAGCACACCGGCTTCCTGAAGGTGACCCGCGATATGACGGACCGCTGGGAGCGCGAACAGGAACTCGAGAGCGAACTGCAGGAGATCCTCAGCCGGATCTCCGACGCCTTCTACGCGGTCGACGACGAGTATCGGTTCACGCACGTCAACGAACGAGCCGAGCAACTCCTCCAGCGCTCCGAGGACGAGTTGCTCGGCGAGAAACTGTGGGACGTGTTCCCTGACCTCACCGAGATCGACGAGGTCTGGGACGCCTTCCACACGGCCATGGAGTCCCAGGAGCCGACCAGCTACGAACTCTACTACGACACGCTCGATTTCTGGGTCGAAGCGAACCTCTATCCCTCGGAGACCGGCATCTCCGTCTACTTCCGGGACGTCACCGAACGCGTCGAGCGCGAGCGCGACCTCGAGCGGACGGAACGACGGTTCGAGGCGATCTTCGAAGATCCGAACATCCTCGTGGGGCTGCTCGAACCCGACGGGACGGTGCTGGACATCAACGGGACGGCGATGGAGTACATCGACGCCGACCTCGACGACGTCACCGGCGAACCGTTCTGGGAGACGCCGTGGTGGGGCGAGGGCGACGGCGTGCAGGAGGACGTGAGAGAGTGGACCGAGCGCGCCGCGGCCGGCGAGTACGTCGAGTTCGAGGCCGACCTCACCCGCCCGAACGGCGACTGGTACACCCTCAACGGCGTCTTCCGGCCGGTGACGGACGACGACGGCGACGTCGTCTCCATCGTCGTCTCGGATCGCGACATCACCGAGCGCAAGCGCCGCGAGCGCCAACTCGAGGAGAGCGAGCAGCGCTACCGCGCCCTCGCCGAGTACTTCCCGAACGGCATCGTGACGCTGTTCGACCACGACCTCGAGTACACGCTGGCGGCCGGCCAGGGGTTCGACAAGATCCCCGTCGAACCCGACGACCTCGAGGGACGGAGCTTCGACGACGTCTGGCCCGATGAAACGAGCGAGACCCTCGAACCCGCGTTCCGGGCCGCCCTCGACGGCGAGGAGCGGTCGGTCGAACTCCAGTACGCCGGGCGGGAGTGGGTGCTCTACGCGGTGCCGATCACCGACAACCGGGGCGACGTCTTCGCCGGCGTGACGATGGCCCACGACATCACCGAGCGCAAGGAGTACCAGCGCAGACTCGAGGAGACCATCGATCAACTCGAGGAGTCGAACAGGCGACTGGAACAGTTCGCTTACGCCGCCTCCCACGACCTGCAGGAACCCCTGCGGATGGTCTCGAGCTACCTCCAACTCATCGAGAACCGCTACGACGACGCCCTCGACGAGGACGGCGAGGAGTTCCTCGCGTTCGCGATCGACGGTGCCGAACGAATGCGCGAGATGATCGACGGCCTACTCGCGTACTCCCGGGTCGAGACGCAGGCCGACCCGCTCGAACCGGTCGACCTCGATCCGATCCTCGAGGACGTGATGGAGGACCTCCAGATCAGTATCGAGGAGAGCGACGCCGAGATCACGGTCGGCGACCTGCCCCGAGTCGAGGGTGACGCCGGTCAGTTGCGACAGCTGTTCCAGAACCTGGTGTCGAACGCGATCGAGTACAGCGGGGACGAGCCGCCGAAGGTACGGATCGACGCCGCGCGACGGGATCGCAGGTGGGAAATATCGGTCAGCGACGACGGGATCGGGATCGATCCGGACGAACAGGAACGCGTGTTCGAGGTCTTTCAACGGCTCCACAGCCGCGACGAGCATTCGGGGACCGGCATCGGATTAGCGCTCTGTCAGCGCATCGCCGAACGCCACGATGGGGACATCTGGGTCGACTCCGAACCGGGCGAGGGGGCGACGTTCTTCGTGACGCTTCCGGCAGCCGACGCCGAGTAAGCCGTCCTGATCCCGGCCGGTGTCGCGTCGCGTTCGTTACCGTTCTCGATCCGTCCGGACTGGCGTCCGCTCGAGCGCGCCTTCGACCGTTCGAACTGCGTTTGCCCCCTCGAGTCGATCCACGATCACAACCAGCGTCTCGTCCCCGACGCCGGCCACGATGGGGTCGATCCCCTCGACGCCGAGTCGTCGGATTGTCGTCGCGAGGGCGGTCGGATCGACCGAACCGGTCGCGACGATCGCGGTACGATCGCCGCCGGTCGGTCCGAAGGCCGCGTCCCCGACGACGAGAAGCGGCGGTTCCTCGTTCTCACCGTCGGCGGGATCGATCCGGCCGAATCCGCTCTCCATCCGCACGCGGACCGTCCGCGGTTCCGTCTCGTAGTCGTCCAGTTCCTCGGCGTAGCGGCGCAACGCGGTTGCGATGGCGTCGGTTTCGCCCTCCACATCGAGGTATCGAGCGGCGGCGGTGTAGTTGACGACGTCGGCGCGCAGCGCCGTTCGGAGGAACGGCCGCTCGTCGACCGCCCGGCGCGTCTCGGCTGCGAGTGACATATGCGCACCCGGACGTCGCGACGGCATAAAGTCGCCGTCCTCGAGTCGGACCGCGATCGGACCGGTTCCCAGACACCACGTCACTGACACGGCGGAGTCGTTCGTGAACAGGGCTAAATCCCTCCGGTTCCTCGAGTCCGGTATGCCCGACTCCGAGTCCGACCGGTCGCCCGAAGACGCGGTCCGCGACGACGTCTCGCTGTTCCTCCGACGGAACTTCCCCCAGATCGAACTGCACGGCGGCGACTCGACGGTCACCGAGGTCGACCTCGAGGAGGGGCGTGTCTCGATCGCGCTGACCGGTGCCTGCGACGGTTGTGGGGTCAGTTCGATGACGACGGAGGCGATCAAACACCGCCTACCCGCAGAGATCGACGCGATCGACCACGTCGTCGTCAGCACCGGCTTCGACGGCCTCGCGGAGACTGGATCGGGACTCGACGTTCCGCCGGACACCCCGTTCTGAGTTGTGAGACCGCGGCGTTTTTGCCTCGACCGCCCGTTGCCCCGCATATGAACCCTCAAGACGTCGAGGAACTCATCGAGACCGAACTCGAGGACGCCGAGGCGACGGTCACCTACGCACGCGACGAGCACGACGACGATCACCTCGCCGCGACGGTCGTCTCGCCTGCCTTCGAGGGACAGCCGCTCGTCCAGCAACACCAGCAGGTCTACGACGCGCTCGACGAACACATGACGACGGACATTCATGCGCTCGAGCTATCGACGTACACCCCCGAGGAGTACGACGACGCCTGACCCGCCGACCGAGTCCGAGCGGGAGCTTTATCCACGTGTGTTGATAGGACACTCGTATGGAAGCACTCCACTCGCGGATCCGGTTCCTCTGGATCGGCCAGGGCATCCTCGTCGCTGCGGTGCTCGGGATCGGCCTCGCTGCCGCCGACCAGTGGCTCTCGGTCACCGTCCCGACGGTCGCAACCGTCGGCGTCGTCGCTGTCGCGCTCGTTCTCTCCGTCGTGTACGCACTCTTGCTCTACCGGCGCTGGCACTTCGAACTCCAGTCCGACGCGCTCTACCTCGAGCGTGGCGTGATCACGTTCGTCGAAACGGCCGTCCCGTTCGTCCGCGTCCAGCACGTCGACACCCAGTTCGGCCCCGTCGAACGGGTGCTCGGCCTCTCGAGCGTCGTCGTCTACACCGCCGGGTCGCGCAACGCGGACGTCCGCATCCCGGGACTCACGCCGGACCGGGCCCGAGAACTGCAGGACACGCTCCGCGACCTCGCGGTCGAGAGCGAAACCGAAGACGCCGTCTAACTCGAGCATGAACCGACTCCATCCGTTCAGCGCGCTCGTCTACGCCGTCCAGTACGCCTTCCTCTGGCTCTGGGTTCCCGTCTTCCTGATCTTCGTGCTCGGCGGCGTCTTCGACCCGATCTCGCCGACCTGGTTCCCGTTCGTCGCCGCGCTCGGATTCGTCGCCGGCATCGCCTACGGGATCGCGTACTACTACCGGTTCGGCTATCGGATCACCGACGACACGTTCGACGTCGCCTCGGGCGTGATCGCCCGACGCGACCGCGAAATTCCCTACCGGCGAATCCAGAACGTCGACATCCGACAGGGCGTCTTTCAGCGACTCGTCGGTCTGGCGGTCGTCTCGATCGAAACGGCCGGCGGCGGCAGCACCGAAGCCACGTTGAGTTTCGTCGGCGAGGAGGAGGCGACGCGCCTCCAGAACGAGATCCGTCGCCGCACCGCCGAGGTGAAAGGACGTAGTACCGATCGACCGTCCGGTGCGTCCGAAGACGCCGACGAAACCGGGATGGAGGCCTCCGAATCGAGCGACGCCACCGAAGACGTCGGTACGTCGCCGGCTGACGTGGACGCGACCGGAGACGGTCCGACCGACGTCACGGACGAGCCAGCCGTCGACTCGCCGGATCGCGGAATCGGCCCCGGCCCGGGTGCTGGCGAGTCGATTCCCGGCGATCGAGCGCCGAACCAGGTCGCTGGACCACAGCGAGAGGGGCTGTTCGACCTCGAGGCCCGCGAACTCCTCCTGTACTCCTTTACCTCGTTTCGCCCGGCAGCCGTCGCCGGAGTGTTGTTCGTTTTCTTCTTCATGACCGACACGATTATCGAATTCTTCCTCAGTGTTGCCGAACCGCTAGGTGGACCGGCGGACCTCGAGACGGGAACCGCAAGCAGTTACGGCATTCTCACGCTCGTCTCGTTCGTCAACGGTGTCGTCATCACCTACCTCCTCAGCGTGGCCTACACGTTCGCGACCTACTACGACTTCCAACTGGGCCGGGTCGCCGACGACTTCGTCTACGAACGGGGGCTGCTCCAGCGATACAGCGGCTCCATCCCCGCCGAGAAGGTGCAGTCGGTCACTATCACCGACAACCCCGCACAGCGGCTGCTCGGCTACGCTGGGTTGTGGGTCGAGACGGCCGGCTACGGCCCCGACAGCAACGGTGGAAGTCAGTCCGCCGTGCCCCTCGCCGAGAGCGGCCGCGTCTACGGGTTCACCGAGAACCTCACCGGGATCGAAACGCCCCGGTTCAGGAGTCCGCCGACGGTCGCCCGTCGACGGTACTTCGTTCGGTACTCGCTCGTTGCCGCAGCTCTGGTCGCCCTGGCGTTCGGGCTCACTCGCGTGACCGTGTTCGAACGCTGGTATCTCGCGGCCGTCGCCTTCGTCGCAGTACCGGCCGCGGCCCACCTCCGCTACGTCAACCTCGGCTACTACGTCGGCGACGAACACCTCGTCGTCAGACGCGGCTTCTGGCGACGGCGGACGACGGTGATCCCCTACTACCGGATTCAGACGGTCAACACGCGACGCTCGATCTTCCAGCGCCGACTCGGTCTTGCGTCGGTCGTCATTGATACGGCCAGTTCCCGGACCCTGTTCTGGTCGGCTCCGACTATCTACGACGTCGAACTCGAGGACGGCCGTGACGTTCACGCGACGAGTCGCGACCGCCTCCAGACCGCACTACGAAAACGAAGCGAGGGCGAGGTCGGACTCTCGGTCGATTTCACCTGAGTCGTCCCGACGATTGACGGGCCGATTTTCCGCCCGTCACGTTCGTTTCGGTGGATTTTACCACCCTGGCCGTGACCCACCGCGTATGGGAGACGACGACTACCGAATCGAGGAGGACAGCCTCGGCGAGATGCAGGTTCCCACGGACGCGTACTGGGGGGCCCAGACCCAGCGGGCGATCCAGAACTTCCCCATCTCGGGGATCACGTTCGGCCGACGGTTCGTCCGCGCGCTCGGCGTCGTCAAGAAGGCCGCCGCGCAGGCCAACCGCGATCTCGACCTGATCGAGGAGGACGTCGCCGAGGCGATCATCGAGGCCGCCGACGAGGTCATCGCCGGCGAACACGACGACCAGTTCCCGGTCGACGTCTTCCAGACTGGCTCGGGGACCTCTTCTAATATGAACGCCAACGAGGTCATCGCCAACCGCGCCGCCGAGATCATGGGCGCGGAGATCGGCGACCGCGTCGTCCACCCCAACGACCACGTCAACTACGGCCAGTCGAGCAACGACGTCATCCCGACCGCGATGCACGTCGCCTCCCTCGAGGCCGTCGAGAAGGACGTCATCCCCGCGCTGGATACGCTCCGCGAGGCGCTCGAGGAGAAAGAGGAGGAGTTCGACGACGTCGTCAAGACCGGCCGCACGCACCTGCAGGACGCGACGCCGGTGACGCTCGGCCAGGAGTTCGGCGGCTACCGCACCCAGATCGAGAAGGGACTCTCGCGCGTCGACAAGGTCCGCGAACACCTCGCAGAACTCGCGCTGGGCGGGACGGCGACCGGTACGGGCCTCAATACGCACCCCGAGTTCCCCGGTCGCGCCGCCGAGTACATCACCAAGGAGACCGGCGTCCAGTTCCGCGAGGCCGACGACCACTTCGAGGCCCAGGCCGCCCACGACGCGATGAGTGAGGCCCACGGTGCGCTCCGCGTGGTCGCGGGTTCGCTGAACAAGATCGCGAACGACCTCAGACTGCTGGCCTCCGGTCCCCGTAACGGACTGGGCGAGATCGAACAGCCCGAGAACCAGCCCGGTTCCTCCATCATGCCCGGCAAGATCAACCCCGTCGTCGCCGAGGCCGTCAACCAGGTCCACAAGCAGGTCGTCGGCAACGACGCCGCCGTCTCCGCCGGTGCCGCGGAGGGCCAGATCGACCTCAACCTCTACAAGCCGGTCCTCGCCCACAACTTCCTCGAGTCGGCCGAACTCATCTCCAACGCCAGCCAGGTCTTCGCCGAGCGCTTCGTCGCGAAACTCGAGGCCAACGAGGAGTACTGCCGCGAACGCGTCGAGCAGTCGATGGCGATGGCCACCTCCCTGAACGTCCACATCGGCTACGACAAGGCCAGCGAGGTCGCCAAGACCGCGCTCAAGGAGGACAAGACGGTTCGGGAGGTCGTCCTCGAGAAGGGCTACCTCGACGAGGAGGAGGCAGACGAGGTCCTCGACCCCCGAAAGATGACCGAGCGCGGGATTCTCGGTCAGGACAACTGACGCCGTCGCCGGATCACCGCTCGAGCCGTTTCTCTCTGTGTTCTTACATAGTTGTGTGGGGGTGTGTGACGCGCCACCACGACACCGCAACGTGACGGAATTCGGAGTACTCGACAGCGAGTAAATCGATTATATTGACACTCTTTCTTCAATGGTAATTGGTAGTAAATCGGCGCAGTGGGGCCAAATCACGGGCGATTCGGGCGCAATAAAAGAACCCAAGCAGTTTTGACGGAGGGTCTCGTCGGACGTAATATGCACACCTGTCGTAACTGCAACCAGTCCTTCCAGACCGAACTCGCCCTCGAACTCCACCGGGACACGTGCCAGAACGGAGACCTATTCTGCCAGGTATGTGGAGACCGGTTCCGGGAGGTCGACGCCACACAGGACGGCTGGCACTACGAGTGTCCGAACGACGACTGCGAGGGCGAGGGCATCCAAGACGACCTCTATCGTGTCGAGGACGTCCGGACGGCGATCCAGTAAGTCGTTCGAGATTCACATCGTGCGGTGCAGGTTTTCGATTGCCGATTCGTTCGCCAATCCCTAGGCCATGGGATCGCCCATCGCTGCTTTCAATCGTCCAACTGCATCGGGGTCGTGGGCCGCTATTTCCTCGACGAGTTCGCGCGTCGTCGCTTCGACCTCGGATTCGGGTACGACTCGGTTTGCGAGCCCCAACTCCCGAGCGCGCTCGGGAGGAAGGGCGTCGCCGGTGAGCGCGATTTCTTTCGCCGGCCTGGTTCCGACGATGGCCTCGAGGTAGGGAACCGCCTCCGTGGCGGCGATACCGAACTGGACTTCCGGCATCGAGAGCGTCGTCTCCTCGCCCACGACGAGGAAATCACACCGCAGCGAGAGGATGAAGCCGATGCCGACGAGCGCCCCGCGGGCCGCGACCGCCGTCGGATACGATCTCGAGGAGAGAACGTCGTATACCTCCGCGGTTAGCGCGTCGATGTCGTCGGCGAACTTCTCGTCGTACGCCGGGTCAGCGACGATCTCGCGATCCATCCCGGCGCACGTCACCTCGCCTGCGCCGGTGATCACGAGACCACCGATATCGTCCTCCGGCAGGTCGACCAACGCGTCGCGAAGGTCGGAGAGTAACTCGAGCGTGACTGCGTTGAGGCTCTCCGGGCGGTTCAGGCGGACGATTGCGACGCCATTCGTGATCTCGAGGTCGACGAGTTCGGCCGAAGCCATGTGTCGATCCACTGTGCAATCCGTGAAAAGGGACGTGGTCGCGCTCTCGGTCGTTCTGTGGCCACCGGGGCTCGAACTCGGCTCGAGCGGTCCCCGGTGGTTCCTTGCAACTGACCCGAGAAAACGGTAGGAAGAGAATCTGCACCGGCCGTGGCGGCGATCAACGGCGATCGACAGTCGGGGAGATCTCTGGTAGCGTACGGGGGGCCGATTAGATATATCGAAATATGGTTTACGTGTTCCCACTCGACCGAACCGAAATCGCTCCCCGCGAACCACCAATTCACCTGTACGTCGTCGCTATCCCACAAAAACGTTCCGTTCGGCTGAATCGGGGCTCCTCGAGCCACCTGGCGTGGCTGGTCGACTCGCTGGAAGTTACTTCGCCAGGGTCGCCGAGACGAACGCTAATCGTGTCGCGATGCTGGGCTGCACCCGGCAACTGCGATTCGATTGGAGCGGCTCGATACTGGGACTTGACTGGCATCGGACCCGGGTTCAGCGATCGGCAGTAACGCGACAGATGATAGGAGTACCCATTCCCCGTTTGGGATCGAGGCCGGTATAGGCTGATCTCGTCAGCTCAGGCCGCGAGTGTATCTATCGATTGCTGACTGGCCACCGTTCAACTGACGGCACCAGTGGCGGAACGGTTTCGACCCACGATCGATCGGTGCTCGAGACGGAAATCCGACCCGCGAACTCGAAACCCACTTCAGTCCCCGAAAACGCCGTTAGATGCCATCTCATCGGATTTTCGCCGACTACGGCTCTGGGGCCGGGGACTGGAATCCCGTTGCCCGAATCGCTGAATAGGCCGGTCAATGAGCCGTCTCGATCCACTCCGTTCGGGTGAATTACGGGGAGTCGAGGGTAGTGGTGGTCCCGCCGGTGACATGCACGCATTCCTCGAGAAACGATCACTCTGTCGACTCGAGTCCGTGGCTGGTTGAGCCGTAGGGGCGAATACTCAGCGAAACCTGGTTCGATTTACCTTGGAACTGACAGTCTCGACACGTGGTAGATGGCCGGGATGATCGGGTGAACGAACGCCTGTGGATATACATTATCTCGAATCGTGGGTCTACAAGGGCAACTACTACATCTCTAATCACGGCCCAAATAGAAACTAAATCCTAATCTATAGGCCAATTTTAGTCGCCAAAGCGGACCTTCACATCGAGATAAACTCACTTAGCTCGAATTGGAGGTAGATTGAAGGTCGCGGCGTTTGATGGGTGGTGTATGAGCGACTCGGCGGATACGAATAAGAAATACGTCAAGACCTACGTCCCCGCTTACCAGAAGGCAGAGTGGCAGGACCACGCCGACGAACTCGACATGAGCCAGAGCGAGTTCGTTCGGACGATGGTCCAGGCCGGCCGGAAGGGGTTCGAACCCACTGAAGAGGAACCCGATTCTACCGGGTCAGACCCTGGGGGTAACGCCCTCGAAACACGGGTCCTCGAATTACTAGCCGATGACACGTTCTCCTGGGACGAACTCCTCGAGGCGGTCAGCGACGACATCGAGTCGCGGCTCGACGAGACCCTCGAGGACCTCCAGGCGAACGACCGGATCCGATACAGCGGCCGCGACGGCGGCTACACCCTGGTCGGTGATCGCGATGGCGACTGAACCCGGCACCCAAGCGCCCGAAGACGTCACCGATCCGATCGCGTACTTCCTCGACGATCAGCGCTACCACGGGAAGAGCGAACGGACGCTCGAAGCCTACGAACGGGTCCTCAGGGAGTTCGAATCGTTCGTCACGGCGCGTTTCGATCCGGTGGTCGGCCCCGGAGACGCCGGTCGTCGGGAGTGTATGGCCTGGATCCACTCGCTTCGGGGGGAGTTCGAACCGAGTACGATCGCCACGTACGCCTCCTATCTGAACCGCTTCTACGACTACATGACTCGCGTCGGCGTCTTCGACGACAACCCGATGGCGCTGGTCATGGAAGAGCTGTCCGAATCGATCGATACGGATCCGACGCGACGGGACATCTCCGTGCCGGAAATGCGGTCGTTCGTCGAATCGATCACCCATCCGCTCGAGCGAGCCGTCGTCCTGACGCTGCTGAAAACCGGGATGCGTGTCGGCGAATGCTGTAACCTCGATTTGCGGGATCTGAACCTCGAGACCGACCGAATCGACCTCGAGTGGACGCCGCGAGTCGAACTCGAACGCCGGCCGGCGTCGGTATTCGTCGCCGCCGCGCCCGAACGCGGAAAAACGATCAACGGTGAGGAACGGACGGCCTCCAACAAACGCAAGCGAGACACCGTCGTTCCGGTCGATGCGGAGCTCCGACGGGCACTCGAGGAGTGGCTGGCGATCCGTCCGGACGCCGTCTCCTCGGCGCAGCCGCTCTTTCTGGATACACGAGATTCCTGGGGAGAGCGCCTCACGCCCTCCGACGTCCGCTATATCGTGGAAAAACACGCTCGAGAGCGGGGCTGGTATCGGACGGGTGGCGGGACGACCGAGAACGTCACGCCGCACTACTTTCGGCACTTCTTCACGACGCACCTCCGGGATCGAACGGGTGACCGCGGTATCGTCCAGTACCTCCGCGGAGACGTCGCCGGCGACGTGATCGATACCTACACTCACAACTGGGGTGATCGCGTCCGTAAAACCTATCTCCAGCACATCTATTCGCTGATGGACTGAAACCGACGAAATCGGCCGTTCTACTCTCCTTCGTGATGTTGTTTACTATAATCGTACTCAATTATACTGTCTTATGCCGGCCGGGTAAATCATATATCGCTATACCGAACGTCGGGGGTGTCGATCGGTCATAGGTATCAACTGAGCGCCACGAATTACGATCGTAGACCATCGATCCGGGCCGGTTCACTCGAGTTCGCCATCCGTCGTCGAAGCCTCCAGACGGCGAAGAATTCGAGAGAACGGGGCTGTACGTAAGCGAATTTCGAAAGTACTGGGTCGGCTGACGTGACGTATCAGTAGCCGTCGACGGTGAGTTTGGTTTCCAGGTCGTCGCCGTCGAGGAGCGCCCGAACGGCCGCAATCGACTCGGAGACCTCGGAGACGTTCTCGAGGAGCACCGTCTCGCTGGGGAACAGTTGCTCGCCCAGCAGGAGGCCGTGGTCCCGGGCCGTCGATCCGGTTACGGTGAGGTAGACGCCCAGCCCGGTTTGTGCGATCGCCGCTTCTTCCTCGCGGCCGTCCTCGGGGTAGCGAAACTCGACGCCGTCGAGCGTTCGCGTTCCGAGGACCGCCTGGACGAGGCGCTCGTACCGCGGTTCGATACAGAGTGGCCCCTCGTATCCCTCCAGAAATGCCCGGTCGAGCGACGAGGACTGTGGCACGACGTCGGGAGTCCCCATCAGCGTGTGATAGACGGTGTCGCCGAGGCCGGTGACGACGCGAACGTCAGTATCCGCTGGATCGATCCGGGCGTTGACGTCGGCGATGCGATCCAGGGGTTCGGGCCGGAGTTCGACGACTTCCTCGAGCACGAGGTCGGCGCTGTCGAACCCCAGCGCGAACTCGTGGGTTCGCAGGGCCCGGAACGGTTCTTCGCGGCCGACGAGTCGGATTGCGACGTCGTCGGGAGCGGCGTCGACCCCCTCGAGGGGGATGGTGACGCTGTCGAAGACGATCCGGCGCGGTTTCCCGGCGCGGTCGTCGCGCAGGAGCGTATACTCCGGTTCGGTCGGATCGGTGACGGAACTGTAGTCGGCGAGACGATGGTAGACGTCGTCCTCGTCGGCGTCGATCGTTCCCTTGGTCAGAGCCTTCTCGTGGCGAAGCGTGGACGTGATCTCGTCGGCGAGATCCGGCACGTCGAGTCGACGAGCGACCCGCTCGAGCACCGACTCGAGCGGTCGCCCCTTGCGGGGTACGGCGATCGATACAGTCTCGCCCATCGGCGGATTCTCGACCGGCGAGGGATAAACGCGTTGCGTTTCCGGGAGCTACTGCGTCGAAAATCGAAACCGAGAGCAGACGGAGCTAGTTGTCCGCGAACATCGATCCGAGCTGGTTGCGCCACTCCTGGATGTCCGTTACGTCGGACCGGACGTCCTCGAGTTCGTCCTCGACGTCGTCGAGGTCGTCCTCTAGATCGTCGACGTCGTCGGCGACCTCCTCGAGGTCGTCTTCGACGCTGCCGAGGCCGTCGTCGAGTTCCTCGACGTCTTCGTTGACGGCGTCGACGGCGCTGTCGACGGCATCGACGGATTCCGAGACCGAGTCGAGGTCGTCGTCGAGAGCTTCGATATCTCCCTCGAGATCGGTCGACCACTCGGTCAGCGTATCGATCTCGTCGGCGTTGTCGTCGATCCGCGACTCGGCCGACTCGAGTCGGTCGTCGACGCGAGCGAACTCGGCCTGTAGTTCTTCGACGTCTGACGTGAGGTCCTCGATGAGCTGTTTGCCGGTGCCGTTGTCGTCGAGGAACTCCTCGAGCGCGCTCGTGTACGCCGCGACTTCCTCGACCCGGGACTGGAGGTGGTCGAACTTCACCTGTTCGACGCTCGACGGTTCGACGCCCAGTGCGGATCGAAGCGTCGCCAGTTCGTCGTCGTCGACGGAGTCGGACTCGAGTTCCTCGACGAGTCGGTCGACGATCGAGCCGTCGGTCACTGCAGGACGCGACTCTTGAGCCGCGTCTGAAGTCGTTTCGACAGGCGAAGCGGGCTCGTCGGTCGCGTCGGGGGATGCAGTCGCGCCGTCCTCGTCCGATGCGTCCGGCGTCGGTTCGTCGTCACCGTCGGCCGTGGCTTCGGCTTCGACGGAATCGGGCGTTTCGGCAGGCGTGTCGTCGGACGTTTCGGTGGCCGGTTCCGTCGCTGGCTCGGGCTCCTCGGCGGACTCCTCCTCGAGGACGTCCGCCTCGTCGGCGGCAGCCTCGAGGTCGAGGTCGATCTCCGGTTCCTCGGCTTCCTCGTCGGCGTCGACCTCGGGTGCGTCGTCCGCGAGCGGATCGACGTCGGTACTGTCGTCTTCCTCGAGGTCGTCGAGTTCGATGTCTTCGTCGGGTTCGTCGAGTTCGAGCTCCTCGTCGGGATCCGGAATCTCGTCGTCGCTGAATCCGAGATCGATATCGGGTGCGTCGTCTTCCTCGTCGTCCTCGTCGGGCGTCTCTACCGGTTCCGTGTCGACGTCGTCGAGGTTCAGGTCCAGGTCGCCGCCCTCCTCGAGTTCGACCTCGTCCTCGTCGTCCCCGTCGTCGTCCGTGTCGAGGCCGGGGACGGAGTCGGACTGTCCCGAGAGCATGTCTTTGACGGGCTGATTGCGATCGTCCTCGACGATGCTCTCGATCACGCCCTCTTCGACCTCTTCGGCGTCGGTGCCCTGTTCCTCGTCGGCGCTGACCTCGACGATCGTTGGCTCGGCCATGAAGGCTCCGACCTCGTCCTCGTCGTCGATTCGAACCCCGTAGACAGTCACGAGGGAATCGTCGGGGGAGACGGTTCCCGTAAACTCGACGTGGTTGTCCTGGAAGGCAGTCCAGTCGTCGCTGTGATAGTTCGGATGAAACCCGACCTTGTCCATCGGGAAGGAGTCCGGGATATCTTCGGAGAGTCGAAACGTGACGTGATCGTCGCGGTCAGACGCGATCTCGAATCGGATCGCGGGAACTGGAAACTCGTCCGCCGTGAACGATTTCCTGACGGTCAACCCGTCAGCACTGACTTCGATCACGTCGTCCGTGTCGGCGGTGCTACTCATGCGGACAACGTTACCATACCATTACTATAAAAGGTACGGACAGTATCAACCAACCATCAGAACCGTCGATTTTGGCAGCCGTGAACGGCTACGGGAGGTCGATTCGATCGCCGATCTCGACGAGTTCGAGGTGACGCGGTGACTCGAAACTCTTCGCGTGGTGATGGAGGACCTTCGGATCGGCCGTCAACCCCTTCCACATGTCCCAGTGACTCGGGAGCAGTCGGTCGACCTCGAGCGCCGCCGCGGCCTCGACGATCTGGTTCTCGTCGTTGTACCAGCGAGTCCGTTTGGGCTCGCGGGTCTCCTTGTCGGGGATCTGCCCGACGGTTCCGAACGCCATGATTCCAAGGTCGATGTCGTACTCGTCGCCGACGCGCTCGAACTCGTCGCTCGGTTTCGTATCCCCGCCGTGGAAAATCGTCGTCCCGTCGTGTTCGAAGACGTAACTCACGGGGTGGGTCGCGTCTGGGTCGTATGCGACCTCGACGTGGACCGTCAGCGATCCGATCTCGATGGTCTCACCTTCCGTAACCTCGACCAACTGTTCGTCGTCGACGTCCCACTCGTCGGTCCAGGATTCGTCTTCGCGCGCGACCGCGAGGCTGTCGTCGGGACCGTAGAAGGTCGCCCCTGCGTTCTCGAGGATCGGTGCCTGGCTCGGTCCGTGAACGTGGTCGGTGTGCTCGTGGGTCGCGAAGACGGCGTCTGCCTCGTCGACGTCGGCCGGGTCGAACGGAACGGGGATCATGCGGATCGTCCGTGGCGGATCGCCGAGTCCGACGTAGGGATCGACGAAGACCGTCGTCCCGTCGGCAGCCTTGAGCACGAAGCCGTTACAGCCGAGATACCAGACGGCGACGCCGTCGGGATCGGCTTCCTCGACGTCTCGTACGAGCCAGTCTCCCCAGTCGCTACGAGTCATGTGCAGGGATGTGCGGAGGAACGGGGTAAGTGTTGTCGTCTCGTCACTCGGGCCTACAGCGGAATCTCGGAGCGGAACCCGGAGCGACCGCCCTCGAGGTGGTCGAACCGCGAGCCGAGCAGTTGCCGGACGAAGACGACGAGGCCGTTGTCGACGCCCTCCGCGAGGATCGCCCGCTCGTCGAACGCGCGACCGTCGCTGCTCGAGCGGCCGAACGTGCCGAGTAATACGGCTTCCCGGTCGACGAGTACCAGTCGGCCGACGGCGTCCCGTTCGGGCGGCGGGGTGAGCCAGTCGAGTGCCGGTTCCCAGAGGTCGACCGACGGTGCCCGCTCGCGGACGAGTTCGCGAACGGTCGGGTCCCGAGTGCCGAGGTAGACGTCGACGCCGCGATCCGCGGCATCTTCGATCCGACGGAGACAGCCCTCCTCGAGCAGACTCGAGGCCGTAACCAGAACGAACAACTCGTCGTCGGCCCGTTCGCACAGCGACTGGCCGGTCGTGACGATCGACTCCCGACCGTCGATCGTTTCGACGTCCGGCGTTTCGGCGAACGGGTCCGCGTCGTCGTCGCTCGAGTCGCCGTCGTCACTCGACTCCGCAGTAGTCACGCCGTCGACGAGCCACTCGGCGCGAAGTTCGGGATGGCCCTGGTAGGAGACGTGATCGTCTTCGGCGTCGTACGTGACGAGACCGCACTCCGCCAGCAGCGGCAGATGGGCGTGGACGAGCGAGGTTCGTACGCTGGCGACGCGCTCGCTCGAGACGTCGCGTTCGGTCGTGCCGGCCTCTCGAGCGGCGACGTCGCGGGCGAGGGTCTCGGTGGAAATCGGGTGGTACTGCGCACCGAGGACGCTCAGGACCGTCCGTCGCCGCTCGTCGGCCAGCGCCTCGTACACCGCGTCGAGGTCCTCGTCGTCGTCCGTCGGACCCGCGACGACCGCGTCGAACGTCGGGTGGTCGTAGAGCCAGTGGTCGGTCGTGCGAACGGTCTCGTCCACGACCGTGACGAGGCCGGCGTCGCGCAACGCGGGGAGCGCGCTGTGGTGACACTCGAGGAGCGCGCGGCGGTGCTGGTCGTCCGTCACCGCGTCGGACGCTTCGTCGGAGGTTACCGCAGCGATTTTGGTCGCAAGGTCGCGTTTCCCGATTCCCTCGGGGGATCGCTCGTGGGCCAGCCGAACGATCGCACGGCGCGTCGGGTCCGCCAGCGACTGGAAGCACTCGGTGCGAGCGTCGGCCGATCGTCCGCTGGGGGCTGAGGTAGTCATCGACTACTGGTCCGGGCTATCGGTCCAAAAGACCTCGCCCAAACCACATTGGAAGTAGTGCGATTTTGTCTCTGTTTAGGTGAAAATCATCTACATAATAGCCACTCCATTTGAATATGGTCAGAATTCCTGTCGTTCAAAGATTCGAACGTCTACAGCGTAACGTCTGTGTTCGCGGTGGTTCCGGCTGGTGGGGAGGCGGTAATACGGCCGTACGATTCACTCGTTCGCCGATAACCTACCGAATCGGCGATCGACGAAGGCCGGCCAGCCGATCGGGCACGGCGACAGCGGTCGGCTCTCTGTTGGGTGTGGTACTGGAGGGCGGGGTTCGGAACTGTCGCGAATCCACCGGGCCGGACTCGGTCCGTGTCGACTACCAGGTGCCGTGGAAGGTGTCGAAGGAGAGTTCGTCCAGCGGCTTGTTGCCGACGGCGATCTCGTACTCGCCGGGCGTGAGCATCGGCTTGTGGAACTGCGGGCCGTCGTCGGTCGTGATCCGCGGACAGCCGGTGTTGACGAACGCGTCCATGTCGAAGTTCCGCAGGCGGTCCGGCGTCACTTCGTCCATCGTGATGAGGTAGGCGTCGTCGTTGTCCTCGAGGATGTCCTGGGCGACCTCCCAGCGACCCTGACCGATCTTGGTACAGAAGATGACGCCCCACTTCTCGGCGTCCATCGCCTTGTGGACCGCGGCGTACCGTTGTTTCATGAACTTCTCCGTGTCGGCGACGGTGACGACGTTGTTGACGGGGTCGGCGATGACGACGTGTTTGTTCGGGTGTTCCATCGCGAGTCCGAGGGGGTGGAACTTGCCGCCACCGACGTACAGCACTTGATCCGCGGGCACGTCCGCGCTCGCGTAGTTGCACCCGAGCACTTGCCCCTCGTGGGTCAGACGCTCGTCGCCGCGTCGGCTATGGACCTCGTAGCCCTGGTCCTCGAGGAACTCCCGCATCTCGTCGTACCGGTTCATGTGCTGGGCGGTCGTCACGAGGCCGACGCCCGCCGTCTCGTCGGGATCCTCGAGCGTGTCCAGCGCCTCCTCCATGATCGGCGTGACCTCGACGTTCGAGAACAGCGGGACGTAGATGACCTTGTCCGTGTCCTTCATCGGCGAGTGACCGAAGTGGACGAACACGTCCGTGCGTTTCATCAGGTAGGTGTCGAGGTCGCAGGCACCGTAACAGGGCTGGCCCGAGAGCATGAAGGTCACGTCGTCGGTTAACTCGCGGAGGTCGTCGGCGACGGCCGGGCCACGCCGCTTCAGCCCTTCGGGGAACTGGAGACCGACTTTCTTCGCGTCCCGCTCCTCGATCGCGTCGACGATCCGCTCGAGTTCGTAATCCCACTCGCGATCGTGCTTGAGACGCATCCCCGTGTTGCGGAGGTCCCCCTCTGTGGTAGCCGAGTCCTGACTCATTAACCGCCCTAGCGGACGGGACGGTATAACGGCGGCGCTTTTCGACTCGGCGTCACGAACGACTCGTCCTGGGCGGTGACCCAACAGTCATAGTACTGGAGTTTCAACGGGAGGGTAATGCCTGCGGAACAGCCCCTCGACGGTCGGCTATTCGACCTCTACCGCCGCTACATCGGGGAACCGGAAAACAGGACCGACGTCTACGTCGGCTTCGGTCTGTTCCTCGGCGGCGTCGTCCTAGCGGTCCTGGCACTGGCCCTCTTCCTCTGGAGCAGTACCTTCAGCAGGTCCGATCCCGCGTACTTCCACTGGGTCGAACCGGCGTTCACCCTCGGCATGCTCTCATTGCCGACGCTGTTGCTGGGGGTCGTCGTCCTGTTGCCCTCGAGTCGGAAGGCGGTCGGTATCTCCGCGGCCGGCGGCGTCGTGACCCTCGCGGCCACGGGCGGATTCGTTCTCGCCTATCCGGAGAACTGGAACTTCATGTCCGACGTCGACTACACCGTGGAGATCACGGCGACGTACGCACTCGGTCTCGCCGGGCTGACGGCCTCGACCGGCGCGGCGCTCATCGCCCACTACCTCGACATCGCCCGCTCGGCCGACGCCGTGGAACTCGAGAGCGAGGAGGAAGAGACCGAATCGTACTCCGACGAGGAGATCCAGCGGGACATCGACGAGGCGATGGAAGGCGTCGAACTCTCCTGGGGTGGCGTCAGGGAATCCGACAACACCCGACTCGAGTTCTCGGAGGACGAGTTCAGCGACGTCGAAGTGAACGTCCAGGCGAAGACGACCCGCTCGTCGGGCGTCGACCAGCAGGTTGCCGGCCTCAAGGGGCTGAAGGGAGGCGAGACGAAGACGACGACCTCGAGCGAAACGGTCGACGATCAGACGGCGAAACTGAAGGAACTGCGCGAACAGCAACGCTCCTCCGAGGACGGCCCGGCGGCCGCGAACGACGGCGGCCGCCTCGCGTCGGTGCTCGACCGGCTTCGATCGCTGGTAGGCCGCTCGTAATCCGTTCTTACTGCCGGTAATTGGAAATTACTGGTGGCGATCGGCCGTTGGAATTAAGGCACATAGATTTATGGTCTATCGGTAACGTTGCCTCACTATGGCCAAAGGCCTAGACGTCGGTACGATGAACATCCTGTCCGCACAGCAGGATGGGAACGACACGGTATTCGTGCAACAGCGTAACTCCTTCGTCGAGATCGAGTACTCGGATATGGCCGAGCAGATGCTCTCGCGAAGCGAAGTCCTCCACATCCGCAAGGACGACAAGGTCTACGTCGTCGGCGACGACGCCCTGAACTTCGCGAACATCTTCAACAAGGAGACCCGCCGGCCGATGAAACACGGGATCCTCTCGAACGACGAGCAGAGCGCGATCCCGATGATGAAGCTCATCATCGAGCAGGTCGTCGGCGAACCCGCCTATCCGGACGAGAAGCTCTACTTCTCGACCCCGGCCGATCCGATCGACTCGGACCTCTCGACGCTGTACCACCAGAAGACGATCGAATCCTTCCTCAACGACATGGGCTACGACGCGGAACCCATCAACGAGGGGATGTCCGTCATCTACAGCGAACTGGCGGACAACAACTTCACCGGACTCGGCATCTCCTTCGGTGCCGGCATGACGAACGTCTGTCTGGCGTACTACGCCGTTCCGGTCATGAAGTTCTCCGTCGCGCGCGGTGGCGACTGGGTCGACCAGCAGGCCGCACAGGCGACCGGTACGCCCGTCGACAAGGTCACCTCCATCAAGGAGGACGACTTCGAACTCGACTTCACGACCGACGTTGGCGGCGTCGAAGGTGCGCTGTCGATCTACTACGAGAACCTGCTGGATTACGTCATCGAGAACATCGTCGCCGAAGTCGACGAGGAAGACGTCGAGGAAGGGCTGGACGTCCCCGTGGTCGTCACCGGCGGCACCTCGAGCCCCGACGGCTTCGAGGAGCTGTTCCGTGACCACCTCGAGGACGCGACCATCCCGTTCTCGATCAGCGACGTCAGTCACGCCTCGGAACCGCTGTACAGCGTCGCCCGTGGTGGCCTCGTCGCCGCACGCTCCGACGAGGACGTCGACGAGGAAGAAGCAGCCGAGGCAGCCGAAGAAGCCGAAGCGGCCGCCGAATAACCCGACACTCGCGTCCGTTTCTCTACGACGTCGAACGGTCAGCTACTCGTCCGACTGTGGTTTTTGGCTCCGGTAGAACCGGTTGAACGCGGTTTGCCAGGATTCGGGCTCCTCGACCTGTCGTTCGTGTTCGACCGGGATGTCCGCGTACTCACAGTGCGGACAGGTGACGGTCGATGCATCGCCGAGCGAGAGCATCTCGAGCGATCCCTGGCATCGGGGACACTCGTCCATACGTGACCTTTTTTCGGCCGGCTCTTAACTCTATTCGAACCTCGTGCCGACCGATCGTCGGTTTGGGCCGATGGACGGGCGGGGAACGCGAATCGAACGGCCGAATATTACTACTAAGCATTCACAAACATTTTTGTATGCAGACTATGTATGGTCGGGTAATGAGTACGACCTCGTCCCCCGAACTGGAATCGACGATCGAGCGCTGTCGACCGGCCGACGTCACGCCCGTCGCGCTCGAGGCCGAGACCCTCGAGTCGACCGCGCCGGAGTACCTTCGCGACCTGAAACGCGAACTCGCCGCCGAGGGGCTCTCGCCGTCGGATCTGAGGGTTCGTGCCTGCTTCGACGAGGACTGCTCGCTCGCGACCCAGGACGAGATCGATCGCGTCCGCTCGTACGTCCGGGCCGGCGCGTTCCTCGGCGTGGGTACCGTCTCCGTCGTCGTCGAGGAGGTCGCCGACGAACGGAAGGTCCAGCCGGCGCTCGCGGCCTGTGCCGAACGCGCCGAACGCGAAGGCATCGTCCTCGACCTCGAGGGACCGATCGCGCTCGAGCACTGAGCGCATGGCTGGCCCGTCGCGACGGGACCTCGCCCGCGCGCTCGAGGCGGTCGCCGATTTTCCCGATCCCTCGCCCGACCTCGAGCAGTACCTGACGCCGGCCGAACTCGCCGCCCACGTCTGCCATCACGCCGCCCTCCAGGGCGACCTCGAGCGCCGGGTGATCGACCTCGGCACGGGGACGGGGATGCTCGCCATCGCGGCGTCGTTGGCTGGAGCGCGGAGGGTCGTCGGGGTGGACGTCGACCGCGAGGCGCTGGGGACCGCACGGGAAAACGCCGAGCGAGTCGGCTCCGAAACCCGAATCGAGTGGGTTCGCGGCGACGTGAGACGACATCCGGTCTCGGCGAGCGGCGCGACCGTGGTCGCTAACCCCCCGTTCGGTGCCCAACGCGGGAACCGACACGCCGATCGGCCGTTTCTCGAGACCGCGAACGAACTCGGGGCCGTCTCCTATACGATCCACAACGGGGGGAGCCAGTCGTTCGTCGAGTCGTTCGCGAGCGACGCTGGTGGAGAGGTCACTCACGCGTTCCGCGCGGAACTCCCGATCGAGCACCGGTTCGCGTTCCACGACGCCGAACGCGAGACGCTCGAGGCGGAAGTATTCCGCATCGAGTGGGCGTCGGGAGACAGCCGTTAGACGGCGTTCACAAGGTCTCTCGAGGCGCTCACTCCTCGAGGTGTTCGACGCGCGCGTAGCGTCCCGCCCGCCAACCGGTGACGAGGGCGACGACCGACCCGACGAACAGCGCGAGCGCGAAGCCGATGGCGTACACCGCCGGTGGCGTTTGCAGCACGTCTTCGAAGCCGAGCACCGACGCGGACAGGTGGTTGAGGCCGTGGACGGATGGTAGCGTCAGCGCGAGGCCGACCAGTCCACCCAGGAGGCCGATGACCACGCCCTGGGTACCGACCGTCCCCGCGAGCAGGCGCTTCGAGAGGCCCATCGCCCGGAGGGCGGCGAGGTCGTGGCGCTGCTGGACGGCGACGAGGACGAACAGGTTCGTCGTGAGGACGAGGCCCCCGACGACGGCGAGACCGACCAGCAGGAACCCGCTCGCGAGCACGAGCGGCCGTTCCTCGAGGAACGCGCCGACCTGGTCGTCGCTCGTCCGGACGTCGTACTCCGGATACGCCTCGCTGAGAGCGGCCGCGACGGCGTCGCGATCGGCCCCGTCGGCGACGTCGGCGGTGACGAACGTGGCGCGATCGGTGCCGGTGGTGCCGGCCATCGCCTGCAGATCTCCCAGCGGAATCGTCGCGGCCTCCTCGCCGAGATACTGCGAGTAGTACGAGGACGTGCCGACGACCGTAAACTCGTTGTCCGGCGCGGTCTGGGTGCTCGTCCCCACGTAGACGGTGTCGCCGGGTTCGACGCCCAGATCGTCGGCCATCCGTGGGTCGAGGACGATCTCCTCCCGGCGGGGTTCGGTCGGTCGACCCTGTTCGGCGATTTCCTGGTGGGTCTCGAAGCCGCGCCCATCGACGAAGTCGAACCCGTCGTGGGTCGACTGCACGCCGATCGACGGCTGTAACTCGAGGTTGTCCGGCTCGGTCCCCACGTAGACGTCGTGGAGGGCGAGCGGCGCGGCCGCCCGGACGTCCTCGCGCTCGGCGAGGGTCGCGGCGACCTCGTGGGCACCGACGATCGGGTTCTCGGTGCCGCTGGCCGTCGGATCGATCGGATCGTTCGAGATCCAGATGTCCCGATCCGCGGTATCGAGTCCGTCCTCGCCCATCGCGACGACCCCCACGCCGAGACTCGCGAGGACCGTCACCGAAAGGACGGAGAGCGTCACCGCGGCGACAGCGAGGACCGTCCGGCCGGGCGAGCGCCGGAGCACGGCCGAGGCGATGCCGACGACGGCACACAGTCGGACGAACCGACCGCTGAGGCTCATCGGCCCACCTCCTCGAGCACCGACGTTCGCGCGGCGATCGCGAGCGGGTACGGGAGCGCCAGCAATCCGGCGAGTAGCCCCACGCCGACTGCGTAGGGGAGAAACAGCGAGTGCGAGAGCGCGACGGTACCCGGCGCGACGGTCGCCGTCGCGAACTCGTTGAGCCCCTCGATTCCGACGATGCCCAGGCCGGCACCCAACAGAGCGCCACAGACGGTCGTGACGAGCGTCGAAACGGCGACGATCGTCAGTCGACTTCCCGTCGAGAGACCGACGGACTCGAGGACGGCGAGCGATCGTCGGTCGTCGTTGACGTTCATCCCCGCGGTCGTCGCGACGAAGGAGGCACAGATAACCAGCCCGACGAGCAGGGAGAGGACGCTCGTCGCCAGCGCCAGCCCGTCGTCGAACAGCGCCGTCGGGTCGACGCCGTCGCTGGATTCGACGACCGCGTCGGGGTAGGTGGTCGTCGCGACGGCGGTCGCCTCGTCCTCCTCGCCCCAGAGAACGATCCGATCGGCGAGTTCGCCGTCCGCGGCCCCGGTGAACGACTGGAGTTCGCTCAGGTGGACGAGCGCGACGGGAACGTCCGTCTCCACCGCAGTCTCGGTTTCGACGACGGCGCTAACCGATAACGACAGCGACCTGGCCTCCGTAGCTACCTCGGGTTCGGGGACCGCGACCTGGTCGCCCGCGTCGGCCTCGAGTCGCTCGGCTGCGGCGGCAGAGAGGACGATATCGCCCTCCGGCGGGCCGTCGAAGGAGCCGTCGGCGTAGTGGGGATCCCCGGACGCGAGTTCGTCGGTTGGGAGCCCGCCGACGGTTCGGGGCTCCCCGTCCGGGACGACGCCGACGAGCAGCACGGTCCGGCGCTCGCCGTCGGTCGTCCGCTCGAGTTGGCCCGGCTCCGCGAGGACTGGTGAGGCGTGGGCGACGCCCTCGTGGGATCGCAACTCGGCAGCGCGCTCGTTCGTCGCGCCGAGGCGGGGGCGTTCGACGCCGTCGACGGTGGTCAGGGTCTCGCTCTGTGCCGGTTCGATCCAGACGTCGCCGTCGTCGTCGGTGACGGCACCGCCGTCGGCGAGCGCCAGCGCGACGCCGGTGACGATCACCAGCAGGGCGACGGTCATGGCGACGGAGACCAGCGTCGTCGCGACCCGTCGCGGCCGCGTTCTCGTCGCTCGCTTCCAGAGTCGCGCCAACGACAGCGAGACGACGCCCGCCCACCGACTCCGGCGGGACGGCTCTCGGTCACCGACCATCGTCGATCACCCGACCGTCGCGGAGCGTCACCACCCGGTCGGCGATCGAGAGGGTATCCTCGTCGTGCGAGGCCAGCACCACCGCCCGGTCCCGTCCGACGGTGGTCAGCAACTCGAGCACCTCCGCGCCCGTCCCCGTATCCAGTTCGCCCGTCGGCTCGTCGGCGACCAGCACGTCCGGGTCCGGCGCGAGTGCCCGTGCGATGGCGACGCGCTGGCGCTCCCCGCCGCTCAACTCGTTCGGCAGGTGCGTCGCGCGGTCACCGAGGCCGACGTCCTCGAGCAGTTCCGTCGCTCGCTTCCGTCGGTGGCGCTTCGGGACGCCGGCCTGCACGAGCGGCAACGCGACGTTTGCCCGCGCCGATAGCGAGGAGAGGAGGTAGAACCGCTGGAACACGATGCCGACGTGTTCCCGACGGACGCGGGTCCGCCCCCGATCGGACAGCGTCGAGAGGTCGGTATCCAGGAGTCGAACGGTGCCCTCCGTGGGGACCAGCAGGCCGGCGATCGCGTGCAGAATCGTCGACTTGCCGCTCCCGCTCGGCCCCTGGAGTCCGACGACCTCGTCCGGTCCGATCTCGAGCGTCACGTCCCGTAACGCGGTGACGGTCCGGTCGCGACTCGAGCGAAACCGGCTCCCGCTCGAGCCGTACTCGTGGGTGACGTCCGCGAGACGGACGGCTGCCGACGACGCGTCCTCGTCGTCCGTTCGGGACGTCGATCGGCCCGGAACCCGCAGTAGACGGTTGATCATGGTCTCCCGGTCAACTCGATCGATCGGACGCCGTGGCCGACTATTGTTTCCCGGCGGCTTCCCGTTCCCACGTGGCGGTTAACGCCTCGGACCCATCGCGGGAACACCCGAGGACAGAGTTTGACTCGAGAGCCGTCACAGCGGGGCGGGGCGGCCGTCAGCGCGGAATCGACGGCGGTCGTCCGGGTTGGACCGGCGTGAAACGTCACCGTACGAGAGACTGTTCGCGGAGCCTGACTGTTCGACCGGGTACCTCGGCGAATCTCGGCTGCGGGAGGTGTGGGCCGCGTTCGTGCGTTCCTTGACGGCTTCCGTCTGGTGGGCGACTCGAGAGGGGAGGTGCAACGACGAAATCGAGGCTTACAGCGGATGGGATCGCCGAGCGGGGCGACGAATCGCTCGCGTAGTTACCGGTAGGTCTCCTGTTCGGCGACGGCGACCTCGGTTCCGTCGACGCTCGCGTAGATCCGTGCGTCGTCGCGTTCGAAGGTGATCCCGTCGATCTCGACCGACGCGTTGGCTTCCGGAATCGGGGCCGTCTCGAACGGCTCCTCGTCGTCGCGAGAACCGACGCCGATGACGAACTCGCCCTCGTGTGGGACGAGCGCGACGGAGCGATCGTCGATACGGACGTCCGCGTACTCGCCGCCGGATTCGTAGGCGAGTTGGGGCGCTTCACCGTCGGCCCAGAGGTGGATCTGGTAGACGGTGCCGTTTCCGACGGGGGTCCAGCCCCGCCGTTCGGCGTGGACCGTCTCGCGCCAGCCGGGGCCGCCGACGACGATCGACGCCTGGCCGGCGTACTCGAGGTAGTCGGCCGAGACCACCTCCCACCACATGTTGCGCTCCTCGCTCGAGACGATCACGCCGTAGGCCTCGAGACCGGCGTTGTCGGTGATCGCCTCGATCCCGATGCCGGAGACCAGCTGGTTCTCGACGCCTTCGCCGTACTCGACCGTGTAATCCGCGACGTCGACGGACGTCTCGCCGGCGGCGGCCGGATCCGAGAGCACGAACAGGTTCGTCGGGATCGCCATCCCTGCGACGATTGCGAGGACTACCACGACGGCGGTGAAGGCCGCGCCGCGGCAGGTCTTCGGTGAGAGCGGCTTGGCGAGGGACCGTCGGGTCCCGGTCGTCAGCGCCCGAACGCGCTCGAATCGCGGGGCGCTCGCGTCGTCTCGATAAGCCCCCTGGGCGAGCTCGAGCGGACGGACGACCGCCGAGCGAATCACGTCGGCCGACGCGGGGGTCTCGGGGTCCGAGACGTCGTCCCGGGACCGGAGAGGCCGTGTCGAAGCCGTGATCGCGACCGTGATGACGACGGCAAGCACGAGAACGACCACGATACCGGGTCCCCGAAGGAGGTAGAAGGCGTTGCCCTCGCCGAACCAGTAGATCTGCCAGAGCCCCTTGTAGAACGCAAACAGCGCGATCGCGACCCAGAGGCGGACTGGATTCCCCTGCTCTCCGCGGCGCTGGAGCAACACGATGCCGAGCACGAGTCCGACGAGAAAGCCCAGCGCGTGGCCCTGGATGGCGACGTTGGCCCACGACGGTGCCGTCGGGGGGCTCGGTTCGGCGACGTAGTAGAGGATCGGCGTCTCGAGCGTACGATAGAGCGTCAACACCGCACTCTGGACCAGGGTGGACGCGACCAGGGTCCCGATCGGATACCTGACGATGGCGAAGCCGGCGAAGGCGTAGACGACCCCGGAGAAGCCGATCACGGGGCCGAGCGAGAAGAGGCTGGTCACCAGTCCGATGGCGACGACGACCGCCGGAAACACCACGACTGCGCGAACCCAGGGGGTGTGCCACCGGGCGGTCGACGCTGCGGCGCTCGAACTGCCGGTCGCCTCGCCGTTCCGACCGTCGGGATAGTGGCCCCAGACGAACTCGGCGATCGGCGCGACGACGAGCGTCCCGGCGAGGTTGCCGATCAGGTGGCCGGCGTCGACGTGGGCGAACGAACCGACCGCCATCCCGAGCGGCGAGAAGTACGACCAGGCCCGGAACGGGATCGACACCGGGTCCGAGAACGCGGTGATGCCGTCCTGGACGAACAGATAGACAACCAGAACGAACGCCATCACGACGAACGTTCCCCAGGGAACCCCGTACACCAGCCGCGAGGACGCCACTTCGTACCAGCCGCGATCGGGGTCGTGAAGTCGCCTGACCACGGCGACCGAACCGAGCACGGTCAGGAGTGCCAGAGCCGTGAGTGCGACCCCAACGAGCGACGACATGTCCCTGTGGTTCGCCCGAGGGCGTAAAGTGGTTACTTTCGTCGCCCCGTCTTCCGCCGATCGTTCCCGACGGTCTCGCGGCACCCGTCGCACGCTCGAGAACGTGCTTCGAAAGGTACAAGCACGCGACGAACGGATTCGATGACATGGAACTGCGGGTCACCGAGAGCACCGAGGACGAACTCTCGATCGAGATCGCCGGGGAGGATCACACGTTCATGAACGTCCTCAAGGGTGCCTTGCTCGAGCACGACGACGTCAGCGCCGCGACCTACGACGTCAACCCCGAACAGTCGGGCGGACAGACCGAGCCGATCCTGACGATCAAGACCGAGGGCGGCGTCGATCCGCTCGAGGCCCTCGAGGAGGCCGCCGCGGACGTCCGCGACAAGGCCGTCACCTTCCGCGAAACGTTCGAATCGGCTGCCTAACGCGAGCGAAACGAGCATTTTCGAGCGCTGCTTGTCCCCTCGAGCACCGGCTCCGGCGGGGTCGGTCATCGAACCGATCGATCCGGGGTTTCGACGGTGACTGAACCGCGCCAAAAACAGCCCTACTCCCAGTAGTCGACCTCGTCGTCGAGATCGTAGTACCCGTGGATCGACCGATCGCCGCGACCCCCGGGTGGTGCGCCCACGAAGACGCCGAGTGTGTTCATCTCGGGGTAGACCGTCACGTCCGGTTCGTTCATCGTCGAGATGGCGAGGTAGCGAAGCGGTTCGTCGGTATCGTTGATCACCCGGTGGCCGCCCGATTCGTCGGCCGGGAAGGTCACGTAATCGCCCGCCCGAATCGACAGCGTCTCGTCCTCGAGGCGCAGACTCCCCGTCCCCTCGAGGACGTAGATGGCCTCCTCGTTGGCCGTGTGGTAGTGAAAGGGCCACGAGCGACTTTCCGGCGGTAACTCGTAGAGACTGCAGCCGATCTCCTCGCCGCCGGCCGCCTCGGCGAGTTGCTTCCGGTCGAATCGCGCCTCCCCGTCGTCGTACTCGGTCCACTCGAGGTCGGATTCGTTGACCCGTCCCATACGACTCGCGGATGGGCCAGCCACGTAGTCGTTGCGCTCGAGGGACCGATCAGTCGCCAGCACGGCACGGCTCGGCGATCAGTCCTCGAGGGACACGACCCCCTCGGTCGAGTTGAAGTGTACCCGACGGTCCGGACTGACGGTGAGGCTGGCACGGGCGTACGCGAGGTCGTCGGGGCGCTCGATGACCAGCACCGAGTGTCGGGTAGTCACGTCCGTCGTCCCCAAGGGAGGATCGGTCCGATACCCGTGGAGGTGGAGCGCGTCCCCGTCGGTCTCGACCCGGACCCACTGATCGACGATCGAACTCGAACCCCAGCCGGATTCGACGATGACGACGACCCGATCGTCGAAATCCACGGTCTCGAGGCCGTCCGTCTCGCTCGCCTCGAGATCCACGATCGACTCCAGGTCGTCCCGCGTCTCGAGGAGTCGGATGGCGTACTCGGCGTTCGTGAGCGCGCCGTCCCCATCGTCCGTTTCACCGTCGCCAGCCCAGGGTGGCTGGAGTGCCGGATCGGCGAGTTCGACGCCCTCGAGGACGTCGAACGCGAGCGTCGGCTCCCGGGACATCCCCGCGCCGAGGTACTCCTCGTCCCACTCGTCCGGTCCGGTATCGCCGGCCGGCCGGTCGATTTCGTGCGGCGGTTCGTCCACGCGGGGCGTCTCCGTGACCACTCCGGGGTCGTCCGTTTCCGCCCCATTGCCCTCTCGATCGTCTTCGTCGGTTTCACCCGGGGCCTCGTCCTCGGCACTCGAGTCGTCGCTGGTCTCCTCGGTCGTCGGGCCGGCGTCGAGACAGCCGGGAGCCAGTGCGACGAAGAATCCAGCCGCACCCGCGAGAAGGCGACGTCGTCCGCGATGAGTCATGCCCGTCCGTTCGGCGATTACCGACATATGCTTTCGGACCGGCCGGGTGCCCGCCCTCCGTGATCAGCAGGTGGCGTAGGTCGCCGCCAGCGTCTCGTCGGGCGTCTCGTGGAGGTCCACGCCCTCGAGGGCGTACCTCCCCGTCGTAGCCGCCTCGACGTTCGTGGCCAGTCCCGTCGCTACCGCGTCGGCGAGGGCCGCCTCGTCGTCGATCGCCTCGAGATCGACCCCCGGGAACACCACGGACTGCGCGGTGACGCTCCCGGAGCAGTCGACGCCGAACTCGTCGGGGGAGGCCCCCTCGACTCGCTCCCCGTCGAACTCCGCGGCGACGAGCGCTCGGTTCCGGTACTCCGCGTAGGCCGCCAGGTCGTCGTCGTAACTGCGGCTCTCGGATTCGCGTTTGGTCTCGAGTCGGTCGTGAATCACGGTCTCGGTCGCCTCGAGGTCGAGTCCGGCGGCCTCGACGGGATTGCCCGAGGCGTCGGGCGGCGACGGGGCACCGACGCCCGGGAGGATCGACGGCGGAACGATCCCCGTCGCGAACAGCGCGACGACGAGTCCGACGACGGCGATCACCGGGAGATACGGCTTCGCGACCTCGAACCAGCTCGGGGTGTCCAGGTCACGTTCGACGTCGTCGTATGTCTGTTCGATCTTCTCGAGGTCGTGATTGCCACACCGCGAGCAAGGCGGGGTGAACTTGACGTGATCGCGGCCGCAGTGCTGACAGCGCCAGACGTAGGTGGTCCCGGTGTCGACGGTTCCGTCGTCCGTCGCCGCCTCGTCGGCCCTGACGACCGCTTTCTCGAACGTGTTGTGCCCGCAGTTGTCACAGGGTGGGTCGTTCTCCGCGTGCGGTTTCCCACACCACGTACACCGCCACTTCACTGGTAGAAGGATCGATCGACGCGAGAAAAAACTGACGCTCCGGCTAACACGTCGCGTACAGCACGAAGAGTTCGTTCTCGTAGACGTGCACGTCGATCGCTTCGTAATCGTGCGCCGAGTAGACCGCCCGCTCACCCGACGGATCGAACTCGAGCGCGCTTGCGATCATCTCCGCCGCGTCGGACCCGTTCTGGTAGGCGGCGATTCCCCGCGGGTTCACGACGCCGGTCGAGTACGCCCTGACCGAGCGGCTGCACGGGAGATCGTACTCCCCGGGGTCCGGTTCGCCGACCGGGTCCCGACCGCTGGCAGCGCGAACGTCGTCCCGGTTCAGGAACGTCGCGAGGGACTCGAGTTCGGAATCGTAGCGCTTGCTCGGGTCTCCCCGTCGCTCGCGTTCGGCCTCGAGTCGCTCGTGGACCTCCCGGCCGACCGCATCCAGATCGACCTCGGTCGCGCTCTCGACGTCGGCGGTGGGATCGAGGTGGAGTTCGGTCACGGTATCGCCCTCACCGGGGGCGTCGGGCGGCGACGGCGGCCCGAGACCGGGAATCATCGACGTGGAGACGATTCCCGTCGCCGTCAGCCCGATCACGACGACAAACAGGAGGATGATCGGCACGTAGGGTTTGATCGCCGTGAGGTAACTCGCCGACGGCGTCAACTCGTCGACGTCCTCGAAGGACGGTTCGCGCTGCTCGAGGCGCGCGTTCCCGCATCGCGAACAGGGCGGGTTGTTCTTGACGTGCTCCCGGCCACAGTCGGGACAGGCCCAGACGAGCGACTCCGGGGAGGCGACCTTCCCGTCACCGTTCGTTGGAACGAACGAGTCGTGGCCGCACGACCGACACGGCGGATCGTCGCGCTCGTGTTCGGCCCCACAGTTCTCACAGCGCCACGCCACGGATCGTACGGATGGATGCAGTCAGCAATAAATAATCTTCCGGAGGAGAACAGGTGAACTGAATCCGTCGACGGTGAAACACGATCGAGACGACCGTTTTCGTGGTCCGCCTCCGGTTAGAGCCGAACCGGAACGCCGCGTTCGTCGAGGTACGCTTTCGTCTCCTCGATCGAGTACTCGCCGAAGTGGAAAATCGACGCCGCGAGGCCTGCGTCGGCACCGGCCTCGGTGAACACGTCGTACATGTCCTCGGGACCGCCACAGCCGGAGGAGGCGATGACCGGCGTGTCGACGACGTCGCAGACGGCCTCGGTCAGCGGGAGGTCGTAGCCCTCCTTCGTGCCGTCCTTGTCGATCGAGTTGACGAACAACTCGCCCGCGCCCCGCCGTTCGGCCTCGGCGGCCCACTCGAGGACGTCGATGCCGGTCCCTTCGCGGCCGCCTTTCTTGGTGCACTCGAACCAGCAGGACTCGCCGTCGACCTCGACGTAGTATTCGCCGCCCTCGTCGAACCGGCGACGGGCGTCGACGCTGATGACGATACACTGACTGCCGAAGGCCGCAGCGCCCTCGTTGACGAGTTCCGGCCGCTCGAGCGCGCCGGTGGTGATCGAGACCTTGTCCGCTCCCGCGCGGAGCGTCTCCTTGATGTCCTCGGTGGTGCGGATGCCGCCGCCGACCGTGAGGGGGATGAACACCTCGTCGGCCACGTCGCGGACGACGTCGAGCATCGTCTCGCGCCCCTCCGCGGAGGCGGTGATGTCGAGGAAGACGAACTCGTCGGCACCGGCCTGGTTGTACGCGCGCGCCATCTCGACCGGATCGCCGGTATACTGGAGGTCCTCGAAGTTGACGCCCGTGTAGACCGCCGGGTTCCCGTCCTCGTCGAGGTCGACGTCGATGCAGGGGATGATTCGTTTCGTCAGCGCCATTTCCTACGGTCCCGTTCGCACTCGGCGTAGTAAAGGGGCCTGATCGAACAGGTGTTGCCTCGAGCCGCCGACGATCGGCGGCGTCCCGGCGCGGTGTAGGTGTCTTTAAGGGACCGAGACGGCAAGGAACGCGTATGCCAGACGATACGGAACACGCCGACGACGATTCGGGTGCCGACGTGGGACACGACCTCGAGGCGGAACGGACGACCGCACCGATGAGCGACTACTCCTCGCGCGCCGTCGCGGTCGGGCTCGTCGTGATGGTGGTGGGCATCGCGGTCGCGTTCGGAATCCCGCTTCTGACGGTCGGCCTGTAGAACCGCGTTAGAAGACGTATTCGTCGTCGTGGCCCATCATTCCGTCGTCCTCGAGGCCACTCCCCGTCGCGGCCGGGTCCTCTTCGTCGGTCGGTCCGCTGGTCTTGTACGCCTTGATACCCGTCGACAGGAGGTCCTCGATCGCCTCTTCGCGGTTGACGAACTCCCCTCGCTCGACCATCTGGGCGATCTGCATCTCCAGGTGCTCCGGTATGGTGATCTCTACTTTCGGCATCTGATTCGGCTTTCGGCGAGGGGGTATTTAGGTTTGACGGGGAACTGCGTCGGGAGGAACTGACCGAGAACGGAGCGGCGAATCGGGACGCTGCGTGGCGCTGTCTCGAGTTATCGATTCCCCATGACCGAGTCCAGTGCGTTCTTCAGCGAGGTCCCCGGCTTGGTGAGCGTCTCGAGTTGCTGGGCCATCCGCCGCTGATTGAAGTAACTCGCGAACGCGAGGATCGTCGGCGGCCAAAGGCCGACGAACAGGCCGCGCTGTTTCTCGCCGCGGAGGAAGAAGTAGTACCACGACAGCCCGACCGACGCGGCTGCCGCGAGGAACGCGGGGCCCATCGCCTGTTCACCGACTTGCTCGGCTGCTTCTCCGGAGACCTCTCCTTCGGATAGCTGTTGTGTGCTCGCCATACACTCCGATAGTGGGGGAACCGCCACTAAGGGGTGACGAGGGTTTCGCGAAGTAGGCCCGGACTTGTGATGCTGCTGTAACTCTTTCACTCCGTTTCGACCCCGTCGCCGTCGGCGAATTCGGCCCTTACGAGCGGATGGACGTGTCACGAGGACTGGTGCCCTCGGTTCGACCCGCCGTCGTCGGGAACGTCACACCTACGGTCGTCCACGCCAAGGCTCGCGTATGGACCTCACCGACGTTACGGATCTCTACGAGGAGTTCGGCGACGAGCGCCTCCCGCCGGGACAGCGCGAGACCACGGGGTTCCCGGTGCTCTCGAAGGGGGACACCCCGGAGTTCGATCCCGACACCTGGGAGTTTTCCGTCACCGGCGCGGTCGATACCGAACTCTCGTTCTCCTGGGACGAGTTCCGCGACCTGCCGAGCGTCACCCAGCGCCAGGACTTCCACTGCGTGACCGGGTGGAGCAAGTTCGACTGCGAGTTCACGGGCGTCCCGTTCCCGGAACTCGCCGAGCGAGCCGGCGTCGACGACGACGCGGTTCACGTGATGTTCTCGGCGATGGACGGCTACACGACGGACCTCCCGCTCGAGGACTGCATGCGCGAGGAGGTGCTGTTCACCTGGGAGTACGACGGTGAACCGCTCCCGGCGGACCACGGCGGACCGCTGCGGGTCGTGACGCCCCACAAGTACGCCTACAAGGGCGCGAAGTGGGTCGACGGCGTCGAGTTCCTGACGGAGTCCGAACCGGGGTACTGGGAGAAGCGCGGCTACTCGCAGACCGCCAACCCCTGGAAAGAAGAGCGATATAGTTAGGCTGAAGGCCTGCCGGTCCTCACCTTTCGGCGATGGACCGTACGTCGGGTAAGAGAGGACTGACGACGACGTCGGGGGCCGGCGGCACGGAGCCGCTGGTCAGTCACAGTCGCCGACTCGGTGACGCCTCCGTCGGTTCGATCGTCGACGACGCGGACACTGCCCGCGTCCAGTGGGCGACGCCCGACGGCCTCGAGATCGTGGGTCGCGGTGTGGCTGCCCGGCTTACCGCGGCCGGATCGGACAGATTCGAACGGGTCCGTGAGCGGGCGAGGGAAGCGTTCGACGGCCTCGAACACGATGGGCCGTCGGTCGCCAGACCCCGCGCGTTCGGCGGGTTCGCCTTTCACGACGGGCACGAACCGAGGCCACCGTGGTCCGGGTTCGAGGCCGCGTCGTTCGTCGTGCCTCGCGTCCTCCTCGTTCGCCCCCCGGACGCCGGTGAGCAGTGGTTGACCGTCGTGGCGACCGATCACGGCGCGGCCGAGGAGCTTCTCGAGGAGTGGACGGCACGGCTCACGGCAGGGCCGGCGATGCGCCCGACCGGGTCGACGCCGGGCGTCGCTGCCACACGACGGAGTACCTCGTGCGAAGAGTGGGCAGAGCAGGTCGAAACCGCACTCGAGGAAATAGCGGCCGGCCGGTTGACCAAGGTCGTCCTCGCGCAGGCCCTGACAGTTACGCTCGAGGACCCCATCGCCGTTCCCACGACGCTCGAGCGGTTGCGCCGGGAGTACCCCAACTGTTACCGGTTCCTGCTCGGTGCGGACGACGGTGCGACCTTCTTCGGCGCGCCGCCGGAACGGCTGGTCTCGAAACGCGGTACCAACGTCGACACCGAGGCGCTCGCCGGATCGGTGCCCCGGGGTGACACGCGGGAGGCCGACCAGCGATACGTCGAGCGGATGCTCGAGGACGAGAAGTTCCGTCACGAACACGCGCTGGTGGTCGAGGCCATCCGCGACCAGCTGGAACCGGTCGCCAGCGAACTGACCGTCGACGACCGAACGGTCAGACGGCTGGCGACCATTCAGCACCTCCAGACGCCGATCTCGGCAACGCTCGAGGCGGATCGCCACGTCCTCGAACTGGTCGAAGCCTTACACCCGACGCCGGCGGTCGGCGGCGTCCCGCCCGACGTTGCCTGGGAGACGATCCGCGAAACGGAATCGTTCGAACGGGGCCTCTACGCCGGGCCGATCGGCTGGTTCGACGCGGCCGGCGACGGCGAGTTCGCGGTCGGACTCCGCTCGGGCGTGGCCCACGACGGAACGGTCACCCTCTTCGCCGGCAACGGCATCGTCGCCGACAGCGACCCGGACGAGGAGTGGGACGAGGTCCAACTGAAGTTCCGACCGATCCTCGACGAACTCGAATGACCGCACCGAATCGCTCGACCCTGTGGGGCCGTACGCTCGTCGACGAACTCGCCGCGAGCGGCCTCGAGGCGGTCTGTCTCGCCCCCGGAAGTCGATCGACGCCGCTGACGGTCGCGTTCGCCGAACACCCCGACGTACGGGTCTATTCGCACCTCGACGAGCGATCTGCCGCGTACTTCGCGCTCGGCCGCGCGCGTCGGACCGGCGAGCCGACGGCACTCGTTTGTACGTCCGGAACGGCTGCTGCGAACTTCCACCCGGCCGTGCTCGAGGCCGACCGCGCGCGGGTGCCCCTGCTCGTGCTGACGGCGGATCGCCCGCACGAACTCCGTGACAGCGGGGCGAACCAGACGGTCGACCAGGTCAAACTCTACGGCGACGCCGTCCGCTGGTACGCCGAACTCCCGGACCCGGAAGCCGACGAGCGAAAGGTTCGTAGCCTCCGGACGACCGCAGCGCGTGCCCTCTCGGAAACCGTCGGCGTTGATCCCGGGCCGGTTCACCTGAACTGCCCGTTCCGCAAACCCCTCGAGCCGCTCGAGCGGGACGACCACGTCCCCGAGGAGTTCGGTGAGACGCTCGCCGGACGAGGCCGCGATGGTCCGTTCGTCGGGACGACGAACGGTCGACGAACGCTCGAGGGCAACCCGTACGACGCCCTCGTCACCGCCCTCGAGCGGGCGACCAGGCCGTTGATCGTCGCCGGGCCGGCCGATCCGGTCACCCTGTCGCGGCTCGAGCCGGACGCCGTCGTCGCCGTCGCCGACCGTCTCGGAGCACCGATCCTCGCCGATCCGCTCTCGGACCTGCGCTTCGGTTCCCACCTCCCCTCGAGCGACCACTCCGGCTCCTCGCCCGTGTACGCGGGCTACGACAGCTACGTCGACCGACTTCCCGAACCGGACGTCGTCCTTCGGGTCGGCGCGTCACCCACGTCCAAACGGTTGCGCCACTACCTTCGGGACGCCGACGCCCGGCAGTTCCTGCTCGATCCAGCCGGTCAGTGGCGGGAGGCGACGTTCACCGCGACCGATCTGATCGGGGTCGCCCCCGACGCCGCGTTCGACCGCCTCCGCGACGGTCTCACGGAAAGGGACCGAACGGGGGACGCAGGTGCCGACGACTGGCTCGAGGCCTTCGCCGACGCGGAACGTCGCCACTGGAACGTCCTCGACGATGCGCTCGGGACCGAGACGCTCGAGTCGGCACCCTTCGAGGGAAGCGTCCTCGCGTCAGTGTTCGACGGCGCGCCCGATCCGGCGACCGTGTTCGTCTCGAACAGCATGCCGATCCGGGACGCCGATCGGTTCGCACGGCCGCGGACGGCCGACCTGACGGTTCTCGCGAACCGTGGTGCCAGCGGCATCGACGGAATCACGAGCACGGCCCTCGGAGCCGGCAGCACGACCGACGACCCGCTCGTGCTCGTTACCGGCGACCTCGCGTTCTACCACGACGCGAACGGCCTGCTGGCGATCGATCGCTGTGGGATCGACGCCACTATCGTCCTGCTCGACAACGACGGCGGCGGCATCTTCCACAAACTCCCGATCGAGGCGTTCGACCCGCCGTTTACGGACCAGTTCAGGACGCCACACGGCCTCGAGTTCGACGCGCTGGGGGACCTGTACGACATCGCGTTCGACCGCGTTCACCCCCACGACTTCGAGGAGGCGTATCGCCGCTCGCTCGAGCGGGAGGGCACGCAGGTCCTCGCGGTCGAGTTCGACGCAGAACGGAGCCACCGGCGTCGCGAGGAACTCGAAGAACGGGTCCGCGACGCGCTCGAAGACGACCAGCCAGGAGATTCGTAACTCGGCGATGGGCGATCGAACGTCGACCGTACTCGTAGAGACTACTGAACGACATTTCTGGACAACTGCGATCGTTCGGCGGTCGCGCCGAGCAATCGGCACGACAATCCCTCTCAGTCGTCGTTAGTCGACGCGGCGTTCGATCCGACTCCCTCGGGGGAGGGACCGCTCTCGGTGAGGTTGCCGTCGCGCCAGGTGCCGCGTTTGAACCAGAGGTACGCGACGACTCCGCCGACGACGTTCGAGATCGGGAACGCGATCCAGAGGCCCATCGCATCGAGTGGGCCGGAGGCGATCCAGGCGACCGGGAGCCGAACGAACCCGAGCGCGATGAGCGAGATAACGGCCGCGATCATCGTGTGGCCAGCCCCGCGGAATCCACCGGTGTAGGCGCGCATGACGCCGATGAAACCGAAGCTGAGCCCGGCCACGCGGAGGAACGTCGTGGCGTGGTCGACCACCGCTGGATCGGGCGAGAAGACGGTAGCGACGGGTCTCGCAGCGAGCACGATGAGCCCACCACCGATCGTGAGGAGCACGAGCATAGAGCGTGCGCCGAAGTGGTTCGTCTCGGCGGCGCGGTCTATCTCCTCGGCTCCGATGTTCTGGCCGGTCATCGTCTCGATCCCCTGGGAGACGGCGAGCGCCGGGAGGAAGATCACCGAGAAGACGCGCGTCCCGATGCCGTACGCGCCGCTGACTGCGTTCGGGAAGGTCGCGACGACGACCAGAAGCAGGGTGATGGAGATCGATCGAGCCGCCCCTTCGATGGAGGCCGGAAGCCCGATCTCGAAGACGGTCCGCCCGAACGCTGGGTCCGGAACCATCTCCGAGAGGCGGATCTGGACGCCGTGATTCCCCCGGAACATGATCGCCAGTCCGACGGCGAGGGCGAGCGCCCGGGACCCTACGGTCGCGATCGCAGCACCGCCGATTCCCCAGCCGGTGAAGCCAGTTGCCTCGAGTGCCGACGCTTCCAGTCCGCCGAGTCCGAGGGCGGTGAACATCGGGTTCGCCTCGAACCCGAAGATGAAGATCGGATCGAGGACGATGTTGAGAATCACCGAGCCGGCCATGACGTACATCGGCGTCACCGTGTCGCCGTAGCCGCGCATGAGCGACATGAAGACCGCGAAGCCGAAGACGGCGAACAGGCCGACGGCGTAGACTCGCATGTACTCGACGACCAGCGGCGCGACGGTGTCGTTGACCCCGAGGAGCGCGGTGATGTCGTCGACGAAGACGTATCCCAGGACGCCGAGGACGATGGAGATGACGGCCGCATAAGCCATCGTCTGCGAGGCGGCGTACGCGGCGCGCTTCTCGTTGCCGGCCCCGATGTGCTGAGCGACGAGTACGCTGCCCGCGACGGAGACCCCGAGAGCGAGCGAGATCATCAGGAAGACGACCGGGAACGCGAACGTAATCGCGGACAGTGCCTCGGTGCTGTGGCGGCCGAGCCAGAAGGTGTCGGCCAGGTTGTACAGGACCTGAAAGAGGTTCTGGACGACGATCGGTAACGAGAGGAAAAACAGCGGCCAACCGATGTCGCCGGAGGTGAGATCCAGGTCCTCGGGTCCCTTGAACAACGAGTCCACGGAATCTCTGAGCCCCATCAGGCGGTCACCTCCGACGCGCTCTCGTCGACGAGGTACGCGTCGACGTACGTGCGCGCTGCCTCGTAGGAACGGTCGATCGGGTGTCCAGCGGCGACCTGTCGCGTGTGCGCGCCACTGATCGCCGTCGTCAGGAGGTCGGCGGCCAGCTCTGGATCGACGCGATCGTCGAACTCGCCCGCGTCGACCCCGTCAGCGATCACCTCCCGCAGTCTCGAGACCAGGGCGTCGTCGAACGCGCGCAGTCTCTCCTGGATCGTCTCGTCGTACGGTGCCTGCGCACGTACCTCGAGCATCGCGGTCTGAAAGTCGATGCCCGGATCTGCCTCCGGGTCCGCGAGTTCCATGGTGAGCAACGTGTCGAGCCGCTCGCGTGCGGTTTCGCCCGACGCACCGTCCAGTCGGTCGCAGTACTGCTCGTAGAGGTACTCCAGAAACGCTTCGAAGAGGCGTTCCTTGCTGTCGTAGTGGTAGTGGAGGCCCGCCTTGCTCAACTCCGATTCGTCTGCAATCCGTTGCATCGTCAGGTCCGCGTAGCCGTGTTCGCAGAGGGCGCGGTAGGTCGATTCGAGAATCGCTCGTTCCGTATCGTCCATTCGATACGACACTTACTAACCAGTCAGTCAAAAGTGTTGGGAAGACGGACGACTCCGTTCCGGCGGGTTCGAGTTCTACGGCAAAGCAATCAGAGAGTCCGATCGACTCGGCAGCAGGTTCAACACCCGATCTTGTCCGTTCAGGGCCGCAACACCCACCAGAACGCGACGGCGTAGCCGAACGGAAGCCACGCGGCCCCGAGCACCACGGCACCGACGACCGTCGCGGGCGAGAGGCCGAACTGAGAGAGACCGATCGGGAACAGCAGGCTCCAGGAGCCGAACGCTGCGATGGCGACTCGAGGCTTCGTTAGCACGTACGCGACCAGAACGAGCGTACACGCGGCGACGACCGCGTTCACGGTGGGCGGGAACGCGGGCGTGAGGCTAGCGACCACGAGGATCGGATAACAGAGCCAGAGACAGCCCAGCAGAACCAGCGTACTGTGGGAGAACCGTTCGCCGGTCCACTCGAGTTCGACGTCGTTCTCCCAGTCGTGGACGGCGTATCGGAACGCGGACGACTCGCCGTCGGCGTCGGAACTCGAAACGGACGAGGACGAGTCGAACGGCCGCCCCCGACGCGTTTCGTCGTCGGTCGTCGATTCGTCGGTCCGACGCTGGCGTTCGGTCGCTGCTCGAGCGTAGCGGCGATAGCGTTCCTCGGCCGTCGTTCTGGTACGGTGGCGACCACGCTGCCGTCGACGTCGGCGATCCGACCCTGACGATTCGGTTCCGGTCGCCTCTCGAGAGGCGGTTCCGCCGGTCGCGTGAGCGGCGGCGGAGTCACCGCCGTGCTGGTCGGTCGTTTCCGTCGCCCGTCGTCGCCCGTCCGTTGCCGTTCCAGGTTCGCTCGGCCCTCGATCGGCGGTCGATTCCGTGGACTGATCGGGTTCAGCCGCAGCGTCGCCCTCGATAAATCGAACGTACGAATCGTGGTCGAGTCGATCGTAGCGGGCGCGTTCCGCCTCGTCGGTGAGGACGCCCTCGGCCCGAGCGACCCGTTTGAACTGCTCGGCTGCGTCATCGTCGTCGTTGTGGTCCGGATGCGTCTCGAGGACCCGTTCCCGGTAGGCGGCTCGAATCTCCTCCTGGGTCGCGTCGGTATCGACCCCGAGGATCTCGTAGTAGGTCTCGCCCATCGAGCGATGCGGAGTTCGTACTCGGACGAGAAAATCTCTCCGTCCGGTAGTCGTTCCGCTAACCACCGTTCCGACAGTGGGGACGAACGGGACGTGATCGAACGTCTCAGAACGGACCGCCGTCGACGAGGGCCTGCATCACGGTCCGTTCCGCGCGACGGAGCAACTCGCCCGCCGTCCCGCTCGAACAGTCCAGTCGGTCGGCGACGTCCTCGAGAGACGCGTCCCGGGTCGCGTGATAGTACCCACAGTCGACGGCCACGGAGACGGCCTCGTACTGACGCTGGGTGAGATCAGCGCGTGCGTCGATTCGTCCCGCCCGGTAGTCGCCGACCGACTGAACTTCCACGTGCATTCGCTCGGCGGCGTCTTCGACGGCCGCCTGGATCGCATCGTCTGGTCCGATCGCCCGCAGTCGAATCGTGCCGTCGGATCGGTACTCTAGCGGCGGAATGACGATCAGTCCCGGCTGTTCGAACGCCGTCGCGTACATTCGAACGGAATCGGTCAGCGGCTCCCGAACGTGGACGTACAGGTAGAAGGACTCGTCCCGACAGGGTGCCAGTTCGTAGTCGAACACCGACGAGACCTCTTCGAAGGTGCTCTCGTAGGGCTCCCGCGGCCCGTCGACGTAGAACAAGACTGCGTACTCGTCGGTCTCGTATCGTTGGTTGTAGAGCAGTCTGGATGCGTCGTACTCGTCGTGGTCGACGATAAACTGGTGCATCGGATACCGTTGATCCGGCGGTTGGTGGATACGCACCTCGAGGTAGCGCATTCGTTGGCTCCGTCTTCGTGCAGTTCCGTCTACAACGTATCGGTTCGGCAACTCGAGAACGGGGTCGAGCGGTTTACAGGTATCGCGTTCCCCGGTTCTGTTTCCGACGACGCCCTCGTATAAACCCTCCTCAAATATGCGGACGAAGCCGTACGATCGCTTCGGCCCACCATTTACCCGCTATGACGACACCGAGCACGCCATCGATTCGATCGACGGAATGGCCGGCCATACGTACGCACGGGAGCGAACGTATTCGAGCGGCCGGCGTTGCGGGCGCGGGAGGTGCCGGATTTCCCTCCTACGCGAAGTGGCAGGACCTCGAGACGGTCGATTCCCTGCTGGTGAACCATCAGGAGAGCGAGCCGAACTACGTCGCCGACAAGTGGCTCGGGGACACCCACGCGGCGGCGTTCGCAACGCTGTTCGAGACGTTACTCGAGCAGGCGTTCGACCTGATCGTCGTCAGCGCGAAATGGATAGACCGTACGGAGTACCTGCAGGAACTCGAGGCCGAAACCGGTGGAACCGTGATTCCACCGGGGGAACTCCCGCTGGATCGGGAGGCCGAATCGGGCGTCGTGTTCGCCTACACGGACGACGAGTACCAGTACGGCATGGAGAGCGTCCTGCTGAACGTCGTCGACGGAACGGTTATCGGGGACGATCTCCCGACGGACCACGGCTGGCTGGTCCAAAACACGGAGACGATGTACAACATCTACCGGGCACTCTCCGAGGGGGTACCCGTGACGCGGACGTACGTCCACGTCAGCGGCGACGTTCCGCGAGATCGGTTCCTCGAGGTACCGGTCGGAACGCCCGCGAACGACCTCCTGAACGCGGCCGGACTCTCTGCCGAGGCACTTCCCTCGGAGACGGTACTCGCGGATGGCGGTCCTGGCTGGTGTTTCCCGATCGACACGTCGCCGGCGGAGTACGGCGTCACCAAGAGTACGAACGGACTCCTCGCTCTCGACGAACGGACGGTCGACGGGAGCGAACTCGGTACCGGTCGACTCGACGTCCGCGACGAGTACGAATGGGATCGTCGGACGGTTCCACCCGAACCGACGGAAATCGAACCGACGTCCGTTCGGATCCCGTTGATTACGAATCCGGAATACGACGTCGTCGAGCCAGGGGTCCCATCCGTCAGCGTCGGCGACCGTGTGGAACGCGGCGAGCGCATTGCGAACCCCAGCCCAGACGGGATCAGTATTCCCCATCACGCGTCGATCGACGGGACGGTTTCGGCGGTCACCGAGACGGTCATCGAGATCGAATCCCCCTCGAGTGGGTAGGAAGACCCCAACGTGGAGGGGTACCGCGAGCGTCCGTAGTGGCCGACCCGGTCACCGTCCGGTTCGTTTCTTGGACCGCAAAGTTCCTTCTTTCCGCGTACGTGTCCGGGATGGACCGAAATCATGGACAATCGATCCGGACCCGGAGCCATTCGTTCGTGACCCGTTTCAACCCGATAAATCAGATATCGCTATACGAAATTGGGTGATGATCCGGCCGTCTCGGAGCTGTCCGAAGGTGGTCGCTCGACTCCGAAATCTAGCTCCTGGTGTAGTCCTCCTACCGGCGCACTCGCAGTCCGTCTCGACGCCTCGTCGCCGCATTGTGCCGACGACGCGAACCTATATCTGCCGCCGCCGACCACATGCGACCAAATGGTTTCGGAACTCTTCGACCCCGACCAGTGGGAACCGGTCACGGAACTACACGACGACTTTCGTGACATCACCTACCACCGCGCAGTCGATTCCGGGACGGTTCGAATCGCGTTCGACAGGCCGGAGGTCCGCAACGCGTTTCGGCCGGGAACGGTCGACGAACTGTACGACGCGCTCGAGCACGCCAAACGCCAGACGGACGTCGGCTGCGTGCTGCTGACGGGGAACGGACCGTCGCCCAAAGATGGGGGCTGGGCGTTCTGCTCGGGGGGCGATCAGACGATCCGGGGTGAAGACGGATATCAGTACGAGGGGAGCGAAGAACGTGCCTCCGAGCAGGGGCGACTTCACATTCTCGAGGTACAGCGGTTGATCCGCCACATTCCCAAGGTCGTCGTCTGCGTCGCTCCAGGATGGGCCGTCGGCGGCGGTCACTCGCTGCACGTCGTCTGCGACCTCACGCTCGCCAGCGAGGAACATGCGAAGTTCCTCCAGACCGATCCCGACGTCGCGAGCTACGACGCCGGCTTCGGCTCCGCGTACCTCGCCAAACAGATCGGCCAGAAGAAAGCCCGCGAGGTGTTCTTCCTCGGGAAGACCTACGACGCCGAGGAGGCCGCCGAGATGGGGATGGTCAACGAGGTCGTCCCTCACGAGGAGCTCGAGGAAACGGCCCTCGAGTGGGGCGAGCGGATCAACTCGAAGAGCCCGACGGCGATGCGGATGCTCAAGTACGCGTTCAACATGACCGACGACGGCATGATCGGCCAGCAGGTCTTCGCCGGCGAAGCGACGCGACTCGGATACATGACCGACGAGGCCAAGGAGGGCCGCGACGCCTTCGTCGAGGGCCGCGAACCGGATTTCGACGACTACCCGTGGCATTACTGAGCCGACGCAAATCGTGGGCTTCGGCGAACGGTTGCGAACCGTCTCGTTGACGACCACGCGAACAGAAACCGGTCCCCTGGACGAACGCGTGACTGTCTGGGACGAGACCCCGACGACTTCAGTCGCGTGAGGCAGTCAGAGACGCGAACTCCGTCCTCCACTACCGCACATTCGACGCAGAAGCGCAACGTTTTGGGTGTGTCAGGTGTGATACTCGACTAGTGACGGCACCGAACAATTCCACGCTCGGGCGTCGGGAGTACGTTCGAGCACTCGTTGCGGCCGGGGGGATGTCCGCCCTCGGGGCGTGTCTCGAGCTATCCGACGACGAGAGCCCGGACGTGCCGTCCGGGACCGACGACCCTGGGTCCCTGCCGGAGCGCCAGCACGCCTGGAACGAGTCCCTCGCGACCGACGAGGACGGGAACGTGCTGTTGCCGGAACACCACGTGTTGGTGCCGCTGTCGCTGACCACGTCGATCGACGACGACGCACGCGAGACGGTCGAAACGTCGCTGCGAACGCTCGAACGGGCCTACGAGTGGAGCAACGCGGGACTGGTGTTTACGATCGGCTACACGCCGGCGTACTTCGAGCGGTTCGACGCGTCGCTCCCCGACGCGGTCGATTTGCCGGCACCGGAGCCGCTGGCACCGGGGGAGGACCCGGCATTCGACGAGTACGACGCCCTCCTGCATCTGGCCAGCGACGACCCGGCAGTCGTCCTCGAAGCCGAAGAGGGGCTGTTCGGCGACCGGAAGAAAGTCAACGATCACGACGTCGAGACCGACCTCGCGGACGTCTTCGATCGGCTCGAGGACCGACGTCGAACCGGGTTCGTCGGCGAGGGGCTGCCCGCCGAACACGCGGACGTGGACGGCGTCCCCGAGTCGATCCCGGAGGAGGCACCCTTCTTCATGGGCTTTCGATCGGGCTTTTCGGCCTCCCAGGCCAGCGAGGACCGCGTGACGATCGAAGCGGGGCCGTTCGCGGGCGGGACGACCCAGCACGTCGAGTCGATGGACGTCAACCTCACCCAGTGGTTCGAACAGGAGAACCACTACCAGCGGGTGTCGAAACTGTTCAGCCCCGAACACGCCCGGGAGGAACTGGTCGGCCAGGTCGGGGAGAAACTGGGGACGTCGAACGGGCTGACCACCGAACGGATCGAGGCGACGGATGCCGACGCTCGCGATCCCGGCGTCGTCGGCCACGCACAGAAGACCGCTCGAGCACGGGAGGACGGCTCCCCGTTGCTGTTGCGCCGTGATTTCAACACGGTCGACGGCGACCGACCGGGCGTGCACTTCCTCTCGCTTCAGCGACGGATCGGCGAGTTCGTCCGCGTTCGCGACGAGATGACCGGTGCGGACCTCGAGGTCCCGGAGGCGAACAACGGGATCCTCCATTACGTCTTCGTCGAACGACGGGGGAACTACCTCGTCCCACCGCGGTCGTTGCGGGCGCTGCCGCCGGCGATCCCGGGCTGACAGCCCTCTACAGGTCGTTTCAGGACTTCGAATAGCCGATACCGAACCACCAGACGACGGATGCAACAGACGGACCCCAACACATGCAGGAGAGAGACGCCATAGATCGACGCTCGTTCGTTCGCGCAACGGCCGCCACGTCGGCGATGCTCGCGGTCGCGGGCTGTGCCGGTGACGACGGCCCCGAGGACGATAACGAAACCGACGCCGACGACGACGGATCGGCGGGCGATCCGAACGACGACGATCCGTCGGTCCCGCAGTTCATCGAGGTCGAAGACCCGCCGGACGCGGTGTACGTCCCGACCCATCGGGAGTCGATGCGGATGCTCGAGCCGGTCGAATCGGGCGATATCGCCGTTGCACCGATGCTCTCGTATCCCCACCCGTTCTGGATCGTGGCAGGGGGCGACGAGGAGTCCGTCGAGCAGGAGCAGGTCGACGACGGGTCGGGCGTCCACCTCATGCTGACGATCTGGGACCGCGAGACCGGCGTCGTTCTGCCGGTGGACGAGGGATTGCAGGTCCGCGTCTACGACGAGGACGGCGACGAGGTCGCCGACTCCCCGCTGTCGCCCTGGACGATGATCTCTCAGGGGATGGGCTTTCACTTCGGGGACAACGTCTCGCTTCCCGACGACGGCACCTACACGGTCGAACTCACGGTCCCACCGCTGTCGACCCGGACGACTGGCGACCTCGAGGGGCGACTCGAGGAGACCGAGACGGTGCGCTTCGAGTTCGTCTACGACGACGAGTTCCGCGATGAGGTCGTCGGCGGCGTCGAGTACTTCGACGAGGAGTACTGGGGCCAGCGCGACGCCATCGAACCGATGCACCACGGCGACCACGGCGGCGAAGACGAGAGTCACGAACACGACGACGATGACAGCGGTGACGGGGACCACAGCGAACACGACGGTGACGCCGACCAGGGACACGGACACGGGATCCCTTACTCGGAGTTGCCAGAGATCGACGCCTATCCGGGCACCCTCCTCGTCGATCCGGAGGCGAGCGAGGATCCCGAGGAGACCACGGACTTGCCGGAGAGCGGCGACGCCCGGTTGCTAGTGAGCCTCCTCGAGTCGGACCATCGCCTCGCGGACGACGGCAGCTACCTGCTGGTCTCGCCGCGGACGCCGTACAACCGGGTACCGCTTCCCGACATGGCGCTGGCCGCGACGGTCGAACGCGACGGCGAGACCGTCGCGGAGACGCCGCTCGAGCAGACGATCGACGGAGAGTTCGGGCACCACTACGGAGCGCCCGTCTCCGACGTCCGACCGGGCGATTCGGTGACCATCGAGATCCAGTCGCCGCCGCAGGTCGCACGCCACCAGGGCTACGAGACGGCGTTTCTCGAGATGCCGTCGGTCGAACTCGAGGTGCCAGCGGAGCACTGAGCGACGAACGAGTCGTTCGGGTGGTCGCCGCGTCGTCCCTTGCCGTAGATACCTCGAGTCCGACGACGTAGCCGCCGAGGTGACCAGGCCGAACGCGAATCGATGGTCGCGCAGGCGACTCCGACGTGGGTAACGTTGGGACCGACGACGCCGAGAAGACTCACGGAACGGATTACGGATCACGTGACGACAGGGACGAAACCGATCCAGCCGACGGCCCGGGGAAGCGCCGGCCGCAATGCCAACGTTGACACTCTCTCGAGTGGGACACTCGAGTAAATGAGCACCGCCGAGTCAGAGACTTCGCGAACGAAAGCGTGGCTGATGGCCGCCCGGCCCCAGACGTTGCCGGCGGCCGCGGCCCCGGTGATCGTGGGGACGGGGCTGGCGATCCACGACGGGACGTTCGCCCCGTTGCCGGCGCTGTTTGCCTTCGTGGGCGCGGCGTTGATCCAGGTCGGAACGAACTTTGCGAACGACTACTACGACGCGATCAAGGGTGCGGATACCGAGGAACGGGACGGATTTACCCGGGTCACACAGTCCGGACTCATTCCGCCCGAACGGGTCAAACAGGCCACGATCGCCACCTTCGGGCTGGCGATCCTCTCGGGGACCTATCTCGTCTACGAGGGCGGCCTCCCGATCCTGGTGATCGGACTCGTCAGCGTCCTCTGTGGGTGGGCCTACACCGGTGGCCCCTATCCGCTCGGCTACCACGGTCTCGGCGATCTGTTCGTCTTCGTCTTCTTCGGGGTCGTCGCCGTCGTCGGGACCTTCTACGTCCAGGCTGCGGCGGTCGTCGCCGAACCGTTCACGACGACGATTCCGGAGTACACGGTCACGCGGGAGGCCTTGCTCGCGAGTCTCCCGGTCGCCGGCATCTCGACGGCGATCCTCGTCGTCAACAACGTCCGCGACCTCGAGACCGACGCCGAAGCCGGGAAGCGAACCCTCGCGGTTCGGTTCGGCTACGGGTTCAGTCGCCTCGAATACGTCGCGCTGCTCGGCCTCGCGTACGTGGTTCCGGCGTGGCTCTGGGTCCGCGAGGGGTTCGGCCCCGGCGTCCTGGCCCCGCTGATCACGATTCCGTACGCGGCCGTCCTCGCCCGGACCGTCTGGACGCGGACCGACGGCGACGCGCTGAACCCCGCGCTCGAGGGAACGGGGAAACTGCTCGCGCTGTACGCGGTCCTGTTCGCGGCCGGTATGGTGGTGGTATGAACCTGGCGACGACCGACGACCTCCGGCTCGAGTACCGGCCGTTCTCGCTGTCGCTCGCGGAGTCGCTCGAGACGGCCCACGGGACGATCGACAGCCGCGACGGCTTTCTGGTTCGCATCGTCGACGCCGGCGGCGACGCGGCGGACGAGGCGGTCGGCTACGGCGAGGCGACGCCGCTGCCCGGGTGGACCGAATCGCGAGCCGACTGCGAGGACGCCCTCGAGCGCGCCCGCTCGGCGCTGGAAAACGGCGGTCCGGAGGCGGCCCTCGACGCGGTGGATCGCCAGGTCGCGGCGCGACACGGCGTGACGCTCGCGCTCGCGGACCTGCAGGCCAGGCGGAAGGCCACGCCGCTGTATCGCTACCTCGGACAGGGGCCGATGATCGCGCGCATCCCGGTCAACGCGACCATCGGGGACGTCTCGGCCGACGACGCGGCTGAACGTGCTCGTGAGGCTGCCGATCGAGGGGTCCCCTGCTGCAAAGTGAAAGTCGGCGCGCGATCGATCGAGGAGGACGTCGAACGCGTCCGCCGCGTTCGCGACGCGATCGGACCGGACGTCGAACTGCGGGCCGACGCCAACGAGGCCTGGACCTACGACGAGGCCGCGCGGGCCGTCGACGCGTTCGCCGACCTCGACGTCGCGGTACTCGAGCAGCCCCTTCCCGCGGGTGCGCTCGAGGGCCACGCTGCGCTCCGCGGAGACGGCGTCGACATCGCGCTCGACGAAGGGGTGCTCGAACACGGCGTCGACGCGATCTGTTCCGCGGACGCCGCGGACGCCGTCGTCCTGAAACCGATGGCCCTGGGCGGCATCGACGTCGCGCGTCGCATCGCGGCCTGGGTGTACGAACTCGAGGTGACGCCGCTGGTGACGACGACAATCGACGCCGTCGTCGCGCGAACGGGGGCCGTCCACCTCGCGGCGGCGATTCCCGACCTCCCGCCGGCGGGCGTCGCCACGGCCGATCGGCTGGCCGAGGACCTCGGCAGCGATCCGGTGCTGTTCGAACGCGGCTCGGCGGTCGTTCCGCAGGCGAAGGGCCTCGGCGTCGAGGGGGTGTGGGAGTCGTGACGCCCCTCGAGTGGCCCGCGCGGGACCTCCTTTCCCACCGCGTCGACGCGACGCCCCAGCGGACGGCGCTGATCGACGCCGACGAGGGGACGCAGTGGACGTACCGGGAGTTCGACCGCCGGGTCGAGGCCGCCGTCGCAGCGCTCGAGCGCGAGGGAATCGGTCGCGGCGACCGCGTCGGGACGCTGCTCGATACGCGGCCCGCGTTCGCCGTCCTCGTCTTCGCCGCGATGCGACGGGGCGCGACGCTCGTCCCGTTCCACGCGCGCGAAACGGTCCCGGAACTCGTCTCGAAGGCGTCCCGGACGGATCTCGCGGCCCTCGTCTGCGGGCGGGAGACGGAATCGACCGCGCTCGAGGTGGCCAGGGGGCTCGATGAGGCTCCGACGCTCCGTTCGGTCGACGAACCGACGGACGGGGCGGTGTCGCCGGTACCGACGTCCCCAGAGACTGGTGAGAACACGGCTTCGGAGCCCGCCTCGCTCGCTCGCGAGGACACCGCCGTGATCATGTTCACTTCCGGGACGACGGGCCGGCCGAAGGGCGTCCGACTGACGGTCGGCAACCTGGTCGCGAGCGCGACTGCCTCGGCGTTGCGACTGGGCGTCGATCCGGACGACCGGTGGCTCTGCTGTCTCCCGATGTTCCACATGGGCGGGCTCGCGCCGGTCCTCCGGTCGACGCTGTACGGGACGACCGTCGTGATCCAGCGCGCGTTCGATCCCGCCGAGACGGCCCGTGTGATCGAGCGCGAGGCCGTCACGGGCGTCTCGCTGGTTCCGACGATGTGCAAGCGGCTGCTCGAGGTCGGCTGGGAGCCCACCGACGCGTTGCGATTCGTCCTCCTCGGCGGCGCTCCCGCGTCGGAATCGTTGCTCGAGCGCTGTCGCGAGCGAAACGTCCCGGTGTATCCGACCTACGGAATGACCGAGACGGCCTCGCAGATCGCGACGGCGACCCCCGAAGAGACGGCCACTCACGAAGGGACGGTCGGCCAGCCGCTCGTGAACACCGACGTAACGATCGTCGACGAGGAAGGGCAACCGGTCGAGACGGGCGTACCCGGCGAGATCGTCGTCTCCGGGCCGACCGTGACGCCGGGGTACCTCGAGGCCGAACACACCGAGTCGGCCGTCTCCGATCGGGGACTCCGGACGGGAGATATCGGCCGTCGGGACGAGGACGGCCGACTCTGGATCCTCAACCGGCGCAGCGACCGGATCGTCACCGGCGGCGAGAACGTCGATCCCGGCGAGGTGATCGAGGTCCTGCGATCGCATCCGAACGTCGCGGACGCGTCGGTCGTCGGACTCGCCGATCCCGAGTGGGGCGAACGCGTCGCCGCGCTCGTGGTTCCCGCCGAGGACGGTGCTCTCGAGCCCGAATCGATCCTGGCCCACTGCGAGGATCGACTCGCCGGCTTCAAACGCCCGAAGACGGTCGCCGTCGCGGACGCACTCCCACGGACGGCCTCGGGGACCGTCGATCGCGAGGCGGTCCGCGATCGGTTGCGCGAGGACGGCGTGGACGTCGCGAGCCGCAGTTGAGGCCCTCACCTCGAGCGTCCCCACTCGAGTGTGTCATAGAATCGTTCGCGTGGATTTTGAACCGATCAATTCCCTCTTACATGCGGTGGCGCGCGCTGTCGACTGGCCGAACAACTGTGAGGCCAGTCAACGAAGCCGTGCGAGGGATGAGCGACCAGCGGGAGCGAATCGGCTGGGGAGGGCGTGGCTACTCCCCGTGTCCACGATAGCAGGACACTTCGTTTCACACCGATCGACTGCTAGCACCCCGTATAATAAGCAACTCTACTAACCGCTGTGGACGATTCTACGACACGCTGTCCCCACTCGGCTGTATCCCGGACCCGTAGAGACCACCGATGCCGGTAGAAGTACTGTTTAAAACCGAGGAACGGACGACGAGATCAGAAAGAGCCGAGACGTTGCGTGACGCCGCGGATCGGATCGAATCCCGAGAGGTCACCCTGGGAAGCGCCAGTGAGGAACGCACCGAGATCGTCCCGGAACGTCCACGATTCGAGGTCGAACTCGAACGACTCACGGATTCGGAAACCGGGGATCGACGGTACGAACTCGAATACGAAATTCGGCGGGTGGAGTAGCGCTCGAGCGACTCGTTCCGCACGTCGGAGCGCCCCGGCGCGGAGGGATGAGACCGGTTCCTGTCCCGGCGTCCCGACGGACCCGGGACCTGGGCAATGGGCGTGACGGAACTGGCGGACGGGAAACCGTACGCCGATCCGGACCGAAGTTAAGACGCTGGCGCTCCTACCTGCGTGCGTGTGTACCCTGACGCTCGCCTGGCAAGCCTTCGAGGAAGCGCCGGTCGCCGTGGCCGCGAACCGTGACGAGGCGCTCGAGCGCGAGTCGCTGCCGCCGTCGGTCTACAGCGAGGAGCCGCTGGTCGTCGCCCCGCAGGACGCCGAAGCCGGCGGGACGTGGATCGGTTGCAACGAGTTCGGCGTGGTCGCCGGCATCACGAACAAGTGGACCGACAGGGACCTCGCGGGCGAGCGCTCGCGCGGACGCCTCGTCGCCGACGTACTCGAGGCCCGATCGGCGGCCGAAGCGGCGACACTCGTCGAACGCGAGACGACCACCACCGAGTACGAGGGGTTCTACCTGACCGTCGCCGACTCGCGGGACGCCTACTGCTACGCGTGGGACGGCGACCTCGAGCGGATCGATTTCGATCCCGGGGTCCACGTGATCGTCAACGCCGCCGTCGACGATCACCGCGACGTGCCGTCGCATCGACGCGACGCGGCCCGAACCCAGGCCGAGAACGCTGGCCGGGTCCGGGAGGACCTCGCAGTCGGGGACGAGGAGTCCGTCGACGAGTGGCTCGAGCGGGCCGGCGACGTGCTCGGCGATCACGAGTACGGCGTCTGCATCCACGGCGACGGGTTCGGCACGCGGTCGTCGTCGCTGCTCGCCCTCGGCGAGACGGCGACCTACCGGTACGCGGACGGCCCACCCTGTCGGACGACCTACGAGCCGGTCGCACTACCCGATCGGCTCGCGGCTGACTGCGAAAGCCACATTTAAGCGGCTCCCCCTCACTCGTGTACGTATGGACGGATTCCCGCCTGTCGTCTCGCGTCCGGAGAGGTGGTCACCGTGAGCGTCCCTGCGTCCGAAGCGGAGCTGTCCGAGGACGAACGCGCCGGCCTCGAACTGGTTCGCGAGACCGGTGGTATCCACCAGAGCGACTTCTGGAAGGAACTCGACGTCTCCTCGCGGAAGGGCAGCCGGATCGTCGAATCGCTCGTCGAGAAGGGACTCGTCGAGCGCGAGGAGACGGTCTACGACGGTCACAACACCTACTACATCGCACCGACCGCACGCGATCTCGATTTCACGCTGTTGATGGCCGGCGACATGCTGTCGCCGTTCATCGGCGAGGAGGAAGTCGACCCCAACAGCGACGCCTTCTCGCAGTGGATCATGAACCTCGCGTACGAAGAGTGAGTTGTTGACGACGGCTCGTTTTTACGGAATCAGTCGCGTCGGATCGCCCGTTCGATCCGAACGAACGGATCTCGATCCGACTCGTAGTGTGTGACGTCGCCGTCGACGGCCTCGAGGATCCGCCTGTGGACCTCGCGTGCGGCTCGCTGTTCGTCGGGCGAGAGGTCGTGGTGGCTGGCGAGGTCGGTCCAGAAGCTCCCCTCGAGCCAGGACAGCGTCTCCCGATCGGATCGGTAGACGACCGTCCGGTCCCGTGCGTCGTCGAACGAGAGGTGACAGCCCGTGAGCTGAGCTCTCGCGAGGACGGCGACCAGCTGGCGTCGCGAGACCGGCGCGTGGAGGGCGACGTCGTCGATCGTTTCGCCGAAGTAGGCGTCGACGAGGTCGCAGGTCCGCGAAAATTCGTCGAAGGGAACGTCAGTGTCTCGTGTCCGGATCATGGCAACTCCTGCGGGAACCGTTACCTGATCGGACTTCAACGGGCGGCAAATACTTGGTGGCCGACGGCCCCTCAGGCCAGGGCGCTGGCAGCACGGATCAGGGTCCGCTCGCCGAAGGCGGGACCGACCAGCTGGAGGCCGACGGGGAGGCCGTCGGTCTCCCCGGCGGGGACCGAGATGGCGGGGAGGTCGGCGAGGTTGACCGGCGTCGTGTTGGCGTCCGCGAGGTACATCTGGAGCGGGTCGTCGAGGCTCTCGCCGAGTTCGAACGGCGGGACGGGCATCGTCGGCGAGGCCAGCACGTCCGCGTCCGAGAGCGCCTCGTCGAAGTCCTGTTTGACCCAGGCGCGGGCGTCCTGGGCTTTCTTGTAGTACTTGTCGTGGTAGCCGGCCGAGAGGGCGTAGGTGCCAAGCAGGATGCGTCGTTTGACCTCGTCACCGAAGCCCTCCTTGCGTGCCTGGGAGAAGGCCTCGTTCCAGTTGCCGTCGTAGCCACCCGAGGTTCCGTACCGGACGCCGTCGAACCGGGCGAGGTTGGAGGACGCTTCGGACATGGCGATCACGTAGTAGGCCTCGACGGCGTGTTCGACCGACGGCAGCGAGACCTCGTGGTAGGAGGCACCCCGGTCCTCGAGGTCGGCGATGGCGTCCCAGAACGTCTCGCGGACGCCCTCGTCGGCCCCCTCGAGCAGTTCCGTGGGAACGCCGATGGTGAGTCCGTCGACGTCGCCCGTCGCGGCGTCCGCGTAAGTGGTCTCGTCGCCTTCCGACCGAGTAGTAGCATCGTTTTCGTCGCTGCCGGCGATCACGTCGAGCAGTTCGGCGGCGTCCTCGACGGTATTCGCGAGGGGACCGATCTGCTCGAGGCTGTTGGCGTAGGCGACGAGGCCGTATCGGGAGACGAGGCCGTAGGTGGGTTTGATACCGACGACGCCGCAGAACGCGGCGGGACAGCGGATCGAGCCGCCGGTATCCGACCCGAGCGCGAGGTCCGCCTCGCCGGCCGCCACCGCCGCTGCCGAGCCGCCCGAGGAGCCGCCGGGGACGTGGCCGGGTGCGGCCGGGTTATCCGTCGGACCGAAGTAGGACGTCTCGGTCGTCGTCCCCATCCCGAACTCGTCCATGTTGGCCTTGCCGACGATGGTCGCGCCGGCATCTTTGAGTCGGGAGACGACCGTCGCGTCGTACGGCGGGACGTACTCCTCGAGCATGGCCGACCCGCAGGTCGTCCGGACGCCCGCCGTCGAGATGTTGTCCTTGACCGCGACGGTGCGGCCGGCGAGCGGGCCGTCCTCGGCCCCCTCGATCGTCTCCTCGGTGATGAATACGTTCGCAGCCATATCAGGAGACGTTCGGACCTTTGAAGTAGCCGTCCTCGGTTTCGGGGGCGTTACGCAGCGCGTCCTCGCTGTCGAGGGAGTCGCGTTCCTCGTCGGGTCGCATCACGTTCGCGAGGTCGGCCTCGCGGTCGACCTCGGGTACCTCGTCAAGCGTCTCGAAGTACTCGAGGATGTCCGCGAACTGCCGGGAGAACTGATCGACCTCGTCGTCGTCGAGATCGACCCGGGCGAGTTCCGCGACGTGACGGACCTCCTCGGGACTGACGGCGTCGTCGCTCATACCTGTTCGAACCGCCTTCCGGAGAGTAAGGGTTTCGATGTGTGATACGACCCGTCGTGGTTTGACCGAGGATCGACGGGCCTGTCCCGACGACGGGGCCGATACCCCCCGGACCCGTCGACGTATCGGTCCGGAGTCGTGATCGCCCCGGCGACGACGTCGCGGATTCGGGTCGGAAACCGGGTATTATCGCGGGACCCCCAGTTCGGCGGTCGTATACTATCGCCAATTTTAAGTGACCGAGGCCGATTACTTCTTCCAGAGGTTTTCGACCGACGTTCGATCCGCCCGAGACAATGACCGATTCCCCGATCCGAACTCGCAGCGACGAGCGACGTCAGACGGAACGCGCGGAGTCCGTCGACGAGCAAGACGAACGCGAACAGTGTCCGGAGTGTGGTGGCCGTCTCGTCTCGGACGCGGAACACGCGGAGACGGTCTGTGAGGACTGTGGGCTCGTCGTCGAAGCAGACGAGATCGACCGCGGCCCCGAGTGGCGCGCGTTCGACGCCGCCGAGAAGGACGAGAAGTCTCGCGTCGGCGCGCCGACGACGAAGATGATGCACGATCAGGGACTCTCGACGAACATCGGCTGGCAGGACAAAGACGCCTACGGGAAGTCCCTCTCGAGCCGGCAGCGACAGAAGATGCAGCGCCTGCGCACCTGGAACGAGCGGTTCCGAACCCGCGACTCAAAGGAGCGCAACTTGAAGCAGGCGCTGGGCGAGATCGACCGCATGGCGAGCGCGCTCGGCCTCCCCGAGAACGTCCGCGAAACCGCCAGTGTGATCTACCGCCGGGCGCTCGAGGAGGATCTCCTCCCCGGACGCTCGATCGAGGGCGTCGCCACGGCCGCGCTGTACGCCGCCGCGCGCCAGGCCGGCACCCCGCGCAGCCTCGACGAAATCGCCGCCGTCTCCCGGGTCGAGAAGGACGAGGTCGCCCGCACCTACCGGTACGTCATCCGGGAACTCGGCCTCGAGGTCCAACCGGCCGATCCCGAGAGCTACGTGCCCCGGTTCGCGAGCGACCTCGACCTCTCCGAGGAGACCGAACGCCGCGCCCGACAGCTGCTCAAATCCGCGAAGGACGCGGAGATCCACAGCGGCAAGTCGCCGGTCGGGCTGGCCGCCGCGGCGGTGTACGCGGGTGCTCTGTTGACCAACGAGAAGGTGACCCAGAACGACGTCAGCGACGTGGCGAACATCTCCGAGGTCACCATTCGCAACCGCTATCACGAACTCCTCGAGGTCGAGGAAGCGCCGGTCTGATGACCCAGGGATCGACAATCACTCGTTAATCCGGACGTTCACGTCGGTAGTCAGGTCATACTGAACAGTACGTCACGCGTTGCGAACAGTATGGAATGCGATAACTGCTACGCGGACGAGGTAGCGTACACGCTGCGGACGTATCCCGAGTCGGACGCGAGCGATCACGTCGAGTTGCACTTCTGTTCGACGGACTGTTTGCGCGTCTGGACGTAACCGGCTCCGTCACTGGCGGGTGTAGAACAGCAGGTCCCGCGTGGAACGCCTCGAGGGGTCGCCGGCTGCCGTGGGCTTACGGCCCGTCCTCGAGGACGGGGCGGGTCTCCTCGTTGAACAGGTCGATCGCCCGGACGACCTGGGTCGGCAGTTCGGGTTGGGGGTCGGCCATCGCGGGTTCGTCGTCGGGGTCGGGCCAGCCGACGACCACCCGGCCGACGTTGCCGGCGACCTCGTGGGAGGTACAGACCTGCTGGGTGTCGACGTAGTCGTAGACGCCCGCCTGGTCGAACGTCCGCTCGTAGGACGAACCGACGCCCGACAGCCGTTCGCTCCCCCAGGGGTCGACCCCGTCGGGCGTTCGGTGCGGCCCGTGGCCGTCCTCGTGGTAGCCGGTGACGTCGTGGCGGCCGGTCTCGACGAGCCACTCGACGGTCCCGCCTTCGACGACGTGGACCACCTGCGGTTCGAACTCCGGGTGTGGCTGGGAGTTCGCCGTCACCGTGATCCGGTGGGTTGGCGAGCCCAGTTCGCCCGTGCCGTCACCGTCCGTTTGCCACTCCTCGAGGCGTCGCTCCGCGTCCTCGAGACAGCCCGCGAGGGCGAGTCCGACCGCGGATGCGGACGCCTGCAGGACGGTACGACGGGAGACGTGGGTCATGGTTCTGGGGTGTCGGTAGTCGTGTTCGATGCGGCACGAGCGAACGAGGACGCCGGGTTACTGCGGGTCCTCGTCGTAGATCTCGGGGTTCTCCTCGCCCTGGACGTCGACCACGGCGAGTGCGCCCTTGTGGACGACCCGGCTGAGCGCGTGGTCGACGATTTTGACCGGGCCGGGGACGTGGAACTCCATCTCGCCGACCGTGGTCGTTCCGGGGGTGACCGGTGCCGTCTCGATGTTCTTGTCGGGTTCCGATAGCAGGTCGCCGTCGCGGTAGTAGTTGCTCCAGACGTTGCCGATCGGGTGGAGCGCGCTGGTCAGGTTGGGACCGCCGTTGGCGAAGTAGACCCGGGCGGTTTCGCCGACTTCGGCCTCCATCGGTCCGACGCCGTCCTCGGTGAGCCCGTAGGCCTGGCCGTTGAACACCACGTACGTCGGATCTTCGCGTTTCATCGCGTCGAAGTCGAAGCCGTGGTGACCCTCTTCGCCGACTTTGCCGTCGGTGTAGAGCTCGTGCTGGCCGAGGTAGTACTCGTTGTCCACCTCGGGCAGGCCCTCCTCGGGTTCGACGAGGATCGTGCCGAACATGCCGGAGCTGATGTGGTGGTCCATGTTCGGGACCGCACAGTGGTAGATGAACGCCCCGGCGTACTCGGCCGTGAAGCTGATCTCGGCCGCCTTCTCGCCCGGTGTGATGGTGGTGGCGTCGGCACCACCACCGGGGCCGTAGACCGCGTGGAAGTCCACGTTGTGGAGGGTCATGTTCATCTCCTCCGGCACCTCGAATCGGAGGTTGACCCTGTCGCCCCGGCGGACGCGGACCATCGGCCCGGGCACCTGGCCGCCGAAGGTCATGAAGTCGAACGTGACTCCAGGTTCGATCTCGGCGGTCACGCGCTCCGTCTCGAGCGTGATGTCGTGTTCCCGGGGTTCGTCCCAGTCGACCGGCGGCGGGATGTCGGTCGGATCGCGAGCGATCCTGTCGGCGTCCACAGGTTCGGCCGGAGCCAGCCCCTCGTCGGTCGGTTCGGGCTCTGGCTCTTCGGTGGTCGGACTGCCGAGGCAGCCGGCGACTGCCGCGATGCCGGTGATTCCTGCGCCCTTTACGAACGTTCGACGGTTGAGCCGGTTTTGGGTCATTGTCTTTCTCCTCATTCCCATATACACCTCTCATATGTACACCAATTTCGTCTTTTCCTGAATGGTGGGAACTATCCGAACATGTTCGGCATGGGGGTCGTCAACGGCTCCATCGTCAACGGCTCTCGTCGAGGCTCCGCTGCTCGTGCGCTCCCTCGTCGAAACCGGTCCGAGACCCTCCGCTTTCGTCCGACGAGGAACCCGATCTCCGTGCGCGCCGTCCGTAACGCCCTCGACTAGCCGAACACGCCGACGTGGGATGGCTCCCACCAGCGGGTACCCGCGGAACGTACTCGCGTGATGGATCGTGGCTCGAACTCGACGATCGTGGACGCTGCTCCCGCCGAACCGTCGAGTCGGCCGAAAATCAGTCGCCGGCCGCCGGGTTCCAGATAACCGTCACGACTTCAGACTCGAATTCGACCGACTCGTAGGCGTAACCACGGTCGTCGAGTTTCGGGAAGAGGAACTGCGGGACGCGGTCGTTCCGCTGGACGAGGACCGTCTCGTCCGGGAGTTCCTCGAGCGTCTCGAGGGTGTTCTTCAGGGGTTCCGGCGGTCCCAGCGTTCGGACGTCGATCACCTCGCGCGGCCGTTCGGTCGGTGCGTCGGTGCGTTCGACGACGGTCGACGGTGACTGCATACAGCGAGGTTCGTGGGCTCGCTCCCTGTGTTTCGTCCCGGACGTGTTCGGGTACGCGTATCGAGCGATCGCGTGGGTAGCGGAGGGGGAACCGCTCGAGGCTCGACGGTGAGTCGGAGAAAGGGAACGGTGCGAGAACCGAACGAAAACGGGTGTATCGAACGGCTCACAGCGCGACGTACAGCTGTCCGATGCCGGCGAGCACGAGCACGACGCCGGCGATGCGGATCACTCGATCGACGTGTTCGGCGATCCGCCCGGCGCTTATCGCGTACCCCGACGCCGTCGCGACCGTGGCGGCGACCATGAGCGCTCCGAACCCGGCGGCGTACGTCCCGAGCACCAGCGCTGCCTCGAACGGCGGCATGGTGAGCGATCGAAACGCCAGCCCCAGGAAAACGGGGAGGACGCAGGCTGTCGCCGCCAGGGCGTACATCGCGCCGAAGAGCCCGAATCCGAGGACGGTCGATCGCCGTTCGGGCAGGAGGACGTGCACGGCACCGCTACCGCCGTACAGCACCCACAGCCCGAAGCCGATCAGGGCGACGCCGACGCCGTACTCGAACAGCGGCAGCGCCCGCTCGACCGTCTCGCCGGCCACGATCGCCGCGATCGACAGCACGCCGAGGACGGCCATCGCGCCGACGGCCGCCGCGATCCCGCGAGCGAGCGTCCCGGATAGCGGCGGCCTCGTCTCCTCGCCGGTCGCGGCGACGTAGTAACCGACGTACCCCGGAAGCAGGGCGTAGGCACACGGCGAGAAGAACGTCGCCACGCCGACGCCGAGGGCGAACGCCATCGTCCCGAGGAGTTCGCCGCTCACCATCTCACCCACCTCCCGCCGCGTCGATCGCCGATCGGATCTCTTCGGCGGACTTCCGGCCGCGCCCGGACCAGGTGACGACGTTGTTCTCGTCGAGGACGTACGCGTACGGGACCCCGGAGCCGTCGAGCGCCTCGGTCAGTTCGAGGTCGGTGTCGAGGGCGACCGGCCAGTCGCCGTCGTGTTCGCGCCACCACTCCGCGACGTCCTCGCGAGTGGTTGTGTTGCCGATCGGCTCGCCCGTCACCGAGACGAACTGGACGTCGTCGCCGACCTCCTCGTGGACCCGGCCCAGCGGCTCCATCATGTCCTGGCAGACGCCACACCAGGTGGCGAACAGTTCGACGAACGTCACCCGGCCGGGTTCGGGGATCGTCGCGGTGCCGGCCTCGCTCCCGGGGGCGTCGATCGTCTCGAGGTCGACCGGTTCGACGACCGCGTCGTCCTCGAGCAGGTCCCAGTCGCTGGCGGCGATCGCGCCGCCGCCGAGGGCGGCGAGGCCGGCGGCTCCGGCGATGACCTCGCGACGGCGCATGGGTTACCACCCCTCGACGACCGCGCGGGCGGCGTCGACGATCTCGTTCCCGCCCGGGGAGCCGCCCGTCCAGGCCCGTTCGACGAGCCCGTCCTTGTTCACGAGCAGGATGAGCGACGTGTGCGTGATGTGTCGCTCGTGATCGTCGTGCCCGTCGTCCATCTCGTCGTCGTCCATCTCGTCGTCCATCTCGTCGTCCTCCATCTCCTCGTCCATCCCGCCGTTCGACTCGCCGTGTTCGAACGCCACGCCGAAGGTCTCCTCGACGACTTCCTTGGCGTCCTCGTGGCTCTCCGGCCGCAGGAAGTACCAGTTCCCGGCGTCGAAGTCGACGCCCATCCGCTCGCCGTACTCCTCGAGCACCTCGGCCGTGTCGTACTCGGGGTCGAAGGTGATGGGGAGAAACGCCATCTCGTCTTCGTAGCCCTCCTCGTGGGCGTCCGCCTGCACGCGCTGGAGGGCGGCAGTCAGCCCCGGACAGACGGTCGGACAGGCGGTGTAGATGAACGTTAGCATGCAGTGACGTTCTCCCTCGAACTCCGCGGTCGAGACCGTCCGGTCGTGTAGCGGGGCCGGTACGGTCACCTCGGGAATCGCCTCGCCGTAGATCGGATGCGGAATGTCCGACTCCTGGATCCGATCGTGGTTCTCCGGCGGCTCGAGAACGACCCCCTCGGGCGCGTCGCTGGTGCTGCGTTGCAAGCAGCCGGCCAGCGACGCGCCGAGCGCGACCGTCCCCGCCGCGCGCAGCACGGTTCGCCTGTCTATGGACGTAGATTTCGGGCTCATGATCTCAGGTATCTCTCGGCTCTCCACGGGCTAAAGCGCGATCTGGATTCCCATTCGCTTAGAAAAGGCGAATATGTTCGTCCTGGTGGGTCGTTCGCCGGGCCGGCACGATCGTCGCTGATCGAATCGTTACGGCCCGTCCTCGAGGACGGGGCGGGTCTCCTCGTTGAACAGGTCGATCGCCCGGACGACCTGGGTTGGCAGTTCGGGTTGGGGGTCGGCCATCGCGGGTTCGTCGTCGGGGTCGGGCCAGCCGACGACCACCCGGCCGACGTTGCCGGCGACCTCGTGGGAGGTACAGACCTGCTGGGTGTCGACGTAGTCGTAGACGCCCGCCTGCTCGAAGGTCTGCTCGTACGAGGAGCCGACACCGGACAGTCGTTCGCTCCCCCAGGCGTCGACGCCGTGCGGGGACCGGTGTGGGCCGTGCCCGTCCTCGTGGTAGCCGGTGACGTCGTGGCGGCCGGTCTCGACGAGCCACTCGACGGTCCCGCCCTCGACGACGTGGACGACCTGCGGCTCGAACTTCGGGTGTGGCTGGGAGTTCGCCGTCACCGTGGTGCGTTCGGCAGGCGTTCCCAACGCTCCTGCGTCCTCCGGCGGCTGTCCGTCGCCGTCGCTGCCTCGATCGGTCGTGCCCTCGAGACAGCCCCCGAGAGCGACGCCGACCGCGATCGCTGCCGATCGGAGCGCGGTTCGGCGGGAGACGTGGGTCATGGGTTGGATCGTGGGTGGCCCGTCTCGCGTTAGATTGCGGCTCTAGGGATCCTCGTCGTAGACGTCGGGGTTCTCTTCGCCCTGGACGTCGATGACGCCGAGTGCGCCCTTGTGGACGACCCGGCTGAGCGCGTGGTCGACGATCTTGACCGGGCCAGGGACGGGGAACTCCATCTCGCCGGCGGCAGTCGTCCCGGGGGCGACCGGTGCCGTCTCGATGTTCTTGTCGGGTTCCGACAGCAGGTCGCCGTCGCGGTAGAAGTCGCTCCAGACGTTGCCGATCGGGTGCCAGGAACTCATGAGGTTCGGACCGCCGTTGGCGAAGTAGACCCGGGCGGTCTCGCCGACCTCGGCTTCCATCGGCCCGACGCCGTCCCCGGTGAAGGCGTAGGCCTGCCCGTTGAACACCACGTAGGTGGGATCTTCGCGTTTCATCGCGTCGAAGTCGAAGCCGTGGTGACCCTCTTCGCCGACTTTGCCGTCGGTGTAGATCTCGTGTTGACCGAGGTAGAACTCGTGGTCGACCTCGGGGAGCCCGTCTTTCGGTTCGACGAGGATCGATCCGAACATGCCGGAGCTGATGTGGTAGTCCATGTTCGGGACCGCACAGTGGTAGATGAACACGCCCGGGTATTCGGCCGAGAAGCTGATCTCGGCGGGGTCGTCGCCCGGCGCGATCGTCGTCGCGTCCGCACCGCCACCGGGACCGTAGACGGCGTGGAAGTCCACGTTGTGCATTTCCATGTTCATGTCGTCCGGGACGTCGAACGTCAGGTTGACCCGGTCACCCTGGCGGACGCGGACCATCGGCCCCGGAATCTGCCCGCCGAAGGTCATGAAGTCGAACGTGACACCAGGTTCGATCTCGGCGGTCACGCGCTCCGTTTCGATCGTGATGTCGTGTTCGCGGGGCTCGTTCCAGGTGACCGGATCGGGGACGTCCGTGGGATCGCGGGCGATCCGATCGGCGTCGACGTCCTCGGCCGGCGGTAGTCCGTCGTCCGAACCACCCTCGGTGCCCTCGTCGGGATCTTCCGATCCGTCGCCGCCGAGACAGCCGGCAACCGCGATTGCGCTTCCCGCACCCACCGTTGTCAGGAACCGTCGTCGGGTCGAGTCGTTTCGGGTCATTGTCCTCATTCTGGGATAGCTGCCGATAACAGTTCAAAAGAGACAACGGTTCTCGCTGACCGGTAAACGATTGTAGATGTTCGGTGGGCACATGAGTTTATATCCCGGCACCAGCAAACGTCGGTCGTTTTTACGTCCGTCCCCGTTTCTCCGTCGGTGTCGCTCGTACGGACCGGTCAGGGACTGTTCGGACGTCCATTCCGGGCCTTTCGCTGACGCCGTGACCGGACGGAGCTTATCCGTCGATCACGATTCGGGCCTGATCGCACACGCTTTATCGACCCTGGCGGGCGAGTACGCACGCAAAGGTCCAACGTTGACCGACAGTCGAGGAGCCGGAATCGACGTTCGGTCCCTGTGGAACGATAGACTCGTGGTTGACACCGTGCGATTCCGATTCGAAGACGCATGCGTAGCCGAAGCAGGTGCTCCCCGCGACGAAGACGGGCTGCTACGAACGACGGGGTCGCAGGTTACGCCTCTACTTTCGGGAACCGGGCGACGAACTCCTCGGGGCCGACTTTCTCGACCTCGTACGCGTCGGCGTCGAAGCTGTCGACCTCCGCCTGGAACTCGTAGAACAGCGGTTTGGGTTCGTGGTCGTTGACGATGGTCAACGTCTCGCCGGGCTCGAGCTGTTCGAACTCCTCGTGGATGGTCGGATGGCGCTTCACCGGTGGGATGTCCCTGACGTCGAGTCGGGTCATGTACTCGACGGTGGGGTCGCCTGATGGATCGGTATTCGCACGAATACGTTCGGGAGGAGGTGACGCCGGCCCGAGCGGCTAGGCAGCGTGTTCGATGTGAACGTGCCAGAGATCGTCGGACTGGTGACTCTCGTGGTCGAACCCGCGGCTCTCGAGTACTTCGTAGAGGGGCTTCGGTTCGAACGGGGCGATCAGGTGAAGGCGTTCGCCCGGGTCGAGCGACTCGAGGGCGTTCATGATGTCCTCGAACGGCGGGCCGTCGATCTCGCGAACGTCGATCGTCAGGTCGGCGGATTCGGTTGCCATCACCTCGATAGTCGGCCGCCCGACGATTGGAATTTCGTCCGAACGTGTTCGTAGCGGGTGCAATTCCCAGGTCGTAGGAATTCTGCCGAATATATTCGTAGCCATGTGGATATAGGTTCAGTTAGAAGATCCCCTATGGCCCAGGCAACCCTCACGATCACGATGCCGGAACAGGTCTGGATCCAGCAGCTATCCACCTCGTATCCGGACGCGACCTTCCGCGTGCTCGCGGCCGTTCCCGGCTCCAACTCCGGGTTCGCGCTGGTACGGATCACCGGTCCCGACGTGGCCGAGGTCGTCGACGAGATGAACGACCACGCCCAGATCACCGAACTCACCCTCGCCCAGTGGAGCGAAAACGAGGCGACGGTCCACTTCGAGACCACCCAGCCGCTGTTGCTGTTCTCCTCGAAGGAGTCCGGCATGCCGATCGAACTCCCCGTCGAAATAACCGACGGCGAGGCGACCATCGAGGTCACCGGCTCCAGGGAACGGCTCGCGGAACTGGCCGAACAACTCGAGCGCTTCGGCCTGAAGTACCGGATCGAGCACGTGCGCGAGCGCCTCCACGAGAGCCAACTCCTCTCGGAGCGACAACTGGAAGTCATCGCGGCCGCCGTCGAGGAGGGCTACTACGACACTCCACGACGGTGTTCGCTGACCGAACTCGCCGAACAGCTCGGCATCGCGAAATCGACCTGCAGCGAGACGCTCCACCGCGCCGAAGAGGCGATCATCAAGCGGTTCGTCGAGGACGTCCCCGGGCTCGAGGACGAACAGTCCCTCGAGGAACAGCTGGCGACGAGTTAACCGTTCGCGCCCGGAGCGCGCGGTCGACGAGGCGCGCCAGCGGGTGATCGTCCTCCATGCCTGGGTACACATTCCGGATCGGTTTCTCCCGTAGTCGTCGTTCCAGCGATGGTCGACGCGTCGGGATCCGCGTTCGGGCGGCGTCTTAATTTAGTTGGGCGAATATGTTCGCCCCCATTCTCACGACCTGGAAATCGGAGCGACACTTCATCGGGATCTAGTTGTGAGTGCTGAGTAGAGTAGTCGCAAATGAACGTATTCAAGTACGCATCGTTCGCTAACCACTGGGTGAAGGACTAGTATGACAAGAGGTGTTGTGCGGAAATGAGCGCGGACGACGAATCGTTCCACCCGCTCGGCAGTGAGTGGGAAGGTGAACTCGAGTCGATGCTCGACGAGACCGAGTACGACACGGATCTCGGTCTCGAGATGGCCAAGGACGCCATGCGCGTCACGAAGGGCGAACTGTCCGAGGCCGAATTCCACGAGAAGTACCACGAGGACGTGATGGCGGAGTTCGGCGAGGACCAGCGCCCGACCCAGGAGGCCTTCGAGGAGGCCCAGGCCGTCGAGGAGGGCACGTTCTCCCGGATGCTCGAGAAGTTCGACGGCGACGGCGAGGAAGGCCGTCGCGACGTGATGAAGAAGATGGGTGCCGGCGCGGCGTTCCTCGGTCTCGGTGCGTGGGGAGCCGCCGACGGCTCCGACCCCGAACCGAACGTCGCCGCCGCAGAGGACGACCACGGCGACGACGACGGCCTCCAGTGGGGGATGACGATCGACCTCGAGCAGTGTGACGGCTGTCTCTCCTGCATGCAGGCCTGTGGAATGGAGAACAACCTCGACCAGGGGGTCAACTGGATGTACGTCCTCGATTACGAGGACGGCGGCCCGGACACCAGCCAGAACCGTCTCGTCCGGCCGTGTCAGCACTGTACCGACGCGCCGTGTGAGAAGGTCTGTCCGACGACGGCCCGGCACACCCGCGACTCGGACGGCCTCGTGCTGACCGACTACGACGTCTGTATCGGCTGCCGGTACTGCCAGGTCGCCTGTCCCTACGGCGTCAACTACTTCCAGTGGGACGAACCCGACATCTCGACGGACGAGATCGCCGCGCAGGCCGAGCGAGAAGGGATGAACGGCGATCACATGACCGACGAACGCGGTCGCTGGGTCGACAGCCGTGCGCCTCGCGGCGTGATGAGCAAGTGTACCATGTGCCCGACGCGCCAGGACGGCCACATGGGCGATGAGAAACGCGGAACGACGGCCTGTGAGGACGCCTGTGACCCTGGTGCGATCCAGTTCGGCGACGTGAACGACGAGCGCAGCGACGCCGGCATGTACAAGAAGAACCCCAGCCGTGGTCGCGCCCTGTGGGGCCTCCACGGGGACGTCCCCGATCCGGACGCCCTCGCCGAAGAACTCTCCGACTCCGACGACGACCTCGAGTCGATCGTCGAGGCCTCGGAGGAACTCGACGAGGACCTGATCGCCCGCGCTATCGCCATCGAGATGACCGGCGAAGAGATGGGCGAAGGGCCGGAACACGGCACGAGCAACCTCGCCGAGACCGAACGCGACATCCTCGAGTTCCTCGAGTTCCTCTCCGACCAGGGGCTCGACCTCGAGGACGAGGAACTGCTCGACGAACTCGGTATCTCGGACCCGCAGGACTACCTCGAGGCTCAGGAAGGCAACCCCGAGTCGAACTTCAACCTGCTCGACGACATCGGGACGAACCCGAACGTTCAGTACCTCGGCAACGAGCCCGGACCACACGCCGAGCAGGTCGAGGGTCCCGTGGCGTACGAGGACGTGATCTACCCGCGCGCTGACGAGGAAACCGTGAACCTGGTCGACAAGCGCCAGGAGGTCCTCAACGAAGGGACCGTCGGAGACGCGGGGGTGTCGCTATGAGCACGAAGACGCCCTCGGAGGAGGACATCCTCCGTCCGGTCAACCTGTTCACGAAGAAGTACCTGATCCTGTTTGGCATCTGCGCCCTGGCGTTCGGAGCGTACCTCGTCGCGTGGGCCTACCAGCTCCAGCAAGGGCTGATCGTCACCGGCCTCGGCGACTGGGGGACCGGCGGCGGCGCGACGTGGGGCCTGTACATCGGCGCGTTCATCTGGTGGGTCGGCATCGCCCACGGGGGGATCATCCTCTCGGCTGCGGTGCGCCTGCTCGGGATGGACCGCTACATGCCGGTCGCACGACTGGCCGAGATGTTGACGCTGGCCGGCCTCTCTGCCGCCGGCTTCTACATCCTGGTCCACATGGGTCGACCGGACCGGATGGTGACGAGCATCATCGGTCACTACCACATCACGGTCAACAACTCGCCGCTGGTGTGGGACGTGACGGTCATCACGGCCTACTTCGTGATGACGGCGACCTACCTCGGGCTGACGTTGCGCTACGACGTCAACCGCCTGCGCGATCAGCTGCCGGACCGCTTCGAGCCGATCTACAAGATCATGACGATCGGCTACACGAAAGAGGAAGACGAGGTCATCGAGCGGATGGTCTGGTGGCTGGCCGCTGCGGTCATCATCATGGCCCCGCTCCTGCTCCACGGTGGCGTCATTCCGTGGCTGTTCTCGCTGCTGCCGGCGATGCCGGCCTGGACCGGGGCGATCCAGGGGCCGCAGTTCCTCTCGATCGCACTGACCTCGGCGATCAGCGGCGTGATCCTCGTCGCCGCGGCGTTCCGCCGCGCCTACGACTGGGACCACATCATTACGGACGACATCTTCCGTGGCCTGCTGCTGTGGCTCGGATTCTTCTGCCTGCTGTTCCTGTGGTTCCAGCTGCAACAGCTGGTCAACGGCTCGTTCCTCGGGCCGGTCGACCAGGCCGAGGCCACCGCGCACAAGCTCGAGCACCCGATCTACATCATCTCGATGCTGATGGTGCTTGGAGTGCTCGTGTTCATCTTCCTGCAGGGGATCCGTCCCGCGCTGTTCAGCAAGGCCCGCGCCATCGGTGCCGGCCTCGTCGTGCTGACGGCGACCTTCCTCGAGAAACTGCTGTTCGTCGTGGAAGGGTTCATGGATCCGCACTTCAACATCTACGCTGCCACGCCCGGAGAGTACTTCCCGAGCGCGATCGAGTGGATGTCGCTGGCCGGCACGATCGGGTTGGTCGTGCTGTTCTTCATGGTTCTCTCGCGGTTCGTCCCAGTGGTCGAACTCCACGCGATCGAACACCTCCGGGGCGACCACGGCCACGGCCACGAAGAACCGGCTGACTCAGCTACCGAACAAGAGGTGAAAGCATGAGCGTCACTACCACGTTCGCGGCCGCACTCTCGTCGATCCTCTACCACGGATACGACGGGACCGAAGGGTTCACCGGATTCGTCAACGAGGGTACCTGGGTCATCTTCGCGTTGATCCTGGTGCCCATCTACATCATGGTCATCGCCTGGTTTACCGGTACACCGCGCGATACCAAGTCCGGGTTCCTGGGCATCTCGTACCTCGTCGGCTTCACGACGTCGATGTGGGTCGGGATGTTCTTCCTGACGGTCCTGATCGGGATCGTCTTCTACGGCGGTGCGCCGGAACCGATCGGCGCTACCGGCCCGTAATACCGGTCCACAGACGGTTCGTCTTTTTTCGCGCTCACGTCCGAAACGACCGTTCCGTACTTCTCGCGTCCTACTGCGACACCATCCACTCCGCCGAGGACGTTAACCGCTTGAACATCCATGCACCAGCACCACCGTCCAGCAAGTGATCCGTCGTGGTATGGTTTCAGTCTCCGCCCTCGAGACGGTCCTCTATCACGGCTACGAGGGGACTGCCGGATTAACGGGCTTTCCGAACACGGGGACGTGGCTCATCTTCGGCGTCGTCCTGTTGCCGATCTACGTGATGGTCGTCGCGTGGTTCACGGGCGTTCCACGTGATCCGAAAACCGGGCTCATCGGTGTCACCTATCTCGTGGGGCTGGTGACGTCGATGTGGGTCAGCATGCTGATCCTGACGGTCCTGCTCGGCATCGTCTTCTTCGGCGGCGCGCCCGAACCGCTCGGGCCGACCGGCCCGACCTGAGGCCGCAGCGAATCCGGCGTTCGCGTAGCGAACCATCACACGTATCCCGTTCGGCGACCTTCTCTCGGATAACGCAAACGCCTACCATGAGTATCACCGAACACGAACTCAAGATCAGACTCGAGGAGATCGAGGATCCCGACATCGGCGAGGACATCGTCTCCCTGGGGCTGGTCAACGACGTCACCATCGAGGACGAAACCGCCAGGATCTCGCTGGCGTTGAACGCACCCTACGCCCCGTCAGAGATGGAACTGGGGAACGAAATCCGCGACCTCTGTGACGAGGTCGGCCTCGAGGCCGACCTCCGCGCACACGTCGGCGAGGAACACGGGTTCGACGATACGGTCCTCCCCCGGGTTCGCAACGTCATCGCCGTCTCCTCCGGGAAGGGCGGCGTCGGCAAGACCACCGTCGCGGCCAACCTCGCGGCCGGCCTCGAAAAGCGCGGCGCGATGGTCGGCATCCTCGACGCGGACATTCACGGCCCGAACGTGCCCCGCATTCTGCCGGTCGAGGGCGAACCGGGCGTCATGCCCAACGAGGACATCGTCCCGCCGCGCTCCGACGGCGTCCGCGTCATCAGCATGGGCTTCATGACCGAGGAGGAGGACGACCCCGCCATCCTGCGGGGACCGATGGTCAACAAGTTCATGATGAAGTTCCTCGAGGGCGTCGAGTGGGGCCGCCTCGACTACCTCATCGTCGACCTGCCCCCGGGCACCGGCGACGCGACGCTAAACCTGCTGCAGTCGATGCCCGTGACGGGATCGGTCGTCGTCACGACGCCTCAGGAGATGGCTTTAGACGACACCCGAAAGGGGATCCAGATGTTCAACAAGCACGATACGCCGGTACTGGGCGTCGTCGAAAACATGAGCTCGTTCGTCTGTCCATCCTGTGGCGATCAGCACGGCCTGTTCGGGACGGAAGGAGCCGACGCCATCGTCGAGAACTACGACGTGCCGCTGCTGGGCCGCATCCCGATCCACCCCGACTTCGGCGCGGACGACACGGCCGGCCCGCTCGTCAAGGACGACGACAGCCCGGTCCAGGAGTACGTCGAGGACGTCGTCGGCGAGGTCGCCGACCGGATCGGCGAGACGAACCGACGCATCGTCGCCGAACACACCGACGACGAACCGTTCGACACGCTCCCGACCGAGACCGAGGACTGATCGGTTCGCCGACCACGCCGTCGATCTCGGGTTTCGTCTCCGCTTTAGTTTCTCAGGACGAGTTCGCACGGACTGGAGCGACCAGCCTGCGGAGTCAGACGATCAGGTAGAGCCCGGTCGGGAGCAACACGACGCCCAGAACCGCCTCGAGGGCGTCGGGATCGACGCGGTGGGCGATCACCCAGCCGCCGACGGCACCGAAAACGATCGGCACGCCGGTGACGAGCGCGAACGGGACCGAAATCGCGTCCTGAAACGCGTAGCCGCCGGCGGCGAATCCGGAGAGGAAAATCGCCTGCGTCTGGGCGACGCCGAGCGCGACGAGCATCGGGACGCCGAGCACGACCAGCGCCGGAACCGCGATCACCGGGCCGCCGATGCCGACGAGGCCGGCCGCCGCGCCGAGGACGACGCCGACCGCGCCGAAGGTGACCTGCCCCCGTCGCGTCGCCGCGTCGACGCGTGTCACGCGTGGTAGTTCGCGGACTCGCCTGTAGACGAGGACGATCCCGGTGCCGGCCGTGAGCACGCCCAGCAGGACGCCGAAGAGCCGCCGCGAGACGGAGGCGTTGAGTGCGGTGCCGGCCAGCGCACCGAACACGCTGGTCGCGCTCAGCAGGATCGCCAGCAGCCGTCCCTCGTCGCCGAGCAGTTCCCCCGAGCGGGCGTAGCCGACCGCGCCGACGATGCCGACGGCGACGAACAGAACGTGAGCCGTGCCGGCGACCTCCGCCGAGGATAGCGGCGTCCCCAGATAGAGGGCGATGGTGACGAAGATGCCGCCCGCGCCGATCGTCGTACAGCCGATCCCCGCCAGTACGGAGACGGCGACCAGCGCGAGCAGGCCCTCGAGCGGGATCGGAACCACTGTACCGGCCGTTCCACGACTGACGTGAAAACGTTCCCTGCCGTCAGTCGGTGCGTCGGTCGTCGTCCTCGAGCAGGGATTCGACGTACTTCGTGACGTGGTCGTCCATTCGCCGCTTGAAGCCGTTCTGACGCGCCAACCGATCGAGTTCCCGGGCCACGAGACTGCCGTACTGGACGGCTTTCTTGTCCCGCGTCGCCACCTCGTCGGGGAGGAAGTCGGCGGCGACGGTGCGGAAGCCACGTTTTCGGGTCTCGTCGTCGGCGAGGAGTTCCGTAGGCAAACGCAGGGCGGCCGCTACGACGGCGTCGTGCAACAACGGTGCGACGGGCTCGAGGCCGGTCGCCCGAATCGTGAGCACGTCACGGGGGAGTTGCTCGGGGAGACTGCGGATCCCTTCGCGGACGGCCCCACGGGTCGTCTCGGCCTCGACGCGGTGGTCGAGTCGGACGACCTTCTCGTAGCCGCCGAACAGTTCGTCGGCCCCCTGACCGACCGCCAGTCCGTCGAAGCCGTCCGCGGCGACCCGCTCGCCGACCAGATACAGCGGGAGGGCGATCTGGACGTCCATCGCGTTCGTTCGCCCCGTCGCGCGAGCGATGTCGGGTACCGCACGCTCGAGGTCCGCTGGCTCGAGTTCGACGACCGTCAGGTCCCGCCCCATCACGTCCGCGGCCGTACGAGCAGCCTCGACGTCGTGGCTGTCCGGGAAGCCGACGACGTAGAGCGGCGCGTCGAGTAGTTCGGCCACGAACGCGGAGTCGACGCCGCCGGAGAAGGCGACCGCGACCTCGAGGTCGGACGCACGGACGGCCTCGGCCGCTGATCGGATCGCCGCCTCGAGCGCCTCGAGTGCGGCCTCGGCGTCGGTCTCCGGGTCGGGGTCCGGCAGCGTCCACTGTGTGTCGAACGCGGCCTCGGTCCCTCGGTCGTCCTCGAGCGACGCCACGTCGGTCGCCGTTCCCGGGGGCACGGGAACCGGCTCCTCGAGGTCGCCGGGCCGGAACGCCCAGCCGCGAGACGCCGTCACGGGACCGGTTCGTTCGACGAACAGCGGCTCGCGGCCCAGCACGTCACGCACGAGCGTCCCATCGACGACGCCAGCGAAGCCGGTCGTCCCCGGGAATGGCTCGCCGTCCTTGATCGCTTCGCGGATGAGGTCGGGATCCGCCCCCCGCAGCGTCATTGGAACAACCCCATGATGCCGCTTCGGACCCGTCGGCTGACGCCGCCGGCCGCCTGTCGGAAGCTGATCCGCCAGGGCGTGCGCTTTCCTTCGACCGACGTCTTCCCCTCGCGGATCGCCTCGAGGATCGCGTCGGCGGAGCGTTCGTCGGCGTCGACCCGGGTGACGGCCTGACCAACCATCTCGCTGATGTGGGCGTCGCTCCCGGCGGTCATCGGCAGGTTCCGCGTCCGGGCGTAGCGCCGGGCCTGTCTGTTCGAGCGCCCGGTCAACAGCCGGGAGTTGTACACCTCGATCGCGTCGCCGTTGGCCAGTTCCTCCCGTGAGATGCGCGCGATGACGCCGTGTCGCGACTCCTGAAACGGATGGGGGATCACCGCCAACCCACCCAGATCGTGGATCGCTTCGATCGTCGTCTCGAAGGAGAGGCCGGGCGGGATAGGTTCCTCGATGCCCAGTCCGAGCACGTGGCCGGCCTTGCTCGAGATCTCCATCCCGGGGATTCCGACGAGGTCGTACTCCGGGGCCAGGGCAGCGGCCTCGAGGCTCGCGTCGATTTCGTCGTGATCGGTGATCGCGATCGCGTCGAGGCCGACCGCCTGTGCCTGCTCGAGGATGAGTTCGACGGGGTCACGGCCGTCGTACGACAGCTCGGAGTGGGCGTGGAGTTCGACCGACAGCACACCCGTTCGTTTATCACGCCTGATGAAAAGCGCCCCGGTCCGACCGTTGGCTCGCGAAATCGGATCACCGACTGCTGCTCGCTCGACCCGGATCGCGCTCGGCCATCGATTCATCTGAACCGCTGGCGACTGTGATCGAACTGATGGATTAGTCCTTGACTCTTTCAATGAATATCCGACTGAAACGATGGGGGTCCGGGAAGAATGGAAGATCACTGTTTTTAGCTTCAACCCAACAAGGCTTCATCTGAAACCGTGAGCGGGGCAAGCCAGTCGATCGTCCACGACGGCTTCAACCCAACAAGGGTTCGTCTGAAACCCGTCCAGATCGGGTCCGCGAGGTTGTAGCCGCCGCTTCAACCCAACAAGGGTTCGTCTGAAACCGGCCTTGAGGCTCTGTATCCCTTCGTAGATCGACAAGCGCTTCAACCCAACAAGGGTTCGTCTGAAACCAATACAGGCTATGGTGACGTCGATCTCACGGTTGCTTCAACCCAACAAGGGTTCGTCTGAAACCCCCATGGATTTCGCTCGATCGAGCAGACGGTGATTTGCTTCAACCCAACAAGGGTTCGTCTGAAACTCTGTCATTCCCTTGTACTGGATTGCCAGTATAGGGGCTTCAACCCAACAAGGGTTCGTCTGAAACCAGCAGTCGCGTGACCCGTCGTCAGCGTGTAGTCGAGCTTCAACCCAACAAGGGTTCGTCTGAAACCCGGCGCAGTCATGCGGTTAGTGCCTCCACCCTGTGCTTCAACCCAACAAGGGTTCGTCTGAAACCATTCTCGATTGACCCAGCGGGTCAGTAACTTGTGAGCTTCAACCCAACAAGGGTTCGTCTGAAACGGCTGGCGTGTACTTCGGGCGCGTGAGTGGGATGGAGCTTCAACCCAACAAGGGTTCGTCTGAAACTCGATCGTCTCCTCCTGGACCGAGGTCGGTCGGGGCTTCAACCCAACAAGGGTTCGTCTGAAACCGTCGGCATGGCCTACGGCGTCCGTCGGTACAAAATGCTTCAACCCAACAAGGGTTCGTCTGAAACCATGGCCGATTTCGGGCCGTCAGGCTGGCTAAAGGCCGCATTCCTCAAAGGCTTTCCGTCGACCTGCAATAGCAGGTCACTCCCGGGGGGTCGATGGAATGAAGGGACCACCGAGAGAAACCAGAATTCAGTTCGACTAGTGAATACACAAATGTGCATATGGAAACCCCTTTACCCCCCGACTTCCACCACCGACATGAATGAGTCTTGCCGAGTCGGATCGCGAACTCGTCGTCGAGGAACTGGGGCGTGAGCCGACCCCAGCCGAGGCGGCGCTGTTCGAGAACCTCTGGAGCGAACACTGCGCGTACCGCTCCTCGAGACCCCTCCTCTCCGCGTTCGAGAGCGAGGGCGAGCAGGTCGTCGTCGGGCCGGGTGACGATGCGGCGGTCGTCGCGCTACCGAATGGCGAGGACGCCGAGAGCGACGCGGAGACGTACATTACGCTCGGGATCGAGAGCCACAACCACCCCTCGTACGTCGACCCGTTCGACGGGGCCGCGACGGGCGTCGGCGGCATCGTCCGGGACACCATGTCGATGGGTGCCTACCCCATCGCGCTGGCGGATTCGCTGTACTTCGGCGAGTTCGACCGCGAGCACTCGAAGTACCTCTTCGAGGGCGTCGTCGAAGGGATCAGCCACTATGGCAACTGCATCGGCGTCCCCACCGTCGCGGGGAGCGTCGACTTCCACCCCGACTACGAGGGCAATCCGCTCGTGAACGTCGCCTGCGTCGGCCTGACGGACGAAGACCGACTCGTCACCGCGGAAGCCCAGGAACCGGGGAACAAGCTCGTGCTGGTCGGCAACGCTACCGGCCGCGACGGCCTCGGCGGGGCCTCCTTCGCTAGCGAGGACCTCTCGGAGGACGCCGAGACCGAGGACCGGCCAGCAGTCCAGGTCGGCGACCCCTACGCCGAGAAACTGCTCATCGAAGCCAACGAGCAACTGATCGAAGAGGGCCTGATCGAGTCCGCTCGCGACCTCGGGGCGGCCGGCCTGGGTGGGGCCTCGAGCGAGATGGTCGCCAAGGGCGGCCTCGGCGCGCACATCGAACTCGAGCGGGTCCACCAGCGCGAACCGAACATGAACGCCCTCGAGATCCTGCTCGCGGAGTCTCAGGAGCGGATGTGTTACGAGGTCGAACCGGAGAACGTCGACCGAGTGCGCGAGATCGCGGAGCGGTTCGACCTCGGCTGTTCGGTCATCGGCGAAGTGACCGACGGTAACTACGTCGCCACGTTCGAAGGCGAGACGGTCGTCGACGTGGATGCCTACTTCCTCGGCGAGGGCGCGCCGATGAACGACCTCGAGAGCGAGGAACCGGCCCAGCCCGAGACGGACCTTCCCGACGCTGACCTCGAGGAAGCCTTCGAGACCGTCGTCTCGAGCCCGAACACGGCCTCGAAACGGTGGGTCTACCGCCAGTACGATCACGAGGTCGGCGTCCGGACGAGCGTCGGGCCGGGCGACGACGCGGCGATCGTCGCGGTCCGCGAAGCGGGACAGGGACTCGCCATCTCCTCGGGTGCCGCGCCGAACTGGACCGACGTCGCGCCGTACGAGGGTGCCCGCGCGGTCGCCCTCGAGAACGCGACGAACGTCGCGGCCAAGGGCGCGACACCCCACGCGGCGGTCGACTGCCTGAACGGTGGCAACCCCGAGAAGCCCGGCGTCTACGGCGGCTTCGAGGGCATCGTCGACGGTCTGGCCGACATGTGCGCGACGCTCGAGACGCCGGTCGTCGGGGGCAACGTCTCGCTGTACAACGACTCCGCGGCCGGCCCGATCCCGCCGACGCCGACGCTCGCGCTCGTCGGGACGAAGGACGGCTACGACGCGCCGCCGCTGTCGGTCACGTCCGCCGACGGCGAACTCCTCCTGATCGGCGACGTCGGTCTCGAGTCGGGGGACGTACGCCTCGGCGGCTCCGAGTACCTCGCGCAGTTCGGCGGGAGCGACCGGTTCCCGGCGCTGCCGGACGGCTCCGCCGCGTTCGTCGAGACGCTCGCGTCCGTCGCCGACGCGGACGCGACGCTCGCCACCCACGACGTCAGCCACGGCGGGCTGGCGGTGTCGCTGGCCGAGATGGTGACTCCCGAGGCCGGTCTCGAGGTGTCGATTCCCGTTCCCGACGGGACGGCCGGTGCTGCTGGCGCGCTGTTCCACGAACAGCCCGGCCGCGCGCTCGTCCAGACGACCGACCCCGGGGAAGTCCGCGAGGCGTTCGAGGGCGTCGCGCCGGTCGTCTCGCTCGGGTCGGCGACGACGGACGGCCGACTCGGGATTTCGGTGGCCGACGACACCATCGAGACCGACGCGGCGACGATCGCCGACTATCGCTCGACGATCGACGTGGAACTCGAGTAGCCACTGATCGTCGGCGTACACCCGTTCGGAAGCCGACGGCCAGTTCGGAACGATCGTTCCTCGCGAGCGGTCCACTCTCAATCGTCGTGAGCGCTCCGATCGTGCCAGTTGCGTAACCCGTAGCTTATTGTAATCTCGGTACCCAGTGTCGAGCAACCGACAGCCGTACCGGGGTGATACGATCGATGACGACGGAGTCTCCACGCGTGCTGGTAGTCGAGGACGAGCCCGATCTGGCCAACCTCTACGTCGCCTGGCTCGAGGGTGCCGCCGAACCGACCGCGGTGTACGACGGTACGGAGGCCCTCGAGGCGATCGACGAGGACGTCGACATCCTCCTGCTCGACCGGCGAATGCCCGGCCTTTCGGGGGATACCGTCCTCGAGACGATCCGCGAGCGTGACCTCGACTGTCGGGTCGCGATGGTGACGGCGATCGAACCCGACTTCGAAATCGTGGGGATGGGCATCGACGACTACCTCGTCAAACCCGTCACGAAGGAGGAACTCGTCGAGACGATCGAGGGGCTTCACCTGCGCTCCCGGTACGACGAACAGCTACAGGAGTTCTTCGCGCTCGCGTCGAAGAAAGCGTTGCTCGACCGGGAGAAACCGGACGCCGAACGGAAGGCGAGCCACGAGTACGACCGGCTCGAGGACCGACTGGCCGTCTTGCGTGCCCAGTTGGACGAAACGGTCGAGGAACTGCTCGCGGCAGACGACTACCGGGAACTCTGTCGCGATCTGACGCGAGAGACCGTCCTGAAGGAGTGAGTTCGAGGCTCGGCTGCGAACTCAGTGGGTCTCGGCCGCCGGCTCGAGGGTGGTGACCTCGCGGAGTTCGATCCGCGTGGTCTCGCCGTCGGCCTCGACGAACAGTTTCCAGTCGTGGGCTTCGGCGATGGCCCGGACGAGCGCGAGGCCGAGCCCCCGGATCGTTCCTTCTCGCTTCCCGGATGGATCGAGCAACTGCTCGTGGGGGTCCGGCGGCGGTTCCGCCGCGTCGTCGACCAGCACGATACCCCGCGTCCGACCCTCGGCCGGGCCGACGACGTCGATCCGTACGGTTACGTCGTCGGCCGCGCGAGCCTCGACGTCGTCGAACACCGTCTCGAGCAGGTGGACGAACCGATCTGCGTCGGCCCGGAGCGTGGCCGAGTGATCGACCGTAACGGCGTCGTCGTCGAGTCCCGACGCTGCGATGGCTTCCTCGACCGCACGTTCGAGGTCGATCCGACTGCGGGTTCGGACGGCGGTGGCGTTACGGGCGAACTCGCGGACGTCGTCGACGAGTTGCTCCGCGCGATCCAGCGTGGTCTCGACCGACTCGTCCGCGAGCGGAAACTCCCAGTCGTCGTCGGTGCCGACCGCGTCGGCGACCTCCTCGAGGCGGGCCTTGAGGTCGTTCGAGAGGACGGTCGCGACTCCCTCGAGTCGCTCGGTTTGTCGCTCGAGTTCCTCCGTGCGTTCCCGCAGCACGCGTTCGCGGTCGGCACGGTCGAGCGCGGCGCGGGTGTTCTCCGCCAGCGTCGAGACGAGTTCGACGTCGGTCTCCTCGAAGCGGTGCGGATCGAGCGATCCGGTCATCATCACCCCGTGGGTGCCGATCGGTGCGATGATCTCCGAGCGGATCGGCGTGTCGGGGTTGTAGATCCCGTCGACGTCCTCGAGGTTGTCGAAGTGTTCGACCTCGCCGGACTCGAAGACGTCCCAGACGAGCCCCTCGTTCGGATGAAATCGCGGAAGGCCGCCGAACTCCTCGTGTGCGCCCGCGGTCCCGGCGACGGGATCGAGATAGCCGTGTTCCTGTTCGAGCAACCAGACGCCGCTGATAGGGAGATCGAGCAGATCGCTGCCCGCGTGGACGGCGATGGCACAGATCTCTTCGGGATCGTCGGACTCGAGGAGCCAGCGCGTGACCTCGTGCAGCGAGGCGGCGACGCGTTCGTACTCGTGGCGGTCTGTCACGTCCCTGATGACGACGGCGACCGTCGCCGTGTTGTCCTCCACGGGGACGACGCGGAACTCGCCCATCCGTTCGATCCCGTCGTCGTCGGTGAACGGGATCTCGAGTTGACGCCCCTCCGCGGTACCGATGTCGACGTCGGTGATCGCGCGCCCGAGTTCGATGGCGTCGCCGTCGTCGATGGCGGCGAGTTCGGGGACGACCTCGACGTGTTCGCCGACGAGGGCGTCGCGGTCCTCCCCGAGGAACCCCTCGAGGGCGTCGTTGACGGTGACGATCTCCCGGTTCCGATCGAGCGTGAACACGCCATCGTTGATGGCCTCGATGACGGCGGCGTGCTGGGCCAGCGTGGTCTCCTGGCGCTTCCGGTCCGTGATATCGCGCATGAAGACCGACAGCCCCGACTCGGAGGGGTAGGCCCGCGTCTCGAACCACGTCTCGACCTGCGTGTGATAGATCTCGAAGGAGACGGGAACCTGCTCGTCCATCGCCCGGTGGAAACCGTCGGGGAACTGCGTCTCGACGGTCTGGGGGAACTCGTCCCACATCACTCGGCCGATCAGCTCCTTGCGCGAGCGCTCGAGCAAGTCCTCGGCCCGTTCGTTGAGATACGTAAAGCGGAAGTCGGTGTCGAGGGCGAAGAAGGCGTCCGTGACGCGGTCGACGACGGGGATCGAGTGCGGCGTCACGACTCCTCACCCCCCGCCGACCCCGTGACGCGATTCGTTCTCTCCGGAGAACGACCACCTGTGTGACCCATCGGCTGCCAGTACTGTTCCGTTTCGGTAAGCGGGTATTTCAGTGTCGCGGCCACGGTCGACGATCGAGCAGCGGCCGTCGTGGCGAACGCCCGGTCGATCGAGGAGCCCGTCATGCCGATCGACTCGATTCAGAAGAACTCCCCGAGGTAGACGGTCGTCGACGGGAAGAGCGCATCGAGCGTCTCCAGTGCCGTCCCCGAGTCGACCGTCAGGTCGCCCGTCCGCTCGAGAGTGCTCGCGGACCGCGTACCGACGACGAGTTGCGAGAGGGCGGCCACGTCGAGGCTGACGTCCGCCCGATCTTCGGCCGTCGGCTCGCAGGCGGCCGTTCCGTCGCTCACGGATAGCTCGAACGTACCGCGGTTCCAGTCGGCGAGCGGGTCGTCGACGGCGAACGTGATCGAGGCGTCGACGTCGGGATAGGCCAGCGCGGAGAGCGTCGCCGCGACGTCGACGATCCGGACCATCGGCCCCGTCTCGAGCGTCGTCTCGACCTCGTCGGGGTCGGCGACGGTCGCGTGAAACGGTTCGCTTTCGGGCAGTTGGAACTCGACCCGGGCGACTTGCGAGTCGTGATCGGCACAGAACGCGAGCAGGGAGAGCAACGCCTCGTGGTCGGCAGCGACGAGTTCGTCGACGGCCATCGTCCGACCGTCGTCTGACTCGTCGGCGGTTCGATTCGTGATCGCGTACACGAGGTAGCCGCGAACCGTGCCGTCGCGTTCGTACGCGTAAACGTACGGATCGTCGTCGTGGCCGGCGAAGACCCGGTGTCGCCACCACGATTCGTCGCGCTCGAGCGCGAGGGCGTGGCGCTTCCGATACTCCTCGTAGACGGGTTCGAGCTCTCCGTACTCGTCGGCCGTGAGTCGGCGGTACCGACCGGATGCGGAACCGTCAGTGTCCGACTCGAGTCGATCGCGGGCGAAGGACAGGACGGACGGCGCGCACTCGTGGACGGCGATCCGGTTTGCCGCCTCCCAGCCGTACTGCCGGTAGAAGGCGTACTGGAACGGCCAGAGAACCGAGAACCGACAGTCCCGGTCGCGGTACTCCGCGAGCGACGCCTCGAGCAGTCGCCGCACGTACCCCTGCCGGCGGTGTTCGGGTGGCGTTGCGACGGACGCCAACCCGGCCGTGGGGTGATCCTCGCCGCGAACGTGGGCGGCGAGCCAGTAGTGCCGACAGACGCACCGGGGGTCGTCGCCGTCGTCCGGGAAGATCCCGCGTCGCTCGCCCATTCGCGCCCGCGGCGTGTCGTGTTCGTCGGGGTCGTACGGCCTCGGCCCTGCCTCGGGCCGGAAGGCGTACTGTCGGTACCGGTGAAAGAGCGCCCGTTCGTCCGGGATCGGACGGTAGTCGACCATACGAACTCGAGGGCGGGCGACCGGGAAAACTGTTCGTGACTCGGCGATTACTCAGTCGATGACAGTTCGGTAACTCAGCGCCCAGAAGCGATCGAACGGCGAACCGTTCCGAACGGAATCCTGTCGCTCGAACGGACCGACGTCGTTCCAAAGACGTATTACTCCCCTCGCGAGAGGAGAGCCAAAGCGCAACGGTGATCGCGGGAGGTCGCTCACATCGGCATCCATCCCGTTCACAACCGCTACGTCTCGTTACCCATGGATTCCCTGTTACGATTCTTGAGGCGATACGTCGCTCGCAGTCCCGATCCGGACGCGTACAGCGTCTACGCGTCGTTCCCCGCACTGCGAACGGACCGTCCGGGGATCGGGGCGGTTCGGAACCGGATCGACGACCTCGAGTACGCCTGCGAGGGGCGACTCGACGTCACCGTCACGAGGAAACGACTGGTTGTACGGACCGATGCGGTCGCGTCCGAGCAGTTCGACCGGGACGCGTTCGGGCGCTTCCTCGACGGCGTCGAGACGCTCTACGGCGACCGCTACGACGTCGTCCACTACGCGAAGTCCCGCGAGTGCGATCGCGGACTCGAGAAATCGCACGTCGTCGTTCCGGTCAAACCGCTCTTCGCCGAACCGAGCGAAGCGCGGAAACCGGAACCGGAACGATCCGTCTCCGTCGACTGACCGCCGCGGTCAGTCGTCGTCGCCGCTCGGACTCGGACCGGCACCCGGCCCGCGCTGGTCGGACTGGGACAGCGACGGCGTTCGACTCGCCCAGTCACCGATGTTCTCCGCGACGTACTCGCGGCCGCCGAGGCCGAACGAGACGCCGACGCCGATCGCGACGGCGGCGGCCAGTCCCCACGCGAGCGCGCGAGCGAACACGTAGAGGATCCCGACGTCGATCCCCATCGTATCGAGGCCGATCACGATCGCGGTGAAGTACAGGAAGATCCTGACGCCGTTGGCGAACGCTCCGGTGAACGCCGTCTGGGTCGCCGCCTGCGTCCGTTCGATGACGTCGCCGATGAAGTCTGCCACGACGAACCCGAGGACGATGACGCCGATCCCCGCGATGAGCAACGGGAGGTACGTTACCGCGGTGGCGATCCACTCGGAGAGCGCCGGAATCGCGAGCACGTTCGACGCCGCGAGGATCGCGACGGCGTAGACGAACCACTTCGTGAGCGTGCCGAACGCGTTCGACACCGCGCTCTCGGTTCCGCCGAGCATCCGTCCGAGCGGCGTTTCGAGGACCATCCGGTCGAGTTCGACGCGATCGGTGATGCGCGCAACGATGCCGGCCGCGACGCGTCCGAGAACCCAGCCGATGAGGAGGATGACCAGCGCGCCGATCAACCGGGGTGCGAACGTGACCATCTCGGCGATTGGGTCCTGGAGGTAGTCGGGCACCTGTACCTGCTGTAGCGGTATTTGTGAAACCATCACCTCGAGCGTGTCTCGCGACGTTCTTTGTAATAGAGCGGGTACGAAATTGATTTATTTCTTATATCTCGGGGGCATGGGTGGTAGGTTCGTGGAACCGTCTGTTACGGGGATTTGCAGGGAGGGGTGACTCTCGGCCACTCGTGATTTCGCCGCTCGGAGTCGACATCGCTGCCGGACGGCGTTTCGCCGATATCGCGGTGCTGCCGCCGATAACAGGCAATTGTGCGGCGGCAACCGTCCGGGCATTCGCTGGTGTGACGCCCGCGAACGGACCGTCACTCGCGCGGCAGCCAGGACCTATCGGACGGCAGTCAATGACAGTCAAATGGGAGGATAGTCGAATCAGGCTCTCGAGGCGGAACGCGCCGCCAGAATCGTTCGTCCGGTGAAACACACCCGCTTTCGAAGCGGATATGCCCACTGAACCGTATCCGCCGTTTTCAGCCACTATACTCCCAATTCTTCCCGAATGCCAGTTCGAGACTCCCGGGAACGTGCCGTCGTGAGTAATCCGGTATTACGTCGACCCGGCCGAGTTGGCAACCTGTCGCCGAACTTCGTCGCCGATTACTCCCGACGCGTGTCGTCACTCGCTCACGATCCCGCTCGAGGCGGCAGCGACTCCCCGCAGACGGACTTTCGACCGACCTCCCGACGACCGGTCGGGCCGAACGCTCGACAACCGGTGTCGAGTCAGACGTGATCGCCGACGAACGCCTCGAGTCGGTTCATCGCCTCTCGGAGGTCGGGAAGCCCGGTCGCGTAGGAGACACGGAGGTGGCCCTCGCCGTCGGTCCCGAAGACGTCGCCGGGGACGACGGCGACGCCCTGTTCGCGAAGCGCGTCTTCGGCGAACTCCTCGGCGGTGAACCCCTCGGGGACCTCGGGGAAACAGTAGAACGCACCCTTGGCCTCGAAGACGTCCATGCCGATCTCCCGGAATCGCGAGAGGACGAACCGCCGACGCCGATCGTACTGGTCGACCATCTCGCGGACCTCGTCGTCGCAGGAGTCGAGCGCCTCGAGGGCGGCGTACTGGGCCGTCGTCGGCGCTGAGAGCATCGTGTACTGGTGGATCTTGTTCATCGCACCGATGGCGTCGGCCGGGCCGAGCGCGTAGCCGAGTCGGAGGCCGGTCATCGCGTGGGCCTTCGAGAAGCCGTTGAAGACGATGGTCCGCTCGCGCATCCCCTCGAAGGTCGCGATCGAGGTGTGCTCGCCCTCGTAGGTCAGTTCGGCGTAGATCTCGTCGGAGAGGACGACCAGGTCGTGCTCGCGCGCGAACGCGGCGATCGGCGCGAGGTCCTCGGCGCGCATGATCGCGCCAGTCGGGTTGTTCGGATAGCAGAGTACGAGCATGTCAGCCTCGTCAGCACCGGCCCGCTCGAGCGCCTCGACGGTGAGCCGGAAGTCGTCTTCCTCTCTCGTCGGGACGGGGAGGACCTCGCCGCCGGCGAAGATCGCGCCCGGTTCGTAGGAGATGTACGACGGCTGGGCAATGGCCACGGTGTCGCCGGGGTCGACGAACGCGCGGAAGGCGAGATCGACCGCCTCGCTCGCGCCGGCGGTGACGATGATTTCCTCGTCGGGGTCGTAGCCCAAGTCGAACCGGTCGGCCACGTAGCCCGCGATCGCCTCCCGAAGGTCGCGTCTCCCGCGGTTCGCGGTGTAGGAGGTCTTCCCCTGCTCGAGCGAGGTGATCGCGGCGTCGCGGGCGGCCCACGGGGTCGCGAAGTCGGGCTCGCCCACGCCCAACGAGATGACCTCGTCGCGTTCCTCGGCGATCTCGAAAAAGCGGCGGATTCCGGACGGGGGAACCTGTCGGACCCGCTCTGAGAGTTCGAAGCTCATGGTCGGTCAGGGCGAGAAGGAGAGGCGGTCGTCCTCGTCGCCGTCGCCGAGTTCGATCCCTTGCTCCTTGTAGGAGGTCATCACGTAGTGGGTGACGGTCTGGGTGATCTCGGGGACGGGCGCGACCTTCTCGCTGATGAACTTCGAGACCTCGCGAATGGAGTCGCCCTCGACCTCCATGTCGAAGTCGTAGTCGCCGCTGACCAGCCGCAAGGCCTTGACTTCGGGGAAGCGTGCGAGGCGCTCGGCGATGTCGCCGTAGCCGGTCTCACGGTCGAGTTCGACGTTGAGTTCGACCTCGGCCCGGACCGTCTCCTCCTCGAGTTTGTCCCAGTCGACGACCGCCCGGTAGCCGCGGACGACGCCTGCGCTCTCGAGTTCCTCGATCGCTGCCTCGACCTCGCTCTCCTCGAGGTCGGTCATCCGCGCGATGTCGGCCGTCGTATACCGCGCGTTCTCACGGAGCAACTCGAGCACCTCGCGTTCGCTCATACCAACGCGAAGCGCGACCGCGAGTAAAAACGTTGTTCTTCCGTCTCGTTCCCCGAGAGATCGCCGCCTCGCGACGCACACACAGGGCCTGGCTTTAACCGCCGCCTGAGTGAGGGTCGGACCGTGATCCCGCAATGAAGGCACTCACGTGGCACGGCGAGAAGGACGTCCGCGTCGAGGAGGTGCCCGACCCCGAGATCGTCGACCCGACCGACGCGATCGTCGAGATCACGGCGACCGCGATCTGTGGCTCCGACCTCCACCTCTACAACGGCTACATGCCCGGCATGCGCGAGGGCGACGTCATCGGCCACGAACCGATGGGCGAGGTGGTCGAGGTCGGCGAGGAGGTCGACCGCCTCGAGGTCGGCGACCGGGTCGTCGTCCCCTTTACGATTAGCTGTGGCTCGTGTTGGTTCTGCCAGGAGGAGCTGTACTCGCTGTGTGACAACTCGAACCCGAACGCGGAGGTCGCCAGCAAGGCGATGGGCCACTCGCCGGCGGGCCTGCTGGGCTACTCGCACATGCTCGGCGGCTTCGCCGGCGGACAGGCGGAGTACCTGCGGGTCCCCTACGCCGACGTCGGCCCCGTGAAGGTCGACTCGGGCCTCGCGGACGAACAGGTACTGTTCCTCTCCGATATCTTCCCGACGGGCTACATGGCCGCTGAGAACGCCGACATCGAGGACGGCGACACGGTCGCCGTCTGGGGTTGTGGGTCGGTCGGCCAGTTCTGCATCCAGAGCGCCTGGATGTTCGGCGCGAACCAGGTGATCGCCATCGACCGGATTCCGGAACGCCTCGAGATGGCGAGCGAGCACGGCGACGCCGAGACGATCGACTTCGAGCACGAGGACGTATACGACCGCCTGCTGGCGATGACGGGCGGTCGCGGCCCGGACGCCTGCATCGACGCGGTCGGTACCGAAGCCCACGGCATCGGTCTCGAGGGGATCACGGACAAGGTGAAACAGGAGATCCACCTGCAGGACGACCGCCCGTACGTGCTCCGCGAGGCTATCAAGTGCTGTCGGAAGGGTGGCACGCTCTCGATACCGGGAGTCTACATCCGGGAGTCGGACAACGTCCCCTTCGGCCCGCTGATGAACAAATCGCTGACGGTGAAGACCGGTCAGACGCACGTCCAGCGCTACCTCAATCCGTTACTCGAGAAGATCGAGGACGGCGAGATCGATCCCTCGTTCGTCGTCACCCACCAGGCCGACCTCGAGGACGGCCCCGAGATGTACGAGACGTTCAACGAGAAGGCCGACGACTGTATCAAGGTCGTGATGACCCCCTGACGGGGGTGTAGGGCGGCCGTCGCTCGAGCCCGATCGGGGTCACCGGTAGTTCTTGAAGAGCAACGCCCGCACGTCGTCTTTGGTCTGGACGTCCTCTGTCGAGCCGTCGGGCAGGGTGACGGTGTATCGGTAATCCGCCGAATCCGACTCCTCCCACTTGTCGTTGTGGGTCTCGAGCAGGCTCATCATCTCGTCGAGCATGTCGTCGTCGTCGGCCGCGCCGCCCTCGCCGTCCCCGTCGTCGCTCTCGTCGTCCGTTTCGTCGTCGGCTTCGTCCGTCGAACTCCCCGCAACGTCGTCGCCGGAGTCGTCGGGCACGGAGTCGTCGACGTCCGCGTCGGAGGCATCGCCGTCCGATCCGGGGTCGGTCTCGGCCGTCTCGTCGTACGTGATCTCCTCGAGTTCGTTCGGGTCGGGGTCGCCGTCGATCGCGGCACCGACCGACGCCGCGACGTCGTCGGCCGCGGAGCTTTCGACGTCGACGTCGAGATCGACCTCGTCGGCGAGGTTGTCGATGAGAAACTGCACGGCGTCCTGTTCCCGGACGAAGCCGTACTTGCCGACGACGTCCGCGGCGATCTCTTCGCGAAGCTTCTGGATGTACTCGTACTGCTCGTCCGTGACCTCGAGCGTTTTCATACGTCATGGATATCGCGGGGGGTACAAATATGTGGGCCGTCCCGCTGGGCCGAGACGACGACCCGATTTCCGGGGACCGACTTCTTAAGGGATTTCGGGGAAAACGTCCGCGTATGACCCTCGAACAATCGGACGCGGCACTCGAGGCTGGCGATCCGGCACCCGACTTCGAACTCGAGGGTGCCGACGGCGGGACCTACACGCTCGAGTCGTTCGCCGACAACGGGGCGCTGTTGGTCGTTTTCACCTGCAACCACTGCCCGTACGCGAAGGCGAAGTTCGACCTGTTGAACCAGCTCGCCGCGGAGTACGACGAGGTGGCCGTCGTCGGGATCAACCCGAACGACGCCGAGGAGTATCCCGAGGATTCGTTCGAGACGATGCGGGAGTACGTCGAGGACGGTACCATCCAGTACGACGCCTACCTCAGGGACGAGAGCCAGGCGGTCGCCAGGGAGTACGGTGCGGTCTGTACCCCGGATCCGTTCCTCTTTGCGCGGGAGAACGGGACGTTCCGGCTGGTCTACCAGGGCCGACTCGACGACGCCCTGAACCCGGAGGACGAACCGACCCGCTTCCATATCCGCGAAGCGATCGAGTCCGTCCTCGCCGGCGAGTCGGTCGATCTCGAGTGGAAGCCGTCGCAAGGCTGTTCGATCAAGTGGACCGACGACTAGCACCGTCGTCGGACGATCACAGGGGATCAGGTGGTCGCCGACCCCAGGTGAGTATCACGGACGCTCGAACCTCCGCCTCGTCGAAGCGCTCGAACGCTTTCTTGCCCGAGTACCCCATCTGGATCGCAGAGTCGCCGATGTGCTGGTAACGGCGGCGAAAACCGACGTGATCGAAGCGTGCCGTACCCTCTTCGATCGTAAGGGGGGCTCCACCGCCACATCACACCGCGTTCACGACGCTCGAGCGGACGGCCGTCCGATCGCCGCCGCAAACGTCGACCGTGCGGTGTCGGCGCTCGAGGAGTCCGACGTGGGCACTGACCGGTCGAATCCGTAGACGGTCGGAAAAACGAATGCGTGGGAACGTGCAGGAGGGGTCGTTCGCGGTCGTTACTCGACGACGAGGTCGCCGACCTGCTGGAGCTCGTGGTAGGAGCAGATGTAGGTGGTCATCTCGCTGGAGGCTTCGAACTCGAGGGTCGCACTCTCGCCTTGGTCGCCGACGTCGTCGGTCTCCTCGAGGGTCTCGTCGTCGTCGTTACGGAGCTGGAGGTCGTGGGTTGCGCCGTCGCCGTTGGTCCACTCGATGGTGTACTCCTCGCCCTCCTCGAGGACGAGCGTCGGGTTCTCGACGCCGTCGATGTCGCCAGCAGTGCCTTCCCAGCCGGTGGTGTAGCCCTCGAGTTCGATCGTCTCGTCGGGCGAGATCTCGAACTCGTCGTCGCCGCCACCGGTGCTGTCGTCACCGTTACCGTCGCCGTTATCGTCGTCGCCGTTACCGTCGCCACCGCCGAGACAGCCAGCAGCGGTAATCGCGAGCGTCGAGGCTCCTGCGGCTTTCAGGACGGTTCGTCGCGTTCGTTTGGACATACTGCGTACGTCTCCGATAGGCGGCGCGACTCGTTGAAAAGGCGACTCGATTCCCACCGCGTGGGAGTGGGCGTGATCATGTTCGGGAGTACTAAACAACTCCGCTTCCGAGACGTCCGTCTATCGGCGTCGTGACCGCCGATACTGGACGGGCCACCGGTCGGCGGGATCCTCGGTGAAGCGTTCTGCAGCCTCGAGTCCGAAGTACGGGTTCCGGAGGAACTCCCGACCCACGAGCACGAGGTCGGCACGGCCGTTCCGAACGAGCGCCTCGGCCTGTTCGGGTTCCGTAATCCCGCCGACCGCGCCGACGGCCACGTCCGCGCCGTCGCGGATCGCTTCCGCGAACGGGACCTGGAAGTTCGGCCCGCCCGCGACGTCCTGCTCGGGGTGAATCCCGCCGGAACTGACGTCGACGAGATCGACGCCCAAGTCGGCCAGATCGTCGGCGAGACGCACCGAGTCCTCGAGCGTCCAGGACGCTCGGTCGTCGAGCCAGTCGGTGGCCGAGATACGGACGAAGACCGGCTTGTCGTCGGGCCAGACCTCCCGAACGGCTGCGGTCACCTCCCGAACCAGCCGCGTCCGGTTCTCGAAGCTCCCGCCGTAGGCGTCATCGCGGCGGTTGGTCACCGGCGAGAGGAACTCGTGGAGCAGGTAGCCGTGGGCGGCGTGTACCTCGGCGATTTCGAAGCCCGCCTCTAGCGATCGGGCGGCCGCCGTCCGATACGCCTCGACGACCGCCTGCAGGTCGTCCTCGGTCGCTTTCGTGATCGCCGGCCGGTCGCCGGAGAACGGCGGATACGCGTCCGACGACGGGGAGAGGACCTCCCAACCGCCCTCCTCGGGCGACAGCGGCGTGTTCCCCTCCCAGGGGCGTCGTTTGCTCGCTTTGTGGCCCGCGTGGGCCAGTTGGATACCCGGCACGGCACCCTGCTCGCGGACGAACGACGCGATCGGCTCGAGGGCAGCCGCGTGGTCGTCGCTCCAGATACCCAGATCCGCGGGCGTAATCCGGCCGCGTGGCTCGACAGCGGTCGCCTCGGTCATGACGATCCCGGCACCGCCGACGGCGCGGCTGCCGTAGTGGACGCGATGCCACTCGGTGGGGAGACCGTCGGCGTCACAGGAGTACTGGCACATCGGGGAGACGGCGAGGCGGTTCGGAATTCGGCTGTCGCGCAACGTCACCGATTCGAACAGGTTCGACATACCCGGTCGTTACGACCTCGGTCCGAAAACGGCCGCGGAGGGGGCGGCCCTTGCCGGGTATCGAACCGGGCCGACTTATGTCACGGGGATCGACACTCGGAGTATGTCTTCGACCGACTTGCTCGAGCGATTGGGGACGGCCCGGCCCGTCGTCGGCATGGTCCACCTGCCGCCGTTGCCCGGCGCGCCCGCGTTCGACGGCGACCGCGAGCTACTCCGCCGTCGCGCTCGCGAGGACGCGCGTCGACTGGAGGCGGGCGGCGTCGATGCGATCGTGATCGAGAACTTTGGCGACGCACCGTTCTACCCCGACGAGGTGCCCCCCCACGTCGTCGCGGAGATGACGGCGATCGCCTCGGAACTGCGGGACGCCGTCGACGTCCCGCTGGGCGTCAACGTGTTGCGAAACGACGCCGAAGCTGCGCTCTCGATTGCCGCAGCGGTTGACGCCGCGTTCGTCCGGGTCAACGTTCACGTCGGCGCAGCAACGACGGATCAGGGACTGCTCGAGGGGCGAGCACACGAGACGCTCCGACTGCGCGAGCGCATCGCGGCGGACGTCGCGATCCTGGCCGACGTCCACGTCAAACACGCCACGCCGGTCGGCGATACGGGGCTCGAGCGGGCGGCGATGGAAACGGTCGAGCGCGGCCGTGCGGACGGCGTGATCGTCTCCGGTCCTGGCACCGGAACCGAGACCGCGCTCGCGGACGTCGAGCGCGTTGCAGACGCGCTCTCGAGCGGCGACGACGGTGACGGGGCTGCAGACGTCCCGGTCTTCGTGGGCAGCGGCGTCACGGCCTCGAGCGTGGCGGAGGTCTTCGCCGCTGGGGCCGACGGCGTCATCGTCGGCACGGCGCTCAAAGAAGGCGGCGAGACCACGAACCCGGTCTCACGCGAGCACGTCGAACGGGTAGTGTCGGCCGCTCGAGCGGCCGACGAGTAGCGACTACTCCCAGTTGTAGAGGGCGTCCCGGAAGATTTCCGCGGCGTCTTCCGTCGTCACGGGCCGCGGATTGCACCGCAGCAACCGTTGCTGGGTCTCGACGGTCTGGCTCGCGAGCCAGTCGACGTCGTTCTCGGTGATGCCAGCGAGTTCGTTGAGGCCGCTGGGGATCACGTTGAGGTCCTGCTGGAGGCGAACGTACTCCCGTCGGGCCTGATCGGCGGCCTCCCGGGTTCCCATGCCGTCGGTGTCCGCGCCGAGCATCTCGGCGACCTCGACGAACCGCTCGGGGTCGCTGGCGGCGTTGTAGCCGAGCGTGCTCGCCGGCGTCAGGACGGCGATGGTCTCCCCGTGGTAGGTGTGGTACTTGTTGCCGACTGGATACGCCATCGCGTGACAGAGCGTCGCGCCGGCCGTCAGACCGGCGATCGCCCCGAACAGCGCGCCCTTGAGCATGGCGGCGCGAGCCTCCACGTCGTCGCCGTTGTGGACGACCCGCCGGACGTTGCCCGAGAGCAACTCGATGGCCTTCTCCGAGAACAGCTCGGTGAGTTCGGTTCGTCCCGCGTAGACGGGTCGTTCGCTCGGATCCGACGCCCGCAGGAGACCGTCGAACGGGTGCGTGGTGTAGCCCTCGATTGCGTGTCCGAGCGCGTCCATCGCCGTCTTGGCGGTCTGTTCGGCCGGGAGGGTCGTCGTGAACGTCGGATCGAGGACGGCCGCATCGGCCCGGACGTGATTGCTCGAGATGGCTTCCTTGATCTCCTTCTCCTCGACGGCGAAGATGCCCACGGGCGAGATTTCGGCACCGGTGCCGGCCGTTGTGGGCATGAGGATCAGCGGCGGCCCCGACTCGGTGAGCGACTCGCCGTTCCCGGTCGGCTCGGCGATGTAATCGAGTACCTCGCCGCCGTTTGCCACCACTGCGCGGGTCCCCTTGGCTACGTCCATACAGCTGCCGCCGCCGAAGCCGAGGTAGAAGTCGTAGCCGTCTTCGCCCTCGTTCTCGCGGACGAACTCGATACAGCTATCGACCGTCTCGATCGACGGCTCGCGCTCGACGCCGTTCCAGACGGTGACGTCGTAGCCGGCGTCCTCGAGGTGGTCAGTGACCCGGTCTGCGTGGCCGACGTCGACCAGCGTCTCGTCGGTGACGAGCAGGCCGTGAGCCCCCTCGGTGACGCCCTGCCCGGCCAACTGGAAGCCCAGTTCCTCGACGGCGTCTCGGCCGAACCGGATCTCGGGCAGCTGGAGGTGCCAGACGGTTTCCGGTCCGAGTTCGTGATCCGCGGCGGAGACGGATCGGTCGTACCCCCTCATCGTCCCCAGCCGTCACGGATCGCCTCGAACTGCTCGGCGTCGTGCCCGTAGACGACCTCGGCGTCGTGGCGTCGCTCGATCTCCTTGATCCGGTGAATGCTCTCCTGCCACTCGGTCTTGCCCCAGAGGAGGCCAACGCCCAGCGGAGCCTCGTCCTCGTAGTTCGGTGCCTGATAGACCTGGTCACCGGTGAACACGAGAGTCTGGTCGTCGAGGTGAACCACCGTCCCGGTCAGCCCCGGCGTGTGACCCGGGAACCGCACGAACTCGACGTCCTCGAAGCGTTCCTCGCGATCACGGTGGATGATCTCCCAGTTCAGGTCGTGATCGAAGTCCTCGAGAACGTACGCGCCGCTTCCCGCCTCGGTTTTCGCGCTGTAGTAGGCGAACTTCAACTCCTTCTCGTGGACGTACACGGGCACGTCCGTCCCCGCGAAGAACTCGAGGCCGCCCGCGTGATCCAGGTGCAGGTGTGTCTGGAAGACGGCGTCGATGTCGTCGATGCTGTACCCGGCTTGCTCGAGGTCGTCGTCGAGTCGGTGCTCGTGGGCGTCGTACGGGTAAAACGCCTGGACGAGGTCCTCCGGCCAGTGGCCGTCCAGCGCGTCGTGGTGGGAGCCGGTATCCCAGAGGATGGTCGCTTCGGGGTGATCGATGACGAGGTTCCAGACCGGGATCTCGTCGTACTCGAGGTCCGGGTTCGGCTCGTCGTGGGTCCCGACCGTCCGTCCCTCGACCATGTAGTTCTGGTCGCACTCGAGGCCGCCGCGGTAGATGACGTCGATCGTTGCATCAACCATGTGAAATCGATCCACGGTACACGCCAACGTACCGTCAGTAATAGCTGCCGTCTCGACACGGTCTGTGAAACGAGACTAGAACGACGTTCCGAGTATCAGGGGGCCGATCAGTACTCCCATCAGGTGGACGCGCCGCGCCCGCAGTCGAACGGGGACCAGTCCCACCACTGCCGCGACCAGGAATACGACGATCCCGACGACTCCGGTGAACAGGTACGAGAGGACGACCAGAAGGCCGAGCACTGCGGCCGAAATCCGCCAGTACGGGACGTCGCCGACGAACGCGAGGTAGGCGTCCCCGACGGCGACGACGAGCACGAAGCCGATCACGCCGGCGAGGACGACTCCCGCGACGAGAACGGGCACTTCGAGCGGTACGCCGACCTCCTCGACGGCGACCATGACGCCCGTTCGGGGCTGGTCGATCGCGACGAGTGCGAACAGCGCGAAGATCGTGTTGGCCGTATCGACGCCGCTCGTCGCGACGATGTAGCCGCGGTCGCCGGCGTCGCCGGGAACCAGCACCAGGACGGCAACGGCGGCGATGGCCGCAGAAATCCCGGGGATGTACCCGACGATCGCGCCCGCGAGCGCGCCAGCGAGCGCAGTGACTGCGACCAGCCGTCGAGACAGTCGTATCGAATCGCCGCGCTGGGAGGGGACGCCGCCCCCGAAGACGGCGTCGATCAACACCGGCGCGCCGAACAGGCCGGCAAACAGCGGCGCGAGGGTTCCGCCGGCCTCGAGCGGTGCGTTCGGCGAGAGATCCAGCGTCAGCACTCCGAGACAGGTCGCCAGTGAAAAGGAGAAGGTCGCCACGAGACGGGCGCGCCAGGTGGGTTCCGAAGCGATCAACGCGACGGCCACGGCTGCGAGCAGGAGCGGCAGGTTGGCGCGAACCGTCGGATAGACGGTCGTCACGCTCCAGGTCACCGGAATCGCCAGCGGCACTGCGGCGACGACGGCGAGCAGGCTCCCGATAGCCGACAGCCGGATGGCTTCGTGGCCCCGGCCCGCGAGGACCATCCGGTGTCCAGGCAGTGCGGTCACGGCCATCTCCGCGTCGGGAACCCCGAGGGCCATCGCCGGGACCGCGTTCAAAAAGGTGTGGACGACCCCCGCCGCGAGCATCGCACAGCCGACGAACAGCGGCGGCCCGGGAACGGCGGTGGCGAACCCCGCGAGCAACAGCGCGAAGTTGTTGGCGTGCAATCCCGGAACGAGGCCGCTACAGCATCCCAGCAACGCTCCCGCGAACACCCATCCTACCACCTGCAGCGTGAAGACGGGATCGACGACGACCTCGAGTCCGGAGCCGACCATTCGTCGATTCTGGCCCGGGGTTCGGATTTAAACCCGCGGCTCGCGACGTTCGATCGGTCGGGGCCGATCGGACCGACCTGACTGGGCAGAACGGTTTCCCCCTGAGTGGCCGAACCGATCGCTATGACAGACAGTTCGCTCGAGCCAGTACTTCTGCTTGCCCTTCTCGGAACTCGAACGGCTCCTTCGTATTCGTGGTACCGCCACCCCGCCGCGATGGCCACACCCACAGCTGGATAGCTTTCGTCGACGTCGAAAAAACGCGTTCTCGAACGGCTCGTGATCCGACTTAACCGAAGAGTTCGCCGAGGCCCTCGCCACCGGCGTCCTCGTCTTCGTCGTCGTCCTCGTCCGTCGTGTCCGGCACGTCGGACTCGCCTTCTTCCTCCTCCGCGGCTTCGTCGCCTTCGTCCGCAGCGGCACCAGCGGCCCCACCAGCGGCAGCACCCGCAGCGGCGGGTGCAGCAGCGGCCTCCTCGACGGCCTCGTCGATGTCGACGTCCTCGAGCGCGGCGACGAGCGCCTTCACGCGGGACTCTTCGACGTCGACGCCGGCGGCGTCGAGCACGTCCGTGAGGTTGTCTTCGTTGATCTCTTCGCCCGATTCGTTCAGGATGAGTGCAGCGTATACGTATTCCATTGTTGTATCCTCCGTTGGTCGTGATTAGCCGAACATCGCACCGAGCCCTTCGCCGCCGGCGTCGTCGTCATCGTCGTCTTCGTCTTCGTCGGCGGCCTCGTCGGCCTCGGCGTCGTCTTGGTCGTCTGCCGATTCGTCCGTGTCCTCGTCGGCCTCGACGGCCGGCTCAGCAGCGGGTGCCTCGACGCCCTGTAGCTCCTCGGGCAGAGCCTCCTCGTCGTCGATCTGGGCCGCGAGCGCACGGACCTGTGCGTCGGCCTTGGTAACGAGGTCGGGCATCAACTCTTCGTCCTCGATCGCGGCGTGCAAACCGAGGCTCTTGGCTTCGCCCGTGGCCTTGGCGACGAGCGTCGGGACCGTCGTCGTGGTCGGGTACTCCGCGTTGACCGCGAGGTTCCGAGCACGCGCGGCGGCCGTCCGAACGTCGCTCTCGTAGGCCTCGACATCGATGTCGAGGTCCTCGGGTCCGAAGAGGACGCCGTCGGCGATGACGGCGCGCAGGTCGAGGCCGACCTCCTTCGGTTCGATTCCGAGTTCGTTGAGGACGTTCGCCACGTCGGCGGGAACTTCCTCGCCGGCCTCGAGGACCGTCGAGTCCTCCATGACCTGGATCGAACCGTCCTCGATCCGTGCGTTCGCGCCGATGCTCTGGAGTTCGCCGACGAACGGCCCCGGATCGACGCCCGTGTCCCCTTCGGGGATCACGATGTCGTTCGGAGCGACCTCGCCCTCGTTGATCGGTGCGGGCGTCTTCGATTCCTCGAGTTCCTTGTAGAGCGCGAAGGGGTTGTCGTTCGTCGCGACGAGCCCGACGTGGCCCTCGACTTCGTCGACGAGGCCGTCGTAACCGGCGGCCTCGAGCGCGCGGATCTGCAGGGTGTTACGGCTGACCCGCAACTCGGCGGTGCCGTAGAGATCGCGGCGCATATCCTGCAGTTGCTTCGAGGGGATACCGGTCAGACCGACGATGCCGACGCTGTCGTAGTCCTCGAGGAGATCGGTGAGCTCCTCGACTTCCTCTTTCTTCCACTGGGGAAGGTTCTCGGTTTTGCGATCTGCCTGTGCGCTCATGTTAGACCACCTCAACGGACGGGCCCATCGTCGTCTTCACGTAGACGGCGTCGATGTTCTGGGGCCCCTTCTCGAGGTCGGCGTGCAGGCGTCGCAGGATGACGTCGATGTTGTCGGCGACCTCCTCGGCGTCCATTGCTTCGGAACCGACCAGCGTGTGGAACGTGCGTCGGTCACCCGAGCGAAGCTGCACGGTGTTTTTGAGCCGGTTGACGGTCTCGACGACGTCCTCGTCGGGCGAGAGCGGGTCCGGCATCTTCCCCCGGGGACCGAGGATGGTACCCAGGTGCCGGGCGACGTCTTGCATCATCGCCTCCTCGGCGATGAAGAAGTCCGTCTCGTCGGCCATATCCTTGGCTTCGTCGTCGTCAAGGTCGGCCACGTCGTCCTCCGAGAGGACCTCGTCCGCGACCTCTTCGGCGCGGACGGCGGTCTCACCTTCGGCGATAACGACGATGCGCGTCTCCTGTCCGGTACCGGACGGGAGCACGACGGACTCGTCAACACGGTTCGACGGTTCGTTCAGGTCAAGGTCGCGCAGGTTGATCGCGAGGTCGACCGTCTCGGTAAAGTTCCGATCCGGCGCTTCCTCGAGTGCGCGACTTACTGCTGTTTCGATATCCGAATCTGCCATCGTTCACCTCCGTAGTACGCAGGACGCTCCTACGGGTCAGTGAAACAGGCAAGGCCTGTCTCTGTTGAAGCAAGAAGCATCGCGGACTTAAACCCGTCGAACTGGATTCCCGATCGATGCCACTTCTCGCGCTCCCGGAACCCGAATTACCGGATCGGTATCGGCACCTCTCGTACGTGGGATCAAAAAACCATACCGGCTAAAATCGATGGCCACAGGGTTCGTGTCGGATAATAGTCCAATCACGTTGAGCAAAACTTCTATGTGCAGTGATGGTGAAACGTAGGATAATGTGGCCGTTAAATTTATACGTGGGTGAGGCGGTTGGGAACGACCTCACCGGAACGCTCGCCTCGAGCGACCTGGTCGCGATCTACCAGTCGCTCGGACCAGTCGAACGGGCGATCGGACAGTTCGTCGCGACGCTCATCGTGGCGGCGGTACTCCTCGGTCTGGTACAGGGTGCCGGAACCCGGGCCGTCGAAAAGAGCCGACGGAGTCCCGTAATTTCGATCTGTATCGGGACGCCAGGGGTCTTCGTCCTCTCCGCGCTGGGGACTGCTGGCTACCTCATTCTCGACTCGAGCCTCGGGCTCTTCTTCGGAATGTTGTTCTTGCTGGTCTCGGCCGCAGTCCTTCCGGCGGGGCTGGTAATCGGTGTCGTCGGTATCGGAACCGGCATCGGCGCACGGCTCGGACGGGACGGATTGCCGGCTGGCGTCGTCGTCGGCAGTATCCTGGCAGGTCTCGTCGGAGTATCGATTCCCGCGACCGCAGGCTTCGGAGTCATCGCGGCGGCGCTTGGAACCGGTGCCCTCGCTCGGGTCCTGTTCGGCGGCGGAAACGTCTCGAGCCCCGACGATCGAACCGTCCCCCCGGCGAACAAGATTTAACCCGTCTCAAATCGAGTCGTCGCGCTCGCGTTGATGGCAGTTCGCTCGGCGCATCGTCGGACGCGAGCTCGAACTGAAATCGAACACGTTCACGCCCGTATCGAAACCCTCTTACATCCGCGACGGGGGTGCCCTCGTCGCCGCTCGAGATGCTGTCTTGACTTCCACACGCGTGCCCGCAAACATCATGCTGGTGGCGTGTACACTCCACCCTGTCAGCGGTCACCTGGCCGTGTAAAACCGCGACGGCAGAGGAGTCCCCTCGAAACGTCCCGAGGCACGGGACGGAAGGGAGCGACGTACATGGCTCCCCGGAACTGGCTCCGAAAACCGTCCGGATCCGCAGAAGACAGTTACGCTTCGACCAACACGTCGTCGTACTCGCCGTCGTCGACTCGCTCTTTGAACTCTCGAGCGTCGTTGCCCTCGATGGTGACGCCCATCGAGGCGCAGGTGCCGACGATCTCCTTCGCGGCGTTTTTCGTGTCGTAGGCGAGCAGGTCGGGGTGTTTCTGCTCGGCGATCTGCTTGACCTGGTCGATCGAGAGGTCGGCGACGAAGTCCTCCTGGGGTTCGCCGCTGCCGGTCTCGAAGCCAGCCTCGTCCTTGATCAGTTCCGCCGTCGGTGGGACACCGACATCGATCGAGAACGAGCCGTCGTCCTCGTAGTCGACGGTGACGGGCACTTCGGTGCCGTCGAACGCTTCGGTCTGGTCGTTGATCTCCTGGACGACCGCCTGGACGTCGACGGGCGTCGGTCCGAGCTCCGGACCGAGCGGCGGGCCGGGATCGGCCTGGCCACCCGGAACGAGCACTTCGATGGTTCCAGCCATACCCGACAGAACCCGCGCGCGAGTTTTAAGGGTTGCTTTTTCGGGCAGTCAGGCCTGTGACGAGTTGGCGCACCCTCGAGCCCGCTCCGCGTTACTCGACCGTGACGCTCTCGGCACGCCACTCCCCGAAGGACTCGAGGACGTCCGCCTCGTCGAAGCGTTCGATACAGGGAACGTCGTAGGGGTGCACCTCGAGCACTCGTTCCTTCAGCTGCGGGTACGCGTCGGCGGTCGTCTTCGCCAGCAACACGGCCTCGTCGTCGTGCTGGATGGCTCCGTCCCACCGGTAGACCGACGTCGTTTCCAGCCGGTTGACGCAAGCAGCGAGCCGTTCCTCGACGAGCGTTTCGGCGATTTCGTCGGCGCTGTCCGGTGGTGCCGTGACGTAGACGGTCGTCATCTAGCCGGACGATGCCGTCGGATAGACAAAAGGGCTTCTCGTGCGACCGTCGTGCCGGACCGATCGCTCGAGCACTCCGTCCGACTCAGTCGCTACGTTCGACTACCGGGTTGAACGTGCCGTTGATGTCCCACTCGTGGAGACAGTGGGGATTGCCGGCCTGTTTGTCGCCGTCGTCGCGGACGATCTGCCACGCTTCGAGGGATTCGTCCCAGTACTCTTCACGACCGCACCGTTCGCAAACGCGGGCCGTGGGTGCTCGTACCTCTGCGCTCATTGTCGGATGTGAGAACCGAACACATATAACACTGTCCGTGTACGGTAAATCCTGCGTTTTCCCGTCAATGGAACTGGAAACGACGATGGTTTCGTCTACCGTCTTCCCGTCGTCCTCGCTTCAGCCCAGCGGGTCAACGGTGCGTTCGAGCGCTCGAAAAACGCAGCGAGGGACCGATTATCCCATCAGGACCGGCGACGCGGGGTCCTCGTTACCCTCGTCGGCCGGCGTCTCAGCGCCGTCGGTGGGCTGGTCGTCATCGACCGGCTGTTCTTCCTGGTCGACTGGCTGTTGCTCCTCGTCGTCAGCGGGTGGCTGCTGGTCGTCAGCGGGCGGTTCTTCCTCGCTCACGGGTGGTTGATCGTCGTCAGCGGGTGGCTGCTGGTCGTCAGCAGGTGGCTGTTGGTCGTCAGCGGGCGTTTGATCGTCGTCAGCGGGTGGCTGGTCTTCGGTCATCGGCGGCTGCTCCTCGATCTGATCGATCGGTAGCAACGCGTCGAGGTCGTGGACGACGAATACCGTCGCGTCTTCGACGGTCACGTGGAGGGGAGCATCGACGCCCATGGCGTCATCGGCGGACTCCTCCTGTTGGACGTCGGTTTCCTCGTCCATCTGAGCATCGTCCTGCTGGCCCTCGTCGAACGCGTCGCCGTCGTCGTCAGCGAGGTCGTCGGACTCCTCGTCGATGTCGTCCTCAACGTCTTCGTCGTCGACTTCGGCGTCATCGTCGTACTCATCCTCGTCAGTCGGCATCTGACCCATCATTTCGTCGTCGACCGGCATCTCGTCACCAGCCATCTGGGCGTCGTGGACCACGAAGACGATCGCCTCCTCGATCGTCACCTCGAGGGCTTCCTCAACGGTCTCCTGACCCTCGAGCGGTTCCTGTTCCTCGAGTTGCTCCTGGGCGACTGCGTCGTCTTCATCCTCGAGCTGGTCGTCCTCCGCGACGTCGTCATCGTGGGCCTGGTCCGCAGTCTCCTCGTCGGCGTCCTCGCGATCGTCCCAGTCAGCGTCCGGCGCGTCCTCCATCGGAAGCTGCTGGTGTGCCATCAGGTGGACGAACTGGGCACTGTCGACGGTCACCTCGAGTTGCGTCTGGTGGACCATGACGCCCTCGTGACCGGCCTCGTCGACCGCGTCGGACTCGTCGAGCGTGTCGTCATCGGCCTGCTGGTCGTCCTGGGCGACGTCATCGGTCTGCTGGTCGTCTTGTTGTTGGGCCGGCGCTTCTTCGTCGTCGAGGTGCTGCTCGAATTCCTCGCCGAGTTCGTCGACGTGCACGAAGATCGTCGCCTCCTGGATCGTCACGTGACGGTCGTCGCTATCCGCCACGTCGTCGACGGACGTGTCGTCTGATTCGACGTCGTCCGCATCCTCCTCGAGTTCGGTATCGTCAGCGTCGTCCTCGAGTTCGGTATCGTCAGCGTCGTCCTCGAGTTCGCTCTCATCTTCGAGGTCCCCCTCATCCGCTACGTCCTGGTCGTCCTCCTGGAGATCGGCGTCGTCGTCGAGCGCGTCCTCCGCGGCGGCGTCATCGTCCTGTTCGAGGTTGTCCTCCTCCTGGAGGTCGTCTCCGTCGTCGACGCCGGACTCCTCGTCGGGCGCGTCGTCGACTTGATCGTGATCCATCGGCGCGTCGACCTCGTCGAGGACGACGAGGACGCTCGCGTGATCGACGGACAGGCCGTCAGCGGCCGTCTCGTCGCCGATCTGATCACTCTCATCCGTCGTCTCGGGATCGTCTTGCTCGCCGACCGCCGAATCGGCGTCGTCCTCGAGTTCGGAGTCCGCATCGTCGACGGCGTCGTCCGCGTCATCGACCGGCTGTTCGTCCGTTTGCGCGTCGGTCGCTTGACCGTCGCGGTCATCGGTCGGATCGTCGACCACGACGACGATGTCGGCCTCTTCGATCGTCACCTGCCACTCGTCGTCGGCGTCGTCCACGTGTTCGTCGACGCCCGCCCCTGCGACGGCTGCGCCACTCGTTCCGACTATCATCAGTACCGCTACTGCTACGACCAGTGTGGTTCGTATGCTCATGCCTCGCCGAACGGTCGGGTCCCCCGAACCGTAAACCGATGCTGTAATTCCAGTGATAAATGATCGAATTCCCCACGGAAACCGGTCGCTCACCGAAGTAAAATACTACTACGAGAGGGGCTCTCGAGTAAGATCACTGCCTAGGTGGGGATCGGACGTACACGGACGTCGGTAGTATCAGAACCTGGACTAGATCGGCTTATCGACTGAAATACGACCGCGATCAGCCCTAATCCGGCACTACCGAGGATGGAGAAGTCATCCCGACGGGGCAAGCGAAATAGCCCGTCAGATCGAATCTGAACCCGAAACCTCCCGGACCCAAGCGTCGGTTACCGACGGAGTCCGTCGGAACGTGGATCAGTAGACGGCGTCCGCGATCTCGTCCCGGAGGTCGTCGAACTGCGAGAGGTACTCGCGGCGCTCGGCCCGAAGGTCGGCGACGGCGTCGTCGTAGTCGGCGACGTGATCGGGGACGTAGTAGTCGTCGATCTCGAGACCGGGAACGGAGTCGGGGACGGTCAGGCCGGTGCGCTCGTCGTCGGTCCACTCGATCGTTCCGCGAGCGACTTCGGTGAGGATGGTGACCGATTCTTCGACGCCGACGTCGACGGACTGCTCGCCGAGATAGCCCGTGTTGAGTACGTAGCACTCGACGTCGAGATCGGAGACGAGGTCGTAGAAGACGTTGCCCTCCTCGCCTTCCGAGCCGATGATGAAGGGGTTCGTTCCGACCACGCGGATCGATTCGCCTGCCCGGGACGGATCGCCGGCGCTCGTCTCGATCGACTCTCCCAGCATGAACGCGACGGCCGCCTGCTCGGGCGTGAGTTTCGCGACCGGCGGCATCAGCGGGTTGCGGGTGATGAAAAAGACCTGATCCATCCGGTCGAGGTCGATGTCATCCGCCGCGCTCTCGAGTTCGTCGCGCTGGACGATGGCCCGGGAGTTGGCCGTGTAGCGATCCTCGTCGAAGTCGACGGTGCCGCCGTCGTCGACGGCGACGTTCTCGAGGATGGCCGACTCGTCGGTCGCGGCCGCGTACAGTTCGGGCTGTTCTGCCGGATCGAGGCCGATCGTCTTGATGAACAGTCCCTTCCCCTCGCTCCCGGCGACCGACCCGTCGGGGAGGAGCCCACAGACGTCGTCCTGGAGCATCACGGCGTGTTCGGGCTCCTCGAGCCAGCAGCCGTGGGAGGTCAGCGTCGACTTGCCGGTGGCCGACAGCCCCATGAACACCTGCCCGACGGTACGCAGGTCGCCATCCGCGTCACGGACGCGAACGCGTTTGCTGCCGGCGTGGAGTCCGAGGCCACCCTCCTGCTTGATCCGGTACATGAACAGCCGGAGGAACGACTTCTTCGCCTCGCCGGTGTAGTCGCTGCCGAGAACGGCGGTGAACCCCTCGTCGGGGAGCACGCGGATCGCGGTGCCGTCGTAATCGGGGTCCTGAACCGTGAAGAGGTCGGGTTCGCGACCGTCGCTGGGTTCGAAGAGGTTCGCCCAGGCGAGAGCGATGCGGGCGTGGTCGACGGGAACGAACAGGCGGCAGCAAAACGACGCCTCGGGATGGCGTCCCATCAGCCGGTCGACGCAAACCATCTCGCGCTCCCCAGCGCGGTCGACGGCCTCGTCGACGAGTTCGTAGTCGCCGTCCGAAAACTCGTGGTCGACGGCGTTTCGCGTGCGATCAGCACTACGGGACCGGTACTCGCTGACGTACGAGGGGGAACCGAACTCGGTGGTCGTCTCCTCGTGGGCGGCGAGTTCGCGGAGCGTCTCGAGCGACGGGTTGTACCGAACGTTCGACGCCGTCGATGGATCCGGAAGCTGTCGGACCAGCGGACGGGACTCCGTCCCGGTTTCGGACATATGCAGTACACTCCAACATCCTGATGCATAAACCTGAAGGGTTTTGACCGCAGTGTGTCATGAGGTCCCCCGACATCAGCTATCGCATCACAATACGACGTTGTTTCTGGTGTGATGGGCAGTGATAGAACGTCACTGCCTATTGTCTAAAGTCGTACAGCTACGGATGAGTACTCGAGTCAGAAATAATATTCGAACCGTCTTGATCCCGACGATGTCGGCGCATTCGGCACGCCGTCACGATCGAGAAGCGACCTCGCGGATCGAAAAGCGACTCGAGGAGACGTCTTATCGATCTCCGACCGTCGCTAACCGAGGCTGGAGCGGGACGGACACGTGCCGATCTCGGCTTCACTACTGAGGCGAAAAACTGGTGGTACTCGTACTACGAGGGGCGAACGCCGGCCCGCACGGCGACGTCGATCAATCGCGCACGGGTTCGACGTTTCGCATCTCGCCTCCACACCGCCGACAGGAGCCGAGTAACGCGTCCTCGGTGACCTCGCGGTACGCACACTGGACGCACTCGTACTCGAGCGACTCCGTCGGAACCATGTGTCTGAATTACTCGCGTTTCGTGTTAACTCTTTTCGTGGTGTGAAGATCCGTCGGTTCGAGCGGGATCACGGATTCGGCCTCCGAAGGACAAATATATTAGGGCAATTATACCACATATAACGATAATAGATATTTACGGATCGAGTTTATATGATGGTTCCTGAAAGACCCGGCTACAGATGGCCGCAACCACGACCTGGACCGATCCGATCACCTGTCCTTTCTGTGGGGGCGAACTGGCCTCCCCCGGCGCGGGTTTCATGGACCACATCGACGAGAACGGCGACTGCGAAACGGAGTTCGAACGCTGGCGGCAGAATCTCGCGAGCGACCTCACCGGCGAGTGGTCCGGCTAGTTCCTCCACAGGGGCGTTTCGCGAGGCGAATCGAATTCGTCCGACGTGAGTGTGCCGGGAGCGGTCACTCCTCGAGCGACTCCCGATCGACGAACTTGTAGAACCGACTCGTGCGTCCGCCTTCCGTCTCGCTCTGGTAGACGAACGCGAGGTTCTCGTCGTCGAACTTCTCGAAGAACTGCTCCCAACTGATCGGTTCGATCTCGCCGTGATCCCGCTGCGTATCGGGGAACTGCAGTCGGAGCAAGCCCGGATCGTCGCCGTCGGCCGTCGCCGCCACGTGTGCCGGCGATCCGCCGCGTTCCTCGACCCACCGTTTGATGGTCTCGTGGTCCGTCGTCGCCCGGCTGTGCTCGGCCTCGAGGTCGACGGAGTCGGACTCACTCATGGTGGATCACGTTCGAATCTCCGGACTGATTCCGTACGACAGTACTCCTTGCAATCGCCGGGACGTCGCCCCTCCCCGATGGACGCCGTCGACGGGTACCTGCCGACGCGTGACCTCGAGAAGGTCGTACATTCGTCCAGTAATTAAGGACATATGTCCAGAAAAAGTTGTATGGATCACTGGGAAAGTGTTCCAACACAACGCTTTTTCGTGTGAACTATCCCCCACGCGGTATGGTCTTCAGTGATCCGTACACGCCCACCCGATCGTACTACGAGTGCCGCGAGTGTGGCTACCGGGAAGCCACCGACTCGCTCGCGTCCTGTCCGGAGTGTGACGGCCGGACGCGTAACATCGCCGTCCCGCGGGAGTAGAGGCTCGAACGTAGCTCACGCGCGATTTTCGGAGGGGGACGGAATCGGAGTCAGAGAGGGTGTCAGTCGAAATCCGGAAGGTCCTCCGGGGGTTCGTACTCGGCCTCCCAGTCGATGTACTCCTCCTTGAGGACGTCACAGACGATCTGTCCGAACGACGTGAGTTCGGCGTTGATCGCCGAGACGGTCCCCCAGGTGTCCAGGTCGGGATGATACTCCCGTTCCTGCCAGTCTTCGGGGATACCCGGCGCGTGATAGCCGACGCGGTCGGCGAAGTCGTCCCAGAAGAAGTCGAACGCCGCGAACAGGTCGAGGTCGCGAGCGATTTCGTACTCGCGTTCCGCGAGATCGGTCTCCGCACGCCACTGTTCGAACGCCTCCTCCCAGGCCCCCTCCTCGAGGAACCCCTGGAGTTCCTCGCGTTTGTAATCGACCTCGTCGTCGGCGGCGACGGTCGCGTCCTCGTACTCGTTCGGATCGACGAACTCCAGTTCCGGCGGGTCGGGTGGTTCGACCTCGAGTCCCATACCTGTGGATTCGGCGGCACAGGGAAAAGGATTCGCTCGAGAACCCTACAATTATCCCCGAGCGGCCCGTAGCCGTCGGCATGTCCAGTGGCCGGGAGTACAGTTTCGCGGAAATCTTCGCGATCAAGTTCGTCCTGGCGGACGTCATCATCATCGCTGCTCTGTTGCTCGCACCGGCGATCTACGCCGTCGCGATCACCGCGCTGTTGGTCCTCAGTACGGTTCTCCTGTGGTATTTCACCGGCAGAGACGAGGATTCGACGACCGAAACCGAGACGGAGACGGCCGCGGACGCCGACGAGAACGCCGTCGACCCGGTGACGGAACTTCAGCAGCAATACGCTGCGGGTGACATCTCGGAGGACGAGTTCGAGTCGCGACTCGATCGGCTGATCGAGTCGAACGAACGCGCCGAAGAAGCCGGGGTCGAGACGCGCGACCTCGAACTCGAGCGCTCGAGCTGAGGGGCCGCGACACCCACTGACCCCGCACGCCAGTCGGGGGACCTTCGCTATCCAAACACTGAATCGATAGCCGTCCGAACGACTCCCCAATGACGGAGTACGAGGCGGTGATCCTCGACGTCGACGGGACGATTCTTCGTGGCGACGAGTTGCTCCCCGACACGCCGGCGGGCTTTCGAGCCCTCGAGGCGGCCGGCTGTGAACGACTGCTCTTCTCGAACAATCCGACGCGCGATGGCACACACTACCGGGAGAAACTGGCTCCGCACGGCATCGACGTGGATCCGGAATCGGTGTTGACGTCGGCGTCCGTCTCGGCGGCGTACCTCTCGGCGACTCATTCCGGCGAGCCGGTCTTCCTCGTCGGTGAGGACCGTCTCGAGGCGATCCTCGAGGCTGCCGGCGTCGACCTCACGGACGATCCGGCCGCCGCCGAGGTCGTCCTCGGTTCGGTTACGACGGAATTCTCCTACTCGATGCTCCGGGACGCGCTCAGGGCACTCGAGGGCGACGTTCCGTTCTACGGCACGGACCCGGACACGACGATTCCCGTCGACGACGGTCGCATTCCGGGGTCGGGCGCGATCCTCGCAGCGATGGAAGCCGTCGCCGACCGAGAACCCGACGCGATCCTGGGGAAACCGTCGTCGGTCGCCGCGGAGACCGCGATCGACCGCCTCGAGGCCCCACCCGATCGGACGCTCGTCGTGGGGGACCGGCTCAACACCGACATCGCACTGGGCAACCGGGCCGGGATGGACACCGCCGTCGTTCTCACGGGCATCGCCGATCGGGACTCGATCGCGGCGTCGTCGGTCGACCCGGACTACGTCCTCGACTCGCTTGGCGACCTCGAGCGGGTTCTCGAGTGATCGCGACGGCCGCGTGGCGATCTAACGAGGCTGGCGAAACCGTCGTCGACAGAATAGTTTATCGGACAGAGTCACGAATAGAGACATATGGGAAACCTACCCACGTCCGGAGACGTCGATCAGGTTCGGAATCGAGTGACGAACGTCCTGCAGCGGGCACGGTACGCGGCGATCGGTGCCGCAATCGGTGCCGCGATCGGCGGCGTGTTCAGCCGTAGTGCCGCGAGTACCGGCGGTGCGATCGGCGGCCTCGTCGGCGCGGCGATCGCAGAGACGCGATGGACCGCCAGTTCGGTCCTCGAGGACGTTCGTGATCGAGACGAATAACCACGTCAGCCGTCCGATTCACCCTCGAGAGCAGCGGCCCTCAGTTCTTCACCGCGGTCCGTACTGACGGTCAGTTCCGGAACCGACGTCGGTCGGTTCTCCTCGTCGATCGCGACGTAGACGAAGTACGATTCCGTCGTCTGCTCGCGTTCGCGCGTTCGCAGATCCTCGCGTTCGGCGATCAGCCGAACCTTGACGCTCGAGCGTCCGGCGTCGTAAACGTAGGCCGTGATGTAGGCGGTGTCGCCGACGGAGATGGGCCGTTCGAAATTCATGCTGTTGACCCGTGCCGTCACGCAGGTCTCGCCGGAGAACCGCATCGCGGACATCGCCCCGACCTCGTCCATCCACTTCATCACGTTCCCCCCGTGCGCGGAGCCGAGCATGTTGGCGTGGTTCGGCTGTACCATCTCGCGGTTCTCCACGAGCGTCTCCATCAGATCGGTCATCAGTCCATTGTTCGTGACGAGGGGGATGAGTGTTCCCGTCTCGGGTAGCCTCACAGAGGGCGGCGTTCGAACCGGTCGCAAGCGGCGACGTTTTCGAGTCCGATACTGGTAAAAGCCGTCGCCGAGTTGACCCGCTAATGAGCGATGCAGGCGACGCCGATGTGCCGGAGCCCCCCGACGCGCCGAGCGACGAGGAAGGGTCCGTGCACGTCCTCGGGACGGCACACGTCTCGCAGGCGAGCGTCGACGAGGTTCACGAAACTATCGATCGGGAGCGACCCGACGTCGTTGCGGTCGAACTAGACGAAGGCCGGTACCGCCAGATGAAGGGCGGGACGCCGGACGACATCGAGGCACAGGATCTCCTCTCGGGTAACACCGTCTTCCAGTTTCTGGCCTACTGGATGCTCTCGTACGTCCAGTCGCGGCTCGGCGATCAGTTCGACATCGAACCCGGGGCCGACATGCGCGCGGCCATCGACGCCGCGAAGCGAAACGGCAGCGGGGTCGCGCTGGTGGATCGAGACATTCAGGTGACCATCCAGCGGTTCTGGCGCCGGTTGTCGTTCGTCGAGAAACTGAAGATGGTCGGCGGACTCGCGCTCGGCGTCACCAACCCCCGGTCGATCGGAATCGGAGTCGGCATAGCCCTCGGTATCGTCGTCGGCCTCGTCGCGACCGTCTTTATCGCGCCGACCGTCGGGTTCGATCCTCTCGCGGCCGTCGGCCTCACCGATCCCACGCTGTTACAGTACGTCGGCACGGTCGGTCTGGGGGGTCTCGGTGGCCTGTTGCTCGGGTTGCTCTTCCTGCCCTCCCTGGATTCGGCCGCCCGCTATACTGGCGGAATCCTGGACGCGTTTTCGGCCAGACTGGTCGCCGGCGTCGGGATCGGGATCGTCGGCTGTCTCGCGCTGGTCGCGACGGAGACGTTCGTCGGGCCGCTCTCCGCCGGCCGGTTCGAGAACGCCGGCATCTACACCGTACGGGCCGGGATCGGCCTCACCGCGGGACTCGGCCTCGGAGTCCTGCTCGGAACCGTGCTGGGGGTCGTTCTCCATCGGGTCGGCGGCGACGCCGAGCAGATCGAGGAGATCGACATCGAGAAGATGACCGACGGCGACGTCGTCGCGGCGATGATGGAGGAATTCCGCCAGTTCAGCCCCCGTGGCGCGAACGCCCTGATCGACGAACGCGACGCCTACATCGCCCACAACCTCCACGAACTCCGCCAGCAGGGGTACGACGTCCTCGCGGTCGTCGGAGCCGGCCACAAGGCCGGGATCGAACGCTACCTCGAGAACCCCGCGTCGCTCCCCTCGATGGAGTCCATCTCGTCGACGGCCTCGAGCCGCCGGTTCTCGCCGCTGAAGGTCTTCGGCTACCTCGTGATGATCGGGTTCGTCGCCTTCTTCTTCCTGTTGCTCATGGCGGGCGTCCAGGATACGTTCCTCCTCAAACTGTTCCTCGCGTGGGTGCTGTTCAACGGCGTGTTCGCCTTTACCCTCGCGCGACTGGCGGGTGCCCGCTGGACGAGCGCCGGCGTCGGCGGCCTCGTCGCCTGGCTGACCAGCATCAACCCGTTGCTCGCCCCGGGCTGGTTCGCCGGCTACGTCGAACTCAAACACCGGCCAGTCAACGTCGGCGACATCCAGCGGCTCAACGACATCGTCGACGACACGGACCGACCCATCGACGAGGCCCTCGCCGAGATGTTCAACGTGCCACTGTTCCGGCTGATCATGATCGTCGCGCTGACGAACATCGGAAGTCTGATCGCGACGATCCTTTTCGTGCTGGTCGTCCTGCCGTGGCTGGCCGGCCCCGAGTTCGGCGGCGTCGACGCCCTCCTGGCACAATTGCTCGAGGGAGCCCGGAACACGCTCGACCTGCTCTGGGGGATCCTCTCGTGAGCGTCCGGTCGCGTCGCTCCGATCCGGGCATCTCGTTCAGCGAGAAAGAGCTGTTCGACCTCGCCGCCGCCTGGATCGTGTTGAGCGTCGCGTTCGCGTTCCTGTTGGCCCCGTTCCACCGCAGCGAGAGCGTCTCGATCGATACGTTCCTCACCATGGTCGGGCCGAGTTTCCTGACCGTCGGCGTCGGCTTTCTCCTTCACGAACTCGGTCACAAGGTCGTGGCGATCGAGTACGGCCAACTCGCCGAGTTCCGTGCGGACTACGGGATGTTGTTCCTGGCGATGATCAGCGGCCTCGCTGGCTTCCTCTTTGCCGCCCCGGGGGCCGTCTACCACCGGGGCCGGGTCACGGTCAGGGAGAACGGCCACATCGCGCTCGCCGGACCGGCGACGAACCTGCTGCTCGCCCTGTTGTTCTCGCCGTTCATGCTCTTTCCGGGCCTGATCGGGCTCGTCGGCCACCTCGGGATTCTGATCAACCTCTTCCTCGCGGCGTTCAACATGCTCCCGTTCGGCCCGCTCGACGGCCGGACGGTGCTTCGATGGAGCAAGCCCGCGTTCGCCATCGCGTTCGGCGGGAGCCTCCTCGTGTTGGCCGGCTTCCTCTATCTCTTCGGGTTCTGGTAACCGACCGGCCCTCGCTCCGGACCGGTGACCTTTTGCTCGACCCCCGCGCTCGTTCCCACATGACCGAGCACGCCGACGAGGGGACCGATCGGCTCACCTACGCCGAGACGGGCGTCGACATCGAGGCCAGCGAGGACGCCACCGCGGCCCTGCTCGAGGCCTTCGGCAGCGACCTCCGGACCGAGTACGCCGGCCTGATCGACATCGGCGACCGCTACCTGGCGCTGGCGACCGACGGCGTCGGCACCAAACTCCTGGTGGCCGAGGCGGTCGACGACTACTCGACGATCGGTATCGACTGCATCGCGATGAACGTCAACGACCTCGTCGCAGCCGGCGTCGAACCCGTCGCGTTCGTCGACTACCTCGCGATCGACGAACCCGACGAGGAGCTGACCAACGAGATCGGCGAGGGGCTCGCCGTGGGCCTCGAGGAGGCCGACCTCACCATGCTCGGCGGGGAGACGGCCGTCATGCCCGAGGTCGTGAAGGGGTTCGACCTCGCGGGCACCTGTGCGGGGCTCGCCGGGAAAGACGACGTGCTCGAGGGCGAGGCCGCGGTCGGCGACGCGCTCGTCGGCTTCCCGTCGAACGGCATCCACTCGAACGGACTCACGCTCGCTCGCGAAGCAGTGACGCGGGAGCACGAGTACACCGACCCGTTCCCGTACGACGACGAGCGATCGATCGGCGAGGAACTCCTGCGACCGACCCGGATCTACACCGACCTGCTCGAGCCGATGCGCGAGCACGAGGTCCGCGCGGCGGCCCACGTCACGGGCGGCGGCTGGACGAACCTGCTACGGATGGGCGAGTACGCGTACGTGATCGACGACCCGCTGCCGGCCCAGCCCGTCTTCGAGTTCGTCCAGGAGGAGGGCAACGTGACCGACGAGGAGATGCACCGCACGTTCAACATGGGCACCGGTTTCGTCGTCGCCCTCCCCGAGGATCGAGCCGCGAATCTCGTCGCCGAGACCGACGGACAGGTCATCGGGCGCATCGAGGAAGGCGATTCGGTCGAGATTCGCGGCCTCTCGCTGTGCTGACGGACCAGATTCTCGCGAGGAGGAACGATCTACTCGAGCGTCTCTTCCGAGATGGTATCCGGCAGCAAGTCGCCCAACCGGTACTCAGTGGGCGATTCGCCCTCGCCTTCGTCACAGACGACCAGGAGATCGTCGTCGCAGAACTCTGCGAGCGTCTGACGACACATCCCGCAGGGAGTCACGCCGTCCCGTCGCCCGGAACTGACGGCGAGTCGGGAGAACTCCCGGTGGCCCGATTTCACCGCCTCGGCGATGGCGACCTCCTCCGCGTGGAGGCTGTTGCTGTAGTTCGCGTTTTCGATGTTGCAGCCGACGAAGACCTCGCCGTCGGCGGTCTCGAGCGCGGCACCGACCCGGTACTCGGAGTAGGGGACGTGTGCCGACGACTGGACGTCGCGGGCGGCCTCGAGAAGGTCCTGAATCACCATGTCCCCCGATACACGGAGGGAACGCAAGAAGGCACCGACCCGAAGACAACGATTGTCCGGCGTTACGAGGCGTCGGCGACGGCCGCTTCGATCACGTCCCGGGCGTTCGCGACGAGTTCGTCGACGCTCTCGCTCTCGGCGTAGAGCCGGACGTACGGTTCGGTCCCGCTCGGGCGGACGAGCAGCCAGGAGGCGTCGGGGAACTCGAGGCGGACGCCGTAGTCGGTGTCGACCGTCGCGTCGGGGAACGCGTCGGGAAGGCTCGTCTCGAGGGTCGCCATCACGGTCGATTTGTGGCGGTCGGGACAGTCGACGCTCACCTTTCGGTAGGGGCGTTCGGTGACCGGCGCTCTGAGCGTCTCGGTGTCGCCCGCTTGTGCGACGAGTGCGGCGACGGCGGCAGCGCTCGCGACGCCGTCGATCCAGCCCCCGAAGGCGGTGTGGATGTGCTTCCAGGGTTCGGCCGCGAAGACGACGGCGGTGTCGTCGTCCCCCTGGCGTCGTTCGCGGGCGATGCCCTCGTGGAGCGCGCCGAGGCGGACGCGCTCGACGCGCCCGCCGGCCTCGCGGACCCGCTCGTCGATCCGGGCCGAGGCGTTCGGGGTCGTGACGACGACCGGATCGTCAACGTCGCTTGCGGCGGTGTAGTGTTCGGCGACGACCGCGAGGATCGTGTCCTCGTGGATCACCTCCCCGTCTGGACCGAGGACGACGAGGCGGTCGGCGTCGCCGTCGTGTGCGAGGCCGAGGTCGAACGATCCGGCCCCCGCGGCCGTGTCGCTCGACCGTTCCGAGGCGGGTGACGCCTCGCCCGCCGCCAGGAAGTCGCTGAAGTCGGTCAGCGTCTCCGGCGTCGGTTTACTCTCGCGCGCGGGGAAGTGACCGTCAACGGAGGCGTTCAGCGCGACTACGTTCGCCCCGAGACGCTCGAGGACCTGTGGCGTCGCGAGCGCGCCGACGCCGTTGCCGCAGTCGACGGCGACCTCGAGGCCGTCGAGCGGGGTTCGGTCGCCGTGGGGGGCGAACCGCTCGCGGACGTAGGATTCGACGGCGTCACGGTACTCGTCGAGCAGCTCGAGGCGGCCGGACCGACCCCACCGATCCCACGCCGTCGGCGAATCAGCCTCGTCGGCGATCCGTTCCTCGATCGCCTTCTCGGCGTCTCGATCGATCTCCTGGCCGTCGTCGAACAGTTTGATCCCGTTGTCGGCCGGCGGATTGTGGCTCGCAGTGATCATCACGCCGCGACGGCCCTGCGAAGCGTAGGCGAGCGCCGGGGTCGGCACCTGGCCGATCCGATACACGTCCGCGCCGGCGCTCTCGAGGCCGGCCTCCATCGCCGCGACGAGCGCGGGGCCGGTTTCGCGACCGTCGCGACCGAGGACGAACGTCTCCCCCGGTTCGGCCGCGGCCTGGCCGACCGACAGCGCGAGCGACGGCGTGATCTCCTCGACGGGGCCCCGGATCCCGGCGGTACCGAACAAGGTCATACCGGGTCGTTCCGGGAGGAACTATTTATATCATCGGAGAACGGTTTCTGGCGGTTCGAGTCGAAAACGAGACGGACGCGACGAACTCGAGGGGAACACGGAGGTGAGACCGCCGCCGAACCGTCGCGTTATTCCGGTTGCTCGTCGATCAGGACCACGGCCTCGCCGTCGACGACCATCGTCTCGCTGGCCTCGTTGTAAATCGAGGTCTCGAGTCGGTACTGACCGTCGCCGAGGTCCTCGACGACTTCGACGCGGGCGGAGACGCGGTCGCCGATGGAGACGGGACCGCTGAACTCGAGGTCCTGCGAGAGGTAGATCGTCAGCCCCGGCAGTCGGGCGAGGGCGGCGCTGATCAGCCCGGAGACGAGCGTCCCGTGGACGATCCGCCCGCCGAACCGGGTTTCCTCGGCGAACTCGTCGTCGAGGTGCAGACGGTTGGTGTCACCGCTGATCTGTGCGAACGCACGAACGTCCGCTTCGGAGAGCGTCTTCTCGAAGGTGACGACGTCGCCGACGTCGATCTCGTCGGCGTCGTCGACGGTGCGGTCGAACTCCCAGTCGACGTCGGAGTGTTCGACCGACGGAATGGGGGCCGGGATCGGTTCGCCGGTCGACTGCGAGGGGGCGTCCCCGTTCGGACCGTTCGCGAAGGCGGCGGGGAACATCGTCGAAACGGCGGCTCGGTTGGCGGCGGTCGCACTCTGGAGGAAATGCTGGGTCATCGCCGACCACGCGTTGGTCATGGCAGCGAGGTTCTCGCGCCCAGTGTTCGGGTATACCATCTATGGCGGGGTATGGCCGGGGGGGTTATGACTTCTTTGGCTGATCCAATCAGCCTTTACTTCCGCCGTGTCCCGCTAATCACTCGTTACGTTCGCCGAAAGAAACTACGCGTCTCGCCTTCTGACCGTGGGAACGGATTCTCGGGATCACCAGGCAGTGTCGACGATCCGTAATTGGGGGACCCGCAACGCACGCGGTCGTGTTTCAAACACGAGTGACACGACTAGAGTGACGCGGGAACGGGTACGCGAGTGTGATTGCGAGCGTGCGTGCGGGCCAGACAGGTGAAGCGTCGAGACGAGAGCGGATCCGCTCGAGTTGCTGTCTCGAGCCGTCTACCTACTGCCCCATCTGATGCCATTGAGTGGTATTCAGTGGAAACGCTTATTAGCGGTCGGCTCGTTTACTCCGATGATGACGGACGACTCCGATCGATCGCTCTGGTTCCCGCCCGCGATGTTCACCGAGCAGATGCAGGAGGCGGGCGAGCAGGTCGCCGAATCCCAGCAGGAGATGATGAAACGGTTGCTGCAGTCCACGTCGTCGACGCCGTTCGACGACGTGTCGCCGTTCGGTCCGATGAACATGGGAACCGCGACGTTCAAGGCGCGGGTCCAGAGCGGCGGTCGGATCAGCATTCCCGAACCCGAACGGGACGCCCTCGACATCGAAGAGGGCGACATCGTCCAGACCATCGTCGTCCCCGTCAAACGCAACCGAGAGGATCACTCATGACCCAGAACCCAGTCACCGCCGTATTCGCCGCACAGCGCACCGCGATCGAACAGTCCCAGAACCTCACCCACGACGCCCTCGAGGCCCAGTCGGCCTCGTTCGGGGCGTTCGCCGACGCCGTCGAGACCCAGGGCGCGCTCCTCGAGTCCAACGCGGACCTGACGAAGGGTACCGCCCACGCCTACCTCGATGCGCTCGAGGCCTCGCTGCCCGAGGAGGCCGCCGACTTCGACGAACTGCGCGAGTTCGTCGACGAGAGCGTCGACTCCGCGACCGAGGCCCAGAGCCAGTCGTTCGAGGCGCTGATCGAGGCCCTCGAGGAGTCCGAAGCCGCCTACGACGAGGTCGTCGCCAACTACTCGGAGGTCGTCGACACGTCCTTCGACGCCTTCCTCGAGGCTCACGAGCAGGTCGAGGAGAACGTCGCCGCCGTCGCCGAAAACGTCGAGGAAGCCGCCGAAGAGATCGACGTTTCGGCCTAGAACGACCACGCAGCCTTTTCACGCACGGTCTCAAATTATCGCCCAATGTCAGATTCACAACAGCCCCAGCCGCAAAACTGGAACGCGTTCGTCGAACAGTGGAACGAACAGCTCCTCGAGTCCCTCGAGGACAACATGGAGGCCCAGGCGCAGTTCGTCGAGAGCTGGTCGGAGGCCGTCGGCGAAGCTACCGAGGAGAACGAGATCTCCGACGGCGTCGAGGGGTACGCCAAGGCCTACGAGACGTGGATGAACGCCTCCCAGCAGATGGTCGAGCGGATGAACGACCGGCTCGAGGGCGAGGACGTCGACGTCGAGGAGTTCCGGGACATCTGGCTGAACACGGCCAACGAAGCGTTCAAGGACGTCATGTCGACGACCGCCTTCGCGAAGATGACCGGCGAGACCGTCGGTGACGTCCTCGAGATGCAACAGCAGGCCGACGAGACGGCCCAAGAGACCCTGCGGACGCTCGGCTTCGCGACCGAAGACGACGTCGTCGAAGTCGGCGACCGCCTGGTCGAACTCGAGCGCCGCCAGCACGACGTCGAGCAAAAACTCGACCGCGTTCTCGACCATCTCGAAGACGACCAGTAAACAATGAACCCCTACACAACCGCCCTGGACTTCCAACGGCAGGCCTGGGAGGCCGCGGCCGACCTGGCGGACAAGTCCCAGGTCGCCCCGGACCGCACCGAGACCATCGAAAACATCGAGGTGGGCCAGACGCCGAGCGAGGTCGTTTACGAGGAGAACAAACTCGAGTTGCTCCACTATGAGGCACAGACCGAAGAGCAACACGACATTCCGATCCTCATCGTCTACGCGCTGATCAACAAACCGTACATTCTTGATCTCCAGCCGGATCGATCCGTCGTCCGCCAGCTGCTGGACGCCGGGTTCGACGTCTACCTGATCGACTGGGGCGAACCCTCCAAACTCGATCGATCGCTCTCGCTCGACGACTACGTCAACCGCTACATCGACAACTGCGTCGACGTCGTCCGCGAGCGCTCCGGGCAGGACGAGATCAACATTCTGGGCTACTGTATGGGCGGCACGAAATCGGCCATGTACGCCTCGTTGTACCCCGAGAAGGTCAAGAATCTCGGACTGATGGCCGCCGGACTCTGTTTCGCCGGCGAGGGTGGCGTCCTCGAGCTCTGGGGAGCGGAAGACTACTACGATCCCGAGGCCGTCACCGAGACGTTCGACAACGTCCCCGCAGAGTTCCTCGATGTCGGGTTCGCGCTGATGGATCCCGTCGCGAACAACGTGACGAAGTACGTCCGCTTCTACGACAACGTGGAGGACGAGGACTTCGTCGAGAACTTCGCCCGCATGGAGCGCTGGCTCGACGAGGGCATCGACGTCGCCGGCGAGGCCTACGAGGAGTTCATCCGCGACATCTACCAGGAGAACAAGCTCTACAACAACGAGCTCTACCTGGGTGGCGAGCACGTCGACCTCTCCAACGTCGACATGCCCGTCCTCCAGATCGTCGCCGAGTACGACCACCTCATCCCGCCGGGGGCCTCGAAGCCGTTCAACGAGGTCATCGCCTCGGACGACACCGAGATCATGGAGTTCGCGACGGGCCACATCGGGATGTCGGTCTCCTCGCGAAGCCACGCAGAACTCTGGCCGGACGTCTGCGAGTGGTTCGAGGAACGCTCGAACGGTACCGAGGTCGAGAGCGAACCCGAGACGCCCGAACCCAAGGAGACCGACGCGGCCCTCGCCGAGGACGTCGCCGGCGACGAGTCCGGCCCCGAGGACCTCACCGACGGCGGCTCCGGCCTCGAGCCGACGAGCGGAACCGACGCGCATCTGGACGCCGAAACGAGCGACCACCACGGCACCGACCGTTCCGACGAGGAAATCGTCGAACGTGCCGAAGGCAACGTACAGGATGCACCCGCGGAACCGGGCGAGATGACCGTCGACGACGACGTGGCCGAGGAAGTGACCGACGAGGAGTCGGCCATCGAGCAAGAAGAAGACGACCTGACAGCCCTCAATGGCGTCGGCCAGGCCTACGCCGAAGACCTCCACGAGGCCGGCATCGAGACGTTCGAGGAACTCGCCGCCGCCGACGCCGCGGAACTGGCCGCCGAAACCGGTATCTCCCCCAGCCGGATCGAAGACTGGATCGAACAGGCCGAAAACCGCTGAGCGATCCCTTCCGATTCTTCCCGTGGTTATCGTCTCCGGCCGTGTCGGTCGCGACAGGCGTGACGCTCACTCCTGACTGTTCCGTCACTGACAGGTGGACGTTCTGGTAGTTGACAGGTCATTATATACCGCCAGCGGTGGACAGGGGGCGTATGTCCATGGATGGACGCACCTGCGTGATCACAGGGTCGGCACGCGGCATCGGCCGAGGGATCGCCGAATACCTCGGGCGGGAGGGCGCGAACGTGGTCGTCAACTACCGGTCCTCGGAAGGATCGGCACACGAGGCCGTCGATGCCATCGAATCGGCCGGCGGGCAGGCTGTTCCAGCACAGGCGGACGTCACCGACCGCGACGAGGTCGAACACATGCGTGAGGTCTGTCACGAGGCGTTCGGCCCGGCGGACGTCCTCGTCAACAACGCCGGCATCACGGCCGATCAGCAGTTCACCGAGATGACCCGCGAGGAGTGGGACCGGGTCATGGACGTCAACCTCGGCGGCACGTTCAACTGTACCCAGGCGTTCTACGACGACATCTGGGAGGCCGAGGAGGGCCGGTTGATCAACATCTCGAGCGTCGTCGGCAAACAGGGCAACTTCGGTCAGGCGAACTACGCCGCCGCCAAAAGCGGCATGTTCGGGTTCACCCGGACCATCGCGCTCGAACTCGCCCAGGGCGGATCGACGGCTAACTGCGTCGCACCCGGCTTCACGATGACCGACATGCTCGAGAGCGTCCCGGATACGGTCTTAGAGCGGATCATCTCGGGCATCCCGCTCGAGCGACTCGGCGAGGTCGAGGACGTCGCGGCGGTCGTTCGGTTCCTGGCGAGCGAGGAATCGTCGTACGTGACCGGCGAAGTGATCGACGTCAACGGCGGGATGGACCTCTGACACGCGGGTCTCGACCGAGAACCACCCCCGGTGGTGAACCGGACGGAGCGAGCGCCGTTTCCACCTGATTCCGAAATGGTTAACTTTCTAACTTGATTTTCGAAGCACATGGAGCGACGAACTTTCATCCAATCGACGGTAGCGACGACCGCAACGGTTGCACTCGCCGGCTGTATCTTCGGCGGGGAGAAACTGTCGGCCGAACTCGAGGACGGCGAGACGGAATCGTTCGAGGCCAGCGAGGGAGACGAGTACGAGGTTACCGTCGATGCGCAGACGGACGGGGCAGTCGACGTGGAGATCCAGTACGACGCGGAGCGATCGGCCGAGGAGATGGAAGATCAGGGGGACGTGATGGGCATGATGAACGGGTTGATGCAAGGTCCAGTGCTCGAGGAAACGGTCGAGGACGAGGAAACGTTCGATATCGAGATCGAAGGCGACGGCTACTACGAGGTCTCCGTCTCCGGCGGTACCGCGGACGTCACCGTCGCCTGATCGACCGCGATAACGGGCTTCAATTCGGTCGTCGGAACGCCGTCACCGGTCGGCCTCCCGCTCGTCGGCCTGCGCCGAGACGTCAGTGCCCTCGGCCACCGACCGAATCGTGTCGTACTCGTCGTCGCTGTATGCGATGAACCGGACGTCCTCGAGTGCCTCCGGCTCGTAGCTGCTGAGTTCCTCGTCGATGATCCGGGCACCGTCCGCGAGGTCGAAGCCCGCGACGCCACAGCCGAGCGCCGGAATCACGAGGGAGCGACAGCCGAGTTCGTCCGCGCGCACGAGGCTGTTGCGGGTCGCCGACCGGATGCTCTCCTCGGTCGCCTGTCCGTCGCCGTAGTGTGGCATCGCGGCGGCGTGGATCACGTAGTCGGCGTCGAGGTCGTAGGCGTCGGTGACCGCGACCTCGCCGAGGTCGACCGGTCCCTTCTCCATGGTCGCCTCGTTGATCTCCTCGCCGGCACCTCGTCTGAGAGCGCCGGCGACCCCGGAACCCATGCGGAGGCTCGTTCCGGCGGCGTTGACCAGTGCGTCTGCGGACTGTTCCGCGATGTCACCCTGGACGACCGCGTACTCCATAGCTGAATCGACGATCCGAGAGCGTTTGAACCTACGGCTGCCGTCGCCGGGGAACTGCGCGTCGACGCTGGGCCACGGCGGGACTCGAAGCCCCGAATCCGTCCTCGCAGACTGAATTTCGAACATCCGGTACCAGTCCAGACCGGACGTTTCAACGCGTCTGGGCGTCGGCTCCCGGTTTCTTAGGCGGACCAAAACCTTTTTAGATTTAGGGTGGCCTAATCCAACGTGATGGACGTACCCGCCCGAAGGCAGGAATCGGACGCCGACGAGGAACCTCCCGAGCCGACGGCAGTCGTAACCAGCCACGAGACTCGCCCCGGAAACGTCGTCTTCACCGAACGGGGGAACTCCGACGGCTGGATCGCGACGGACCTGACCGTCGACCTCGAGCCCTGAATCGGCGCAGCCGACGCCTCGGCTCCGTCGTCGGTACGCTCGGAGCCGCCGACACCCCTGAGCAGTCCGTCCAACTCTCGTTTCGCTCTCTACGTCGACCGTCTCGACGCTCGATTCCTGTCCGTGCTGCCGTCACTCGCGTCTTATCGCTTCGCCAATCACCGACGGCCGATCACGTCGCGTCCTCGAGCAACAGTCCCAGATAGGAGGTCCGCACCTGATCGTCCGCGTCCAGTCCCAGTCGTTCGAGCACGTCGACGGCTCCCTCGCGGGCCGACTCGAGGGCGTCGCGGTCCTCGACGTCGGTCTCGACCTCGACGTACTCGCCGACGTCCGTGACCGCGTCCAGGGTGATCGTGTACTCCTCGAGCGCGTAGCGCTGGCGCTCCTTGCGGACCGTCGCGGCGGGTTCGAAGCCGAGGTTCGTCAGGACGGCGTCCAACGTCTCGCCGTCGCCGACGGTGGTTTCGAACTCCTCGCGACTCTTCGACTCCTCCTCGAGCAACGGTCCCTTGTAGGTGATGCGGGTCGTCGTCTCGTCGGCGTCGGGGGCCGACTCCCGACGGATCCGCAACGCCTCGTCCGTCTCGGGAAACGACCGGTGGGGCGCGTCGTAGTAGGTGTCGACCTGCACGACGGCCCGCGTCCGGTCCGCGCCGAGGGCCTCGAGGCGTTCCTCGACGACCTCGAGGTCGGCCGGGACCTTCAGTTCGATTTCGTACATGGGGGAGGGGACGGGAAACGATCGTAAGTATCGGTCGTTCTCGGGCGAAAACGTCGTACTTAAATGTAGACGGCCGGACGTACCACGTATGACCGAGGAACAGGAGGCCGCATCCGAGGAGCAGGCCGATGACGTCGAGGAAGAAGTAGCAGACGAAGACGCCGCCGAAGCCGAGGGGCTGCAGGAGGGCGACTTCGTCGAACTCGAGTACACCGCCTACACCGCAGACGGCGAACAGCTTGTCGACACGACCGACCCCGAGGTCGCCGAGGAGGAAGGCGTCGACGACCAGGGCCAGGAGTTCAAGCCCCGAACGATCGTGCTGGGAGAGGGCCACATCTTCGAGGCCGTCGAGGAGGCCATCGTCGGCTCCGAAGCCGGCGACTCCGGCACCGTGACGGTCCCCGCCGAGGACGCCTTCGGCGAGTACGATCCCGACAACGTCGAGACCGTCAGCGCGGAGAAGATCGACGAGGACGACCGCTACCCCGGTGCGAACGTCACCGTCGACGGCAAGCAGGGCTACATCAGCACGATCATCGGCGGCCGCGCCCGCGTCGACTTCAACCACCCGCTGGCCGGCGAGGACGTCGAGTACGAGTACGAGATCGTCGACGAGGTCGACGATCGCGAGCAGCAGGCTGCCGGCCTCTTCGAGATGATGCTCGGCTTCGAACCGGAACTCTGGATCGAAACGGACGAAGTCGAGGAGGAGGTCCCGGTCGAACCCGACGAGGACGAAGCTGACGAAGACGACGAACCCGCCGAACCCGAGTTCGAAACCGAGGTCGTCGAGAAGGAGTCGCTCTACGTCGAGGCGACGCCCCAGATGACGATGAATCAGCAGTGGATGATGGGCAAACAGCAGATCGGTCAGCAGGTCATCGACCAGGTCGGCGTCGACCGCATCGTCGTCCAGGAGGTCATCGACGGCATGGGCATGGGTGGCCTCGGCGGTATGATGGGCGGCATGGGCGGTATGGGCGGCGGCGACATCGAGGACGCTCTCGAGGACGCCGACGTCGATGCCGACGAGATCGTCGAAGAACTCGAAGGCGACGAGTAACGCCGCAGTCGCCGAACGGTCGTCACGTCACTTTTCGACGGTTCCCATCGCCGCGATAGCTACCTCTGGGTTTCGATCGCGAGAATCGACGCCCGAGGAACTGCAGCAGTCGCGGTCGTTACCGACCGAGCAGGAGTTTGAGGCCGATTGCCCAGAACCCGCCGAAGAAGACGACGGCGGCGATCCCGGCGATCGCCTGGTCGGAAAACCCCAGCGGTGAGAGGACGACGCTCAGAAGTGGCAAGAGCGCGAAGAACGCGACGAGTCCGACCACAACCGCGACAGCCACGGTGAGCTGACCGACCAGTGCTCTGAACGCCATTATCGAAAACATACAGCCACCACATCTAAAATTTCATAACACGCCGTCGGCACCGAAGTCTACTAGTCGCCTCGAGAATCGGCAGGTCTGTCCGGTACCCCGTCGCTCGATACCGTCTGGAATCGAACGGGCGTCCGTTACACGTCCCGGTCGACGACGAACTCGGTGAACTCCCGGAGTTTCCGGCGCGTCGCCGGGTCGAAATCCACGTCGTCGATCGCCGTCCGTGCCCGCTCGGCCAACTCGAGCGCGCGCTCGCGGGCGTACTCGATGCTGCCGGCCTCTTCGAGGATCGAGAGGGCCTCGAGGACTTCCTCGTCGGTGTTTTCCGTCGCGGCCAGGATCTCTCGGAGGCGCTCGGCCCGTTCTGGTGGACTCTCCTCGAGAGCGTGGATGACGAGCAGCGTCTTCTTGCCCTCGCGGACGTCGTTACCGAACTCCTTGCCGAACTCGCCGGCCCGGCCCAGGGAGTTCTCCACGTCGAGGATGTCGTCGCCGATCTGGAAGGCGACGGCGGTCAGTTCCGCGTACTCCGCGACGGCGGACTCGACCGCCGGGGGCTGGTCGGCGACGATTGCGGCCAGTCGGGCGACGATCCGGCCGAGACAGCCGGTCTTGCACGCACACATCTCGAGGTACTGGTCGGCGCTGATGTCGGGACTGCGTTCGTTGTGCCAGTGGATGTCCATCCCCTGGCCGAGGTGCGTCCGGTTGAGTTCGTACATCAGCATCTCGTAGGCCGCCAGGCGTCTCTCGGCGGGTAGGTCGGCCGGGTTCTCGGTCAGGATCTTCAGCGGCAAGAAGTACATCGCATTGCCCGCGTTCAACGCGATGTCCTGACCGTAGAGCCGGTGAATTGCGGGTTCGCCGCGGCGTTTCGCGGCCCCGTCCTCGACGTCGTCGACGATGATCGTCCCGTTGTGCAGGATCTCCGGGATGCAAGCGTACGGGAGGTACTCGGTCGGCTCCTCGCCGAACCCCTCGACGAGGACCAGGAACAACACGGCCCGCCACCGTTTCCCGCCGCGATCGAGCAACTCCCAGAGGGGATCCGCGAGCGCCCGCTGGATCGCCGTCGGATCGTACTCGTAGGTCGGATCGCCGAAGAACGACTCGAGGTAGTCGGCGTCGATCTCCCGCGGCACGATGTCGGCGATCGCGTCGTCTATTACCGGCCGCCACTCGGCGAGCGTCTCCCGCATACCCGTTTCGAGCGCCGGGGGGCTCAAAAAGGTTCAGTTCCGTCTGTTCCGGAGACGGCCGTCTCGGCCCTCACGCGCCGCGTTCTCGACAGTTCGTCGACACCAGTTACCGTTCGTGGCTGTCTCCATTCCAAAGGGGTATCCGGCTCCGGGTCAAGCCCGCGTACATGACCGACTGGATCGGTGACGTCTTCACGAGCGACGTCGGCTGGGACCACCTGGAACGGCTGGTCGATATCGGCGATCGGATGGCAGGCAGCGAGGGCGAACGCGAGGCCGCGGCGTTGACGCGGGATGCGCTCGCGGACGTCGGTGCACGTAACGTCCACCTCGAGCCCTTCGAGATCCAGGGCTGGAGCCGCGGCGACAGCGCCATCGTCGCCGACGGCGACGAACAGTCGTCGATCGCCCTGCCGCGCAGCCCATCCGAACGCGTTACCGGACCGCTGATCGACCTCGGGTACGGACTCCCCGCGGACTTCGAGGAACGTGACCTCGAGGGAGCGATCGTCATGGTTCGTAGCGACATCCCGGACTACTACGATCGGTACGTCCACCGGCGAGAGAAGTACTACCACGCCGTCGACGGCGGCGCAGTCGGCTTCGTCTACCGCAACCACGTCGAGGGCTGTCTTCCGCCGACGGGAAGCGTTGGGACTGACGACGACCCGATCGGCGAGATTCCGGCCGTCGGCGTCTCGAGCGAGGTCGGGGCGCGGCTGGCACGGCGATGGGACGGCGAGGAGATCGAACTCCGCGTCGAGGCCGACGTCCACGAGGCACGGAGTCAGAACGTCCACGCCGAACTCGGTCCCGACACGGACGAGCGCGTCCTCGTGACGAGCCACGTCGACGCCCACGACATCGCCGAGGGAGCGCTCGACAACGGCGCGGGGACGGCGATGGTCCTCGAAATCGCGAACGCGCTCGCCGACCGCGAGGACGACCTCGAAACGAAGGTCGAGTTCGTCGCCTACGGTGCCGAGGAAGTCGGTCTCACCGGCTCCTCGAGACACGCGGAGACGACGGACCACGGGACGATCCGCGCCGTCGTCAACAACGACGGGGTCGTCCGCGGGCGAACCCTCGAGTTTACGACCCACGGGTTCCCCGAACTCGAGGCCGCCGCCGAACGCGTCGCGGACCGGTACGGACATCCGGTCCGGACGGTGCCACGGCTCGGCCCGCACAGCGACCACTGGCCGTTCGTGCAGTGGGGCGTCCCCGGCTACCACGTCATGAGCACAAGCGACGAAGTCGGTCGGGGCTGGGGCCACACCTTCGCCGACACGCTGGACAAACTCGAGAAACGCGACCTGCGCGAACAGGCGATTCTGCTGACCGACCTCGTCGTCGACCTCGCGGCCGCCGACCGGTCGATCGAGCACCGCTCGAGCGAGGAGATCGTCGCGGATCTCGAGGCGCAGAACCTCGCCGAGGGGATGCGAATTACCGGCGACTGGCCGTACGACGAGGCTTAACGGGTCGAATCCGCACGCTTTTTGGCCGGAGCACGAAAGTCGAAGACATGCCCAGCGAGTGGGACCCGGAGGACGAGCCGGTCGTCGGCGTCGTCGAAGGCGGGCCAGCCGACGAGGATACCCCCACGACCGACTCGAACGCGGACGACCCGACGGAGTCGTTCGACCGGGTCCTCGCAAGCGATGCGTTCGAAGCCGCGACCGCCGACGCCGACGTCGTTCGGGGTTCCCTCGAGGAGGTGCTCGCGGCAAACCCGACGCTACTCGTTGCCCAGGGAACCGCCACTCTCTCCGCAGTTTCGCAGTTCCGTCCGTCCGTACCCGTGCTGCCAGTCGGCTCCGTCCCCGGCATCGACGCGGTTCCCCCGGATCATCTCGCCGACCACCTCGAACGGACGCTCGCCGGAGCGGCTCGGCTCCGTCACCACGACGTGTTGGCGATCGACGTCGACTGGCCGGAGGGGAGCGACACGACGGGTGCGGACAGCCTCGATCTCGAGCACGCGCTGTTCGACGTCACGCTCGTGACGGCCGAACCGGCACGCATCTCGGAGTACGCCGTCTCCAGAGACGGCGAGCAACTCGAGACGGTACGTGCGGACGGAATCGTCGTCGCGACACCCGCTGGCAGTCACGGCTACGCGGAGGCCGTCGACGCGCCGCGACTGTCGCCAGCGGTCGAGGGAGTCGCCGTCGCGCCGATCGGTCCGTTCGTCACGAAGACCCGACAGTGGGTTCTCCCGACCGACCTCGCGTGTTCGGTCGAACGCGACGAGGGGGACGTCAGGTTGGTCGTCGACGGCCGTTCGGTCGGGACCGTCTCGGTCGGTACCGAAGTCGCCATCTCGAAGGCCGGCACGCTCGCGGTACTCGCGCCGAGTACCACGAGAATCGCCGATCGCTCCGAGCGCGGTGGCTAAACTCGTTCGAAAAACGGTGCTCTCGAGGGCGTCGACCGGCCGGCCTGAGCCACCAGCGCCCGCAGGGTATCGACGCGTTAGCTGTTGTACGGCTCTTCGTCCCGGTGGTGGTCCGGGTTCGCGTTCTCGAGGGCGTCGTTCTCCCGCTCTTTCGACTGGTGTTCGATGTCCTGTCGGCGCTGTTCCTCGTCCTGGCGCTCCCGCGCTTCCTTCTCCTCCTCGGTAAGTTCGTCGTCCTCCTCGTCCTGTGACCGTTCCTTCGCGAGTTCGACGTCCCGCCCGTGCTCGTCTTTCCCGGTCTCGTCAGTATCGTTGGCCATAGTGATCCCGGCCGGGGCTACCGGGGAGCCGCGAAAAGGCGTTCGGCTTGCGACGGTCGGCCCGAGCATCCGCCGGCGTCGGGGTGCCGGCTCGGATTACCAGGGCTCGCCCGAGGCGAGGTCGATCTCGCTGTCACCCTTCTCGGACGGACAGACGTCCGCGAGGACGCAGTCGTCACAGTCCGGGTTTCGGGCCGTACAGACCGCGCGGCCGTGATCGATACAGAGGTGGGTGAACTGCTGCCAGTACCCCTCCGGGACCAGTTCCATCAGTTCCTGCTCGATCGCCTCCGGTCGTTTCTCTTCCGTGAGCCCGAGTCGACGTGAGAGACGCTGTACGTGCGTGTCGACGACGATTCCCTCGACGACGTCGTGGCCGTGCTGGAGGACGACGTTGGCCGTCTTCCGGCCGACGCCCGACAGGTCGGTCAGTTCGTCCATCGTATCCGGAACCTCGCCGTCGTGTTCCTCAACGATGGTCTCGCAGGCGCTTTTGATGTAGCCGGCCTTGTTGTTGTAGTAGGTGATCGAGTTGAGGTCCTCCGCGAGTTCCTCCTGAGGGACGTTCGCGTAATCCTCCGGGCCGTCGTACTTCTCGAAGAGGTGCTCGGTCTCCTGGTTGACCCGCTCGTCGGTACACTGGGCCGAGAGGATCACCGCGATCAGCAACTCGAGGCGGTTCGAGTACCGCAGCGAGATCGTCGAGTCGGGATACTCCGCCTCGAGTCGCTCGACGATCGTTTCGGCCTGTTCCGTTCGCGTATCACGTGGGGTCCCCATGAGGGTGAGGTAGGAGCGCCCTCGTTTGAGGGTTCGGGTTTTCGTACGCCCGCGACGCGGGCGACTCGAGGACAGCCACTGGGCTGCGTGGCGTGTGAAGTCATCCGCGAAAAGTGAGGACGCTCCGTACGTAGTCGGTCGAGATCGGCTCCCTAGTTTTCGAACCGGTCCTTGTTTAGTACGAGGATCGCCAGGCCCGCTGCGCTGAGCAGCGTAAACAGGATCGAGAGGGCCATGAACGTCGCCCCGTCGATGATGATCGTGAGGACCCGGCGGGCAACGTCGAGACCGAAGACGGCGATCCCGAGCGATCCGGCCCACGGCTCGAGCGCGAACACGCCGTAGGCGACGGCGATGAAGCCGGCTCCGACGATCAGTGCGACGACGCCCTGGATTACGGCACCCATGCCGGCGAAGCCGCCGATCAAACTGAGAATGCCGCCGATGAAGAGGGACCATAGTCCAAGTGGCAATGCAAGTACACTGACAGCTGTTAGTGCTGACGTTCTATCTTCTACCATAGTGGATGGCATATGAAGGGCATATATTATATCTACTGGCCGACTTCTTGCGATTCTTGGAACAGTGAGACTGGGTCCATAATTCATCTATATATGACAGGAGGATATGATTATGCCGAAGTGATAAATGAGATAACATATGTGGGTTGGAACGAGCATTTCTCTCCGCCGGACTCTCGGCTCGATCCGACCCACCCTCGTCGGACGAACGATCGTCACTCCACCCACCCTGGCGAGGTCGAGGGTGTTCTCCCCCGACGGGTACTGACCACATGTGAACGAACACCGGCGAGAGACCGCCGCTGAGGGAGCGATCCCGTTTCTGCTGTCGTATATCGTTCCCGAACAGATTTCATAACTATCAAATAATAGAAGAATAAAACCGTCTTATGCGCCTATCCGGCGCACACAGTAGTCCAGTGGACTTGCTGTGCCATGCCGGGCTAGCAGCCCGATACCACTGCTATCGGGAGGGAGCGAGCGTGAGCCGACGATACTGGACGTGAAATCAGGACTGGGTCGTTTGTCGGACGAATGCCGTGAACTTTATGCGACCGTCACGTCCGTGTGAGGGTATGAAAGCGACCGCGATGGCCCACCCCATCCAGGGCCTGGTCAAGTACCACGGGATGCGCGACGAAATCGAGCGCCTCCCCTACCACGACAGTATCAGCCTCTGTACGGCCCCTAGCCACACGCGGACCACCGTCGAGTTCTCGATGGACTACGACGAGGATCGGTTCGTCGTCGACGGCGAGGAACTCGAGGGGCGAGCCGCTGAACGCGTCGAGGCCGTCGTCGAGAAGGCCCGCTCGCTGTCCGACGCCGCCCACACGGTCTATCCCGTGCGCCTCGAGAGCGAGAACAGTTTCCCTTCGAACGTCGGTCTCGGTTCGTCCTCGTCGGGCTTCGCGGCCGCCGCGATGGCGCTGGCCGAGGCGGCGGAACTCGACCTCTCGCTGCCGGAAATCTCGACGATCGCTCGCGTCGGTTCGGCCTCCGCGGCTCGAGCCGTGACGGGTGCGTTCTCCCAGCTCCACACGGGTCTCAACGACGAAGACTGTCGCTCGCGGCGGATCCCGACGAACCTTCACGAGGACCTGAAGATCATCGTCGGGCTGGTTCCCTACCACAAGGAAACCGAGGACGCCCACGAAGAGGCCGCGGACAGTCACATGTTCCAGGCCCGCAACGCCCACATCCACGAGCAGATCGCAGAAATGCGCGACGCCCTGCGTAGCGACGACTTCGAGCGGGCCTTCGAACTCGCCGAACACGACTCGCTGTCGCTCGCGGCGACGACGATGACCGGACCGTCCGGCTGGGTCTACTGGCAGCCGGCGACGCTCGCTATTTTCAACCGCGTGCGCGAACTCCGCGAGGAGGAAGACATCCCGGTCTACTTCTCGACCGACACCGGCGCGAGCGTCTACGTCAACACCACCGAGGAACACGCCGAGTTCGTCGAGGAGGAGATCGCCGACTGCGGCGTCTCGACGACCACCTGGGACGTCGGCGGCCCCGCACGGTTGCTGGACGAGGACGACCACCTCTTCTAACCGTCCCCGTCGACAGCGTATTTGAGGGCCGAACCCCAACGTCGAGTCATGCACGTCGTCGTCCTCGGCGCTGGCTACGCCGGACTGACGCTCACGCGGTTACTCGAAACCGAACTCCCCGACGACGTCGACCTGACGCTGGTCGATCGCTCGCCCGACCATCTCGTCCAGCACGAACTCCACCGGGTGATCCGTCGCCCCGAACTCGCCGACGGAATCGCGGTGTCCCTTCCCGCGGTACTCGAGCGAGCGACCGTCCAGGTCGGCGAGGTGGAGGAGATCGACCGCGCGGAACGTACTGTCACGCTCTCGAGCGGAACGCTCTCCTACGACGTCGCGGCGATCTGTCTCGGGGCGCGCACGGCCTACTACGGTCTCGAGAACGTCCGCGAGCACGCGATACCGCTCAAATCGCTCTCGGACGCGCTGGCGATCCGCTCACGGGCGCGCGAGGTGCTGGCCGACGACGGCCACGTCGTAGTCGGTGGCGCTGGCCTCTCGGGCATCCAGGTCGCCGGGGAACTGGCCGCCCTAGTACGGGAGCAAGGCAGCGACGCGTCGGTGACGCTCCTCGAGCAACAGCCAGCGGTCGCGCCGTCGTTTCCGGCGGCGTTTCAGACGGCGACGGCGCGCGCGCTCGAAGAACAGGGAGTTATCGTCCGAACCGACGTCGCAGTCACGGGAGCCGGACCGACCCACGTCGCCGTCGACTCAGGCGACCGGCTTCCGTCTGACCTGTTCGTCTGGACCGGTGGCATCGCGGGCACGGCGGCGGTCGGCGACCGGCCGACGGTCGAAGCCGACCTGCGACTCGACGAGCGGACGTTCGCCTTCGGGGACGCTGTCCGCGTCGTCGACGCCGAGGGCACCGCCGTGCCAGCCAGCGCACAGGCGGCGGTCCGTCAGGCCCGGACGGCGGCGACGAACGTCCACCGGGTGGTCGACTCCGAGGACGCCGACCCGTCACTCGAGACGTTCACGTTCGACTCGCCGGGCTGGCTGGTCAGCGTGGGCGACGACGCCGTCGCGTACGTGGGCGGATCGGTACTGACCGGCCGTGCCGCAAAAGCGATCAAGGCGACCGTCGGCGTCGGCTACCTCTCAGCGATCGGTGCGCGGCGCAACGCCGCCGACGTGGCGTACAGCGAGTTGCGCTCCGATTGATTACGCGGTCAGGTCCAGCGATCCAGGCCCGTCTGGGTGACGCTCTCCTCGATGCGCTCGAAGCCGCGGGCGACCTCGTCCGCGTCGACCGCCCACTCCTCGCAGACGTACTCCCGGGCGGCCTCGAGGTCCGGATCTAGCGTCGCGTCGAACTCGTACTCGTCGGTCACGTTCGGATCGCGGAACAGTTGCCTGACGCGGTCGCCGTACTCGACGCTGTCGCCGCGTGCCTCGAGCACGCTCCAGAGGTCGCCGTGTTCCGTGATCTCTTTGATGGCCGTCTTCGGGCCGATCCCCGAGACGCCCTCGTTGAAGTCCGTGCCGATGAGGATTGCCGCGTCGATCAACTGCTCGAGGGTCAGGTCGTGGTGTGCCAGGGTGGCGTCGAGGTCCATCAGTTCGGGGTCGCCCTTGCTGGTCAACTGGCGCAGCGTCAGCGGCGCGCCGAACAGCAGGGCGTCGTAATCTTCCGACCCCACGTAGTCCGCGTCGCCACGTCGAACCATGTGCGCCGCCTGGGCCTCGCCCTCGGCAGGGGCTTCGACGATGGGGACGTCCAGCAACCGGAGGAGTTCGCGGCTCGTCTCCTGGATCGTCGGCGTCAGCCGCTGCGTGCGCGACTCGAGCTGGGCGATGGCCACCTCGTCGCCCTCCTCGCGGGCCACCTCGAGTTGCTCCTCGTAGCTCCGGCGTTGCTCCCGGCGGGATTCGATCTCGTCTTCCTTCAACTCCGAGGGGCCGCCGTCGAAGACCATTACCGGCGTGACGTCGTTCTCGAAGAACTTCGGCAGCCCCTGGACGATGCCGACGAGGTTCGCGACCTCGGTGCCGTCGGCGGTCGTGTAGATCGAGCTATCGGTCCACTTGACGGTCGTGGTCAGGTACCGGTAGAGCCAGTTGTGCGCGTCGACCGCGACGACGCCCTCGACATCCGAGAAGGGGATCTCCTCGATGACCGCGATGTCGCGAAGTGCTGCGTTTCCCATCGGCGATCAGTAGGGAACGTCGGGATTTCAAACGTTGGCTTCCGACGATCACTCCGCGGGCGTCGGCGGGTCAGTATCGCGCCGCGACGCCAGAAACGACTCCTCCTCGTCGGACAGGTCCCGCTCGCGAAACTCCTCGAGGCCTCGCTGATACCGCTCCGTCGCCGTTCGTCCGTCCCCGTCGTCGGCCGGCCGCGGGTACTCGAGCACCAGTTCGGCGATGCCGGTCGTCTCCCCGGTGTAGCCGAAGCCGGCCCGGTACAGCGCCTCGTAGGCGAAGGGATTGTTGACGGCGATCCGCAGACGGTCGTAACCGCGCTCGAGCGCCCGGTCGCGGACGAGTTCGGCGAGTCGGGGACCGATACCCTCGCCGCGCCGATCGCGGGCGACGGTGACGTAGCGGAGCCACAGGACGTCCGCGTCGGTGCGATCCTCGTTGAACGCGATGGCCCCGACGATGTCACCGTCCTCGTCGTCTTCCTCACCCGCATCCGCCTCGCGAGCGACGGCCTTCCCGGTGTTCGTCATGACGAACTTGCCGGCGTAGCTGAACCGCCGATAATCGAGTCGGAGTTTCGGTCCGTCGGGCGGCCAGCCCAGCACCTCGAACTCGAGTGCCACGGTCGGGGTTCGGCCCGCGGCGACTAAAATCCGGGGCACTCGTCCCCGGTACGACGGATCTCCGGCCTCCCAACCGAGGAGGGACAAACCCTTATCCCGGGGTTCGTGGTAGCGCAATTGCTATGGGAGCCGATACCACGACCGCGTTCGGGATCGACAGTAGCTGGGGGTGGCCGATCGGCGGAGCGCTCGGGGGAGCGATCGCGGCGGCCGCGTTCGGCCTCGTGATGTGGCTCATGGACCCCGAGATTCTCGCCGTGGCGATTCCGGCAATCTACGGACTCGAGCCCGTCGGCGTCGTCGGCTGGACGATCCACGTCGCTCACGGGGTCGTCCTCGGACTGCTCTTTGGCTTCCTGGTTACCCGGGAGCCGATCCTGGGTATCGTGGCAACCTCGACCGAAACCGAGGCGCTCTCGCGAACGGGCATCGCCTTGCGCGTCGTCGGCGCTGGCTTCGTCTTCGGGCTGGCGGTGTGGGCGATCCTTCCACTACTCGTCCTGCCGGTCTGGCTCGAAGCCCTCGGCGTCGAAGCGGCGGCCGACTTCCCCGCGACGGCCGTCGAGAGCATGATCGGTCACCTCCTGTTCGGAACCGTCCTCGGATTGGTCTTTGCCGTGACTATCGACTTCAGGGATCGGCCGGCCCGGTCGCCGTTCGAGGAGTAGCCGTTCGATCGCCTGCACCCGCCTCAACCCACTGGTCCGGTCAGAACCGGTTTCGCCACCGCTGAGTCCGCAACACTTCGTCTTTCATGGCCGAACAGTGTTCCCGCGCTCGTTCCGCCCCGAACTCGTCGGTCATGTCCTCGGTACACTCCTCCCAGGAGCCGCCGATGGACGACCAGTACGCGAGGACGCTGTCCCGGTCCCAGCCCTCCGGGAGGGAGTCGAGTCCGTCGACGTCCTCGTCGACGACGCCGGTGAGGGCGTCACCGTCGGTTGGTTCCGGCTCGCCGTCCTCGAGATCGGTCGCCTCGAGCGCCGACGCGCGGTAGACGGCCGAGCCGACGGCCTCGAGGGCGACGACGTAGGCGGGCTGGTCGTCGCTCGCGTCGACGCTCGTCAGGTCGTCCGTCCCCTGGGGAAACTCGAAGTCCTCGGTCAGGACGGCGGCGACGACGCCGGGACCGTCGGGCGTCGCTACCTCGTCGCCCTCGCTGTAGCGGGTGCTCGTCTCGCTCATGTGCCCACGTAGGGTCCGGGGGTCGGTATACGTCGGCCCCGGACCTGCAAGGGTGGACTGCGGTCGCACCCGAAATCGGGTGCCCGTACGCTCCGCCGGCGGTTCGTCGCGTGCGATCCCCTCGCAGAAGCCCTTATACGCGTACCCGGACTAAAAACCACGAATGACTAGCCCTCCGTTCGCGGACGTCGGCCCGGAGGATACTCCCCGCGTCCGTCAGCAGGCGGTCGTCGCCGAACTCGGCCAGCAAGCGCTCGAGACCGACGACCTCGATCGACTGATGGACGACGCAACGACGGCGATCGTGGAGACGCTCGCGGCCGACCACGCGACGGTGCGTGAGCTATCGGACGGCGACGAACTCGTGGTTCGACAGGGCACGAACTGTCCCGGGGATCGCGGCAACTCCGTGACGATGCCGACCGATCCGGACACCTGGTCGGGTCAGGCGTTGCGCTCCGACGCGCCGGTCGTCGTAGACGACCTACGGACGGAGACGCGGTTCTCCGAATCGACGTTGCCGGCCGACCACGACGTGGTGAGCGGCATCAGCGTCGTCATCGGATCGACCGACGACCCGTGGGGCCTGCTGAGCGTCGGGACGACCGACCGCCGCGAGTTCACGGACCACGACGGGACCTTCATCCAGAGCGTCGCGAACGTCCTCGCCTCGGCCATCTCGAAGGTCCGAACCAAGGATCGACTGCGGGAACGGGAAGCCGAACTCGAACAGGTCTACGGCCGCGTCACGGACGGTTTTCTCGCGCTCGACGAGTCGTGGACGTTTACCCACGTCAACGATCGGGCCGAAACCATCCTGGGCGTCGATCGCGACGACGTCCTCGGCGAGGTAATCTGGACCGTATTTCCGGAACTGGTCGGAACCGCTTTCGAGACGCACTATCGCGAGGCGATCGGTTCCCAGGAGCCGATCTCGATCGAAACGTACTACTCCCCGTTCGAGGCCTGGTTCGAAGAGCGGATCTACCCCTCCGAGAGCGGTCTCTCCGTCTATTTCAAGGACGTCACCGAGCAGAAACGGCTCGAGGAGGAACTCGAGCAGACGTTCGATCGGATCACGGACGCGTTCATCGGACTGGATCGAAACTGGGAGATCAGCTACGTCAACGATCACGGCACCGAGTTACTCGATCCCGACGACGAGGGACTCGTCGGACGGGACTTCTGGGACCCGTTCGAACCGGCGCTGGGAACCACCTTCGAAGAGGAGTACCGCGAGGCCATGGCGACCCAGGAGCCGACGTCGTTCGAGGCGTACTATCCGCCGCTCGATATCCGGTTCGAGGTCCACGCCTATCCCTCCGAATCCGGTCTCTCCATCTACTTCCGGGACGTCACCGAGCGGAAGCAACGCGAGCGCGAACACGAACTGTTCAGAACGCTGCTCGATCACACGACCGACAGCGTGCTGGTCATCGATCCGGAGACGGCGCAGTTCATCGACGTGAACGAAACCGCCAGCCGTCGCCTCGGCTACGACCGGGAGGAACTCACCGATCTGACGGTGCCGGAGATCGAACGCCGGTTCGAGGACCTCGAGGCGTGGCACGACCACGTCGAAGCCGTACGCGACGCGGGATCGATCACGGTCGAGGGCGTCCACGAGCGACGGGACGGAAGCACGTACCCGGCGGAGGTGAACGTCACGTACGTCGATCTCGATCGGGAGTATCTGGTCGCCATCGCACGAGACATCACGGACCGGCGGGAACGCGAGCGCCGCCTCAGGGAGTCCAAACAGCAGTACCGGACGCTCGCCGAAAACTTCCCCAACGGCGTCGTTACCATGTTCGACGACGACCTCGAGTACGTACTCGCGGCCGGTCGAGCGTTCGACGACCTGCCGGTCGCACCCACCGACGTCGAGGGCGAGTCGGTCCGAACCGTCTGGCCCGATCACGTCTCCGAGGCGATCGAATCCGCCTTCCACTCGGGACCGGACGGCCGGCCCCAGACGGTCGAAACCGAGTACGCCGGTCGGGACTGGGTCATCCACGTCGTCCCCATCGACGACCACGAGGGCAACGTCTTCGGCGGGATGACCCTCGCCCAGGACATCACCGAGCGCAAGGAGTACGAGCGCAAACTCGAGGAGTCGAACGAACGCCTCGAGCAGTTCGCCTACGCGGCCTCCCACGACTTACAGGAGCCGTTGCGGATGGTCACGAGCTACCTCCAACTGCTCGAACGACGGTACGACGACGTCTTCGACGAGGACGGCGAGGAGTTCCTCGCGTTCGCCGTCGACGGGGCCGAGCGGATGCGCGAGATGATCGACGGCTTGCTCGCGTACTCGCGGATCGATACCCAGGGTGACCCGCTCGAACCGGTCGACCTGAACGACCTGCTCGAGGACGTTCAGGAGGACCTCCAGATGTGCATCGAGGAGACCGACGCCCGGATTACGTCGGCCGACCTCCCGCGCGTCGAGGGCGATCCAACCCAGTTACGCCAGGTCTTCCAGAACCTGCTGTCGAACGCGATCCAGTACAGCGGCGACGACTCGCCGGTGGTCCACGTCGACGCCGAACACCGGGGTCGACGGTGGGAACTCTCCGTTCACGACGAGGGGATCGGGATTCCCTCCGACCAGCAGGACCGGGTGTTCGAGGTGTTCCAGCGCCTGCACAGCCGTGAGGAACAGTCCGGGACCGGCATCGGACTGGCGCTGTGTCGGCGTATCGTCGAACGCCACGGCGGTCGGATCCGACTCGAGTCCGAACCCGGCGAGGGATCGACGTTCTCGCTGACGCTGCCGGCGGCCGAGTGAGAGGCTGCTCCGTAGTTCGCCGGGTCGTCTGCACGGCCGTGGAAGCCCTACTCGACTGTCCGATCCTCCCTGCAACTGCTCTTACCACGAGTGTTCCCACGTTGACGCTGGGCGAAGAGGACGAGCAGTATCGCCGGGGTTGCGCTTAGATCCGACGATCCGGCACTGAATCACGCTCGCACGGAAACCGTGGATGGTGCTGCCGACGGTGGTTCCGTGTGATCGGTCTCGGGTGGTATATACAACCCCTCACCACTTCCGCAAGGGAGACGTTTATACGCACATGGCAGGCGACCAACGGACACACGAAACCTGCGAACAACCGATCGCGGAGCGACCGAAAGTAGCCGGGCGGTGTCGTGAGTGCGGTGCCGTCTACTCCGCCTGGATTCTTCCCGACGACACCGTCCACCCGATCGGGAAAAAGGGCGGCTGTCGGTGTGGTGCGGCGGAGTTCGAGGCGCTCTCGAGGTGACGTCCGCTCCTCGAATGGTCACCGAATTGTTCGTGACAGGAACACGCGGGCCAGGATTCCTGGGGCTCACGGATTCGTTCGACGCAGGAATGCGCGGACCGGGATTTGAACCCGGGCCATGAGCTTGGAAGGCTCAGGTCCTACCACTAGACCATCCGCGCTCGGTACGTTGCTTTCCGTCCGTCCACATTAAGACTCTTCTCATTTTCGCTCGCCCGGGCCGATGTCGCGGCGCACGGAATCAACGGGCGGCTCGGCGGCGTTCGACCGACGATCTCGAGCGTCCACAGGGAACCTGCCAGGCCTCGAGCCTCTCCGACTCGAGCAGGAGTCGCCCACGAGAACGGCGACCAAGGGGCGAAACGCCAGTAACTCGAAATCGGATAGTCGGTAATCGGTGCGGGCAATCGAGACCGCTTCACCTCGCGGACAGCGGGCTAGTCGCGGCGACGACGGAGCTCACCTCGGCGGTTACCGCTCGAGGACGACACCCCCGGACCCGACGGCGACGGCGACCCCATTCTGGGTGATGGCCTGGAGGTTCTCGCCGACGGGCGTCCGGTTCGGGGTCCACTTCCCGTCGTCGCGTTCGAAGACGATGCCGCCGCTTCCGACGGCGTAGCCGTGACCGTCTTCGACCTCGATGTCCCGGAGTTCGGCGTCGCCGAGGCTCTCGGGCGTCCACGCGCTACCGTCGTACGCGAAGACGGAGGCGTTGCCGCCCGAGACCCAGACGTCGTCGGCGGCGTCGCTGTCGAGGCCGTAGAACGTGACGCCGGCGTCTTCGATGCCGATTGGGTTCCACGTGACGCCGTCGTCGGTGGCGTAGACGCGGCCGTTCGTGTCGATGGCGTGGCCGGAGCGGTCGTCGTAGAACTCGATCCCGGTGAGGCCGGAGCCGCTGCCGGGGACCTCGTACTCCCAGGTGCCTTCTTCACCGTTGTCGAAGCTGTAGTGGACGGCACCGGAGTCGTCGGCAACGTAAACGTCCGCGTCACCCGCGGGGCCGGTGACGGCGACGTCGTTGAAGTTCGCGGTGTGGTCGTTGGGGGCCGAGCGGTCGACGAGGTTGCCCGTGACGACGTCGTACTCGCCGATTGCGCCGCTGGCACCGACGATCCAGAGCCGGTTGCCGTCGTCGGTAGTGTCGACGCCCAAGAGGTCGTTCCCGTTCCCGGTGGGGCCACCCTGCAGGACGACCTCCCAGCCAGCGTCGGTGCGTTCGATCACGAGTCCGCCGCTCGCGACGGCGTGTGCGTTCGTGGCCGTGTGCGCGACGTCGTGAAGGGTGCTGTCGAGGGGGGACTCCACGACCGTCCAGTCAACCGCTTCGTCGGCGGCCGCGGTCGCGGGAACCGTCACTGCGGCAAGCGATGCGCCTGCGATCTTCAGCGCGGAACGTCGCGTAAAGCGCGTCATAGCGCATCCGGGGCTGGACGAGAGAGCTCCATAAAAGCGGGAAACGTTTCAGACGTTTGATCGCCGTTCATTCTATTTATTTTATTTTCTAACTGGGGAAATTTGCACGAGAATAGTTCAAAACCGTTGTAAATAACCTATGGTAAGAATGCCCTTCATTCGGAGGGTTGACAAATTGGCTCACGGTGCTCCCGCGACGTCCGCGTAACAGTTCCCGCTCGAGAGTTCCCACTCGAGCAACTGCAGGTCGCTGGCTTCGAGTTCGCGCTCGAACTCCGCGGGGTCGTAGATGTGGTAGAACCGATCGACCGTCTCGCCGCCGGGGAGCGTCCACTCGAGCGTGGTGTCGAACCCATCGCTCCGGTCGAATCGGTCGTGGGCCGTCGACCAGGCGCTGACCAGCGCCCGCCCGTCGGCCGCGAGGACGCGGGCGAGTTCGTCGAGGCTGGCACGCCGTATCTCCGGGCGGGGGAGGTGGTGGAGGGTCGCCACGTAGACGCCGATGGAGACGGCGTCAGTGGCCAGCGGCAGGGTCGCCGCATCCCCCTGGACCAGATCGACGGCAAACTCGCGTTCGGTCGCGCGGTTCCGTCCCGTCCGGAGGAGTTCGCGGCTGACGTCGACGCCGACGACGGACTCGAGGCCGTCGACGGAGGTCAGCAGTTCGGCGTGCCGGCAGTTGCCACAGCCGAGATCGAGCCCGACGCCCGGATCGTCGGTCGCCGCGATCCGCGGACCGTGACGGTCGACGAACGCCTCGACTTCGGGCCAGGCGTACTCGCGGGTCTCTGCGAAGTGGGCACCGATCCGGTCGTACGTCTCGCGAACGGCGGCACGCGTGCGATCGCTCCCCTGAGGTGGATCCTCGGGATCGCTCGCCTCGGTCGGGTCCTCGGCCATCACCGGTGGTCCGGGGAGAACGTGCAAAAAGCGTTCGAACGGCCCCGCCGACCCCCGGCCGATCAGACGACGACGCCGAACAACAGCACCGAGAGGGCGATCATGACGGCGGCGTGTTTGGCACCCGCGCGTACGTCGCCCGTGCTGAGTTGGCCGGCGATCAGTCCCGACAGCAGTCCCTGCACGAGGGTCGCGTGGTAAAACAGCGTCTCGTAGATCGCGAGGTCGTCGCCGGAGAACCCGTCGAGCCCGGAGATGTCCGCCGTTCCGGCCGCCATCTCGCCGACGGGGAGGTTGGGAAGGAGGTAGATCGTCAGCACCGTCACGATGAACAGGAACACGAGGTAGGAGACGTAGACGACGATCATGTACTCGACCATCACCTGCGCCCGCTGGCGTTTGAGGCGGCGATCCGCCGCGGCTTGCCGGGCACCGATCCGGAGGACCGTCGCGAGGTTGCCGCTGGCGTTCATCGCTTCTGTCAACAGCGTGACGACGCGGGAGACGGCCCGCGTGCGGACCCGATACTCGAACCGGCGAAGCGCCGTCGAGAGGTCGCTCCCCCAGCGGACGTCGGCCCAGACCCGATCGAGTTCGTCGCTCAGCGGACCGAGATCGGAGCCGCGAACCCGGTCGATCGAGGTGACGATCGACGTGCCGGCGTCGTTGATGCTCGCGAGCCGGTCGAGCAGATCCGGAACCGCCGCCTCGACGGCGTCGATCCGCCGCCGGTGGAGTTCGTAACAGACGGCGAACGTCCCGAGGACGAACAGCGCCGCGACCGCTACGACGTCGTCGACCGCGGAGACGTCGAACCCAGCGGCCGTGAACGCCGCCGGCAGCCGCCAGAGGACGGCCCCCACCGCGATCGGAACGGTGATCGCGAACGTCACCGAGGGGCGCTCGAGCAGGGTCGACAGCGGGTTCGAGAGGACGTTCCGGAGCCGCTGGAGGGATCGGTAGTACCGGAGCCGTTCGACGTTGGCCCGTCCTCGCGCCGCGGCAGCCGCGTCGACCCCGCCGTCCGAGCGCAGCGCGGCCCGGGTGTCGGGAACGATCGTCTCCGGTCTCTCCGGGGAGGTCTGTCCGGGGATCAGCGATTCGGTTACGGTACTCAGGTAGATCACGAAGACGAGGTTTCCAAGCGGTAAGACGCCGTAGATCAGCGCTCGCATCGGACCGATGGTTCCGCCGACGGAGATGCCGATGACGAACAGGATCGTGATCAGAAAGAGCGGACCGGCGACGAGGACGGTCACGTACGCCTCCGCGAGGGTACCAAGCAGTCCGAGCGTCCGTTCCTGCTGGGATTCGGCTTCGTCCTGGTACTCGTGGTACTGGCGCTCGAGGAAGTCCGACAGGCGCTGTCCGCTCTGGAGGACGCTCACGAGGTTCTCGGTGAACTCCCCGAACTGGGAACTCGGGGAGCGCCGTCCCATCTCCTGAAGCGCCGTCACGACGTCGACGCCGAAGGTGTCCATCTGTCGGACGGCGACCCGGAACTCGGTCGCCGCCTCGCCGTAGGTGTCCTCCTGCCGGGCGACGATCCTGATCACGTCGGGGATCGCCATCCCGCTTCGCGAGAGCGCGTAGACGAACGCGATGGTCGAGGGCAGCGCCGCCTCGATCTGTCGTTTTCGCGCGTCGGCGACGTAGGAGGGATAGTACCACCGTAGCCAGTAGGTCACCGTCCCGGTGATCGCACCGAGCGTGAAACAGGCGACCGCGACGAGTCCGAACAGTTCCCAGGCCGACAGCGCCGGCAACCCGCCGAGGTTCGCGAGGAACTCGAGCGCGCCGGGCAGGGCCGCCCGCATCGTCTCGGGATCGATCGAGAGGACGTAGAGTAGCCCCCAGATGAGGTACAGTCCGAGGATCGACCCCGCGATGGCGGCGACGGCGGCGTACAACATCGTCCGCGAGCCGTACTCGCGGTAGGTCGTCGGAAACTGACCAGCACGGAGGGCACGCTGACGATCCGGGTGTTCGCTTCTGAACTCGTCGATGTAACCGCCGAACGCCCGGATCGCGACGCGAGCGAGGACGCGGTCGACTCGGCGGGAGACGATGGCGAGGCCGATCGGCAGACAGAGCAGGACGGCGACGAGCAGCGGCACGACCGTCGTCACCGCCACTCCGGGTGCGAACGGGCCGGTCATGGGTCACGCGTCGGACTCCCGAGGTCCGACTCGCCAGCGGAGCCGTCGATCAGCGGGTCGTACACCGGATCGGAACCCGGGTCGTCGTCTCCCTCGTCCTCGAGCAACTCGAGCACGGCGTCCGTGTCGGCGTAGTACTCGTTGACCATCGCGGTGAACCGCCGGTAGTCCGAGATGTCGTTGTCCCGCAGATACTGGAGGAACCGCTGGCGTTGCTGGAGTTCCGCCAGGAGTTCGGTCTGGCTCCAGCCGCGGTCATCCCGGATCTCCTCCAGGACGTGGCTGCCGTGGGATCGGAACGCGTCGGACTCGCTCTCCCAGGTGAACGCCGTCGAGTAGTCGAGTTCGCCGGTTCGCTGGTCGATCCCTTCGATCTCGGCGAGCACCCGGTTCCGGCGGACGCGACTGTCCTCGAGCCGGGTGAGCGTCTGGACCGAGAGGATGTCCAGACTCTGGACCATCGGCCGCGGAACGTTGATCGGCTCGTTCTCGAGGCGGTTGATCACCGTCTGGACCGAGTCGGCGTGCATGGTCGAGTAGGTCGTGTGGCCGGTGTTCATCGCCTGGAAGAGGGTGATCGCCTCCTCGCCGCGGACCTCGCCGACGACGATGTACTCGGGGCGATGACGCAGCGCCGACCGGAGGAGGTCGTACATGGTGATGTCGGTCCCGTCGTGGGTGTGTTCGCGCGTGACCGACGAGAGCCAGTTGTCGTGGTACAACTGGAGTTCCCGGGTGTCCTCGATGGTCAACACCTTCGCCCGCGGCGGGATGAACATCGAGATGGCGTTCATGCTCGTCGTCTTCCCGCTGGCCGTTCCGCCCGCGAACAGCAGGCTCTTGTTGTGTTCGATCGCGAGCCAGAGGTAGGCCATCTGCTCGACGCTGAACGTGCCGTACTCGAGAAGGTCGATCGGGGTAAAGGGCTCGTCGGCGTACTTGCGGACGGTAAAGGCTGATCCCCGCGGGGTGACTTCCTTTCCGAGGGCGAGTTCGGCCCGCGACCCGTCGGGCAGCGTCGTCTCGACCATCGGATCGCCGATCGAAATGTGTTGGCCCGACTGCTGGGCGAGCCGAACGACGAACCGATCGAGTTCGTCCGCGTCGAAGACGACGTTGGTCTCGACGTCGGTGTACTCGTCGTGGTAGACGAAGATCGGCAGATCGTAGCCGTCACAGGAGACGTCCTCGACGTGCGGATCGTGCATGATCGGATCGAGACGTCCGTAGCCGCGGAAGTCCCGGTAGACGTAGTAGAAGAGGCGGTAGAACGTTGCCACGTCGACGTCCGCGCCGTACCGCTCGAGGTACTCGTGGACGGTCTCCCGGAGGAGGTCCTCGACGTCGTCGCGGCCCTCGTCGCGGTACAACAGCGGGTCGCGGACGTCCTCGGAGAGCGTCTCGAGGAGGGTACGTTCGTCTGGGCGGAGCGACGGCTCGACGACGTCGTACCGGTAGTGGTTGTTCTCGGCGTCGTAGCCGATAGTGACGAACGCGAACGGCGCGTTGACCCAGTAGCGATCCACTTCCTCGAGGCCGTCGATGCCGTCGAACTCGATCAACGGGCCGTGGACGGACGGATCGTACGCGACGAGGTCGATCCGCGATCCGCGGACCGCCTCGACGACGCGCCGGAACCGGCGACGGATTCGGTCGAACGCGGAGGCCGACGGCCCGTCCGCGACGGAGTCGGATTCCGGTTCATCGCGGTCCCGTGACTCCTCGTCACCGTCGGCCGACGCCCCGTCGGGCGTCTCCGTCACCCCGACGTCCCCCAGTGCGTCGTTCGTCTCCCGCTCGTCGTGGTCAGTCATCGAAACACACCGAACGTACGCGAGTTCTTCCGGCATATCGGGGACGCGGTGCCTTAAATGAGTGGGCCGAGCGACGAGGGCGGACTGGACGTTTCCGGGGCGGCCGCGTCGAACAACGGAACACCTGAGACGATATACACCGGCTCGCGAGCGAGGTGTACAATGCCTTTCAGCGGCAACGATAGCACAGTCGTTCGACAGTTCGTGCGTTACGTTGATACGGTGGGAGCACTAACCGCTGTGTACGGAATGAGGCGCGAGCACTTCACGCTGGTCGTCGACAACGTCGGCTGGGTCGAGACCGACGACGAACCGAGAAAACCCTCGGTATCGATCGAGTTCACCGGTCCGTCGACGATGCTCCGCGAGCGCCTGACCGGTCCCGACGGCGAGGTCCTCGACGCCGGCGAGACCGACGTCGCACTGCGACTCCAGGACCCTCTCGACGACGCCACGGCGGGCGTGGTCAGCGTCACCAACCGCATCACCGGTGAGTTCATCCTCGAACTCAACGAGGACGCCGACGACGTCCTCCAGTTCATCTCGGCCGCCCGTGGCTACGGCGAGCGAACCAGCGACGACGAAGGCCGATACGAGGTCGAGATCACCCTCGAGGACGAGCCGGAGCCGTTCGTCACCTACGACAAACGCACCTTTCTGGTCTACGACGAAGACGGCAGCCTCCTGCGCCAGCACAGCCTGATCCCGAGCGGCGTCGAACTCTGAGTTCCAGCCCGATGGGAATGGACCGGCAGCTATAAGTGTTTTAGGCGTGCCTAAAGCCACTAGACGCCGGCGGACGCCGGGGAGCCGACCATGGCGAACGGACAACTACTGACGACGACCGAGGAACCGCGCCAGGAGGCCGACGAAAGCGGCGACGTCGTCCTCGAACTCGAGGACGTCGCGAAGGAGTTCGGCAACGAGGCGGTTATCTCCGAGCTATCCCTGTCCGTCCACGATGGTGAGATTCTCACGCTGCTCGGCCCCTCGGGCTGTGGCAAGACGACGACGCTCCGGCTGATCGCCGGCCTCGAGGAACCGACCCACGGACGCATCCGACTGCAGGACGACGACGTCGCCGGGAACGGACGGTTCGTCCCGCCCGAGGAACGCGGCGTCGGGGTCGTCTTTCAGGAGTTCGCCCTCTTTCCGCACCTCACCGCCCGTGAGAACGTCGCGTTCGGCCTCGATGACTGGCCAGCGGAGAAACGCGACGCCCGCGTCGAGGAGTTACTCGAGCTGGTCGGCCTCGAGAGCCACGGCGACCACTATCCCGACGAACTCTCCGGCGGGCAACAGCAACGGATCGCGCTCGCCCGTTCGCTCGCCCCGGAGCCGGAGATGCTGTTGCTCGACGAACCGTTCTCGAATCTTGACGTCGACCTTCGCGTCGAGATGCGCGAGGAGGTTCGCCGAATAATCAAGGAGGCCGGCGTGACCGCCATCTCGGTGACTCACGACCAGGAGGAGGCCCTCTCGATTTCCGATCGGGTCGCCGTCATGCACGACGGCAACATCGAACAGGTCGACGTTCCCGAACGGGTCTTCCAGGATCCGAAATCCCGATTCGTCGCCGGCTTCCTCGGCCACGCGAGTTTCCTCTCGGGATCGGTCGAAGGCGACTCCGTTCGGACCGCCGTCGGTCGCGTCCTCCGGGACGACGTCAACGGCCTCGCCCAGCAGTACGACGGCAGCGAAATCGATCTGCTCCTCCGCCCGGACGACGTGACCGCCTATCCGGCCGACGAGCGCGAGGCCAACGGCCGCGTCGTCTACCGGCGGTATCTCGGTCCGACCGTCCTCTACCGGGTGGAACTGGACTCCGGCGAGACGATCGAGTGCATGCACAACCACTCCGATCGGATCGATCTGGACGAACGCGTCGCCGTTCGCGTCACCGCCGACCACGAACTCGCCTGGTTCCCCGCCGATCACCGCGACGTGGGCGACGCCCCTGACGGGGCCGACGCCGGTGGACCGACCGATACCGCCGTGGACTGACGATTCGACCCTCTCGGTCGACCGGCGGCTCGTTCGATCCGATCGATCACTGCTCCGTTCGTCGACAGCAAACGCCGGTGACTCCCCCTCGTGTTCCGCTGCCAGTACTTATTTGACTCCGATCGCTCAAGAAGTCAAAATAACCGACACAATGGGGCAGAGCCGATACTCGCGACGCGGTCCCTTCACGGCGACGAGACCAGGCACGACGGGACCAACAGCCGGTTGTAGTGCTTCTACGAGCGCTGAGCCCGCCGCAAACCGATGACGAACGCATCCCGTCACGACGTCGCAACGATCTGTGGACTCGCCGCGCCGGCGGTCGCCCTCGGTGCGATCCTCCTCGCAACGGTGCTCGCAGCGCCCGAGACGTTCACGTGGCGCGGCCGAGCGCTCTCGGACATGGGGCGGTACGGGACGCGAACCTTCCTCCTGTTCAACGGCGGACTGATCCTCGGCGGCTCGTTCGGCGTCCCGTTCGCTCGGCTGCTCTGGATCACCGCAGGGAACCGCCTCGAGCGGCTCGGTGTCGCCCTGCTGGTGGTCGCGACCGTCGCGCTGATCGGCGTCGGCGTCTTCTTCCTCGGCCACGACACGTTCTACCTCGAGACGGAGTTCCACGGACCGGTCGCGCTGTTGCACTTCGGAGTCGCGCCGGTCGCCCAGTGGGTCTACGGGAGCGGGCTGGTTCTCGAGGGCGATGCGCGACTCGGCCTCGCCTCGATCTGGCTCGGCATCGTACACCCGCTAACGTGGCTTGGCTGGCTCGTCAGTCGACTCGCGGCGGGCGATCCGTCGGCGTGGTTCGCGGTTCCCGAGTTCGTCGCAGCCCTCGCGTTCGGCCTCTGGGTGTTCGCGGTGGCCGCGGATCGGTACCGACGAACGATGTGAACTCGTGCAGAACGAGGAGTAGAGCCCTCCATTCGGGTTTTGTACCTGTCTCGCACACAACGCTTAAGCCCGAACCCTCCTTACACGCGACCATGCATAAGGACGAACTCCTCGAGCTTCACGAAGAACTCGTCATCATCATGGAGTACTTCTCGGAGCGCGAGGAGGTCGACGAAACGCTGTTCGATCCCTACCGAGAACTCGACGTCGACCCATCGCACGTTCACAAGTCGAAAAGCGAGCACAAACACGCCGTCTTCGTCCTCGGGAACGCGCTGGCAAACGCCATGAGCGAGGACGAGTTCTCGAGCGCGGGCCGGATCGGCAAGCGGATGAAGGAGCTCGCGGAGGACGCCGAATCCAAAATCTAGGTGAAACGTATCGGCGAGCAGATTTTTAGCCAAAAGTATTTGTTTCGGTTCCCGCTTGTTGAACTATGGACCCGCGCACGCAAGAGCGCGTCGAACAATGGGACTCTCGCCCGTTCAGTGGGGGCTACGATGAACTCTCCGATCTCGCTGACCGGGGGTTCTCGGGGTCCGTCTCCGCTGCCGGCACGTGGCTGTTCATGCTCAACGGCCGCGTCGTCGGCGTTTTCGACGGTGACATCGAGGACTTCGAGAACGCCTCGGGCACGATCTACGACGCGCCGCATCCGTCACTGCCGTTGCTGTGTTCGATGAAAGAACAGGGCGGCGAGACGCAGGCGAAGTACTACACGAACGACACGCCGCTGCGAGAGGTCGACGAGACGCTCCAGGACGGCTCCTTCACGGGGTACGTCGAACTGAGCGAGAACGTCCTCAGCGGCGACTACTACGCCGTGTACTACGGCGGCCGGCGGATGGCCGCGGCGTTTATCGGCAACGCGGAGCGGCTTGTCACCGGCGACGAGGCCTTCGAGCGAGCGGCCGACGAGGTCGGGATCTACGAAGTGATGGACGTCGACGTCGACGTGACCGACGTCCCAGGTTCCGACGGCGGCACCACGACCGGCGACGCCGGCGGCGGTGGCTCGGAGCCGACGACGGACGACGGAGCCTCGAGTGGGCCGAGCGACGACGCGGTCACCGGTAGTTCGAACGCCGGCCGTGGATCGCCCTCGGCGGACCCGTCCGAATCCGCCATCGATCCGATCGACATCTCCGGCTCCGAACCGTCGGTCGACGATCCGACGATCGACGACGGTGCCGGCGGGATCACCGCTACCGACGCCGTCGACGACGGGGGATCGACCGATGGCATCACTGCCGACTCCGCGGACAGTGATCCGTCGGCGGATTCGGACGCCACGGTCGCGCCGCCGGTCGACGCAGACGCCGAGGCCGACGACGGTCCCGACTCGGTCACGTTGACCGAATCGACGGCCTCGAGTGCCGAGTCCGCCACGTCGACGGGAACGACCGACGACGCGTCGACTACGCCCACGGCGGACGCCGAGGCCGCATCCACCGAGTCCGAGGACGCGGCGACGGCCGCCTCCGGCGACGGCGTCGGTGCGTCCTCGCTCGATCCCGACGAGGTCGAGGCCGCGGCGGCGGAACTGGACCAAAACGACATCTCCTGGACCGACGAAGACCGGGAGGACTCCGCCGATAACTCTGCGACGAAACGACCATCCAGCGAGGCCACGGAGGGCGACGAATCCGGCCTCGAGGAGCGGTTCGAAGAGGAAGAGCAGTGGCGCGAGACCAAGAGCATTCCGTCGATCGATCCCGACAAGACCGCCGACGGCTCGAGCGAAGCGGCGACGACGGTCCGATCCGCGGGGACCCAGAAACCGCGAACCGTCGGCAAACGGGCCGACGCCGCCTCGGGATCGTCGGCCGAGAGTCGTTCCGACGGCTCGGCGGCCTCGGCACAGCGCCAGCGGGCGCGTCGCTCGACCGCCGGCAGTGAGACTGCGAGCCGATCGTCGTCCGGCAACGCAGGGTCGAACGACGAGACGGTCCAGAAGCTGACCCAGCGCGTCGAGCGTCTCGAGGAGAAACGCGACGAAATCGCGTCGAAGGCGGAGGAACTGGCCGCCGAACGGGATCGGCTCAAGGCCGAGAACGAGGAGCTGACAGAGCAGGTCCAGCAGCTACAGTCCCGGATCGACGACCTCGAGACGGAACTCGAGGAGGCCCGGCAGGGAAGCGACTCAGACGGGCATCAGCGCAGCACCGTTCTCGAACCCGACCGCGCGCTGTCGGGGACGAACCTCTTCGTCCGGTACGGCTCGAAGAGCGATCCGACGCTCGAGACGGCTCACCAGGGGGAGGCCGACCAGGCGGACGTGGCCGCGAACCTCCGGCTCGAGCACCACACCGAGTTCGACGCGAGCGACGTCGCCGTCGACGGACGGCCCTACGAGGAGTTCCTGCCGGAGACGATGGAGTTCCGGTTCGTCGACTGGTTGACCGAGGTGTTGCTCTACGAGATTCGCGACACCGGTCACGCCGACGGACTCGGCGACCTCTACGACGCGATTCCCGCGATCGATCGTGCGGAACTACACTCGACCATCTCGCTGGCGGACGACGACACCGAGGACGTCCCCGACGTCGTGCAGTTCGACATCGTCGCGTACGACAAGCGGGGCAACCCGCTCGTCCTCGTCATGCTCAACGACTCGCGGGAACCGGCCTCCGAGGAGTTGCTCGCGGATCTCGAGGAGGCTGCCTCCGCGGTGAAGGCGAACTACCCCGATCTGGCCGCCGCGATCGCCGTCACCTCGAGTTACTTCGAACCCGGAGCGCTCGACGTGACCGAACAGGCGACCAGCAGCGGAATCCTGAGTCGCGGTTCGAAACTGAGCTTCGTCAACCTCTCGCGGAAGGAGGGGTACCACCTCTGTCTCGTCGAATCGCGCTCCGAAGGGTTCCACATGACCGTCCCCGAACTCTGAGCGCCGTCACACCGCGGGCACGGTCGGACTCGTTCTCGGACGTCCTTGGAAACGGTCGCTTTCGATGGGCGGTGGTGCCGTAACGTGCGCCGTCGAGCGAGTCGCTGTTGCGCGTCGCTCGATAGCCCTTGCCGATCGATGGAACTGGAGAAACGAGAACGCGAACGAACGAGAGAGCCGTTAGCCTTCGATCTCGGCGACGTCTTCGATCTTCATTCCCTCGAGTTTGTCGACGATGTCGTCGATCTTGCCGTCGAGTTCGTCGACGAACTCGGCGGTGCGTTCGGTCTTGATCGCGCCCTGGCTGGAGGGTTCGATGAGGTTCTCCTCCTCGAGCACGCGAAGGGAGTACCGAACCTTGTGGTGCGGATAGCCCGTCTCGTTCGACATCTTGACGATCCCGATCGGCTCGTTCTCGATGACCATCTTCAGGACCTGGAGATGTCGTTCCAGCATGTCGACTTCCTTCTCAAGTCGGTCTATCATGGCATTTGTTAACTTGTCTTTAGACCCTTTAAAGGTTACCCTCGCAGGAGAGACGGTACCGGACGACTCGAGTATCGTGCTTGCCAGTAGTTAACGCTTCGGATCCCGGCGAAGGCGGCAGTATCCGTGATATCGGTCGTCTCTGTACTCTCTCCGGACCGGTCCTACGGCTTTCGGTCCGGGGAGATGCGGTCGCCTCTGCCCTCTCCAGCGACCGGACGAACGACGAACCCTGAACCGTAACCACGTCCGTGTACACGATGGGCCGCGGTGGCCGTCAATACCGTAATCTGTTTATCGGCACGGCAAGAACCCGCCGCTGTTATGACCGTCACAATCGTCGGGTCGCAACTCGGCGACGAAGGCAAAGGTGGCGTCGTCGATCTCTACGGCGACGCTGCCGACGTCGTCGCCCGCTATCAGGGCGGCGACAACGCTGGACATACCGTCGTCCACGACGGCGAAACGTACAAACTGTCGCTCGTTCCGTCCGGTGCCGTCCGCGGCAAGGTCGGGGTACTCGGCAACGGGTGCGTCGTCAACCCGCGGACGCTGTTCGACGAGATCGAGACGCTTCGCGAGAAGGGGCTGGATCCCGACGTCCGGGTGGCCGAACGTGCACACGTCATCCTCCCGTTCCACCGCGTCCTCGACGGTATCGAGGAGGACGTCAAGAGCGAATCCGACCAGGAGGTCGGGACCACCGGCCGCGGCATCGGCCCGACCTACGAGGACAAAGCCGGTCGCCGCGGCGTCCGGATCCGCGACCTGCTGGATCCCGACGTCCTGCGGGACCGTCTCGAGTACGTCGTGCCCCAGAAACGCGCGCTCGTCGAGGACGTCTACGGCGTCGACGTCTCGGACCTCGAAGATCCCGAGGCGTTCGACGTCGACGCGCTCCACGAGGAGTTCGGCGAGTTCGGCCGACGGCTGGCCGAGGAGGACATGACAGTCAACGCGAGTGCGTTCCTCAGCGACGCGATCGACGACGGCCGCAACGTGATGCTCGAGGGGGCACAGGGGACGATCATCGACATCGATCACGGCAACTACCCCTACGTCACCTCCTCGAACCCGACCGCCGGGGGCGCGGCCGTTGGCACCGGACTCAGTCCGGGCGTCGTCGGCGACGGCGAGATCGTCGGGATCGTGAAGGCGTATCTCAGCCGCGTCGGGAGCGGTCCGCTACCGACCGAACTCGGTGGCGTGCCCGGCGACACGCCGGGCTACGACGAGGAAGGCGACGGCCCCGAAGAGGAGATCGCAACCTACATCCGCGACGAGGGTGGGGAGTACGGCACCGTCACGGGGCGGCCCCGACGGGTCGGCTGGCTCGACATGCCGATGCTGCGCCACTCCACCCGAGTCAACGGCTTCACCGGCCTCGCGATCAACCACGTCGACGTCCTGTCGGGCCTCGACGAGGTGAAAGTCGGCTACGCGTACGAACTCGACGGCGAGGAACTCGAGACGATGCCCTCGACCACCGAGGAGTGGGGCCGCTGTGAGGCGAAACTCCGGACGTTCGACGGCTGGCCGGACGTCGACTGGAGCGAGGTCGCCGAAGAAGGGTACGAGGCCATCCCCGAAAACGCCCGCACCTACCTCGAGTACGTCAGCGACGAACTCGACGTCCCCATCTACGCGGTCGGCGTCGGCCCGGGCCGCGAGGAGACCGTCGTCCTCGAAGACCCCTACTGAGCCGTTCGGGACGCGTTCGGTCCACCGCGCCGACCCCCTCCGAGTCGTGAAGGGAGGGACGAAGCGACTGAACGAGACGTTCCCGAAACCTTTTGCTGGATGCGACACGCCTACGTAGATATGAAGGAGTCGTTGCTGGACATTCTCCGCTGTCCGCTGGACAAACACGAACTCGAACTCGAAGACGCAGCGTACGACGGCGACGAAATCGTCGACGGGGCGCTCGTCTGTGGCGACTGTGGCGAACGCTATCCGATCGACGACGGTATCCCGAACCTGCTGCCGCCGGATATGCGCGAGGAATCACCGGCCTGACCGGCCTGATCGTCCGTGTCCGGGACTGAACTCACCGTTCACGTCAACCGCGGGACCGCCAACACGCTCGAGGCGGATACACAGACCCTCGAGACGGACCGGCGGGTCCGCCTCGTGTTGCGCGGTCACGACCGTCCCGCACACGTCCACTGCCGGCTCGAGGGCGACCTCGATCGGGTCGCCCGGATCGAACAGTCGAACTACTACATCGAACCGGAGCAAGTCACGACCGTCCCGATCGCGATCGACAACGGGGGCCTCGAGGAGCCGATCGAGGGCCACCTCGAGGTCGTCACCGGCTACGGGTCGGAATCGGTGGCGATCGAACTGACGGTTCGGCCACCACCACCGGAGGTCGAGGTCGACGAGACGCTGCGGCAACCTGACCGGCAGCCGAGGGAGCCTGGCGCGTTCGGTCGCACACTCACGAGGCTTCGGGAGGAGTTCGGGGTGGATTCCTCCGCGCTGGCTGTCGTCGGGCTGGCCGTGCTCGCCATCGGCGTCGCGACGATGACCGCCGCGACGGTCGGAGGGTTCGTCGCCTATCTCGGGCTCGTGTTCGTCGTCGTCGGCGTTCTCGTCGCGCTGTGGCTCGTTCTCGCGTAGTCGACCTCACTCGCGTTCGCGTCCCTCGAGCCGCCCGTCCTCGTCGAACCGTTTTGCGCGCAGGTACCGTGCCCGGAACCGGTTCGCGCCGTCCTCGAGGTCGGCCTCCCGAATCTCGTCGATCCGACCGTCCGCGACCGCGTCGACGAGTTCCGCGAGCTGGTTGAACTCGCTTTTCGTCAACTCGAGTTCGTAGGTGCGTTCGGTCTCGTTCTCGAGGATCGTCCACTTGCGGGCGGCCGCGATTACGAGCGAACAGGGCTCGCGACAGGGGAAGGCCCCGTCGCCGCCGTCGACGGCGAGGTCGTCGCCTTCCTCGTACTCCCACTCGCGACGGCGGAGACACTGCGAGTCGACGCAGCAGGCCTCGGCCAGCCAGTCGACGGCCTCCCGGGGCAGTTCGTCGATCAGCTCGTAGATCCCGGTCTGGCGCTCGGCCGTCTCCCGCCAGTGATCGATGTCGAGGGTCCCCCGTCGCTCGCGGTGCCAGTTCGCGATCGTGGCGGGGTAGAGGAAGCCGATCGTCTCGACGAGTTCAGCCCCCGAGAGGCCGGTGAAGGCCCATCCCGATCGGAGCGTCGGAGCCGTTTTCAGCGGCCTGTAGCGGCCGTCCGCGTCGTGGGTCGCGATGTCGCGAGCCTCCCGGGGGTCGTCGTACACCTCGAGGTCGGCGACGTCGGCGTCGGCGTCGTCGACGTGCCACAGGTCGTACGCCCGTTCCCCCGCGGCGTCGACGTCGAGGAACCGGGTGGTGATCGCCAGTTGCCCCCACTCGCGGTCGATACCGTCCCGGAGCGCCTCGTACCGCTCGGGAACCGTGAGGGGATCCTCGGTCGGATCGTCCGCGACGTCCTCGTCGATCGGCGCTCGCTCGCACCAGCGGAGAAATGCTCGGCGGGCCGTGCCCTCGCCGCCGACGGTCCGTTGCCAGTAGGCCCAGTTCGAGACGTACGCCTCGCAGGACGCCAGCGCGTCCGCGAGATCCGAGGGGTCGACCCTCGTGGCTGACGTCTCGGGAGTCTCGAGGACGAACGCCTCGTCGCCGCGCTGGAGGGAGAGGCCGTCGAAGTCGACGCCGTCGGCGGCCGCCTCGCGAACGTGCTCGAAGTGCGTCGGATCGATCGACACGGTCAGTCACCCGTCACGGCGGCGTTCCCCCGGACCTCCGTCGCGGCGTCGTCGAAGTCGGCACCGGCGTCGGCCGCTCGCTCGAGGATGACGTCGGCCATCAGGGCCTCCGTTCCCACGGCCCCAGCGTACCAGATCCGGTGGCCGTCGACCTCGGCAGGGACCGACCAGCCCTGGCGGTAGTCCTCGGTCAGTCCCACGTCTTCGGGGATGTCCTCCTGTGTGTGGTAGCCGTCGGCGACGAACAGCGGCACGACGACGACGTCTCGCGGGCCACGCCCGCTCGAGGATTCCGAGGCCCGTCGGGCCTCGCCCCCGAAGTAGTCGGTGACGTCGTCGACCTCCGGTTCCTCGTCCATGAACAGCGCCCGCACCTCGTCGAAGCGGTCGCGCTGGCGGATCCGCTCGGCGTGGTACTCGACGGCCTTCGCCGAGTTTTCGTTGCGTTCGGTGCCGTGGCCGACGACCGCGAGGCCGAATCCCTCGCCCACGTCCGGATCGCCCGTCACGCTCTCGGCGCGGCCGACGATCACGTCGGTCATCGCGTCGTGGGTGCCGACCGGGCCGCAGTAGTGGATCGGCTTCCCGACGTCCGTCGCCTCGAGCGTGACGCTGTCGGCGCTCGTACCGTCGGAGTCCCACAGGTCCGGATCCCAGCCCTCGAGGCGGAGTTCCCGCGGAATCACCCGCTCCGTGAAGTACCCCTCGCTGATGAACAGCGGGACGACGAACACCTCCTCGGACTCGAGCGTGCGGATCACCTCCCGGAAGTGGGGTTCCTCCTTCCAGAACGCCTCCCGCACCTCGTCGAACGCGCCCGTCTCGCGGACGGTATCCGCGTGGGCGTAGGCCGGGTCCGACGCGTTCGGGTTCAGGTGTGACCCGTGAGCGGCGATCACCAGGGCTTGCATACCGACCCGTTCGGATGGGCCGAGTTTATATGCGGCGACACCGGTACCTTCTGTCCGGTAGCCGTGTCGAACTGGACGGGCGTCCACTGTCGACCCCGAACGTCCGGGATCAGTCCTCGATCGTCAGATCCGTCCGCGCCTCGCACGTCGCCTCCTGCGCGCGGAGTTCCGCGACCGCCGTGTACCTTCCCGGTCGTGGATCCGTCCACTCGGCGTCGTAGGTCGTCGATTCGCCAGGCTCGAGCCGATCGGTGCTGAGCATCTGGGCGAACATTCGACCGTCCGTGTAGCGCCAGATCTCCCGTCCCTCGTCCTGGACGACGAACTCCGCTTTCGCGGCGTCCGAAAACTGGAGGTCGACCGTGTCGCTTCCGTCGTTCGTCACGGTGAACGCGAACTCGACGGTCGTCGATCCGGTCCCTGTCGTCGATACCGACGCCTCGAGCGTCCCCTCGAGTGCCATACCGGACGTTCGTGGGTGAGACGTAAAATCGTTCGCCGCGCTCGGCGGCGACCTCTTTCTAGGGGTGGGAATACCAAGCACAGTACTTAACCACCGAGGTCGCGGACTACCAGCCGTCACCGGTCGATAGCAAGCCCGGTGAACGGCGGTGTACTGCGTGCCAACCCGGGACGGACCACGCCTCCACCGGTGATACTCGAGCGCACGTGGAGTCGAGCCCCGTACGCGTGGTCCGTCTCCGCTGCTCCGACGGATCGGACGTCCGGCGGACGAGTTCGACGGTCGGATTTTCGGGAGGCTTCGCGTGGACGGTCGACAGCAGTAGGTCTATTTGGGCCCGTCCCCTACCCGAGTGCGTGCAACTGGTCGGCTACGAGCCGAGCGGTCGGGGCTCGGCGCTGGTGCTCGCCACCGAGGAGGGCCTCGAGCGCCGGCCCCTCGAACCCGGCGCGGACCTCTCGTACACGCTGGGTTCCCGCCGCTGTGCGGGGACGATCGACGACGGGGACCACGTCGCCTGCGACCGCCCGTCTGCGCCGTACTGCGAGTACCACACCAGCACGTGGGTGTGTGCCCGCTGTACCGGCACCTGTCTGAAAGACGAGATGGACTGCTACGAGGAGCACGCGGTCTACCTCGCCGCCTTCGGCCCCGACACGTTCAAGGTCGGCGTCACGAAGTCGCGACGGCTCGAGACTCGGCTTCGCGAACAGGGTGCCGACCGTGCTGCCCACGTCCACACCGTCTCGAACGGGCGTATCGCCCGCGAACTCGAGGCCGAGATCGCCGAGTGGCTGGTCGATCGCGTCCGGACGCCGGCGAAAGTGGCTTCGCTGGCCTCGACGGTCGACGCCGACGCCTGGGCGGACGTGCTCGCGGAGTTCGACGTCATCGACCGCTTCACGTTGGAGTACGGCCTCGACCTCGAGAGCCGGCCGGTCCCGGAGACGATCGCCAGCGGGACCGTCCGCGGCGTGAAAGGGCGGTTGCTCGTCCTCGAGAACGGCGGCACCACGTACGCGGTCGACATGCGGGATCTGGTCGGCTACGAACTCGAGACCGGCGGGGCGAGTCGGAACCTCCAGTCGTCGCTCGGTTCGTTCGGGTAGCTACCGAGGGGGTCGATCAGTCGTCGACGAGCAGCAGATCGCCCGTCTCGCCCCACCGCTCGAGTCGTTCGTCGTCGACGCCGTATTCGATGTGATGGGGCCGCCGTTCCTGCCAGCCGTCCGCCGTGAGCAGATCGGCAACCTCGCGGGCGGCTTCGCCGTAGTAATCGCCGCGGTGGAAGTGCGAGGCCGAGAGATCGAGGACGTCCAGGTGCGCGTGGATCGCGACCCGCTCGTCGTCGACGTCCCAGCAGTGGACGTGGTTCCACTCGTCGCCGAACCGGAGTCGGCGGACGGATCGGTCCGGTGGAACGAGGTCCCGCTGGTCGTCGTCCCAGGCTCTCGCCGTCGCGTCGGGGAGAAACGAGGTCCACTCGAGGCCGTCCAGGCCCGAGAAACTCCGGACGACTCGCTCGAGCGCGGACTCCGATTCCGCCGCTCGAACGTGAACGTTGATCGGGAGGGCCGGATACCACTCGCCGTCGTCGGATCGCTTGTACAGACACCGCGGATAGGTCGCGTCGCGCTCGAGGTCGAGGACCGCATCCGTGCGGTCGTCGCCACTCGCGACGGCGGTCCCGGAACCGAAGATCGCCGCGCTTCCTAGTGCACCGACGACCTGTCGTCTCGTGGGCCGCCGATCTACCATGGATAGTTTCGGGACTGGGACGCGGTTGGCCGGTCGGCGGGCTGGTCTCGGGGAAACTGCGACGACACCATACCGGTCGGTTCACGAGGACCGCCACGAGGGTTCGGCCTGAGTTCGCGGGGTCGACCGTGATGCGGTCGGCCGACCTCGAGACGGCGGTCGAACGCCGGAGACCTGCCACCGATCGTGGACATGACAATCCTTTTCCGCGGCGGTAGAGAAGCCGAGTGTATGTCGGACGAAAACGAATCCACCGAGGGTGGCGACGACGGCGAGGAGAAGTCCTTCCGCGAGCGAGTCGAGGAGATTCGCGAGCAGCGCGCCGAAGAAGGCGAGGGCGAGGGTGACGCCCCCGAGAGCCCGTTCGGCGGTGGCGGCGGTCCCGGCGGCATGGGCGGCAACCCGTTCGCACAGATGATGGGCGGTATGATGGGTGGCGGCCCGGGCGGTCCGGGCGGCGCACCCGGCGGCCGCGGGGAGGAAGTCGGCAACGAGGAACTCGTCCGCGAGGTCCGCCAGCTGCGCGACGAGATGCGCGACCAGACCCGCGCGCTCAAGCGCATCGCCGACGCGCTCGAAGACGAGTAATTCGCTTTCTCACCGTCCCCGAACGCGGACTCGAGGGTCGGTAATCGAACGGCTTTTGGAACGCCGACGGATAGCTGCCACCGATGGACGTACTGATCGTCGGTGCCGGCGCGATGGGCACCTGGTTCGGCCACGCAATCGACGCCGACGTGGCCTTCGCCGACGTCGACCCCGAGGCCGCGACGGCAGCGGCCGACGCCGTCGACGGCGCTGTCGCCGACTTAGAGGGCGACGACTCCTACGCCGTCGTCTGTCTCGCCGTCCCGATGCGTCACGTCGCGGCGGCGGTCGCCGATCACGCTCACCGCGCCGAGCGGGCCCTGATCGACGTCTCCGGAGTTATGACGCCGCCGCTCGAGGCGATGGCCGAACACGCGCCCGAGTGCGAACGGGTGAGTTTACACCCGCTGTTCGCCCCCGAGCGCGCTCCCGGCGTCGTCGCCGTCGTCCGCGACGATCCGGGGCCGACGACCGACGCCGTGCTCGACGGCCTGACCGAGCGCGGCAACGAGTTGCGCGAGACGACCGCCGCCGAACACGACGAGGCGATGGAGACGGTCCAGGCGGCGACCCACGCGGCCGCCCTCGCCTTCGCGCTCGCGGTCGAGCCCGCCCCGGAGGGGTTCGAGACGCCGGTCTACGACCGGCTTCGGACGGTCGTCGAGCAACTCACGGAAGGGACGCCCCGGGTCTACGCCGACATCCAGGAGACGTTCGACGGCGCGGCGGCCGTCGCCGACGCCGCCGCCGACATCGCCGCCGCCGATCCCGACGAACTCGAGGCGCTCTACCGAGATGCGGCCACGCGGTGGCAGCCCGACGTCGACGGTCGGACGGCGGCGGTCGACGGTGACGGGGCCGACGCCGACGCTTCGACGACTGACCGAGCCGGCGGTGATCGCCCGTGACCGACCAGCGCGAGGCCGTTCGCTCGAACGCCAAGTACCTGCGCAACGTCCGCCCGATCGATCCCGAGGAGATCCACGAGTACGTCGAGGGGACGCCCCACCCGGCAGTCGTCCGGCAGATCCTCCGGGAGGAGGCGGCCGACCTCGAGTTGATCGAACGCGAGGACGGGACGTTCGTTCCGGTGTCGGAGGAGCCGGTGTCGCCGCGTCGTGGCCCCGTCGAGGAACTTCCCGCCGACTACGAGCACGCGCTCGAGGAGCTGCTGGTCGAGCGCTACGGCGTCGACTGGGAGGACGGCGCGAGCGGCGACCTGTTGCGATCGGCGATCCGGCGGTTCAAGGCCCGCTACCTCGCGGGCCACGCGGTCGAGTACGACGACGACGTCGCCGCGGGGTACGCGATCTACCACCTGCCGCCGTACTACGCGGCGATCCAGTACGCGCTCGACGACCTCGCGGATCGCGGCCTGCTGGACCGGACGCTCCGGGTGCTGGACGTCGGCGCGGGCGTCGGCGGGCCGGCGCTCGGTCTGGCGGACTATCTCCCCGACGACGCCCTGCTCGACTACCACGCTGTCGAACCGAGCGCGGCCGCGGACGTCCTCGAGGAGCTACTCGCCGAAACCGGTCCGAACGTCCACGCGACGATCCACCGGACGACGGCCGAGGCGTTCGATCCGGCGGACGCCCTCGGCGACGCCGACGGCGAGTCGGCGTTCGACCCGACCGCTCCCGACGACGGGTTCGACCTCGTTCTCTGCTGTAACGTCCTGAGCGAACTCGAGGAGCCGGCCGCGGTCGCCCGATTGCTGCTCGAATCCCTCGCACCCGACGGGACGATGCTCGCGATGGCTCCCGCCGACAAGAACACGAGCATCCAACTGCGCGAACTCGAGCGTGAACTCGAGGACGAACGGCTGGGTGATACCGAGGCCGACGACGATGGCGGCCGCGTCACCGTCTACGGTCCGGCCGTCCGGTTCTGGCCGGGCGAACGGCCGACGGATCGGGGCTGGTCGTTCGACGCCCGTCCCGACCTCGCGGTGCCGTCCTTCCAGCAGCGGCTGGACGAGGCTACGCCCGCGGCCGACGACGACCACGACCCCGGCGAGTTCGTCAACGTCGACGTGCAGTTCTCCTACTCGTTGTTGCGTCTGGACGGCACCCGACGGATCGATCTCTCGCTTGACGCCGGCGAGTGGGCGCGCATGGCCGAGATGGACCGCCACGTCACCAACCGGATCGACCTCGTGGCGGCGAAACTCAGCCGATCGCTCAGCGACGGGCCGGACGCCAATCCGCTGTTCAAGATCAGCGACGGCAGCGAGGCCGTCGACCACTACGCCGTCGTGACCAACGAGACGGCGCTCAATCGCGACCTGCTCGAGGCCGACTACGGCGACGCGCTGGCTTTCGAGAGCGTCCTCGCGCTCTGGAACGACGACGAGGGCGCGTACAACCTCGTCGTCGACGAGGAGACGGTCGTCGACCGCCTCGCCTGAACGCGCGTCGCCGACCGTCCGAATCCGCGCTCTCGAGTGTGAAGGGATCCACCGGCGCTCGGGTCCCGGGTCGGACGGTGTGGTACGAACTTCCGTCCGAAGCGGTGGGCTTTTCGTGTCGGCTTCCGAGCCACTCGGTATGAGCGACGACCTCGAGATCCTGTTGACCAACGACGACGGGATCGACAGTACGGGCATCCGCGCCCTCCACGACGCCCTCTCGGAACAGGCGAACGTCACCGTCGTCGCCCCCGCGACCGACCAGAGCGCTTGCGGCCGCTCGATTTCCCACGAAGTCGACGTCACCGAGCACGAACTGGGCTACGCGGTCCACGGGACGCCCGCCGACTGCGTCGTCGCCGGCCTCGCGGAACTCGGCCCGTTCCCCGACCTGGTCGTCTCCGGCTGTAACAAGGGTGCGAACCTCGGGGAGTACGTCCTCGGTCGCTCGGGCACCGTCAGCGCCGCCGTCGAGGCCGCGTTCTTCGACGTTCCCGCCATCGCCACCTCGATGTACGTCCCCGTCGACGACGCCCCGTTGTCCGAGATCGACCTGACGGCCGCCGACTACGCCGAAGCCACCCGGATCACCACGTTCCTCGCCGAACACGCCCTCGAGGCGGGCGTCTTCGATCACGCGGCCTACCTGAACGTCAACGTCCCCCTGCCCGACGGCGAACCGGCACCCGTCGAGATCACCGAACCCTCGAAGCGCTACGAGATGGACGCGGTTCGAGACGGGACCGCCGTCCACCTCAAGGACCGCGTCTGGGAGACGATGGACCCCGACGAGATCCCCGACCCCGAAGGGACGGATCGGCGCGCCGTCGCCGAGGGTCGCATCAGTATCTCCCCCCTCGCCGCACCCCACACGACGAACCACCACGAATCCCTCGAGCGACTCGTCGACAGCTACACCGACGGCGTCGACCCCTCGAGCGACTAGGCGACGGCGACCGGCGGCGTAGTGCGACGGGTCTCGATCGGAACGTTCTGCTTCCGGCGACTTCCGTCGGTAGCGATGAGCGACTGACCGTTGGCCACGACCTCGCGACCGACTCGAGACGGCTGTCTCGTGCGTGATCGCCGAATCAGAATGCTTCCTCGGCACGATCGACCGGCCCCTTGCGGATTGCAAGGTGGATTCCCTTCAGGAATCGGATCGTCGTCGCAGTCGAGACATCGCGGGTGAACGGACTGCCGGCGGCACAAATATAAATCAGTGGATAGAATCCCACTGTAACTACCTCACCCCACCGATCGTCCCAGCGGAGGGTTCCACCATGGTATTCAATACACTCTGGACTCGCATCTCGTCGCTCTGGCGGAGCAGTTCGTCCGACGAGACGGAATCAGACGAGTCCACGACGACCGAGGAATCGACGACAGACGAGTCCGAAGACGAAACGCTCAGCTACGCCGAACAGTTCGAGTACGGCGTCGACGAGCGCGAACTCCCGGACGAGGACAAGATCCTCCGGATGCTCGTCGAGCGCGGCGGCCGCGTCGACGCCGCGACCGTCCGCGACGAGACCGGCTGGTCGGAGGACCGCCTCGAGGCGGTCATCGACAGTATGGAAGACGACGACCAGATCAGCGCGATCACCGTCGGCCGCAAGCGCGTGATCTGTCGTCGCGGCTTCGAACCGAAAGGATACCGGTCTCACCTCAACGAGTAACCGTTTCACCCGATCGGCGTTTTCACCGTCTCACGCGTCACCGACAAGTCGCGACGCCGGACTTTCCACCTTCGGACGCACATTCAGGCCGAACGGCTATCCGCCGCACCGGCCTCGAAACGACTATGTTAGAACTCGCACTGCTGTTTTTCGTCATCGCAATCGTCGCGGCCGCCGTCGGCGCGACCGGCATCGCAGGGATCACCATGTCGATCGCGAAGTGGCTCGTGTTGCTGTTCCTCGTACTGGCCGTCGTGTCGATGCTGCTGTGACGGTGCGGGACGGTCGAACCGAACGTTCTGCGACGCTCGAGCGAGGGTCGGTCCGTACCGACTCGAGTGACTCGTCGGATGGCCCTAGCGGCGAGGAACAGCGAGTTTCGACGAAGACCGGACCGAACGAGGGCAGGTCTGACGAGCAACTCGCGTCGGCGTCACGAGAGCGACCCGACCAACCGTCGCTCGGCTCGAATTACCGCCCCTTGAACTCGGGTTCGTAGTCGTCCTCGGCGAACGCTCGAGCGCCCTCCTCGTGGTCCTCGGTGGTGAGCAACTGGCCGAACTGCTGGCGGTCGAAGGCGACCCCCTCCTCGAGACCGGCCTGGACGGCCGTCCGCGCCGACTGCTTGATCGCCTGGGTCGCCAGCGGCGGCTTCGCGGCGATGGTCTCGGCGAACTCGTCGACCGCCTCGTCGAACTCGTCGTCGCCGTAGACGCGGTTGACGATGCCCAGGTCCGCGGCCCGGTCCGCGGTGATGTGCTCGCCGGTCATCGCGAGTTCCATCGCCGCCGCGGGGCTGGCCAGCTGGCTGACCATCTGGACGCCGCCCGCGCCCGGGAGCAGTCCGAGGTCGACCTCCGGCAGGCCGAAGCGGGCCTCCTCGTGGGCGATCCGCATGTCACAGGACATCGCCGTCTCGAGGCCCCCGCCGAGACAGTAGCCCTCGACCTTCGCGATCACGGGCACCGGGAACTCGCGGATGAACTCGTAGTGGCTGCGTTCGGACGTCGCACCCGCGGACTCGTCGCTGAACTCGTTGACGTCCGCGCCGGCACAGAAGTTCCCCTCGGCCCCCTCGAGGACGACCGCCCGGAGGGCGACGCCGTCGGCCTCCTCGTTTTGCGCCTCGAGCAGGCGCAGGCCCTCGACGACGTCCTCGCGTAGCTGGCTGCTCAGGGCGTTCAGCGCGTCCGGGCGATTGAGCGTCACGTAGCCGACGTTCGTTTCGGCGTCGAACTCGACGACGGTGGTTTCCAGTTCTTCGTGCATCAGTCGCGATTTCTTCCACTGGCACCTATAAGGTTTCGTTGCCTGACAGCGTTACTGGATAGATTCGGCCGATTCTGGACCGTCTCTCACCCTCGGCTCGCAAGTTCGACGCCACCACTTTTCCACCATTCGTGACGACACGGAAGGTATCGAACGCGGGGCTGTCCTTCGCATCTGTTGTGAATATTCGTGGCACCGAACCGACGACGACGAACGACTGTCGGCGAACGCGGAGACTCACCGTCGATCCGGAGACGACTTTTCCGCGGCAGTCGCGTACGGCGGGTCATGGCTCTGGACCTCTCGATCGACGACGAGTGGAACGCCGTCTACGTCGACGGCGAGTGGACGTCCGCGGCGAGCGATGGTGAGATACCGGTCGAAGACCCGTCGACGCGCGAGGAGATCGCTCGCGTTCCCGCGTCGAACGAGGACGACGTCGACGCCGCCTACGAGGCCGCCGCGACAGCCCAGACGGAGTGGGAACAGCGGCCGCCGGTCGAGCGCGAGCGGATCGCCCAGCGGTTCGCCCAGTTGCTCCACGAGTACGAGGAGGCGATCGTCGACCTGCTGGCCCACGAGGCCGGCGGCGCGCGGATCATGGGCGAGACGTCGGTCCAGATCGCGAGCGACCACGCGGGCGAGGCGGCCACGATACCGCGCCGAATGAAGGGCGAACACGTGGATTCCAACGTTCCGGGGAAGGAGAACGTCGTTCGACGCGAGCCGCAGGGGGTCATCTCGGTGATCTCGCCGTGGAACTTCCCGCTGAACCTCTCCGGCCGTGCGGTCGCACCCGCGCTCGCGGCCGGGAACGCCGTCGTCCTCAAACCCGCGTCGAACACGCCGATCACGGGCGGCCTCCTCATGGCGAAACTCTACGAGGAAGCCGGGCTGCCGGACGGCCTCCTCAACGTCGTCCCCGGGCACGGCTCGGAGATCGGCGACGCCGTCGTCGGTCACCCCCGGAGCGACCTCATCGCGTTCACCGGCTCGACCCCCGTCGGCCGCGGCGTCGCCGCGACCGCCGGCGAGAACCTCTCCGAGCTGGCGCTCGAGCTTGGCGGCAACAACGCCCACATCGTCACCGCGGACGCCGACCTCGAGGCGGCGATCGATTCCGCGGTGTTCGGCTCGTTCGTCCACCAGGGCCAGGTCTGTATCTCGATCAACCGTCACCTCGTCCACGAGGCCGTCTCCGACGAGTACGTCGAGAAGCTGACCGCTCGCGCCGAGTCGTTACCCACCGGCAGCGCCCACGACGAGGACACCATCGTCGGGCCGATCATCGACGAGGGCCAGCGCGACGAGATGCTCGAGTACGTCGAGAAGACGGTCGACCAGGGGGCGACGCTCGAGACGGGCGGCGGGACGATCCCGATGGAAGGAGTCGAGGACTCGTTGCTGGTCGCGCCGACGGTGCTCTCCGGCGCGACGAACGACATGGCCGCGGCCTGTAACGAGCACTTCGGTCCGATCGCGCCCGTGATTCCCTTCTCGGATATCGACGAGGCGATCGAACTGCACAACGCCACCGAGTACGGGCTCTCGGGATCGGTCCACGCCGGGGACGTCGGACAGGGGATGCGGATCGCCGAACGGATGGACACCGGGAACGTCCACGTCAACGACCAGCCGATCAACGACGAGGCCCACGTGACGTTCAGCGGGACGAACGCCTCCGGCGTCGGCGCGTACAACAGCACCGACGTCATGGACGAGGTCACCGAGAAGAAGTGGATCTCCCTGCAACACGACGAGCGGGAGTATCCCTTTTAAAACGAAGGAGAGTCAGAAGGGGCGAACATGCGACTGGAGGTCTGTACTCGACAGTATCGAACCCTGACCACGACGGAAAATTTCGAGTGGACTCGCCGGGATTTGAACCCGGGGCCTCTCCCATGCCAAGGGAGTGATCTACCGCTGATCTACGAGCCCGCGTTCGCAACCAATTCTTCCCGACGGCCATAAATAAATCTCTCGAAACGGACCGTCGGCGGGTGGACGGTACCAGTCGACACGGGACGACTGTTCGAGAGCGCCCGTCCCCACTCAGGAATCCTCGAGCGGCCGCGCCTGTGACCGATACCGCAGGTAGAGGGGGATCGAAAGCAGATTTAGCCCCGGGAGGGCCGACAGGACGGCCCAGAACCAGGGTCCCTGTCCCCAGTCGGTCTGGGTCCGGAGGTACCAGCCGTCGTAGGCGACGGCGGCTGGCAGGACTAGCAGGTTAACCAGGAGAAACGGCACGAGCAGCCACGGCTGGAAGAGGAAGTCGGTCAACAGGCTGGCGAAAAACGCCAGGTTGAACGCCAGCCCGGCGTAGATACCGGGCAGTGCTGTGGGCGACCCGCGCGGGCGAGTCGGCGGCACGACGGGCACGAAGTAGCCGTCCTCGACGGTCACGAGGAGCCGTTTCCCGTGTAATTCGGCGAACGAATCGGCCGGAATATCGAGCGCCGACAGCAGGCGCGACAGCCGTTCGTTGGTCCCGGTCTCCGGCCAGGCGAAGTAGGTCGTCACGCTGTCGCTTCCGATCTCGAGGTCGAGCGCGAGCGCCTCCGCTGTCTCGATCTCCCAGGGGTAGTCGTCGGGAACGACCCCACCGTCGACCACCGCGGCGTCGACGACTTGCGCGCGGATCGTCTCCGTCCCGGCCTCGAGGCCGCTCGCGGTCGGGCCGAGTTCCGCCTCGAGTTCGAGGAACGTGGTTGCCGTCTCGTCGGCGTCGGACTCGAGGGCGGTCTCGAGGTTCGGTTCCTGGTCGTCCTGACTCCCCGCGTCGTCCACATCGTCGCGGTCCGACTCCGCTCGGTCCGGGGACGCGGCGTCCTCGGCGTCGCTCTGGGTGGTCGATTCGACGTCGTGATCGCGGGTTCGATCTGTCATAGGTAGGGTGGTAAACGGGAGCGCGGCTCCCGCGGCAGTTCGCGTGGAACCGTCCTGGGCCCGTGAGTCTCAGATGCCCAGCAGGCTCAGCAGGAAGAACACCGAGACGGCGCTGAGCAGGACGCCGCTGCCCATCCAGATCGGCGTCTGGCGACGGAGCGACGAGGCCGCGGCCGCTTCCTCGCCTTTATCCGAGATGACGAACCGATTGGTCATCTCGTCGTGACTCATGACGAGTCGCTCGTCGGTCGTGATCGCCGAGTCGGACTTGTCGTCCTGCTCGCGAGCGTACCCGAAGACGTAGACGTCCTCGTCGGGTTCGATGACCCACTCGGTGTAGCGCCGTCGTCGCTTGGCCGGATTGACGTTGCTCAGGATCGCCCACATCGGGGCGCTGGCGATCGCGTACAACCGTAGCAGCGACCGAACGCTCAGGTTCGCCGGGTGAAGTTCGGCCTTGATGCGATCGCCGACGCTTTTGGTACGGGCCTCGTCTCGAGTCGACGATTCGAACTCCTCGACGGCATCGGGCGTCGTATCGTCGGTGCGGACGGTCTTCTGGGTCGTGTTGTCGTCCTCGACCTCGAGGTCGACGTCGTGGGGATCGACCGGTACGCGACCGGTCTCGTCCTCGACGTAGAAGTCGTGGCCGATCTCGCCCTCTTCGACCGTGACCCAGACGCGCCACTTGCGATTCTTGCCGATCTCGATCATCCGGCGTTCTTCGACGCGATATTTAGCGTACAGACACTCCCCGTCCGAGATCGGCTTTTCGACGAGTCCGTCGGCTGGGACGGCCGTTCCGGTGATCTCCGCCCGACCCCCGGCCAGCGAGCGGATGTTCTGCGTCGGCGTGTTCTTGATCAGCTGGCTCGTCTTGTACTTCCGGAAGCCGGTGTAGACGAGAAAGAGCCCGACGATCAGCAGGAACAGGTAGCCAAGCGCCGAATCGAACAGGAAGCCCGGCGTCGACGTCACTGCCCCGAACGGCTCCCCGGCAGTCGCGAACGTAGTTCCGGTTGTCATCGTCATCCCCTGTGTGGTTAGTCGGCGACGTTGAGCCGTTCCTCGTAGTCGGGCGCGTCCTTGGCCTCTTCTTCGGCTTCGAAGTGCTCTTTTTCCTCGTAGCCGAGTTGCTGTGCGAAGATGACGTGCGGGAACTGCTCGATGCGGGTGTTAAAGCGCGTGACGATGTCGTTGTAGACGGTCCGTTTGTCCTGCAGGTCCGCCTCGATCGATTTGACGCTCTCGATCTGATCGAACATCTCGCTGGTGCCGTCGAGGTCGGGGTAGTCCTCGACGCGCATCTCGAAGTCCATCAGCGCCTGCTGGACCTGCTGATCGGCTTCCGCCTGCTCCTTGGGCGTCTCCGCTGCGTTCGCCTGCTCGCGGGCTTCTGCCAGTTCGACGTAGATGTCTTCCTGGTCCATCGCCTTCTTCGCGAAGGCAATCACGCCGTCGAGTTCGTCGTTACGGCGCTGTAACGACGTTTCGATGTCCGCGTAGTGTTTGTCGACGCGGTTTTTCAGATCCACCAGACTGTTGTACAGGCTGATCCCGTACCAGACGGCGATCGCTGCGACGAGGATAATTACGAACAGGACCACTAATACGATCGTGAGTAGGGCCATGTTCCAATCCAGTACACTTCTGCCATAAATATATTTCGGAGAAGTATAATTTTGATATTCTATACAATTTCATATCGAAAATGGTTGCCGTACCCCGATTCGATACCAACGGAGGACGCAGATACGATTTCGGAAGTGGTTGCTCTTCCACCTCGAGCGGCGGTAGTGTAGTGGAGAGCGGACCGCCGAGCGAGGAGAAGTCCGCTGTAGTCCGATACCCTTTTACTGGTACTCCCCGGAATGCCGATGGGAAGCGCACGGCCGCAAATCCGACTCGCCACCCGCTATTCGGGGTGGCTTGGGATTGCGGAAGTGCACCGACAGTCCCCCGTGGACTGTCGCACGTCTCGAGCGGTCAGTGCGGTTCCTATCCTCGAACAATGGCACGAATGCACACCCGCCGTCGGGGCTCGTCCGGTTCGGACAGGCCCGCGGCAGACGAACCACCGGAGTGGAGCGACGTCGACCCCGAGGACATCGAACAGCGGGTCGTCGAACTGGCAGAGCAGGGCTACGATCCCAGCCAGATCGGGATCAAACTGCGTGACGAGGGCGTCACCGGCACGCCCGTCCCGGACGTCAAACTGGCGACCGGGAAGAAGATCACCGAGATCCTCGAGGAGCACGACGCCGAACCCGAGATCCCCGAGGATCTGCGGAACCTGATGGAGCGTGCCGTGCGCCTGCGCGAGCACGTCCGGGAGAACCCCCAGGACTACCAGAACAAACGCGCCCTGCAGAACACGGAGTCGAAGGTTCGACGCCTCGTCGACTACTACCGCGGCGACGAACTCGAGCCGGACTTCACGTACTCCTACGACGTCGCGAAGGAACTCTTAGAGGAGTAACGCGATGGGAGCCGACGTCCGCGACGCCGACGCGACCGACGGAACGCCGGGCCTCGAGAGCGCCGGCTTCGTTCAGGTCGTTACGCGTGCGGACGGTGACGCGCTCGCCGCGAGCGGGATCATCGCCCGGGCCCTCGCCGAACGGGAGACGCCGTTCCAGGTGACGGTCGGTCGGACCGTCGCCGAGCGGACCGAGCGAGTCGAGGCGGCCGACGCCGGCACCGACGACCTGACGCTCTCGATCGGCGCGACGGACGGCGACGCGCCGCGACTCGACGACCCCGATCGACCCGCGACGACGGCCGCCGTCGAGGTAGCCCGCGATCTGGGTGCGTCACCCGATCCGGTGCTCGCACTCGCCGGACTCGTCGCCGCCGGCGTCGAACCCGGTGCCGGCGACACCGAGTGGCTCCTCGAGACCGCGCGGGATCGCGACCTGGTCGATCGACGGCCGGGCGTCGCCGTCTCGACGGCGGATCCGGTCGACGACCTCGCGCACTCGACGCGAGTGCGTGCGCCGTGGTCGGGTGATCCGGCCGCGACGAGCGAGGCGCTGGCTGAGATCGACGTCGAGGGCACCGAACCCGATCTCGAGAGCGAAGACCACCGGGCGATCGGCTCGCTGGTCGCGCTCGACGCCGTCGGCGCGCCTGACGCGACCGAGCACGCGGCCGAGGCGATCGGCCGGGCGCTGAAACCCTACGCGACGCCGTCAGGGCCGTTCGCAACCGTCGGTGGCTACGCCGACGTGCTCGAGGCGACCGCCCGGACGGAGCCGGGAACGGGTGCGGCGCTCGCGATGGGTCACGACGCCCGCGATCCGGCGCTCGACGCCTGGCGAAGCTACGGGCGGCGTGCCCACGAAGCGATCGAGGGTGCCTCGACGGGGCGGTACGACGGCCTCTACGTCGTCGACGTCGACGACGGACCGGTGACGGCGGTCGGACGCCTCGTCGCGGCCTACCGCTCGCCGGAGCCGACGGTGCTCGTCACCGGCGACGGCGAGGCCGCGCTCGTCGCTCGCGAGGGGCCGGTCGAGGGCGCGACGGTCGAACGGATCGCCCGCGAACTCGAGTCGGCGACCGACGCCGTCGCCTACGACGTCGGCCCGCAACGAGGCTACCTGCAGTACGCGCCGTCGACGGAGGCGTCGACGGTCGTCACCACGGTGAGGGAGGTTCGATGAAACGCGCCACGATCCGAACGACCCACGACGATCCCGACGCCGTCGCCCGGGCGCTTCGCCCGGACAACACCGACGAGATGGAGACGACGGTCGCCGAGGACGGCCAGCGGGTCGTCACGCGGATCGAGCGCTCGACGACCGGCGGCCTGCACGCGACAGTCGACGACTACGTGGTGAACCTCGAGGTCGCGACGACGGTCGCGGACGCGGCTCGCTCCGGAGACGAACAGCCTGCACGCCCAGCGGACACGGGTACTGTGTCCGACGACGAACCAGAACACGACAATGAGTGAACGATCAGTCTCACGCGCGAAACAGGAGAAGCGGTGGTACACCGTCCTGGCACCCGAACAGTTCGATCGCCAGGAACTCGGTGAGACCCCCGCGGACGAACCGGAAAAGGTCTACGACCGAACTATCGAAACGACGCTCGGCGAACTCAACAACAACGCCAGCGAGAACAACACGAAGCTCACCTTCAAGGTGACCGACGTCGGCAGCGACACCGCGTACACGGAGTTCGAACAGCACTCGCTGACTCGCGACTACCTGCGCTCGCTGGTCCGACGCGGTGCCTCGAAGATCGAGGCCTACGTCACCGTCCTCACGACGGACGATTACCGCGTCCAGGTCCAGCCCGTGGCCTTCACGACCAAGAAGGCCGACGCGAGCCAGGAGAAGGCCATCCGCGAGCAGATGGTCGAGATGGTCGAGGAGGCCGCAGCCGAACGCACCTTCGAGGAACTGATCGGCAGCGTCGTCGAGGGACGGCTCTCCTCGGCGATCTACGGCGAGGCGAAGACGATCTACCCGCTGCGCCGCGTCGAGATCCAGAAAGCCACCCTCGAGGCCCACCCCGAGGAAGTCGCCGAGGAGGAGGCGACCTCCGTCGACGTCGACGAGGAAGACGTCGCTGCCGGCGACTAACGGCGCGAGCGAGCGATTTCGTTTTTGCCGACAGCGTCGTGCCGGTAGCTGCAGGTAGCTGCTGATCGAGCGAAACCGGCGATGCGACGCGATCGGTCGAGACGCCTACAGGGATTTCGTCATGCAGGTCGCCGTCGACGGACACAGATCCTCGAACTGCGCGGTCGATCCGATCGCGTCCGGCACCGTGGCTCGGTCGGTCTCCTCGTACCCCCGATTTGCGAAAAAAGTCGACGCGGTCGTCGTCAACAGGTACAGCCGCTCGAGGCCCGCAGTCCGTGCGCGGGCCTCGAGTGCCGAACAGAGCGCGGTTCCGTACCCGTTTCCGCGGGCCGATCGATCGACGACGAGCGAGCGGAGGAGGCCGTCGCTGCCGTAGGTTTCGAGGCCCCCGATGCCGACTCGCTCGTCGCCGTCGTAGCCGACGAAGAACGCCGCCGACTCGTCGCGAACGTCCCGACTGGGGAGATCGTTCGCCTCGAGCAGGGATTCGACGTACGCGAGGCCACGATCACGGTCGGCGGCCGGTTGAAGCGTGATCGACGCGCCGCTCATGTGGTCACTGACGACGATGTGCCACAAGTCGCTGCCGATGGCTTTACCCGAGGTCGATCGGATCGACCTTCAGGTACTCCCGGGCGACGACCGTGGCGTACGACCCTTTGGGCAGCGCGAACGACAGTCGAAGCGGATCACGGTCGAGGTCGAGGTCGGTCCGCACCAGGATCGCCCGCCGCGTCCCGTTCGAGTGGAACTCCCCGGGCAGATCGAAGTCCGCGGGCTCGAGGTCGAGGTCGGCGAGGACCTCGCGTTCGATCTCGCCCTGCTCGCCGTCGGCGAGATCGGTTTCAGTGCCGACCAGCGGCGCGGTGACGAACGCGCGGCCGCGCTCGCAGTGGCGGGTTACGGAGCGGACGCGGCGGTCGTCGACCCGCTGGAGGCGGTCCGTGTCGGGTAACGCGAGGCCCTCGGGGGCGTCGGTGTCGGCGAAACAGACGACGTCGCCCTCGACGGGGCTGTCGAACGGCAGGCCGCGCTCGAGGCGTTCGGAGAGCATCAGGTTGAATGCGTACGATTGAGCGGCGTGGACGAACAGCCGCTGGAGATTGGAGGGGAGGCGCTCGAGCGCGGCGCGGAACGTCTCGCTATCGGGATCGCCGTCGCACTCGGCCAGTTCGTGCAGCATCGAGCGCTCGTAGCGCAGGCGATGGGGAAACTCCTCGAGCGCCTGTTGCCAGTCGCGGGTCTCCTCGACGAAGCCGCGTGCTTCCCGGGTGCCGTCGGGTTCGGCCGCGGTCGGGTTCCCGAGGTAGGCCATCACGGCACCCTCCCAGTCGCCGCGGACGATCGCGAGGCCGACCTCGTGGGTTACCGGCCGGCGACTGCCGAACCGCTGCTGGCCGAAGAAGTTGGGGACGCCGATCGTCGTCCCGTCTTTGTCAGGGTCGTCTGTCCCTGCGAAGGAGGCGAGTTCCGCGGTGATCTCGGTCGCCTGATCGGGCCGTTCGGGCTCGCTCACGACGAGTTCGAAGGCGTTGCCGGCGAGGTCGCCGAACTCGAGCGAGCGCCCGGCCCGGCCGACGACTTCGATGTCCGCGCCGTCGACGTCGGGCAGGTCCTCGGGATCGGCACCGTAGATCGAGAACAGCTGGGTGGTGACGGCGTACTTGTCCTTCGTCCCCGCCCAGTCGACGCGCTCGCGGGAGACGCCGAGGGCGTCCGAGAGGCGGGACGCGAAGTCGTTGGTGTCCCAGCCCGACAGCGTCGCGCGAACGACCAGATGCGGGTAGGCGTCGGTCGACGCGTCGACGGGTTCGGTCGAAAACCGCTCGAGTTCGCGGACGCGGAACCGCTCGTCCTCGTCGCGGAGACGGCCGCCGACCCCGTCGGCGTCGCTGACGTAGTACTCCATCCCGACGGCCTGCTCCCGCGGATGTGCCGGACGCATGCTTGCTACCGAGGGTTCGAACGCCGACGGTAAAGCGGTTCGTTCTCGAGGCGACGACTGATCCTCAGGGAGCCAGCGGACCCGACACGACGCTTTCCTCGAGGACGGATCGAACGTCGTCGGCGTCGGTCGAGCGGGCCGTCGGCCCCAACTCGAGTTGGAGGCCGCCCGCCTCCCGCGCCAGCCAGTTGACGAAGTTGTTTGGGCTGACGCCACCGTACTGGCCGCCCGTGACGACCGAAACCGGCACGTCGACTACTTCCTCGAGCGCCGAGGCGACGCCTCGTTTGACGGCTCGATCGATCCGCCCGCCGACGAGCACTTCGTCGTCGGCCAGTCCGTGGACGCTGACGACGGTCTCGAATCCCCGGTCGGCGATCCGGTCGAGCAACGGGTACTCCGCGGGGGAAAAGGCGCTCGAGGGCGGGTGCCACGAATCGAAGGCTCTCCCGTCGGTCTCCTCGCCCAGACAGGCCCAGCAACTGGCTGCCGGCAGGTCCGTCGCCAGTTCCAGCGCGAGTTCGGCGGTACCGGGTTCGACGCTCCCGCCGTGGGCCGCACAGCAGCACACCTCGTCGGTCGCTCCGTCGTCGTAGAGCAGTTCGACGTAGTGGCCCGTCTCGGTCACCTCGAGTGGTCGAGTCGTCAGGGTCGGTCGCGACACGACTGGTCGTTTGCACGCGTCGCGGGAAAAACGTCGGACCGATCCGGCCTCGAAGACGAGCGGAGTCGAGCAGTCAGTCAGGCCTCGAGCGCGAGTCCGGCTTCTTTCAGTGCGGCTTCGGCGTCGAGATCGTCGTGGACGACGGCGGAGACGGCGGTCGCGATGGCCTCCGGATCTTCGTGCTGGAAGATCGATCGGCCCATCGAAACGCCCGCGCCGCCGGCGTCCATGACGCCGCGAACCATCTCGATCGTCTCCCGGTCAGTCCCCTTCGAACCGCCGGCGATGACGACCGGCAACCGCGTGGACTCGACGACGTGTCGGAAGCTCCCGGCATTGCCGCTGTAGCCCGTCTTGACGAGGTCGGCTCCGAGTTCCTCGGCGAGGCGAACGGCGTGACCCAGTGCCTCGGGGTCCTCGGGATCGACGCCCGGCCCGCGGGCGTATGCCATCGCGAGCACGGGAATGCCGAGCCGTTTCGCATCCGCCGTGACCTCAGAGAGCTGAGTGATCTGGTCCGGTTCGTGATCCGAGCCGACGTTGATGTGGAACGAGACGGCGTCGGCCCCGACCCGAACCGCTTCCTCGACGGTCCCGGTCATCCGCTTGTCGTTCTCGTCGGGACCGATCGTCGTCGAACCGTTGAGGTGGACGATGTAGCCCTTGCCGTTCTTGTTGTCGTGGACGCGCGGAGCGATCCCCTTCTGCGTGAGGACGGCGTCTGCGCCGCCACGGGTGACGCCGTCGATCGTCGATTCGATGTCCTTCAGCCCCTGAACGGCACCCATCGTGATACCGTGATCCATCGGGACGATGACGTAGTTCCCGTCCGTTCCGATCCGCTGAAGCCGTGCGTCGAGTCCTGTGGTAGTCATTGCGGGTCAGTAGCAAGCTTGCAGTTATGGGTGTTCTGGTTCCGGTACGTCTCCGTCGTCGGCTCCGCGTCGGGCACCGCGTTTGAGTTCCGCGGCCTTCGTCTCGAGACGCTCGACAGCCTCGTCGGTGTCGTCGCTCGAAGCGATGTTCTGCGACTCCGTCGCAGTGCCCGCTGAGCTATGCTCAGCGATGATGTCCACGAGCGCGCTGCCGACGATGACGCCGTCAGCGCCGGCTTCCACGATCTCGGCGGCGTGATCGCCCTCGCTGACGCCGAAGCCGACGGCCTTCGGTACGTCGTACGCCGAGAGACGCTCTAGGCTCTCGTGGGTTGCCGTCGAGACGTCGGCCCGAGCGCCGGTCGTCCCGAGGCGGGCCTGCACGTAGGCGAAGCCCGAGACTTGGGACATGATCCGATCCAGCCGCTCGCCCTCGGTCGTCGGCGCGACGATGAACACTAGGTCGAGGCCGTGATCGTCGCAGGCCTCCCGCAGGGGGTCGGCCTCCTCGGCGGGCAGGTCCGGGACGATGATCCCGGAGAGGCCGGCTTCGGCGGCCCGCTCGACGAACGGCCTCACGTCCGGCTTGCGCTGCGGCGAAGCCACGTCGCTATCCGAGGCGCGTGGTGCCTCGCGTCCCCCGTACTGGAGGATCATGTTGTAGTACGTCATCACCAGCAGCGGGGCTTCGGTCTCGAGGTCGTCGACGAGTTCGAAGAACCCCTGGGGGGTCGTGCCGGCCTCGAGCGCGCGGTTGATCGCCGCCTGGATCGTCGGTCCCTCGGCGATCGGCTCCGAGAACGGCAGGCCGAGTTCGATCAGGTCCGAGCCGCCCCGATCGAGGGCCTCGACGTACGCCTTGGTGTCCTCGAGGGTGGGATCGCCCGCGGTGATGTAGGTGATGAGCGCGGGGTGGTTCTCGCGGATGGCGGCCTCGACGTCGCTGTCGTACTCGCCGTCTTCCGACCGTCCGTCGTCACTCACCGTCGAACACCTCCACGTCGGGCGCGGCCTCGAGGTCGCGCTTCTCTGTTTCCTCCAGCACCGTCTCGAGGTCCTTGTCGCCGCGGCCGGAGACGTTGACGATCACGAGGTCGCCCAACTCGTCCGTCTGCTCCTCAAGGTACCCGAGTGCGTGACTCGATTCCAGCGCCGGGATGATCCCCTCGAGGTTCGAGAGGCGGTGAAAGCCGTCGAGCGCGGCTTCGTCGTCGACGTTGACGGGCGTCACGCGTCCCGTCTCGACGAGGTGGGACAGTTCGGGACCGACGCCGGCGTAGTCTAACCCCGCGCTGACGCTGTGGGACTCGACGATCTGGCCGTCGTCGCTCTGGAGGAGCTTCGTCATCGCGCCGTGGAGCACGCCGTCGGTGCCCGTCGAGAGCGTCGCCGAGTTGGGTGCGACGCCCGCATCGGTGTCGATCTCGAGGCTCGAGCCGCCGGCTTCGACGGCGTACAGGTCGACGTTCTCGTCGGGGACGAACGCGTGGAACGCCCCCATCGTGTTCGAGCCGCCGCCGGCACAGGCGACGACGCTGTCGGGAAGCCGACCCGCTTTCTCCCGGATCTGTTCGCGGGCCTCCTCGCCGATGACCGACTGGAAGTCCCGGACGAGTTTCGGGAACGGGTGGGGACCGACCACGCTACCGATGACGTAGTGGGTCCGCTCGACGGTCGTCGCCCAGTCGCGCATCGTCTCGTTGATCGCTTCCTTCAGCGTGCCGGAGCCGGCGGTCACCGGGTTCACCTCGGCTCCGTTCATCCGCATCCGGTAGACGTTCGGCCGCTGGCGGTTGATGTCCGTCCGGCCCATGTAGATCTCGCAGGGCACGTCGAGGTGGGCCGCCGCCATCGCCGTCGCCGTCCCGTGCTGGCCGGCACCGGTCTCGGCGATCACCCGCTCCTTGCCCATGTACTTCGCGAGCAGCACCTGCCCGAGCGCGTTGTTCAGCTTGTGCGCGCCGCCGTGGACCAGATCCTCGCGCTTGAGGTAGATTTCGCGGTCGTATCGCTCGCTCAGGCGGTCGGCGCGCTGCAGCGGCGTCGGTCGGCCGCCGAAATCGCGCATGCGCTCGCGGAACTCGTCCATGAAGCCGTCCTCGTTCTCGAGGACGTACCGCTCGTAGGCGTCCTCGAGTTCTTGCAGCGCCGGCATCAGGGCCTCGGGGACGTACTGGCCGCCGTACTCGCCGAACGTCCCGTCGGCGTCGCGTCGCGTCTCTCGGTCGTGATCGCCCGTGCTCATGCTGTCGTGGCCTCGCTGATCTGTGGTTGTGTCCTCGTCACGTTACTCGCCTCCGTTCGCGCCCGTCAGTCGGCGCGTGTTCGCCGCGACGTCGGTCTCGCCTTCGCCGTGGTCCATGATCGCGCTCCCGATCAACAGCGCGTCCGCGCCCGCCTCGCGCATTCGCCGAACGTCGGCCGGGTCGGACACGCCGCTCTCGGCGATCAGCGTGACGTCGTCCGGAACTGCAGGGGCCACGGACTCGAAGGTTTCGAGGTCGACCTCGAGTCGCGCCAGGTCGCGGTTGTTGACGCCGACGATCTCCGCGCCCGCCTCGAGGGCCGTCTCGAGTTCCGCGCGGTCGTGAACCTCGACGAGCGGCTGAAACCCGCGCTCGCGGGCCGCGTCCACGAGGGCTGCGAGGTCGTCGACGAAGCGGGCGATCAGCAGGACGAGATCCGCTTCGACGACGTCCAGTTGGTCCTCTCGGAGGACGAAGTCCTTCCGGAGAACGGGAACGTCGACCGCCTCGCGGACGCGGGTCAGCGCCTCGGGCGAACCGCCGAAGTGAGTCGGCTCCGTCAGCACCGAAATCGCGGCCGCACCGCCCTCGACCATCGCCTCCGCCAACGCGACGGGGTCGTCGTCGCGGGTCCCCTCGGCGGTGGGACTCGTCGGTTTCACTTCGGCGATGACGGGGTCACGCCCCGCGGCCTCGGCGCGCTCGAGCGCGTCGGGCAACGATCGCGCGTCGGCGGCAACGCGCTCCGGACCGCCCGATCGCTCCCGCGCGGCCTCGAGGATCGACGCCACCGCGGGCGCGAGCTCCGTTTCGGAGTTCATTATTGTACATCGACGTACTCATATGTACAAATACCTTGCGCCATCGGGACGTCCCGGGCTGGAGCGCCGGTGTCGAAGGGAACGGACGGCCCGACGCTCGTGCTTGAGGTAGATTTCGCGGTCCAGCGGAGAGACCGGCGATTATTCAAGCCCGTGGCGCGTACGCTGTCTCCATGGAAGACGTCACGGACGCCGGTATCTACGCCCGGGAGTCGACGTACCTCGACCGCCACGTCCAGCTCGGCGTCGCGAGCGGGCGCGTGCTGAGCGTGTCGTTTCCCGACGTGCCGGACGACGACGCCGAGTCGGCGCATTCGATTCTCGACCGGATCTTCGAGTACCTCGACGGGATCGATCCCGTCACGTTCGACGACGTCCAGGTCGCGCTGACCGTGCCGACCGACCAGCGGGCCGTCCTCGAGCAGGTCCGGGAGATTCCCTACGGCGACCAGGTCGACGTGGAGACGCTGGCCCGGATGACCCCGGACCTCGACCACGAGGACGAGGACGACCGCATCACGGTCCGGACGGCGTTAGACGAGAACCCCGCACCCCTCCTGATTCCCGACCATCGCGTCCGCGACGGCCCGAGCGCCGCCCCGCCGGCCGTCGAGCAGAAACTCCGCTCGCTCGAGGAACTGTAGCGTGGGATCGAGCGCGTCGTCGTGAGCACAGCGTACTGGCGTGGTGACCTCGTGCCGACGGTGGTCCTGCGGGGGACTCCGCTAGGAACGCAGACGCTCGAGCGCCGCCGAAAGCGACCACCGACCGACGAGGTGGTGGGCCACGGCGACGCTGAGGTAGGCGAGGCCGACGCCGGCGACGACGTCGATGGCCCAGTGGATTCCGAGGTACATGGTCGACACCGCGACGGAGACCGCGACGAACGCGGCGACGGCGGCCCACTTCGGGTAGACGTCCCGGGTCCGGTACGCCAGGAACGCGACCGTCGCGGCGAGCGAGGCGTGCAGCGAGGGGAAGACGTTCGTGTTCCGGTTGACCTGCCGGGTCAGGTGCTGGTACTGGGGGTAGGTATCGTACAGCAACGCCTCGACGAGTTCGGGCATCATGTTCCGCGGCCCGAAGGCGATGACGAAGGTATAGAGCACAAGCCCCAGCGTGTAGTTCAGCGTGTACGCCGTCAGGAGTTCCCGCAGCGGGCGCGTGTTCGACAGCGCGAAGTAGGCGACGGCCGGGAAGAACAGCAGGAAGACGTAACCGTAGATGTACATAAAGGAGAAGTAGGCCGTCACCCACGGCGTCGCGAACGACTGCAACCAGAGGATGAACTCGCCCTCGAGGTCGTAGATCCCCCACGTGAACTGCCAGCCGATCATCCACGAGACGTCCGGGACGATCTGTCTCGCGACGTTGTTGAACAGGAGCACGAGAACGAGGACGACGGCGGCCGGTGTCGCCGCCCGGATCCGCGACCGCCACTCGCGGTACGTATCCCGGAGTCGGTAACGGCCGACGAAGAGGCCGATTCCGAGCACCGTCAGGACGGCCACGACGACGGTCAGTTGGACCACGACGCCGACCAGCATCAGCGGACCACCCGGAGCGTGCCGTCGTCGGCGTACCGGAAGCCGATCGATTCGAACGCGCTTCGCGCCGCGTCGGCGTCGAGTTCGCCGTCGGTTCCCAGGAAGGGAGCCACCGGATTCCCGTCGTCCCAGGTCAGGTCCGCCGGCGTCCACTCCTCGGCGACCGGCATCGCGGTCGCCCGTGCGTGCCCGTGGAAGACGTCCTCGACCAGCCATGCCTCGTCGATCAGGCGGGCGACGACCCGGCGGAAGTTCGGGTTGGAGTACGGCGTCTTGCGGGTGTTGAACCCCACGTGGTAGAACCCGCGGGACGAGGAGGTGAGTACGTCGACGGCGGTGACAGTCCCCTCGATCACGTCGTCGACGACGTAGCTCTCGAGGGGGAGACTGGTGAGATCGGAGTCGCCGCTCTCGACGAGTTCGATCGCGGAGGTACTCCGGGGATCGATCTGGATCCGGATCCGGCCGGCCGTCGGCGACGGGAGGTCCGGGTCGCGTCGCGTGAAGTGGTCGTCGACCCGCTCGAGAGTGACGTGTTCGCGCTCGGATCGGTCGGCGAACTCGTAGGGGCCGCTGCCGACAGGTGGGACGTTGTCCGTCGTCAGCGCCTCCGTCGTCCCTTCGGCGACGTCGACGCCGGGGACGGACGGTGGCGACGACCGATGCTCCCAGATATGGGCCGGTAGCACAGGCACCAGCAGCGCCCGCGCGGCCGCGTCCGCGCCGGCGTCGACGGAGAGTTCGACGCGGTGCTCGTCGGCTGGGTCCACGCTCTCGACGAGCGAGACGCGTCCCCGGAACCGCGGCGCTGGCGCTGGAAACCGTCGCTCCCCTCGCGTCGTATCGCGCAGGAATCGATAGGTGAAGGCTACGTCGTCGGCGGTGACCGCTTCGCCGTCGTGGAACCAGCAGTCCTCGCGGAGGTCGACCGTCAACGTGCCGTCGTCGAACTCCCAGTCGGCCGCCAGCCACGGCCGGACCTCGTCCCCGTCGACCGTCGCGAGCGAATCGTAGAGCAGGTCCGTGAACGTTCCCTCGTTCCGGTACTCCACGGACAGCGGGTTCAGGTTCATCGAGACGCGGGGATCGGTGTGGGCGGCCTCGAGGGTCAGGTCGTCCCCGCTGGCTTCGAGACCGAGGTAGCCGAGTCGGGTCCCCGTATTCGCTTGCCCCCAGCCATCGAACCGATCCGTTCGCACGAGGCGGTGTTCCTCGCGCACGCAGATCGGCAGGAACGGAAGCTCGGTCGCGAACGCCTCGAGCATCTCCGCGACGGCGTCGGCACGTTCGTCGCCCGCGGCCTGGCGCTGGGCCTCGAGCAGGTCGTCGACGACCAGGTTCGTATACCCGTACGGGTTCTGCCAGCCGGCTTCTTCGGCGAATCGGGAGTGCAACGCCCCGTAGAGGAAGTCCGGATCGACGCCGCCCGGATGCGGCCCGACGTAGACGTCGAAGTCGTGGTTGACGAGTACCGCCCGAAGCACCTCGTCCTGGGACCGCATGTCGATCGTGACGTCGATTCCGACCGCCTCGAGGGCTTCACCGATCGCTCGCGCGAGCTGGATGCTCTCGCGGTCGCCGTCGGCGGTGTACGTCGTGATCGAGAGCGACAACTGGTCGACGTCGTCACGGTTGACCGCACTGCGGAGCTGGCGAACGCAGCCGGCGGTCGCCGTCGTCAGTCCCGTCGCGGCGAGCAGGCGACGCCGACTGACGCCGTCAGCCCCTGCCCGGTCACTCGAGGCGATGCCTGTCATCGAGTCCAACTGTGCGTTCGCCGACTGGGATATAACAGTATTGCGTTGCTACCTCGCGCCGAACCCGTATTTCGGCCCGTCGCGCTCCCTGTCTGTAGCTCCGTTCCGGAGGTCGGCCCGTATCCGTCGCGAGACAGTTCAGCCACAGCAAGGGCTGTTAGCCGGGGCCTGATACGGATTGCTGTACCGACGTACCCGCTATACTCGCCTCTGTCGCGGGTACGCCGGAACCGACGGACAGTAACCGTCTGACGCGATTCGTGGCCCGTCTGACCCGGTCCATGGCCTCGGACGTCCGTCCCCTGGACCCGCGAGGACGAAACATCAATGGGTGGCCGCCGACTACGACCCGGTATGAGCGTCGCCGCCGAACGGATCGAACGGCTCGAGGAGCTGGCTCGGTCGGCGACGGAAGCCGGCGACGAGGACCGCGCGAAGTACTACGTGCGCCTCGCACGCCGCATCGCGGAGCGTAATCGCCTCTCCTTGCCGCGATCGTTCACGCGGTTCACCTGCGACCGCTGTGATGCTTACCTACGGCCGGGGGACAACGCACGCGTCAGACTTCGGGACGGCCACGTCGTCGTCACCTGCGCCTGTGGCGAACACGATCGATATCCCTACGAGGACTGACACTGGCCGCGGCCGTCACTCGAGGCGTCTCGTCCCGGTTCGCGAAGATTCAAACGGACGGGGCCGTAATGGCGGAATATGGATCGAGAGGAACTCCAACGGCGTGCACACGACCTCGACGTGACCGTCTGGGTCGGGAAAAGCGGTATCGAGGCCGTCGTCGACGAACTGGACGACCAGCTATCGAACGAGGACCTCGTCAAGACGAAGTTCCTTCGGGCCGCCCGCAGCGACGGGTCGACGGAGGAACTGGCCGCGACGCTCGCCGACCGGGTCGACGCCGACGTCGTCGACACCCGCGGACACACCGCAGTCTTCTATCGATGACGGCGGAGCCAGTCGCCCCCCGGGGTGACGACCTCGGACCGATCGGTCGCACCCTCGAGGAGGCAGGACTGGAATCCGTCGCGGGCAGTCTCGAGGGGGTGATCCTGTTCGTCGTCGCGTTCGTCGCCGTCTTCGCCGTCGGCCGGCTGGTCGTCGTGCCGCTGGTCCGGCGAGCGATGGATCGGCGGGGGCTGGATCGCCACGCCCAGAACCCGCTGCTGATGGTGACGCGGTTCGCGGTCGTCTTCGTGGCCGTCGGCGTCGCGTTCGGCTTCGCCGGGTTCGGCAACTTCCTCGTCTCGATGGCCGGCATCGCCGCCGCGGGCGCACTCGCGGTCGGGCTCGCCGCACAGAACGTCATCTCGAACTTCGTCTCCGGCGTCTTCATCTACACCGACAAGCCGTTCAAGATCGGCGACTGGATCGAGTGGGACGACCACTCGGGCGTCGTCGAGGACATCAGCCTCCGGGTGACCCGGGTTCGGACGTTCGACAACGAACTGCTGACGGTCCCGAACTCGGAGTTGACCGACAGCGTCGTCAAAAACCCCGTCGACGGCGAGAAGCTTCGATTGAAGTTCGTCTTCGGCATCGGCTACGACGACGACATCGAACGGGCGAGCGAGATCATCGTCGACGAAGCCGAACGCCATCCCGACATCCTCGACGACCCTGCGCCGTCGGTTCGGCTGACGGAACTCGGCGACTCCGACGTCGGCCTCCAGGCCCGGTTCTGGATCGCCGAACCCTCGCGGGCCGACTTCGTCCGGATCAAAGGCGAGTACGTCACCGCCGTCAAGCAACGGTTCGACGAGGAGGGCATCGACATCCCGTATCCGGTCCGCACGCTCGAGGGCGGTCTCACGCTCGGCGGGAGACGACAGGTGGGGCAGCCGGCCGAGTGACGGGCGGCTCCTGCAGGAGAACTTTCGCCGTCGCTTCCGGTTAGCGCGACTCGACCGTCACGTTCTCCGGCGGCTCGAACTCGAACAACTCGTCGTCGAGGTCCCCGTTGAACGAGACCGTCTCGAACCGCTCGACCATCTCGTACCGCTCGCCGTCCCCGAACTCGAACACCTGGCGCTCCTGTAGCGGGTAGTCGTACTCGGCGTCGATCCAGATCGTCTGCTCGACGACGTCTATCTCATCGGGTGCTTCGACCGTCTCGAGCGCGTAGACGTACTCGGTGTCGCCGAGCAGGACGGAGACGCCCTGTTTGACCGCTTCCGATCGCAGGTCGACGCCGAGGACGTGGGCCTCGCGTCCGGCGACTTCCTCGGTGCCCTGGTACTCCAGATCGTACCAGTCGCGTTTCCACTCGGCCATCTCGGCGCGGTCCGAGCGCACGGCGTCGTCGTCGAACGGTTCGGACGCCTCGTGGCGCTCTACAAGCGACCGTTCGGGGTAGTACCACCACGCGCCGGACGGGTCCGAGACGAAGACGTGCCCTTCCCGTTCGGGGTCGGTCGTCTCGAGTACCTCCTCCCGGTCGTACACGTACGGGCGTTCGTAGATTCGGAGAGTCTCCGAGATCGTCTCGGAACCGCCGGTGATCTCGATCGTTTGCTCGCCCGTGACGTCCTCCAGGTCGTCACTGTAGACGAACGTGCTCTCGAACAGTGCTTCCGGGTCGGGATCGTCGCTCGAGGGCGACAGGGCGACGCACCCGGCGAGACCGACCAGTACGACCACGCCCAGAAGCACCGCGAGTCGGCGAGACGGCATAGCGGGTACCCCGACCAGAACGATCCTAAGCTTTTTCATGTGCTGATCGGCGGTGATCGCTGAAATACTAGCGGTACGTCACTTTCAATGCCGACCGACTCGAGCGCGTAACCCACAGGTACCGACGATCGATCGGGATCTCAGGACGGTGTTTACGGTTCGTAGCGTCGACGCTACGGGGCGGAAGCGGCGGCGGAATGAAATATGAATGTGGAGGCCGCGATTGCCCGGCGTTCCGGCCGGGGGAATCCCGGTTGCCTTCTCCACCCCGCGACCCGTCGAGCGACAGGTGTCCGGCGGTCCACTGCTCGCTTCCGCGCCTGATGGGCTGTCGCCGGCTAACCACGATGGGACGTCCCTGCGGACGGCCACCGTGGACCGCTGTCCCCGACGGACGAGGCTTCCACGTTGGCTCCCGGGGCCCCGGCCGGTCTGACCGGACGCCCGCGGTGTTCGGTCCCCGCTAAAGGCCATAGTGCGGGTACCGAGCAGGGCCTAACTGCCCGACCTATCCATCTCCTGGTAGCGGGCGTATACTTAAGGACTTTTCGCCTCTCGAACCGCCGGACATCGTGGGGGTCGGTCGGCGGGCCAGCCCGTAACTTGCCGTCTCAGTCTCACCATCGCAGTCTCGGGTGAGACTAGGACGGCATCTCAGTCTCGTCGTCTCCGGCGAGACTACCTACGAGAGCCTCCCGCCCCGAACGGTCCCGGTGAACCAGCGATATATATTCCTTGAACATCTCTCTAGAGTCTATAATCGAATAACCAACTCGGGAGAAAGCATTATATCGTCCACTTGTCGATGGATATGGTGTACGATGGAAGACGTAATTGCGAGTTTTGGTCTCGGACGTCCACTATCGATTCGCGAACGTGACGAGGGTCGAACGATCCCGTCGGTCGGTCACTCGATGGCCGTTCCAGGGCGGGTCGAGCCGGTGAACCGATGACGGCTGCGGACTCGGGTACACTCCAGACGGACGTCCCCCGGAACGACCGCGGACTCGCGACGACCGACGAGGCGGCCACCCGGCTCGAGGCGGCCTTCCCCCGGTTTCTCGAGCGGCTGGTCGCCGACGCGGACGCCGACGGCCTCGTCGTCGGCCTGGACGGGGGCGTCGAGACGGCGCTGGCCGCGTCGTTCGCGGTCGACGCCGTCGGTGCCGACGACGTGACGGGGCTGGTCATGCCGGCGTTTATGAGCCACGAGGCCGTCACGCGACAGGCCGAAGCCGTCGCCTCCTCGCTCGGCGTCGACGCCTTGAAACTGCACCTCCAGCCGCTGCTGGCGGCGTTCAAGGAGACGGTCGGCCAGTCGGCCGGGCCGTCGGACGACCTCGTCGCCGGGACCAACGCCCTCTCGCGGCTCCGGATGGCCTGTGCGTACTACGTCGCGAACACGACGAACGCGCTGGTCGTCGGCCCGATCAACCGGACGCAGTACCTGCTGGGGGCCGCGACGAAACACGGCGAGACGGCGGCGGACTGTCTGCTGTTCGGCGACCTCTACCGAACGGAAGTGGAGTCCCTCGCTCGAGCCGTCGGGGTTCCCGAGGAGCTGACCGTCGAGACGTCTGGATCGCCGCTTCACCCCGGGGAGTCGCCGGCAGCGACGCTCGAGATTTCCCCGGAGGAGGTCGACGCTATCCTTCGGTTGCACGTCGACGAGGGTCTGGGGAAGGACGCCGTCGCCGAGCGAATCGACGTCGACCCGACGATCGTCGATCGACTCCGCGAGTGGTGCGATCGAACCGACCACAAACGTCGTCTCCCGCCGACGCCCATCGGCAGCGCCCGATGAGCCGGTAGGAAGGGCTCTCTCGAGTCGCGATCCGGCCCCGACCGGCCGCCGTCGCTCACTCGATGTTCCCGTGATCGGCCGCGCCGCTTTCGCCGCGTTCTTTCGACGAGAGTGGGATCGCGAACGCGGCCAACACGAGGTAGTAGAGTCCGACGACGGCGGCGACGAACGAGCCGTCGATCCCCGGAAGCCCGGCGCTGGCGGGAAACGGCTCGTCCGGGGAGAACGCCCAGAGGTGAAAGAGCCACGCGACTCCTGTCGCGCCGAGCAAGGGGAGATAGACCCGGCGAAGGCGGTGGCTGAACGCACCGCGGTAGCTAATCTTCGGTGTCGGATCGCGGTAGTCCTCGCTCAGCGTCGCACGCCAGGCGTCGTGTTCGACGCCCTGGGACGGATCGAGCGCGTTGGCGAAGAGGTTCTCCTGGAGCACCCGGACCCGGGACCGCCAGATGTCGTAATCGCGGAATCGCCGGGCCTCGATGAACAGGAACACGGTCCCCATCATGATCCCCGCCAGGATCACGGCGTGGGAGACCTCGCCCGAAAACGCGTAGGCGACGATCGCCGACATGACCGTCACCGCCCAGTTCGTCGTCGTATCGAGCCGGTCGCGCCACCCGACCGTCCGTTCCATCTCGCCCCGGTAGAGGTGCGCCGCGACGGATCCGAGGCCGGTGCTCTGATCGACCATCTCGCGACCGACCTCCTTCTGGGCGGGTTCCTCGGGGTCGAACTCGTGGTCGCGGTCGCTCATCGGGTCGATCCTACGCCGGGCCGGGACTACACGCTTTCACCGGGGACTGCTGGCCGCGGCGTAGCTCACGCCGGCCTCGAGTCGAACGCCGCGTGGAAGCCCTCGAGTTCGTCCTCGGTCCCGGCCACGAGCAGCCGATCCCCCGGGGACAGCTCCCGCCCACCGACAGCCGTCTCCAGCTCGCCGTCGCGCTCGAGCGCGACGACGGAACAGCCGGTCAGGGCCCGGATCGCCGCGCTATCGAGTTGCTTGCCGGCCGAGTTCGGCACGTCGACGAGACGGAGTTCGATGCGATCGCCGAACGTCATCGCCTCCCGCTCGAAGATGCGCAACGCGAGCATCCGACCGGCGACGTTCGGCAGGCCGAGCGAGTAGTCGGCACCGGCGTCTCGCAGTCGGTGGACGTTCGCCGCCACGTCCGCAGCCGCGAAGATCTCGAGGTCGGGGTTGAGTTCGCGGGCGACGAGCGTCGCCAGCAGCGCCGTCTCGTCGTCGTCCAGCGCGAGAATCACGGTGCCGGCGGCACCGACGTCCGCGGCGGCCAGTCCCTCCTCGGTGGTCACGTCGCCGACGGCGTCGACCAACTCGCCGTTCTCGCGGTCGAGGACGGTCCGTTCGATGCCGGCGCGCTCGAGATCGCCAGCAGCCGACGAGCCGACGGTACCGGTGCCGACGACCACGACCGGCTCCTGGAGCGGCCGATACGGCGATCCCTCGGAGTCGGTCGCCTCGACGACCGGTCCGAAGTCGCCGTCGGTGCCGGCCACGAGCAGGGTCGTGTTGTCGTCGACGTGGACCTCCCCCGGCAGCGAGCGGAGGAAGTCCCCGCGAACCCAGGCCCCGAGGACCGTCGCCCCGTCCGCCTCGACGCGCGTCGCGGCCGAGAGGTCGCGGTCGTGTAACGGGCTGTCCGGCTCGATCGGAAACTCGCGCAGTTGCAGCTCCCCGTCGAGATCGATCGCTCCCTCGAGGTCCGTGTCGACGACCGGGCGGACCTTGTCTCCCAGCGCCTTGCCGAGACGGTGTTTCGGCGAGATCACCTCGTCGGCCCCGGCGTAGCGGAGGTAGCGCGCACGCGAGGGATCGGCGACGAGCGTCAGTACCCGCGGTCCGTCCGTCCGCGCAGCCAGTTCGATGACCGCACTGATGTGTTCGCCTTCCGAGGCGTCGACGACGACCGCGAGCGCCTCGCCCACCTGTGCGTTCTCGAGCGTCGCGTCCGCGGCGGGATCGCCGTGAAGGACGACGAGTCCGTCCTCGTGGAGCGACTGGGCGCGCTCCTCGTCGGGTTCGAGGACGACGTACTCGGTACCGGCGGACTCGAGTTCGTCCACGAGCGACTTACAGAGCGGCGTGTAGCCGACGATGACGACGTGACCCGCGAGTTCGGCGACGTCGGCCGGCGGCGTCGCCTGGACGATGCGATCGAGCCACGGGACGACGAACAGGGGTACTGCCACGAAGATGTACGCGATGCCCGTCAGTTGGATCGCCACCATCAGTGCCGTCATCTCGAGCGTCTCCCAGGGAGCGTCCTGGCCGTACCCCGTCGTCGTCATCGACTGGACCACTACTTCGAACGACTGGTACCACGGCCGTGGATCGCCTTCGAGGGTCGCCATCCCCCAGGAGTACAGCGACGCGTAGAGGCCAGTCAGCAGGACCAGCGAACCGAGATAGGCCGCGAGCCGATAGCCGAGTCGAACCACACTCATCCGCCCCGGAGGATGGCCGGACGGAATTCGTCGTCGACCATTCCCTACCGGGCCGCTACAGGGGAGCCGACTATCGTTCTTGGTGGGGCCAGTGCAAGGCGCGGGCCGGGATCGGCTGGTTCGTCACTGGCCGTTCGCGAGACGGAGCGGCCCTCACTCCGCTTTGGCCTCGGTATCGCCGGTTTCGAAGCCCTCGTCGAACTCGCCCGCCGAGGGACCGGCGTCGAACGCCCCGGTCGAGACGCCGAGATCTCCATCGTCTCCCGATCGGTCGCGGCGAGGGCGCTGCCGGCGTCACGTCCCTTGAGCGGTCGGACGTGGAGTTGCATCGTTCGGACTCGAGTACGGTCGACAGTCGATGGCAGTGGCTATCGGGGTACGTCGACGCGCGAAAACGGCGGGACGGGCCGACCCGGAGTCCTCGCGGGACCACACGCGCCGACGAACGGGCGGTTCGCCGGGCGCTACGGTGCCCGGGGGCCGGTACACCGATCAGGGTCTGCCGGGTCGGCGAACCGGCGACGCGGAGGCGGTCGGGCCGCGACCGCCGAGGTTACTCGAGCGGGATCTCGCGGCCCTGGACGTCGGTGCCGGCGGTCGGCAGCCGGACCTCGAGGACGCCGTTGGTGTACTCGGCGGTGATTGCCTCGTCGTCGATCGTCTTGGGGAAGCGGAACCGGCGGTGGTAGGTTTTCTTCCGGCTACGGTCTTCGTCGACGTGCTCGGCGGCGACGTTGAGCACGCCGTCGTCCCAGGCCAGATCGATCTCGTCGGTCTCGAAGCCCGGCACGTCGATCGTGAGGACGAACTCGTCGTCCTCCTCGTACAGTTCGTAGTCGTCGCCCCCGACGTCGCCGAACAGCCGGGACGGCACGTCGAGGCTCTGCATCCAGGTGCTGGGCGTGGGCGTTCGCAGCACCATGGCTGATCACCTCGAGTTCAGTAGATGATTGACTGCGGTTCGTAATAAATTCATCGAAGTACGTGGTTGGCAACCACATGTCAGACAGTACCAGCCCGGAACGAACCGCATGGGAGAGAGGAAAAGGCCCATTAGCCGGCCGACACATCCTCGATACATGGGACTTGGCAGCACCGCAAAGAAGCTACAGGGCCTCTCGGATCGCGCCGAGGCGATGTACAAACAGGTACAGCAACTCCAGCAGCGAATCATCAACCTCGAGGAGGAGGTCGACGAAACCCACGATACCGTCGATCGACTTGACCATCAGTTGACCGAACAGCGCGCGCTGTTGCTCGCCATCGCCGAGGAACACGACATCGACGGCGAACAGATCCTCGCCGAGGCCGCCATCGACGACGTCGACGAGGATGACGGAAGCGCGCCGATCGACGACGTCGACGCGGCCGAGGACGCCGAAGAGACCGAGGAATCCGGCGACGACGCCGGCGACGCGGCGGCCGAATAACGGCGGTGTCGGCCTTCTCGGCCCGGTTCTGGCCTCCGGCCGCAGGACGGTCCGTCCGCTTTACGGCTCTCCCTCGCTCGGTGATCGTCGACGGTACCCGCCGACCGGTTGGGAGACGGACACCGCTACGTATAACGGTTCTACACGCTCCCGACTCTCGCGGGAAAACGACAACACCTAACAGCCGAGGCAACATTTGCCAACACGATGACGACCCACGAGCGACCGGTGGATTCGGTACTCGAGACGATCGGTCGAACGCCGCTCGTCCGCGTCCAGGACGCCCCCGAGGGCGTGCGGATCTACGCGAAACTCGAATCGTTCAATCCCGGCGCGAGCGTGAAGGATCGAATCGGCCAGTACATGCTCGAGCGAATGCTCGAGCGCGGCGACGTTTCCCCAGGCGGGACCGTCATCGAACCGACCGCGGGGAACACTGGTATCGGCTTCGCCATCGCGGCCCAGCAACTCGGGCTGGACGCGATCTTCGTCGTCCCCGAGCGGTTCAGCGTCGAGAAACAGCAGTTGATGGCCGCGCTGGGGGCCGAGATCGTCAACACGCCGACCGAAGACGGGATGGGCGGCGCGATCGAGCGCGCCCACGAACTCGCCGCCGAACTCGACGACGCCGTCGTCCCTCAACAGTTCTCGAACCCGTTGAACGTCGAAGCTCACTACGCGACCACCGCACCCGAGATATACGAGGCGCTCGACGGCGAGGTCGGGGCCGTCGTCGCTGGCTGTGGCACTGCCGGCACGCTCATGGGACTGGCCCGCTACGCGCTCGAGCAGGATTCCGACACCTACGTCGGGGCCGTCGAGCCCGAGGGCTCGCTCTACGGCGAAGTCATCGGCGAGGACCGTGAGGAAAACGAGTACAAGATCGAGGGGATCGGCACCCACGACCCCGAGACGAACGAACTCTTCGATCCCGAACTCGTCGACGCCGTCTACCCGATCGCCGACGAGGACGCCCACGACGAACTGAAACGGCTCGCCCGCGAGGAAGGCCACCTGGTCGCCTCGAGCGCCGGTGCAGCGAGCGTCGCGGCCAAACGCGTCGCGAACGAAATCGCCTCCGGCGACCTCGCGGTCCCGCACGACACGGTCGTCACGATCTTCCCCGACTCGAGCGAGCGATACCTCTCGAAGGGAATCTACGGCTCCTTCGAGGAGTGGACGTCCTGATCCGAGCTAAAACGGGTTCGAGGAGACGACTGGGTGCCCGATTACGATTCGGGGTCGCCCGTTACTCGTCGGGTTCGATCGCGTCCACCGACGGCCCGTCCGCGCCGGGTAGCGTCGGGCCGGGATCGAACTCCTCGGCGGGGCCGAACGCGTGGTCGCGTTCGGCCGGGGGATCCTCCGTCGTACCTGCCTCGAGCGTGCGCGCGTCGAGGACTTCGAACGTGTCGTCGCGTTCGACCTCCCAGACTCGCAGGACGAGGTGGGCCTTGCAGTGGTACTCGACCACCTCCATCCCCGTCGTCCGGTTCTTCAGCACAAGCTGGCAGGTCCCGTCGTTCGAACAGTCCCCGAACCGGTCACACATGAGTTCTGATTGCGAGTACAGCGCTTGCGGGTAAGTCTTTGTCGGTGGTACCGTCGTGCAAGCGCCGCCCTACGCGACGCGACGCCGGTGTTCGACCTTCATACACCGATCCTGGACCACCGCACGCCCATCCGCCTCCGCCCGGGCCGCCGCCTCGTCGTCGCGAATCCCCTGCTGGGTCCAGACCACCGCAACGTCGTCCCGCTCGAGGGCCTCGTCGACGATTTCCGCGACCTCCTCGCTGGGCCGGAAGATACAGACGACGTCGATCTCGGCTTCGACGTCCGAGAGGGAGTCGACCGCCTCCCGGCCGAGCACCTCGTCGGCGTACGGGTTGACCGGGATCACGTCGTAGCCGTGGTCCTGGAGATACGCCGGCACGTCGTGGGCCGCCTTCCCCGGCGTGCTCGAGCAACCGACGACGGCGACGGTGTCGTACTCGAGGATCTCCTCGATGTCGGGTTCTGTATCGGAGTCGGGTGCCATAGCCGAGCCTACGCTCGCTGGCTGTAAATATCGTGGCCCGACGGCTGGCACGCGTCAGAGACCGGCACTCCGGATCCGTGGACCGTCGCCGTCGGTCTCCTCGATGGTCAAGACGCCGTCGAACAACTGTTTGAGCGTGTTCATCGTCTGGTCGTCGTGGGCCGTCGAGTCGATGACGTAGATGCCCAGCGCGTCGGCGCTCTGGATGCGGCCGGTGAATACGTGCAGGAACCGGAAGACGGTCCGGAGGTCGGAGTACATCAGCAACGTCGAGATGGAGTGCAACAGGACGCGGTTGTTCGTCACCCCTCGGGTTTCGTAGAACTCCTGGAGGAACTCGGAGAGCTTGATCCCGATTCCGGTCATGTCGACCGGCGACGAGGCGTACTTGACGCGCGGGTCGTCGCCACCCGTTCCGATCCCGCGCTGTTTCGTGACGCAGTCGACGATGCCGACGTCCGCACTGTCGGTACGGTCGTCGAACTCATCGAGAATCTTGTCGGCGCTGTCTTTCGTGGTCACGACGATCGATCCGTCGCCCCGCCGTGCACCCTGAACGAGAACGTCGACGGCGAGATCACGCTTGCCAGTCATCGGTGGCCCGGCAACGAGAACGTTCGTTCCCGGCTCGACCTCGTCGACCGGAACGTCGTCTACGAAGTCATACATGTAGGGCACTCGTGTCGATATGAAATCACGTGACGGCTCCCGCTGATACCACTGACCACGTCGGTTCTGGTGTATGTATGCGGTATCCGGGATATAGTACTTTTGATCAGCTATCAATTACCATGAGGGATTTCCAATAGTGTCGAGTGCGCTTCGTACGGACACCTAGAGACCCCCGTACTCGAACGTCCGACCGACGACGAACGCGAGCGCCGCGAGGAACATCCCGTACTTCAGTTGTTGCTGGCCGGCCGTTGGATCCGCGAAGCTCACGTATCCCGCGTAGAGCATGACGGCGTTAGCCGGGAGGACGACGCCGAGATACGCGACGCCGAAGTATCCCAGGAAGTACGGTACCGGGCTGGCGACGACGCCGGCGACCAGCAGCGCCGCAGCGATCCAGAGCGCTCGTCGTTCACCGATCGCGATCGGCAGCGTGTTCAACCCCTCCTCACGGTCGCCCTCGACGTCCTCGACGTCCTTGACGATCTCACGAGTCAGCGTCGCGACCGCCGCGAGGATCCCCAGGACTACTGCCGGTGCCACGTCGCCGACCGCGCCGGCACCGTAGAGGAACGTACTCCCGACCAGGTAGGCGACCAGGGCGTTTCCCAACCCCGGCAGGCCCTTGAACACCTGCGTGTACGTCACGAGCGCGACGAGGTTGACCCCCGCGATCACGATCGCCGGCAGGGGGAGCAAGAGCGTAAGACCCACCGCGATCGCGAAGAGGACGATACTCACCGCGAGCGCACCGCGCGGACTCACCGCCCCGCGCGGAATCGGTCGGTCGGGCTGGTTGATCCGGTCGATCTCCCGATCGAAGTAGTCGTTGATCGCGTTGCCAGCGCCCACCGCGAGCCCCGTCGCGACGACCGCCGCCGCCACCGCGATCGATTCCGCGGCGACGCCGCCAGCCACGAACGCCCCGATGAACGTGAGCGCGCTCGCGGCGACCACGTTGACCGGTCGCAACAACTCGACTACCCCGCGGAGGGTCGCGCCCGCTGTCATACCCTCCTCTGTTCAGGCGGCTCTGTTAAGCGGTACGATCCAGTTCGACTGGGACCGGCGGAAAAGGGTACGAGTCGCTACCGCCACTCCTCGAGATCACAGAGGTCCGCACCGTCGATCGAGATCCACCTGGTCACGCGCTCGTCACCGTCGGCGTCGACCGGGACGGCCGTCCAGACCTCCTCGTCGTCGGTGAGGAGCTCGAGCGGTGCCACACTGGCCCGGGCGTCGTCCGTCACGGAGGCTTCGTCGAGCGTCATGGGATATCTGAACGTAGGCGTTCCCCAACAAGAACCGGTTCGGCTATTACCACGTCGTGGGAACCAGGCGGTCCGGAAGGGCGGTGCTCGAGCGGTGAAAATCGAGTGACTTATACGGAGCCGACGGAAATGAACGCGTGAGGGCGCTTAGCTCAGTCTGGACAGAGTGCTTGGCTTCGGACCAAGTTGTCGCGGGTTCAAATCCTGCAGCGCCCATCACTTTTCAAGACGGTTCGAATCCAACAGTCGTCGACATTCCAACCAAATACCGCCATAGCACAGGATAGTATCAGATAATTAATATTGGCCCGCGTCCTTTGTGTGGCGACTCCCTCGCTCCTCGAGCCTCCACCATTCCTGATTTAACGGTCCACCTATATGGCCTGGATATGTCCCAGCAGGTGGCGGACGTCCAGGAGACGATCGCGATGTCTCCCGAGCCCGCAGCCCGGTTTACGGAGGTACCGCGGACCGAGCGGCGTCGGGTCTTCTTCTCGCTTCCGGACGAGGTCCAGAACGCGCTGGTCGCGGACATGAGCCGAGCCGAACTCGAGCAGTTCATCCAGCGACTCGATCCGGACGAGGTGACCGAGGTTCTCAGATTCGCCGACGAAGACACGCGCGAGTCGCTGCTCACCACGCTCGATGCAGAGCGCCGGGAGAAGACCGAATTTCTCCTGTCGTTCGACGCCGAGAGCGCGGCGGGGCTGATGAACCTCGAGTACGTCACCGTGGAGCGAACGCGGGACCTCTCGGAGGTCAGCGAACGGGTTCGACGGTTCGAAGAGCGTACGGGGAGCGTGCCGACGATCTTCGTCACCGACGACGGCGAACTCGTGGGTGAACTCCCTGCCTCCTCGCTGGCGGTGGCGGATCACGACACGGAGACGATCGACGACTACCTCCAGGAGACGCCACGCGTCCGGTACGACCGCGAGGACGAGGATGTGGTCGAGGTGTTCATGCAGAACCGCGAACGGGCGGTCGCCGTCCTCGACGAGGAGGGCGACATTCTCGGCGTCATCCACGCGGAGGACCTGCTGGCGATCCTCGAGGAGGCACAGGGCGAGACGCTCTACGAGTTCACGGGCGTTGCCGAGGAGGAGAGCGTCCTCGACGGGCCGATGGCGAAGGTGCGGCGGCGATACAAGTGGTTGATTCTCAACCTCGGAACGGCGTTTCTGGCCGCGGCGGTCGTCGGCCTCTTCGAGTCGACTATCGCCGCGGTGGCCATCCTGGCGGCGTACATGCCGGTCGTGGCCGGGATGGGTGGCAACGCCGGCACGCAGGCGATGGCCGTCACGGTGCGCGGAATTTCGCTGGACGAAGTGTCGCTCGAGACCGGCAAGCGGGTGATCTTCAACGAGGTCGTCGCCGGTGCGATCAACGGGCTGATCACCGGCGCGCTCGTGGCCGTGATCGCGATCGCGTTCTCCTACGCCGAGTTCAGCGTCCTGCTCGGCGCCGTGATCGGCATCTCGATGGTCGCCAATCTCGTCATCGCGGGCTTTTTCGGCGCGATCACGCCGTTGCTCCTCGAGCGGATCGGATACGATCCGGCCACGTCGGCGACGATCTTCATCACGACGGCGACGGACGTGCTGGGCTTTTTCGTCTTCCTCGGGTTGGCCGAGGCGATCCTGCTGTAACTCCCCTCGAGATCCGTGGCCGATTCGACACCGACCGGTTTCTGCCCGCGAGGTGGCCAAAAGACCATAGGGGTCGACCCACTGCCATCGTGGCATGAACGGACTCGCTGGCAAGACGGCGGTCGTCACCGGTGCCGGGTCGGGAATCGGACGGGCGTCCGCCCACCGGTTCGCTGCGGAAGGTGCCAACGTCGTCGTGGCCGATATCGACGTCGAGAACGGCCGGGAGACCGCTGCCCGGATCGAGAACGCCGGCGGAAATGCGACCTTCGTGAAGGTGGACGTCTCCGATCTCGAGTCGGTTCGGCGGATGGTCTCGGTCGCGGTCGACACCTACGGCTCGCTGGATGTCGCCCACAACAACGCCGGCATCCTCACCGACTTCGTGGAGACGACCGGCATCGCGGAGGAGCAGTGGGACCGGATCGTCGACGTCAACATGAAGGGTATCTGGGCGTGCATGAAGGCCGAACTCCCCGTGATGAAACGCCAGGGCCACGGCGCGATCGTCAATACGGCGTCGATGTCCGGTCTCGTCGGCATGCCGGGACTCTCGAGCTATTCGGCGAGCAAACACGGCGTCGTCGGGCTGACGAAGTCGGTCGCGCTCGAGTACGCCGACGCGGGGATTCGGGTCAACGCGATCGCACCCGGGCCGACGAAGACGAACATCCAGTCCAGCATGCTCGGCGACTCCGGCGGGGCGTCGGTACTGGACCCGATCAGAAGGGTCGTCAGTGCGATCCGGTTCCTGCTTCGACAGTGGCGGGCCGACTTCGATACGTCGGCGATGCGGGACGTGCCGATGGACCGGATCGCCGATCCCGAGGAGATGGCGGGCGTCGTGGCCTTCCTCTGTTCGTCCGACGCCTCCTACGTGACGGGCCACACGATCCCGGTCGACGGCGGGCAGGCGGCGGACTGAGCGATCCGGACGGTCGCCTCTCGAGCGTACTCCGGATCCGTTACCGACTGCTCGGCCCCAGTTCTTCGCGCTCGAGGCCCCGAAACGGGACGTCCTCGCCGAGTTCGAACAGGGTGGCGTGGCTGCACTCGTAACACTCGAGGCTGACCGTCTCCCGATAGGTGAGGATACCGACGGCAGGGCTCTCGCAGAACGGGCACCGGAGCCATTCGTGTAACTCAGTTCCCATATCACTACCCGTGACGGGCGACGGGATAATTCGTCTACCACACTATGCACCCATGAGCATCGATCGAGCCGACGATCGAGAGGAACTCTCCTTTCGTGGGCGATCTCCGACGGGATTGGCGTTTGGATCGGACCGACCGTGTCCGGTACCTTCCGCGACAGTTTGCCGTTCCGGCTCTACCTCCGCTCTCCCGGACGGACGAGAACTACCGGTTTGGGTACCGACTCGCTCGAGTCCGGAGTTCGCCGGTCGGCAACGAACGGACGTCCGCTACGCTACCAGGACGATTGCTACTCGAGTACCCACCCCTGGTGGGTGGCGAAATCGAAAATCAGGAGATACGGTGGAAGTCGCCGTTTCCACAGGTACAATCCGCCGAGACGCCGATGGGACGGATCGTTCCGTCGGGGAGCTGTTCGGAGACGAACACCGACTCACAGGCCCGACACTTCGCGACGACTTTCGAGACCGATTCTGATCTGCTCATGGTATCACATTCGGCAGGTTCCCGTATCACGGTTGTTCCAATCTGCTTTGGAACCGCGATTGCTGAACTTCGTCGAAATCGAGCAACGTTCGAGGAGCATTCTCACTGCCGACGCCGAACGAGAATCGCTGCTGGCATTCTCACTGCCGACGCCGAACGAGAATCGCTGCTGGGTGTGAAAGGCGAGAGCGACGGATCGAAAACCCAACGGAAAGGGTGGACGTACCGAGAAGCCACGTTACGCCTCGGGCGGTTCCTCGATGAGGACCACGGCTTCGCCGTCGATCACGGTTCGATCGTCCTCGGCTGTGACCGCCGTGCGGAGGCGATACCGGCGGTCGCCGAGGTCCTCGACGATCTCACACTCGGCCGTCACGATATCGCCGATCTCGACGGGAGCGTGGAACTCGAGGTCCTGGGAGAGATAGACGGTGAGGCCGGGCAACCGGGCGAGCGCTGCACTGATCGTTCCGGCAACGAGCGTACCGTGGGCGATCCGGCCGCCGAACTGGGTTTGGCCGGCGAACTCCTCCTCTAGGTGGAGGCGGTTCGTGTCGCCGGACACCTGGGCGAACGCGGAGACGTCCGCGTTCCGGATGGGTTTCGAAAAGCGGACGAAGTCGCCGACGCCGAGGGCCGCGTAGTCGTCGGTCGACCGTTCCAGCGTCCACCGTTCGTCTCCGTAGGAAACGTCGGAGACGTCGGGGTCGGTGACGGTGGCTTCGTCCAGCGGGCCAGGGTCGTCGGTGCTTCGCGGCGTCAATCCCATCGCTGCCAGGACGGCGTTGTTGGCTTCGACGTAGCTGTTGAGGACGTGTTTCGAGATGCTCGACCAGTTCGCAGTCGTGTCGGTAGCGTCGAACGGTGGGGACTGACTACTCATAGGTTGCAGCGGTGTTCCGGCGCTACGTACCGCTGTGTAGTACGGATACCGTAGTGACGGCCTTGGTCGCAACGCCAACACACGTTGGGAACACGGACGGAACGGTCAGCCCTCGCTGATCGTCGACGCCGTCTTGGGCGGGGAATCGACTGTCACTATCGAGTAACGCCTCCGGAACGCCGGATCAGGGTTCCCCGATTACGCGGTCGGCGAAACGCTCGGCAGGAACGCCTCCGTGGCAGCGTTGAACGCGCGCGGTCGATCCTGGTTGACGAGGTGGCCCGCGTCGTCGAAGGTGAGACGCTGGCCGTCCGCGACGGCCGACGCGATCTCCTCCCCCTGGGCCTTGACGAGTGGTGCTTCCTGTTCGCCGTGGACCACCAGCGTCGGCGTCGTAACGTTGCCCAGGTCCGGTGGATCGAAGCGATACAGCGCGCCGAAGATCTTGCGGAACTCCTGGCGCGAGACTTCGCCGACCGCCTCGAGCGCCTCGGCGCGAACGGACGGATCGACCGAGAGCCACCGCTGGCCGGTCGTCGCCTGGATCGAGGTCAGCAGGGAGCGAAACGCCGTCTCCGAGTCGGTCATCGAAAGCGTCGTCGCAAGCGCGGGCAGCGGGGAGACGAACGGTTTCAGCCCCTGCGGAAGGTCGAGGGGCGGCATCGACCGAACCGCACCTGCGAGAATCGCCCCCGACGGCCCGTCGGGGTGGCGCTGGAGGTACTGCTGGACGACCATCGATCCCAGCGAGAGGCCACAGAGGATCGGCGCTTCGATCTCGAGGTGGGCGAGCAACGTCTCGAGGTCGTCCGTGAACAGGTCGATCGAGTAGCGGTCGCGATCGGTCGCACCCGTCTGGCCGTGGCCGCGTACGTCCATGGTGACAACCTGGTAATCGTCGGCGAAGTACTCCACCTGGGGTCGCCAGGCCTGGCCGTTCATCCAGCCGCCGTGGACGAACACGAGCGGCGGGCCGTCGCCGGTCGTTTCGTACCAGAGCGTCCCGTCCTCGAGCGCGAGTTCTGCCATCATCCCTTCTGCGGGCGCGGCGTATTTATGCTGGTGGGTCGCCTCGCGGCTACCGGACGTGACCGCAGACCGACGGTTCGGGGGACCGCTTGGGGATCACCGACGGCTTCAAGTCGTGGTCTTCGAACGGATACACGATGCAGGGATTCGTGCTCGGCGGCGTCAGTTCCGGCGTCGGGAAGACGGTCGCGACGCTGTCGATCGTGCAAGCGCTCGCGGACGCCGGCTACGACGTCCAGCCGGCGAAAGCGGGGCCGGACTTCATCGATCCCAGCCACCACGAGGCGGTCGCCGGACGGCCGTCTCGCACGCTCGACCTGTGGCTCTGTGGCGAAGAGGGGCTCCGGCGGAACTACCACCGCGGCGATGGCGACGTCTGCGTCGTCGAGGGCGTCATGGGGCTGTACGACGGCGACGCCTCGAGCACGGCGATGGTCGCCGAGGCGCTCGGGCTTCCGGTGGTCCTGGTCGTGGACGCGAAGGCGGGCATGGAGAGCGTCGCGGCGACCGCGCTCGGCTTCCGGGAGTACGCCGACGCGATCGGTCGCGACGTCGAGGTCGCCGGCATCGTCGCCCAGCGCGCCCACGGCGGCCGCCACGAGCGGGGGATTCGGGACGCCCTCCCGGAGGAACTGGACTATTTCGGCCGGATCCCGCCGACGCCGGATCTCGAGATTCCGGATCGACACCTCGGACTCGAGATGGGCGAGGAAGCGTCGCTGCCGATCGACGCGTTGCGGGACGCCGCGGAGACGCTCGAGGCAGAACGGTTGATGGAGGTCGCGACGGACGCGACTGCGCCCGAATCCGTACCCGCGTCGCAGGGAACCGACGCCGTCGACGCCCGGATCGCCGTCGCGAGCGATGCCGCCTTCCGTTTCACCTATCCGGCGACGATCGAGCGGTTCCGCGAGCGGGCCGACCTCGTCACCTTCTCGCCCGTTGCGGGCGATCCGGTACCCGACTGTGACGGCGTCTATCTTCCAGGGGGGTACCCGGAACTACACGCCGAGGCCCTCGAATCGTCGGGAACGCTGACGGAACTCGGCGAGCGTGCCAGCGAGGGGCTGCCTGTGCTGGGCGAGTGCGGCGGTCTGATGGCGATGAGCCAGTCGCTGACGACGGTCGACGGCGAGCGCCACGAGATGGCGGGGATCCTCCCTGCGGACGTGACGATGCACGATCGATACCAGGCGCTCGATCACGTCGAACTCGAGGCCCGCGACGAGACGCTGACGGCCGACGCGGGCGAGCGGGTGCGCGGCCACGAGTTCCACTACTCGAGCGCCGCCGTCGACGGCGACGCACAGTTCGCGTTCCAGACGGTCCGCGGTGACGGAATCGACGGCGACCACGACGGCCTGACCGAGTACGACTCGCTGGGAACCTACACGCACGTCCACGCGGAAAGCAGCGCCTTCGATCGGTTCCTCGAGCGGCTCTCGGCGTGATCCCGTATCCGGAACGTGACCGGTCGTCGTCTGTTGATACGGGGTTACAGAGTTAACACGGAGGACGTGGTGACGTCAACTGCATGTCCGAAACCGTCCAGCGACTCGAGCCTCTGGAGCGTCGGCCGTTAAGCGATCGCACCTGTCTCGTCACCGGGTCCTCGCGGGGGATCGGCCGCGAAATCGCGTTCGAACTCGCCCGCTGTGGCGCGGACGTCGCGGTCAACTATCGCTCCTCGGAGGAGCGCGCCCGCCAGGTGACCGAGACTATCGAGGCCAACGGCGAGACGGCCGTCCCCGTGCAGGCCGACGTCGCCGATCCGGAGGCCGTCGAACGGATGGCCGCCGAGGTACGGGACGAACTCGGCGAGATCGACGTCCTCGTCAACAACGCGGGGATCACCGTCGATCGCAAATTCGAGGAGATGACCTACGAGGACTGGCAGACGGTCATCGACGTCAACCTGAACGGGGCGTTCAACTGTACGAAGGCGTTCTACGAGGACATCAAAACCTCCGAGCACGGTCGCCTGATCAACATCTCGAGCGTCGTCGGCCAGCAGGGCAACTACGGGCAGGCCAACTACGCCACCTCGAAGGGCGGTCTCTTCGCGTTCACCCGAACGCTGGCGCTGGAACTCGCGAGTACGGGCTCGACGGCCAACTGCGTCGCGCCCGGTTTCACCGAGACGGACATGCTCGAGAAGGTGCCCGAACGGATCCAGGAGAAGATCCGCGAGGACATCCCGCTGGATCGGTTCGCCGATCCCGAAGACGTGGTCGGGATGGTGCGCTTTCTCGCCAGCGACCACGCAGACTACATGACCGGCCAGGTGATCGGCATCAACGGCGGGATGGAGTGGTGACCGCCGGCGGCCCGCTTGCTCTCGCCCGTCGGCCCGGCCGTTCGCTGCGGGCCGGCGAACCCCTCGCCGCTTTCACAACCGGTTTGACCGGTCGGCGGTTTGGGCCACGACGTGAAGGGGGCAGACCTCGAGGTGACGCCGGTCGTCGCGCTCGCGTTCGCCGTCTTCGCCGCGAGCACGAGCGCGATCCTCGTTCGCTGGAGTCAGGCCCCCAGTTCGGTCGCCGCCTTCTACCGCGTGCTGTTCACGACGGCGATGGTCGCGCCCGTCGCGCTCTACGCTCACCGCGAGGAGTTCGCCCGCCTCTCCGGGCGTGACCTGGCGTTCGCGGTCGTCGCGGGCGTCGCCCTCGCGATCCACTTCGCCGCCTGGTTCGAGAGCCTGAATCACACGAGCGTCGCCGCGAGCGTCACGCTCGTCCAGAGTCAGCCGGTCTTCGTGGCGATCGGTGCTGCACTCGTCCTCGGCGAGCGCGTCGACGGCGTCACCGTCGCGGGAATCGGCATCGCCATCGTCGGCGCGGCGGCCATGTCGCTCGGCGACGCCGGGGAAGCGCCCCTGTCGGACGCGACGATGTACGGCAACGCGCTCGCGATCCTCGGGGCGATCACCGTCGCCGGCTACGTCCTCGCGGGCCGGTCGATCCGCCAGCGGGTCTCCCTGTTTCCCTACGTGACCGTCGTCTACACCGCCTGCGCGCTGACGCTGCTGGCCGTCGTCGGCGTCCAGGGGCACGAGTACGTCGCGTATCCGACCCGCGAGTGGCTGCTGTTTCTCGGAATGGCCGTCGGCCCCGGCGTCTTCGGCCACACCGTCGTCAACTGGACCCTGAAACACCTCGAGTCGGTCGTGGTCAGCGTCGCCTGGCTGGGCGAACCGGTCGGTGCGACGATTCTGGCGCTGCTCCTGCTCGCCGAGGTGCCCGACGCGATCACCGTCGTCGGTGGACTCGTCGTCCTTACGGGGATCTACGTGACGACCATCCGTCGGGAACGCAGGACGTCGCCACCGACGGACGGCGACGTTCGATCGGCCAGACGGGACTGACGACGGCCGCGCCGACTGCCGTGATCAGAGCGATCGACGGTACCGGACGAACTCGTGGTCGCCATCGTCGGCTCGTCTCCGATCGATTTCGACGTAGCCGGAGCGCTGGTAGAGCGCTCGAGCTCACTGGGCCGGATCGCTGTTGGCGGCCAATCCGGTCGAGACGAGACGGCGAAGGAGGACGACGACGCCGTTCTCGAGCCCGCTGGCGATGATCGCCTGCTCGTCCCCCTTGGTGTCGCCGTCGTCCGGATAGTACGACCCGATCAGGACCGTGTCGCGATCGACCAGCAAGATGCGACTGATCGCGACTTCGTGGTCGGACCGTTGTCCCATCAGGAAGTTCAGTTCGGTCTGGAACACGCTCGTTCCCGGAAACTCGGCCTCGAGTTCCCCGATAATAGGCTCCGTCTGACCGCCGAGAATGATAGAGAGGTCGCGTTCGTCGGCTTCGTGGAGTTCCTCCACGACGGACTCCGAGAGAACGGACTCGTCGACGACGAGTAACGCGACTTCGGACTCGGCCCGGTCGATGAGATCGAGCGTTCGGGATTCGATCGCGTCGTGTCCGGTCAACGACCACACTTCCTGGAGGTGGTCCTCGCTTTGGTCGGTCTCCCGACGTTCGATCGACTCGAGGTGGCTCTCGAGCGTATCGATTCGATCGTTGTACTTCTGCCGGAGCGTCCGGACGGCCTCGCTGATCCCGACGGAGCGAAACTGCTGGGGACTCGAGTGCTGGACTTCGACCAGCCCCTGGGACTCGAGCACCCGCATCGCGTCGTAGACCCGGGTTCGTGGCACCTCCGAAACCTCGTGGATGTCTTTCGCCGTTCCGGTCGAGAGTTTGGTCAACGCGAGAAAGCATCGTGCCTCGTACTCCTGCAATCCGAGCTCCTGGAGGAGGCTCACCGGCTCCTCGGTAGTGTCGTCCTGTGTCATGGCCCAACCACGCGTTCAGTGATTTGAACACGTTTACTACGGAGCGACGAAGGGAAAAGGATTCGTGTCTCGACCACTCGCCGTTCCGCCAATCCCGTCTCGTTCCCCGTCGCGACGAAATACTCGATTCACTCGGATTATCACACAAGCTACTTGACCCTGGGAGGGATACGATGAAACGGCGTACCCGGCATGGCCCAACCACTACGGGTACGCCGTTCCTACCTCCTAGAGATTGCAGTTAGAACTGCACCAGTCCGCTCGAGACTGCTGTCTCGTCGACGTATAGCCGCCGGCGAGAGATCAGTATGGTCTCCCGTTTGTCGGCGCTCGATCAGACCCAGTCGTCGGGAAGTCGGTCCCGATTGTCGTCTAACAGCCTCAGGGCGGGTTCGATCTCCTCGAACCGAGGCCCACGCGTCAGTCGGCCGGCCTCCCTGTCCCACTCGATAAACCCGCAGTCGTCGAGTTTGGGCGCGTGTTCGTGTCGAAGACGGACCTCGTCGATTTCGGAGCGACCGAGAATCGAGTCGCGTTCGACCTGTTCGGACAGCTGTCGCGGATTGTGTTCCAGCAGGCCGACGAGTATTCGACGTCGATGAACGGCGGCCAGTGCGTCGAATAGATCATCGTTCATCGGTTGTTTCGAGCGTCGATACGAGCCGTCTATCCTTAAACTGGTTACATTTTCACGGATGTTCGTCGTTTTGATTAACCGAGTGACCGTCGTCAGGCCGCCCCTCAGCGTTCGAAACCGTCGGATGGCGACGAACTCCGATCGGCTCGGGTAGTATTCCGACTGCCATTTACATGTCGGCTGACAGAGACGACTGGGCGTGGGTGACCCCCGATCGCCTGACCGCCCGCTGGTCGTTCGCCGTAGAAAGAGTTTCCCGTCAGTCGTTCGTTCCTGCGCCCGTGACCGACGGCGAGTACACCCTCGAGGACGAACTCCTCGCCCGGGCGCGGATCCACGCCCGCGAGGTCCTCGACGAACACGACATCGAGATCGACCGCGACGCGCTCGAGTGGGACGTCTCCGCCCGTGCGAAGCGACGGGCGGGCGCGTGTCGGTGGAACGCCGACCGCGAGGTGGCGACGATCGTTCTCGCGCGGCGGGCCTACGAAGCCTACGACTGGCCGGAGTTCGCCGCGGTGGTCCGTCACGAACTGGTCCACGCCTGGGAGTTCCAGCAGTTCGGCGAGTCGGGTCACGGCCCGCGGTTTCGGAACCGAGCCGCAACGCTCGATGCGCCGCGACACTGCCAGTCGTTTACCGAACCGCGGTACGTCCTCCGGTGTCTCACGGCCGACTGCGAGTGGGAGACCAAGCGCCATCGCGCCTCTCAGCCAGTCAAGGCTCCCGACCAGTATCGGTGCGGCAACTGCGGCGGTGCCTACGAGGTCGAACACGTCGACAGCGGCCGGACCTGGACCGCCGCCAGCGAATTCGGCGGCGTGAAAGCGGCGCTGGGCGATCGCTGGTAGCGGAGCCACGCGATCGGATTTCGATCCGTCGCACAACACTTATTCGCCTTCTTCGAGGGCCTAGACGTATGGGAATACTCGATCTGATGCTGGGACGTACGGGGCCTGGCGAGCAGGGCGTCGAAGGCCAGTCGTACACGTTACCCAAGGACTCACACGACTTCGTCTATCCCGTCGCCGTCCGAAAGCGCGAACTCGAGGCGTTCGACGCCTTGCTCGAGGCCGACGCGGACGCGCCGGTGATCGACGGCGACACCGAGAAACTCCAGGAAACCCTCGACAGCGTCTTCGAGGAGGCCGACGTCGACGCGGAGGAACTCGCCGAACGTAACCGGAAGCCGCGCGTCGAGACCGAACGGATCGTCGATAGCTGGAGCGAGCGCGTCGAGAACGACCTCGGCGTGGTCTACGCCAGACCCGATACGCTGCCGACGCTGTCGTCGTTCGTCAAACGCTGCAAACAACGTGCCGACGACCCGGACGACGGGTTCGAACTCCCCGAATCCTTCCCCGAGGTACTGGCACTGCTGGGCCGACTCGAGGAGGTAACCGACGACCAGTACCGGGCCGTCGTTCACACCGACCTGCTACCGGATCGAACCGCCTGACCCGTCGAAGCCGGCGGCGGCCGCAGCGAAACGTCAGTTCTTTCTTTGCCACGGACCGCCTATCACCGTGTATGGACGACGACGAGATTCCGGAGTGGATGATCCCGCTGGACGAGGATATCCTCGAGTTGTTCCGCGCTGACGAGGACGTGTTCGCCCCGTCGCACGTCGTCGAGGCCGACATCTGCCCCGATCCACAGGCGGCCTACCGGTGTCGCCAACTGGCCGATCACGGCTTGCTCGAGAAGCACATGACCGGCGTGTACGAGATTACCGACCTCGGCGAACGGGTTCTCGACGGCGACGTCGACCCCGACGAACTCGCGGACGAGAGCGGCGGCGAGACGACAACCGAGGACGACTGACCTCATCCGAGCGGCTGGGGGTCAGTATCGACGCGCCCGGAATCCATTCTCCGAGTGCGGCCGGAACCAGTTATCCCGCTCCGTCTCGGTCCTCGAGCGCCTGCGGAACGTGTTCGTCGAGCAGCGCGACGACGTCGTCCCCGCCGAGAAACCCCTCGGAAACGCTCGCGACCTGCTCGCCGTCGTCGAATATCACCAGCGTCGGCACCGACGAGACGTCGAATCGGTCGACCAACTCGAGGTCCGCTTCCGGGTTCACCATGCCGATCGGAACTCCGGTTTCCCGGGCGACGTTTCCGAGGACCGGTTCCATCGCCTGGCACAGCGAACAGCCCTTCGTGTAACACTCGATCAGCGCCACGTCGTGGTCGCCGACGAACGCGTCGACGTCGTCGCCGTCCTCGAGACGGACGGGTTTGACCGTGCGCTCTTCCATAACCGCCGTACGGGCCGAACGCGGAAACCGGTTCCGTCGCGTCCCGGCTACTCGTCCGTTCGAGCGCGCCGTTCGACGACGTCGCCGCCTTTCACCACCGTCTCGACGAGGGTCGCGTCGTACGCGTACGGCAGGTGGCGGTACGACGGCCGTTCGAGGACGACGAGGTCCCCCGCCGATCCTGCCTCGAGGCGGCCCACGTCCGAGCGGTCGAGGGCGGCCGCGGCGCGGTCGGTGATCGACAGGATCGCCTCGCCCGGGGTCATCCCGACGCCGACGCAGGCAAGCGTGGCGGCAAAGCCCATGCTCAGGGCGTAGCAGTTGGGATTGAAGTCGCTCCCGACCGCCGGGACGACCCCGCGCTCGCGGTAGGGCGCGAGGCCGGGGTACTCGCCGCCGAGGCCGAACGCGGTCCCGGGAAGCAAGACGGGCGTCACGCCGGCCTCGAGCAGCGCGGCGACGTCGTCGTCGGTCGACTGCAGCAGGTGATCGGCGCTGGCGGCCGAGAGGTCGGCGGCCAGTCGCGCGCCGCCGAGGTTCTCGAACTCGTCGGCGTGGATCTTCGGCGTCAGCCCGTACTCAGCGCCCGCCTCGAGGATCCGGCGGGACTGCTCGACGGTGAAGACGCCCGCCTCGCAGAAGACGTCGCAGAACTCGGCGACGCCCTGCTCGGCGACCGCCGGCAGTTGCTCGTCGACGACCGCGTCGGCGTACTCGTCGGCGTCGCGCCCCTCGGGGACCGCGTGAGCACCCATGAACGTCGGGGCGACGTCGATCGGGTGGCGCTCTGCGGCCCGATCGATCGCCGACAGCATCCTCAGTTCGGTCTCGGTGTCGAGTCCGTAGCCCGACTTGACCTCGACCGTCGTCGTTCCGCGGGCGAGCATCCGATCGAGGACATCGAGCAGTCGTTCGACCAGTTCGTCCTCGTTCGTCGATCGAACCGCCCGGACGGTCCGCAGGATGCCGCCGCCGTCCTCGAGTATCTCCTGGTACTCCTTGCCGCGCAGTTTCGCCGCGAACTCGTCCGATCGGTCGCCGGCGAACAGCGCGTGGGTGTGGCAGTCGACGAACCCCGGGAGAACACACCGTCCGCTCGCGTCGATCGCGGTCGCGGCGTTCTCGAGGGGATACTCGCGCGTCAGGGCGTCGCTCGGTCCCGTCTCGACCACGGTCCCCTCGTCGATCACGACCGCGGCGTCGGTCTGGGTCTCGAGGACCGATTCCGCCGGCGGATCGGCCGACGCCTTCGGGTCGTGCTCGGCCGGGCCGACCACTAGTTCGGACGCGTCGTGGACGATCGTGTAGCTCATGCTCGCCCCTCCAGATAGCCGGACATCGCGTGTGCGATCGTTCGCGCCGCGGCGTCGACGGTTCTCCCGTCCCGATCGAGCGGCGGCGCGCACTCGACGACCTCGACGCCCGCCAGCCGGACGTCCCCGGCCAGCGCGCGTACGGTGGCGAATAGCTCTCTCGTCGAGAGTCCACCCGGCGTAGGTGCGCTGACCCCGGGAGCGGCCGCCGCGTCGAGCACGTCGCAGTCCACGCTGAGGTAGCAGCGGTCGACGCCCGCGAGCGCGTCTCGGACCGTCTCGAGGACCGCGTCGGTGCCCTCGTCGAAGGCCTCGGCGGATACGATAGCCCCGCCGTGCTCGCGGACGTAGTCGACGTACGAGCCGGAGGTTTCGAAGTGGCGCGCACCGACGGCGACGTACGTCTCGAGGCCCGCCTCGAGCAGTTGTCGGTAAGGCGTGCCGCTCGTCGGGCCGTCGACGACCGCACGGCAATCGAGGTGGGCATCGACGTTGACGACGCCGACCGTCTCCTCGCGCTCGAGCAGCGGCGCGACGTTGCCGTAGGTCAGCGAGTTGTCCCCGCCGACGAAGACAGGCAGTGCCGTCGACTCGTGGATCGGTCGGACGTGCTCGCGAACGTGTGCCTGTACGTCGGCGACGTCACCCGACGGCGGCGCGAGGTCACCGAGATCGCCCACCCGAAGCGGGTCCCCGGCGGTCGGATCGGTGCCGGAAGTCAGCGCGGTCTTGACGCCCGCGAGCGATCGCCGGATCTCGAGCGGCCCCTCGCGCGCACCGCGGCGACCGATGACGGCACCGTCGTAGGGTTCGCCGACCAGCGCGACGTCGACGGACTCGAGGTCCGCGGGCGCGACCGACTCGACGGCGTCCCCGAACTGTCGGTCGTTCGGATCACTCGAGGGGCCGTGCCATCCCTCCCAGTCGGGACGCTCGAGGGCGTCGGCGAGGGCGTCCGGTCGGTCCGGCGTCATTCGTCCTCCATCGGAACGTGGACGTTCGATCGACGGGCTTCCTCGAGGGCGTCCTCGTACCCCGCGTCGGCGTGGCGGACGACGCCCATCCCCGGGTCGGTGGTAAACACCGCCTCCGCCTTCTCGGCGGCGAGATCGGTGCCGTCGAGGACGACGTGGTTGTTCGCGTGGAGGGCGTTCCCGATGCCGACGCCGCCGCCGTCGTGAACGCTGACGATGTCCGCGCCGGCGGCGCAGTTGAGCAAGGCGTTGAGGATCGGCCAGTCGGCGACGGCGTCGGTGCCGTCTTTCATCGCCTCGGTCTCCCGGTTCGGGCTGGCGACGCTCCCCGCGTCGAGGTGATCGCGGGTGACGACGATCGGCGCTGAAATCTCGCCGTCGGCGACCAGTTCGTTGATCCGCAGGGCGAACCGGGCGCGTTCGGTCAGCGCGTCGTCGTCCCCGGCGTCCGTAGCGTAGCCGAGCCAACAGACCCGGCTCGGCAGTCCCTGGAACTGGATCTCCTCCTGGGCGAGTTCGATCCAGCGCCGCAGGTGATCCTTCTCGGGGAACAGTTCGAGGACGGCCTCGTCGGTCCGGCGGATGTCCTCGGGATCGCCGGACAGCGCGACCCAGCGGAACGGTCCCTTCCCGCGACAGAACTGTGGGCGGATGTACGCCGGCACGAATCCGGGGAAGTCGAACGCGCCCCGGTCGTCGGCGTCGGCCGACGAGAGCGGCCACGCCCGGTCGTCGTCGGCGTCGCGGAACGCCTCGACCTGTCCGCGGATGTTGTTCCCGTACTCGAACGCGACGGCCCCGCGTTCCTGTAGTTCGAGGATCGCGTCGACGTGGCGTTCCATCGTCTCGAGGCTCTCGACCCTGTACGTCTCGGGGTCGCGGTCGCGGAGGTCGTCGGCCTCCGCGACGGTGTAGCCGGCCGGATAGTACCCCTCGAGCGCGTCGTGGGCGCTGGTCTGGTCGGTGACGACGTCCGGAATCGCGTCGCGCTCGAGGAGCGTCTCGTGCAACTCGACGGCGTTCGCGTGGACCCCCACGCTGTAGGGCTGTCCGTCGTCGGCCGCCGCCAGCGCCCGGTCGATCGCGTCGTCGACGTCGGTCGCCTTCTCCATGCAGTAGCCGGTCTCGATGCGCCGGTCGATGCGCTGCTCGTCGACCTCGGCCGCGATGCAGACGCCCTCGTTCATCGTGACCGCGAGCGGTTGTGCCCCGCCCATGCCGCCGAGCCCGGCGGTCGCGACGACCCGTCCCGAGAGGTCGCCGTCGAAGTGCTGACGGGCGAGTTCCGCGAGCGTCTCGAAGGTCCCCTGGATGATCCCCTGGGTGCCGATGTAGGCCCACGAGCCCGCGGTCATCTGCCCGTACATGATCTTGCCCTCGGCCTCGAGCTCGTGGAAGTGCTCCCAGGTGTCCCACCGCCCGACGAGGTTCGAGTTCGCGATGAGCACCCGCGGCGCGCGCTCGTGCGTCCGAAACCGCCCGACGGGCTTGCCCGACTGGACCAGCAGTGTCTCGTCGTCCCCGAGGGTGCGAAGCTCTGCGAGGATCGCGTCGTAGGCGTCCCACGATCGGGCCGCCCGTCCGGTGCCGCCGTAGACGACCAGGTCCTCCGGCTTCTCGGCGACCTCCGGATCGAGGTTGTTGTTGAGCAGCCGAAGCGCCGCCTCCTGACGCCACCCCTCGCACTCGCGGTCCGTCCCCGTCGGCGCGCCCTGGTACTCGCGCCACTGGTCGCTCGGCGGGTCCGCGCCTAACGGCGATCGCTGTTGCTCGCTCATGCGAGAGCCCACCACGCGAGGATCCAATACCAGGGGTGTTCCCTTCGGAAAACCATTTATAAGCTCGTGCGTATCGGTACCACGTGTACGAAGCCACGTTCGCGATCGACGACTCGAGCCCTTACACGCGGCCGACGGACGGGACCGATTGTCGGATCGAACTGTGGTGTAACGACCACTCCGACCTCCTGTACGTCACCGGCTCGGCGATCGAATCGGTCCTCTCGCAGGTCCGCGAGGACATCGGCGTCGAAGAGCACGTCCCGGGGGACGACGAAGCCGTCGCGATCACGAGCGCCTGTCTCAAGCGTCGCCATTCGACCTCCATCGACCGCTACCTCGAGGCGCACAACTGCCTGTTGCTGCCGCCGTTGCGTTACGAGGACGGGGCGAAACACTGCCGGGTACTCGCGCTCGACTCCGCGAGCCTCACCGACCTCTACGCCGACCTGGTCGACGACGGGTTCGAGATCGACGTTCGGACGAAACGCGAGATCACGTCCCCGTCGCGGTCCTCGCCGCTGTTGACTCTCGACGACGTGTTGCCCACGCTGACCGACCGCCAGCGCGAGGTGCTCGCGTTCGCCGTGGAACGTGGCTACTACGAGATTCCCCGGGCCACGACGACCGCGGCGCTGGCCGAGGAGCTGGACGTCAGTCGGCGCACCGTCGAGGACCACCTTCGCCGCGCGGAACGGAAGTTGCTCACGTCGTTGGTCTCGTACCTGTACTGATACCGCGCGAAGGCGACTCGCAACGGACCGATCAGCGCAGGCCAGCCGCCGCGAACAGGTGCGCCGGAACTGACGGACAGGAACCCGTCTCAGGCCGCGCCGGCGTCGTCGTTCGAAACGAGCCCCTCGGGGAGCGCCTCGTCGACCCGATCACGCAACGCCCCGGAGCCGACGTAATCAGCGAGCGCGTGGACGTCCGCCGAAAGCGGCCGATCGCCCTCCAGCGGGTCGACGACCGTCCGAACCGCGTCGTAGGCCGCACCGGTGCCGACCCCGTGCTCGAGGTCGTCGTCGACGTACTCCGCGGCCTCGCTCGCACAGAGCAGTTCGATCGCCGTGACCGTCGTCGCCCGGTCGACGACGCGGCGGGCGGTCAACGCGCTCGTGGCGCTCATGCTGACGTGGTCCTCCTGGCCGCCGCTGACCGTCGCGTTGTCGGTCGCCGGCCGTCCTTCGGACCGGAGTTCGTTCACCAGCGCCGCGGCGGTGTACTGGCCGATCATCGCGCCGGACTCGAGGCCGCTACGACCGGCGAGAAACGGCGGGAGATGTGACTCCTGGACGTTCGGGTTGAGGATGCGGTCGACGCGTCGCTCGCCGATAGCGGCCAGTTCGGTCAGCGCGGCCGTCGCGTAGTCCAGTTTGAGCGACAGCGGTTCGCCGTGGAAGTTTCCGGCCGAGAGCACGGCCGCGCGGTCCGTGACGGTCGCGCGGGGATCGACGTCCTCGGCGGGCACCACCAGGGGGTTGTCCGTCGCGCTGTTGAGTTCGACCTCGACCGCAGACCGAAGGTGGGCGACCGCCTCGCGGGCCGCCCCGTGGACCTGCGGGAGACACCGCAGCGAGTAGGCGTCCTGGACCCGGTCGCAGTTGCGGTGGGACGCGACGATGCTCGAGTCGGCCGTCAGCCGCCGAACGTTCCGCGCGCTGATCGCCTGTCCGGGGTGGGGCCGAACGGCCGAGACGACCGGATCCGCGGGGACCGTCGACCCCATCGCGACCTCGATCGTCAACGCGCCGGCGACGTCGGCGGCGTCGAGCAGTCGCTCGGCGTCGCGGACGAACAGCGCCGCGAGGCCGACGGTCAACTGGGTGCCGTTGATCAGCGCCAGCCCCTCCTTGGGCTCGAGCGAGAGCGGCTCGAGGCCGGCACGGGCGAGCGCCTCCTCGCCCGGGAGTCGGTCACCGTCGTCCCCGTTCGCGACGCACGCCTCACCCTCGCCGAGCAACACCAGCGCGGCGTGAGCCAACGGTGCCAGGTCGCCGCTCGCACCGAGGCTGCCCCGCGACGGGACGACGGGGTGGACGCCCGCGTTCAGCAGTTCGACCAGGTGGTCGATCACGGTCTCCCGAACCCCCGAGTAACCCTTCACGAGGGCGTTGAGCCGAGTCACCAGGAGCGCACGGACCTCCTCGCGCTCGAGTTCTCTGCCGACGCCGACGGCGTGGCTCCGTACGAGGTTCTCCTGGAGGAGTTCCAGGTCCCCGCGACCGATGCGTTCGTTCACCAGTTCGCCGAATCCGGTGTTGACTCCGTAGACGGCCTCGTCGGCCTCGAGCACCTCGAGCACGCGGTCGCGACTCTCTCGAACCGCTTCCCGGGCGCGCTCGGGGACGCGGACCGGTGCGTCCTCGCGAGCGACGCGCTCGACGTCGGTCGGCGAGAGCGTCTCACCGTCGATCACCACGGCGTTCGGACCGCCCGAGTGCTCGTTGGACATGGGAGCTCTCGTCCGCTCTGACCATCCCGAGCTACTTCATAACCGTCCCGCCCATGGTGGTCCCGTCGGTACCGATCCGCGTCGACGGGGACCACCAGGGACTACACCTTTACCGCCACGGAGTGTACCGCGGCGCGATGACCCGGCCCGCAACCGACGACCCCGCTGACGACGCCACGATCGGGCGAAAGTCGACGCTGTTCTGTCTCGAGTGCGACCACGCGAGCCCCGTCGACGGCGACTGGGTGTGTCGCCCGAGCGGTGACGCGGTGGCGTACGTCTGTCCGGTCTGTTCGACCACGATCACCGAGCGACCGCGGCGAACGGATCGATCCCCCTGGTGGGACCTCGTCCACCACTCCGTGGACGTCTGGCGCGTGGCAGTTACTGCGAGCGTCTCCGGGGTCACCGCGTTGTGGCGCATCCGACCCAGAACGGGCAGTTCACGATAGGGCGTCCGAACGGAATCGATCCGATAAGTGGGAAAACGTCCAGACGGAGGCCGAGTGAGGGGCCATCGAACCGTATGTGGAGCCAATTTTCCGGTCAATGTAAACTCCGGATCGGAGGTTCTTTTGAACGTTCTCTCAGTCTAACGGAACAATATCAGACAGACCCCCATCTGGAACCGCAAAACTTGCGCTGTGGTTTTACAATCGTTGTATTCTGTGTAGATTTACGTATATTCGCCCACATCAGTAGAGCTTTAATAGTAGAATCCATTGGTTGGATCGAGTAGAAGATGACAGGTGGAAACCTGACCTCGGCAGAACAGGACGTACTGGACGAAATCGACGAGAAGGACGTCGACTTCCTTCGCCTGCAGTTCACCGACATCCTCGGGACGGTGAAAAACGTCGCCGTACCGGCGCGACAGGCCGAGAAGGCGTTCACCGAAGGGATCTACTTCGACGGCTCCTCGATCGAGGGCTTCGTCCGCATTCAGGAGTCGGACATGCGTCTGGTCCCCGACCCGGACACGTTCGCGATCCTCCCCTGGCGAAACAAGGAGGACGGCGTCTCGGCCCGGATGATCTGTGACGTCTACGACACCTCGACGGGCGAACCGTTCGAGGGCGATCCGCGTCGCGTCCTCAAGAACGCGATCGATCGCGCCAACGACATGGGCTACGAGGTCAACTTCGCCCCCGAGCCCGAGTTCTTCATGTTCGAGGAAGACGAGGAGGGCAACGCGACCACCGAGACCGCCGACCACGGCGGCTACTTCGACGTCGCGCCGAAGGACCTCGCCTCGGACGTCCGCCGAGACATCATCTACGGACTCGAGGACATGGGCTTCGAAATCGAAGCCAGCCACCACGAGGTCGCTCGCGGTCAGTACGAGATCAACTTCGAGTACGACGACGCGCTCTCGACGGCCGACAACGTCGCGACGTTCCGGACGGTCGTTCGTGCCATCGCCGCACAGCACGACCTCCACGCGACGTTCATGCCCAAGCCGATTCCGCGCATCAACGGCTCGGGGATGCACACCCACCAGTCGCTGATGACCGAAGACGGCGAGAACGCGTTCCACGACGAGGACGACGAGTTCAATCTCAGCGACACCGCTCACTCCTACCTCGCCGGTATCCTCGAGCACGCACCGGCGATCACGGCGGTCGCCAACCCCACCGTCAACAGCTACAAGCGCCTCGTCCCCGGGTACGAAGCGCCCGTCTACGTCGCCTGGTCCGATCGCAACCGCTCGGCACTCGTCCGCAAGCCGGCGGCCCGCGTCCCGGCCGCGTCGCGCATCGAACTGCGCTCGCCGGACCCGTCGTGTAACCCCTACCTCGCGTTCGCCGTCATGATCCACGCCGGCCTCGACGGCATCGAGCGCGACCTCGAGTGTCCCGACCCGATCCGGGAGAACATCTACGAGTTCGACGAACAGAAACGCGAGGAGTACGGCATCGAGACGCTGCCGTCGAACCTCGGACAGGCCGTCGACGCTCTCGAGAACGACGAGGTCATCTACGACGCGCTGGGCGAACACGTCGCACCCAAGTTCGTCGAAGCGAAGAGCCAGGAGTTCGAAGACTACCTCGTCGACGTCTCCCAGTGGGAGATCGACCGCTACCTCGAGACGTTCTAACCGGGCACCGGAGCCGATCGCTCTTTTCGCCAATCGAAGTCGTCGCCGACCTACGGTGGCGATCGTGTAACGCGTCGAAGGAACTCGACGAGGGCGACGGGGAAGACGTATCGCACCCGGACCGACCGATTCGTCGCGGATGGCCTCTCGGACTCAGGCGACGACGTACTCCTCGCCGTCCTGTTCGACGAGACCGTCGCCCTGGAGCGAGTTGAGTACGCTCAGAATGTCGATCTTCTTCAACGCCAGCGTCTCCTCCAGATCGTCCACCGTCGCCCCGCCGGTCGCCTCGAGACAGAGGTAGATGAGTTTCGCCTGTGGAGAGGAAATCGCTTCGGGGATCCGTTCGATCTGTGGCGCTTCCCGGGACTTCTGTGATTTCATTGTCACTCCTAGCGACCCCGTTCTGGTATAAAAGCGGTCCGGCTATTGCAATTAAATCTGACCCGGGGCAATTAAATGCTACTCGATCACAGGGGAGCGAGACGGGCCACTCGCGGTCCCGATTCCCACCAGCCGTTCCGAACGGTCGGCTACGCCTCGCCGTAGACCGGAACGGCCGCGCCGCTCGTGACCGCAGTCGCGTCGCTACAGAGGACGGCCATCACGTCAGCGATGTCGACCGGATCGACCCAGGATTCGTGATCCGCGTCGGGCATCAGCTCCCGGTTGGCCGGGGTGTCGATCACGCTCGGCATGACGCAGTTAGCTCGCACCGTCCCCAGGTTTTCCGCCGCGAGCGTCTCCGTCAGGAGCCGGATTCCCGCCTTGGTGATCCGGTACGGGCCATCGCCCTCCCCGCCCTCGAGCGAGGAGCGTGCGCTGACGCTGACGATCGATCCGTTAGTCTCCTGTAGGTGTGGCAGAGCGTGTTTCGAGGCGAGAAACGCCGTCTTCAGGTTGACGTCGACGAGGAAGTCGAACTCCGACAGCGGCGTCTCCTCGATGGACTGACCGCCACGCCAGGTGCCCGCGACGTTGAGCAAGTGATCGATCCGTCCGTGGTCGTCGACGACGTGCCCGACGAGCGACGTGACGGCGTCCTCGTCGGTGAGGTCGGCCTCGTAGAACGCGACCCGGTCCCGGTCTGATACCGTGAGGTGGCTCTCCTCGTCGGCCGGGGCGCGGACGTCGACCGCACACACCGTCGCTCTCGAGTCGTGAAAGTGATCGACGACCGCACTCCCCAGTGCACCGCTCGCGCCCGTGACCACGGCGACGGTGCCGCTGAAATCGACCTCGACGGCAGACGCTGTCATACCCCTACTGTTCCATCCGAGACCATCAAGCTGGGGCCGGGATGCGATCAGGAGAGCGGGGGCGGCAACGCGGCGCGATCGAACCAGAACTCCGCGACGGCTTCGACCATCTCGGCGTACTCGTCGGGATCGGACGGCTTCGTCAGGTAGGCGTTGGCCGCCCGCTGGTAGCTCTCGACGATGTCTTCGCAGGCGTTGGAACTCGTCAGAACCAGGATCGGAATCCGAGCGAGTTCGTCGTCGCTCTGGATCGCCTCGAGGAACTCGAACCCACCCATCCGTGGCAGATTGAGGTCTAACAGAACGAGATCAGGAACGGTTTCGGCCTCGTTCGTCTGCCGTCGCGCCAGGAACTCGAGGGCGTCGTCGCCGTCGGTCGCGACGGCGAGGTCGACGGTCATCGGCAGGTCCTCGAAGGCAACCTCCGTGAGGCGAACGTCGCCGGGGTTGTCCTCGACGAGCAGAATTTCGATGGGATCGTTTGAACGGGCTGTCATCGCCGCCACTGCGAGAGCGGGTGCCACGGTTGGAGTTCGAACATGAGAGGGATACAGCGCTGACTAGCTTCGGTTCCGGGTTAAGGGTACTTGCTAAAGGCTTTGGAACGGGTGGCTCGTGCCGGCCCATCGCCGCTGACGATCCGTACCAGCGAACAGTATAACAGCGTCCGGGCCCGATACACGGTCGAATGCGTCTGATCGCCCACCGTGGGTTCGCCGCCACCGCCCCCGAGAACACCGTCGCGGCCGTCCGGTCGGCCGCCGACCGGGCCGACGCCGTCGAGTTCGACGTTCGCCGCTGTGGCTCCGGCGAACTCGTCGTGATCCACGACGAAACGATCGATCGGGTCACCGGCGGCGTCGGGGCCGTCGCCGATCTGTCGCTCGAGGAACTGAAAGCCCGGACCGTCCTCGAGTCCGGCGAACGGATCCCGACGCTCGAGGAATTGCTCGACGTCGTGCCGCCGGACGTGGAGATCAACCTCGAGATGAAGGAACTGGGCATCGCCGCGGACGTCCTCGAAGCGCTCGAAGGCGTCCCGAACCGCGTCGTCACGACCTCCTTTCTCGAACCGGAGCTTCGAGCGGTGCGTGAACTCGATTCCACGCAACCGACCGGCCTGCTCGTCAGCCGTCGCCTCGAGCGACCGGTGACGAGGGCGGTCGAACTCGACTGCGACGTCATCGGCGCGAACTACGCGCGCTGTCTGACCACGAGGCTAGTCCCGCGTGCGAAGGCAGTCGGACTCGAGGTCCACGCCTGGTCGATCGAACGGACGGCACTCGCCAAACTGCTCGGCCTGCGTGGGGTCGACTGCGTCTCCGCGGATCGCCCGATACGGCTCTAGTCCGGGCGACCGAACGCCGGTCGAACGGACAGCTCACCGTCAATTTCACGGGGCACTGAATCGAACCCCTTCACGATGGCGAACGAACGGGCCGAGGTCGCCGGGCCGCTGGACGCGTTTCGACAGTTCTTCTCGTTACAACGGGACGTGCTCGTCCTGTCGCTGGCGATGTTCGCGTTCAGCCTGGGTTTCCAGATGACGAATCGGTTCCTCCCGGACTACCTCGTCTACCTCGGTGCCGGCGGCTTCGTCGTCGGCCTGTTCTCGACGCTCGGCAACGTCATCGGCGCGGTGTATCCCTACTACGGCGGCGTCGTCTCCGACCGGGTCGGCTCCCGGTACGCGCTGACCGTCTTCGGCTTCCTCTCGACGTTCGGCTTCGCGATCTGGTTGGCCTCGGCGTTCGTCGACCCGATGGATCTGGGCGTGGTCGTCGTCGAACCGTGGCTGTGGGTGTTCGTCGGCCTCCTGTTGGCCCAGTGCTGGAAGTCCTTCGGGATCGGCGGCCACTACGCCATCGTCAAGCAAGCGACCGAACCGGATCGACTGGCCCGGGGGTTCGCCAGCACGGAGACGTTCCGGCGGACGGCGTTCCTGATCGCACCGCTGATCGTGGCCGCTCTCGTCGCCGACGAACTCGTGCCCGGCTTCCTGTGGGTGCTGGTCATCGCCATCGCCTTCGCGATCCTCGGGACCGTCGCCCAGCACTACCTCTACGACGCCGAGGCGGACACCGTCGGCGACGAGTTCCAGGGGGTCGGGCAGATCGTCGACGACTTGCGGGCGATGCCGGAACCCCTCAGACCGCTGCTGGTCGCCGACGTTTTCGTCCGGTTCGCCAACGGGATGGTGTACGCGTTTTTCATCCTGGTCGTCACCCAACTGCTCGAGGTGGGACTGACGGTGACGCTGCCGGCCGTCGGAACGATCGACCTCGCGCCGGCCGCGTTCTTCGGCGTCCTGTTGAGCGTCGAGATGCTCGTCGCCTTGCTCACGATGGCCCCGATGGCGAAGGTCGCCGAGTACACCGGCCTCAAGCCAGTCGTGGGCCTCGGATTCTTCGTCTACGCGATCTTCCCGGTGGTGTTGATCTTCGCCCCGCAGTACGTCGAGGCGATCGACGTGAGATGGCTCCTGATCGCCCTCTTTGCCTTCTCCGGGCTTCGGTTCGCCGGACTGCCGGCACACAAGGCGCTGATCGTCGGCCCTGCGGAGCGGGGTGCGGGCGGCCGCGTCACCGGGTCGTACTACCTCGTGCGTGGAGCGCTCGTCGTCCCCAGCGGCGCGCTCGGGGGGTACCTCTGGGAGTTCGCCAGTCCGGAACTGTCCTTTACGATCGCGACGATCGTCGGCATGGTCGGCGTCGTCTACTTCGCCGTCTTCGGACGGGAGTTCGACGCATACAGGTAGTCACTCGGTCGTGGTCACCGCGACCGACCGGGTCCGCGGGCCGTCACACTCGACGAGCAGGATCGATTGCCAGGTCCCGAGGTCGAGTTCGCCGACGACGACCGGCACCGTGACGGCGGGACCTAGCAGCGTTGCCCGCAGGTGCGAATCGGCGTTCCCGTCGAGTCGGTCGTGCGCGTGACCCTCGTCGGGAACCAGTTCCGAGAGGAACGACTCGAGGTCGTCGCGCAACCGCGGGTCGTCCTCCTGGACGACGAGCGCGGCCGTCGTGTGCTGGACGAACGCCGTGACGACGCCCTCCTTCAGATCGTCGGGGACGCGCTCGGCAACGCGGTCGGTGACGTCGACGGTCGTGAGCCGATCGTCGGTGTCGACGGCAAACGTCATAGCCGATCGTACGCCGCCGCCTGGCCCGTCAGTTTCGGTCTCGAGGGAGGCCTCGCGACGGGCGTTCGTTGGAACGGGTGAGCTACGAGAGACGCTCGAGCGTCCGCCGGGTCCGGTCCCGGACGATCCGATCCGGATCCTCCGTCGCGAGTCGCTCGAGGACCCGTTCGCGCTCGGACCCGAGGCGCACGTCGGCCACCGCGGCGACGCGAGCGAGCACGAGCGTCCCGGCCGTTCGGCCCTCCGCAGTGGCGTTCTCGAGGCTGTCGACGAGCGACGGAACGTGATCGACCAGCGCCTCCGGTCGCTCGGTAGCGATCGCGGCGAGACAGCGGTAGGCGGCCGGCGTCGCCGAGTGCGCCGGGTTGGCAGTTACGAAGGCCGCGATCTCGTCCGCCGACGGTGCGACGTCGACCGGCGAGTGGGCGGCCAGGCGGGCGAGACAGGTCGCGACGGCCTCGTGGCACTCGAGGTCCGGTTGCGAGAGGAGGCGTCTGAGTTTCGGCACGGCAGTCAGGCAGGCGTCGGGATCGGTCTCGACGTGCTCGCGGATCGTCTCCACGGCGTCCCGTCGCGGCCCGGCCTCGTCCCCGTCGAGTTGCGCCAGCACTGTCGGCAGGTCGAAATCGGCACAGGTGTCGCTGTCTCCGACGACACGTCCCCCATCCATGCGCGCCCTCTTGCGAGAAGAGGGAGAAAAGTCTTCCGACAATTTATGTCAGGTGAATCGATCTGAAACCGTCGTACCCGCGTCGGTCGTCGACTCGAGACCTGGCGTAGCCGGGCGATTTCGGGCGACTTAGCGACAGTCCTCCTCCCAGCAGTTGGCCCGTCCCCGTTCCTCGAGTTGCTTCGCGACTTCGATCGGCGTCAGTCCGTGCTGGTCCGCGATTTCGGTGGCCAGTTCCTGAGCGTGGTTCTCCACGCACGTTCCCTTGTGCTCGCGGGCGAACTCGATGAGGGCGTACACGATCAGGAGGTCGTCTTGGGGGTGTCGCATGACTCCGCCCGGTTTGGGCGGGACCTCGTATAAAAAGGTACGCCACAGGCTGAAACTAAAACCGGACTGAAACTCACGACCGACAACAGGAACGGATAGTCCGGTCGCCCACGGGACAGGTCCCCGTAGGATACTGCACTGGAGGCTCGATTGTGATCCCAGAGAGAGTTCTCGGCGTCCGCTACCGGTGCGCGTGGCGTCCCGATTCGTAGCCGACGCCGTCGGACGCTCCGGATCCCGTACCCTCTTGTGAGTACGCCGCGAAGCGGTGCGACGATGGGATCGCACCAACTGGACGACGTCGACAGGGGGATTCTCCATCTGTTACAGGAAGACGCACGAAACAACTCGGCCGCGGACATCGCCGAAGAGGTGGGGGTAGCGCCGAACACGGTCCGAAACCGGATCGAACGCCTCGAGGATGCCGGCGTGATCGAGGGATATCACCCACACATCAACTACGAGCAGGCCGGATACCAGCTACACGTTACTTTCATCTGTACGGTTCCGATCGCCGAGCGACAATCGTTCGCCGCGGACGCCCTCGAGATCGACGGGGTGATCCGTGTCGTCGAGGCCCTCTCGGGGAAGGACAATCTGGCTGTCGAGGCAGTCGGGGAGACCACCAACGACCTCACCGAGGTCTCTACACGCCTCGAGAGCATCGGCTGTGACATCACCGGCGAGCGATTCACCAGGTCGACGCGGGTACAACCGTTCGATCACTTCGGCGTCGAAGTGGTCGAGTGATCGCCCGCTGTGGATAGATAGGTGTTCTGACTCGATTGCGGAAATAAGCAACTCTATGAGTTGCGGAAATCCGAACCAAATGACGTATGGATGCGCGTTACCATCGTGCTTTGCCATTGTGTTTATTTAGGACGCAAGTCTCTGCCACCGTATATTGATGAGGCGCGACCCGGAGCGATCTCACGACGATTTTACCGTGGCAATCGCCGAGCGGGTAGCAAACCGAACGGACGCCGATCCCGCGGATCTCCCGCCGCTGTACGACGTCGTCGATACGACGCATCTGAATCACCTGATCGAGTCTTCCCATCCCGATCTCGAGGTCGAGTTCCCGTACTACGGATTCACCGTCTCGATCAGCGGCGACGGCAGCGTTCGGCTGACCGGACGGTCCGGCGATCAGTCACGGGCTGATCACTGATGACCGCCCCACAGCGCTCGGAATCGAAGGAGTTGCTGCTCGTTCAGTCGGATCCCGGGGAAATCTGCCGTCTCGAAGCCGCGTTCGACGACGTCGAGACCCCGACGACGATTCACGCCGCAACCGACGGTTTCGAGGCGATCCGGTTCCTGAAAGAGCGCGCCACGGTCGACCCGCCTTCGGCTCCGGACCTCGTACTGCTCGACCTCCACCTGCCCGGAAAGGACGGCTGTGAGGTACTCGAGGCGATCCGAGCGGAGCCTCAGTTGCGACGACTACCGGTCATCGTCTTCACCGAGGCCAACGAAACCGAGGCCGTCACGCGGTGTTACGACGCGTACGCGAACGCTTACGTCCCCAAACCGACCGATACTCAGGAATACGAGTGGGTTGCGAAGACGATCGACGAGTTCTGGTTCGGGTGTGTGCGCCTCCCGCCAGTATCGTGATACGCTAGATTCGTCCGCACGACGACGTGTGCGATCAGTTGTCACCCCGTACGCCACGGTCCACCCCAGCGCCACGGTCGACGAGCGACGTGCCCGTCAACCTGGCTCTAGTTGTCCGCGACGATGATCTCGTCAGGATCCTCTTCCTGCTCGAGTTCGCGGATCGCTTCCCTGACTTCTTCCTGGGTGGCTTCGTCCATCCTCGATCCCCGTCCGTACACCCTATCACTAGTACAGACGGTTAAGCCCTTCTAGCGTGTTCAGAACCTGAAGACGCTGTCCGAAATCGTGCCGTGAGTGACGGGTCGCCGACGTTCAGGCCAGCCACTCCTCGGGTTTGGTGTCGTAATCGACGTCGTCGGCCGCGAGGTGTTCGACTTCTTCCCACGGAACGTCTTCGACGGTCACCTCGTGGCCGTCGTACCGGATGAGTTTTCCGCGCTCTTCGGGTTCGGGTTCACGGTTCCGGCGTTTCGCGACCTCGACGTCGTGTTCGTTGACCTCCTTGACGATCGTCAGCAGGTTCACCGGCCGACCCCAGAGTTCGAAGATCCGCTTTAAGGTCTCTTCGGCCTGGCCGAGGTCGAGCATGACGCCGTTGTACTGGTGGCCAAGCAGGAGTTCGTTGGCGTTGTTGTAGTTACCGTCGTAGACGGCGATCGTCGGCTTCCCGAAGTTGGTGAACTGCAGGAGGAGTTTCTTCTTGACGTCCTCGGCGGCATCGCTCGCGACGTGGAACTGGCCGGTCGCCTTCGAGTGCTCGTAGGTGAAGTAGTTGTTCTCGGTGATGAACTCCTCCGTGAGGAACTCGTCGAGGAACGTCACGTCGTTGTGGCTCTCGCGGACGTCGAACATCCGATCCCAACCCGCAGTGAACTCGACGTCGTCGAGCGCCTCCTCGACGCTCGAGTATCGGGCGTCGTCGAACAGGTAGCGCCCGATCCGTTCGAGTTCGTTCTGGCTGACGCGCGCGAGGAAGCCGCGGTGCTGGGGCTTGACCAGCGAGTAGTGACGGCGGGCCAACCCCTCGTAGGTCAGCACCTTCCAGGGATAGCGCTCGAGGTCGATCTCGCCGTCTCGAGCCGCCTCGAGCGCCGCCTCGTCGACCCAGGCGTCGGGAACCGACTCGAGTTCGTCGAGCGTCTCGGGCGTGATGACGTCGATCGCTTCGGGTGGCTCGAGCGCCGCGAGCACGTCCTCGAAGTCGACGACCTCGGCGAGGTTGCGCCAGGAGATGCCCTCGACGCGGAGCAGTCGCTCGAGGACCTCCTGTCGGTTCGTCGTGTTCTCGACGTACTCCCACAGTTCCATGCCGAGGCTGTAGGGGTTGAGACCGCCCGAGGCCAGCACTTTTGCCATGTGATCGGCGTAGTTCATGAACTCGTCGTCGCCGGCGAAGGCCTCGTCGGTCATCATCGTCGACTCCCAGTAGGCGGCCCACCCTTCGTTCATCACCTTCGTCATCTTCTGGGCGGCGAAGTAGTAGGCTTCCGCGCGCATCATGTCGAGGACGTCCCGCTGCCAGTCTTCCATCTCGACCGCCCGCTCGCTCTTGCCGTCGTACTGCTTGCCGTGTTCGCGGACGAACGCCAGCAGGTCCTTCTGTGGCTCCTCGGGGAAAGTGACGTTCTCGCCTTCCTCCTCGAGTTTCTCGAGCCACTCGTCGTCGAACACCTCGCCTTTGATCTCGTCGGAGAGTTCGAGTTCGTCGAGTTTCTCCGCGAGGTCCTCGTCGACGTTCTCGGCGGGTCCTTCGACGTCGAGGCGGCGTTCGAACACCTTGTGCTGGTCGATGTTGTCCTCGAGCGAGAGACAGTGGTCGATCCACTTCTCGACCTCCGCGCGATCGATCTCGGGATCGGACATGTAGTCGTCGATCGCCCGGGCGTGGCGCTCGAGCATGGCCGCGGCGTTGACCTGTTCCTCGTCGGCGCGGCCGTCAGTGAACAGGCCGAACCACTCGTTGTTCGCGAAGAAGTCCGAGTGGGCCTCGACGTGGGTGATCACCGCCTTCTGGTCGGCGATCGTGTTCGACTCCTGCAGGAACGCGTGGGCCGGGTTGTCGTTGTTGACGATCTCGAAGGCCTTGCCGCCGGTGTACTGGCCCTGTTTCTGCTGGCGGTCGTACTGCATGCCCCACCGCCAGTGGGGGTACCGGGACTGGAACCCGCCGTAGGCGATGAGTTCGTTCATCTCGTCGTAGTCGATGATCCAGTAGTTCACCGGGTAGGGCTCGAGCCCCAGTTTCCGGGCGAGGTTCCTGGCTTCCGTCACCGGTTCCTCTAAGTCGCCGGCGATCGCCTGTTTGCGGAATCGATCCGCGTTGGAGTTGCGTTTACTCATCGGTCTCACCCTCCGTGGAGAGGATCTCGTAGATGGCGTCGGTGACGTCGTTCTCGTCGTTGACGTAGGCCACCGCGACGTCGTCGGCGTCCGTTCCGAAGTGTCGCTCCAGTTCCTCGGCGTGTGTGGCGTTGATCGCGTTGCCGCTGGGCTGGGTCTCCACGTAGGCGTGGAGGTTGGCGTCGATCTCCTCCATCATGGGGATGACGCGCTCTTCGGTGTCGTTCGAGGAGTTCTCCGAGTCGCCCGCGGCGAAGACGTAGCGGTTCCAGTCGCTCCAGGGGTACTCCTCGAGCAGTTCGGCGGCGAGTTCGTAGGCGCTCGAAATCTTCGTCCCGCCGCCGCTGCGGATGCCGAAGAACTCGTCGCGCTCGACCTCCCAGGCGTCGGCGTCGTGGGCGATGTAGACGAACTCGGCGTTGTCGTACTTGCCCTGGAGGTACCAGTCAAGCGGCGTGAACGTCCGCTCGACGAGTTCGCGCTTCTTCTCGCGCATCGAGCCGGAGACGTCGCGGATGTTGACCACGACGACGTTCTTCTCCTTCTCCTCGATGATCTCGGGGTGGCGGTAGCGCTCGTCCTCGCGGCGGAAGGGGACGTGATCGATCCCCTCGCGGCGGATCTTCTGCTGGACGTCCTCGCGCTCGACGTTGTTCTCGACCTCCTCGATCGAGTCCCACGTCCCGCGCTCGTCGTCGGGGATCGCGTCGTAGGCCTCCTCGATCCAGGCCATCGAGACCGGCAGATTTTCGCCGCGGGCCCACTCGAAGACCTCGCGGGGGGCGATTCCCTCGACCTTGCAGAGTTCCCGCAGGAAGTCCTCGTCGAAGTCCATCGCGAGTTTCCGCTTGAGCCCCTCCTTGAACATCCGCTCGAAGTCGAGCGTGCTGTTGGGACCCGTTCGGGTGAGGTCGGTGTAGGGACCTTCCTTCTCCTCGATGACCTTCTTGCCCTTCGGATCGAGGTCGAGGCCGAGTTCCTCGTCGAGTTCCTCGGCGAACTCCTCGGGATCCATCTCGTAGTACTCGTGCTCGCCGCCCTCCTCGCCGGGTTCGCCGTCCTCGTCGCCGTCGCCCGGTTGGGGCTGTGGCTCGCCGACCGGCTGGCCGGGCTGGGGGGTGCCGTCCTCGCCCTGGCCGACGCCACCCATGTCGCGTTGATCGTACTCGAACTCGGGCAGCGAGACGATCTTGACCGGGATCTTGATCTCGCCGGGACGACTCTGGCCGAGGTCGCCGTACTGGATGAAGTCGGCCAGGTCCTCGCGGCGCTTCTCGCCGACCTCGCGGAATCGCTCGAGGTCGTCTCTCAGTCCCATCCGCGGTCACCTCCCGATCGCGTGCTCGTACCCGTCGCCGTTCCGTACGTGACTGTCAGTCCCATCTGTAGCTCACCTGTCCCATGACGTGTCTGCTGGTCAGTTCGGCCGACGCCTCGCTGTAGTCGAACTCCGAGACCATCGTCTCGATCGTCGATTCTTTGACGCTTTCCGTCTCCGTCCCGCTCGGCGGGTCGTCCCACTGGCGCGGGTCGAAGTCCTCGAAGGTGCGCCGCACGTCGTCCCAGTCGTGGCTCTCGAGGACGGCCTTGATGACCGGGATCGCCGTCAGGTCGACGTCCTCGACCGAGAAGTCCTCGTTGCGGTGTTCCCACGCGTGGCGATTGAGCGAGGTGATCACCTTCTCCCGGCGGAAGTTCCGGACGCTCTCGCGGGGAAGGTTCCCCTCGTAGTCGTCCTCGGAGAACCGGCCGAGGTGTTCGACCTCGAACAGCTTCATCTTCAGCGGATCCGGTTCGACCCGCTCGCCGCGGTCGTTGTACAGCGGTTCGTCGGTCTCCCACGCGTAGACGTGTTCGACGTACTCGGCGACGGTTTCCTCGTCGACGCGTTTCTCGTGCATGATCGCCTCGATGACGTCGGCCTCCTGCCGGTCGTAGATGTAGTTTTTCACCGGCACCACGCGGTTCTCGAACTCGGAGCGTTCGCCGGTCGAGAACACCGGTGCCTCGGCCAGTCCTTCGGCCATCGCGTTCAGCACGTCGCGAGGCATGACGACGTCCTCGACGGGCAATTCGGCGTGGTGGCGGTCGCGGTCGGTCTGGACGAGTTCGCCCAGCGTGTCCCGGGTGTAGGTGACCGGGATGCCGTGATCGCCGTCCGCCCCGTCGTCGTCGAAGTCGAACTCCTCTTTCTCGCGACGGGTGTCGCCTTCCCGGAGGTAGCCCTGGTCGTAGATGAGCGCCTTGTCGACCAGATCCAGGCCGTTGGGGAGGTCCCCCTCGTCGAGGCGCGTGACGACCGCGTACAGGGCGGCCGCCTCGATGGCGTGGGGCGCGAACTCCTGGGTTCGGGTCGTTCCGTCCTGGTCCCGCACCGTGACCGTCACCGGCTGACGGATGCGCTGTTCGAGTTCGTCGTAGGTGTCTGCCTCCCAGACCTGCGTCTCGTTGGTCAGCTCCCGCCGGATCAGTTCGCACTCGAGGCTGAGATTGGTGAGGTAGCCAAAGCGGTGTTTGTCCAGCCGACGCTTCAGCGCCTTCAGCGGGTCCGTCCCGTTGCGGTCGGCGTGCTGGTTCAACTGCGCCTCGAGGTCGGGGTTCGAGATGATCAACAGCTGCGTGTCGACGTCCATCCCGATGCCCTTATCCAGTTTCACTGACTGCTCGTCGGGGACGTTCAGCAGTTTCTGCAGGAGATCGGCGTGCTGGGCGGCGTCCTCGACGATGGTGAGGACGCCGTTGCCCTGCGAGAGGACGCCGTCGTAGCTGAACGCCTGCGGGTTCTTGCGCCCGCGGGAGTCGAGTTCCTGGAGCATGCCGTGCATCCAGGAGCCGACGAGCCGTTCCTTGGGGCGGCCGTCGTCCTCGCTGTGGAGGACGCCGACGCCCTGGCCGACGTCGACGACGTAGTTTTTGACCCGGAGGTGGCTGTCGTCCGTGATCGCCGAGAACAGGTCCGATTCGCCCTCGCGGCGGTAGCGCTCCTCGAGGTACTCGTAGGCCTCGCGGGAGAACGGATCGAGGTCGGCGTCGACCTGGAGCGGGACGTGGTCCTCGAGTTCGGCGTTGAGGTCCGCGAGAATCTCACGACGGATCTCCTCGGGAAACACCGACAGCGGGTGGGTCTGTACGGGGCTCTCGTACCAGTTCCTGTCGTCGCCGGCCGTCGGGTCGCCGCCGTAGCTCAGGCCGCGGTCGTCGGCCTCGGCCGTGGTTACGTTCCACTCGACCGTGTAGCGCCGTCCTTCGGGCGTCTTCGAGTACTCGCGGAGGCCGTTGACGAGACAGCGCTTGAGTTCCGACTTGCCCGTCGCCGTGGGACCCTCGAACCAGATGATCTTCTCGTCTTTCGCCCGACCGGCGGCGATCGACCGCAGGTCGTCGACGAACCGGTTCAGCACCTCCGTGTTGCCGAGGATGGCGTGTTCGCCGTCGTTGTGGGGGTCGTCGAAGAAGCGATACCGCTCTTTCTCCTCGCCCTCCTCGACGACCGTCCGGGTGCCGGCGGCCTCGATGGCCTCGAGCAGGTACTTCGAGGCGTGGGAGGCGATCGTCGGGTTCTCGAAGATCCGATCGACGTACGCCGCGAGGCTCATCGGCTCCTCGTAGGTCTCCTCTAACGTGCGGTCGGCCTCGGTGACGTAGTCGTCGCCGGTCATGTTAGTCGCCCTCGATCATGTTACTCGTCCATCTCCGCTTTGGCGACCTCCGCGCCGGCGAACTCGAGCACTTCCTTGGCCCCTTCCTCGGAGTAGCCCTGTTCCATCAGCGCGTCGATCCAAGCGGAGCGCTCGTCGTCGTCGAACTCGTTGGCGCTGACCAGCGCGGAGAAGTTGATGTTGTGCTTCTTGTCCTCCCAGAGCTTGCGCTCTAACGCGCGGCGCAGGCGCTCGTTGTCCTGCGGGTTGAACGCCTCGCCCTCGCGGGCGCGCCGGGAGACCCAGTTCGAGACCTCCTGGCGGAAGTCGTCCTTGCGATCCTCGGGGATGTCGAGTTTCTCCTCGACCGAGCGCAGGAACGTCTCGTCGGGCTCCTGTTCCCGCCCGGTCAACTCGTCCTCGATCGTGTCGTCGTCGATGTAGGCCATGACGTGGTCCATGTATTTCTCGCCCTGGCGCTGGATCTCGTCGACGTCGTAGGCCAGCGCGTGGCGGACGTCTTCGATGGCGCGCTCGCGGTACTCCTCGCGGACCGTCTCGAGGTAGCGGTAGTACTTCTCGAAGTTGTCCTCCGGAATGGAGCCGTGGTGCTCCAAGTTCTCCTCGAAGAAGTTGAACACCGTCAGCGGCGAGAGGAAGCCGCGACTGCGGTGTTTCGAGTCCATGATGGCTTCGGCGATCTCGTCGCCGATGAACCGGGGCGAGACGCCGACCATGCCTTCACCGATCTCGGCCTTCTGGGCGGCCTCCTCGCGGAGTTTCTTGACGTCGATGTCGTCGCCCTCGTCGATCTCGCCGTTGTAGGCTTTGGCCTTCGAGAGCAGATCGACCGTCTCGGCGTCGGGTTCCTCGATCCGCGTCAGAACGCCAAAGAGGCCCGCCATCTCGAGCGTGTGCGGCTCGACGTTGATGTCGGGGACGTCGGCGTTCGAGAGCATCTTCTGGTAGATCTGGGCCTCGTCCTCGTAGGAGAGGACGTACGGGAAGTCGATCCGCTTGGTGCGGTCGTTGAACGCCTCCATCTTCTCGTCGCCCTTCTTGTCCTTGTACTCGGGCATGTTGGTGCGGCCGACGATCACCTGGTCGATGTCGATCCGGGGGTTGTTCTTCGGCTTGATCGTCTGCTCCTGGGTGGCGTGGAGGAAGTCGTAGAGGAACTCCCGCTGGAGCTTGAGCAGCTCTTCACCGCTGAAGATCCCCCTGTTCGCGTTACAGAACGCCCCCGAGTAGTCGAACGCGCGCGGGTCGCTCTCCCCGTAGATGGCGATCTTGGAGTAGTTGACGTCGCCGGTGAGTTCGGTCTCGTCCTGGTTCTTCTTGTCCTTGGGTTCGAACGTCTCGATCCCCTGGCGCTTGTTCTCGTCGGCGACGAACCGGACGATCTCGACGTGATTTTCGAGGACCTGCTGGAGGTCGTCGTCGTAGTACGCCAGCAGTTTGTCCATGTAGAACTCGCTCTCGGGATCGAGCGCCTGTTCGTTCTGGATCGTGTAGGGGGCCTCGAGCCGTTCGTTCAGGTCGTCGAGCACCGACTGGCGCTGCTCGAGGGGCAGCAGGACCAGCGGGTCCTGGTTCATCGGCGACCGGACGGTGTCGTCCGCCGGATCCTGGTCCTGGATGACGTCACAGAGGTTCGTCCACCGGAAGGTGTACATCCGGCCCTCCTCTCGCAGGGTGTAATCCTCGAAGTACCGACGGACCTGCTTGTCGAAGTGGGACTTGCCCGACCCGACCGGCCCGAGCAGGAGTTTGATCCGCCGTTCCGGTCCCAGGCTGCGAGCGCCCGATTTCACCTTGTTGACGAACTCGTGGATCGACTGGTGGATCACCCGGCCGTAGAAGGTGTTCTCCCCGTCGTGTAACGGGTCTTCGCTGGCCAACCGGTACTCGACGACGCCCTCCGTCTCGTCGTAGGTCGTCCCGTAGTAGTCGAACATGTCCGCGACCCGCTGGTGGGCGTTGCGGGCGACTTTCGGGTCCTCGTAGCAGGTCTCGAGGTACTCGTCGAACGATTTCGTCTCCCGCAGGTCCGCGGGCATCGATTCCTTGTATTCGGTACTGAGCTTCTCGAGCGTCTCGATGTCACCGGTCATGGTATCGTTGGATGTGGATCCCCCGCCGTCGGTAGTCCGTGGTCGCACGGGGTAGCTGTGCGTGGACGTCGCGGGACCTGCCGGGTCGTCGCGGGGCCGAACCGCCACGCGCCGTCGAGCCCGAGGGATCCAGCGCGGACTCGTCGCGGTCGTCGTGGGTGGGGAGCGGCCGGATCGGCACCCCCCAACGGGCGGCGTCGGATTGCTGTGTCATGTGTGAGCGTCCACCACTCTTCGGTGTCGAGCGTCGCATGAGCGAACTCACGCGACGTGCGCCGGGGACGGGCGCGGAGTGGATCGGTCCGGCGAACGGATACCGATAGTATTTAATGAGTGAGTAATCCAGCCACTTAACCTTGGCCCCAAAAAATATTTATCAGGAGTTAATTACAGGCAAAAACGCCCTACATCGTAGATTGTGGATTGGTACCATTGCACGTTTTTACCGCTCACGGACAAAAAGAATCGGCCTGCAGCGTCGGGGTGCGCTCGCGCGCGGACGGTCACGACGAGCTAGAAACCCGGTGGCCGACCGGCTGCGCCAGAGAGCCGACGCCGATTTAGGTCCCACCCCGCAATCTCGAACCATGACCGACCGCTCGGCGCTTCCCGAGGCGTGGACCGTCTGGGCCGACGGCGACGACGGCCGCCTCGTGCTCGCTTACCGACCCGACGTCTTCGACGGGGCGGCGTTTCCCGCCCCCTGTCTCCCGACGCTCTACCTGACCCACGGCCGACGAACCCGCCGCCCCGGTCGCAACCCGACCGACACGACCGCGGCCGAGGACTGGTTCGTCACCCTCTATCTCGAGCCGGAGGTCACGCTCGAGGACGGCCGGCGGTTCGACACTCGGGAGGAGGCGCTCGAGTACGCCGTCGACCTCGCCCGCCGGTTCGACGCGGGGGAGATCGATTACCGGGGACTCTATCAGGTGCCTCGAGAGGCGTACTTCGACCGGCTGGACGAGCTAACTGGGCGCGCGGACGACGAACGGTAGCCGTCGCATCCCCGGCTAGTTGAGACGACCGATCCACCGCCCGGGATTCGTTACCGAACGATCGTCACGGGGACGGTCGCCCGGCGAGTGACGGTCTCGGCCACGCTGCCGAACAGTACCCGTCCCGCCCCGGTACGGCCGTGGCTACCCATGACGATGTGGTCGACGTCCCGGTTCTCGGCGGCCTCGAGGATTTGTCCGGCCGGCTTCCCGACCCTGACGACCGTATCGGCCGGTATCCCGCGTTCCGCAGCGCTTTCACGGTACTCCTCGAGAAGGGCGTCGGCCTCGTCCCGTCGACGGTGGGCTTCCGCTCGGTACCTCTCGAGGTCGAGATCCAGGTCCGTCTCGCTCCCGTACGAGAACGCACTCGGTGGACTGATTACGTGTATCAGCGTCACGGTCGGCTCCGGGATGTTCTCCAGCACGTATTCGAAGGCGTTCTCGGATTGGGACGACCGATCGATCGGAACGAGAACGTGCTCCCCCATACACGTACTGACGGACCGCCGATACAAGAAACGATCACGTAACTGTCGGCTCCGGTGAACCAGCGTCCACGTTCGAACTGACTGCACTGCCGGCAGACACCGATCCAACCCCTGACTGACGAACCGACTCCGGGGGTCGCTACACGACACCAGTTGGCGTGTCGCCGAACGCGTGAGGCTTAACCCCGCGTGGCGACTACTCCGGGCCATGTCGACCGTTACCCTCGTCGGAACCCGGCTGGCCGAGCCCGGGACCGAGTTCGTCTACCAGGGCGAGGCCGACGGCTGTGCGGGCTGTCCCTACCGCAGCCAGTGTCTCAATCTCTCGACCGACACCACGTACCGCGTCACCGAGGTTCGCGAGAACGCCCAGACGCTCGAGTGCGCCATGCACGACGGCGGCGTCCGCGCCGTCGAGGTCGAACCCGTCACCGCGGTGCGCGCGAACATCCACGGGAAGGGCGCGTTCGCGGGCAGCAAGACGAGCCTTCCCGGTCCCTGCCCGTACGTCGAGTGTCCCAGCCACGACTACTGCGAACCCGACGGCGTCGACTTCGACGAGGAGTACCGGATCAGCGAAATCCTCGGCGAACCGCCACACGACGTCTGTCACCTCGATCGGTCGCTCGAGCTGGTGGAACTGGACGTCCAGGACTGACGAGGCCGCGGCTCCTCGCTTGCAGTACGCCAGTCGAAAAGAACGCACAGGAGGTCGGTTACTGCCCTCTCGTTACTCCTCGCGGACGTCGACCACGAGCACCGGCCGGTCCGTCGCCCGGAGGGTGCGCTCGGCGACGCTGCCGAGCAACATCCGTCGGACGCCGCCGCGGCCGGCCGAACCCATGACGATCAGGTCCACGTCGTGGTCGTCGGCGTAGGTCGCGATCCGCTTGTGCGGATTACCGGCGACGACGGCCTCGATGACCTCGAGCCCTGCGTCGGCCGCCCGATCCGCGACGTAGCCGGTGGCGTTTCGCGCCCGCTGCTCGAGTTCCGGCAGGTCGCTCAGGTCGCCCTGTTTGAAGCGATCGATCTGCTCGGTGCCGACGGCGACGTCCATCGCGTCCAGGTCGACGACGTACAGCGCGTGGACCTCGGCGTCGTAGGTCGATGCGAGTTCGACGGCGTGATCGACGGCGTTCTCGGCGACGTGGCTGCCGTCCGTCGGGACGAGGATCGTGTCGTACATCGTTAGGTCCCCTCCGTAGTCTCGCTGTCGTCGTCAGCCTCGTCGTCGACCGTACCGCCGTCAGTGGCGACGTCCCCGTCGGTCGTGCCGCCGTCGGTGGCGACGTCTTCGGCGGTTTCCATGCGGCTCATCGGCTCGGGGCTGTGACACTGGCGGACGAGGCGCTTGATCTCGACCGGCGGGTCGTCCGTGGCGATCGAGACGACGACGATCACGGCGAAGACGATCGGTACGCCGACGAGTGCGGACGCCGTCGCCGGCACCCACGTCGCGAGTTCCGGGACGACCGCCTCCTCGACGCCGGTGTACATCGGGATCACGGTATCGTTGAGGATCGCGCCGAACGAGATCACCATCCCGGTGAGCATGCCCGCGATCGCCCCTTCCCTGGTCGTGTTCTCCCACCAGAGCCCGAGGAAGAACACGGGGAAGAAGATACAGCCGGCGATGGCGAACGCCATCGCGACGAGTTCGGCGATCAGCGCGGGCGGGTTGAGCCCGACGAGGGTGACCAGTGCCCCGATCCCGAGGATCGTCGTTCGCCCGACGATCAGCTGTTCGCGCTGGGTCGCGTCCGGCTTGTAGAGGTTCGTGTAGATGTCGTGGGCGGCCGCCGAGGAGGCCGTGATGAACAGCCCTGCGGCGGTCGCGAGCGCCGCCGCGACTGCACCGGCGGCGACCAGCCCGACCAACCACGTCGGCAGTTCGGCGAGCTGAGCGGTCAACACCACGAGGGCGTCGGCTTCCACGCCCGCCATGTCGGTGAACGTGCCTGCGCCGGGTCCGTCCGCGTACAGCAGGCCGCCGAAGATGGCGTAGGTCGCGGTGCCCCAGTAGAGCAGGCAGATGAAGAACAGGCCCCAGACGGTCGACCAGCGGGCGGTCCGCTCGTTCTCGACCGTGTAGAAGCGCACGAGGACGTGTGGGAGCCCGCAGGTCCCAACGATCAGGCTAAACGCCAGCGCGATCCAGCCGTAGTAGCTCGCGTTCGCGAACGGCTCGACGAACTGCGCCTCGAGGCTGGCAGCTTCGGCCATCTGTGACCCGGCTTCCAGGTACGGGAGCGCGAGCGACCAGCCCTGGGCCCAGCCGGTCGCGTAAAGTCCGAGCGTAAAGGCGATGATGAGGATGACGTACTGGATCGCCATGTTCTTCGTCGTCCCCAGCATCCCCGAGAGGGCGACGTAGCCGATGGTGACGCCCATCAGCAGGATGACGCCGACCTCGTAGGAGACACCGAAGATGTACTGGGCCATCAGCCCCATCCCGCTGGCCTGGCCGACCGCGTAGACGAACGCGATCGCGAGCGTGGTGAACGCGGCGAGACCGCGCGCCCAGTCCGAGTAGAACCGGTCACCGACGAAGTCGGGGGCCGTGTACTTCCCGAACCGGCGGAACTGGGCGGCCATGAAGATGAGCAGGATGAAATAGCCCGTCGTCCAGCCGACGACGTACGCCAGCCCGAAGTAGCCAAGCGTCGCGATCGTCGCCGCGACGCCGAGGTACGAGGCGGCGCTCATCCAGTTGGCACCGATCGCCATCCCGTTCTCGATCGACCCGATCGACCGGCCGGCGACCCACAGTTCGTCGACCGCAGCGACGCGGAAGAAGTAGCCGACGCCGAGGAACAGCGCGAGCATCGCGGCGACCGTCAGCGCGGGCACCAGTTTGAACTCGCCGACGTCCAGCGCCGTCTCCTGGAGCACCACCGGATCGACCAGTTCGAACATCAGTCGTCACCTCCGTCGGTCGCGACGGTGCTGCTCGCGTCCGATTCCTCCTCTTCCTCGTGGGAGATGCCGTACTTGGCGTCGAGTCGGTCGCGCTGCACTGCGTAGGCGACCGACAGCACGAGCGCACCCAGCGGCACCCCGATCGCAGTCAGGATGAAGTGCAACGGGTAGCCGCCGAGGACGGTCGTCCCGGTCATCACGTCCGGCACGAGCAACGTCAGAGTCGTGGGACCGAACACGACCAGGGCCCAGCCGATAAAGGCCGCCCAGATCACGCGGAGGTGATCCCGCATGAACGGGGTCGCCGGTTTGAAGATGTTTATCTCCTCGTCGAGGTACGCTTCCGTCGTCACGCCACCGTCGGTCTCGAGATCACCCGAGTCGTGGTCACCCGAGTCGTGGCTGTTATTATCTGACATGATTTGTGTATCGCTGGTGTAGTCTCACGCTGTGCGTTCGAAAACCTACTGGCCCGTCAGTCCGCCCCGACCTGGTCCGCGATGTCTTCGACGACGTCCGGGTTCCGGAGCGTCGACGTGTTTCCGAGTTCGTTTCCGCTCGCGATGTCCTCGAGGAGTCGGCGCATGATCTTGCCCGAACGGGTCTTCGGGAGTTCGGGCGTGAACACGATCTCCTCGGGTCGCGCAATGGGACCGATCGACTCGAGGACCGCCTCCTCGGCGGCTTCGCGGAGGTCGGCCTCCTGATCCTCGTACCCCTCCTCGGGAATCGCGTAGACGTAGACGGCCTCACCCTTGACGTCGTGGTCGCCGCCGACGACGGCCGCCTCGGCGATGCCCTCGACGCCGACCACGGCCGATTCGATCTCCATGGTCCCGAGGCGGTGACCGGAGACGTTGATCACGTCGTCGACTCGGCCGAGAATGGTGATGTAGCCGTCGTCGTCGAGTTTCGCGCCGTCCTCGGGGAAGTAGACCCACTCGTCGGCGTCCGGGTCGGAGTACTCCTCCCAGTACTCCTCGACGAACCGCTCGTCGTTGTCGTACAGCGTCCGGAGCATCCCGGGCCAGGGTTTGTCCACGGTCACGTAGCCGGCCTCCCCGGCGTCGACCTCCTCGCCCTGGGAGTCGACGACCTTCGCGCTGATCCCCGGCAGCGGCGGGCCGGCAGAGCCGGGTTTCATCGTGTTGATCGCCGGCAGTGTCGTGATCATCATGCCCCCGGTCTCGGTCTGCCACCAGGTGTCGACGATGGGGCACTCCTCGTTGCCGATGTGCTGGTAGTACCACTTCCACGCGCGCGGATTGATCGGCTCCCCGACGGTTCCCAGCAGGCGCAGCGAGGAGAGGTCGTGTTTCTCGGGGTACTCTGTCCCCCACTTCATGAACGCGCGGATCGCCGTCGGTGCGGTGTAGAAGACGTCGACCTGGTTCTTCTCGACGATCTCCCAGAGGCGGTCCTTCTCGGGGTAGTCCGGCGTCCCCTCGTACATCATCGTCGTCGTCCCCAGCGCGAGGGGGCCGTAGACGATGTAGGAGTGGCCCGTGATCCAGCCGATGTCCGCCGAACACCAGTAGGTGTCCGCCGGCTTCAGGTCGAGCACCGCGTGGCTCGTCCAGGCCGTGTACGCGAGGTAGCCGCCGGTCGTATGCTTGACGCCCTTGGGCTTGCCCGTCGTTCCCGAGGTGTACATGAGAAACAGCATGTCCTCGGCGTCCCGGGAGACGGGGTCGACCGACGCGCCAGCGTGCTCGTCGACGAGTTCGTCGTAGTCGTGCTGGCGCTCCCCGAGCGAGTGCTCGAGGTCGTCGCCGAGGCGGTCGACCACGACGACGTCGGAGACGTCGTGGTCGACGCCCTCGAGGCCCTCCTCGGTCTTGCTGAGGTGATCGAGCGCGTCACCCCGGCGGTAGTAGCCGTCGCAGGTGACCAGATACTCGCTGTCGGCCGAGTTCATCCGGGTCGCTAGCGCGTCCGCCGAGAAGCCGGCGAAGACGACCGAGTGGGGTGCGCCGATGCGGGCACACGCGAGCATCGCGATCGGGAGTTCCGGGATCATCGGCATGTACAGCGTGACGACGTCGTCCTCCTCGACGCCCAGCTCCCGGAGCGTCGCCGCGAAGGCCTCGACCTCGTGCAGCAGGTCGCCGTAGGTGTAGGTCCGGGTCTCCCCGAGTTCGCCCTCCCACTTGATCGCCGCGCGGTTCTTCGCACCCTCCTCGACGTGGCGGTCGAGACAGTTGTACGACGCGTTCAGCTTCCCGCCGGTGAACCACTCGTAGAACGGGGCGTCGTCGTCGACCAGCATCTCGTCGTACGGTTCGTCCCACGAAAGCAGGTTCGCTGCCCGCTCCCAACAGTCCGGCCAGTTGTTCGCGAACTCGTCGTAGATGTCCGGGTCCGCGACGTTGGCCTGCTCGACGAACGACTCGGGCGGCTCGAACGTCTCCTGTTCCTCGAGTCGTGCCTCGAGACTGCCTTCCTCCTGTGACATGATACAGACAACCAATCTACTACAGCGATAGTAAAGTGCGACTCTAGCTGTGCAAAACCTTCCGGGTTATCCAGTGGCACGAGGGTTCGTTACGTCGATATCTCTTCGAATATTGGCGTATCGGGCGATCGAGTCTCCGGTACGTCCCGGCGCGACGAGCCGTTCGAGACCGGCTACCTCCGGCCTGAGTTCGTCCGTCCACGTGGCCAAACTCTCTAGACGGGCAGGACCCTCCGCTCGAGCGCCGGTCATTCCTCCGTTCCCGCGGGCATCTCCTCGGCCGGATCGTCGAAGAAGGTTCGCAACAGTTCGTGTTGTCCCTTCCGCAGGTGGTTGTGCAACGTCGGCGACGAGATGCCCATCGCGTCGGCGACCTCCTCGGCCGTGCTCTCTCGGGGCCAGTCGTAGTAGCCGGCGAAGTAGGCCGCTCGCAACGCCGCCTGCTGACGGTCTGTCAGTCGGTCCTCGAGTCCCTCGCGGTACTCCCGGGCAGTCTGGACGGTCCGCTCGACCGCCCGCTTGCCGACCAGTTCCGAGTCCGGGAACGCCGCTCGAAGCCCGTCGACGATCGTCCGGAGGTCGGCGTCGGCGGCAGACTCGCCGGTGATCGTCGCCGCTCCGTCCTCGAAGACCGCGTCGACGACCGTCACGCCGTACTCGGTCAGCGTCAGCGTCGGCGAGGACCCCTCGACGACGAACTCGACGCGCCAGCCGCCCTCGTAGGTCTCGACCAGTCGACAGTCGTCGATGTTCGGTTCCGACGCCGCCAGATCGAACACCGCGGCCGGCGAGGCCCCCTCGAGGCGGAGGTAGTACAGTTTGGTCGACTCCGAGACCGCGACGAGCGAGTCGAGTTCGAACCGGCAGTCGAGTCGCTTCGAGGCGTCGACGAAGAACGAGGCGTCGTCCCGACAGACGACCTCGAGTTCGACGACGCGATCCGAGAGCAGGAGGTTCCGCCGGCGGACGGCCGCGATACCGTACCCGACCTGACGGCCGATGGTCGCGAGCCACCGTCGCTCCTCGGTCCCGAAGGCGTCCGCCCGACTCGTCGCGACCGTCAGCGTGCCGTACGTGGTATCGCCGTAGGTGAGCGGCACGCGGGCGAGGGTGGCGTCGGCCGACTCGCCGTCGAGGTCGGTGCGCACGTCCGCGGTCGCGATCGGTAGGTCGTCCTCGTCCCCGGTAGCGCCACCGGTCGACTCACCGTCATCGGTCCCGATCCCGTCCGTCTCGTCCCAACGCTCGGGCGCGAGGCCGTCGACCGCCTCCGGACTGAGACCGCTGACGGTCCGCCACTCCCGACGGCGATCGGACGTCGTCTGCCGGTCGATCCAGGCCGCGTCGTAGGCGTCTCCGGCGGCGAGTGATCCACACGCGTTCGTCTCGAGTTCCTCGTGATCGCTCGAGTCGAGCAGCGCCCGCGTCAGTGCCCGGTGCCGGCGGGCGATCGCGTACTGACGCTCGAGCGCGTCTCGCTCGTTTTCGACGGCCTCGAGCGCCGCCCGCTGTGCGGAGACGTCGCGGACGAAGACGGCGTAGCCCCGGTGCCGACCGCGGTCGTCCCGTAGCGGCGAGATCACCTCCGCGGCACGGAACCGCGAGCCGTCCTTGTGGAGACGCCAGCCTTCCGTCTCGGTGCCCGACTCCTCGAGGGCGGTCGAGAGAATCCGCTCGGGAACGCCGTCCTCGACGGCCTCCTCGGGGTAGAAGGCGGAGACGTGGGTCCCGACGATTTCGCCGGCCCGGTAGCCGAACAGCGCAGCGCCGCTGCGGTTCCAGCGGTCGACGTACCCCTCCTCGTCGAGTCGTAACAGCGCGTAGCGGTCGCTGGCGGCGAGCAACAGCCGGATCACGCTGTCGTCGCCGACCACTGGCTCCGACCGGGACCGCTCCCCGCCCGGGCCGCCGGTTCGCTCGACGGACGCGAACGCGTCGACGAGTTCGGCATCCGTCGGCTCCGGAAAGTACGGTTCGAGGGCCTCGAAGCTCCCCCAGCCGCCGGCGGCCTTGACGGCGCTCGGGTTCACCTCGAGGTCGACCAATGACCGACGGGCGAAGTAGTGTCTGAGATCGCTCGAGGAGACGTCCGCAAGCGACGGATCGTCGAACGTCTCGGCCGCCCGGTCGGCGACGTCGGCGACGAGCATCTGGAGGCGACGCGGCGTCACCGAAAAGAGCCGGTCTTCGGCCGAGAGGCCGTTACTCCGTGCGTATCGGCGGAGTTCTCGCTCAACTCTGGTCGGCAGGTAGGCGGTTCGCCCCTCCCGGCCGTTGACGCCGGGAACGCGCACGAGGTATCGTGGCGGATCCATCCGCACCTGTTCGACGTCGTCGATGGTCACCGCCGCGAGTTCGGCCGGCCGGAGGCCGACTTCCCCGCACAACCGCACGACCAGCGCCTCCCGGTAGGTCTCCGCGGCGTCGAGCAACGACTCGTACTGCCGCCGCGTGAGAATCTCGTCCCGACTCCCCTCGAGAGCCATGCTTCGCAGTTTCCATTGAGACGAACATAATCCTATCGCTGTATCGACCGAATACGAACTGGGTCCCGATTGTAGCGTCGGTACGTGCTATCAACGGGTTTCGAGTTATCTGGATCTGCGAAATCAGTCGTGGTCCCCGCGCCCGGCCTGGATCTCACCGACGATTTCGGGGTTGCGTAGCGCGCTCGTGTCGCCCAGTTCCTCACCGTTCGCGACGGCCTCGAGGAGTCGGCGCATGATCTTGCCCGAACGTGTCTTCGGGAGTTCGGGCGTGAACACGATCTCCTCGGGTCGCGCGATGGGACCGATCGCCGCCTCGATGCTGTCGACGATCCGGCGTCGGAGGGCGTCGTCGGGGTCGACCTCCCGTTCCGTGCTCACGTACGCGTAGACGTCGGTGCCGTTGCGGTCGCTCGAGCGACCGACGACGGCCGTCTCGGCGACGCCGTCGACGTCGGTGATCGCGCTCTCGATTTCCATCGTGCTCAGCCGCCGGCCGGAGACGTTGATCACGTCGTCCACTCGGCCGAGGACCGTGACGTAGCCGTCCTCGTCGACGGTGGCCGTATCGCCGCTGAAGTAGTGCCACTCGTCGGCGTCGGGATCCGAGAAGCGGTCCCAGTACTCCTCGCGGAAGCGGTCGTCGCCGTCGTACAGCGTCCGGGCCATCCCCGGCCACGGTCTCGAGAGCGTGAGGTAGCCGGTTTCGCCTGGCTCGATCGGATCGCCGTCGGCGTCGACGACGCGGGCCTCGATCCCGGGCAGCGGCGGCCCGGCGGCACCGGGTTTCATGTCGTCGATCCCCGGCAGGGTCGAGAGCGTGACCGCGCCGGTCTCGGTCTGCCACCAGGTGTCGACGACCGGGCACTCCCCGCCGCCGATGTGTTTACGGTACCAGTTCCAGGGGCGTGGACTGATCGGTTCGCCGACGGTCCCTAGCAGGCGCAGCGAGGAGAGGTCGTGCTTCTCGGGGTACTCCGTCCCCCACTTCATGAACGCGCGGATCGCCGTCGGCGCGGTGTAGAAGACGTCGACGGCGTTCCGGTCGACGATCTCCCAGAGTCGATCCCGGTCCGGGTAGTCCGGCGTCCCCTCGTACATCACGGTCGTCGTCCCGAGCGCGAGGGGGCCGTAGACGATGTAGGAGTGGCCCGTGATCCAACCGATGTCCGCGGCACACCAGTAGCTGTCCGCGGGTTTCACGTCCAGGACGGCGTGGGTCGTCCACGCGACGTGGGCCAGGTACCCGCCCGTCGAGTGAACCACCCCCTTCGGCTCGCCGGTCGTCCCCGACGTGTACATCAGGAACAGCATGTCCTCGGCGTCCCGAGGGACGGGATCGACCGTCGCCCCGGCGTACTGATCCCTGAGGTCGTGATAGTCCCACTCGTCGTCGCCGAGGACGTGGGGAAGGTCGTCGCCGAGGCGATCGACGACGACCGTTCGGACGTCCTGCTCGAGCGCGAGGCGGGCGTTGTCGGCCTTGCTCTTCTGGTTGAACGCGTCGCCCCGCCGGTAGTAGCCGTCACAGGTGACGAGGAACTCGCTGTCGGCGGCCTCCATCCGGGTCGCCAGCGCGTCCGCGGAGAGACCGGCGAAGACGACCGAGTGGGGCGCACCGATCCGCGCGCAGGCCAGCATCACGATCGGTAACTCGGGGATCATCGGCAGGTAGACCGTCACGACGTCGTCCTCGCCGACGCCGAGTTCGCGAAGGGCCGCGGCCGTCTCGTCGACGGCGACGGACAGGTCCTGATAGGTGTAGGTCTCGCGCTCGCCTTGCTTTCCTTCCCACCGGATCGCGGCGTGGGTCTTGCGGCCGGCCTCGAGGTGACGGTCGATGCAGTTGTACGCGGCGTTCAACCGCCCGCCAGTGAACCACCGGTAGAAGGGTGCGTCCTCGGCGTCCAATACCGCGTCGTAGGGCTCGTCCCACTCGAGAAGCGAGGCGGCCCGCTCCCAGCAGGTCGGCCACTCCTCGTCGAACGCCTCGTGGATCGAATCGTCCGTCACGTTCGCCTGCTCGACGAACGACGCGGGAGGGCTATGGCGTGCTCCGGTCGGTGCCGGCCGGTCGCGTCCCCGGCCGTTCCGGTCATCCATGCTCGTGGCAACCCAGGATGGTCAGCGGAATAAACGTTGCCCGAAATCGGGGACGGCGGACGGGTCGATCCGCGGGTCGCTGGGCCACGCAACGGCCTCAGTCGCCCATCGAGTCGACGTCCGTGATCTCGTCGGGGTCGACGTCCTCCTCGGGTCTGCGAACGACGTAGACGTCGTAGCGCGAGTCGTTCGCCACCGGACTGCCGACGCTCGACTGCGGGGCGATCACCGAGCCGGCGTTCTCGGAGCCGATGAAGACGACGCTGGCGTCGATCTCGGCAGCGACGCGACGGATCTCGCGGACGACCTCCGTCGTCGCGGTCGCGGTCGGTTCGTCGGAACTCACTCGTTCGGTTCGAAACGTCGCCTCGGGTGCGACGTCGTCGGCGCGACGCTGCAGTCCCGCGGCGATAGCCTCCGGATCGAACGGCTCACCCTGCGTGATCCAGTTGCGCTCCCTGGCGTACTCGGCGTCGTCCGGAATGACGGTCAGTACGACGACGTCCTCGTCCAGCAGGTCCCCGAAGGTCGACGCCCTCTCGAGGGCCTTCGTCGCCAACTCCGAGCCGTCGAACGGAACGAGCAGTGCCATACCGTGTGGTCACGACAACTGGCGAGGTAAATGTTCGGCTTCGAACATTCCGTGGCCTACGCGGGGGCGTCGACGACCAGCACCGGCCGATCGGCGGTCCTGACGAGGCGATCGACGGTACTCCCCAGCAACGACCCTTTGAACGACGACCGCCCGCGGGACCCGACGACGACCGCGTCGACGTCGCGCTCGTCCGCGTACGCGAGCACCTCCTCGTGCGGGACGCCGGCTCGGATCGCCGTTTCGACCGCTACCCCCGCGGCTTCGGCTCGCTCCTCGATCGTCTCGAGCCACGTGGAGGCCCGTTCCCGCCGACGCTCCTCGGCGGTCTCGGGATCGACGATCGCGTTGTCGTACTCGGTTCGTGAGTCCACGACGGCGACGCCGTACACCCGTGCCTCGAGGTCGGCGGCGAGTCCGACCGCGTGTTCGACGGCCTCGTCGGCGGCCTCGCTCCCGTCCGTCGCGACGAGAAGAGCGTCGTACATGCGCGACGCTACGGCCCCGGCCCCCAAGGATGTACCCCCGAAGGAGCGACTCGTGATCGGATTTCCCATGACGGTAGCACTATATATCGCGGTTCGCAAGAGCCGATATGTCGGACAACCCAGGGACCGGTCCATCGGAGGAAGTCCCCGTCGAACGCAGGGACCTGGTCGTACTCGCGGTCGTTTCGGTCGTCGGCGGCGTTCTCGTCTCGAGTTGGCTGGTGACGCCGGGGCTGACGCCACAGTACATCCAGGGGATCTTCGTCGGCGCGTGTCTCACGGCGTTTTTCCTCTTCATCCCGGTCATGGGCGCACGGCTGTTCATCGACGACTGGCGGAACGAGAGCGACGAGTAAGCCGACCTGCGTCCGATTACGGGCGGGTGATCCGAACCTCCTCAGCCGTTCCTGTCCGGCATCGTCGAATGTCGGGCCGTGCCTTTCATATCCGGACGCTTCGAGGGCGGCGGTGCCATCGTCGAGTGACGGACGACGCCGCGCGAACTCGAGCGCCGGTCGTCACCACCGACGTCCATTCCGAGGAGTCCGTCGTCTTCGTCCGGTTCGTCCCCGTCGTCCGACGCCTCCCCCTCGCCGTCTTCATCGCGTTCCCCGTTCGACTCGGTATCCGACCGCGCCGCCTCGAGTCGATCGCGCAGCCCCTGCATCTCGTCGCCGAACTCCGTGAGACTCGACTCGAGCGCCGACCCGAGAGCGTCGCCGAGATCGGATTCGTCCTCGTCTCCCCCCTCGTCCGATCCAGTCACTTCGCCGGCGATCGTATCGATCAGGGAGCCGTCTTCTTCCTCCTCTTCCGCCGGCGTTTCGGACTCGTCGCCCGCCTCGTCAGTCTCGGTTTCGTCGGATTCCGTCTCGTCTCCGGCTTCGTCACCCGTCTCGCCGTCGGCCTCGGTCCGCTCGTCGTCGACGTGCTCCCGAAGCGTTCCCGCCGTCGCTTCGAGCGATTCCTCGTCCGCCGTCTCGGTCAGTTTCGCGAGGTGCAGGAGTCGGTTCAGTTCTTCGAGATCCTCGTCGTCGCCGCGAGCGATCGCTTCGGGGATCGAGTCGGGTTCGCTCCCGTCGGGCAGCGTATTCAGTCCCACCGCGTCGAGAATCTCCTCGGGAGCGTTCGATTCGAGGAACTCGCTGGCCCGGGCGGCCGTCTCCTGAAGGGACGGGCCGCTCCCGTCGTCCGCCGAGACCAGTGATCGGGTCGATCGATCGGCGTCCTCGAGGATTTCGGTTACCTCTTCGTGTGTGTTCTGAGTCATGGTATAGCGCGTTCGAGTACCGGGGTCCGATCGCCGTCGAAGGCGAGCGGCGCTAACTCGCTTCGGCCGCTTGCTCCGAGTCGTCCTCGCCCTCGTCGTTCTCGTCGGCGACCGTCTCGACGATCCGCTCGGTCATCTCCTCGCGACTGAGATTGGCCTTGACGCCGACGTCCTTGGCCACCGACTGGAGGTCCTGGTAAGACATCACCCCGAGGAAGTCCTCGAGGGTTTCCCGTCTGAGGTCCGCGATGTCTTCGGCGGACGGTTGGGAGCCCTCGCCCGCTGCTTCCGCCGTATCGTCGGCATCGGACTCGTCTTCCGCTGCCTCGGTTTCCTCGCTCGGTTCGTCTGCATCGGTCTCGTCCACGTCGCTCTCGTCCGCCGACTCGTCCTCGGCCGGTTCCGCTTCGGCGGCGTCCTCCTCGAGTTCGTCCTCGTCGTCGGAATCGCCGTCTACCTCCGCCTCGTCGCCGCTGACGGCGTCGGTAGCGTCCGCGGCGGCCCCGCTGACGCCCTCTGCGACCGACTCCGCGGCGTCTCGAGCGCTCTCGGCCGCGCCACTCGATTCTTCGTCGCCCGCTTGGTCGCTCTCCGTGCCGACGTCAGTTTCGACGAGTCCCTCCAGCCCCTCTCCCTCGGTGACGGTCCCGGCGAGGGATTTGACCGACTCCGTCGCGTCGCTCTCCGTGAGCGTCTCGCGGAACGCGTCCCGAATCGCCGACGCGAGATCCGACTGGATCTCGGAACGGCTCTTCTCGGCTTCGAGTCCCTCCTCGAGGGTTTCGTGGATCGCGCGACCGATCGCCGTCCCCAGTTCGCGCCCGACGCGTTCGCCGAGTTGGCGGCCGACCGCCGCACCGACTTCGCCGCCGTCGATGCTCTCCTCGATGCTGCCGTCGCCCAGCAGATCGGACACCTCGAGTTGGTCGCTGACCTCCTGGGCCACTAACGCTCTGAGTCCGTCCTCACTCATCGGGCTCACCTCGAGCGACGGGCCGGAAATCGGCCGGGACGTCAGTTGGCAGTTCCATCGTTACTCCTCCTCGGATTCCGATTCGTCGGAATCCTCCGCCGAGTCCGACGACTGCTCGGTGTTCTCCTCCGATTCGGACGATTCCTCAGTTTCGTCGTCCTCCGTCCCGTCCTCCGCAGATTCTTCCCCGGCGTCTTCGGCGGATTCCTCGTCGGCTTCTTCGTCGGTCTCCTCGCCGGCGTCCTCGGCTTCTTCCTCGGCCCCCTCCTCGTCCGTCTCCTCCTCGAGTTCGTCTTCTTGGGCCTCCTTCTCGAGATCTTCCCCCTCGGACTCGTCCTCGAGTTCCTCTTCCTCGGCCTCGGCTTGTTCCTCGGATTCCTCCTCGGCTTCGTCGGCACCGAGCAGTTCGTCGACGACCATCTTGCCGATCGTCCGCCCGAGGTTCTCGCCGACCTTGCGGCCGATCATCGCTCCGATCTGCCCCCCGAGAGCCGCCCCCAGAGGTTTGTCCTCGTCGATCTCGTCCTCCCACTGGGTACCCTCGATCAGGTTCTGGACGTCGACGTTCTCGGTGATCTTCTCGTAGTCGATTCGCTGGGCCACGGTTTCGCCTTCGTCGCTCATCGTTAGGCTGCCTCCTCCGCTGCATCCGGTTGCTCGCCGTTACCTGCCCCTTCGTCCGGCTCGAGCTGATCGATGAGTTGCTCGAGCACCTGGCTGACGATCGTCGAGACGATCTCCTCGGTCGGGAAACTCGGTACGAGCCCGCCGAGCAGGTCCTTCATCCAGCCCGCGAGCCTGGCGAGCGGACCCTCCGACTCGCTTTCTTCCTCGGACTCGTCCTCTTCGGCCTCTCCTTCGGCTTCCTCGGCTTCGTCTTCCGACTCCTCGCCGTCGGGTTCCTCGGCCTGGTCACCGCCAAACAGCCCGCGGAGCCACGACACCGGCTTGCCCAGAATCGATCGGATCCAGCCGGCGACTCGAGAGATGACGCCTCCGGATTCCGACTCTTCGTCTCCCTCTGCGCCCTCGTCGCCACCGATACCCAGCAGCTGGGTGAGCCACTCCTTGGCCTTCCCAGGTGCCGCCTTGAGTAGCTCCAGGGGCTTGGCGAGCAGTGATTTCGCTTTGTCGAGCATCGCCCCGGGGCCGTCGAGCAACCCGGTCACCGCCGACAGGAGGTTCCCGAGCAGGTTGTTCCCGCCGGGCCTGGCCGAGACGTCGAGCGTCACGGGATTCAGATTGACCTCGAGACCGAGCAGGTCGAGGAAGAGTCCGTCGAGATCGAGGTGGAGGACGCCGGATGCGTCGTCACCTTCGTAGACCTCCTCTGCGTCGTCGGCGTGGCCCTCCTCGCGGTCGTCCTCGGCCTCTTCCTCCTCCTCGGTTTCGGCTTCGTCCTCGGCCTCTTCCTCCTCTTCCTCTTGCTCGGTTTCGGCTTCGTCCTCGGCCTCTTCCTCCTCTTCTCCTTCTTCGATTTCGGCTTCATCTTCGCCCTCTTCGTCGACCGCTTCCTCCTCTTCTCCCTCCTGCTCTGTTTCGGCCTCGTCTTCGGGCGCTTCGTCGGCTTGCTCGTCCTCCACTTCAGCTTCGTCTTCGGTCCCTTCGTCGGTTGCTTCCTCGCTCTCGGCTTCCTCGTCGGCTGCCTGGTCCTCGGCCTGGGCGTCTTCGGCCCCTTCGTCCTCGTCCGGCTCGGACATCTCCGCCTGTCCGCCGTCAGTTAGAACCGTGAGTTCCGAGTCGGTCGCCTGATCGTCCACCTGACAGTCACTCGAGGCGTCGCCGACTGGCACGGAATCGGGACACTCCTCGGCGCTGTCATCTCCTAGGTCCGCTGTCATTATACGAAAACGCCACGTCCGTGAGCGTTGTGGTGGTTGTCCTTGCGTGTGCGACTGTCGAATGCGGGATCCTGTCAGAAACTGATCGACCCCGATACCGGTCGTTGCGGTTAGGTCCCGGGCTGTAGTTCAAAACGTTACTCGAGAGACCCGACGTGGAGTCGGTACGCGCCCCGGATTTCGCCCTCGTCGTGGTACGCGACGGGTTCTTCGATCGCGGCGAGCGTTCCGTCCGCGACCGCCCCAGCGGTCGCCACGCCCTCGAGGTGAGCGACTCCACGCGGGCCGGACTCTCGATCGAACCGGCGGATCGCGTGCGTCTCCGGATCGCGGACGCGGAAGTTCTGCGCGCAGGGTGCGACGATCGTCCCGCCGGTCGTGGCGAGCGCGTGGACGAACCCCTCGAGCGCGTCCGTCCACACCAATTCGCCGTTTGCGTCGAACGTTGCAATGCGGTGTTCGTTCGGGTGGCGGTCCGCCGTCTCTCGGCTTTCCACCGCGTACGTGTTACCGGTGACGAACGTCACCCTGCCGTTCTCGGCAGCGACGTGATTCGGGTAGGCGTACAGCGTCTCGCCGTCGATTTCGGTCTCCACGGCCAGGTCGACACACCATCGTTCGGCACCCTTCCGACCGAGCAGATACCCCCGTTTGTCACCGTGACTCGCAACTGCAACGGCCTCGCCGTCGAACGCGACGTCGCCGACGCGTCTGTCGCCCTCGGTCCCCGGATCCCAGGTCCACGCGGGGTCGCCCGTCTCGGCCTCGAGCACCACGAGTCCGGTGTCGTGGTCGCCGAGACAGCGGTTGTATCCGACGCCCAGTCGGTCGCCGCGGTCGTCCACGTCGATCGCGATCGGCGAGGCGTCCGTCTCGTAGGTCCACCGGACGGTGCCGTCCACCTCGAACGCGTAGACAATGCTGTACCAGCGGCGGCTCTCGCCGTCGCGTTCGTACCGGCGGGCTGCGGCGTAGAGCGTCTCCCCATCCGTCTCGAGCGCGACGACGTACGGCAGGTGAAAGAGGCTCTCCGAGTCGGCCTCGCCGATATCGGCGACGGTATCGTACCGCCAGCGCCGCTCGCCGGTCGCGGCGTCGTACGTCGCGATCGATCCGGCGTCCCCGCGGCCGGCGACCACGATCTTCTCCGCGTTCTCCGCGCCCCCGTCCGCGAGCGTCGCGATGCCGACCGGGTGATCCGGATGCTCGACGGACCAGCGGGGCTCGAGCGACCCGACCTCGATGGCGGTGACGGTCCCGTCCCACGTACCGGCGAGGACGAGGTCGCCACCCTCGGCCACGGTAACCGCGGATCGCGTCCACATGTGGCGGCTACGGGCCGGATCGATCTCGCCGAGCGAAACCGATCGATACGCCGCCGTAGCAGCTGCAGCGCCGTCTCGTCGGTCCCCGCCGACGTCGTTCCGTCGATCGCCGTCCGTATCTGCTCCGGGCATCCTACTCCTCGACGGGGAACGTCTCGTGGAGCGTATCGTGGGCCTCGCCGAGTCCGTCGACGACGCTCGCGCCCTGCGCGTGGAGGCGATCGATCGCTCGTTCGGCGTTGCGGACCTCGAGCAGGCGTCCGCGCAGGTAGTCGTACTCGGGATCGTCGGAAGCCGTCGCGGCGACCTCCTCTTCGAGGTCGACCAACGCCGCATCGAGGTGGCGTCGCAGTTCCGAGAGGCTCTCGGCACGGGCCATTCCTTCGATCGGTCCCTCGAGGTGGCCCTCGAGTTCCGACTGTGCGTGTTCGCGGGTGCTCTCGTCCCCGACGCCGAGGACGTTCATCAGTCCGAGTCGTAGCGCTTCGATTTCGTGACAGCTCATGGGTTTCGTGGTTCGTGTTGGTGTTCGTCGAGTCGGTTTGCGGGCGATACGACGGTGATTCGCGGACGATTCGACTGAAGCTACAGCAGTTGGTCGACCAGATCGCTGACGATCCGATCGCGATCGAGGTGGTCGGCGACGATTCGTTCCGCGTCCTCCGGGTCGACGTCGCCGTACCAGACGCCGTCGGGGTAGACCGCGACCATCGGTCCGTCGCCACAGCGGCCGAGACAGGACGACCGCGTGATGCGGGCGTCGCAATGCTCGGAATCGCGGGCTTCCTGTCGTAGGCGCTCGAGGACGGCCGGCGACCCCATCCCGGCACAGGTCCGGTTCGTACAGACCGCGACGTGCTTTTCGGGCGCGTCGTGGCTGTGGGGGTCGTCGTCGACGTCCTCGCGATCGGCGTGGGCCTCCTGGTGGGCCAGCGCGCGCAACATCGCGCGAGCGCCGCCGACGTCCTCCTCGTAACCCTCGAGGCCGACCTTGTACTTGCACGTGTCACAGGACATCTCGACGCTGTCGGTTCGGGCCTCCTGCCAGCGATCCGCGAAGACGTCCAGCAGCCGCGAGTCGGTCCCGAGGGGGTCGCCGGCCAGCGCGTCGACGTAGGGGTACTCCTCGTCGAACTCCGCGGTCCAGTCCCGGACCCGCTGGGTGAGCACGCCGTCCCCGAGCATGTAGGGGAGAACGACGACCGCATCCGGGCGATGTTTCGCGAGGCCGTGAAGCGTCTCCTCGAGCGTCGGTTCCGTGACGCCCACGAACGTCGCCTCGACGCGATCGAACGCACGACCCTCGTAGAGCAACCGGGCCAGTTTGTGGACGTCAGCGTTGGCGTCCGGGTCGCTCGAGCCCCGCCCGCAGAGGACGACCGACACGTCCTCGGTCTCCCGGTCGACCCCGAGGTCGCGTTCGACGGCGTCGGCCCGATCGTCGAGCAGGTCGACGATCGCCGGATGGATGCCCAGCGGCCCGCCGTTGTCGATCACGAGGTCGTGTTCGGCGCGTGCCTGTTCGATCGCCAGCGGGACGTCGTTCTTGACGTGGCTCGCGGCGAACAGCGAGCAGTGGACGACGGTGACCCGCGATGCGATCGGTGCCAGTTCCGCGAACGCCTCCTCGATCGACGGCGTTGCGAGTTCGAGGAAGGCGGGCTGTGCGGGAACCCCGATCCGGGACTCGAGACCCGCCGCGAGCGTCCGAACCTGTTCGTTCGACTTCTCGCGGCGCGAGCCGTGGCCGACGACCAGGATGGCCTCGTCGTCGCCTCCCGGGGTCGGCGCGGCCGTCTCCGACTGGCTCATGGTCCCAGCGGCGTGCGGTCCTCGATTTCGGCCTGCTCGAGGCTTCGCTCGAGTTTCCGTCGACGACTCGGCGCGTACAGCCCGGTTCGCTCGCAGTCCTCGTACAGCCATCCCCCGAAGGCCGGTGCCGCCTCGTCGTCGACGCCGAACCAGAAGCCGCCGGAGGAGGTCGTGCCGAGGTCGCCGTATGGTGTCTCCACGGGGCAGGCTTCGAGTAACGTCTGGACGCGTTCGAGCAGGGCCCGCTCCTCGTGGACGAACGAGATGCCGACGGTCCCGCTGGAGGACTTGAAACAAACCGTGCCACAGCCCTCGAGGAGGCCACGCAGCAGTTCCCGCTCGTGGCTCGAGAAGGCCTCGAACCGGTAGTTGCCCCGGCCGTCGACGGGGAGTCCGAGGCGGCTGGTCCGACCGAGAAGGTCGTCCTCGTCGCCCGCAGCCGCCGTCACCGCGACCGTGTACTCGTCCTCGGTCCGCGTGATCGACGGATCGTGGGCGTACTCGTGGGTCGTCCTGTCGTGATCGACCTCGCCACCCGCAACGGCCGCGAGCACCTGCGCTGACGCCTCGTCGTTGGCGACGACCTCGAGACCGTCGTCGCTCACCGTTCCGCTGCCGGCGACGTGGCCCCAGAAGTACGCCGTCGCCGGATGGCCGGCGAGCGGATCGGTCGGGGCGTCGATCTCGAGCAGGCGGTCGCCCCCGTCGCTCGAATCACCTGGCGTTTCGGCGTCGCTCATTCGTCCACCTCCCGGACGACGATGGCGTCCGTCGGACAGGCCGCCGCGGCCTGCTGGGCCTCGTCGATGCGGTCGTCGTCGAACGTGGCGACGACCCGTTCGTCGGTGTCGGCGACCTGGCCCTCGCAGTCGTAGACTGGATCCGCGTCCGGATCGACCGTCGCGAGGCCGTCCTCGCCCTCGACAAAGCGCGGGTCGCGGGTCAGACAGGCGAAGATGCCGTCACAGGCCGCTTTCTCGATGGTGACTTCGTATCGTGGCATGGCTAGTAGTCGTACTTCGTCTCGTAGCCTCGGGGTGTGACCATCCGGTCGTCCCAGACGTAGGTGTCCTCGGTGCCGACGACGATCGTCGTCGTCATGTCGATGATCTCGCTCTCGCCTAAGTCCTCGAGTTCGGCGAGTTCGGTGATCATCACCTGCTCGTCCTCGCGACCGGCACCGTGGACGATGCCGACGGGCGTGTCGGGGTCCCGGTGCGTGAGGAGGATCTCGCAGGCCTTCTGGAAGTTCTCGCGGCGCTTGCGGCTCCACGGGTTGTAGATCGTGATCGCGAAGTTCTCGCTCGACACGGCGTGTAGGCGCGACTCGATCTCCGGCATCGGCACGAGGTGGTCCGACAGCGAGATCGAGACCGTGTCGTTCACGAGGGGAGCTCCGAGGCGGGCCGCACAGGACTGGGCCGCCGGAACACCGGGCACGACCTCGAAGTCGACCATCGAAGCCGTCGCCCCCTTCGACTCGAGGATCTCGAGGGCCAGTCCGGCCAGCGCGTAGACGTTGGGGTCGCCGCTGCCGACGATGGCGACGTCGTTGCCCGCCAGCGCCCGGTCGATCGACTCCTCCGTGCGGGAGACCTCGCCACACATCGGCGTGTCGTAGATGTCGTCGGCCTGCTCGGTGATCTCGTCCGGAATGAGTTCGATGTAGGTCGTGTAGCCGACGATGTGGTCGGCTTCGAGCAGGGCGTCCTTTGCGCGCTCGGTCATCCCCTCCGGATGGCCGGGTCCGAGGCCGACGGCGACCAGTCGGCCGGGATCGGCATCGAAGTCCTCGATCGTCGCGCCGACCTCCTTTTCGTTGCTGGAGTCGTCGTCGGAACTCGAGGCACCGCACTTCGACCCGCTCGAGGACGACGAACTCGAAGCGCCGCATTTGGAGCTACTCGAATCGTCGTTGGTCGAAGCGCCGCACTTTGAACCTGAACTCGAGTCAGCGCTGGAACTCGAGGGACCAGCTTCGGTTTCAGTTCCGGTGTCGCTCGAGGCCCCGCATTTGGATGAGCTCGAAGTCTCCGTTTCAGTGTCGGTCGATGCGCCACAGTTGGATGTCGATTCGCCGTCAGCGTCGGAGTCGATGTCCGTGCTCATGGTGATTCCAGTCACTCGTTAGAAGTCGTCGACGTCACGTCCGCCGCGCGGGGTGACGAGGTACGTTCGATCGTCGTTGCACCAGGTTTCGGTCTCGTGGTTGCCGATGATCAGCGAGGTGCCCATTCCCGACACCTTGTCGTCGTGGTCGGCGGCCTCGCCCAGCGTCGTGATGAAGTGGCTCTCGCCGTTGCGGCCGGCGTCCGCGCGGCCCGCGTCGTTGACGATCGCCACGTAGGCGTCGTCGGTCCGCTCCTCCCGGACGATCTCGACCGCCTGCTCGTAGTTGCGCCAGCAGTTGTAGAGGACGATCACGAAGTCGCTGATCGCGGCGGCGCGCAGCTTCTCCTCGATTTCGTCCCAGCCGCGCCACTTGTCCGACAGCGAGACCGTACAGAAGTCGTTACACAGCGGCGCGCCGACGTTCGCCGCGCCGCCCAGCGCCGCCGTCATGCCGGGGACGACCTCGATCGGCACGTCCGTCGCGTCGTCCTCCTCGGCCATCTTGAAGATGAGGTCGGACTTGCCGTAGACGGAGGGGTCGCCGCCCGAGACGTGAGCCACGTCTTTGCCCTCGCGGACGTAGTCGAACGCCGCGCGGGCGAGTTCGATCTGTCGCCCCATCGTCGAGCGAACGATCTCCTGCTCGAAGCCATCGTCTCGGGTGGCGATCCCGTCCTCGTCGGTTCGTTCCTCCGGTGGAATCGTTCCGTCGGCCCGCAGGAACTCCTGATAGAGGCTCGAAGCGATGACCACGTCCGCGGACTCGATGACCCGCTTGGCTTTCACCGTCATGTGATCCGGGAGGCCGGGACCGATACCAACGACGTACAGCGTGCCACGGCCCTGCTCAGTCACGCCCGAATCACCCGATCCGATCGAACGGTTTGTCGTCTCTGGTGCACGTGTAGCACAACCACTGCGTTCCAATAAAACAATTACGCTTGTGCTAAGTCAAGTGTACTTTTACAGCGTCGTTGATCGTTTTCGGTCCGCTGCCGTCGTGAGTGGTAGCGATTCGAAACACCGGACGTCGGAGAAGCGATGGCCTGAATGCTCTTTCCGGAGCGGTCGGGCCGGTCGCCACCGACAGAATGCGAACTGTAATCAGATCGGACTCCGAATCGAAACCAGAGTTTCCACATGATCGACAGGCGGTCGGTTACCGCTCTCGCGACTGTCGGTTTCCTGTCGGCGGTAGCAGGCTGTTTCTCGAGGAGCGGCGACGAGACTCCGGCATCGAGCGACAGCGACGACGAGGGAGCAACCGCGACGAACGGGGACGACGAGACGGACGAGTCGACGTATAGCGACGTTCGACGGGACGCGGCGGAAACGTTCGAAACGTGGCGAGACCACCGCTTCGAGCTAACGGTCGACGACCGTCGGGGAGACGAGAGGGTGTACCATCACCTCGAGGGACGGTTCTCCGTCGCGCAACCCGACGGCGACGCCGCGTACGAGCGCCGGATCGACGGTGATCGCGTTCGGGACCGAACGTACGAGTTCACCGCCGGCGACGGGACGCTCTTCCTTCGAGTGGGCGAGGACTCGGTCGAACTCGAGGACGTAACGGAAGCGGATCTCGGCCGGACGTTCGAGATCGAACTGGCGGACAGAACCGAGTGGACGTACGAGTCCGTCCGGAACGAACTCGAAGAACTGCTGCGGGCCGAGGTCGAAGACATAGTCGTTCGCGATCGTGGGAGTCGGGGCGACGAGACCCTGGCCACGATCTACGAGCTAGCACTCGACCCGAGCGACGACCTCATCGCCCGATATCTCACGAAAACCGTTCAGCAAACGATAGGCACGGATCCCGTCGAGATCGACGCAGGGGACCTCCGCGACGCGACCACCGACGTCGAGTTCCGGTTCGGCGTCGATCCCGAAACCGGTGACGTGACGTTCGTCGATCCGGCACTGCGGATCGATACGGACGCCGCAGCGATGACGATCGAGTACGTCCTGCGACCGGAGCTGACGGATCACTAGCGCGGCATCGGAACAGACGGAGTCGGCACCAGCACGGTTTCGACGGAAATCGGTCGAACGAACCGGAGTCGGCACTAGCACGGTTCCGGACGAAACCCCGTCGAACAAATCGGAGTCGGAACCGTCTAGGGCAGTGGTTCCACCGTTAGCGGCCGATCGCCACCGTCACCTCGTCCTCGTAGCTCATCTTCTCGAGAACCAGTTCCCCCTCGCGGCCGCCTGCGATCGCCGACGCCTCGGAGACGCCGGGCCAGCCGATCAGTTCCTTGGACTTCGAGGGCGTCGGCCCCTCGTGATCGAGCAGGGTCTCCTTGTCGAAGGTGACGACGCCCAGATCGAGTTCCTGGGCCGCCTCGAGCAGTCCCTCCTCGTCTTCCTTCCGGGTCGCGGTGCCGACGAACTCCACGTCCTCGAAATCGTAGTCGGTTCGCTCGAGGGCTTCCTCCCACGCGGCGAGGAAGGCGTCCTTGCTGGCCCCCGAAACGCTACCCGTCCCGAGGACGACGCCGTCGTCTTTGTTGCGCTTGAGGACGGTCACGTCGTCGCCGACCAGCACGGCTTTCGGGCCGTCGAGTCGGGCAACTGGCCCGAGATCGTCGTCGAGAACGGCGAGATTCGTCTTCACCGTGGAGTCGCCGTTGACGACGTGGGCGTCCATCGCCTTCGCCTTGGACTCGACGCCCTGCTTGCCGGCGGCCTCCGAGGCCGTTGTCATCGCCGGTACGGCCCCCATCGTCGCCAGGTCCTGGGCGACCTGGTTGGCCCCGTGGTGGCCGCCGGTGATCGGGATCGCCCACGTCAACTCCTCGTCGACGACGCAGATGGCAGGGTCATCCCACTTGTCGTCGAGCAGGTGAGCCGTCTTCCGCATGGCGATTCCCGAAGCCATGAGACCGACGAAGCAGTCGTACTCGCCCCAGTGCTCCTCGAAGACGTCACCGTGGTACTCGACGATATCGATCGTTTCGTAGCGATCCTCGAGTTCCGCCTCGATCTCCTCGGCGGTCTCCATCTTGCGCTCGAAAGCGACGATCGCGATCTCCTCCGCGACCTCGCCGTCGCTGTCCGGCGTCGCACAGTGGCCGCCGTCCTCGTCCGTTCCTGAACTCATCGGATCCCTCCGTGACGATTTGGTCTCGCGCTCACGAGGTATACCGACTCGCTCATCCCTAATACAACCTACGTTTCCCATATACAATGATAGTTGATCTTCGGTCGAGACCGGAGCGAAGCGATTACACCGGCTAGTTCACGGTACTCCGTCCTGGGAATAGAACGTCGAAACGGACTGCGGTCCGAACCCCCAGAGTCGCAGAACGACCGTCGACCGTTCGGTTGCCGCGTTCGTACGACTTCGTCGGCTACGGCGATCCGGGTCGAATCCGAACGTCGATACCGTCGGGATCGACGACCACGAAGCCGTCGTCCGCCTCCCGTAGTGGACGCTCGCGTTCCCGCAACCGCTCCCGGAGCGCCTCGACGGCTCGCCCCTCGGGTACGACGAGTTCGAACCAGGAGAGCCCCCGACCGTCGGCGGGGTTCGTTCGCCGGTTCCACGTGTTCGCCCCGATGTGATGGTGGTAGCCGCCGGCCGAGACGAACGTCGCACCCGGGACGGTCGCCTGCACGTCGAACCCGAGCGTCTCGACGTAGAACGTTTCGAACGCCTCCAACGAGGTCACCTCGAGGTGAACGTGTCCGATTGTCGTCCCTGGTAGTGCCGACGACTCGCCCGTCGCTGCCGCTTCGAGGGCTTCGAGATCCAGCGGGTCGGTCGCCATGCGAATCCGCCCGTCGTCGGTTCTGGGCCACTCCTCGCGCGGGTAATCGCGGTAGATCTCCACGCCGTTTCCGTCCGGATCGGTGAGATAGAGGGCTTCGCTTACCCGGTGATCGGACGCCCCCTCGAGGTGCCAGCGATCCCGAATCCGACCGAGTGCATCGCCCAGCGCCGCCCGCGTTGGCATCCTGAAGGCGACGTGATAGAGTCCGGCAGCCTCTCGACCCCGTCGAGATTCGTTCCCGTCGTCCTCCAGGACGAGACGCGACGCGTCGTCGACGCCGAGCGTCACCCTCGACGCCGTCCGATTCAGTACTTCGAGGCCGACGACGTCCCTGTAGAACTCGAGTTCCGCTTCGACGTCCGAGACGCGAAGTGCCGTTCGCCCGATCCGCGTGCCGTCAGGGAGCGTCTCCATAGCCGTCGTTGAACCCGGACGACGATATAGCTCTGCGTACGGTTCGTCGGCCGGGCACTCGAAACGAGGGCTCGATCGGACCGGTCACTCGAGGAGACACTCCGCCGAATCGGAGGGTGCGTCCGGTCCAACGGCTTCCCACGTCGGCGAACAGATCGGCTCGTCGTCGCCGTCGGCCACGCTGTCGGCGGCGGCTGCGACCGGTCCCCCTTTGGGCATGATGAGTCCCGGCACGATTACGACCACGTCCGATCCCGTCTCGAAGTCGACGGCCTCGTTGCGGCCAGCCTGAACCGTCGAACCGTCGGGCAGTTCGACCTCCACGGGACGCTCCTCGGCGAGGTAGGTCAACCGGTCGCTGTCGGCCGGATCGCCCACCGTCGAACTCACCTCGAGGCGGGCGTACTCCCCGTTGACGGTGACGTTCCAGACGTTGAGCGTGGCGTACCAGCTATTGGGAAACGGGGCGACCTCGAACCCGGGCCACTCGAACTGTTGTTCCGTTTGGATCGACAGCGGATCGTGCTGGAAGTCAGTCGGAACGTCGGTATCCAGGACAGTCGCGTTGGCCGGTCGGACGGCCGCGCTCACGTTTCGGTCGACCGCCGACGCCGACAGGTAGGTCGGTGCGCCGGACACCTCGTAGTGGGCGTCGTCGAGCACCGGCGAGCCGCGGAGTTGCTCGGGATCGGGATCGAAATCGGCGTTGGCGAAGCCTTGCACGAAATCCAGGACCTCGTTCAGGCCGTCGATCGCACCATCGGTTTTGTTGTCGATCTCGTCGTTTACCGATCCCAGATAGCCGCTGTATTCGTCGCCGAACAGGTCCAGCCAGTAGTAAAGCCGGTCGAAGTAGGCCCGCCTGACCTGTTGTTTCGCCTTCTCCTCCGGCGTTTCGTACGGCCCGCCGTCGACGAGCTGTGGCTCTATCGCGTCCTTGATGTGTTCTTTGACCCGCTCTGGCGGGCTGTCGTCTTCGTCGACCGCGTCGCTGAGTTTCATGTGGTAGGGATCCTCCTCCCAGGCGTCGTCGAACGCCTCGTGGACGTCCTCGAGTTCGTCGTCCAGCGACTCGAGGAGGTCGTCTTTCGCGTCGTCCGGGAGGACCTCGTCCGCCGAGATCGTCCCGGCGTTCGACGGCCCGATGCTGGTGGCCGCCGTCTCGAGCGAACTCGGCTCCGCGCTCTCGAGTGCCGACTCGAGGCTACTCGCGATCTCGTCGGCCGCGTCGTCGTAGTTGTCGACGGTCGTCAACGCGAGGAGTGCGGTCTCGAATCCCGGACGGAACGTGGCGTTCTCGTGGCTCCCGTAATCAGTTGCGATCGGCGCGGTATCGACTTCGAACTCGTCCGGACGAACGAAGTAGCGGCCGCCGTCGTCGATTCCGTACTCGCTCTCGATCGTGCTGTTGACCGACACCTCGATGGGACCGGTGGCCGATCTGATCGTGGTATTGGGACTCGTGACGTTCTTGTCGATCGCTTCGAACTCGTGGGTCGTCGTCACGTTTACCGTCGCGTTCGCCTCGAGGTGGTGGATCGGGCGAGTGTACTCGTCGCCGTCCGGCATAGGGTCGTGACTGACGGATTCGATCGTCACGTTGTCGACGACCTCCGCGACCAACTCGCCGTCGTCCTCGTAACCAGGAGGTGTCTCCGGAGTCGGTGGCGTCCCGGCGTTAGAGTCCGTGACGATCGAGACGCCGAGTTCGTAGAGGTCGTCGCTGATGTCGGCCAGATCCCTGTTGTACGAGTCGCCGCCGTGATCGAAGTCGTCGACGTCGACGTCTTCCTCGACGGTTCCACCGGCGTCCTCGACGTCGCCCTGGATGGCGTCCGCTTGCTCCTGGAGGTACGCGACCGGGTCGGTCGCTTCCGAGAGTTGATACTCGTAGTACGTCGCCTGTGCGAACTCCGTGACCGGAACTTCGATCTCCTGGTCCGCGACGTCCATGCTCTCGATGCCGTCCTGGATCAGTTCGGACATCGGCGGCACCTCGGGAAGTTCGCCCGTCGCCTGGTCGCCGAAGATCCACTCGTTGTACAACCCGTCGTCCTCACAGAGTTCCTGCTGAAAGTCCGTGTCCTCGTCCACCGGGACGGAGGCGTTGCCCGCTTCGTCGTCGAATTCACCGCCCTCGACGGACTCCGCCTGCTCCTCGAGACCGTCCGTGAACGTGTTGTTGCCGTCGGGGACGACGTCGCCTCCCTCTCCGCCGAGGTCGACGTCGCTGATCGTCGTCGCGAGGTCGAGACTCATACAGAGGTACTGTGGTCGCATCGTCCGGTCGGCGTACGGATCGCGCGTACCGAAGACGTCCTCCTGGACGGCGAAGATGGCGTGGTTTGCGAGTACCTCCGTGTGATCGATGCCGAGTATCTCCTCGAAGGACTGATCGTCGGACGTCAGGGTCGGTTCGCCGAACCGGTTCCAGGTCGCCTTCATGTAGGCGATCGGGTAGAGCCGACCCGCCAGTTCCTGCCCGAGCCCGTCGAGGCTGGTCGGATCCGGTAACCCATCGAACTCGGCGAAGTCCCTGTTGAGTTCGCTCTCGTACTCCTGACGCTTCTCGTTCAACTCGAACACCGGCGTCCCCACCTGCGTACTGACCGAACGCGTCTCCATCGGCACGTCCTCGCGGCCGACCTCGGCGTCGAACTCCACCCCGTGCAGGGTCACGTCGACGATTCCCTCCTCGAGCCCGTCGTCGAAGTAACCGACCTCCAGATCGACCAGTTCGATGGCCCGACTCGGTGACAGTGCGCCCGATTCGGTCTCGTTAGAGACCGATTGCAGCGAGACCGACGAGCGAGCCTCGGGGCCAGCGGTCTGTCCCGCCCTGGGGAGCCGATCGACCGCTTCGACGTAGATCAGCAATTTCACGTAGTTCTCGAACGCCTCGGTCTGGTCGTCCGTCTCCACGATAGCAGGCACGGTACTGTTGTCGGTCGTGTTGATCGGTGCAGCGCCGGCCTGGTGGGTCGCCTCTAGCACTGCCGATCGAAGTTCGCTCTGTGCTGCGACTTCGGTACGATCCAGCAGGCGGTCCGCGTCGTGGTCGACCGTCGGCTCCGATCGTTGCTCGAGGACGGCGACGACGCCGATGCTCGAGACGAGCAACAGAACCGCGATCATCGCGAACGGCACGTGGCCGCGGTCTCCGATCGTAATCGATCCCTCCCGTCGTGAGCGATTGCGTCGTGACATTAGCCCCAGGTCTGGACGGTGATGTCGATCGTCTCCGGTTCGATACATTCCGAAATGGTCTCGGCGAGTGCGTCCGCCTCCGCTGGATCGAGCTCCTCGCCGAACGACTCGTAGGTCGACTGGATCTGCTCGCCGGCCGAACTGTTGCGCAGATCGTCGGCGACGACGGCCGTCAGCCCGTCGTCGCCCGGTGAACCACTCAGCAGGTCGTTTGCGTCCGCTGCGTTCGGCTTCGTCCCGGTAATCTCGTCCTCGACGTCGACGCCGACGGCGTCGGCGACCTGTCGGTAGTTGTACAACGTCACTGCGTTCTCCGTCAGCGACGATTCGAGGGTGTACTGCGTCCGTTCGGGCGGGAAGTACCCCTCGAGGATGGCGTCGGCGACGTGTTCGGCGATCAGGTCGAACCCGTCCTCGACGCCCCCCTCGAACGAGTTCTGGTCGAAATCGTCGACCAGCGCGTCCGGATCGGGTGCCGGAACGTTCGACGATATCGTCGTCGTCGCACTCGAGACGTCCGCGGTCGACGGCGGTCGCGTTCCCGCGGTCGCCGTGCCGTTGATCCCGGCCCCGTCGTACGGTTCCCAGGTGGCGACGGCGTAGACGTGGCCCTCGCTGCCGACGAGTCGATCGCCGATCGCGGCCTCGACCGATCGTTCGACCTCGTCGCCATAGGCGAACAGCCCTGCCCCCTCGATCTGGAGGTTCGACCGTGCGGCCTCGCCGAGTAGATCGGTCGCAGCGCCGTACGTGGTGACGTTGTACAGCTCACTGACGTTCTCGGGTTCGAGATTCTCGGGGAGGTCGTAGTTGTCGATCTCCGTGGCGGCGTGGCCCGACTCGTTGGACGCGTTGAGGTCGTAGGTGATCGTCACCGTCGACCCCGAGAGGGTTTCCAGGGCCTGGTCGCCGCGATCGCCCTCGATCGACCGGTCACCGTCGTGGAGGTAGACGCCGATCAGCGTCACGGTCGCACTGACGATCAACAACGCCAGGCAGACGTCGACCACGGTCGAAATCGCCCGGTCGCGACCTACCATACTTCCACCCGGAGCGTGCCGGAGCGAACGTCGGCCTCGTTCTCGAGGGCGACCGGGATCGACCGCGTCGCGACGCTGGCGTCCTCGGGGGTCCCTTCCGCCGCGAGGTACTGGTTGAACTCGAGCACGTCGCTGGGATCCGTCTCGTTGGTGTACCCGGACGGGAATCCCGCTGCATCGACCTGTCGGTACTCGCCGCCGTCGACTGCCGTGACCGTCACGTAGACGGACGAACCGGCCGGAAGCGTGTCGCCCTCGATGCGATAGACGAGTGGATCGAAGCCGTCCGAGGCGTGAAAGATCCCGTCGTCCGCGATATCGTCCCAGACGCGGTCGATCGTCTCGTCGGCCGTCGTCGCCTCGCTGAACCCGGGCAACAGCGGCTGGGTCGCCGCCGCATACAGCCCGAGCGCGATGGCGAATATCGAGACGGCCAGCATCGCCGCGAGCGGCTCCGTCTGGCCCCTAGACCGTGACGAGCGTGACATAGTGAACACCTCCTCGATCGTCGTGCCAGTGAGGATCGTCGAACGAACCGACGGAGAGGTCGGGACCACAGACCTCGATCCACTCGCCGGCGTCGTCGGCGCTGATGGGGGCGGAACACGAACCGAAGTCGGCCCCGGTTGCCTCGACGACGAGATCGTAGGTGCCGGCCCACACCTCGACCTCGTCCGCGTCGGTGTCGGTCACGTCGTCGAGATCCCCTTCCACGAGCGTGATCTCGTGGTGCGGGCTGGCGCTGAGGTTCGCGATCGGTTCGGTCACCTCGTCGTACGGCTCGACGTCCGGTTCGTCGTCGCAGTAGTCGTCCGAGAGAAAGCAGAGGGCCGAGGTATAGATGAACTCGAACCAGCCGTCCGGATCGTCGACGTCGAGTTCGTCCGTCAGCGTCGTTCCGTAGACGGTGACGTTCGTCCCGTTCTCGGGACTGCCGTGCGGTCTGAGTTCGACGGTGCCGGGAATCGCGAACGATTCGTCCTCGAGATCGTCGTCTCCCTCCTCGAGGTCGTCCGCGAACGCCTCGTTGTTCGAGACCTTGACCTCGAGTCCGACGGTCGGATCGGGTTCGACGGCGACAGTGCGGGCGACGAGTTCGCCGTCGGCGACGAGTTCCGACCCGCTGTACTGTTCGTCGGCGGCGTCGACGAGGGAGAAAAACGTCGCTTTCGCGTCCGTGTGCGGATCGGCGAGTTCGTCGGCGAACTCCGCCTCGAACGGCGTCCCGTAGGTGAGGTTCTCGAGGCGGTCGTAGCCGTTGACGGGGACGACCGTGCCGAAGGCGAAACTCGCGTGAGCCGTTCCGTGTTCGTTTTCCATCGTGATCGTCCGCCGATCGATGGTCACGGTTTCCGCGTCGTGTTCGTAGGTCGACCCGCTGGAATATTCGGTGGCGGTCGCACCTTCGATGGCGTTTGCGGCCTGCTGGGCGTCCGGCGGCGGGGCCGACGGCAGGCCCAGGACGATTCCGGCCAGTGCGACGGTGATGATCACCACCGCCACGTAGACGTACCAGGCGTCGACCGGTGCCTCGAAATCCATACCGGGTCTGCCGCGTAACCGTATTTAAACAACCGGAAAACCTGAATGAGACAAGACGTCTCTTCGACGTACCAAGGGTTCGTGCAGTACACGTGCGGACAGCGCGTGACCGTCCGCTATTACTCCCGATCGGCGGAGACTCGAGTATCGACCCGGTCAGTCCTCGTCGAACCCGAACGTTCGCCGTAACTCCCGTTCGATCCCGTCGACGAGAGCCGTCAGGGCCTCGTCGAACTGCTCGTGGTCGGAGACGGCACCGACCCGCTGCTCGACGTCGTCGGGGAGTTCCACGCGGAACTCGCCGTGGTCGGCTCCCGAACTCTTCCCGCTCGTCTCGTCCGCGGACCGTGGCTCCGCGCTGGCCTCGTAGAACGGTTCGCTCTCGGCGAGGACCTGTCGATCGATCGCCTTCAGCACTCGCGAATCGTACTCCCCGTGGAGTTGCTGGTAGGCCCGCGAGTACGCCGCCTCGAGTTCCTCGAAGTAGTAGACGTACTTGTCCTCGAACTTCTCGGGGTCGAACTCGGTGGGTCCGTCGCTCATAGCAGTCGCTGCGGGAGCGAGCCGGTAAACGGTTGGGAACCGGACCGGGAACGCGTCGACCGGAACGGGGACCCCGACTCGAGCGATGCCCGCAGGCTTACGGTCCTCACGCGCCTAGGGCCGGCGATGAGCGTCACCGTCCGCTACACCTGTCCCCACTGCAACGCCGTCGTCAGTCTCGAGCGGCCGCCGGATCTGGCCGACCGCTCGGTCACGACGGTCCCCCAACCGGGGTGGGAGTATGCGGAGCCCGACGATCCGGACCGCGAGTCGGCCGACGGGATCGAGTTCCTCTGCGGCGAGGACGGGCCCGTCACCGATCTCGAGGGCGACCCCGTGGAGGGCTGCGGCCGGCCGTTCTACCTGAACTTCGTACGCTACGAACAGGGGATCGAACTCGAGCCCGATCCGCCGACCTACGGCGGGCCGCGGTTCGATTTCAACGCGTAGGGTCCGGCCGACGGTTCGGCGTCTGCCGAAATCGATGAATCAAGGGCGAAGCGAAGACCGACGGAACTCCCCTCTCGGAAAAAGATAATTACACTGCCACATCAGAACGACGTATGGGTGAGACGTACTCGCTGAGGTGCCTGTTCTTCGTCGACGGCGTTGAGAACAACCCGGCGTTCGTCCGCCGGACCGTCGAATCACTTCGAGCGAACGGCTTCGAGACGACTTCTGACTCCAAGGACCGCGACGAGACGATAGGGCGGTATGTGGTCGGCGGTGAGACGAAAACCGATACTGACGCCACGCTCGACGAGGTCACCAGCGAGATCGCCGACAGCGGCAGCGGGACGATCGAGAGCCGGATCGACGACTTCCGCGTGGAGATCCGATTCGATCTCGATGGCGAGACGAACAATCCGTTGACGCTCCACGGACCGAGAAAAGCCGCGTTCGAAGAGTACGACGTTCCTCGAGACGTGGCCCGTGATCGTGCGGATCGGCTCGCCGACGCGATCGCCGATCTCGCGGGCGAGATCGACCCGTGGTTCTGCGTCGCGTGGTTCCCCTACCCGTACAAGGACGTTCACCCGGTTCCAGTAGCGGGAAAGCCGCCGGAGAGCGGGCTCGAGACGCTGGGATGGGTGACGGTGTTCGGCGAGCCGTTCCACGAGCGGTTCGGCGGTCGCGACAGACTGCTCGAGGCACCCGCGTGGAACGTTCGAGACCTCGATACCGGGGCTGTCGTTCTCCGCGAGGCAGCGGTACCGGATGCCGGCCGTAACGATGTGGATCTCGGTCCCGCTCCGTCGACTGACGAGTACCTCTTCGAGGGGGAGTCCCTCGCAGACCTGCGGGCCGAGATCGAACGCCAGCGGAGTACGTACGTCGATCCGTTCCGCGACCTCGAGGACGGCGAACTGGCGAGCGACGTAGTGGTGTGTGAGACACACGCCCCCTTCGCGTTCGAGGGAATAGATTACGCGACATTCCCCGATGATCTCGACAGGGACGACCGGTGTCACGTGCTGTGCGTCCGCCGCGACGGTGATGCGCTCTGGGCGGCGAACAACGACGAATTTATCCGCCGACTCGTCGACACCGACGGCAAACCGATCGGTGACCGTCCCGACGGTGTCTCGTCGGATCGGGAGTTCATTTCGCTGCTGGTGGCGACCGCGTACGACGACGACACGTCGCTGGATCTGTACCGCATGGACGGTCCCGACGATCCGAGCGTTATCGGTGGTCTCCTCGGCAGCGAACGCGTTCCCGAGGGGGAGAGCGTCTGGCAGGATAGAGACGAGCCAGTCACGCGTGAGTGATCGCCGGATCCAGGCTCCGACCGAACTCTCGAGTCGAACACAACCCTTTTCGACGCCCGGAAGTAGCTAGTGACATGGACGAAGACGCCGTTCGCGACCGCCTCCGGACGGTCGAGGACCCCGAACTCGGCGACGACATCGTGTCGCTCGGACTCGTCAACGAGATCACCGTCGACGACGAGTCCGTCGCGGTCGATCTCGCGCTCGGAGCGCCCTACTCGCCCACCGAATCGGACATCGCCGCCGCGGTCCGCGAGGCGCTCGCGGACGCCGGCCTCGAGGTCGACCTGTCGGCGACCGTGCCGGACCGGGACGACCTCGCGAGCGAGGAACAGGTGCTGCCGAACGTGAAGAACGTCATCGCCGTCGCGTCGGGCAAGGGCGGCGTCGGCAAATCGACGCTCGCGGTGAACCTCGCGGCCGGACTCGCGGATCTGGGTGCGCGCGTCGGCCTGTTCGACGCCGACGTCTACGGGCCGAACGTGCCGCGGATGGTCGACGCGGACGAACCGCCCCAGGCAACTGAGGACGAAACGCTCGTTCCTCCCGAAAAGTACGGCGTGAAGCTGATGAGCATGGCCTTCCTCACGGGGGAAGACGATCCAGTCATCTGGCGCGGCCCGATGGTTCACAAGGTGATCACCCAACTGACGGAGGACGTCGAGTGGGGCCACCTCGATTACCTCGTCGTCGACCTCCCGCCGGGCACCGGCGACACCCAACTCACGATGCTCCAGACGATGCCGGTCACGGGCGCGGTCATCGTCACGACGCCCCAGGACGTTGCCCTGGACGATGCCCGGAAGGGCCTGGAGATGTTCGCCAAACACGACACAGTCGTCCTGGGCATCGCCGAGAACATGTCGACGTTCGTCTGTCCCGACTGCGGGAACGACCACGACATCTTCGGCTCCGGCGGCGGCGAACGGTTCGCCGACACCCACGAGATGCCGTTTCTCGGCTCGATCCCGCTCGACCCGGCAGTCCGTGAGGGCGGAGACGGCGGCGAACCGACCGTCCTCGCGGACGAGGGGACGACCGGCGAGGCGTTCCGGACGATCACCGAGAACGTCGCCAACAACACCGGCATCGTCCACCGCCGGGCCGTCGCACAGAGTCGTGGAACCGAAGCGACCTCGAGCGGACGGTGATACAATGAGCGAGGAGACGGATACCCGATTCGAGCCGGATCCCGAACGCGTCGCCCTGCTCCGGGAGGTCGCCGACGAGATCCGAGACGAGTCCAGCGAGAGCAAACAACTCGCGAACGTGCTCTACCGGACGAGCGACCTCTACGATCCGGACGAGGACACCTCGCCCGAAGAGATCGTCCGCAACGTCAAGTTCATCCTCGAGGTCAACGAACGCGGCGGTCTCGACCGGTAATCGGCCGGTCGGTGTGCTTCTCGCCGACGCGACCGAGTAGGGTTCGCAGTCGCGGTACTTTTGGGTCACACGCTCGAGATGCGAGTGTGGACGCAAATCAGCGAACCCGGGCCAACCCCTACAACATGGACGAGACGTGCCGGAACTGTCCGGCCCTCCGTGAGACGCGTACGCAGGTGGTACACGGCTACGGGGACGTCGGCGCGGACTTCCTGTTCGTGGGCGAGCGGCCGACGCCCACCGCGGACGCGACGGGGGTCCCGTTCGTCCGCGAGGAGTCGACGCAGGGGACGAGTCTCCGCCGAATCCTCGAGCGCCTCGGGCTCTGCGACGCGACGTCACCTGCCGACGAACCGGCCCTCGAGAACGTCTACCTGACCCACCTCACGCGGTGTCGCCACCCCGAGCGGCCGCCGGCCGACGAGGAGGTCGCGAACTGCGAGCCGTATCTCGAGGCCGAGATCAGGATGATCAACCCGGAGATCCTGATTCCGGTCGGCGAGCGGGCGCTCGCGGAACTCGGAACGGAGTACACGACGACGCCGGTCGAGGAACTCGCGTTGCCGGCGACCCACGCTTCGCGGATCAGGGGCCGCGGGTTCGAACTGGTCCCGATGATCGAACCGGCCGAGCAGACCGACGAACAAACCCAGACGTGGGTCGAGACCTTCGCGGAGCTCCTGGCGACGGATTACAGACAGACGAAGGGGCGGCGAGAACGCTGACTTACCAGTAGGGGTTCTGCATCCACCGACGGGAGCGTGCGCCCAGGACGCTCAACGCACCGACGACGAGGACGGTCAGAACGATCGCGGCGAGCGTCGGGGTGAGCAGCTCGCCGGCCGACTCGAGCAGGTAGCTCGAGACGAAGCTGTAGATACCGATGGCGGCGAGGACGGCGATGCTCACGACGCCGACCAGGCCGAGTAGGGTGAGGGTGCGATTTTCCATACGGGACACGTCTCAGCGAATCACTATAATTCATGTGCGTTGCGATCGGCGCATCCGCCGCTGCGCGATCGGTGGCGCTCGGTCTGCGAGCCCGAAAGCGTCGCGTTCAAGGCTCGAGCGAGCGTACCTACGGACATGATCGTGGTCGTCCCGGTCGATCCACCCCGGCAGGACCTCGTCCTGTCGTCGCTCGTCGCGGAGTCGTCGCTCGATCCAGCTACGGCCGTCGACTGCTACGAGGCCGCAGTGACGGACGTCCTGCGTGCCGTCGCCGACAGCGGCGGCGACCTCCTGGTCAACTACCGCGACGCGGAGACGCTCCCGGACGACGTCGCGGACGGCGATCCGGAGGCCGAGGTGCGCGACCTCGCGGCGGCCGCCCTCGAGGACGTCGACGACGTACGATTCGAACGGCAAGTGGGATCGAGCCGATCGGGTCGCGTCGGCAACACGGTGACGCACCTGCTGGAACGCGAGGACGCCGACTCGGTCGCGGTGCTCGAGCCGACGGCTCCGCTCGTCGGCCGCTCCGAGATCGACAGCACCGCGATGGCGTTGCGCCGCCACGACGTGGTCCTCGGGCCGTCCTCGGCCGGCGAAACCTACCTCGGGGCGTTCACCGAACCGATCGACTTCACCGACGCGTACGCGTCGCCGTCGCTCGCGACGCTCGCCCGTCGGATCGGCGACGCCGGACTCGACCTCGGCTTCGCGCCACGGGTGCCGACGATCGAGAGCGAATCCGGACTCCGGGCGACGATCGCCGCGCTCGAGGCCCGATCGGTCGCCCAGCGACCAGGTGGTGACGCGACGGCGGCCGTCGTCGACCGGCACGGACTGGGTCTCGAGGGTGATGGCCCGCTCGAGTGGTGACCGGAGACCGATAACCCTTTTTGAGCGGCCGGGGTAGACGGAGGCGAGGTGGGGTAGCGAAGCGGCCCAACGCGCCTGCCTTGAGAGCAGGTGGCTGTCAAGCCTCATGGGTTCGAATCCCATCCCCACCGTTGCTATCGCGAACAAATCCGTGAGCGACAGCAAAGTCGGTGGGATTCGAATGAGGCCAGTCGCGCGCAGCGAAGCGAGCACGTCTGGGCGTAGTTCGAATCCCATCCCCACCGCTTCTGCGACGAGCGATACGCGAGGAGCGAAGCGTGGACGATGGGATTTGACGAGAGCAACCCAGGGTGTTCGATCCGCTTCTCCCTGGCGTTTCTGCCCAGTAGTCGAGACCGATCGGGCCGATCCCTCTCGGTGCTCCTCTCGAGGTCGGTAACACGTACGGGTGCTCGAGCCTCGGGAGCCGCTTCCCGCCAGCGCCTCCGTGACAACGACCGGCGTACGACCGCGAGCGGAGCGTACGCCGGCGATTCGAACTCGAGCCGGTGACGACACCTATCCCCGACATACTGGAAAAGATTTAATATGTTCTGTCAGGCTTGCTTTACACGAGATGGCGTTCGACAAGATGCGTATCTGGCTGCTCTTCGCAGTCGTCGGCGGAGTGGGAATCGGCTTCACAGCGGGCGTGATGGACCTCGGTGACAGCGGCGGGGTGATCGCGCTGGGGTTCGGTCTGCTGGTCGGGGCGGTGACCTACTGGTACTACCGCAAGATGAAACAAACTGGCGAGGTCGACGAACGATACATGCAGATCCAGGGGCGGGCCGCGATGTGGACCCAGTCGTTTTTCTTCGTCGGCCTCGGGGTGCTGGCGATCGTCCTCGTCTTCACCGACGTTGCGCTGCCGGTCGGGATGATCCTCATCGGGATGATCTTCGCCGGTATCGCCATCGACGAACTCTGTATCGAACTGTACCGACGCCGAATGTGAGACGCAGGGCCGAACGATGGAAAACAACCTGAAAGTCTGGCGGGCAAAGGAAGACCTCACGCAGGCCGAACTGGCCGAGGAGGTCGGCGTCTCGAGACAGACGATCAACGCGATCGAGGTCGGGCGGTACGACCCCAGCCTCGAGTTAGCGTTCAAACTGGCGAACCGCTTCGACTGTGCGATCGAGGACATCTTCGAGTACGATCCGGAAACGGGGGACGACTCCTGAAAAACGATGACCACGAACGCTACCGCGACTACTGACACGAACGGTCGACGTATCGCTACTCGAATCGGTATCGCCGTGGCGCTGATCGCCGTCGCCTACGTCGCCGGCAACCTCGTGGTGTACGGCGTCTTCGTCGGGGCCGGGGACGCGCTCGGTCCCGGCGGCGCGTTGCTGGTTCAGCTACTCGGTCTGCAAGCGACGTTCGCCCTGATTGGCGTGGCGTTTCTCCGGGGCGTCGTCGGCCGAGACTTCGTTCCGATCACGCGACCGACGCGCTCTGACGTGGCGATCGCCGCCGCGGCGATCGGTGCCACGCTCGTCCTGGCCGCGCTCCACGCGCTCGGAATCCGGCTGACGACGCTCGAGGCGGCCGGTACGGTGCCGATACCGGCCGAGATCGATCCGGGCGCGGTTCTCGTGGTCTTCGCCGCGGCGATCCTCGTGCCGTCGGTCGTCGAGGAACTGCTCTTCCGGGGCATCGTCCAGCGGTACGTGAGCGAGGTCTCCTCGATCGGGGTCGGAATCGCCGTCGCCACGGTGTTGTTCGTTCCCGTCCACGGGGCCGGTATCATCGCGACCGCGCCGACTGCCGTCGCCGGACTGGCCGTCGCGGGACTGCTCGCGACCGTCTCGATCGTGATCGGGTTCAGCTACGCCAGGACGGACAATTTCGTCGTGCCGATTCTCGTCCACGCCGGCTACAACGGGTTGAGCGGGATCGTGACGGAGTTGATCTACGCGCTCCCCCTGTAATCCATCCGCGGTGACGACACTCACGGGCCGATATCGGTGCGGCGGGACTCGAGCCCATCGAACCGCCTCGTCAGCACGGTGGTGGCATCTCCCACCCGGATACCTATGTATCACGCGTGACGAGTACAGCGTATGAACGACGTCGTCGGACCGGCGGCACCCGTGGGCCGGTCGGCCCACCGCGGAACGGAGCCGCGAACGGAGGCGACTCCGATCTCGCGTTCGACGGATGTATCGCGACGCGACTCGATCGCTGATCGTCGTACCCGAACGAGACTACGCCGAGCCGAACGCCGACGACGGAGGGAGCGACGGGGATGGTAGACCTGTTCGTCTCCGGCCTGCGACTGTTCGGGGCCTTCCTGCTTGTCTTCCTGAACGGCTTCTTCGTCGCCGCGGAGTTCGCCTACGTCCGCGTGCGGGCCTCGGCCGTCGAGCAACTGGCCGCCGAGGGCCGGACCGGCGCGGGCATCTTACAGGAGGCAACGGACAACCTCGACGACTACCTCGCGGTGACGCAACTGGGGATCACCCTCGCCTCGCTGGGGCTCGGCTGGCTCGGCGAACCCGCCGTCGCGGCGCTGCTCGAGCCCGTACTCGCGCCGATCCTCCCCGAGAGCCTGTTGCATCTCGTGGCCTTCGCGCTCGGCTTCGGCTTCATCACGTTCCTGCACGTCGTCTTCGGGGAGCTCGCGCCGAAGACGATCTCCATCGCACAGGCCGAACGCGTCGCGTTGCTGGTCTCGCCGCCGATGAAGCTCTGCTACTACCTCTTCATCCCCGGCATCGTCGTCTTCAACGGAACGGCCAACGCCTTCACCCGGATGATCGGCATCCCGCCGGCCTCCGAGACGGACGAGACGCTCTCGGAGGAGGAGCTTCGAACCGTCCTCTCCCGGTCGGGCAGCGAGGGGGAGATCGACGCCGAGGAGGTGGAGATGATCGAGCAGGTCTTCGAACTCGACGATACGACCGTCCAGAACGTGATGGTCCCCCGTCCCGACGTCGTCACCGTCCCGGGCGACCGGTCGCTCGCGGCGCTGCGCGAACTCATCCTCGAGGAAGGCCACACCCGGTATCCGGTACTCGACGCCGACGAGGACGATCAGGTAGTCGGCTTCGTCGACGCCAAGGACGTGCTGCGGGCCGGCGAGTCGGCGGACGACCTCGAGGCCGTGACGGTCGAGGCGGTCGCCCGCGAGATGCCGATCGTTCCGGAGACGACATCCGTCGTCGACCTCTTGGAGCAGTTCCAGGGCGAACGTGCCCAGATGGCCGCCGTGATCGACGAGTGGGGCGTCTTCGAGGGGATCGTGACCGTCGAGGACGTCGTCGAGGTCGTCGTCGGCGACCTCCGCGACGAGTTCGACGCTGACGAGCCGTCGATCGACCGCAAAGACGACGGCACGTACGTCGTCGACGGCGGCGTCACCGTCTCTGCCGTCAACGAGCGACTGGACGCCGACCTCGAGAGCGAGGGGTTCGGGACGATCGGCGGTCTCGTCCTCGATCGGCTGGGTCGCGCACCCGAGGTCGGTGATCGGATCACCGTCGACGACTACGCGCTCGAGGTCGTCGCCGTCGACGGGGCCCGCGTCTCCTCGCTGGTCGTCCGGGAATCCTCGCGGTCGGAGGGTTCGCAGACCGAGGAATCGCTCGAGTAGCACTCCAGAGGACTCGGACTCCACTCGCGTCCAATTCGGACGAAAAAGACCGGAATCGGCCCCGAGACGCTACTCGTAGGAGAGTTCGAGGGTCCGTGCGCGCTCGAGCAGGTCCTCGTCGTAGTACTCCTCGGTCTGGGCGGGCCGGGTCTCGTCGATCGCCCGGACCTGCTGGACGGTGTTGCGGAAGACCTTGAAGGTGGCCTCGTCGACCATCTGGCCGTCCAGCGTGACCGCGCCGGTGCCCTCCGCCTTGGCCTCGTTGAAGCGCTCGATCTTGCTGACGTCGCGCTCGAGTTCCTCGGGCGTGGGCATGTGGATCGTGTTGGCCTGGATCGTCTGTTTGGGATACAGCGACCAGGAGCCGTCGAGTCCGAGGTGCGCCTCGTGTTCGACCTGGTCGGCGTAGGCGTCGGCGTTGTAGTAGGTCAGCCCCGCTCGCTCTTTGAACAGGTCGTCGAACGGGCCGCCGATCGAGAGCAGACCCGCGGCACTGGCCTCGTTCGAGAGTTCCTCGAGCAGGCCGTCCCAGCGGGGGCGGCCGTCGCCGAGGTCGCGAGCGCCGAGTTCGGCCGCGTAGTCGACGGGGCCGAACACCAGCGCCGTGAGCCGGGAGTCCTCGCCGAATTTCGCGATCTCGCGCAGGTCCGAGCGGGCGCGGCCCGTCTCGACGATGATCGAGAGTTTGATCGAACCGTCGGGGTAGCCGTACTCCGCTTCGGCTTCCGCGACGGCCTCGGCAGCGCGTCGCACGTCCTCGACGCGACCGACCTTCGGGACGACTACGCCCTCGATCTCGTCGCCGATCTCGCTTACGAGGCGGTCGATCTGGTCACGGCCGCGCTCGCGGAAGGATTCGTCCTCGTAGCTCCACTCGACGCGGGGCCAGATCTCGCCCGGGAACTCGTAGTCGGGGACGATCTCGATGGTGTTCTCGAGCCCCTCGTCTTTCATGTTCGGGGCGGTCCCGTCCTCGATGTCGGGAACGAGCCAGTCGGGGGCCTGGAAGCCCTCGGCCTCGAGGCCGGAGCGGAGGTACTTCGCCGAGTCGTCTTTCGGCACGGCGGCCGGTGCGGTCTGGAAGGTTCGACAGAGTCTGACGTCGTCGCTCATGTGTATCGGTGGGTCGTTGATCGGAGTCGGTCGGTGAGCTGTTCAGCTGGATCGTTTGCGAATCTCCGCGGTTCGGGTCCCGGAGTAGACGGGTTCGTCGTCCTGGTTGAACGCGATGTGCTGGAAGCGGACCGTGCCCGCCTCGTCGCTCGAGGCTTCGGGATCGGCCTCGAGTACGCGCGTGAACGCGTAGACGGTGTCGCCGGGCGTGACGAACGTGTGGAACGACTCGTCGTCGAAGCCGACCTCGCGCCAGGTCCGCTCGTCCGAGCGGGCGTGTCCCAGCGCCGTCGAGCGGGTGACGTCGCCGTAGGTGACGATGTCGCCCGACGGCGCGTCGGCCATCTCGTCGACGTTGTGGTGCTGTTTGGCCGTGTTGAGCGTGGCCAGCGGCAGCGAGGCGACGGTCACGTCGTCCTGCGTGCGGCCGCGCTCGTGACGGTAGGCGACGGCCGCGTTCTCGTCGTCGGCCGCCTCAAGCGCGTCGACGAAGTCCTCGAAGTAGCCGCCCTCGGGGGCCACGAACTCCTCGGGGAGGTCAGGTTCGTCGTCGCCCTCTTCTTCGGCGGTTGCGGCCCCGCCGTCGGAGCGCAGCTCCGACGAGGATCGCGAACCGTCGGTTCCCTCACCGCCCCCGTCGGTGGCGACGGGTTCTCGCCGCGGGATCATGTTGGTCCGCTCGTAGGAACACAGCACTTCGCCCGTCTCGGCGTCCTTCCCGCGGGTCCGCCAGGAGACGATGCCGTACTCGGGTCGCGAACTCGAGGTCGCCGTGTTCACGACCTCGCTCTCGACGTGGAGTTCGGTGCCGGCATAGACCGGCGCACCGGGGAACCGGACGTCGGTCCGGCCGAGGAAGTAGCCGCCCTTCTCGCTCAAGTCCTCGACGGTGATGCCGAGGGTCGCGGCGGTGAGGTAGTCGGGGTGGATCGGCGGTGCCTCGAAACCACGTTCCCGGGCGGCGTCGGTCCGCCAGTAGGCCGGATCGTGGTTCAGGGTCTGGCTCATCCACCCCTCGTTGCCCCACTCCGTGAGGGTGAGGCCGGGGTCGTGTTCGATCACGTCCCCCTCCTCGAAGTCTTCGAAGCAGTTGCCCTTCTCCTTCGTTTCTGCCTGCTCGAGCGCCTGTGCGAACGTGTCGGGATCTGTCCAGTCAGTCATCTGCGGTGATCTCGTCGGTATCGGTCGTCTGTCGGCGGTTCAGTCGGGCGATCGTCCGTCGCATCTCGTTCTCGACGATCATGTACCCCTCGTCGAAGCCCATGCCGGGCTTGGCGAGCACCTGTGCGGCGTCGGTCGCGAGCGCCACGTGCGCGCAGGCCCGCGCGGACGTTTCCGTCTCGTTGCACGTCCCGCCGAGGTAGGCTCGCGTGTCGGTCCCCTCGCAGTACCGGACCGCTTGCCCGCTGCGGTGGACGCTGCCCAGGTCGGGCGTCTTCACCTGCACGAGGTCGGCCGCGCCGGCGTCGACGAACGCCTGCACGTCCTCGAACGTGTTACACCACTCGTCGGCGACGATGTCGACGTCGACGCCGGCGTCGGCGAGCCCCTCGCGGAGTTCGACCATCGCCTCGATCTGGTCCGCGCGGTTACCGACGTCCATCGGCCCCTCGATCTGGATCGGGAACGGGTCGGCGGCCGCCTCGAGGTCGGCGAAGTAGTCGACGACCTCGTCGCGGTCGTAGGGCGCGCCGAAGATCTCGCCGATCATCCCGTAGACGTCGATGTGGAACCGGGGTTCGTAGCCGTCGGGGCCGAGCTCCTGCGAACGCTCGACCAGCCACTCGACGTACTCGAGCAGCGTCTCGCCGTCCTCGCCGATCTTCTCGACGCTGTTGATCAGCGCGTGCGGGAGGACGGGAACGCCCTTGATGAACATCTTCTCGGCGTTCGTGTACCGGTCGTCGCCCGACTGGCCGAAGACCGGCACCGGCTCCGTCGCGGGCTCGGTCCCGAGCGCGTCTGCCAGCACGTCCGTCATCGTCGTCCCCTCGGCGTGGGCCGCCGCGGCCAGCAACGCCTGGGAAACGCCGTACCGGATCGCCGTGTGCAGTCGTTCTCCCTCGACCTGCATCCCCTCGATCGTCTCGGCGTTGTCGAGGAACGCGGTCGCGTCCCGCCCCTCGAGCGCGTCGGCGACCGGCCCCTCGACGACTGGTGCGTACTCCGCGGCCGTAAAGAGCGGATCACGTCCGCCGGCCCCGGAGTACTGGACCGCGGCGCAGTCGCCGCGGTGGACCGTCCCGTCGGCGAGTTCCACGTCGACGACGATCGACTCGCCGGCCTGGCGGATCTCGTCGAAGCCGTCGGTGACTGGCTCGCCGTCGTAGGTGAACCCGTCCTGCTGTGCTCCCTGCTTGATCGCGCGCTGGTCGTCGAAGAAGAACCCGGCGTAGCCGGGCGTCGCGTGTATTCCGGTGATATTCATGGGTTAGCTTCCCCCTGCGGTCGGCCGATGAGTTTGCCGTCGCTGATCGCGTCGACGTCGTCCGCGACCATGCGGAACGACTGTTCGCGCCCCTCGGTGTCGGCCCGGTTCGAGAGGCGCGCCTTGTGGATCTCCTTGATCTCGTCGTCCATCGCGAGGTCCGCCCACTCGTAGATGCGGACCCGGCCGTCGTCGTCCCGCGCGGGGAGGACGGCCCCCTTCGCGCTGTCGCTGGGTGCGAAGGGAACGTCCAGCGCGCCGGACTCGAAGGCCTTGAGCGTCCCCTGGACGACGTCGCCGTCGCCGTGCTCGTAGATGGTGTCCATCAGACATCGGGTCTCGCGTTCGATGAGGTCCTGCTCCTCCGCGATGCCGTCGATGTCGATGTTCTGCTCGATGGCCATGTCGATGACCTGGCGCGTCGTCCGCAGGCCGGCGGCGTTTGCCTCCTTCGTCGGCACGCCCTGGAACTCCTGGGGCGACTTCGTGATGACCTTGTCGGGCTGGGCGATGGCGGCGGTCATCCCGCCGAGGCTGATCACGCCGTTGGCCCGCGCCTCGTCCGGCGGGAAACCGCCCATCCACTCGTGGAACACCGTCGTGACGACCACCTCGTCGGGGAGGTACTCGTCGCCCAGCTTCTGCAGGGCGTTCAGGGCGGCCACGTCCTGGACGACGTTGCCGACCTGCCCGTAGCCGAGGGTGATCGAGCGGACGCCCTGGGTAGCCGCGAGCTGGCCCTCGACGATCATGATCGCGATGGCGATCGACGGCGGGACCAGCGTCCCCGTCAGCGGGCCGAACGGCTCGCGGTTGATGCGAATCCCCCGCTCGGTGTAGGCCCCCGCCAGCCGGTCGACGAACTGCCAGCGCTCGATGGTCTCCTCGAGCCCGTGTCGCTTGGTGTAGGGGATGTTGTAGGAGATCGGCCCGCCCTCGAAGCTCTGGAAGCCGCCGGCGAACGTGATCGCCGCCAGCAGTCGGGCGTCGGGGGTGCCGTGGCGAACCTCGATCGGGGCGTCGATCGCCTCGATGAGGTCCCGGCAGCCGTCGACGCCGTGGTTGACCGCGGGGAAGCCGTTGAGGGTGTCCTCGCCGGTCTCCCGGGCCTTCTCCAGGCCCTGCTGGGCCTTCTCGTACTCGTTGTCGCGCGTGTACGAGTCGATGGTGGTCGGCAGGAGGTCGGCCTGCCCCTCCTGATGAAGATACTCGAGGAGTTCGATCTGGTCGTCGAGTCGGGGAACGCCCGCTCGCGGCTGCAAGAGGGGTTTGTCGGCCGACTCGAGGACGTCCGCGAACCGCTTGCGATCGGGGAGCGACTCGTGGTACGCGATGGCCTCCTCGAAGTCGACGTCCGCCCCCGTGGGCCAGTTGGATCGGATCTCCTCGTCGATGCGCCGTAGCTCGTCGGATGGAATGCGTTCGTCTCGTATCATCTAGTAGTCGGCATCTAGGAACTGATAGTGGCACGCTCCGACTCGGTGGCCGTCTCGCCGATGTCCTCGCGAAGCGACGCGATCGCTTCGTCGGGTTCGGTCTCGGAGTCGAAGACGCGATCGAAGCCGAGCTCCTCGAAGGTGCGGCGAGTGCGTTCGAACTCGTCCTGGCCGACGGCGAGGTTGCCGCCGATGTAGGTGACCGCATCCACACCCGCCTCCTCGAGGACCTCGTGGAATCCCTGGCAGTCCTGCTCGGCGTGACCGTAGAGCGAGGATACGAGGACGGCCTCGGCGTCGTGTTCGACGGCGGCCTCGGCGAACTCCTCCTGGGAGGTCTGTACGCCGAGGTTGACGACGTCGAATCCCGCTGCGCTGAAGGCCTGCTCTAGGATCGTGATGCCGACGACGTGAGCGTCCGAGCCGATCACGCCGAGGACGACCGTTTGGGACATCGTATGCAGAACCATGAGAGACTCGGTGATAAACCTAATGATCTTCCATGATAATACACCTTATACGTCCTAACAGCGTCCCTATGGGACGTTTTCACATCCTCATGATCGATGGTAAGGATTTTGTCGTCCTCCGGTAATGAACCGACCATGGGAGCGCTTTCGGATTTGCGCGTGCTGGACCTGACGCAGGTGCTCGCCGGGCCGTACTGTACGATGTTGCTCGCGGACATGGGTGCCGACGTGGTCAAGGTCGAACGGCCGGGCGGCGACATGATCCGCTCGAACCCGCCGTTCGTCGACGACCCCGACGAGGAGGCCTACGGCGGCTACTTCCAGAGCGTCAACCGTGGCAAGCGCAGCATCGAACTGAACCTCGGCGACGAGGACGACCGCGAGGACTTCCTCTCGCTCGTCGAGAAAGCCGACGTCGTCGTCGAGAACTACCGCGCGGGTACGATGGAGAAGTACGACTTAGGCTACGAGACGCTGACCGAGTACAACGAGGATCTCATCTACTCCTCGATCCGGGGCTTCGGCGACCCGCGGACGGGCGAGACCTACCGGCAAGGCCAGCCCTCCTTCGATCTCATCGCGCAGGCGCTGGGCGGCGTCATGGAGACGACCGGCCAGCCCGACGGCCCGCCGACCAAGACCGGCCCCGGCGTCGGCGACCTCTTCACCGCGACGCTGAACTGCATCGGCATCCTCGCGGCGGTCCACCACCGCGACCGGACCGGCGAGGGCCAGTACGTCGACACCGCCATGTACGACTCGATGCTCAGTTTCACCGAACGCGCCATCTACCAGCAGTCCTACACCGGCGAGGCCCCCACTCGCCGGGGTAACTCCCACCCGACGCTGTTTCCCTACAACGCCTTCGAGACCGCCGACGGCTACGCCGTCATCGCCGCGTTCAACGACCGCCACTGGACGGAACTCTGTGAGGTGATGGGTCGGGAGGAACTCGCCGAGGAGTACCCGACCACCGCCGACCGCCTCGAGCACCGCGAGTTGCTCCGGGACGAGATCGCCGACTGGACGCTCCGGCAAACGAACGACGACCTCGTCGGTAAACTCGAGGGACGGGTCCCGGCCGCACCGGTCCAGACCACCGAGGAGATCTTCGACGACGAGCACGTCCACGCCCGCGACATGCTCGTTCCCGTCGAACAGCCCGGCGCAGATACGGCGGTCGAGATCGCCGGCAACCCGATCAAGATGAGCGAAACCGAACCCAAACCCCGCGGCCGCGCGCCGCTGCTGGACGAACACCGCGAGGAGATCCTGGGGGAGGAAGCGGAGACGACGGCCGACGACTGAATTTTCCGCGAGTATTGTCCTCGGTAGTTCGATAGTAAGTCACCCGCAAAAACTCACAGAAGGTTCCGTAGAATCCGCTCGAGGTCGTCCTCCAACTCCGAGGCCTGGAGGATCGTCACCGGATTGTCGGCTTGCTCCTCGAGCGAGGCCGTCTCGTCCTCGAACTACGTGTCCGGGTGAACTGGCTCGGAACAGCGGAAAACGGTGGGACTGCAATTATCGAGAGGATCCTCGATGACTCCCCTCGAATCCCAGAAGCGACCTGTTATCGACGCTGTCCGTTCTGATGAGGTTCCGTCGGGGAACCCGCTATCTTTTTGACACTCCTCGATCTACGTACAACTATGTCGGACCAGGACCGCGAAGAGTTACGAAAGGGGTCGAAAAGCGGCGGAAACGACTCGAAAGAGGCCCCCGCAACGATGCAAAAGGGCGAAAAACCAGATACGTCCGAATAGATATCGGGAGTGGTTGCCGTGCTGTCGGAGCTCCTCGTCGACGTTGAGTTGTTACTGGAGTCGCTGACGATTCTCTTCCCCGGGTTTCTATCCTATTTTGTGTATATCGGTCTCAGAGCGGACGATTTCGAACGGCTCAAGCGGAGCCACATCGTTCTGATCCTCTTTTTCACGTTACTGTTTCAGGTATTTCGGAGTCTCTCCGGCGATCTTCTCGACTGGGTCCCGTATCGCGGGCTCTTCTATTTCGCGTTACCTGTGCTCGTCGGCATGCTTGCGGACGTCGGTCATCGACTGTTCGTGACCGTCGGAGTGGTACTGTATCAAGAGCGGTTCATCGACCGGTTCGACTCGCTAAAACTGATCGACGTCGGGAACGTCACGCGGTGGCAAAAGACCGTCAGCGACTACGTGCAACTCGGCGACGTCACGGACGAGTACTACGTCGAGGTTGACGTCGAATCGGGGGCCGAGACGACAACGACGAAACGAGGATTCCTCAACGGATACAGCGACGACGATATCGAACTCATCCGGTACGACGATCTCTCCGAAAAGTCGTTCCCTGACGTTGGCATCCCGGATATCGACGAGGACAAGCTAACGCTCACTATCGAACTGATCCCTCGAGAGAAGATCGTCTCGGTACGGATCTACCGGGTCAGAATGCGGGATTTCGAACTGCACTAACTACAGCATTGCCGGCGATTTCCCCGACTCCGAGACCGTTCGGCCTCGAGTCGTTCGAGCTGCCGCGACAGTTACGGGGTTCTGTCAGCCGTCGTCGGGCCGACGCTATAAGTAACCCGTGAACCGCCGTGTTTTGCAGAAGGGGTCGGTGCGACCGAAAACCACGTGCCCAGAATGGCACGCCCGATGACACGGCGACTCTCAGGAATACGACCGGATGTGCGCTCCACGTTCCGGGTACTCGCCCTCGAGAGCCTCGAGCAGCGCCTCGTCGGCCGTGTAGAAACACGTCTCGAGTGACTGGGCGAGCGCGACGTACGAGGCGTCGGAGACGGTGATATCGAGGTCGGTCGCGATCTCCGCGACCGGACCAGCGTCGGCGAAGGGGACGAGTTCGATTCGTACTCCGAAAGCGATTGCGCGGCCTCCTCGAGTCGGTCCCCTCGTAATGGCCGCTGTATTCGAGCGCGTTCGTCGCCTCGAACGGCATGAGTGCCGGCGCGACGAGGTCGAATCGTCCGTCGAGGTAGTCGTCGCGGAGCGCACGGGCCCGTTCGTGGTGTCGTTCCGGAACGTACCACTTCAGGACGACGCTCGTATCGACCACGATCGCGGACATCAGTTCCCGTCACCCCCCCGTATCGGGCGTCTCGCCACTCGCGTACGATCGCTGCGGAGTTTTCGTCTTCCACGTCCGCGTCGTCGATCTCCGCACTCAACCGCTCGCTCGTCGCCACCGCGTGCCCGATGCGACGGGATTCCAACCGTTCGAGTTCGTCCTCGATGTTCGATCTGATCACGGCGCTCCAGTTGATCTCGTCGTGTTCGTCCATCCGCTCTTTCACCACGTCCGGAACGCGGAGACTGACGGTCGCCATGGTATACTACATGTGTACTAAAAGTGATACGGAGACTCCGTCTTCGAAGCCTCGCGTCCGACCCCTGGAAACCGGTCACGGCTCGAGCCCCGACTACTCGGACTCGAGCGACCCGGGCGCGAGCCGACAGCCGCAGGGATGAGCGACGGATTCGGTCGGTCCCACGGCCGAGACGATCACGACCGGTGTGTCACAGCGCGGGCACGGTGGAAGGCTCGAGTCCGAAGCGGCATCCACCGTGACGACTCGATCCGCCGGTGATGACTCGCCGTCTGTCACCGCGACCACCCCGACCTGCCGCTCGAGCGCGCTGGTGCTGGTCGACACGGGCGATACGTCGGACGTGCGGGACGTTTATATCCCGGTAGAAGCAACGTAATCATGGCTTCAAGCCTCTCGGCTGGAAGCCGCGTCTCGGGTGCTCCACCACCCGGGGCATTTGCGTACCCCCGACGGAGAGCGGCTTCCGTCCTGATTGTCGACCTATTAGTGCTTATATCTATTGGTGAGTGTGTGCAGAGAACTGCAGTGTCGCCAGCGGTTGTTCCTAGCCGTCGTTGCGAATACGAGGATTCTAGAGTAGTTACTGAACGTCAATACACACACGATCGCACGGCGAACGCACGGTTCGAACAACGGGAGCACCGAGGACAGCGAACGGGGAGCGACGGCCCGTGAGCACCGAGTCGCGTGGCGGCTCGGAGCGGGCGATCGGTGTGTAACTCGTTTCAGTTGGTACGATATTCACAGAAGCGGACAACTGTCCGATCGATATCGTCTCTCACGTGATCTCGTCGATCAACTCGAATCCATCTTCGAACCGGACGCGGTCTTCGAATCCATTCGCTTCGAGCGCCGCGACGACCCCCTCTCCTGCATCGATATCCGTCGTTACAACGACGACGAACGCCGCATCCCTGGTGAGCAAGCAGTTGGCGGCAACGGCACCGAGCGCTGCATCAGCCTTCTCGATGTGGTCCTCGTTGCGGTTCGACGAGTCCGCGATGTATCTCCGAACACCGTCCATCACTCGTGATACCGTACTGTCTGTGTAGTCTGGTTCGTCAGCGACAGTCACCCAACCGGCGTCGATTGCGCTATCGATTGGCGTCTGGCCGGGAGTACTCCGATCGGGTGCATCCCCAAGTTCTTCGTAGACACGCTGGGGGATCAGGAACGTGATGTCGTGCCGGCGTGCGAACCGTTCGAGTGCGGTGTACTTGTTGTTCTGCTGGCGGCCGCACGCGATAAACAATCCAGTATCACCGACCCACGCTACTGACTCATCGACATCGGCGTATGGGGGATTCTCCGCACCCATCGTTCAGTCCTCGGTTCCCAGACCCCGCTCGCGTGCATCCTGAATATCTTCGAGGTACGGGTCCACGGACTCCATCTCGACCACGACGTCACGGAGTGCGTGGAGTATTGCGACACCGAGGGCGTACTGGAGGTCGAGTTCACGGGCCGCAACCCGCTCGGACATCTCGCCGTCCGCGTATGGAACCGCGTAGGTGAGTGCGGCAGCGAGCTTCCCCAGCCCGTGTCGCTCGAGTAGCAGATCGAGATCCTGGTCGTGTGAGGAGCGGCCGAATGCGGCGATGAGCGTTGGCGTGACTGTGTACTCGTCGCCGTCGAGCGTCGCGGTGAGTGTGATGGGGGTGGCGGCGTACGTGTGTGTCTTCTGGTCGTCGTCCCGTGTGAGAACGCCCAAGTCGACGAGCGTTCCCGTGTCCGAGTAAGCGGTGGTCCGTGGGAGGCCTAACTCGTCGGTGATGTCGTCGATGGTGACCTCGTCGTTGCGGAGAACGAACGTGTAGAGTCGTGCCAGTCGTGGCTCTTCGAGGAGCTGGGCGACCGACAGCAGGCCGTTGACAGCGCGTTCGGGTCCGTCGGTAGCCTTCGACATACATTACATGATTCGTGTATCGAGTAATAGCCCTTTGGGGTGAGAGACGAATTGACCCCACTCGGTTCTCCTTTTGAAACGAGATACCTCATGGTCGAAGGAGTTTATTTGACCAGTTCAGAACAGCAAACAATTTCTTGGTGGGTATATCCATTGAGGAGTTATTTCACTCGGCTCGTGAATACTGAAACTGTCTTTACCACCACCGGTAGGGAGGTCGCGACGGAGAGGCGGTGTCAGCTACGACGAGCCAGTTCCGACGTGTTGTGTGAGATCGAGTAACGCACCATCGAAAGCGTTACCGGGAGTCTGGAAGATCATCGTTCATGAACCCGAACAGCGACCGCCTCCGAGCGGAGTTCATGGACGCCGTCTACAGGGCCGCCGATCGGCGCGACGTGGACTACTACGTCGACCGCGCGAGGAGCGTCGAGGGACCGGCCCTCGAGTTGGGATGTGGCGGCGGTCGGATCTATCTCGAACTCCTCGAGGCGGGCGTCGACGCCGACGGCATCGACCGCTCGGCGGAGGCGCTCGCTCTCCTCCGGGAGCACGCCGCCGACCGGGGACTCGAGCCGACCGTCCGGCGGGCGGACATGACCGACTACAGTGCCGACAGGGCGTACGGACTCGTTTGCTGTCCGTTCAACGCCGTCCAGGAACTGACGACGATCGACTCCCAGCAGGCGCTCCTCAAGTCGGCGTACGACCTGCTGGCCCCCGGCGGGACGTTCGTCTTCGACACGTTCGTGCCCGACCTCGAGTACATCGCCGAGACGTGGGGCGAGTGGCAACGGCGGACGATCGAGTTCCGGGGCGAACCGGTCGAGTATCACACCCGCTCCCGACTGGTCGATTCGGTGACGCAGGAGTACGTCTCGGAGAAGAAAGCCACCACGCAGGACGGTGAACAGTTGTTCTCTTTCGAGGGCCGGGCGACCTTGCTTCCCTACCGCGAACTGGAGTTGCTCGTTCGCTCGTCGCCGTTCGAGTCCTGGACGGTGGCGGGTGATTACACCGACGAGCCGCTGAACGACGGCCACTCGGCGCAGGTCTGGGCCCTCGAGCGGACGGAGACGTGAGACCGAGCACCGTACCGTAACGGTTTCTCGAAACCCGGTCGTCGAACGTCCTCGTTGAGGAGGCTGTCGGAGAGTGGGTCAGCGAGCGGCTTTTTGGTCTCTTCAGTAGCGGGCAAAGGTCAGCGAGAGCTTCGCTCTCACCGGACCGACTTTTGTGCGAGCGGTGAGCGGAGCGAACCCGTGAGGAAAACGGTGGGACTGAGATCATCCACGAACTCGACGGGCTGACAGACGAGCAACTCGAAATCGTCGAAGACGCGGTCGAAGGGGAGTCCCCCTGGCGATCGGTTGATTCGACGATTTCCCTGTATTTGCCGCGAGGTCTCACCGAGACCGAGGGTTCGAACATCACGGGTCGCTGTGGATAAGGGATATATCCGACTCTCCTCGTAGTAGCAAGATACGCAGATGTCGACTCGAGTCGTCCATCAACACCATCCGGATGATATCAACTATTCTCTCGCGGATGTCAGTACAGATCCGGATGCGTTCGAAGAGAGACTCCACGACCCGGAGGATGATGTCAAAGTACTGGATTACTCGCTCCCGGACGGTGAAGTACGGGTGCTTTATACGCCGAACGTCTCGGGGACAACTGACGATCTTCGTGAAATTAGCCCCGCTCAGTTAGAAGCAGACTTGGAGCGGATGGACCGAACGAGTCGGGTCATCGCTATCTGGTTACTCCAATTCTTCGCTGAGATGCAACAGGAAGAACAGGAAAACGGCGATGAACTTGCGATCTACAAAAACCTCGAGATCGAACGTGTCCCTGAAGCGGTCGATCACGTTTCGTGGAACGGGTCGGTAACGGACGTTGCTGGAAGCCTGATGTCGAATCTAATCCTGAGACATTCGCTTCCGAACGCGAATCACCGAACGGGAATTACGATGGCACAGACCTATCTCGAGGCTGCAGGAGCAGATTTTGAAACCCCGAAAACCCATACAGAAGCGTATGAATGGCGTGAATGGGTCGATCCCTATATCATCGAGTCAAAGCGGCTGCTGACTGTACGACGGCACAACCTGTATTTTCTCACGCTGAAGCGGAACTGATGCGAAATCGTCCGCCGAAAACACGATATCGAGATTCCGCTCGACGAGTACGACCTCGATATGCACTACTACGAGGCGTGGCAGAGATATGCCGAGCGGCATGAAGCACACTGCATCGATTTCGCGGAGGAACTGGCCACTCGAGGTGGGGAAGCGGATCTAGTTCAGGAGCCAGCGCTATCCGAAGAGCGATTTATTGGCTTCTTAGGGGCTGAAAACGGCAGTTCTGAGACGGAATAAGAACTAGTCTCGGAGGTGCGCGTTCGATCGCGCCAGTTCCCGGAGGTGTTCGTTGTCCGGGATATCGTACCGTTCACTGACATCGCGAACAGCTTCTTGGAGCGTCACGGTTACTGCGAGCAACTACGAGAGTACCAGGGATAAAACTTCCCAACACAACCACGCCTCCTGGGACGAGAGTCGGCGAGTAGCAGGTGAAGGAGCCAGTACAGTGAACGTTATCAGTGCTCTGGAAAAGGGGCCGGAGTAGTCCGATGACTCGTGCTCGAGGGCCGTAGGCTGACGACCATAGGATATCCGTGCTTCCGCCGGTCGGGCCAAAAGAACCGGTCAATGAATCACCCTCAGTCGTAATGCCGGGTTGATATATTCGTCAACGACGCCCCTCAGGCTTCGATTTCGATCGTTTCGATTCGGGGTGTTCGTCAGGACTCTTCCCGCGAACCTGAGCCCGATGCACGCCAACAGCCAGCCCGTCGCGAGCCGGGTCCGCGGCTCCCGTGAACCCGTCGGCACCGATCTCCACGACCTGCACGTTGCCGATCTCCTCTGGTTCCTCGGCCCACGGCTGGCCCCGTGCCTCGCCGTACTCGAGAGCCGCCGTCGGCACGTCCGGCTCCCACATAACGTCGAAGTCGCGGGCGCTGAAGATCGACGGCTCGAGCACGGACTCGAGCGGCTCGAGGCCGTAGACGAGCCGATGTAAGATCGCTTGCTGGACGCTGGTGATGATCGTAAAGCCGCCCGGCGAGCCGGCGGTGAAGATCGGCTCGCCGTCGCGGAAGACGATCGTCGGACTCGTGCTGCTCAGTGGGCGCTTGCGGGGCTGGACCTGGTTCGGTCCACCGGGCTCGAAGTCGAAGTCGGTGAGTTCGTTGTTGAGCATGAACCCGCGACCGGGGACCATCTTCCCGGAGCCCATCAGCTGTTCGATGGTCGTCGTGTAGGAGACGACGTTGCCGTGCCTGTCGGCGGTCGTGAAGTGGGCGGTCGCGCCGGCCGGCTCGGGACGGCCCGCGTCCGCGGTCGCGGCCCACTCGGGCATGAACCGCTCGGGCGCACCCGGAGGTACGCCCGGCGGAACCTGCTCGCCGGCCGCGTAGTCGGCGACGACGCTCTCGAGGTCGATCCGACTCGCGCGCTGCCGGAGGTAGTCGTCGTCGAGCAGCCCCTCGACGGGGACGTCCACGAACTCGGGGTCGCCCATGTACTGGTCGCGATCGGCCCAGGCGACGCGGTTGGCCTCGGCGATGAGGTGGTACTTCTCGGGCGCGCGGAGATCGTACTCCTCGACCCCGAGGAACTCGAGCATCCGGGTAATCATCGCGATCGTCGTCGGTCCCGACGTAGGTACGGGCTGGCCGACGATTTCGAAGTCGTAGGCCTCCTTCCGCACCGGCTCGTCGATCGTCACCGAGTAGTCGGCGAGGTCCCGCTCGTCGATGCCGGGTCCGCCCTCGAGATTCTCGACGGTGTCGGCGATGTCGCGGGCGATCTCGCCCTCGTAGAAGACGTCGCGGCCGTCGCGAGCGATCGACTCGAGCGTCCGCGCGAAGTCCTCGTTGACGAGCGTGTCGCCGGGCTGGGGCGCGTTGCCGTTCGCGTCGAGGAAGACCTCGCGAGCCGCGTCGTTGAACTTGTCTACGTTCTCCGCGATCTGTTCGGAGAGGTACTCGTCGACGGTGAACCCGCCGGCGGCGAGTCGAATCGCGGGCCGGATCAGCCGCTGTCGGGGCCGCGAGCCGAACCGCTCGCGGGCCGTCTCGAGGGCGTCGAGCGTACCGGGGACGCCGATGGCCTCGCTGCGCTGGATCGCCGCGTCGAACTCCCGTGGCTCACCGTTGTCGAGAAACATCTCAGGGTGGGCGTCCCGCGGCGCACGTTCGCGGCTGTTGATGCAGTGGACGCTGTCGCTGTCGGCGTCGTAGACGACCATGAACCCGCCGCCGCCGATACCCGACGCCTGCGGGGAGACGACGTTCAACACGTACTGGACCGTCACGGCCGCGTCGATCGCGTTGCCGCCTTCGGCGAGGACGCGAGCGCCGGCCGCCGACGCCCGCGGATCCTCGGACGACACCATCCCTCCGGCGGCGGCGGTGACTTGCTGACCACACTCGAACGTCGGCGCTTCGCAGTCGAAGCCGTCGAGATCGCCAGTGACGGACGTGTCGCTCGCGACTGCCGACGACGATCCGAGCGAGAGTGCCCCGGCGCTTGCTCCCGCGAGCGCCAAGAACTGCCGCCGATCGAAGGATCCGTTCGCCGATGAAGCGTCTCGTGTCATGACTCGGACACGGAATGCACCACCTGGGACCGGAAAAAGATTTCATACACAACACATGTCAATCACACGTCGCTACCGGAGCGGCGGTAAAATAAGCTCGCCCTTCGATCGGTATTTTGGACTGTGTTCGGTCCGGCGAAGTCCCTCTCGAGGCCGTCTGGGAATGTTGACACCGACCGATCGTCGCGGGACGTGCCGGCGTCGCGGCGGGTAACAGTAACCCTTTTGCAAGTTCCCTGCACACGTCCGAGTATGAGCAACGACTGGCCAGTCGACCCGGATGGCGAGGAAGGCAGCGAGGGGATGCGCAAGTACGACATGCGGATCATCGCCGACAAGGTCGACGAGGAGGAGGACTTCCCGATGGACGTCGCCGCGTTCGTCGACGAGTACGGCGACTATCCCATCCGGATCAACCACGAGACGGTCGTCGCGATGTCGGACATCTTCGAGTACGTCGACGCCGACGAGTTCGAGACGATGGTCGACATGCACAAGGCCGTCGGCGCGGCCATGCGCGAGGGGAACTTCTGGAAGTACCACCCGCAGGGGAAGGATCCCGAGAAGATCCCCGCCTGACGTTCGACGCCACCGTCCGCCCGAGCCACCACTCCGCTTCTGCTCGAGTCGTCGACCCGCTATCTGTCGACGGTCCTGTCGCCTCGGTAGCCGTCTGCCGCCCCGTATCACGAATCTGGATTACGTATCACTTATACGACGGCGTTCGAAAGGGTCGGGCACAGTGACTAACACGCAGGTGACGCTCGTTCAGATCGACAACTACGGGCCGTGGACGGTGACCCCCGAACCGCGACGGGAGGCCGACCTCCAGACCATGCAGTCTCGACTCTACGCCGACATCTCCCAGTTCGTGGGCAACCGGGGCGGCTACACGTTCTTCACCCGCTTCGACAACATGATCGCCGTCACGAACGGCCTCTCGATGGACGATCACGCGCTGCTGCAGGAGTCGGTCGGCAACCGCTACCCGGTGACGCTCAGTCTCGGCGTCGCGACCGGCACTACCCCGGTTCAGGCGCTCTCGGATGCAACGACACGCCTCCAGGAGGCCGGCAGCGCACAGGACGAGGACCGCCGGGAGTGTCTCGAGGGCCGAACCATCGACGAGGCTTACCGGTCCGACGAGGACGTCCAGATCGCACACTTCGACGTGATCAACGCGACGGGCACTTACACCGACGAACTCAATGCGTTCGATACGTTCATCGAGATCGAACAGGGCTACGCCGAACTCATGCGCCACATGCGCTACGCCCACGACAGCCTCTCGTTTTTCGTCGGGGGTGACAACGTCATCGTCGTCTGTCCCGACCTCGAGGCACCCGATTACGAGGAGGCGATCCACCACGTCGAAGAGGCCGTCGACGTGAAACTCCAGGTCGGCGTCGGCCGCGGCGACGACGCCCACGACGCCGGTTACGCGGCGAAACACGCCCTCGAGACCTGCCGGGCCGACGGGACGCGCGTCGAACTCGAGTGGGAGGGCTCCCGCTGACAGGTTCACTCGTTCGGCTATCCGTGGCGGTCCGATGGTTCTCCGTAGGTATCACGTTCGTGAACCGTCACTCGAGACGGCAGTCCACGCTCGAACGCTCCGGGAGGGAAAACCGGTCCTCACGGCTCGAAAAGGCCAACGTGTAACGTTCGATGCGGCCGCGCTTAAGTGTAGTGGAGGTAGTTTTTAGCCCGGTCACGCGTATTGTTGACACATGGAACCAGAACTGTCGGTCAACGAAGTCCTGACGACCGAGTACGTCGGGGTCAGCGAGGGCGACGCGGTCCTCGGTGCGGTACAACTCATGCGCGAGGAGCGCGCGAGTTGCGTCCTCGTGCTCCGAGGCACCGATCCCGTCGGCATCGTGACCGAGTGGGACGTCCTCGGCGTCGTCGCCGACGAACGCGATCCGAGCGACACGACCGTCGGGGAGGTGATGACGACGCCCGTGATCTCGGTCGGCCCGGATCGGTCGCTGAGCGACGTCGCGACGATGATGAGTCGCCAGAACATCCGGAACGTCGTCGTGGAGCGCGAGGACGAACTCCTGGGCGTCGTCACCCAGCGAGATGTCATCGCTGCCGCCGGCTCGTTCCAGGGCGCGGTAGCCACCAGCCGTTCGGGTGGGGAAGCGATCGATCCCGACGGATCCGTCGAGGAACCGATGACCACGTCCGCCGACGAGGTTGCCGACGACCGGCTCGCACCCAACGGAGGCGACGAGTTCTCGACGCAGGGCGTCTGCGAGGCCTGCGGCTCGCTCGCCGACGAACTCCGGGACGTCAACGGGAAACTCGTCTGTCCGGACTGTCGGTCGGTGTGACTCGGCGCGAGCACTCGCTTTTCTCCCGTGGCTGCTGGGGCGTGTCAACAGCCAGCGATGCTATTCGTCCGATAGAAAGACCTTTCGGGTGCCGCGGTGGAACCATCGACAATGATCCCTACCCTCGACGAGCTCGACGTCGAAGGGACCACCGTCGGTGTCCGGGTCGACGTCAACAGTCCGATCGACGACGGGTCACTCGCCGACGACGCCCGCCTGCGCGCGCACGTCGATACTCTCTCCGAACTTCTCGAACGCGGTGGTCGGGTGGCGGTCCTCGCCCACCAGGGTCGGCCGGGTGGCGACGAGTTCGTCACGCTCGAGCCCCACGCCGATCGCCTCGGCGAACTGCTCGATCGGCCGGTCGACTACGTCGACGCGACGTTCACCGAGGCTGCCCGGGACGCCGTCTCGAGCCTCGACGACGGCGAGTGCGTCGTCCTCGAGAACACGCGGTTTTACAGCGAGGAGTACATGGAGTTCGACCCCGACCGGGCGGCACAGACACACCTCGTCACCGGACTCGAGCCGGTGCTCGACGCCTACGTCAACGACGCCTTCGCCGCAGCACACCGCTCACAGCCCTCGCTCGTGGGCTTTCCGTCGGTCGTCCCCAGCTACGCTGGCCGGGTGATGGAGACCGAACTCGACGTGCTGGGATCGATCGAGTCGACCGGCGAACCGCGGGTCTACGTCCTCGGCGGGGCGAAAGTCTCCGACTCCATCGACGTCGCCTGGTCCGTCCTGGAGAAGGGGCTTGCCGATCACGTGCTGACGGCCGGCGTCGTCGGCAACGTCTTTCTCATCGCCGACGGCGTCGACCTCGGCGACGCGAGTTCGGATTTCATCTACGACCAGGGCTACTGGGACGAGATCGATCGTGCGGCGGATCTCCTGGACGCCTACGGCGACCGCATCGCGCTCCCCCGTGACGTCGCGGTCGATCGCGACGGCGAACGCTACGAGATCGGCGTCAACGCCCTCCCACCCCAGGACGGCGAATCGGCGATGGACGTCGGCGAGTCGACGCTCGCGTACTACGAGCGGATCCTCGCCGACGCGGAGACGGTCATCCTCAACGGACCGGCCGGCGTCTTCGAGGACGAGGCCTTCCAGCGCGGTACCCGCGGGATCTACGGTGCCGCGACGGAGGTTCCGACGAGCATCGTCGGCGGTGGCGACACCGCCTCGGCGTTGCGCAGTCTCGGTATCGAGGGATTCTCGCACGTCAGTACGGGCGGCGGTGCCGCGCTCCGGATGCTCACCGCCGAAACGCTGCCCGCCGTCACGGCACTCGAGAATGGCACCGACGCCGACGATTGAACGCGCGAGCGGCAGCGACGTCGACGCCATCGCGGATATGTGGGTTCGACTGGCCCGCGACCAGCGCGCGTACGATTCCTACGTCCGTCCCGAGGCCAACAGGGAGGCGATGCGGGAGAGCCTCGCCGCCTACGCCGCCGCGGACGGCCTCCTCGTCGCCCGCGTCGACGGCGAACTCGCCGGCTTCGCCTCCGTCTCCATCGAACGCGGCTCCCTCGAACTCGACGCGACTCGTGGAACCCTCTCGAACCTGTACGTCGAACCCCGCTTTCGGGATCAGGGAGTCGGCTCGGCGCTGCTCGAGGCCGCCGAATCGACCCTCGAGGAGAAAGGTGCCGAAGTCGTCGTCCTCGAGGTGATGGCCGCGAACGAGGACGCCCGGCGCTTCTATCGCCGCCACGGCTACGACGCGTTCCGCGTGACGATGGACCGCTCGCTCGAGGAGTGAGCGAAAAGCGATACACACTCAAAGGAGGCTCGCCAACTGACGCCCGCGCCAGGGGAGCATGGGTGGTTCATGCACTCGACTTGTAATCGAGACTTCCGGGGTTCAAATCCCCGCCCTGGCTTAGATCCTTAGGTTCAAATCCTCTACCGCCAGGTATCCGAACAGCCGTCAACCCGGGTGGCGGTAGTTGGGCAAACCTGAGGTTCAAAGCTCATTCTGCCGGCGGTCAGAACGGAGGTGTCAGTGCGTGAGCTCCGCGACCGACGAGTTCGGTCCGTTCTGCGGGGCGCTCGGGTGTACCGAAGACGCCGACGTCGTCATCAACCACCCGGAGCACGGCCGCCGAACGGTCTGCGAAAACCACGCCGAAGGCCACGAGGTGGTCGCGGATGTCTGAAGAGCCGGACGTCCGCCCCGAGGACGCCCTTCAGGTCGCCCAGCGAGCACTCCAGAAGTGCAACGGCCTCGAGGACGATCTCGACGAGCTCCGTGACGAGTACGACGACCTCGCGGAGGAACTGACCGCCGTCAAGCTTCGCCTCTCCGAGGAGGACGACGACGCCGACTACCGCGATCTCTCGCTCGACACCAAGATTGGGATGGTTCGCGAGCACGCCTACCAGAAGGCCGCCAACGGCCACGGGAAGGCGACGCTCACTTACGACGACGTCATGTGGGAGGTGTTCGACGGGGAGCCCGGGAACAACCAGTGCTACCGACTCCTCCGACGAGCGGCTGGCTACGACAACGACGGGAATCGCGTCCAGGACGTCTCCGGCTTCGATCTCGACGAGAGCAGTCGGCCGATGAAACTCACCGTGGACGCGAAGGCGGCAAAACGAGGTGCCGCCTTTTCTTCCCGGAATAATTCGAGTTCGGGGGAGGTGTTCTGAGGATGGGTTCATTCCACCGCGGAATTCCACCTCCCTAAATCTCGCTGTAGTAGTCAGCAAGTGCAGTTGTGTAAGCAAGTGTCCGTTAGCTGAGCGTACGCCGAATCCGACGCCGTCCGACGCCGTCGTTCGGCGTTCGGAACGCTCGATCCGGAATTATTCCGGCAAGAAAAGACCGCGACCGATCCCATGTCACAAACCCAAACGCAAACCAGTCCACTCGTCGACGACCTCTCGACGGAGTTCCTCCGTCGGTACTACAAGGAGGAGGTCCAGCAGCTGGCGCAACGGTATCCGAACGAGCAGCGCTCCCTCGAGGTCGACTGGAGCGACATCTACCAGTACGATCCGGACGTCGCCGACGACGTCCTCGCCGAACCGGAGCAGATGCGTCGCTACTTCGAGGAGGCACTGCGGCTGTTCGACCTCTCGATCGACGTCACTCTCTCCAACGCGCACGTACGTATCGGCGGGCTCCCGGAGGAGTTCACCTACTACCCGGGTGGCTTCTCCCCGTCGGACGAACTCGGCAGCTACCGATCGATCCGTGGCGAGATCACGAAGGCGACCGACACCTACCCGAAGATCGAGGAGGCTGCCTTCGAGTGCCAACTCTGCAGCACGATCACGCGAGTGCCGCAGTCTGACGGCGACTTCCAGGAACCCCACGAGTGCCAGGGGTGTCAACGCCAGGGGCCGTTCCGGGTGAACTTCGATCAGTCGGAGTTCGTCGACGCCCAGAAGCTCCGGATCAAGGAACCGCCGGAGCTCGCCGACGGCGCCGGCAAGAAGATCGACGCGTTCGTCGAGGACGACCTCGCGGGCGAGGTGACGATCGGCGATCGCGTCGTCGTCTCGGGCATCGTCCGCTTCGAGCAGGAGAGTAGCGGCTCGAAAAAGAAGGCGAAGTTCGAGCCCTACCTCGAGGGTCGCCATATCGAGATCGAGGAGACAGACCAGCAGGACCTCGACGTCTCGAGCGAGGAGCGCAAGCGGATCCGCGAGCTCGCCGACGGTGCCGAAGGGACGCCACTCGAGGCCGCCGCCGAGTCGCTCGCGCCGAAGGTCTACGGCTACGACATCGAGAAGAAGGCGCTGATCCTCGCGCTCGCCTCTGGTGGGAAGATCACCTACCCCACTGGCGACTCCGACCGGTCGGACCTGCACGTCCTCCTCCTGGGCGATCCAGGAACGGCGAAGTCGAAGCTGATCGATCGGGCCAAGGAACACGGCTGGCGAACGGTCGGCGTCTCGTCGAAACGAGCGACGATTCCGGGCCTCACCGCCGCCGCGGAGCAGGACGACTTCGGCGACGGCGAGTGGGTGATGAAAGCCGGCGCGTTCGTCAAGGCGAACGGCGGCACCGTCTGTATCGACGAACTCGACGACATGGATCCCGACACGCGGGCGGGGATGCTCGAGCCGATGAGCAACCAGAAGTTCAACGCGACGCTCGCCGGCGAAAGCGTCACGTTCCAGACCGAGACGTCGGTCGTCGCTGCCGGGAACCCCCGCGACGGTCGGTTCAATCCCTACGAACCCGCGCCGGAGCAGTTCGACTTCGAGTCGGCGCTGATCTCCCGGTTCGACCTCGTGTTCACGATGGCCGACAAGCCCGACGAGGAGGAAGACCGGGAGATCGCCGATCACATCCTCGCCTCGAGGGACGCCGCGAAACGGGCCCAAATGGACGACGGGGCCGAGTCGGGCGACGCCGACGAGGACCTCGAGAAGATCACGCCGCCGGTCGAGGGCGACATCCTGCGGAAGTGGATCGCCCTGGCTCGACAGCGACCGACGCCGCCGTTCGAGTCGAAAGAACTCCGCACCGACCTCCGGGACCGCTGGCTCGAACTCCGCGGTCTGTACGACTACGACGAGACCGAGCCGATCCCTGTCACCTTCCGCAAACTCGAGGCGATGGTCCGGGTTTGCGAGGCACTCGCGAAGTTCGAGCTCTGCGACGAGATTCGCGAACGCCACGTCGACCAGGTGCTCGAGATCGTCGGCCGGTCGATGGACGACATCGGCAAGAACGAGGACGGCGAACTCGACGCCGACGTCCACGAGGTGGGCGAGTCGAAGGATCAGCGCTCGCGCCGGAAGTGCCTCGCCGGCGCGATCAAGGAACTCGAAGAGGAGTACGACAACGGCGTCCCCCGCGATCGCGTGATCGAGTACATTCAGGACGAACTCGACCGGGACTTCGAGGCGTCGAAGCTGCACGCAGATATGGACAAGTGGGTCGGCGAGGGGGCAGCGACCGAGCCCGAAACCGATCGGATCCGCTACCTCGGGAGGTACTGATCATGTCAGGATCTACCGAGACCATCGCGAGCGAAGTAGAACGCCGCAAGCGATCGAAGGAGGCCTACGAGGCCGTCATCCGCTGCACCGATTACAACTCGGGTCGCGTCCAGCCCCCGCTCGCGAAGCAGTCGTCGGTCATCGGCTCACTCCACGCTGCCGGGTACGGGAGCTACGGGCTCGATGAACTCCATCGAGCGATCAGAGCGGCGTGCTCGAACGGCGACCTCTTCCGGATGACCGATGGGCATGGGGACGTCCGGCTGGGGATCGACGACGCGGAGACGCTCGTCGAGAAGGTCCAAGGCCACCTCATCGTGAGCGACGACCCGCACTCGGAGGTCATCGCACTGGCGAACGAACGCCTGGGTCAGCTGGGCCACGGCCACCAGACGAAACGCGCAGTGGGTGGTCTCGATGAGTGACGGCGACAATCACAGAGACTGTACTGACCGCACTGTTAGTGATGAAGAACTGGCGGTCATCGGACCGTCTCGTAGTTGGGCTAGTGAAGGGGGTGACGCGGACCGATGACCGTTTTCGAAGACGCCTACGAACTCCGGCAGAACAATCTCCAACACGACACCGTCCCAACCGCCAAGGGGCCGCGGTCGATCGAGAGGCTGTTCGAGGCCCGCGACCGCTTCGAGCGGCTGGGCAACGATCGCCGCGACGGCTGTCTCGCGATCGACGCCGAGAACACCCGTGAGATCCCACGCGGGTGGGTCTCACCCGACCACGATACGCTGCCCGATGGCCACGAGGGGCTCTGGCCACTCGAGGACATGACGACAGTCCTAGCGTCCTGCGATGGCGCGTTCATCTGCCAGTCGGATGCCGTCTGCCTGGACATGACGATCCTTCAGCCCGACGGCGTCGTCGCGATCGACTTCGAGCGAGGTGAAACCGATGCCTGAGAAGCAGGAGGATCACGAGGACCTCCCGCCGAGCGCGCAGTTCGTGCTATGGGTCCTCGAGGACGAAGGCCCGCTCACCCAGCAGGAGCTCGCCGAGAAGATCACTCTCCCGAAGCGGACCGTTCGGTACGCCCTCACCCGCCTCGAGGACGAGGGGATCGTCGAATCACAGACCTATCTGAAAGACGCCCGACAGTCACTCTACACGATCGAGGACGACACCTCTGGCCGGTGAGAAGTGACGATATTCGTCACCAGGTTTCTTCTTAAGTCGATGTATTACCTTGTGTGAATGTAACGGCTGTTCCACCATCGATCCCCGGCCGAGGCAACGACGACGTCGGGGGTTGGTCGACAGCCGACGGTCTCTCCTCCCGATCCACCATGTCCACCACAGCCCACCCCCTCGACGAGGTCCAGGACCGCGATCAGGCCGACCGCGTCTTCCGACGCTACGTGTTCGAGGACTCCTCCTGCTGCAGCAACTGCTTCCGCAGGATCAAGAGCGACCACGTCCGCCTCGAGTGGGGTGCGGAAGGCAACGACGTCGATCCGAAGGCGACGTGTGCCCGGTCGGTTCGCGAACACAAGACCAAGCCTGGAGAGATCGGTCCCGAAGGCCCACTCCAGGGGGCCGAGCAAGTCGAGATCACGACGAAAGCCCGCTACCCCACGCGCACGTTCTGTGACGACTGCGGGTCCGTCTCGGGCCGGGCCGACGACGAATCGATGACGCGACGAGAGGCACTCCGACGCGCTGAAACGCTCGCTGTACGACTCGAAGAGGTTGGCGAACCGGTGGACGTGGAGGTTTTGAAGAAGCTGGTCGGCCACCTCAAGTCCCAGCCCCGGTTTACCGGCTACGACACCGAGGTCTTCGAGGCCGCGACTACCGTCGCGATCCGCCACGCTCGCAACCGACGCCAACGATGATCGTCCAACCGCTCCCGCGGGGCCAGCCGGTCGAACTCGAGTTCGCCGGCCGTCGCCTCGAGGGCACTGTCGCTGACGTCCGCTGGGACCCATCCTGGGCGAACCCGCGAACGGAGATCGTCGTCGACGCCGACGGCGCGCGGATCACGGTCGGTCGGGGGTCGGTCACTCCCCGATGACGTCCGGCGTCGCCCCCTGCCTCGCCGGACCGAGGGCCTGTTGACACCCCACCGCTTCCGCTGTACCGTTTCGGGGCGGGCACAATCCCGCGACTGCATCCCCACGCATTACGTCGACGCACTACACTACCACGGACCGTCCCGACCCGCGCCGGGATCTGGCCGGGAAGGCCGCGCACGACGCGCCCTGGCGCACCTGTTTCCATACTCGACCACCATGCTCGATACCATCCCTTGCAGACCGTTGCAACGCCTGATCCGGGCCATTCGTGTCCGGTATTTCATGGTGAACTGGCCCGAGTCCGTCCCGACACTCGAGACGACGACCCCAGCGCCGGGACCGCTCGAGGGCGGTCTCGAGTGGCCCACGGAAGACGAGATCGCGACGGTGATCGGCGTGTACGCAACGGGGGACTGACGAGTGATGGTCACGACAAGCACGATTCGCGTCGTCGCGTGGACGGCAAGCCTTGTGACCGCTGGTGCTGCGTTCGGGATGGACTGGGCTATCCAAACCGTCGAGATTCCGCTGTGGGCGCTCCTGGTCGTGACGTTCGTCCCGACTCGAGACCTCGTCGACGCGACGATCGAGATTCTGGATGCAGTCGTTCAGAAGATGACACCCGCCGATAGTGATCGGCCATGACCGAGGACCGCACTGAACTGACCGGCGTCGACGCGGCGATCGCGGACGAACTCGAGGTCGCTGGCTTCGATACTGCCGACGAACTGGCCGACGTCCACCTGATCGGTGAGGAGTATGGTCGCTCGCTGGGGATGAACCCGCGCGAGATCGCTCAAGGTATCAACGACGACGTCGAGGCCGTCGGAAAGCCACGGGCGACGGTCTTTCCTCGGACGGAGGTTATCCGCGCCCACTCGGAAGGATCGCTCGACCGCTACGAGCGGATGATGGGTGACGCTGATGTCACGATCATGGCGGAGCTTCCGACGGCCGGCGACTCCTGCGTCTGCGAGAAACGGCCCAATGCTGCCGGTCGGGCTCCGTATTCGATCCGCGAGTTCAGAGGATTAGCATACCATTTACCGCTGCACCCTCAGCGTGGTGTTGTACCTATGACTGCCAACTGATCGCTGTTCCTCGATCCTCGACTCAGGCGTGGTGGTCCTCGAGGACGGTTCGATTCCGTCCACGCCCTTCTGCCGGCGCGGTGCCGGCGCGTATCGATCCCCGTGGTGGCGAACTACCTGTTTTCGAACCGATATGCGAGCAAGCGACGCGACCCGGAGCGCCACGCTCCGTGTCAACGCCGGCGAGGTCCGCGTCGAGGAACGCCGCGCGATCTCGTCGTGCTGCTCGAGGACAAAACCGCCGCGACGAGGGGAGGCTACCCGACTCACAGAAGTAACCGGTCCTCGTCGTATCCAACCAATTACGGTGTCCTCGAGCACGGAGTCGCCCCAGAACGGGACCACGGAACGTCAGTTCAGACTCCAGGTAAGCGTGGTAGCGAATGATGGCTGGTGATGCGCTCAGTCGCCGCCGACCTACCGCACGGCCGAAGTCATGTCGCCAGTGGCGAACCGCATGGACGTTGATGTCGAAGCACCAGAACTTCCACCGGACGGAACAACGTCGGGAAGCTGGAACGAGGTCACGGGTAGCCGCCTCGCCCTGCTTCAGGATTGGCAGGTGACGACGTACAGGCAGAACAGCTAATCGACCTCCTACACACGAGATTACAACATCATGGCAGAAATCACGAACGAACTCGAAGTTGAAGGTAGTACGGTCTCAGTGATCCACGTCGACGAAAGCGAGACCGAACCAGTTCGAACGATCCTCGCCCACTGCACGAAAGAGGATCTCTCGGTGACGATCGACGAGGACGACGAAGACTTCAACCCGGGAAGTTTCCGGCGAACAAAGCGTTACCGGACGAACAACACGATCGACATCGAGGTCACATCGGCGATTGCGCCGGACCTCGATGCCCTGGAGAAGATCGGAGCGGTCGATTCGGACGGAAAAGTCACGTTCTCGGGCGAGGATCGCAAGATCCAGGCGGCCGATGACGAGTTCATCGAGATCGCCTACTTCGACCACAAACCCGACTACACGTCGGTCGACGTCGAAGCCGACTCGGAACTACTGCACCGTGCGGAGGACTGCGAACTCACCAGCCCCGAGGTCGACCCGAGTCAGACGCCCCCGACGGCGTCATGGACGTGGTGGGTCGAGGGTGACTTCTACATCGACTACAGCTCCAGCGCCTAACTAACCCATGAGCATCGCAAACGCCGAAGCCGCGAACCAGTCTCTCGAGGCACAGCGCGAGCAAGTACGAGAGCGGAAAGCGCGCCACCGTGAAAACGCGAGCATCAAGCAGCAGCTCCAGCAGGACCGAGCGGAACACACGTTCACGGTCGAGTGGTACAACGGTCGTGAACTTCCGTTTACCCCGCTTCCGAGAGAGGCCAGCGATGCGCTCGACGGTAAGCGCGAGCGGATGGCCCACTGCGCTCAAAACGGCCAGTGGGAAGAACTCGCGGAGCAGGCGGATTATCTCGCACGAAAGTCTCCCGAGTGGCTCGCGGAGGCGTGGGACGGTGACGAACCGCTGTACGCCGACGACTGGGACGACATTTACGACGACGACGAGCTCCTCGAGCTACTCAACAAGGTCGACCAACGGGGCGAAGGTGCCGAACTCGAGGCTGTGAAGGAGTTTCTCGGGTAGCGACTTCGGAATCTGGTGGTTCGAGTTACTCGCACTGTTCGGGATGACACCCGGCGAATGGGGAGAGTTGCGGCAGGATAGAAGGATCTTCCTTGAGCACGCCTACCTGAACTATCGCGAAGAGTACGGGAGTGCGTTACAGAGTCGATTATGACGAGTCTTGTCGTTCGTCCCACCACACAGCCAGTCCGATAATCGGGCTACCGATAATACACAGCCCTCCGAGCCCCATCATGAGTAACCCAGCGGGCACGAAGATGATGGTGGTGATGACCCCGCCTACGAGCAACCCTCCCCCCATTAACGCGAAAATGAACGTAATCAACCCTGGACTCATATCTTCCTGATCAAAATCGTCTTGATTGTAATAATACATACTTCAGAGTTGATCCGTCCATATTATAATTCTATCGACCGTTCAACGCAGACCAACGACTGATGAGTGATTAACACATGGCTTTCGAGAGACTGAGAGCGGACCTAAAACTCGACACCAGTGGTTTCCGATCTGGAGTGAAGGACGTCCGACGCGATTGGGATAGTCTGCAAGATCGGGCAGAGTCCACTGGCCAGTCGATGCAAAAGGCCGGTGAGATCATGAGGGCCGGGATCACTGCCCCGATTGCGGCCATCGGATCTGGATCCATCGAAACGGCATCTAACGTCGAAGAGATGGAGGCCCGGTTCAACGAGGTGTTCGAATCTTCCGCTGATCGCGTTGAAGCGTGGGTACAGACCCATGCCGACGAGATCGGCCGGTCGGAAAACCAACTCAAGGAGTACGCAACCGATTTCGGTTCCCTTCTCAACGCGATGGGAACGACCGAAGAGCAGTCGGCCGGTATGAGCCAGCAACTCACGGAATTGACGGCCGACCTCGCTTCGTTCAACAACCAATCTGAGGAGCAAGTTCAGCAGAATCTCGAGAGCGCCTTAGTAGGCGAATCTCAAGCCGTCCAGGAGTACGGGATAGATCTCAGTGGCGCTCGAGTTGAGCAGCAGTTGATGAACGATGGACTCGCAGCGAGTAGAGAAGAGGCGACTGAAGCCGAACTTGCCCAGGCCCGACTCAACGCGATCATGGAGCAGACGGAAGACGCGCAGGGGCACGCAGCCCGTACTTCCGATTTGTTCGCCAACAGAATGCGAGATCTCAGGGGCGACACGGAAGAACTTAGAGCGGAAATCGGCGAGCACCTCTTACCGATCGCCACGGGGCTTGTGAACCTCCTCTCGTCGCTGATTGGATGGTTCAATGGGCTCTCGGACACACAACAGAAGGTAATCGTGATTACTGGCGGTCTAGTGGCCGCAATCGGGCCGCTATTGCTAGGGATCGGAAAAATCCTGGCCATGCTCCCAGCAGCGGCAACGGGATTCGGGATGGTCGCAGGAGCGATCACTAATACGGTTCTCCCGGCGTTGGGGTCGATGGTGACCACCCTCGCCCCGATCCTAGCCGTACTAGCAGCTCTCACGACAGCTGCCTACGTCCTGTATCGGGCGTGGCGTGGCAATTGGCTCGGTATCCGTGACATCCTCAATTGGGCGTTGGGCCCGATTACGGACGGCATCGACTGGATTATAGACAAACTGTTCGGGATTAGCGATGCCACTGAGAAGGTTGCGGGTTACTTCGGAGACTTCATCGACTGGTTGATAGGACTCGTCAACAAGATCCCTGGTATCAACATCGACTCCGATAGCGGTGAAGTTGAAATCGAAGCCGAGACTGATGAAGGGGAAGTTGATGAGACGATGGAACTCGAGGAACCAGCCGAAGTCGACGACTTCGGGGAAGACCTCGAAGAGGAGTTTGAGGGAATAGGCGAGCAGTCCGGCCAGTCCTTCAGTGACGGGTTCAGCAACGGCTTAGTCGAAAGCCTGGATACCGAGGAGATCCGCGAAGAGGGGATTAGCCAGATCGAGGAAGAAATCGAAGCCGTTCAAGAGGATGATAGCCTGTCGATCCACGAACGACGACAGACAGTAGATGAACTCGAGGACGAAATTAAAGAACTCGAGGAAGCGGAGGATATCACGGACTTCGACCGAGAGCTGGTTGTAGACGTTGCGGACCAGGAGCTCCAGGAAGAGCGTGAAGAGGCCGAAGCGCTGCAAGAGGTCTATGATGAACTCGAGGAACGCGACGTAGATGTAGAAGGGGAGCTGGATCCAACCCAGTACGATCAGATCGACGTCGGACATCAGGTTGACGACCTGATGGCGGCAGAGCAGGATCCAGAAACCGACCAGTCGGGCGACCTCTCCAGAGACGACCTCCAACAGGCGTTCCATGACGCCCTCGATCAGTTCTTCGAGGGTCGGCGCTTCACTATCGAACAAGAAATCGACCATCGCGAGATCCGCAGCTGGTTCAAGGAACAAATCGACGCAGTGCTCACGTGATCACCATGCGTTTGTACACACTCGACATCGACGACGGCGACGTGAGCCCCCCGACGCAATCCGGGGGCCTCGATATCGACAGCCAAACAATCCTGGGGGAGGTCGGAACTGCGAAGCCGATCGCCTCGTCAGCGCCAACGATCGATCCGACGATCACGTCTGACGTTGATCGTGTCGCACTCGCGTTGTTCGAACTCCTGAACGCACCCCAATTCGCCCCGGTACCGCTGTCCGACACGCCCAGTATCGGTCTAGATGGGTGGTACGGAGCATCGCGAGCCGATCGACAGCTCAAACTGTCCGATGACGAGGACGTGGTAGAGCAAGTCAAACCGTCTTTCGAGTGCGTCGGCACGCCGCAGTCGCATCTCCGCGAGATCGTCCACTCGAGCCGTCAGGTCGACCACGAGTTCGGCAACGACCTCGACTACCGTGTCCCGGCACCGACTGCAGCGGCCCCAGTCTGGTGGATCGACACCGAGGACAAACATCGCGAGCCGGCAGCCCCCGACGCGACCGTCGAGACGGCCTACGGGACGGTCGACCTGTTCGACCTCGAGGCCGGCGAGGACATCCTCGGCGTCGACCTCGAGAACGTCGGGATCGTCTATAAGGTGCCCCTCGAGGACGACGGCGTCGGCGACGTCCGGATGTGGGACTCCCTCGGACGGGATGATCCCGCGGACTGGCGGCAGCTCTTCTCGAAGAAGCTCCCCACCGAAGGAGATCGTGTCGTCGACAACGGCCGTATCCGGCTGATGCTGGACGATCGCGACGGGAGCGTCGACGCCCAGGAGTGGGACCCGGACACCGAAGAGTGGACTGACACCGGCCTCGCGGACGATCAGTCCGCCGACGTCGAGCTGCTCGACGTCGACGTACTCGAGATCGGGATGGTCCGGGTGCGCTGCCAGCTGACGTTCGACGTCGCTGGCGAGGAGACCATCCTGGACGCGATCGTCCACTCTGGGCGACCTCGGGTGCAGTTCACTCTCGCGCCGAGCGAAGACGAGGCGATCCCGGACTCGCTCGAAAACTGGCTCGACCCGATCGCGTCGACGTCGCTCGTGGATCCAGTTGCGGAGAAGACGCTCGTCAGCCGTTCGGAAGTACGGAAGTAACGGATAGCGGCTTTCCAGCACCAACAGACCATGACACTCCTACAGTACGACCTCGGAGACGCGGCGGATAGCCTCGGACAGAACCAACTCACGGCCTCGCTGTCGGGCACGTTCGTCCGCGACGATCCCGGCCTGGACCTCGTGGACGGCGACGTTACGTGTGAGGCCCACGGCGTGACGATCGACGGCACCGAGTTGGACGTCAACGCGCAGAGCGTGACCATCCCCGCTGCGGACCCGGACGACCCCCGCCGGGACGTCGTGTGGGTCGACGACACGGGTACGCTACAGATCCGCGAGGGGCTGGCGGCCGCGCCGGAGCCCAGTGACGAGACGCGCTTTCGCCTGTGGTCGCCCGCGCCGGACCCGATGCAGGACGTCCTGCTCGCTGATCGCAGCGGAGTCGTGCTGGGCGAGGTGTTCGTCCCGGTCGGCGCCGACACCACCGCGCTGGATCCGGAAACGGACCTGCGCGAGCGGGCCGTCGAGGGCGCTGATCCCGGTAACGTCGAGAACCTCACCACTGATGGCGCGGAAGGCACTGTCCCCACAGCGCAGCCGGACGGAACGCTGGAGATGTCCCCGGTCGTCAACGACGAGACCAGCGTCTTCGGCAGGGGGCTCGAGGGCGATCTCGTCTTCAGCGAGGACACCGCCGAGAGCGGGGTCGTCGAGGCAGAAACCATCACGGTCGAGTCCGGGACCACCGTGACGGTGGACGGCGGGCTGATCCTGATGGCCCAGGACTACATCGAGGTCGAGGGCACGATCGACGGCGACGGCGGCGCCAATAACGGAGGCTACGGGGGCAACGGATCGTTCTCTCCGTCGGCCGGCGGCGACGGCGGTCCAGGCGTGTTCAGTCCCGACGGTCCAGGCGGATCCGGCGGGTCCGGCGGCGTGTCAGACCCCATCGAGGCGCCCGACGGCGGGGCCGGGGGCGACGGCGACGACTCCGACCCCGCGCCGTTCAGCGACATGGTCCAGGAGTTCCTGCCCCACCGCTACCTCGAGACCTTCATCCACGAGAACTGTGGTGCCGGCGGAGGAGGCGGCGCGTCGGGTGTCGCGGACAGCGATGCCGACGGCGGCAACGTGAGCGGCGAGGATGGCTCTCCTCCCGGTGGTGGAGGCGGCGGCGGAGTCCGTGCATCCGACAAGGACGACCACGGGTACGGCGGCGAGGGCGGGGCGGGCGGCGCGTGGATACTGCTCGTCGCGCCGGAAATCCGCGGGTTGGGCACCATTACCGCCAGGGGCGAGGACGGTCTGGACGGGTCCGGTAGCCAGGCTGCCGGCGGCGGAGGAGGTGGCGGCTCCGGAGGCCTACTCATGTACTACGGAGATAAGGTCGGCTCCTTCACCGAAGACGTTAGCCGCGGCCTCGGAGGCTCCGGAGCCAGCGGCTTCGGAAACGCCGGAGGGGACGGCGCTGACGCCGAGGATGGCATGATTATCGAGTTCAGCACATGACCAGGCTCCGATATGACGAGGCACCGTACGATGCCACCTCGTACGGGCTGGGTCTGCCGAGGAGGGTCACCGGGCTCGAGGTCGAGGGGACCTCGGAGGGGTCGGTATCGCTCTCTTGGGACCCCGCGGGGTCCGCCGACGAGTACGCCGTCCTCCGGTCGCGTAGCCCCGACTCCGGCTACACAGAGGTCGCGGTCCTCGCCAACACCGCGTACACCGACGACGCGCTCGTCGCCGGCAGGACCTACCACTACAAGGTCCTGGGTCGGAACATCACGGGAGACGGGCCGCTGTCGGCCGAGGTCACCGCGACGACCGACCTCGCGCCGCCGCAACTGACGTTCGACACCTCCCAGAAGCGCGAGATCACGGTCACGGTCGACCTCGCCGACGACAACGACGAGGGCGAGGTCAGGTTGGAGCGCGACGGGTCGGAGATAGCGACGCTCACCGACCTGGACACCCTCGAGTACTCAGATGCAGACTCGATTCTCGACGGCGAGGCCTACGACTACGTTGCGATCCGGGACACGGGCGACGCCACCGCCCGGACCGACCCCGAGACCGCTATCGCGTACATTCCTCCGGTCGAAGACCTTGACCTCGACGGCACCGAGCCGCAGACGCTCGTGGCCCAGTGGACAGACATCCTCAACAACGGGCGCTACCGCGTCCAGATTCGCGACGACACCAAGGAGTGACTACTCATGACACCAGGCAAAGACACCAAATTCGGACGATACCGAGTACCGGACCCGCAAGGAGAGAGTGCCGACGATTGGCCAGAGCTGCTCGACTCGATCTGGCACCAGCAGGAGTTCGAGATTCAGGGAAGCGTCGCGACGCACGACGATCTCCCCGCGCCCGACCCCGACGCCGAGACTGATGACGGGCAGCGCCGGCGGGTCCTCGTCGTCGAGCAGGGGATCGTCTACCGCGACGACGGGTCCCAGTGGGAGCCGATCTACGGCGTCGGTCTGATCGAGGAGCACGCCGACGAGCCCGACGTCCACCACGACGAGGATCACGCTGACAGACACAGTGCGGATGGCCCTGACCCCATACACGCGGTTGACCTCGCGTCTGATCCCGATGAAGATGAGGGCCGAATCATCGAGGCTGACGGCGAGGGCGGCTGGCAGTATGGACAGATAGCAGAAGGCCTTCAGGAAGAAGAAGTACGCGAGATGGCACGAGAGGAGGACCTCGAGAACCACATCCGGTTCGGATACTAACCATGAAAACAGAGTACTACGGTCCGGTGTGGCTCGGCAACAATGAGAGGCTATCGATTGAGGACGGCGAAGTCCTGATGATCTCGTTCTTTTCCCAGCGTTACAGAGCAGATGTTATCAATCCCGAAACGGATCAACGGCACGGGTCCTTCTATACTACCGCAACCGGAGACTCATCGAACGAGTATAACTCTCTCAAGGACCTCGTCTTCGTCGGTCCCGCTGAACTGGAGGCGGATGACGAGTCATGTGTTGTCGGGCACGAGATCACCGATCTCGGGTCATACGATACCGTCTGCGAGTACCTCGATGGTAACGATGACGAGTCAGTCTTCGTGCCGGATGGAGAGGTCTGGCACGTTGCAGCATACTGCTGGGACTATCCGGACGCGCTCCGCATGTATAACCCGGACGGCGATCATCGAGTGGCCGTGACGGGGACTGCACAGACCGATGTCCCCGGGTACGATAACCACGGGCTGTACACGTTCGTTGGGCCGATGGAACTGGAAGCGTATCTCAGCGAAGTAGCTATCATGGGCTTCAAGGAAACGATCTGAAGTATGACCGACCACTACCCGGACTGGGGCGAGGAGGACTGGGGCGACTTCGACTGGCCTCCGTACTTCGTCGACGTTGCCACTATCCCGCACGATGCAGACCCCGAGCAGGTCATCGAGGACCTCCTTGACGGCGAGCAGTACTCGGTCCGGATGCGGACCGAGACGGACGATGCGACCAGCGAGTGGACGACCGCCCCCGAGATTACCAAGCTCATCCCCGCCGATGCCGTCGATATCGTAGAAACGACGGAGACTTCGGTTACAATCGAGTGGACGGACAACTCGGAGTTTCGCGGCAGCTACCAAATCTATCGACAGCGGGCAGACTGGGAGTACGACGAGGACGATCCGGGGCGGCTCGTGGGGACGGTCGCTTCCGACCAGACGTCGTTTACAGACGAGACCGCGTCTCCGAACGTGGAGTACGAGTACATGGTCCGGGCGCGCTCGCAGTGGGTCTACGCGGATAGCGACGCGACGACGACCGAAACTGAGAGCATCGGCCTCGAGACCACGGCCGTGTCAGCCTCGGCGCCCCATGTCGAGGTCGATCACGCTGACGGAGCTACCCTCGGGCCAACCCCGCACGACATATCCAAGACTCCCACGGTCAACGACCTGCCCACCGTCGAGGTCACCGTCGCCTACGACGAATCTTGGCACTCGGAGGAGTTTGACGACGCCGACCTCCGCGTCTGGGACGATGGTGAGCGCCAGCCGATCGAGCGACTCGTCAGCCGCTCGATCGAGGAAGGATCGAGCGGGAAGCGGACCGTCCTCAAGGGCAAAGGCGGCACGGAACTCGAGAGTCGCGTCGTCGCGAGGACCGACGGTGTCGAACCAGTCGGCGAGTTCGTTGAGCGGCTGATCGACAACGAAACGCCGTATGAGCCCGTCGTCGACGCTGTCGAGGAGGCGATCCGCGAGGGAGTCCTGCTCCAGGAGGCCGAGACACTGGCCGAGCTCCAGGCGGCGCTACTCCTCGAAACTCTCGACGAGGACGAGACGATTCCGCTCGAGTTGGACGACGAGGGCCGACTGTGGCCGCTCCAGACCTGCTGGATGCAGACGATGGACCACTTCGAGTTCGAGGCGTTCACATGGCAGTCGAGCGATTCTGAGGGCGGAGACGCTGTCAACATGGTCGGGAGCGGGCAGAACATCACTCTTGAATTCTCCCCTGATCACACGATCCCCGGGGACGAGTTCGAGATCGCTATCCGATACCGCACCGGCCCGGACATCGAGGACGTCGCCTCCGATCCCCCGTTCATCGACGTCCAGTTCGAGGGGAGTGAGTTCGACACGGAGAGCTTCGCTAACGATCAGGGATGGCAGTGGGTCCGTCTCGAGGGTGGGACCAACTGGAACAACCCAGACATCCAAGAGGGGGATAGGTACACGATCAATATCAGCCCGAACCGAAACCTGACCGAAAACGGGACTACCGACGTGGAAGGGCTGCTCGTCGACGCGGTCGGCCCGCTTGACAACCGGTACGAGTACGACTTCGACAACAGTCCGAGCGGATCGAACCTCACGCTCGACGGCCCACAGCACTACCCTGACGCCGTCCCGATCCGACTCGAGGCGATCAACACGCCGCTCGCGATCGACGCGCTGACGATCCAAGCGGAAAGCTCGAACGGCGAGCCGATCGCCGAGCTCGCACTCGGTACCGATGGGACCGAGGACTTCGAGAGCGAGCGTCACGTCTCATCCTTCACGATCGACTACAGCGAGCCCAGCACGACGGCGCTTGGCCGCGTCGGCGTCGGTCGGGATCCCGACGTCCAACGCGACGACGAGAGTCCGGCGATTGGCTACGAAGCCCGGCCGCTGGATCGGGTGTCGATGACCGCCGACCTCGACGAGACGCCCGTCCTCGTCAATCGGGCGTGGGACGACTCCGTCCTGGACATCTTGCGCGAGTGCGTCGACATCGGCGACATGGCCTTCGAGGTCCGCTACGGAGCCGACGACCTCGAGGTACATGTCTCGCGGATCGACGGTCGACCGAGTGATGTGGATCCCGACCTGATCGACGCCTCGGTCGAACGGCAAACCGAGGATACGTACGAGGGGGCAGTCGTCTACGCTGGCAAAGAGGCATTACGCAACCTCGTCTTCGAGGTCGACGACGTCGACGAGTGGCAGGACCTCCCCCTCGAGGAGGGTCGCATCGTCGAGGGCTCTACAACCTTCGAGACGGCGAACGGCGACTCTCTGACACGGGGGGAAGACTTCGAACTCCGCGAAATCGTTCTCGACGGCGTGCCCCAGTTCCGTGCCCTCGAGGGCGGTCCGCTCGCCGGCGGCGACGAGGTCCGCTTCGACTGCGACTTCCAGCCACGGGGAGAGCACACCCGGGTGGACGCCGACAACGAGGACCCGCGGACGATCGTCGACAATATGCCTGAGTTAGCCAGCAAGCAGATGGCCGATATCGCGGCCTTCCAGGCCGTCGAAGGGAGCTATTCGGACGCGATCATCGACGCCTCGATCACCGTCCAGACGGACCAGGTGGGCTGGCGGCTGCTGGACGCGCTCAACGTGGCCGATCTGGTCGGAGACCGCCCCTTCCAGGTCCAGAACGAGGACTCGGACGCCTCGCAGGCGGAGTTCCGACTGGGGGTAGGCCAGAGCGGAGAAGAGGCGCTCGAGCAACTGCGAGATCGAATCTCTCGTACTGAGGAGAAGCTCTAACGTTCTGGTTCTCGTTTCTGTAGCCGTTGGAGAACCATGCTCAGTACTCGTGGAGAGGCGTCACTGTCGGTCGCAGGGGTCCGATCGCGAACTCGTCGACGGCTTCCGCGGCTCGAGGTTGTGCTCGTCGAGACGATCGCTGGCCATACGGCTGGCGCGGCGAACGAGTTGCGGGTCGGCATCGCGGAAGTCGATGTCGAAACGGTACAGTGCGACTGCGATCAGTAGATCGTCTCGACGTATATCTGAGGCGTTGGCCAACGGTAGCCACGGCCTCTGGTATAACGCCCTGCGACGGAGTTCAACTGGCTATCCGTCACGAACTTCTACAACTCTGACGACCACGCCACACACCAGTACTACGACACCGATGCTCGCCGCGATCCATCCAACGACCGCATAGCCGGCTGTCTCGAGGGCGTCAATACCGACCAGTACGACTACTGCTGTCGCGAGCGTGATCCAGACCAGGTACTCACTGACGAACTAGCCGATCGTTCCGCCAACCGTGTTATTCGTGGACATGGCGATCATGCGGCTGTTGGAGTCGCCGCTGACTCTCCCGATAACCTCCGTATCAGGGGAGGTCCAGGCCTGTAAAACAGGCCGAACATCCTGAGCAGAAAGCTCGAGATCGTTGCGACCGCTGCACCGACTTCGAGCCACCATTCCGGTTCCATTTATCGGAAATGATGTTTTGGAGGTTATCTTGCCTTCACTTACTCCTATACGCTCTATCTCCGTAAATATATGGATTTGATGACAGGTATGGCAGCGTCAGGTAAACGAATATGGTTCGGGTAAATAACTTCAATTGGGTCATCGGAACCATCAACCGCTGTTACTCGGGAGATGCCCTTTCCGACAGTATCGTCGATAGGGCAGGTCCGCACAAGTATCCGACTGGTCTCTTTCCGAAACCATGCTGGCTTCTCTCGCAGTTCTCACGTCGAATAGGAATGGATGGACTGGACCGGAAGAGTCGGATTCAACTCTCGAAGCATTACGCAGTTGGGAAACCCCTTTCGAGTATACGGGAGGACGAACAGGAGCGCCGGGTGATCTGGTACGAACCCTCGAAGCGCCTGCTCGATTTGTTCGACGGCTAGCCTATGGTCGAAGTGTTGGCGACGAGTGATGGATCAACCTCGCGAAAGTCCACCTCGAAGCGGTCCAGCGCGATAGCGATCAGGACGTCCTCTGTGCGTTGGTCGTGGGACATCGCGACGGTCTGGCCGCAACCTCCGGTATAAAGTCTCGTGTTGTCCTCACTCGGCAACCCGTCACGCTGTACTCTTACTCTTCAATGTCGAGCAGTTTCTGCAACGTCACCCCGTTCAGTTCGTACAGCTTCGTCGCGATCTCGGAATCCGCGGTAGTGTACCTGCTACCCTGACCCGCTTCGATCGACTCTACGATCCCAAGGCTCTCGAACTCATCTAGGTACTCATACACGGTTTTCCGGGTGATACCAGCCTGCCGTGCCAGTTCGCTTACGGTGAACTCACGGTTGCGCTTCGTTGCGAAGACCGAAAGCAACCGCGCTCGAGCACCGTCCCCGAACAATTCCACCAGTGGCGTGTCATCTGCGTACGCTTCTTCTCCCTCGTTGACGGTCTGGCTCATATGGTAACCAGGTGTGGGCAACACCTTAAGAGTTACCTTTGTTATACACCTGTGTTTACCACAGAACACACAACTTATAGTAGTATGTACTGTAGTAAACGGAATCAATGGACGACCAAGAAATCAAAAACGAAATCGTGAACACGATGCTACACAAGCGCATTGTGGGCGCGAAGAAGGCACAGGTCACGACCGTTGTCGGTCGGTACGCCGCTATTCCGTCTCACGCAGAAGGGCGTGCGAAGGAACTCGTTGAGGAACTCGTTCAAGAGGGCGTAGTTGAGCAGTACGGTGGCGGTCATCGTTCGAATATCCACTTATCGGATGTAGACCGGTCGGTTGAGTACTTGAAAGAGAACGACGGCGATATCCCGTTCGGATTCGATTGACTGAACGACTACTCGCTGTCTGGATCCTCGTTGGCCTCCCTCACTCGCCGTCCTAGCGATTCCTCAAAGTCAATTTCGAGTCGGGATAATGCGATTGCCGTGAGCGGTTGACGGTTCGTTTAGTCATGAGACATCGCCTATATTGTGTGCGGCTTCCGGTACCCAGTCGCCGAAGCTCCACCACCGGGGTGGTTAACCTCCCTGTAGAGGCAACGACAGTGATCCGGGGTTAGAGCCGCCCGAGTGGGCGGATCTCGCCAAGTAACTGGAGTCTGTCCTACTCAATCCACTGCTCATATGTGTTGGCACTTCAGATCCAGCCTGTCGACGTGCGGCCGAACGGTTCCTTTTTCGTGTTGGCAGTCTGGGAAGACGGTTCCACAGCGAATTTCAATATGCTCTGGTATCATCATCACTCAAATTCTTAATAGATGATACTTACATGAAGTGGTAGGGACCATTTGGTTCGGTCTCCGACAATTCGATCCCGGAGGAACGGCAATGTAGTCCACAGGGAAACTACGTGACCAAAGCGAGAATCGAGAAAGTAGAAGATATACTCGACGAAGACGGGCCAATCCACTATCTGACTCGAGGAGGGACTATCGACGTAGAAGGATCCTCAGCCGGCCTCTGTTTTCGGCAATGATCGATCTCGGAAAGGTGGAACGAAAGGGTATGTTCGTGCTGTAATCACAGATAGACGAATCGCTGTCAAGATTCCCCAATGGCTCGGGAACGACAAACGATCGGTCCCATTTCGGAACATCATCAGTGTTGGTCTCGATACAGGACTGATGAATAAGCGACTGTCTCTCCAAACACCTGGACAGACCTATCATATCCAGATAACGGAGCCTGGAAAGGGAGAAACCCGCGAGATTGTCAGTTTTATCCGAGAGAAAATGGAGGAAGAGAGTCAACCGGATACGGTCGTTGCCGAGTCAGAACCAGACCCCGGTTGTGCAACTCGAGAAGTTGGAAGGACTTCATGAAAGGGGGCCATCACTGACGAGGAGTTCGAGGAGAAAAAGCAATCGCTGTTGGAGAAGATTTGAATAGTTTCGTTTACTCGCTCGATTTTCTCTCCACAGAGCGGGCAGCACTGTTTCGTACTGTCGTCTTCGGCCCGTTCGATGAACCCCGGGGCCAGAATTAATACCGGTAACGCGAACAAGGCGATTCCGAGTATCGCGACGATTGGGCCAACCAATGAACTGTCCGGTTGGCGTGATCGGGTGGACATCGCCGAAACCGACCGTGGTCAACGTTGCGACGCCCCACCGCCATCCAGTGATCGACCCCTCGCAAGCCGGGTTATCGACAGTCGTCCATACGCGACCGAGATACTTGACCGTGGAGACGACTACAGAGACCTATTCGAAGTAGTAGAAGGACGTACTATAAGAGGCGGCAAGTGCGTCAACAGTTTCGAGAAGAACCGTCACGACGTTTGCAGCGATCAGTGTTATAACGAACCAGTCCGTATAGTAGCTGATTTCACCACCGGTATCCGTATCGAAAAATTCTCAGATCCAACGCGGATTTGTTGCACAGATTCTCATACCAGCAAAGAACGATCAGGGGGCGTTCGAGATAGCAGTTAGTCAGTGGTCGCGGGCTACTTTCGGAATTAGAGAATTTTCCGTAGAACGGCACGATACCGGTGTTTCTGTGCAGTTCGATACGTTTCGGAAATTGGAAACGGCCTGCTGACTGTTATAGGGTCAGTACCCGTATCGACAATACGACCGCTCGCAGCGCCCTCGGGCGTGCCTTCCCCGACCAAGAGAACGGCACGCCCGACCGCTGCGGGCTACAGAACACAGACCACCCGGAGGGTCAATGGCCCCCGGAAGACCCTGCAGCCATGAGTACGAACACAGACCACAGCGAAAACCCTGACGAATCGAACGGAACCGATAGCGACTATCTCGAGGTGGTCCTCGAGCGTGTCGAGCTACACGACGGTATCTGCTTCTGGGGAGGTATCGGGCGATGAGCGCCACCGTCGACGCGGTCGGGGAACTGAACAACGACGCCCGTGTCAACGACACGAACTGCTACAACCTCGCAGAGAAGTACCCCGGCGTGATTCCCGGTACGGTCTGGTTCGAGTACGCCTATCACGTCGAGCACGGCGAGATCGTCGAGGCGCTCGAGGACGGCCAGCATCTCGGTCCGGAGGACGTCGAGGCGCTGATCGAGGAGGTGTCCGTGGCATGACTGTCCGTTATGAAGTCATCGGGACAGTCGACCGATCGGTGGTCGGCTCGTTCACGGCTGATCCCGACCTGATCCTCATCGACGACGGGGATGACGAACTCCTGATCGCCCAGCCGGCGAGTGATGGCGATGAGTGACTGTCCGACCTGTGGCAACCGCGACTACCACTGCCAGCAATGTAAGATGGAGGAACTCGACCGCCGCCACGGGACGCCTGCGGACAACGTCGACAACGGTGGAGACGACGGGATCGTCGCGTGGGTCCAAGACATCGATGAGACCTGGCACGCCTCGATGTACTTCGAAGACTTCCGCCACGTCGCGGCCTGCGGAACGATGCTCGAAACACCGGTTGCTGGCCTTTCGGAGGACGCACGATGGTACCGCGACGACATCGACATTTGCCTCGACTGCGAGGCCACCCTCGAGGACGACGAGGATTCGATCCCCGACGGTGGAGAGTTCGAGCGGGCGAGCGAGCTTCGTGCTGACGGCGGCGAGCCGATGGACAAGGTGACCGTCCGGATCCCACGCCAGCAACTCGTGCCCCTCGATGAGGCTGTAGACGCTGGCATCTGGGTCAACCGCAGCGAGGCCATCCGCCAGGCGATCGCCGACGACGTCGAGATGGTCATCGATTCCGGCCACGGCACGACGAGCGTTGTGGGTCCGAGACCGGCGTCGTTCACACGCGAGCGGGGTGAGTCGAGCGATGACTGAGTCCGACGATCTCCGCCGGCTGGCCGATGTCGTCGACGCGGTGGACGAGACGCCGATCGACGTCGACGATGCGCAACTGCTCGCGAACAGCGGCGAGGACCTCCGCGCCCAGCTGACGATCACCGTCCCCGCCGACGCCGACCTCGAGGTGATCGGAAGCTCCGGTCCGGTGACCGATACTGGTGACGAGGCAGTCCAGGACAACGACGAACCGGACTCCCTGGACCATACCTCGACCGAAGACCTCCAGCAGGCGTATGACGAGGCGGACGGCGGTGTCCACGAGACTGACGACGGCTCTCCCGCCGAAGACGACACAAACGAGTCTGAGTCAGAGGCACGAGACGTCGACCTCGAGGAAGACGCCGCGGACGGCGTCACTGGCGAACACGACGACGCCGGCGACGACATCCAGGACGAACTCGACGCCGAGGCGATCACCGTCGACGACGTCGGCGACACAGCTGAACAGATAGTCGAACTCCCGGACGGCGTCTCGGAGGACGACGTCCATGAGGCCGTCGACGACAACGAGACGCTCGGCGAGATCGCCGACCTGGTCGGTGTCACACCAGAACGGGCCCGAACGATCACGTTCGCTCTCGATCGCTACGGTGAGCTTCGTGACACGACCGGACGGAGTCGATTCGCAAACCGCGGTCGGCTGTCCCCACTGCAGACGATCGTCCTCCTGGGACTCGTGTCGGCCGTTCTCTGGGCCACGCTCACCATCGGAGTGATCCTCCCATGAACGCCGCCGGTCTCGAGGACCGCCGCAACGTCGCTGATCCCGAACGCCGGCGGTCGGCTCGAATGCTAATCGGCCACGTCCCGGACTGTGCCTACCGCAAGTGGAACGACCGAGCCCCAGCCGAGATCGAGATCGGTGTCATCGAGGCGTGGTACGACGCCGATCCGATCCACTACCCCAACGCGGCGAACAACGCCGTCGTTCGGTTCGACCAGCCCAGTAAGATGTCGTCGCTGGCCTGCCAGGGCGCGCTGATGAACTGTTACCCACTGTCGAATCGCTCGCGAGTCGAACAGCAGTACACCCGCTCTCAACTCGATCGATGAGTACGACCCACCAACCACACCGCGACGACGATCACGATCCCTGGGAAGAGCTTGCCGAATACCAGGACACCCTCGAGATGCTGATCGAGGAAGACGTCCCGATGGCTGAAGACGCCGAAATCCTGCTCGAAGAGCTCGAAGAGAGGGGATACCGATGACGGAAGCTATCGCCCTCAGGGGGTCATCGTTCGAGGAGCGTGCTCCGGACCTCCGGATCGTCGAGGACGTCGGCGACCTCGAGGAGCTGCTTGGCCTTCTCCGGTGGGAGGTCGGCCAGCGACTCGGCTTCCCGATCGTCGGCCTCGTCGAGTTCGGCAGCCGCCTGGGGGTCCATCGCCTGGCCACACCAGACACACAGCGGCTCGCTCCGGGGCGTCTCCCGGCCGCAACGGGTACATTCGAGGGGTGCGATCGGGTCGTGCTCGTCCTCCTCGACATCGACGCCGTGAGCACGGGCGATCTCGAGGTCGCTTTGCTCGGCGAAGACGGAGATGTATCGGGAGGCGACTCTCGAGCCGCGTACCCAGCCGTGGTGTTCCTCGATGTGGGCCTGGTTGAGGTTTCGCGAGGCGAGGTACGCCGCCGAGGACTTCCGGAAGTTCGTCAGCGTGACGGGCTTGTCGACGCCGGCCCGGTCGGCGGCCTCGTCGAAGACCTTCGAGACCATCCGATCGGAGATCGGCTCCGGCTTGGTGATCTTGCTCCAGAGTGGGGCATCGGGATCGTCGCGATCGGGATGGGCGTCGAGCCAGCGGTTGACGTAGGGGACCGACGGGATCAGCAGGATCGTTCGCCGGCCCTGCTTCCCCTCGACGGTGACCTGGAGGCCGTGCTTGTGGTCCTGGACGTCGCCGACGGTGAGATCCTTGAACTCGCCCCCGCGGAGGCCGGCGTCGAACTGCAGCGTGATCATCGCTGCATCGCGCGCGTTGTAACATGCATCGGCCATCGGCTCGACGTGCTCGTCCCACTTGAGCATCTGTCGGGGGTCGGGACTCGGGTCGTAGTTGCTCGAGGTGCCGGTCGGAACCCAGTCGACGCTATCGGGACACTCCTCGCCGTCGGTGAGCCGCTTCGCGAAGACGCGGATGGCCGACCGGTAGTCCCGGTTAGTCTCTTCGTTCTCGTAGGTGCGGTTGATCCAGGCGACGATCGTCTCGGCGGCGTCCCGGTCCTCGAGGGCGTCGGCCAGTGTTCCATCCTGGAGCTCTTCGGCCATGATCGTGCAGTGGCGCAGGAGCTTCAGGTGCCGATAGTCGGAGTACTCCTGGGCGAGGAGATCGAGGCGGTCGGAGAAGTCGAGCAAGAGCTCGCGATCGTCGTCGCCGATGTCATCGCTGTCCTCGATCCGGTCCCGGAGGTTTTCGATCTGGTTGCGTGGATTCTGCCCCATGAACCGCTAGAATTTCTTGACTGTCATAAAGTTATGGCTTCGAACCTTGGGTTCCCAGCCCCGCCCTGGATCTTTCACACGCGAACGGACGTAAGCAGAGCAGCTGACGATTCGAATTTCGGAACGAAGGAGTAAAGCGGCCGAGTTCAGGCGGCTCGAGTCCCTGCTCTGGCTACGTTCTCGAATCGATCTCTGTAGCACCCGGGTGTGGAGAGACGTGTTGAAGTTCGGTTTCGTTCGAGAACGGACTCGTGTTCGAACCACTGGTCCCGGTCGAAGAACGAAATCGGGATGGGACGAACCGTAGCGACGGGCGATCCAATCAAACAGCAAATAATACTGCCGATCGAAAGGCCACCACAACTCCGAACCGTCCCTGAAGTGGGGTACGAGGCGTCTCTCCCGGATCAAAGTTAGAACGATTTCGTTTCAATCCCTGCTCTAGGCCAATACAGCACGTCCTTGTGAGGGTGGTGACGGGTGCTTGAATGGTTTCAATTTCCGTTACAGTAATAAAATTATAGTGTAAAAAGAGTAAAATAAATACACTAATGTATTATTATGTCCACTGATGTATTGTAGTAGGCAGAAAGATTGGGTTTCGGCCAATGGATTTATGGTTGGGCACGGAAAGACAGCGGTCAATGCTACTCTCAGCGGATCGATCGGCAGCCGACACCGAGACGTCACTCAGCTTCGAAGTAATCGCAGCGGTCGCCGAACGAGAAGGCGTCGATCCCACCGACATCGAACCCCCCACCTACGACGCACTGTACGACGTCATCAATCCGGAGGCGCTCGATGCGTTGTTCTCCCCGCGCGAGGACGGAACGCCGCGTGCTGACGGACAGGTCGAGTTCCCGTTCTGTGGCTATCACGTCGTCGTCACGAGCGACGGTGACGTCGAACTCGAGGACGGCGACTCCCATCTCGGGTAAGGCCGCTTGCCCCACTCACGCGGATCGAGACGACTCGATTCGAGATCGCCACTCCGACGGGAGCGGTCGCGAGTCGCCGGTCTCGGGATCGACGAGGACCTGGACGGTTCGGGCCGTTGCAGCGGTCTCCCCATCGGCACGGACCTCGTACGTCATCGGAACGCTCGAGGTCCCCAGTTCCGACACCTCGAGTGCGATCGTCACGTTTTCGTCGGCCTCGATCGGGCGGTCGTACTCGATGGAGAGGCTGACGAGGACGGTTTCCACGTCGGTCAGCGAGACGCCGAGGACGTCGGCGAAGTACGCCTCCCGGGCTTCCTCCAGATACGTCGCGTACACGGCGTTGTTGACGTGGCCCATGAAGTCGACGTCACGAAGGCGAACGTCGATCTCGGTTTCGTACTGGTCGACGGCCATGCGCCGACGCGACGGGCGGAATCCCTGTAGAACTACCGCTTCTGCTCCGCCTCGGGAGCCGCGGACTCCGCTCGCACGGTTTCGAACACCTGCTCGTGGAGCCGATCAGCCACGTGGTCCATCAGCGGTTTCATGTTCCGCGTATCGGCGCGATTGTACTCGATCAAGGTCTCGAGTGCGGCCTCGTCGCCGCGTTCGTACTCGTGCCAGAGACGGACGGCGTCGCGGCCGCTGAGGTCCGGCAGTTCGCGCTCGATGCCGACGTCGGCTTCGATCGCTTTCAGGCCGCCGTCCAGGCCGAGTTGCTTGCACGGGTACATGAGGTCGACGTGCGGGACCGACACCTCGAGGTCGAAACAGGTCTCCAGGAACGGGACGTCGAACCGCTGCCCGTTGAAGGTAACCAGCAGCGACGACGCCTCCAGTTCCGACTCGAGGCGGTCGCTCGTCAGGTCACGGCCGTTGACGAACGTCTTGGTGTCCCCGCCGCGGTGGAGGCTAACGGTCGTCACGTCGTTACAGCTCGCGTCGAGCCCGGTCGTCTCGATGTCGAGAAAGCAGGTCTCGGCGCGCGCGTTCTCGTAGAGTCGCCAGCGGCTCGCGGCCGGTAATCGCTCGGCGAACACCGAGAGGTCGCCCCGCTCGAGATGCGTCCGGCCCTGGTCGATGAACGTCTCGATCCGCTCGGCGAGCGTCGCACCGACGACGCTCCCGTCGAACGCGTCCCAGTGTGTGATGCCCTGTTCCCAGAGGCGGCGCTCGGTCGTCTCGCCGACGCCGCGTACCGGGATGAAGCTGTTCTCGATTCGCACAGTACGACCGGAGTCGGCGACGACTATAAACCGCGTGGATCGGATCGCCGGCTAGAGTCGGATCCAGTCCGTTCGCACCTCCCGATCGTGGAGGTGCCAGCGGTGTTCGTCCTCGCTCTCGCCACGGCGGAGTTCGACAGTGGCGTCGAACAACGGCTCGAGCAGCCGGACGGCGTCGTGGTCCGGACCCACCGGCAGGTGGTAGTGAGCGATCGCCTGTGCCTGTTCGATCCGCGAACTGAGGACGTGTACCAGCCGGAACACGCGTTCGGCGTCGTAGGTCTGTAACAACGGCGCAAGCGAATCGACACAGACCCGACAGTCGGCCGACTCGAGTCCCCCAGCATCGGCGTCGAAGGCGTCCAATGCCTCGATGACGTCGATGCCGAGATCCTTGAGTGGCGTCGGGCCGCCCGACTCGTACTCGATCGTTCGCTTCGTCGCGCTCGACCCGTGGTCGTGAATCGATGGGCGTGAGCCGTCGATGCCGACGAACAGCCGGTACCGATCGCGATCGTCGGTTCCACAGAGGCGTTGACAGGCGCGCTCGTGGACGTCTGGTGCTCCCGTTCCGACGAGCAACACGTTACTCCCCGTCCGTTTGAACGACTCCAACGTCTGGGCGACGCGTACTGCACCCCCGCTCCCGGTTCGGTGTTCCATCCACCGTTATGAACAGACCCACCTTGAATAAATATTCCGGCCGAACGCGTGTGGAAAACTCCGGTATCCTTCACAATAGAGCGATACGTCGACCGGCCGACTTTTCGTGTCGGACCTCGAAGGGCCGGTATGGCAGATCAGGACGACGAACTCGCCGAGGCCATTCGGGAACTGACCCGGACGCTCGACGACCTCGCCGACGAGTTCGAACCTCCGCAGCGTCGTCGGCGGCCCCCGATCCGCCCGCCGACCCCTCGAGACCTCCTCAGGTTCACCGACGAAATCGCGATTCCGGCCGTACTGACGGTCCTCAAATCCAGCGTGCGGGCTCTCGAGGCGTTCCAGCGAACCCTCCAATTGGCCAGGAAGGAACGCGAGGCCCGCGATCGGGCCTCCGGAACGGCCGAACGGACGAGCGAGCGCGCGAGCGAACTCCGGGAGACGACCCTCTCCCAGCTCGACGCCGCGCTGGAACAGTTACAGCGAGCGGCGTCCGAGGGAACGCTTCCGGCCGACGAGCAGGCACGGGACCTCCTCTCGGAGGCTCGAGAGCTCCGCGACGAGGTCGACGAGCGGCTTCGGGACGCGACGAGCGAGTACGACGAACCGTCCACGTCTACGTCCACGAGCGGGGTCGAGATCGACGTTCAGGACGGACGGCCCGACGAACCGACTCCCGACGCCGACGCGGCGGACGAACAGTCGCGCGTCGACGTGGACGCGGAACTCGAGACGCTCAAAGATCGATACGGTGCCGACGAGGACGAGCCCGAAGACCCCGACGAATCGGCTGGGGACGAGCCGTCGACTGACGGGCCGGATACCGACGATTCCGCGGGAGCGAATTCGAGCGCCGGGGACGACTCGAGCGACGAAAACGGCGAAGACGACGAATGAGGTACTGTGATCGAAACGGGCGTGTTCAGACGGGCTCGAAGCGGTAACCGTCCCACTCCTGGCTCTCGGGTTCGCGAATGCCCGCACCTGGTTCCCGGAGTTCGTCGACGTGGACGGGTCGGACCTCCTGGCCGGTCTCGACCTCGTCGGTCGTCACCTGTCCGATCGCCCGCACCGTCTCACCCTCGGCGACGTCGCTGACGTCGAACTCGACGATGGCGAGGGTGTTGGGCTCGCGGACGCCGGGGGGTGTCGCCGTACTCGTCGTCCAGGTGACGACCTCGCCAGTGTACTCGCTCAGATCGATCGTCTCCACCGGTTCCGCGCCGTCCGGGCCGCGCGGGTGACCGGGGTAGCTCACCGAACCGTCCTCGTACTTGGTCGCTTCCATCGTCATTGTGGGGTCTCCATGATGGTCGTGATGACGCAGTTGCCGAACCCGCCCACGTTGCAGGCCAGTCCGACGTCGGCCTCGACCTGTCGGGGACCGGCCTCGCCGACGAGTTGCTCGTAGATCTCCACGCCCTGGGCGACGCCGCTGGCTCCGAGGGGGTGGCCCTTGGACTTCAGTCCCCCGGAGGTGTTGATCGGCAGTTCGCCGTCCTTCTCGGTGTAGCCGTCCTCGACCAGTTTCCAGGCCTCGCCCTGCTCCGCGAAGCCCAGCCCCTCCATCTGGAGGAACTCGAGGATGGTGAACATGTCGTGGAGTTCGGCGACGTCGATATCCTCGGGGGAGCGCCCGCTCATCTCGTAGGCACCTTCGCCGCTCTCGACGACCCCGCGCATGACCGTCGGATCCTCGCGTTCGTGGACGACGTGGGTGTCCGTCGCCCCGTCGATGCCGGTGATCACCGCGTACTCGTCGGTGTACTCCCGGGCGACCGACTCGGGGCAGAGCATCAGCGCGGCCGAACCGTCCGTGATCGGACAGAAGTCGTACAGCCGTAACGGATCGGCCACGATCGGCGACTCGAGGGCCGTCTCGACGTCGATCTCCTTGCGGAACTGCGCGTTTGGGTTGTCGACGCCGTTCGCGTGGTTCTTCACGGCGACTTTCGCCAGGCTCTCGCGGGGCGCGTCGAACCGCTCGAGGTAGTGACGCGCCGTCAGTCCGGCGAACGACGGCAGCGTGACGCCGGTCTTGTACTCGGCGGGGTGGGTCAGCGACGCGATGACGTCGGTCGCCTCGCCGGTCGTCCTGTGGGTCATCTTCTCGCCGCCGATCAGCAGCGTCATGTCGCTGACCCCGCTCGCGACCGACTGCCAGGCGGCGTAGATGCCCGCGCCGCCGCTGGAACTCGTCTGATCGACCCGCTGGGTGTAGGCCGGGATCGCGTCGAGATCGTGTGCGACGGCGTTCATGATACCCGTCTGTCCCTCGAACTCGCCACTCGCCATGTTCGAGACGTAGAGGTGCTCGACCTCGCTCGCCTCGACGCCGGCGTCGTCGAGACACTCGAGGCCGGCCTCGGCGAGCAGATCCAGGATCCACTCACCCTCGCGCTGCCCGAACTGGGTCATGGACGCGCCGATGACTGCTACACGTTCCATAGCTAACCAAACTTCGATCTACGGTTTATAAGGTAGGGTTCGGCGTCAGAACTGCGTCCTGCGATCCGTTCGGTTCGGCGGCCGCTCGAGCGCTGGGATTGCGCGAGCGCGCTCCCGTCTCATGCCTCACCGGCAGCCAGCAGGTGAATCGACAGATCCGCCACGGCTGGCTCGTCGCTCGTCAGGTGGACGGTCCGTTCGATCGCCTCCCGCTCAGCGTCGGAGACGTCGTGCAGTCGGTCACGGAGCCGTTCGTCGTGGAACACCGACGCGAGTCCCTCGAGCCCCGTCGTCGAGACGTTCGTGAGGCCGTTCCGTTCGAGCAACGTTCGAAGTTCCTCCCGTCGGAAGAAGTGAGTCGCGGTGAACTCGTTGTCGTAGCCATAGGGCTCGAGCAACCCGGCGTCGTAGTCGCCGTCCGCGACCAGTTCGGGGAGGGCCTCGAGGTTGTGCCCGGTGACGAGATAGAGCTGGATGGCCCCCAGCAGTCCCATAACCGAGACGAGGACCGGTCCGCCGGGAGCGGTCACCCGCCGGAGTTCTCGAACCGCCCAGTCCCGGTCAGAGGCCTCGAGGACGTGCGAGAGCGGGCCGCCGAGACAGCAGGTCGCGTCGACGGCGTTCGCGGGAAGTCCGAGATCCGTGATCGATCCCTGGAGCAACGTGACCGACGACTCGAGACCGCGTTCGCGGATCCGCTCTCGAGCGACGTCCAGTTGGCCGCGACTCAGGTCGAGCATCGTCACGTCGTAGCCCTGCTCGGCCAGCCAGATGCTGTACCGTCCGGCACCGCCACCTGCGTCGAGGACGTGGCCCGACGGCGGGAGTCGTTCCTCGAGCACCGAGACGGTGCGCGTGAACTCGAGGCGGCCGTCGATCCGCCCCTCGAGGCGGTCCCACTCCCGGTCGCCGTACGCGTCGTAGAAGGCCTGTGGATCGTCGGACTGGCTGGCGTCGTCACCCATCGATGTGTCGAACGGACATCAGGTGGCCGATGATATAACGACTCCGTTCCGCCGGCAATACGTTCGCTGAAGACGGTCGGTGGTACCGTTCAGCCCGATACTGTCTGTCGTATATCGTGCAATTCAGCAGGACGTTCGTCACAGCGCCGGGACTCGTGGGAAGCGACCGATTCGACACGGTCGGGTGCCGACGGTAGAAATTATCCCGCGTTACCACCGAGGACCTGTATGCAGTGGTGTGACCAGCCACCGAAACCGTCCGGGAGCGAGGATCTGAGCTTCTGGAATCGACGCCAGGAGGGGGAAGCGGCGTGACCGACGATCCCCTCCCGGCCGAACACCTCTCACCGCTCGCCACGCTCGTCGACGAGGTGCTCGCGGGCGTCGGCTACGAAGTGGCGGCCGCGACCGACGCCATCGACGACGCCGTGCCCGGCTACGGCGGGTTATTCGACCCCGGGACCGATCCGGACGAGTTGCGTCGCGCACTCGAGAGCCTCCTGGAGGATGGACTGAGTCGGCCGCCCGTCCCCAAGCCGGCTGGCGACGCGTTCGTCCTCTACGTCGACGGCAGTTCGCGCGGCAACCCCGGTCCCGCGGGTGCTGGGGCTGTCATCGCGGACGCTGGAGAGGAGCAACTCGCCCGTCTCGGTCGCCCCGTCGGCTCCCGAACGGGGAACAACACCGCCGAATACGTCGCCCTCCAGCTGGGACTCTCCGAACTGCTGAGCCGCTACGAGCCACGCAGCCTGGAGGTCCGCATCGATTCGATGACGGTCATCCGAGACGTCTGGGGCGGTAACGATCCGACGGAACCGGGGGTCGAGACGTACAGCGAGGCCGTCGCGGCGGCGCTGTCGAGGGTTCCGGACCACCGGTACGCGCATCTGGCCGACAGCGACCCGAACCCCGCCGACGCACTGGCGACGGTGGGTGCCGACATCGCGGCTCTCGGACCTGGATAGAAGCAGTACGACGCTCAACCATCACGCCGATTCCGGCGTGGTCGTCCGCAACTCGCTGGCGCGGGAACGCGCCTGTGAGATCACCGCGGGCCGGGCCTCGAAGGAGACGACCACGTCCTCGTCGCCGTAGGTGACGTCCCGGACGTGGGCGTTGTCGTGGAGCCACGAGACGACGCTCATCGTGTCGTCGGTCATCGGCAGGAGGAGTCGTTCTTCTTCCCAGTCGGGAAGTTCGTCGTCGATGCGCTCGAGCAGGGCGTCGACGTTGGTTCCTTCCCGGGCGCTGACCGGGACCGGATTCGGCGCGAGCGACGAGAGCGCCTCGCGTTTCTCCGCGAGTTCCGCCTCGTCGACGGCGTCGATCTTGTTCAACACGGTCACGATCGGGGCCTCGTTGCGCTCGTAGAGCGTGTCGTGACAGGTGACGAGTTTCTCGTGGATCTCGTCGACGGGTTCGCTGACGTCGACGACGAGCAAGACGAGGTCCGCCCGGTAGACCGAATCGAGCGTCGATTTGAACGACTCGACCAGCCAGTGGGGTAAGTCGCTGATGAACCCGACGGTGTCGGTCACCAGCACGTCGCGCGGTTCGATGTCGGCCCGTCGCGTCGTCGTCCCGAGCGTCGTGAACAGTTTGTCCTGGGATTCGGCCGTCGCGTCCAGATCTGGGTGGAGGTCCTCGTTCTCGTCGACGTCGAGGTCCTGGGACATGCGCCGCAAGAGGGTCGACTTGCCGGCGTTCGTATAGCCCGCCAGTGCGACCAGATCGAAGCCGGAATCGCGGCGGCGCTCCCGGCGGTGTTGTTCGGTCTGCTCGATCCGATCGAGTTCGTCCTTGATCCGGCTGATCTGGTCCTTGATGTCCTGCTCGCGGCTCTCGTCGTACTCGCCCAGTCCCATGAACCCGGGGTGTTCGTCGCGCTTGGCGAGGCTCGTCTTGGCCTCCGCTCGCGGGAGTTCGTACCGGAGTTCCGCCAGTTCGACCTGCAGTTGCGCTTTGCGGGTCTGGGCGCGCTGGCCGAATATCTCGAGGATGAGCGTGAAGCGATCGATCACCTCGACGCCCTCGGGGAGCATGCGGCCGAGGTTGTACGTCTGGTAGGGACCGAGTCGGTTGTCGAAGATGACCGTCGTCGCGTCGGTCTCTGCGACCCGGGTGGCGAGTTCCTCGGCTTTCCCCTCGCCGAGTTGGAGCGCCGGATCAGCCGTCCGGGTCTGGGTTACTTCACCGACGACGGTGTAACCCGCCGCTTCGGCGAGGTCGATGATCTCCTCGGTGTCGGGCGTCCCGGAGTCGACGCGTTTTGCGATGATCGCTCTCATGTGAGAATGCGAGTGCAGGTCGGACGCGATGCTGGTTGCTCGAGGCGACGCGTGACCAGCCGCTGGTCGTCGCGACTGGCCGAACGGAACTGGCATCCGCAACGCCACCCCGGTCGCGGTGGCACCGTGTCGACGCTAGGGATGGCGGTCGGACACCTCCGTTATCGCAGTCCGAAACTGATCCATGCATCGACCTACGCGCTGGGTCGTCTTGAATCCCGTGCCGATACTGGATCGGCGGACGACGCCGATCGTGTCGGGAACTCGTCTGAGTCGGACTTCGAGGCTCACTCGTCGGTAGATCGGTGTGACGCCGCCTCGACTGGCTCGAGCGACTGCTCGCGCTCGAGCCGTCGAATTCGCTGTTCGATCGACGGTTCGACCGCCAACCGTTGCTGTGAGTCGCTTCGTTCCTGGCTCTGATCGAGCAGCGAAATGGTCTCGGCGTACCGATCGTAGATCCGCCGAACGACCGCGGGATCGGACTGCGACATCGCGAAGCGATCGGCGCGGTAGATCGTGCGCCGTCCGGTTCTGCTGAGAGCGAAGAGAACGACGACTGTCCCCCCGCCGATAAGGAGCCACGCGAACGTGGAGTTCGTCCCGCTGGTCACTAGCTCGGGAGCGATCAGTTCACCGAGGCCAAGCAGCAGTGCCGTGACCGCGAACAACGGTGTCACGGACGCGATGGTCGCCTGCTCGTAGAAGTACCGGCGGTTCTTCTCGTCTTCCGCCGCGAGGAGGGCAACCAGTTCGTCGTCGGTGGCGTCCGCGAGCAGCGATTCTTGTAGCCACAGCGTTCGAGTCGCGCCGCGGCCGACGAGTCGGACGTCGAGGTCTTCACCCGCGTCGTCGAACACGACGATTGTGGGAGTGGATCGACCGAATCGGTCGAAACACTGCTCGATGCGCGAACGTTCGTCCGGCGTCGGATCCCGGGTCCGGAACGCAAAGGAGACGATCGGATTCCGAACCACGAGCCAGCAGAGCACGATCAGAAAAACGGAGAACACGAGCCAGACTCCGGCCCGGCCAGCGGCCAAAAGCATCATCGAGAGCACCGCAACGCCGACGATGGCGAACACGTGCGCGAGCCACAGGAGCCGTCGATACCGCCGTGGCACTGTATGGCGCTGCTCCAACGCGTTCTTGATCGTCGGTTCGATCCCGCGCTGAACGGCGTACGCGCTCGAGAATCCGGCGAGTCCCAGAGCGACCCCGTGACCGAGCGGCTGGCGGAACTGACCGCTGCCCGATTCGAGGGCGGCGACGATCCGATCGATATCCACGTGAACCACGTAGAGAGCCACGGCGAGGGCGATCCCAACCGCGGCCAGTCCGACGCGCGAGTACACCGCGAGAACCTTCGTTCGCTGATCCGAGCGATCGATTCGGTCGATTCGGCTAGCGACGAGACGGGAAAGGGCATACAGACCGACGAGAACGACGCCGAAACTGCCGACTCCGAGTGCCAGATTCGAGAGACCCATTACCGGTACATCTCAATCGGGTTATAAAACACGTGGGAATTTCGGTGCTGTCTCTACCGACTGGAACGATCTGTCTCGGCCGACTTCGACGTTCGTGACGTGCCACGAACGACGCGACGTCGGGAGCCCATAGACGGTGCTGTGGCCGAACGAACGGTTCTCGAGCCGAACCGACGATACTCAGTATCCGCAACCCGCGACGACACCTAGCGGGTTTTCAGGTCGTCTTTGTCCTTGATGATCTCCGTTTCCGCCTCCCCGCTCGTGTGCTCGTTGACGACGTCGTAAAACTCGTTTTGCAACCCCGCGGGGAAGGTGAGCACGCCGATCCACGAGCCGTCGGACTGCCACTCCTCGCGCTCTAGGTCGCCGAACTGGCGGATCTTCGCCTGGGCGCTGCCCGCGTACTCGGCGGGCACCTGGACCGCGATGGTCACTTCCTCGAACCGGATCGGGATGACGGGGCGCAAGGCGTCTAAGGCGTCGTCGACCTGGCTCTCGACCGGCTCCATCGGATCGACGGTAAAGCCCGCCTCCTCGAGCGCGTTTTCGATACGCTCGGGCGGGTGGGGCGCGTTGTCCATCTGTGGGTTGACCGCGTTGCGCGTGATGGTGTCGATCAGTTGCCTGCGCTTCTGTTCCTGCATCTCGCGGCGCTGCTCGGCCGTGATCTGGATCTCCCCCTCCTTGATGACCTCGGGGATGATCTCCAGCGGATCGGTCGTGTCGAAGACCTTCTCGAGGTCGTTCTCCGCCGGGCGATCACCCCGCGAGGCGTCCTCGAAGACGTCCTCGGCGGCGATGACGTCCTCTAGCTCGCCCTCGAACTCGCCGCGTTTGATCGCCAGTGCCGCGTCCGGATCTACGAGGACTTCGAAGCGCGCCCCGTGGGACTCGAGTCGCGCCGTCACCGCCTCGTCGAGTGATATCATACCGTGACGTACCTCCGGCCGGGTAAAAGGCCTTTTCCTGCCGACTCGTAGGTGGTCGCTCCCGATCGACGCGCGCACGTCGGTGGGAGTCAGTCGGACGCCGTCGTCCTCGAACTCGCAGTCGCTTCCAGACGGCCCTTCGGTGGCGCTAGAACTCTCCGTTCACGACGTCCGCGACGCGCTGTCGGTCGAACAGCGGCTCGTCGCCGAAGACGTCCGGGTAGATGCCCTGCGCCGCACGCTCGAGCTGGAACAGGTGAATGATCGGTCCCTGGTACGTGAGTCCACCGTAGACGACGCGGTCGTTTTGGACCGCGGTGAGCTGGCTCGCAGCGGGGTGGTCCTCGAGGGCGGACCGGATCTCGGCGTCGAAGTACTCCGGCGTGATCTCCCCCTGTAGTCGGATCGCGAGCACGTCGGGGTCGATCTCCAGCAGATCCTCGAAGTCGACCATGCCACCGCCGGCCTGTGCGTCGGTGATGCCGTGGCCGGCGAGCGCGTCGGCGACCTCGAGGTCCCGCCAGTGTTTGGACTGGGTTCCGGAGCCGATCCGGTACGGGTAGAACGCCTCCGGGGGAACGTCGTCCGGGTAGAGGACTGCGACCTCCGGCTGCTCGTCGGGCAGTCGAGACTGGACGTCCGCGACGATCTCGTCGTGGTACGCCGCGAACGCCTCGTATCGCTTCGTCTCCCGGAACACCGACGCGAGTTTGCCGAACGCCTCGTACAGCGAGTACTCCCGGTAATCGTGCCAGTCGTACACTCGCGAAAAGATCGTGTTGCCGACGAACGGCCCCACGGTTTGCTCGACCTGTCGAAGGTCCTCGTCGTCCCACTCGAGCCGGTGTTTCAGGAAGTTCGGATCGATGACGTGGACGTCGGCGTCGAGTTCGTAGAAGAGTTCTTGGTCCGTCCCGTCCTGCCAGAGCTCCGTCAGCGAGTCGGCGTCGACCGAAACGCCCGGGAGTTCGTCGTAGAGGTGGGTCCCGTACCTGGCGCGAATCCCGATGGCGAGGAGGCCGTCGGCCTGGCCGAGTGCCACGCCCATGTCGGCGTAGTCGCCCGTGTACGGGAACCACGTCTCCGGCACCGCCTCGAACTCCACGGTGCCGACCGGCTCCATCGTCACCGAATACGCGTCGCCGGTCTCCTCGTCCGTCGCTCCCGCATTGCCATCGTCACCGACCTCGTCGTCCGTCGGCTCCGATCCGTCGTCCCCGGTCCCGTCCGCGCCGTCGCCCTCGAGACAACCGGCCGCCAGGCCGGCGGCGACCGCGCCGGCTGCCCCGAGATATCCCCTCCGAGTCGATACTCCGTCGGGCGTTTCGCGTCGAACCATGGGTTTAGGCTCGCCTAAAATTATATACGCCTTCCGGTTTAGGTCGACCTAAAGCGACGTCGCTTCACGCGCAGCCGACCATAGGCGGGCGTATGCGCAACGGAACGCGTACGGAAACGAGCGAGAAAAACGGCGATCCAGGGGTCGCCGGTCCCGGTCGGCGGACCGCGTCGTCGATTCCGGTCGTTACTCGCCGCTCTCGTCGGCTTCGCTCTCGTCGGCGAGGAGGTCGTTCTCCTCGAGGTACTCTTCGATCCGGTCGTAGTCGAACTGCTCGAAGGACTCGCTCTCGGCGTCGACCGTCGCGAGGCCCACTTCGGTCGGGAGCAAGGAGCCGTCGTTGACCGAGGCCAGCGCGTCGAGCGCGAGGGCGATACCGCCGTCGAGGTCGGCGTTCTCGTCGTAGTTCTCCTCGAGGTAGTCCTGCAGGTCGCTCCGGTCCGCGCCGACGGCCAGGGCCTTCCACTCGTAGGGTGTCCCCGAGGGGTCGGTCTCGAACAGCCGCGGTTCGCCGTTGTCGATACCGCCGACGATCAGCGCGACGCCGAACGGACGGGCACCGCCGACCTGGGTGTACTGCTGGATGTGGTCGGTGACGTTCTTGGTCAGCGTCTCGACGCCGACGGGTTCGCCGTAGCGAAGCTGGTTGACCTGGGCCTGTCGGCGCGCGAAGTCGATCAGCTGGCGGGCGTCGGCGACGTGGCCGGCGCTGGCGATCCCGATGTGGTCGTCGGCCTTGTGGATCTTCTCGACGCTCGAGTCCTCCAGCAGCGGGGAGGGGACGCGTTTGTCGACGGCCAGGACGACGCCGTCGTCCGTTCGAACGCCGATGCTCGCCGTGCCGCGCTTGACGGCTTCGCGAGCGTACTCGACCTGGTAGAGTCGGCCGTCCGGTGAGAAGATCGTGATCCCGCGGTCGTACGCCTGCTGTTGGGCTTGTCCCTGCATAGTATCACGCTAAATCGTAATCGAGGTCTGTCGCGCCCGCGAACGAGTCCTCGAGTCGCACGTCTGCAGAGCCATCACGCACGACGGCGACTCGCTCTTCGTTCCCGAACACGACGTTTCTCTCTCCCGAATCTTGCCCGTGTCGACCTAAATAGTTTTCCTCAGCGGCACGGATCGTGCCACTAATACCACGGACGCGTATTCCGACGGGAGCGCCGTCGATAGCGTCGATACAGGCGATCGCTGCCCGGGCCGGTTCGGTCTCGCCGCGCCGGACCTTTACCAGTGCCTCTCCCCGACCGTCGGCGAACGCGAATCTGACGACCGAGAGGTCGGCTCGGGCGCTGCCCGGATCGCCCAACAGGTTCTGTCCGGCGTACCACACTTCCCGCTGGAACGACCGCCTGTCGACGTCGGCGTCGGGCCAGGACTCGAGACCGATCGCGAGGTAGCGCCAGCGTGGTCGGAGGTGTTTCGGGAGGTGTTTCATCCGTCTTCTTCACCCGTCGACGGGTCCGTCTCCGCCGAGGCGTCGGTGGCTTCGGCCGCCGTCGGCGTCCGTTCGGCCACCAGCACGCCCACCTGGTCGTGGACCCGCTCGACGGCGGTCAGCGAGAAGCCGGCGTCCGTGAAAGCGTCGGCGAGCGTCCCGACGGTGGCCGGATCGTCGACGGTCGGATCGTAGAACGGTTCGTCGGGGTTTGGTTCGCCGAAGAACATCACGTCCCCGAGGACGAACCGCCGGGGCTCGAGGTCGGCGATCGTCTCGATCGCCTCGCGTTTCTCGTCGTCCGAGAGGTGGTGCATCGCGAAGTTCGAGGTGACCACATCGACTTGCCCGTCGTACTCGGGTTCGCGGAAGGTGCCGTAGTCGAATTCGACGGTTGCGAGCCCCTCATCGTCGGCCTTTCGTTCGGCTTCGTCCATCATTCCCTCGCTGATGTCGCGGCCGACGACCCGCTCGGCGTCTTCGGAGAGCGGAAGCGCGATGGCCCCCGTTCCCGTCCCGAGATCGAGGACGACGTCCGTCGACTCGGGGGCGGCGTGCTCGATGACGAGGTTGGCGCAGGCGCGGTACTCGTCCGACTTGGACTCGTCGTACTCGCTCGCCTTCTCGTCGAACCGGGCAGCGTGGTCCTCAAGATCCTTCTTCATACCTGCCCTGTTCGACCCCGGGCTCAATGAACGACTCGGACTGCACGCGACGATTCCGCTCGGCCAGTCGGCCCCACTCGGCGAGGCCTGCCCCGACGAACTCGCTCGAGAGGCCGATCTGTTCGCCGAGTGCCAGCAACTCCCGGGGAGCCCGCAACTCGAGGTGGGACCCCGGGGTCGCGCTCACCACGTACGGCGCGTCGTAGTGATCGACGAGTTCCTCGAGTTTCCGTAGCCCCTGGATCGTCCGGACCCGACGGCCCCCGTGAGTTCGTAGGACTCCCGAGAGATCGAACTCGAGCCGAACCCCGTTCTCGACGGCCGCTTTCACCAGGACGTGGTTGACGTCGCCGTCGGCGCTCATCGGACGCGCGAGAACGTCCACCTTGTCGTTCTCGACGGCGAAGCGGTTCATCACGTTCGAGCCACCCCTGACGACGACCATCGTCTCGTCGGTCCGGTAGTTACCGACCGCACCGCTCGCCTGCTGGGGACTGTCGGCCCGAATCTCGACGCCCGAGACGACGTCGACGCCGTACTCCTCGCGTATCCGCCCGGCGTCGTAGTCGGCTCGAGCGTCCGCCCCGTTGCGAACGACCACGCCCTCGAAGCCGTAGTCGGCCGCCCTCTTCGCGTACCTGGCGACCGTGCTCTGTCCGTCTGGGTGGGCGTGGACGGCCTCGTACATACCCACACGCTCTCGCGGCGCGAACTTGGGGTTTGCGTCATTCGCTGCGAGACCACGTTGCGCCATCCTCTGCCAGACCGTGGCGAAAACCGAGAGGCCGGGAGTGCGCCTCGAGCACTGCGAGAGGCGCACGACCCGGGGAAGGGCAGGCACTCACCCAGATACCGACCGCGAGCGAACCCGATGGGTGAGCGAGCGGGCCGACGACTGATGTGAGCGAGACCGACGGTCGAGCGAACGGAAGGAGGAGTGCTTTTGATCGAAATTTTACCGGGGGACATCGCGGTCGCGGATCGCCGCGACCGCGATAGACCACAGCGTAAAATTTCGTTAGTTGAGAATCGACTGTGCGACCGTCGCGAGCTGTCCGTTGTTGGCTTCGCGGAGTCGGTCATCGCCGATCTTCAGGCGCAGGCGCGGTCGACCGACGTCGATCGGGACCTTCTCGGTGTCGATCAGGCCCATGTCCTCGAGTTTGGTCTTCGTGCGGCTGAACGTCGCCTTGGAGGCGATGCCGACGTCCTCGCCCCACTTGCTGATGTCGTACAGCAGGGCTTCGTTCTTGGCCGCGACGAGCAGGGAGATGGTGACCTCGTCGAGGCCGTCGCCGTCGCCGCGGGCCGTCTCGAGCGAGTCGAGGATCGACGTGAAGTCGTCCTCCGCCTCGGGGCTGATCTCTTCGGAGAGGGTTTCGCGGACGTCGCTGATCGGGGGCGTCCGGAGGTTGAACTGCGAGGCGTTCTCCCAGCGGTCGCCGTAGGTGTCGTAGGTGTCCTCGACGAAGCTGTCGTCGTCGGTGACGAGGCCGCCGACGCGGTCGCCGGCGTGGACGACGGCGATGACGCGGTCCTCGGTAACGAGCAGCGAGTTCTCGGGCGCTGACTCGAGGGTTCGGAGCTCGAGCGCACCGTCGCTAATGAGGTCGGCGGCGTTCGAGGCGACGATGAAGTCGTCCATGACGTCTTTCAGCGTCCGTTCGTCGGCCAGCATGTTGACGGTCGGTAGCGAGCCGTCGAACGCCGTGGCAACGGCGACGAACTCCTCGATGGCGTCCCAGGACGGGTTCACCATGTAGACGTCGCCGCCGGCGTCGTCCAGAACTGTTCGCAGGATATCATCAATCTGGTGGTTGAGTAAATTCGAGGCCATCTCTCTACAGAAGTAAACGGGGCTACAGTACTTAATTTTGGTGGCCGTTTGCACAGCATAACTTCTCGTCTCGTGGATGATCCGGTAGTTTTTGTCCCGAATTGTATTACTTTTCCGACTGTTCCGGCAGTAGTCACCATCGGTTGTCAGCCATACTGGCAAACTGGAGAGGTGATCGGAAGGTCGACCGGGTGGATCGACGCCGGGACATCCCCGTGGAACTGTAGTTATCGTTGATGGTCACTCTGACCGATAACTATTTGGTGCTGATCTGTTATCCTGTATTCGTATGGGTGACAGTAAGAACCGACTGTGGTTGGCCGTGCTGGAAGCAGCGTCCGGCAAGCGAGCGGCACACCGTGGCCCAGTACTGGCCAAAGGGGTAAGCACGTACGGCGGCCCATAACTACCGATCGAACTCCGTCGAGAGGTCCGTCGACCAGTAGAGATCGCCATCGTAAACGACTGACGCCTCCGTTTCTTCGAGTAACGACGCGAGTTCGGACGACGAGAGGGTAAAGTGCGACTGGCGTCCACAGAGGTACGCGTACTCGTTGTCTTCGGTGTGGGGGACGTAGTACGACCCGGTCACGCGCGTAGAGTAACAATTGTAGGTCACCAGATATCGGTCGCCCTCGGAGAGCGGTTCGATCGTGATCGTCGTCGGCACCTGGTGGTCGCCGTGTGTCAGCGAGTAGGTACCGTCACCGACGACCGCGTAATCTTTGCCCATCATGATCCGGCGGCGTGCGAGTCGCAACGCGCGTTCGATGCTGAACCCGTGGACGAGTAGCTTCGCGAACGTCGATCCGACCTTCACCGCGTGTTCGTTGAGGACCTGTGTGAACGTCACCGCGCCAGCTACGCTGCCGCGTTCGACCAGCGACCGCCCCTCGTAGAACGAGCCACAGGCGTTCAGGAAGAACGTCTGGACGTTACACTGGTCGATGCTCGAGGTCGAGAGGTAACCGTCCGAACACTGGAGGCCGTCCGTTTCGCAGTGGCCGATGTAGTGGACGAAATCGTGTTCTGACTCGAACACCCTGGCGAGTTCGTCGGTGCGAAGCAACTCTTCGACGGAGACGGAGATCGGTAACGTCTCGGATCGTTGCCGGTAGATATCGGCCACGTCGGCGTGTTCTCCGGCCATCTCCGGATCGTTCAACACGACGTGGATCGACGTCTCGTCGCTCTCGCGTTCGATGTACTCGAGGCGGTTCTCGTAAGCGTCGACCGTGGATTTGAAGACGTCGATCGGAACGCCGTCCGCGAGCCAGCCGTGGACCCGGCCGTGCCGCAGTTCCGGCTTCACGACGTCGACAGACGCGACCTGGCGGGTGCTGGCGCGCGTAGCACCGACCGTCCCCATCGGAGTTCCTGCCGGTGAGCGGCCGTCGACGGAGTCGCCGTCACGCCCACGGTAGAAGTCGTCGAGCGACCGTTTCACGAGCTCCCGTCCTTCGAGTTCGGACGTGCTCGGCGGGTAGATCAGGCTCAACCGGTCGAGCAGGAACGGCAGCGCTTCCAGGCGGTCGTATTCGGGGGCGACGTACGTCGAGAGGTGCCAGTCGGGAAGTCGGTGTTCGATCGCCGAAAAGGGCACTTCGAGGTACGTCGCCAGCCGTCGTTCGGGCGTGGCGTCGTACAGGCGTTCCGCGTCGAGTTCCAGCGCATCGAGGAGGCTCAACTCGGCCAGTGAGGTTCCGTACGGGCCGGCGTTCCTGACCAGACAGTCCATGAAAAAGACCGTCCGGAGCAGTTGCTGGACGTCGCGTTCGAGTCCGGGTAGCGGCGATAGCGGTTCCTCGATGCCGAGTTCCGGAATTCGAAGCGTCGGGGTCGGTGGTTCCCCGGAGCGTGAATCGATCGTCCGAACCGTCGCCTGCAGGTAGTACGCCAGTGGCGCGACGACGTAGAGTGCCTCGTAACGCGGCGGCACGTGGAGTTCGATCCCCGGATCCGGCGTCTCTGCGCGAACGTCCGAGGGAATCTCGAGTGTATCTCCCGATTCGAACAGCGGCGGGTGGCCCCGGAGGGTCGGGTACGAGCGGTTCGGATTCGACGTCTTGTGCGAAGATCCCGTGTAGCTCAGCGCCGTTGCGAGCTCCCGGGGCGAATCGGGAACCGTGATCGTCGCGGACGGGAGTTCGTGACGGCTCCGCAGGCCGAGATGCAGACGGGTTCGGTCCGGAAAGGAGACCACGACGGTGTCGGATTCGGGGGTGGGTTCGATCGTCGCCGGGCCGGAAAACTCGAGGTAAGACTTGATGACGGTGTCGACGTCGACGACGTACTCGTCCGCCGGCAGCGAGAGGGGATCGCCGTCGGGCTCGAGTTCGTACTGCTCGCCGCTCGAGCGCGAGTGGACGTAGACGATGGCGTGGGGGAACTCGAGCCTGCGTGCGGTTACCGCGAGCGTCTCGTCGACCGGGCGCGGGAGTTCGTGATCGGTCTCGGCGACCGAGAAATCCGTTCCACGGACGATTACCTCCGCGTTATCCGCGTCAGTAACCCTCAGCGTGCGGGCGTCCGCCTCCCACGCTATCATTCGATACTCCTAATATCTACCAGACAAGTTAATTGTATCGACAGAGGAACTCTCGGCGGTGATTGCCAATAGTTATATGGGTGGGGTCCCTGTCCGATGGGGAAAGGTACACTTATACAGCCGCCAGTCGCCACATCGGACATGGACCACGACCACGTCCGGGAGGTCGATCCCGCGGTCGCGGACGCGTTGGAAGGTGAAGTGGACCGGCAGCGATCGACGCTGCAGATGATCGCCAGCGAGAACCACGTCAGCGAGGCGGTCGTCGACGCCCAGGGAAGCGTCCTGACGAACAAGTACGCCGAGGGGTATCCCGGGTCGCGCTACTACGGCGGCTGCGAGTACGCCGACGAGGTCGAGGAACTCGCCATCGAACGCGCGACTGAACTGTTCGGGGCCGAGCACGTCAACGTCCAGCCCCACTCGGGCACGCAAGCCAACCAGGCCGTCTACTTCGCGATGCTCGAACCCGGAGACAAGATCCTCTCGCTGGATCTGAACCACGGCGGCCACCTCAGTCACGGCCACCCGGCGAACTTCGTCGGCCAGCTCTACGAGGTCGAACAGTACGAGGTCGATCCCGAGACGGGCTACCTCGACTACGAGGGACTGGCCGAACACGCCGAGGAGTTCGAACCCGACGTCATCGTCTCGGGCTACTCCGCGTACCCGCGCGAGATCGAGTGGGAGCGCATCCAGGAAGCCGCCGACAGCGTCGGCGCTTACCACCTCGCGGACATCGCCCACATCACCGGACTCGTCGCCGCGGGCGTCCACCCCTCGCCCGTCGGGATCGCCGACTTCGTCACCGGCTCGACCCACAAGACCATTCGATCGGGACGGGGTGGCATCGTCATGTGCGACGAGGAGTACGCGGACGACATCGACTCGGCCGTGTTCCCCGGCGGCCAGGGTGGTCCGCTGATGCACAACGTCGCGGGCAAGGCCGTCGGCTTCAAGGAGGCCCTCGAGCCCGAGTTCGAGGAGTACGCCGAGCAGACGGTCGCCAACGCCGAAGCGCTGGGCGAACGGCTCGCCGAGAACGGCTTCTCGCTGGTTTCCGGCGGCACGGACAACCACCTCGTGCTCGTCGACCTCCGCGAGAGCCACCCCGACACCTCCGGCGGCGACGCCGAGGAGGCCCTCGAGGAGGCCGGCATCGTCCTCAACGGCAACACGGTGCCCGGCGAGACGCGTTCGCCCTTCGACCCGTCGGGCATCCGGGCCGGTACGCCCGCACTGACCACTCGCGGCTTCGACGAGGACGACTGCCGGACCGTCGCCGACCTGATCACCCGCGTCATCGACGATCCCGAGGACGAGAGCGTCCTTGAGGAGGTCCGTGCGGAGGTCGCGGACCTCTGCGAGGCGAACCCGCTCTACGAGTGATCGATACCGACGGATCGACCGGCGGTCTCGCGGCGACTGTACCGATGCGGCGTAACCGCCCCGCTCCTCGATTTTCAGTGCCTGTATGCGCAAGCAGTAGCGTCACCCGTGCCACGCAGTGGCATCCGACACGGACTCGCGACCGCGCGCTGCGGGCACCGAGTTCGGTCGCATCGAACCGTCGACTGATACGACACACACCCATGAGCGACGAATCGAGGTTCGACGGCAGCGCGAATCGAAACCCGCTCGACGAACAGACAGTCACCGAGGACGAGCCGCCATCGCCGGTCGATGCCGTCACCGACGGCGGGACGACCGACGAGGACGAGGCGGACGAGACGGACCCCCAGCAGGCCCGCGAGCGACGCGAGGGGACCGGCGACTCCCTCGAGACCGAGGAGGACGAGGCGTAGCCCGTTCGCCGTCCCCTCCGGTCTGTCACCCCACATCCCCATCATCACTCCTCGGATCGCCCCTGTCACTCGCCGGCACGCGCCTTTTCAACTGGCCGGCTGTACCGCCGCGCATGTCGACGAATCCGACCGGAACCGTTCTGGACGACGATCGGACCCTCGAGCTGCGCGAAACCGCGACGACGGCGGCCTCGGAGCTAGCGATCGAGCTGACGCCGGTCGCCGAGTTCATGGACGCCCAGGTGGGCGATCACATCGACTGGGACGTCGACGAGTACGAGGGTGAGCCGATGCTCGTACTCAGCGGCATTCCGGAATCCCAAACAGGCGACGCGCCGTACCCGCGCCGAATTCGCGAGGAGGACGGCGACCTCGTCGCACCCGTGCCGGACCCACTGGTGCGTGCCGAGCCGCCCGAGGGGCTGGGACTGGACCTCGAGTCGTACGACGCCGACCGGCCGCTGTTGTTCGACGCCGTGACGCTCGGCGAGACTATCGGCCTCGTCCCGGTCCGGTTCGACGACGGCGAGGTCTATCGGCCGGAACCGCTCCCCGGCGTCGCCGACGACAGCGACCCCGTCGCCGAGGAGGTCATCGACCGCGAGCGCGAGGGTGACCCGACGCCGCGTCCCGAGACGATGGACGCGCCCATCGACCCGCTCGTCCTCGACGACGTGATGGCCGACGCACCGACCGACGTCCCCGTCGCCGACGTGATCGGGATCCTCGAGGGTATCGAGACCCACGACGTCGTCAGCGTCGCCGACCACGCGGCCGGGACGGACCCCGTCTCCGTCGACGAGCGCGTCGTCTCGTTCCTGCCGGCCGATTCGTGGGCCGAGCGCATCGCCCCCGCGCTCGAAACCGCCGACGTCGACGTGGACGGGGACGCGATCGAGGTGGCCGCGGCGATCCACGAGCGCCAGGCCGAGGAGCTACTGGCCAGGGCCGACGAGCGCCCGGACCTCGACGGCGAGTACGAACCCGTCGTGACGGACGAACGCGATACCGCCGAGTGGGAGGTCAGCGAGCCGGGAGTCGACCGCTGATTCGGCGCTCCCGAGTCCGATTCGGGGAGCCTCGATGCGACGGCTCTCGGTCCGGAGCAGCGTGCCGGTGCACCGTCGTTCTATAAGATCCCGTGAGAAATGATATTGGACCGTCATGTGTTGGTTGTCCCCGTATGTCATTCGATCGAACCGGAACGGGACGGCGACGGGTGCTGTCGGTGCTCGCCGCGACCGGCGTCGGGGCGGTCGCCGGCTGCGTCGATGGCGAAGCCAGCGACGACTCGAGGGGAGCCCCGTCGTCCGACGGGCGGCGGACGGAAACGGAACGACGGGATGGCGAATCGGACCTCGCCGCGACCGGCCGCCAGCGAGTCGAACGGACGTTCGAGTACCACCTCGAGCGGGAGCTTCACCACGGGGCGCAACTCACGGTCTACAGCGACGGCGAGTTCGTCGTCGACCTGGCCGGCGGCGTCGCCGGCCCCGATGGGGAACCGACCGACCGCGACACGCGGCACGTCCTGTTCTCGGCGACGAAGCCGTTCGCCGCGGCCTGCGTCCACCTGTTGGTCGACCGCGGCGAACTCGCCTACGACGACCGCATCGTCGACCACTGGCCCGCGTTTGCCGAGGAAGGGACACCCAAGGCCGAGGTGACCGTCCGACACCTCCTCTCACACCAGGCCGGGCTGTCGCAGGTCCCGGCGATCGACGACGATCCGTCCGTCTGGGCCGACCCCGACGCGAAGGCACGCCGGCTCGAGGCCGCGGAGCTCGCCGCCGCGCCCGGCGAACGGGCCCAGTACCACATCCTCAGCTTCGGCTGGCTGACCGGCGAACTCGTTCGACGGGTCACGGGCCGGCGAATCGATCGATTCGCCCGCGAGGAGGTGTTCGAACCGCTCGGAATGGACCGCACGTCCATCGGCCTGTCCGCCGACGAACCGGCAGACGTCGCCACCCTCGTCGGGTTCGAGCCGTACGATCGGATCGCCGACCCCGATCCGGAGGACGCCGCCTACAACCGGGAGGTCGCCGCACAGTTCAACAGCGACGCGGTCAGACGGGCGGTCGTTCCGGCCGCAAACGGCATCGGTACGGCGGCCGACGTGGTCCGCTTTTACGCCTGTCTGCTCAACGGCGGCGAACTCGAGGGAACGCGGCTGTTCAGTCCCGAAACGGTCCGGGAGTGGACCTCGCTCGAGGCCGAGCGACGAGCGGATCCGGTTCGTGACGGCTCGCCGGGACGGTTCTCGCTGGGGTTTTTCCTCGGCGGCGGCGTCCACGACTCCTACGGCGTGACGGCACCGCCGGCGACCTACGGCCACGGTGGTCTCGGGAGTATCATGGGCTGGGCCGACCCCGAGAACGACCTCGCGTTCGCCTACGTGACCAACGGCATCCGCAGCGGATACGAACACGGCGTTCGCGCGACGGTGATGGGTGATACAGTGCGTCACGAACTGGGGTAGTCGTCGCAGGGTCGGTGATGCGAATCCGGCCGTCGCTCGATGGCGGCCCAGATAGTATCCACATTCGTGGTCATTTTCTCGGCACGAAGTACTCGTTCTGCGCACGAATCCGAGAGTTGATTAGCCTCGCGGTCGACCGCTCGAGTAATGACCGAGATCATCGACGGGACGGCCGTCGCGAGCGATATCCGGGACGAACTGACGGACGCGATCGAGACGCTCGCCGACGCGGGCGCGCGGCCGGGACTGGCGACGGTCCTGATGGGCGACGACCCCGCCAGCGAGACGTACGTCAACATGAAGCAACGGGACTGCGAGGAGGTCGGCATCGAGAGCTACCACGTCGACGTCGACGGCGACGCCCCGCCCGAGGAGCTCTACGAGGAAATCGCGGACCTCAACGAGAACGACGACGTCCACGGTTACATCGTGCAGGCCCCGGTCCCCGATCACGTCGACTACCGCGAGGTCATCCGCCGGGTCGACCCCGCGAAGGACGTCGACGGCTTCCACCCCGAGAACGTCGGTCGACTGGTCGCCGGCGACGCCCGGTTCCGGCCCTGCACGCCCCACGGCGTCCAGAAGCTGCTCGAGGCCGCGGACGTCGACACCGAAGGGAAAGACGTCACCATCGTCGGTCGCTCCGACATCGTCGGCAAGCCCCTCGCGAATCTGCTGATCCAGAAGGCCGAGGACGGCAACGCGACGGTGACGGTCTGTCACTCCCGTACCGAGGACCTCGCCGAGAAGACCCGAAGCGCCGATATCGTCGTCGCCGCGGCAGGCGTGCCGGAACTCGTCGACGGCTCGATGATCGGCGAGGGTGCGGTCGTGATCGACGTGGGCGTCAACCGCGTGGATGCGGACACGGAGAAGGGCTACGAACTCGTCGGCGACGTCGAGTTCGAGAGCGCGAAGGAGAAAGCCGACGCGATCACGCCGGTCCCCGGCGGCGTCGGTCCGATGACCCGCGCGATGTTGCTCTACAACACCGTCAAAGCGGCCAGCCAGCAGGAAGACGTGGACGTCGACCTGCCCTGACCAGAGCGCGCGGCGGCCCCGTTACTCTCCTTGGTGGGTGGTATCAATCACCGCTCGTCGAGCGTCGCATCCCGGTCTCGATCGTCGTCCGGAGTTCGTGTGGCCGTTCGGAGCCGAGAAAGAGCGGCGGCCCCTCGCGCCGATAGACCTCGACGCCCTCGCTCGCGTTCGGCCTGTACTCCCAGCCCCAGCGAGTTCGCTGAATGCCGTACTGAAAGGCGCGACGCTCGGCGAGGCGAACTCGCTCGATCGACTCGAACGGAACGTGACGGTCGGAGCGGTGAATCGGGACGAACCTGAACCAGAGGCCGTCGTCCCGGACCTCGGTTCGGAGCCCAGCGCGGTGAACGAGCGGGATCGGCCCGAGGACCAGTACTGCGACGGCGGTTACGTAGAATTCAGCTTGGAGCGTGAGTCCGTACTCGTCGACGAGGACGACAGCGACGAGCAGAAGCGAGGGGGCAGAGACGACGAGCAACGCGGTGGGAAGCCAGGATGGGAGTGACTGGGACTCGGAATAGGTCGGCTTCGCCGCGGTCATCCGTTCGGCCATTTCACTCGAGGTCGCCGATCTCGAGCGAGTCGAGGCGGCCCTGGGCCTGCGTCAGCGCCAGTTCGTCGCCCCGAAGCCCGTTGGCGAGGTCCCGCGTCGCCTCGACGAGGCGGTCGGCAGTTCGTGGGGCGATATCGCCGTCGAGCATCCGGATGCGAGTGACGTGTTCGCCGAGCGTCTCGAGCGCGCTGCGCTCGGTCGTCGTGAGGTCGCGGTCCTCGGCCCACGTGCGGACGTCGCGCTGGTACTCCCGAACGGCGTTGGCGGAGGCGAGGCCGCGACCGGCCCGCAGCGAGCGGGGCACCTCCTCGGCCGGCGGGCGGACGCCGTCGTCGGCGTCCCGGAGCAGCGAGAGGAAGTACAGTTCCTCGCGTTCGCCGAGCGAGCGTTCGCGCGAGACGAGCGCGGCGACGTGGCGGAGTTCGTTCGCGGCGAGGTAGTCGTCGTCCAGGTCGCGGAGGTCGCCGGCGTTGACGAACCCGCGCTGGCGGACGTACTCGCGGGCCCGCTCTCGAGCGCGGTCCGCGAGGTCGTCGTGGGGAACGTCGTCGATGTCGTTACGGACCGGGGAGAGGTCGAACGGGACCTGCAGGTCGGTGTGTTCGGTGCGCTCGTCGACGCCGACGCTGACGAGACTCCCACAGGCCGGACAGCCGATGCTGCCGGTCTCGTAGTACGACCAGCGGGTCCCACACTCCGTGCACTCGCGCTCGCCCCGGATCTTCATGCGCGTACGTACGCGAACACCCACAAAAGGTCTCACGGACTCGAGACGGCGAGCGAGCGATGAATTCGTACCAGGCCAAACCCGCACCGGTCGTCGCCATCCCAGCGTCGGATTGCGTCCGATTCATCGTGGATTGGCGAAACGAACGGTTCGTCGGGGACGTCCTAACACGCGATTGGACGCGCCGTGTTCGGGAGGGAGCCCCCGTCTCGAGGTGAGTTCCGACGCCGCCGGGAGCGGACTCGTCGGTTCGGTAAACGGTCCGGTCGCTGTGACCCTCAGCGGACTCGAGGGGACGTTCAATGGGTGATTAAGATGCGGCACTTGCAGGCCGCAGTGCAACCAACCGGAACGTTCTATCCAGAGATATGTCCCACCCAAGACTCAACCGACGGACGTTCGTCGCTGCCGCAGGTGCCGCGAGCGCGATCGCTATTGCCGGCTGCGCGGACGAAGGTCCGGGCGGCGAAGAAAACGGCACTGAAGAGGAACCCGGTGCCGGCGGCGACGAGGGCATGGAAGAGGAAGAAGAGGAGCCCGCTACCGGCGGAGAAGAAGAGGAAGACACCGAGGAGGAAGATACCGAGGAAGAAACGGAAGACGAGACCTACACGCTGACGGTCACCGTCGAAGACGACGCGGGCGAACCCGTCGAAGGAGCCACCGTCACCCTCGAGGAAGACGGCGGAATGGGAATGGGCGACGAGGAAGAAGACGGGATGGCCGACGAGGAGAACGCGACGGACGAGGAGGAGATGGGCGACGAGGAAGAAGACGGGATGGCCGACGAGGGAACTGGTACCGAAGAAGAGGACGAGACCGACGAGAACGGCGAGGTCGAGTTCGAGGAACTCGAGGACGGCAGCTATACCGTCACCGCCGAAGACGAGGGCGAAGAGGCCGAGGACGACGTCGAAATCGACGGCGGCGACGAAGAGGTCACCCTGACTCTCGGCGAGGGCGGCGAAGAAGAAACGATGGACGAGGAAGACGGCGAGGAGAACGCGACGGACGAAGCGGACAACGAGTCGGCCTGATCGCCCGATTGGAGACAGCGTACTGATGCGCCGGCCGACGAACGAGGTGTCCCATCGGCTCCGGCGACTGTCGATCGACGCCGACTTCCCGGCGTGACGGTCGGTCCGACGCGAGGAGTGGTTCGGTTTCGGACCGTTTCACCGAATTCACGGGCTGTGAGCACGTCCCGAGCGATCGGGAATCGTTTCGCGCCCGAAACCGTGGGCTTCTCGCTACCCCTGATCCGTGTTGGACCAGCCGGCGCTTGCTGGCATCCCCACACGGTCGGAATCGCCGGGTTCCTCAATACCCGTACGTCACTGTCGACCGATTTTTTGGTCTCGACCGGGTAGGATCCCCCATGCGGGACGAAGAAGAAATCAGAGAGCAGTACGAGTTCTTGAAAGAGCACCTCGAGGACGAGGAGATGAATCACGACGGCGTCGAACGGATGTTCACCTACTACAAGCGCGCGATCGGGTGGGTGCTCGAGGAGGAACACATGTGACGAGTCAGTTGCGAACAGTTCGTGTTTCTAACCCATCACGTAGTCGGGGCGTGTCGTTACCTTTAAGGTGGCCCAGCGGAATCTTTCACGTGACGCTTCGCTTGGAGGGCCGAAGCGTCAGCGGGGACCAATTCAGGGCGGCAAGCGATCGCGCGGCGTTTTTCCCGCCGCGCGATCCGCTTTCCTGTTTACTACAACTCTGAGTGGCGACGACGCGCCGGCAACGGAGCGTACGTCGATGCCGCGACGGACGTATAAACTTTCGACCCGACAACCGATAGACGCTAAACATGAATCCACCATTACGGATCGAATCAGCGGCAATTCATCACGTCCCGTATCATTCGAGACGGCTGTTCGATACGAGAAATACACCTGTTTCGATCGAAACGACCCGATAGCCTTATTAAAATTCGACAGTAAGTGCGGGTAGTACTTCCCCAATGTACGACTTGACAGGATTCCAGCGGGATCTCCTCTACGTCATCGCCGGCGAGGACGAACCCCACGGCCTCGCGATCAAGGAAGAACTCGAGGAGTACTACGAGAAGGAGATCCATCACGGCCGACTGTATCCGAACCTCGATACGCTCGTCGACAAAGGACTCGTCGAGAAGGGAACGCGCGACCGACGGACCAACTTCTATACGCTCACTCGGCGCGGTCGACGCGAAATCGAAGCACGGCGGGAGTGGGAATCCCAGTACGTCGACCTCTGACTGGGGTCACAGGACGTCGATCGGCGGTTCGTTCGCCGACTGGTCGATACGCGATCGATCGGCGGCCGCTCTCGAGTTCCGTTCGAGTCCGCGTTGCCCCACCCAGATTCGGCTCGTCTCGTCTGGACCCCTCTCACCTCGTTCCGATCCGTTCCTCGACCGAGCGATATCGGTGACCACGACCCCTGAGAGCCCCGCCGATACCGTCTCGTGGGGGCACCGTACTTATATACGATCGGACAGAACTACAGCGAGTGAACGGACTCGCGCTACAACTCGCCGAGGCCCCGCTCGACGAGACGGTCGTCCGCCTGGCGCTTGCGGGTGCGCTCGGAATGTTTCTCGGCCTCGAGCGCGAGTGGTCACAGAAGTCCGCCGGCATCAGGACCTTCTCCCTGATCAGTCTCCTCGCGGCCGTCTTCACGCTGCTCGTGCTCGAGTCGAACGTCGGGGAGAGCCTGCTGATCCTCGGCGGCCTGCTCGTGATCGTCCAGGGCGTGTTGCTCGCTGTCAAGGGGTTGCTCGAGGAGGAGACGACGGGACTTTCACTGACCACCTCGGTCTCCATGCTGGTCGCCTACGGGGTCGGGGCGCTCGTCGCGGCCGGCTTCATCATCGAGGGAGTCACCGTCGCCGTCCTCTCGTCGCTGCTGCTCGTGCTGAAGCGCGAACTCCACGAGTTCGCCTGGGGACTCTCCCGCGAGGAGATGCGCTCGACCACCGAGTTCGCCATCCTCGCGTTCGTCATCTACCCGCTGTTGCCGTCGTCGTACGAGGTCCGGATCGGCGACCTGGCGCTCGACCTCGAACCGCAGGTCATCTGGCTGATGGTCGTCGCGGTCGCCGGAATCGGCATCGTCAACTACGCCATCGTCTCGACCTACGGCGGGCGTGGAATCGCTGTGACCGGCTTTTTCGGCGGCCTCGCCTCCTCGACGGCCGTGGTCGGAACGATGCTCGATCACGTCCGCCAGCGCCCGGAGGCCGCCTCCTACGCCGTCGCCGCGATCTTGCTCGCGAACGCCGCGATGGCGGCCCGGAATCTCGCGATCGCGGTCGGGTTCACCGTCGGCGGCGACATCGCCGTCCTCGTCGAAGCGATCGTCCCGCTTGGGGCCGTCATCCTGCTCGCGTTCGCCGTCGCAGCCTGGACGGCCAACTGGCGCGAATCTACACCTATCGACCTCGAGAGCCCGTTCTCGTTGAAAAACGCCCTCGGGTTCGGGGCCGTCTTCCTGCTCGTGCTCGTGTTCGGGTCGCTCGCCGAGACCTGGTTCGGGACGATCGGGTTCTACGCGACGGCGGTCGCCAGCGGCTTCGTCTCGAGTGCCGGTGCGACTACCTCAGCGGTCGTGCTCTATCGCAGCGGCGCGCTCGGCCCCGCGGAGGCGACGATCGCGATCCTGCTGGCGACGGTCTCGAGCATCGTCGTCAAGGCGGTGCTGGCCTCGACCTCGACGAACCGCGGCTTCCGCAATCAGGTCGCCGGCTACAGCGCCGTGCTGTTGCTCGGCGGCACGCTTGCATCGCTCCTGATCGTGATCTAGCGTCCAAATCGGCACAGTAGTGGACGGAATCCAACACCGATCGGAGTACAATGGATATTTGATTACCTTTCTCGTATTGAGAGTCATGGACCGAGATACGGTCGAAGTGCAGGTCGACGCGATGCCGGGTGAACGAGCCAAACGTTGGGCCGAGTATCACCACGAGTTCGCCGCGCCCAGCACGTACGTCTACGAGTTCGTCTGGGATACGAGCGCCCCCGCCATCGGTCCCTTCTGTACCGACGTCGACGGGAACGTCTTGCTCGATTTCACGAGCCACGTCGCCGCCGCCCCGCTCGGATACAACAACCCCCAGCTCCGCGAGCGACTCGAGGCGTTCGACCTGGTCGACCCCTCGAAGATCGCTGGCCAGGACTTCTACGTCAGCAACGGCGGGTCACCGACCGACACGGACCTCCCCGGACCGAGCCAGTTGATGGACCGACTGCTCGAGACCGTCGACGGCTACGGGATGGACCGGGTCTTCCTCTCGAACTCGGGTGCCGAAGCCGTCGAGAACGCGATCAAGATCTGCTACGCATCCGGCGGCCACCGCGCGTTTACCTTCGACGGTGCCTTCCACGGTCGAACGCTCGGCGCGCTCTCGCTCAACCGGTCGAAAGCCGTCCACCGGAAGGGGTACCCCGAGATTCCCGGGGTCGTGAGCCTCCCTTACCCCTCGACCGACGAGGAGTACGAGCGCCGCTGGCTGACGGACGGTCCCGGTGGCAACGTCGTCGCGGACAAACTCCACCCCGAGCGGGGCGTGATCGACCCCGACGAGGTGGCCTATCTGATCCTCGAGCCGATTCAGGGCGAAGGCGGCTACCGCCCCGCCCATCCCGAGTTCGCCCGCGACCTCGAGGCGCTGCGCGAGGAGTACGACCTGCGGGTCGTGGCCGACGAGATCCAGTCCGGCCTCGGACGGACGGGCGACATGTGGGCGGTCGACGCCCTCGATCTCACCCCGGACGTCATCACCAGCGGCAAGGGCCTTCGCGTCGGCGCGACGATTTCGCGCTCGGACGTCTTCCCCGAGGAGACCGGGCGACTCTCCTCGACCTGGGGTGCGGGTGACGTCGTCGCCTCGTTGCAGGGCGCGCTCACCCTGGAAGTCATGCAGGAGGAAGACCTGCTCGCGAACGTCCGGGAACGGGGCGAAGGGCTCCGGGCCATCATCGAGGACGCCGTCGAAGACGGCGAGGCTCCGGGCATCGTCGACGTCCGCGGACGCGGGCTCATGATCGGCGTCGAGTTCGAGACGAAAGCACGTCGGGAGGCCGTCGTCGAAGCCGCGTTCGAACGCGGACTGCTCACGCTCGGCTGTGGCCACAAGACGCTGCGGCTGCTGCCGCCGCTCGACGTCACCGAACGCGAGATCCACCTCGGGGCGGACCTGCTGCTCGAGGCCGTGGACGCGACGAGTTGAGGCCGATCGAGAACGCGTCGACGGGCACCGAACGCGTCGGCAGTCGGTCGTGAACCCAAACGACAAATTTCTTAATGGTATCGTGCGGTCGACTACATGATGGTATCCTCTCGGTACGCCGTCGAGTTGCTCGGAACTACCTGTATCACGGGTGCGTTGCTCGGATTCGGGGTGCTGGCCGGTCTGGGGGTCTGGACCGTCACGGTGACGCTCGGGCTGGTCACCGTCAGGTTGGTCTTTCTCATCGGGATGGTGACGGTGATCGGGTTCGCGCTCTTTGCCGTACTCAGCGGCGGTCTCCTGAGTCGGGGCGTCTGGGCCGATCGTTCGACGCAGGAACGGCTTGCATCGGGTCCAGCAGTCTGTGCGATCGTGCCAGCCTACCGAGACGGAAACGTCCTCGACATCAGCGTCGAGAGCCTGCTCGAGAACGCCTACGAACCGCTCACGGTCGCCATCGTCGTCGAACCCGACGACGAACCGACGCGCAAGCGAGCCGAAGAACTGGCGGCCGAATACGACCGCGTCGACTGTCTCGTCAACGGGACGCCGGGATCGAAGGCGACCGCGATCAATTACGCGGTCCAGCAGTCCGACGCGGAGTACTTCGCGGTGGTCGACGCCGACGAGCGGGTCGCCCCCGAGTTCGTGCCGGCAGCCGCGGCCGCGCTCGAGAACGGTGCCGACGTCTTCCAGGGGCGTCGGATCCCGCGACCGAACGGTGCCGTCGAGACGATCGCCTACTGCGAACGGATCATCGTTCACTCGGCGTACGCGCTGTTCGAGATGTTCGGGTTCGCGAACCCGAAGAGCGCGTCGGTCGTCTTCACCCGGGAGGCCTTCGAGAAGATCGGTGGCTACCGATCGATGCTGACCGAGGACATCGCGTTCGCTCACGAGTGTCACGACGCGAACCTGACGGTCCACCAGGATCGACGCTGTACCAGCACGATGGAGGCACCCCACACGCTCGGTGATCTCTGGGGACAGCGCAAGCGCTGGCGGATCGGGCAGATCCAGGTGTTACACTCACGGCTCCGACAGGAACTCCGCGGCGGCACCGGCTTCCGGGGCGTGCTCTCGCTCGCGCGTGCCGTCGGCAGCCTCGTCGGCGGCATGCTGACGCTCGTCGTGGCCTCGCACGTCCTGCTCCTGTTACTGTTCGAGGCGACCCTGACGCTTCTCGTCCCGTTCCTCTGTATCCTCGCGACCATCGGGGCCGTCTGGCTCCGGGACCTCACTGCGGGACGCGTCGGCCGTCTCTCCTGGACGGTCGTCCTGGTGCCGTTCGTCTATCCGGCGCTCGGCGTACTCACCGTCAAATCGCTGCTCGAGTACTACTGCACCTGGGACGGCGAGTGGTACCAGGTGATGAAAGTCGGAACGTAGGCTCGCGGTCGCTCCCTTTCACTTCGTGATCGACGGCTGAAGATCGCCGCACCCGACCAGTTGCCGATCCGGACGACCGACACCACGTAGCGGTCGGTCCCAGTCGACAGTCGCGAATTACTCGCCCCGAAGCTCGTTCACGTGGTCGATCCGCTGCTGGACGAGGTCCGGTTTTCCGATGTCGTGGCGCATATCCAGGCCCTCCTCGCCGGCGACCGCGAGGGCGTCTTCGGCGATTGCCTCGGCTTCGGTGATCGAGTCGGCGAGGCCGACCACGGCGAACGCGCGCGAGGTCGTCGTGTAGATGCCGTCGTCCCGTTCGTCGACGCTCGCGTAGTACAACAGCGCGTCCCCAGCGCTGTCCGCATCCACCTGCACCTTCGCTCCCGCCTCGGGATCGGTCGGGTATCCCTCGGGAACGGCGTACTTGCAGACCGTCGCCTGCTCGGCGAACTCGAGTTCCGGTACCGCGTCACCGTCGCGGGCGGCGGTGAGCACCTCGAGGAAGTCGGTCTCGAGCACGGGCAGGGTGTTCATCGCCTCGGGGTCGCCGAACCGGGCGTTGAACTCGACGACCTTCGGTCCCTCGCTGGTCAGCATGAACTGTCCGTAGAGGATGCCCCGATAATCCTCGAGGGCGTCGACGGTCGCCTCGATGATCGAGACGGCCTCCTCGTAGTCGCCTTCGGTCATAAAGGGCAGTTCGCGGGTCGCGTCGGAGTAGCTACCCATACCGCCGGTGTTCGGCCCTTCGTCGCCCTCGTAGGCGCGTTTGTGGTCCTGAACGGCAGGTGAGGTCTCGAACGTGTCGTTGGCGACGAACGCCTGGATCGTGAACTCCTCGCCGATCAGCCGTTCCTCGAGGACGATCCGGTCGTAATCCGATTCCTGGATGTACTCCTTGCCCTCCTCGGCGGTCACCTGATCGCCGATGACCTTCACGCCCTTCCCACCGGTGAGGCCGGCGGGCTTGATCGCGAGGTCGCCGTCGTACTCGTCGATGTAGTCGCAGGCGGCCTCCATATCGTCGAACGTTTCGAAATCCGGACAACCCGGGATGTCGTTCTCCCGCATGAACCGGCGCTGGAACGCCTTGTCAGTCTCGATACGGGCGTCGGCTTCCTTCGGTCCGAACGCGTAGATCCCGGCGGCCTCGAGTTCGTCGGCGACGCCGGCCTCGAGGGGGGATTCGGGACCGATGACGGCGATGGTCGCCTCGACGTCCTCGGCGTACTCGACGACGGCCTTCGGGTTCGTCGTCTCGAGGGTCTCGAAGTCGGTCGCGATCTCGGCGATGCCCGGATTGCGGTTGCCCGCGCAGGCGTAGAGGTCGGCCTCGCTATCCGCCAGTGCGCGAGCGATGGCGTGTTCGCGGCCGCCACCACCGATCAGGAGCACGTGCTCTCGCATGGTCGGTATCGGAACGCACGAACCTGTAAACGTTGCTCTTTCCACGAGGGAGATGTATGCACGCTCGTGGGTTGGGACGATCGAACGTCGCCTACACTTATCAGTCACCGCTCGTATCACTACCTATGAACCGCCGCCCGTTTCTCCGCGGCGTCGCTACCGGCGGCCTCGCCCTCTCAGCCGGGTGTCTCGACGCGATCCCACTGACGGGTGGCCGCCTCGAGACCGACGCCGCCTTCGCCGGCTACCGATACGAGGGGACCGACCTCGTCGTCGACCTCCGCGAAGACGTCGACGTCGAACGCGTGGTCCTCCTCGACTCCGAAGCGGACGTCGAGTACGACGCGATCGAGCGGCCCGGGGAGACGGTCCGTTTCCAGGTCGTCTTTCCCGAGCGACTCCAGACGTACCTCAAGAATCACCCGGCACTCCGCGTCAGGGCCGAGACCCCCGACGGCGACGCTCGACTCTCGGTCTGGGAGCCGGTCCACGGGGCCGTGCGAACCGTCGAACCGCTGGCGGACGGGCGTGCGCGCCTCGAGGTGGAAAATCAGGGTGAAGCGCCGTTGCTCGTCCGGTTTCTCGCGATCTACGGCGACGTTCCGAACCCGACGGTCGATCCCCAGGCCGACGGGATCGATCGGTCGGACCTGCCGGGATCGCCTGGCGTCGTGGGTATCGACGGGAATCGACCGCTCTCGCCCTCGCGGTCCGATCTGGTCGTGGCCCCGGACGAGACCGAACCGTACGAGACGACGTACGCGCCCTTCGTCGATCCGGAATCCTGTGGGGACGCCGAGCGTCAGGGAATGGTCGCAGTCGTTCACGGAGCCGGCGGGAGCGCGGCCTACGGGTTCAGGTATCGACTCACAGGTGACCGAACGGAACTGGAGGGCCTCGAGGCGACGGTCTGTCGCGACGGGGACGCGGGCGGCTAACGGCCGTCGCCCGAGCGGTCGCTTCGGCCGCTGGCACGCGCTCCTCGAGCGGTAGACATCCGACGACCGATAGGGACTGTTCACGTCGAGTTCAGCCGAGCCAGTTAGGCATCTCGTCGTCCCACAGTAATCGAACGAACGAGTACAGCAATCCGACGACGAACAGGATAGCGACGGCTGAGAGCGCAGGTTCCATACTGGTAGCTGTGACGTCGGCACCTAAATAGCGACCGGCCAGTACGTGTCCCAACCGGCTCCGCGATCCATCGACGGACGCTCGAGACCGCGTAAAAGAGACGCGCTCCGCTCGGAACGGGCCTCTCAGACGGATTACTGTAACGAGGAACCGACGCAACAGCGACCCGGGCGGGGGTTGCGTCGGAAACGACTTACAGTAACCCGTATCACACCTCGCCGAACCACTCCCGCTCGAACCGATCGCGGAACGTCACCAGGAACTCGTGTCGCCTCTCGGCGATTCGCCGACCGGTCTCGGTGTTCATGTCCTCGCGCAGGTGCAACAGTTTCTCCTCGAAGTGCTCGAGCGTCGAGTCGCCGGTTTCGTCGGCCTCCCAGTCGACCCACGCAGGTGCCGGATCGCGGTCCCACAGCGGGTGTCCGTGCGCGCCACCGAACGCGAAGGCGCGGGCGATGCCGACGGCCCCGATGGCGTCGAGGTTGTCCGCATCCTGAAGGACCGCCGCCTCGAGCGTGTCCGCCCCGCGTTCGTCGCCGTGGCCGTAGTCGAAGCCGTACTCCTCGTGGACGGCGACGCAGTGACACACCTCCTCGACGTGCGCCGCCGGAACGCCGGCGTCGTCGAGGATCTCGCGGACCGTCGGGAGCGTCTCCCGCGGGTGGACGAACTCCTCGCCGCCGACGACCCGGTGGAGGTCGTGAGTGAGCGCCGCCGCGCCGACGATCAGGCCGTCGGCACCCTCCTCGTCGGCCATGCGTCGCCCGAGCGAGAAGACCCGCCAGGCGTGGTGGACGTCGTGTCCGCTCGAGTCCAGCGCCAGTTGCTCGGCCATCCGTTCGGCGATCGCACCGAACAGGGCCGACTCGGGTGGCTGGGTCATACGCCATCCTCGAAGGTGTGGACCGTGGATCTTTCGGGTTCTCCCCGCTGACGCCACTCGAGTCGGCGACCGGCAGCCGGACGAAATTTCAGAACAGCTATAAGACGAACCGTCGATGACGACGGCCACAGGTGACGGGACCGCCGACAGACCTCGAAGCCACCGACCCGTGGGGAGGGTTCGCGCCGATCCTGATCGCGAACCTGCTGCCGCTGATCGGGGTCCTCGCGCTCGGCTGGGACGCGACGACGCTGGTCGCAATCTACGCGCTCGAGGTTCTCCTCTCGTTCCCGCTCGCTGCGGTGAAAGCGCTCGTCGCCCAACAGCCGCCACCGTTCGACGAGGAGGACGGAGAGGCGGTCTCGGCCGACCTGAAACAGCGACGCGGCAGTGTAACAGTCGTCCCGTGGTTGCCGCCGATCTATCCCCGAAACGTGCCGTTCGTCGGCGACGTCGGTATGGCAGTCGGCTGGTTCTGGGTCGCGTTCGGCATCGTCTTCAGCCACGTCTTCGACGTGGGGGCGGTCCTCACGCGACCCGAGGTGCTCGCGAGCGCCGCGGCACTACTCGTCGGCGTGACGGTCGACCTCCACCGCGAGTACCTCCGCGGTCGCCAGTACGAGAGGGTCTCCGCGTACGAGGTCGTCGAGACCCAGGTGTGGCAGACCCTGTTCCTCGTCGTCGTGCTGGTCGGAGTCGTCGTGCCCGATGACGTCGGTGGCGTGGCGCTGCTCGTCGGGTTCGTCGTCGGCAAACTCCTCCTCGAGTGGGCGTCGTTCCGCGCTGCACACGGTGAGCGAAGCCGACTCACCGGCTGGCTCGCCGGCCCGACCGCGAGCCGCAAGCCCCGCGAAAAACCGGCGGTACCCGGGGGCGAACCAGACGTTCGATTCTCGACCGACGACACCGCCGTCCTCTGGTCCGCCGCCCATCACACGCTGTTCGGGGCGATCTTCTACCTCCCCTGGCACGTGCTATTGTGGTTCGGCTCGGTCGCCGTCCTGGGGGGCGAAACGCCGACGCGGACACTCCTGCTCGGCACAGGCGTCGCGTTCGCAACGTTGTACCTGATACAACTCGGGGTGACGGTCGTCCAGTACGTACTCAGAGACCTGCCGCTCGAGTATCGCCGCTACGACGACCGCCTCGTCGCGTACGACGAGTGGGCCGACGAGCCCCAGTGGGCCGTCCCGGTACACGAACTCCGTGAGGCCGATGTCGTCCGGGACAGCCTCCCAGATCACCTGCTCGGCACCCGCCGGTTCGCCGTGACGATGGGGTGGGGCGACGACGAGTTCGACCGAACGCTCGGACCCGTCTCGGACCCCGACGCGTTCGTCGCCGCCTGTCATCTCCCGGTTCGGTCGACCGAACTGGGACCGATCGATCGGCGGTGTTCCGTCGTCTCCGTCGCGCTCGTCGCCGCCCTCCTCGTGGTCGTCTTCGTCGTGTTGGACTCGGCACTGTTCACGGCAGTGTTGCTTCCGTTCGTCGTCTTCGTTCCGTGGGGCGTCTGGCGACTGGGGTACCCGGACCCAGACTGACCGGAGACGGGTGAGGGTATCGAGGTTCCGCGACCGATCGTTTCATAGGACCGTCATTCGAACGTGGTCAGTATGGTCCAGCACGGTCCCCCGGAGACGAAACGCGAGAACACGAGTTACATGCGCCACGGCGACGTGGTGGCGGACCCGTACCTCTGGCTCGAGGACGACGGCGAGGACGTCGCTGCGTTCGTGGAGCGACAGAACGAGTACGCCGACGACTACCTCGAGTCCGTCGACGTCCGCGAGGACCTCCGACCGCGATTCGAGGAGCTGGCGCGGACGACCGACTACGGGTCGATCACGCCCGCGCCGACGGGCTACTTCCAGGAGGTCGAGCGACCGGAGGACGACCAGCCGGTGCTGTACTTTCGGGAGTCGCTCGAGGACGACCGGGAGGTGCTGGTCGATCCAAACGAGTTCAGCGAGGACGCCACGAAGTCGATGGGCTGGTGGACGGTCTCGGCCGACGGCGAGCGACTCGCCTACGGCGTCGACGAAGGCGGCGACGAACTGTACGACGTGACCGTCCTCGAGGTCCCCTCCGGCGACGTCCTCGAGGAACTCCCCGGCCTCGGACGGGCCAACCCCGGCATGTTCGCCTGGACGCCGGACGGGTTTTACTACGGTCGGACGGGACTCGAAGGCGAGGCCCAGCTCGAGAAGGAGATCCGCTACCACGAACACGGCGACGACCCCGACGCGGACCCGCTGGTCGCGGAGGTCGACGAGCCGTCGACGTGGCCGATGCTCTCGACCGATCGAGATGGAGAGCATCTCCTCGTGGCGTTCGTCACCGGCTGGGAGCGAAGCGACCTCTCCTACGCGGCGGTCGGCGACACCGACCTGACGCCCGTGATCACCGACGCCGAACACCTCTACACGCCGCTGATTTACGACGACACGGCCTACGTCCGAACCGACCTGGACGCCCCCTACTATCGGTTCCTCGAACTCGACCTCTCGGGCGACGTCGGCGAGGTCGACCCCGCCGAATTACCCGAGGCGATCCCCGAACGGGAGGGGATCGTACAGGGGGCGACGGTCGCCGACGATCGCCTGCTCGTCCAGTACGAACGCGCGGCCGTCTCCGAACTCGAGGTCTTCGACCTCGACGGCGACCACGTTCGATCGATCGACCTGCCCGGAACGGGGACGGTCACCGGCCTGCAGGGCAACCGCGACGCGCCGGAGGCGTTCTTCGGCTACCAGTCGTTCGACCACCTGCCGGCCGTCTTCCGCTACGATCTCGACTCCGACGCCAGCGACGAACTCGACCGCCCGGACGTCGCCCTCGAGTTCGATCTGACGGTCGAGCAAGTCCGGTACGAGTCCGCCGACGGAACGGAGGTGCCGATGTTTATCGTTCACCGCGAAGACCTCGACCGCGACGGCGACAACCCCACCCTGCTGTACGGTTACGGCGGCTTCGAGAACAGCCTGACGCCCGGATTCCAGACGTTCGGCCGCGAGTTCCTCCGTTCGGGTGGGGTCTTCGCGCAGGCGAACCTGCGCGGCGGCGGCGAGTTCGGCAAGGAGTGGCACGAGGCCGCCCGTCACGGGAACAAACAGCACACGTTCGACGACATGATCGCCGCCGCGGAGTACCTGATCGACGAAGATTACACCTCGAGCGATCGGCTGGCGATCCAGGGCGGATCCAACGGCGGCCTGACCGTCGGCGCGGTGTTGACACAGCGGCCGGACCTGCTGGGGGCGGTCTGCTGTCACGTCCCCCTGCTGGACATGCTCCGGTTCCACACGTTCCTGCTGGGTTCCTCCTGGACGAGCGAGTACGGCTCCCCGGACGACCCCGAGGCCTACGAGTACATCAAGGAGTACTCGCCGTATCACAACGTCGATCCCGACACCGAGTACCCGCCGGTCTTCTTCAAGACCGCGGAGGACGACACCCGCGTCCACCCGGTCCACGCCTGGAAGATGGCCGCCCGCATGCAGGCGGTCGCCGACGGCGGGCCGTTCCTCTGCAAGACGAACCGCGACACCGGCCACGGCACCGGCAAACCCACCTGGATGATCGTCGAGGAGCAACTCGACGTCTGGTCGTTCCTCTTCGATCAACTGAACGTCGAGTACGACGCGCCGTAACCGCGACCGGTACTCGCACCGGCTCAGAGGACAGCGTCGGGTGCTACCGCGACGCGAGGGTTTTTATCGACGCCGCTACTGAAGAACGGTATGACCGACGAGTCAGACGGGGCCACGTCGGAATCGCCCAGCGACGCGTTTCAGGCGCTGGGCAACGAGGTCCGGACGACGATCCTGCGGACGCTCGACGCGGCCGAACCGCGGACGTTCTCGGCGCTCTACGAGGCCAGCGACGTCGACACGTCCGCTGGCTTCGCCTACCACCTCCGCCAACTCGAGGGCGGGTTCGTCCGCGCTCGACCGGACGACCGCTACGAGTTGACGGCCGCAGGGCGGTCGGCGGTCCGGTCGATTCGGTCTGGCGTCTACACCGACAGCGTCGACCGCGAGCCGATCGACCTCGAGGAGCGCTGTCCGCTCTGTCGCAACGACGGACTCGTGGCTCGCGTCGAGGACAACGTGACGCGGGTCGACTGCGAGGCGTGTTCCTCACCCGTGCTGGCGGTCTCGACGCCCCCGAGCGGCTACCGCGATCGCAACCGGGGCGACGGCGATGTCGCGGCCGCTATTGACGCCTACCACCACCGCCGGATCGAGGCGTTCGCCGACGGCGTCTGTCCCGACTGTGCCGGCCCGGTCGACGGCCAACTCGTGCCGTACGCCCCCGAGAGCGATGCCACCGACGCCGACGTCGACGACCCCACCGAGACGGACGTCGACAATCCAGTACAGGCGACGTTCGAGTGCGATTCCTGCGGCGCGTCGGTCGCCTGTCCCGTCTCGTTGACGCTGCTCGAACATCCTGCAGTCGTCGCGTTCGCGCACGAACACGACGTCGACATCGCGGAGCGGCCGCTGTGGAACGTCGGCCCCGAGTGGAGCGAACGCCTCGTCTCCACGGATCCGTGGTGTCTCGTCGTGGGCCTCCGCCTCGACGAGGAGTTGCTCGAGTGCTACCTCGCGCGCGACGCCACCGTCGTCGACCACCGACGCCGGACGGTCCCGGAGCCCACCGGACCGGAGGCCGCCACGCCTGCCTCGAGCACCGCCGACAGCGGTTCCGGCGACGCCGGCCTCGACGACGGCGAAGGAACGCCAGCCTGAGACCGCGCCCGTCCCTTCAGCGGCGGCGTTTGTACTACGACGCGCCAGTCAGCCCGGCCTCACCGAGCGCGCTCGCCCGTCGCTCGCGGTCGAACAGGTTCACGCCGTCCGAATCGGTCCTGATCGTCCCGATAGCGACGTCGTCCGGCCCGATATCGGCCTCGAGTCCGTCGTCGAGCGCCCGCAGGGCCAGGCTCGTCGCCGCGCTCGTCTCCAGATCCTGCGTGTACTCCGCCTCGAGCGAGTCGCGGATCGCCTCGCCGTTGCCGCCGACGGCGACCGCGCGCCACTCTCGCGGCGTCCCGGATGGATCGACCTCGTACAGTCGCGGATCGCCGCCGTCGATGCCGCCGAACAGTAGCGAGGTGCCGAACGGCCGCATGCCCCCGGACTGGGTCGATTCCTGCACGTAGTCCCCGACGGCCGTCGCGATCCGTTCGACGCCGGCGCGTTCGCCGTACCGAAGGCGCTCACGCTGGCCCGCGAGGCGCGCCTCCTCCACGAGGTGGCGTCCGTCGGCGACGTGGCCGGCCGTCGCCGCCCCGACGCGGTCGTCGATGGCGTGGAGTTTCTCGACAGTCTCGGAGACCTGCAGCGGGGACTGTACCGGACGGTGTGCCGCCAACACGACGCCGTCGGTCGCTCGCACGCCGACGACCGGACCACCCCGTCGGACGGCTTCGCGGGCGTACTCGACCTGGTAGAGCCGCCCGTCCGGCGAGAAGATCGTGCTGGTCCGGTCGTAGGCCTCCCGCTGGGGACCCTGCATCAGGACGCACCTCCGGTCTCGAAGCGCACGCCGTCGCGATCGATCACCGCGAGCGTAACGCCGTCGCCGCTCGCGGTGTCGCGTTCGCTGGCGGCCTCGACCGCGGCAGTCGCCGTCGTCACCGCCTCTTCCGTCGGAGCGTCGGGTTCGAACCGGTCCTCGAGCACGCCGTAGGCCAGTTGCATCCCGCTGCCGCCGGCGGCGTACCGGTCGGCCATCACGGAGCCGCTCCCGTCGAGTTGGAAGACGTGCGCTCCGGCATCGTCGACGCCTCCGAGCAGCGGTGCCACGGGAGCGCCTCGCACCAGTCCGCCGGCGACCTCCGCCAGCGCGCTCACGCGCATCGGGCGGCCGCGTCGGGTCTCGTACAACCTGGCTTCGACGCTGAGCGACCGGAGCAAGTCCTGGGCGGGGCCGACGGAGCCGGCGATAGCCATCGCCGCCGTCGGGTGGACGGACTCGATCTTTTGGGCGTCCTTGTTGGCGACGAGTCGGCCGCCGAGACTCATCCGCTGGTCCGCGGCCATCACGACGCTCTCGTCGGCTTCCATCGCGACGATGGTCGTCCCCGTCTCGAGCGTGGGGGTGTCCTCGGACGGGTTCGGCGCAGCGTGTTCGGCCGGGGGCCGCTCCTCGAAACTGCCGAGTCTCGCTTCCGTGCGGTGGTGTCGCTGTCGTCGGTCGTCGGTGGCGCGACCACCCGCGTCGAATCGATGTCGCATACCCACCTCTCGGTCCGGCGCGCGAATATATGTTAGCTAAAATATATTTTAGCCGGGCGACGAAATCGAGTCGGCCGGCACCGGAATCAGACGGTCGCCTGGAAGTCAGTTCCGGTGGCACAGCGATCGGCGGTGGTGACGACGGAGCCGGTACAGCAGGCCGTCTCAGGCGTAAAACAGCGGTGGCCGCCGGTCGCCGCCGTACTCCTCGTCGGGCAGGTACGCCTCGAGGGCGCTCCGGTCCTCGTTGCCGAGCAGTTGATCGAGGACGTCGACGGCCGCGCCGCGATGGAGGGGCCGGTTGTCGTTGCCACACTGGTCGTCCATCACGCAGGCGGGACAGCCGCCCGGATCACCGCAGTCGCAGTCAGCGATCAGTCGTCGCGCCCGGCGAGCAACGGCCTCGAAGTGCTCGTAGATGGCCCGCGCGAACCCGAGGCCGCCCTCGACGCCGTCGTAGATGAACCAGCCGCTGGCCGGCGGCCGCTCCAGATTGGTCGCGATCTCGCGAACGGTGGCCTCGGCCGCAGCGATGTTTCGCGGCGCGTCGCCGTCGTCGGTCGCCACGCCGAACCCCTCGTTCGATTCGGACGGCTCCTGATCGAGGTGCGAGTCGATCGTCAGCGTCGCCAACCCGCCCAGGTCGCGCTTGTCGACCATCAACTCGAGCGGCGCGACGCCGATCGTCGCGTGCTCGGCGGCGTGCAACCCGCCAGCGTAGCCGAGGTGAGCCGTCCCCGCGAGGTCGTCCTCGAGTTCGGGGACGGAGACGTCGCGGTACTTCTCGATCAGCGCGCGCTCGACGTCCTGGGGAACCTCGAGCCAGCAGAGTTGCGTCTCCATCGAGAGCGGCGGGTTCTCCGTCGGGATCGACTGCTTTCGCTTCTCCCCACCGTGGATCGCGACCTGATCGTACGTGCCGTGGTAGACGAGGACGCGACCGCGGCCGAAGTGGAGGGTGAAGTCGCCGATCTCACGGGAGCGCTCCGAGACGGCGTCCAGCACCGTCACGTCGGTCCGCGTCCGGGTGTAGTAGTCGACGTCCGTCGGCCGCAACGTGACGCTCGGCCGTGGCGCGGCGTGGTCGACGTCGACGACCTCGTACTGTTTCCCCTGGTGGAGGCGGACCGCCCCCTCGTGGAAGTCCCGGAGGACGCGTTCCGTCGCCAGCGGTTCCATCTCCGGATCGTGCACGTCGTCGACGCCCTCGGCGAGTCGGACCTCGTACTCCTCGCCCGTCGTCGCGTACAGCGAGACGGACTGCTGGGGTCTGGGCGGTCCCGCGTACGAGACGCCCGTCTCGAGGTGACCCCGTAGCTGCCCGGCCCGCCGCCACATCTCGATCCCGCGCTCGAGGCGCTCGCGCTCGGTGAAGGTCCCCGCGTCGGTCTCGTCGATCGCGAGTTCGTCGGCCGCACACCGGAGGTGCTGGGCGAAGACGGCGTCGTTGTCGACGTCGACCACCGCGTCCTCGACGTCGTTCTCGAGCAGGTAGTCGGGGTTGGAGACGACGTACTGGTCGAGGGTTCGGTGTTCGGCGACGAGCACCGAGAGCGCACGACTTCGTCCCCGACCTGCGCGACCGATCTGTTGCCAGAACGACTGTCGCTGGCCGGGATACCCCAGCTGGACCGTCGCGTCCATCGCGCCGATGTCGATGCCCAGCTCGAGGGCGTTCGTCGAGGCGACGCCGTCGAGCAACCCGTTCCGGAGCTGATGTTCGGTGCCGTGGCGTTTCTTCCGGGAGTGGCCGGCGTGATAGGGCTCGATCGCGCTCCCGCGGTCGGGGTTGGTGTAGTAGCGGGGGTTGTCGCGGCGGTGTTTCGACGCCCGCTTGACCGAGAGTTCGGCGAGCTTCCGGGAGGGCGTAAACAGCAGCGTCTGGGCGTCGTTGTAGGTCAGATGCGACAGGACACGCGGCGCGTCGACCGTGGCCGGGACGCGCTCGGAAATCGTGTCGTCCGCGTCGTCCGCCGTCCGTTCGGCACCGGGTTGCTTCGCTTCAGCGTCCGTCTCCGACCACTCGCCGCGCTCGTCGTCTCGCTCCCGGTCCCGCGGCGGCGGGTTCCAGAGCACCAGATCCCGCGGCCCGCGCGGCGAGCCGTCCTCGTCGACGACGGTGACCGACTCGTCGATCAGTGCCGCGGAGTGTTCGCCCGGGTTCCCGATCGTCGCGCTCGTGAGCACGAACTGCGGGTCGGCGTCGTAGTACGCGAGAACGCGTTTCAGTCGCCGGACGATCCAGGCGACGTGCATCCCGTGAACGCCGGTGTAGGTGTGGGACTCGTCGATCACCACGAGGTCACAGGCCGAGAGAAAGCGCGCCCACCGGTCGTGGTCGTGCAGGTAGGTGTTCACGCCCGCGAAGTTGGTGATGATGACGTCGGCCTCCTCGCGGATCCGCCGCCGGTTCTCGCCGCGTTCGGTGTCGCCGTCGTACACCCGGACCGTGATCTCGAGCCCCAGATCGTCGAACAGATCGTTCAGCGCCCCCTCCTGATCCCGCGAGAGCGCCTTCGTCGGGTACAGCAGGTAAGCGGTCGATTCGACGCCCCGAGCGCGAGCCTCGAGGTAGTTTCTGGCGATCTGGAGGGCGTAGACCCGGGTCTTCCCCGAGGACGTGCTCGTCGCGACGCAGACGTGCTCCCCGTCGGCGAGCGCCGCGAGCGCCTCTGCCTGATGGGTGTAGAGGTCGTGCTCGAGGGGACCCGCGAGTTCGGATTGCAACACGTCTTTGGCGGGAACCGTCTGGGCGTCTCGCCCCGGCAACTCGAGGACGCTGACGTCCGCCGGATCGTGGTATCTGGGAAAGCTCTCGACCAGCTCCTCGCCGGTGATCGGGACGTCCGTCCGCGTCTCGGATTCGGGTTCGCTCATGGTTCGGGAGGTGAGATCAGAAGTCGGTCAATCCGGCCTGTTCGGTGTCCTCGGTGCTCGTGCTCGAGCGACCGGTTCCCTGGCTGTGCGACGCCGATCCGTCGCTCGTCGTCTCGCCTCGATTCGCCTCCGCGGTCGCCGCCGGGGAGTCGCCCGTCGACTGACTCGCGTCGGTTCGGTCCACATCGTCGACGCTCGAGGCCATTGTCTCGGACGCCAGCGGCGCGTCCCGCAGGCGTTCGTAGACGTGCCAGAGGGCACGACAGTCGTCCTCGCAGTAGGCCTCGTGGCGGTCCCACGCGAGTTCCGCGCCGGTGCGCACGAATCGCTGGTAGGCCGCGGCCGTCGCCGCGCCGTCGAGGCCCGTCTCCGCACCCTCGTAGCCTAGCGCGTCGGCGACGACCTCGAGTTCGTTCGTCCGGCCGGGGAGCAGGGCGTTCTCGTCTTTGACGGCCCACAAGTAGAGGTCGAACTTGGGGATCGACTCCCACGCCTCGGCGTAGTAGGGGACGTGTTTCGCGACGAACGAGCCGAGGTGTCGGTAGTCGAACCCCCAGCCGTTCCAGGTGAGCAGCGCGCGGTTCGGGTGCATGCCGAAGAGCCAGTCGCAAAAGGCCTCGAGCACCGGCGCGGGGTCGCTCGGATCCTCCCGCTCGACGAAGGCCCGATACTCGTCGGTTGCGGGATCGTAGACGCCGATCTGCCAGAGGATCGTCGGCGAGAGGCCGTCGGTCTCGACGTCGAGACACAGCGGCGGTTCGTGCCAGTCCGCGCCGGGCAGTGATTCGTCGGTCAATCGTCGCGGCTCGCCCGTCTCGAGGACCCGAGCGTGCTGGTGCATCGTCCGGGCGCGCTCGCGGCCGACGCCCGGGAGGTCCGCGAGCGTCGCGATCGAGGTCTCGAGGAGTTCTGCGCGAGTGGTCACTCCCCGGTCGGCGAGTCGATCCGCCGTCTTCGGTCCGATTCCGGCCACGGCCTCGAGGCCGAAGTCGGTCACGTCGTGCGTGTCGACGCGAGTGACGCCGTCCGCGGTCAGCGTCAGACTCGCGATCGATCCCCGCTCGCCGTAGCCCTTCGTCGGGCCGGCCCCGCGGACGCGAACGGAGACGCAGTCGTCCCCGAGCGGTTCGACGCCGCCGACCGTCTCGTGGTCGACGCAGCGGACGGCACCCGTCCCGGGTTCCAGGTGCCAGAGCGCATCGTACCCCGCAGGCTCGCTCCCCGTCAGCAGGGTGGTCACCGTTCCGGTTGGCAGCGCGTCGGCCAGCACCGGCGCTCCCTCGAGGCGCGTCTCGAGGGCCGTCGGCCGCGTCACCGTCGTCACGTCGTCACAGACGAGCGACACGGTATCGGCCTCGAGCGTCCGCAAGACGGCGTCCGGGTCCGCACGCAAGGCCTCGGTCCCGGGCGCGAGGGCGATCTCGAGGGGAGCGTCGTCGTCGTTCCCGTCCTCCGGCGCGGTGGCCTCGAGCAGCCGTCGAGACAGCGGGCCGTCGCCACCGGTCTCGAGTGGCGGATGCACGGCCGGGGCATCGAAGACGCTCCGGGCCCGCGCGAACGCCTGCGGGTCGCGATCGGGGCCGAGCACCCAGACGGCGTCGGGTTCGACCGTCGCTGCGAGATCCTCGAGCGTGGGGACTGGCCGATCCGCGATCGCCGACGGCGGGAGGGCGAGGACGGTGACGCCGGCTCGAGCGGTCATCGGTCGTCGGGAGGCCCGCGGCGATAATGAGGGTTTGGACACCAGAGTGAAAGTGGTAGCAGTCGATAGGAGAACGGTTGCGTCTAATACCACCACGAAAGCCCCTACCTCGCTCGACCGGTTGCGACTCGTTGCGGTCCTCGGCCTTCGGCCTGCGGTCCTTACATCGTCTCACCGGGTCGAGCGAGGCAGCCCCTTTCATTCCCACCCGTATCGGCTGGCCGGTCATGCCATTGCGGGTTGGAATGAAAGGGGCTGCCGGCTCCGGGAAGACGGGCGAAGTAAGCACGGCAGTGAAACGAGGAGCGCAGCGAGTCCATCGACCGGAGCCGTCAGGGGCTTTCGTGGCGTTCTCGATCGTTACAGATACCTGAACATCACGATCGGCGAGCGATCAATGTTTTAGTCGGGGGCTTCGAATGGCGGGACAATGCAACAGTACCTCGAGTTAGTCGAAACGGTCCTCTCCGAGGGCACCCACAAACCCAATCGGACCGGCGTCGACACGATTTCGTCGTTCAGCGAACACTACGAGGTCGATCTGCAGGAGGGGTATCCCCTGCTGACGACCAAGCAGATGGACGGCTACCGCTGGAACTCGATGCTCCACGAGGTCTGCTGGTATCTCTCCGGCGAGGAACACATCCGGAATCTCCGCGAGGAGACCAAGATCTGGGACGCCTGGGCCGACGACGAGGGCCGACTGGACACCGCCTACGGTCGCTTCTGGAGGCGGTATCCGGTCCCCGAAGGCGAGGCGCGACTCGAGGGCGAGTCCTGGCCAGACGAGTCCCACCGGTGGGTCACCGTCGAGGAGACCGCCGACGGCGGTCGGCGACGGGTGTTCGACCAGCTCCAGTACGTGATCGACACGCTCTCGGATTCGCCGAACTCCCGGCGGCTCGTGGTCAACGCCTGGCACCCCGCCAACGCGGCCGTCTCGACGCTGCCGCCCTGTCACTACTCGTTCGTCTTCAACGTGCAGGGCGACCGGCTGAACTGCCACCTCACCCAGCGCTCCGGTGACATCGCGCTCGGCGTCCCGTTCAACATCGCCGCTTACGCCCTCCTGACGAAAGTGATCGCCCAGCAGACCGGGTTCGAACCAGGCACGTTCGCCCACACCGTCGTCGACGCCCACGTCTACTGCGGCCGCGGCGACCGCGGCGACTGGTACGCCGACAACCTCGAGTCCCTGCAGTCCCGCCTGCGCGACGTCGACGACCGCGAGGAGTACCGCGAGATCCGCCAGTGGCTCGAGGCCGAAGCCCCCGCCGAAGCCGAGGGCGACGAACGCCTCGATCACGTTCCCGGCCTGCTCGAGCAACTCTCCCGCGAACCGCTCGATCGCCCGACCCTCGAGGTCGCCGACGTTTCGATCGACGACCTGACCGCCGACGACGTCGAACTGAAAGAGTACGAGTCTCACGACGGCATCGAGTTCGCCGTGGCCGAATGACCGATCACGAATCCCTCCCCGAAACGCTCGCGGACGCGACCGACCGCGAACTGGTGGGCATCGTCGCCGTCGCCGACAACGGCATCATCGGAACGGACGGCGCGATGCCCTGGCACCTCCCCGAAGACTTGCGACACTTCAAGGAGACGACGATGGACCATCCGGTCATCATGGGCCGGATCACCTACGAGAGCATCCTCGAGACGCTCGGCGAGCCGCTGCCGGGACGGACGACGGTCGTGGTGACGACCCGGGACCTCGAGACGCCCGAGAACGCGGTCGTCGCGGAGAGTCTCGAGGAGGGGGTCCGGAGGGCCGAGAAGGCCGCACGCGAACGCCACGACGACGCCGAGCGAATCTTCGTCGCGGGCGGTGCATCGGTCTACGAGCAGTTCCTCCCGGCCCTCGAACGGCTGATCGTCACCGAGGTTCACCGGGAACCCGACGGCGACGCACACTTCCCGGACTGGGATCGCGAGTCGTGGCGGGAGGTCGACCGCGACGACCGCGACGGCTTCGCGTTCGTCGAGTACGTCCGGGAGTGAGGATGGCCGACCCGGACCGAATCGCCGACGCCGTCGCGCGGGCGCTCGACGTCCGGCCGACGGCCGTCACCGAACTGCAGGGCGGACAGATCGGCTCCGTTTACCGAGTCGACCGTGCGGACGGGCCGGCCCTCGTCGCGAAGGTCGGCGAGACGCCGCTCTCGACCGAGGCGTTCATGCTCCGGACGCTGGCGCGGGAGAGCGAGCTACCCGTTCCCGACGTCGTCCACGCCGACGACGACCTGCTGGTGCTCGAGCACGTCGCGGGATCGACCGAGCACGGCCCCGCGGCCGCTCGAGACGCGGCGGATCACCTCGCCGTGCTCCACGACAACAGCGCCGACGCGTTCGGATTCGAGCGCGATACGCTCACGGGACCGATTCGCCAGCCGAATCCGTGGACCGACTCCTGGGTCGCGTTCTATCGCGAGTCGCGGCTCGAGTACGCCGCGAGCCTCGCGCGAGAGGACGGGTCGCTCTCGCCGGCCCTCGCCGAGCGACTCGACGAGGTGGCCGCCGATCTCGAGTCGCTGATCGACGACCCGGACGCGCCCGCGCTGATCCACGGCGACGTCTGGGCCACGAACGTGGTCTCCCGGGGCGGCGAGATCGCCGCGTTTCTGGACCCCGCGACCTACTACGCGCATCCCGAGATCGAACTGGCGTACATCGACTGGACCGACACGTTCGGGGACGCGTTCTTCGATCGGTATCGGGCCCAGCAGTCGATCGAGCCGGGCTTTTTCGACCGCCGTCGGTACGTCTACCGCCTCTATCCGCTGCTCGTTCACGTTCACCTCTTCGGCGGGCGGTACGTCGAGCGGTTCGAGGCGACGCTCGAGGTGCTCGGGTACTGATACCGACGCGGGCACTGCCACGGCGGCTGGCACAGGTACGCTGCTGATTCCGATCGCTCCGCACCGGTATCGCCGATCGAGTTCGGTACGAAGGTGACTCTCCGGAGCCCTACATACGGTACGTGATTGTTCACCCCACTACCCCAGAATAACGGGTGTATAAGGGCCTCTATACGGTATTCTCGAGACATTCAAATACGCAGGATACGAAATTCGGTTATGGCAACCGATTCGTTCTCGGACGCGATCCGGGAGTTCGAACACGACGGCGAAACGTACAAGATGGCCGATCTTTCGGTCCTCGAGGAGCAGGGACTCTGTGACCTCGAGAAACTGCCCGTGAGTATCCGGGTACTGCTCGAGTCGGTGCTTCGAAACGCCGCGACCGACGGAGGCCCCGTCGACGCCGAGTCCGTCCGTGCGGCGGCCTCGTGGGAACCTGACGTGCCGGACGCCGAGGTCCCGTTTACGGTCTCGCGGGTCGTCCTGCAGGACCTGACTGGCGTTCCCGCAGTAGTAGACCTCGCGGCACTGCGATCGGCCGCCGACCGCAAGGGCGTCGACCCGACGGTCGTCGAACCCGAGGTCCCCTGCGACCTCGTGATCGATCACAGCGTGCAGGTCGACCACTTCGGCACCGAGGACGCCTACGAGAAGAACGTCGAGATCGAGTACGAGCGCAACGAGGAGCGCTACCGCGCGATCAAGTGGGCCGAACAGGCCTTCGAGGACTTCAACGTCGTCCCGCCGGGAACGGGGATCGTCCACCAGGTCAACCTCGAACACCTGGGGCGAGTCGTCCACGCCCGCGAGGAGGACGGCGAGCAGTGGCTCTACCCTGACACCCTCGTCGGCACGGACAGCCACACGCCCATGATCGGCGGTATCGGCGTCGTCGGCTGGGGCGTCGGCGGCATCGAGGCCGAGGCCGCGCTGCTCGGCCAGCCGATCAACATGTCCCTGCCGGAGGTCGTCGGCGTCCGCCTCGAGGGTGAACTGCCGGAGGGGGCGACTGCGACGGACCTCGTGCTCCACATCACCGAGAAACTGCGCGAGGTGGGCGTCGTCGACAAGTTCGTCGAGTTCTTCGGTCCCGGCGTCTCCCAGCTCTCCGTCGCGGATCGGGCGACCATCTCGAACATGGCCCCCGAACAGGGCTCGACCATCAGCATGTTCCCCGTCGACGAGAAGACGCTCGAGTACCTCGAGCTCACGGGCCGCGATCCGGACCACGTCGACCTCGTCCGGGAGTACCTCGAGGCCCAGGGACTGTTCGGCGAGCAGGATCCCGAGTTCACGGAGGTCGTCGAGTTCGACCTCGGCGACGTCGAACCCAGCCTCGCGGGCCACAAGAAGCCCCACCAGCGCATCCCGATGGGCGACCTCGACGAGCACTTCCCGAGCCTGCTCGAGGAGCAGGGCGTGCTGGGTCCCGGCGGCGAACCCGCCATCGGCGACGGCAGCGGCGCGGCCGCCGAGGACTCGACGGCCTCGGCCCCCGGACTCGCGTTAGACGAGAAGGTCCCCGTGGAACTCGAGGACGGCACCGAGATCGAGATCGGTCACGGTGACGTACTCGTCAGCGCCATTACGAGCTGTACGAACACCTCGAACCCGTCGGTGATGGTCGCCGCAGGGTTGCTCGCGCGCAACGCCGTCGAGCACGGACTCGAGGTACCCGACTACGTCAAAACCAGTCTCGCACCCGGGAGCCGCGTCGTCACGGAGTACTTAGAGCAGGCCGACCTGCTGGACGACCTCGAGGAACTGGGCTACCACGTCGTCGGCTACGGCTGTACGACCTGTATCGGCAACTCGGGTCCGCTCCCGAAGCCGATCGAGGACGCCATCGACGAGTACGACCTCTGGACGACGAGCGTCCTCTCGGGTAACCGGAACTTCGAGGCCCGGATCCATCCGAAGATCAAGGCCAACTACCTCGCTTCCCCGCCGCTGGTCGTCGCCTACGGCCTCGCGGGTCGGATGGACGTCGACCTCGAGAACGAGCCGATCGGAACCAACGACGACGGCGAGGAGATCTACCTCGAGGACGTCTGGCCGGACGCCGAAGAGGTCCGCCGGACGATCCACGAGAGCGTCTCCCCCGAGATGTTCGAAGCGAAGTACGCCAGCGTCTACGAGGGTGACGATCGCTGGGAAGCACTGGACGCGCCGACGGGCGAGGTCTACGACTGGGACCCGGAGTCGACCTACATCCGCGAGCCGCCGTTCTTCACGGACTTCCCGCTCGAGAAGCCCGGCGTGGAGAACGTCGCGGATGCCCGCTGCCTGCTCTCCCTCGGCGACACGGTCACGACCGACCACATCAGCCCGGCCGGGCTCTTCGGCGAGGACCTGCCCGCCGGCCAGTGGCTCACGGAGCGCGGCGTCGAACCCCACGAGTTCAACACCTACGGCTCGCGACGGGGCAACCACGAGGTCATGATGCGGGGTACCTTCGCGAACGTCCGCATCGAGAACGAGATGCTCGACGGCAAGGAGGGCGGCTACACCATCCATCACCCCACGGGTGAAGAGACCACGGTGTTCGAAGCCAGCGAGCGCTACCGCGCCGAGGACACGCCGCTGGTCGTGATGGCCGGCGAGGAGTTCGGGACCGGCTCGAGCCGCGACTGGGCCGCGAAGGGGACAGACCTCCTCGGTATCCGCGCGACTATCGCGAAGAGCTACGAGCGCATCTACCGCGACAACCTCATCGGCATGGGCGTGCTGCCCCTGCAGTTCGAAGACGGCGAGGGCTGGGACGAACTCGGTCTCGACGGCTCCGAGTACTTCACCATCGAGGGGCTCGAGGACGGCCTCGAGCCAAACGCCGAACTCACCGTTACCGCCGAGAAGAGCGCGGAACCACGTTCCGCGGACAGTCGAGCGGCAGAGCCGCGAGACGAGGACGATGACGTCACCGAGTTCACGGTCACGGCGCAGGTCGACACGCCCGCCGCGGTCGAGTACGTCGAGAACGGCGGCGTGCTCCACCTCGTACTCCGACGCCTGCTCAACGAGGAACTGAACTAACGCGACCGAGCGTCGGGACGCCCAGATCGAAATCCGGGCTCGGTGTCGCCCGTTTTCCGTTTTCGCGATCAAGATGCCTGTGATGGTCTACACGGGCGGGTCTGCGTCGTCACCGAACCCACTCCCGTATTTCTCGACGATTTCCGTAACAGTGACTTCGTACGCATCGTACCACTCCGTCCACCGCTGTTTCGCGCGTTCGTGGTCGGAATCCGCTGCAAACGACTCGAGCGCGTCCAGCGACTCCCAGTAGTACACGACGAGAACCTCCTCGCTCTCCGGAGCGTGCCACGTTCGTTTGCCCAGATACCCCTCCGTATTCTCGGCAGCCGTCTGTATTGCGTCGTTCAACTCGTGAAACTCCGCATCGTACTCCCCCGGATCGAGACGGAACGTAACGAGATACATCAGGACTGCTCATTCGTCCACGCGAACAAGACGCTTCCCCTCCGAAGACACAACGTTCGCTACGAACGACTCGCTGACTCGCGCCCGCATCGGGTTGGCGTTTCTGGCCACTCTCGCCGGGAACTCCACACCTTTCCTTCGCGACGGAGAACGTTCCTCTGGACACCCTCTCCGTATCGTCGGCCCGTACAACCGCTCGAGTAGGCCCTATTGTGACAATTCATGACACGACACGACGACCACTCTAACGAGAATCGATTCGCGACAATCGCCGTCGGCGCAACTGAGACCGAGACGCACCCCCACAGAGGTGGAACGAACGACGTCGTTCCACCGATCCACCTCTCGACCACGTTCGAGTGGGCCAGCGGGGCGAACGCCAACGACCACGACTATTCGCGCGAGAGCAATCCGACTCGGGCGGTCCTCGAAGAGCAGCTAGCCCGCCTCGAAGGCGGCGAGCACGGACTGGCGTTCGCCTCCGGGATGGCTGCCATCTCGACGACGATGCTGGCGCTGGTCCCGCCGGGAGGCCGTATCGTCTCCTCGGACTCCGTCTATAGTGGGACCGAAAAACTGCTCACGGAACTCGCCGCCGGCCACTTCGACATCGACGTCGACTTCGTCGACGCTCGCGACCCCGAAAACGTCGCCGCAGCAGTCGATTCCGACACCGACCTGATCTGGGTCGAAACGCCGTCGAACCCCCTGATACGGCTGTACGACGTCCGGGCGATAGCTGACGTCGCCGACGACCACGATGCCCTGTTCGGCGTGGACAGCACCTTTGCGAGTCCGTACTTCCAAGCGCCGCTGGACCTCGGTGCCGACGTCGTCGTCCACAGCACCACCAAGTATCTCAATGGGCACTCCGACTCGATCGGCGGTACCGTCATCGTCGACGACGAGGAAGTCTTCGAGCGATTCGCGTTCGCTCAGCGGGTCGGACTCGGAAACATGCTGTCACCGTTCGATTGCTATCTGGTTGCGCGAGGTGTGAAGACGCTGCCCGCGCGGATGGAACATCACGAGGAGAACGCGATGGCGGTTGCGCGGTTCCTCGAGAGCCACGAGCGGGTCGACCGTGTTTACTATCCGGGCCTCGAGAGTCACCCGCAACACGACCTTGCGAGTGAGCAGATGTTCGGGTACAGCGGGATGCTGTCCTTCGAGTTCGACGGCACGCCCACCGAACTCGAAGCGGTTATCGAAGGGCTGGAGGTATTCACGCCGGGTGCCAGTCTCGGTGGAGTCGAGAGCCTCGTCGAGGTGCCGTCGCTGATGATTCCCGACGAATTTAGCCGTGGAAAAGCCACGGCGGAGATTCCCGAGACGTTGGTCCGAGTGTCGGTTGGCCTCGAAGACGCCGAGGACCTCCGCGATGATTTCCGGACGGCGCTACCGTAAGCCCCAGTTCTTCGTGACCGAGATGCATTGCTCGAGTACTCGCTTCGTCGCCGTCAGCAGCGTCTTTATTCTTCGGTACGAACCCCTCCCCGTGACCGAGTTACGATACCTTCCAGATGCCGACGACGTGACGACGTTCACGGCGACCGTCACCGAAACGACCGACGACGGCGTGTTCCTCGACGGAACCTACTTCTATCCGGAAGGCGGCGGGCAACCGTCCGACCGCGGCGTCCTCGAGTGGGAGGACGGCGTCGCCGACGTGATCGACGTCCGGAAGGACCACGGCGAGGTGCGCCACGACGTCGAACTCCGGGAGGGGACGCTTCCCGACGCGGGAACGACGGTCGAGGGTCGGATCGACGAGGAGCGACGACGGCAGTTGAGCCGCATGCACACCGCCCAGCACGTCGTCTCCCGCGTCGTTCTCGAGGAGTACGGCGCGAGCACCGCCGGGAACCAGGTCTATCCCGATCGCTCGCGGATCGACTTCGAGCCCGCGTCGTTCGACGACGAGGACCTCGCGCTCATCGAGCGCCGTAGCAACGAGGCGATCGATCGCGACCTCGCGGTCGTGAAGGAGAACCGTCCGCGGGACGCCGTCGAAGCGGAGGTCGACGAGGGCCGCGCGCTGCTCGACCTGATTCCCGACTCCGTCGACCCGCTTCGCGTCGTCGAGATCGAGAAATTCGACATGTGCCCGTGTGGCGGCACGCACGTCTCGCGACTCGGTGACATCGGGCGAGTGTCGATCGTGGACCACACGTCGAAGGGCGACGACACCGATCGGATCGAGTTCGAACTCGAGGAGTCGTAGTCCCGATTTCGGAACGGGGGCGGATCGGTCGAACAGGGTAACGTCACGTAGTTACCGCCGGTAGCGTCTACATTGGCGATCGGGTTCTTCCGCCCACATCCGCCGTTCGCTTCGCATCTGCGTCGAACTCGTCTCACTCCTGTCACTCGCTCCACCCCTCGTCGATGTCGGCTCGAGCCCTCGAGGAGGCCACGGGCTTCCTCCAGCACCTGCTGGTGTTCATCTTCGCCGCGATTCCGGTGATCGAACTCCTCGTCGTAATTCCGATCGCGATCGGCCTCGAGCCCGGTCCCGTTCTCACGGGCGTCGTCGCGTTCGCCGGAAACGTCCTCTCGATGCTCGGAATCGCGTAGCCGGTTCGAACGCTCGAGGGGTCGTACGCCGGGCTTTTACGAGCGCTGGCCCTACCCAGTGACATGAGCCAGCCGACCCAGCGCAACCGACTCGACGAGGAGGAGAGCCCCTACCTGCGCCAGCACGCGGACAACCCCGTCAACTGGCAGCCCTGGGACGGGCAGGCCCTCGAGGCGGCCCGCGAACACGACGTACCCATCTTTCTCTCGATCGGCTACTCGGCGTGTCACTGGTGTCACGTCATGGAAGAGGAGAGCTTCGCGGACGAGGCGGTCGCCGAGGTGCTGAACGAAAACTTCGTCCCGATCAAGGTCGACCGCGAGGAGCGCCCCGACGTCGACTCGATCTACATGACGGTCGCCCAACTCGTCACCGGCCGGGGCGGCTGGCCGCTCTCGGCGTGGCTCACGCCCGAGGGCAAACCCTTCTTCGTCGGGACCTACTTTCCGAAGGAAGCCAAGCGAGGACAGCCCGGTTTCCTCGACCTCTGCGAGCGGATCAGCGACTCCTGGAACGGCGAGGACCGCGAGGAGATGGAACAGCGAGCGGAGCAGTGGACCGCCGCCGCGAGAGATCAACTCGAGGAGACGCCCGACGCGGTCCGGGGAGCCGAACCGCCCTCGAGCGAGGTGCTCGAGTCGGCCGCCGACGCGGCGGTCCGAAGCGCCGACCGGGAGTACGGCGGCTTCGGCTCGAGCGGCCCGAAGTTTCCCCAACCCGCGCGACTGCGGGTGCTCGCTCGCAGCTCCGATCGGACCGGGGACGAGGAGTACGGGACGGTGCTCGAGGAGACGCTGGACGCGATGGCCGCTGGCGGCCTCTACGACCACGTCGGCGGGGGGTTTCACCGCTACTGCGTCGACCGCGACTGGACGGTCCCCCACTTCGAGAAGATGCTGTACGACAACGCCGAGATCCCGCGTGCGTTCCTGACGGGCTATCAACTCACGGGCGAGGAGCGGTACGCCGAGGTCGTCGCGGAGACGCTGGCGTTCGTGGACCGAGAACTCGCCCACGAGGAAGGCGGCTTCTTCGCCACGCTCGACGCCCAGAGCGAAGACCCGGCGACCGGCGAGCGCGAGGAGGGCGCGTTCTACGTCTGGACCCCCGACGAGGTCCGCGAGGTCCTCGCGGACGAAACGACGGCCGACCTCTTCTGCGAACGGTTCGATATCACCGAGTCCGGCAACTTCGAGGGAACGAACCAGCCCAACCGCGTTCGATCGATCGCGTCGCTGGCCGACGAGTTCGACCTCGCGGAGGACGAGGTCCGCGACCGCCTCGAGTCGGCCCGCCGGGCGGTCTTCGAGGCCAGGGGGGAGCGACCCCGACCCGACCGCGACGAGAAGGTGCTGGCGGGCTGGAACGGACTCATGATCGCGACCTGTGCCGAGGCCGCGCTGGTCCTCGACGAGCGCCACACAACGGCCGTCGGTCCGACTGGGACGACCGTCGATCCCGAAGCGATGGCCGTCGACGCCCTCGAGTTCGTCCGAGACCGGCTCTGGGACGACGAAGGGAACCGACTCTCTCGACGATACAAGGACGGCGACGTCAAGGTCGACGGCTACCTCGAGGATTACGCGTTCCTCGCGCGCGGTGCGCTGGCCTGCTACGAGGCGACCGGGAACCACGACCACCTCGGGTTCGCGCTCGCCCTCGCACGGAGTATCGAGGCCGAGTTCTGGGACGAAGAGCGGGAGACGCTGTACTTCACGCCCGAGAGCGGCGAGTCGCTCGTGACCCGTCCCCAGGAACTGTCCGACCAGTCGACCCCCTCCGCGACCGGCGTAGCCGTCGAAACGTTGCTCGCGCTCGATAGTTTCGCTGGCGAGGGATCGAAGATCCCTCGTGAAGACGGCGAAGCCGTCGACGAAGACTTCGCGACGCTCGCCGAAGCCGTCCTCGAGACCCACGCGAACCGCCTCGAGTCGAACCCCCTCGAGCACGCGACGCTCTGTCTCGCCGCGGATCGCCTCGAATCGGGGCCGCTCGAGGTGACCGTCGCCGCCGACGAACTCCCCGCCGAGTGGCGCGATGCCTTCGCCTCCCGGTACTTCCCGGACCGGCAGTTCGCGCCCCGTCCGTCCACCGAAGCGGGCCTCGAGACGTGGCTCGACGATCTCGATCTGGCGGAGGCCCCGCCGATCTGGGCCGGCCGCGACGCTCGGGACGGTAAACCGACGCTGTACGTCTGTCGCGGGCGAACGTGCTCGCCGCCGACCCACGACGTCAATGACGCGCTCGAGTGGCTCGAGGGCCACCAACCGGATACTGGCACGTTTACCGGAGACGAATCGTCCGAAAGCCCGTTCTAACGGGTCTCCAGTCGTGCGTACGAGAACGAGAGAACTCGATCGGACGACCGTTTCGGGGAGCTACAGTTCGTTCTCGAGTCGCTGTGCGAGCCAGATCGCCGGGGGGACGTCCTCCTCCTCGACGAAGCGGACGACCTCCTCGCCGTCGTCGGTCTCGACCACGACGGTCGGGATGTACTCGATGCCGTACTCGTCGACGCCGGGGCCCTGTTTGTCCTGATCGACCGCGATCTCCTCGATGCGATCCTCGGGAACGCCGGCCGCGTCCAGGGCCGCCCCGAAGTCGGGCAGCAGTTTGCGACAGTCCTTACACCAGTCCCCGCCCCAGACCTTGAACACCAGTTCGTCGTTGTGCGCTTCGAGAGTGTCCACGGCGTCCTCGTAGGAGGCGGCGTCCCACGCGGGATTCGGTTGCATGGTCTCGAGACTCATACCACCCGATTGCGTCCCCGACGGCTTAACGGCCGCGTTTCCCGCAGCGTCCGACGGTGATCTCGGAGATGCGTCCTCGCGGGACCCGCCGGCGAAGCAAATATCACGCTAAACCCAACAATTAATAGCATGGTGTTCGGTTCCATCGCGGATTCCGGCCACGAGCAGGTATCGTACTTCAACGACCCGGACACGGGGCTGCAGGCGATCGTCGCGATTCACGACACGAGCCTCGGCCCCGGACTCGGCGGTACTCGAGTACTCGACTACGAGACCGAGTCCGCCGCGCTCGAGGACGTTCTGCGGCTCTCGCGGGCGATGACCTACAAGGCCGCCGCGGCGGACCTCTCGCTCGGCGGCGGCAAGGCCGTCGTCCTGCTCGAGGAACCGAAGACGGGCAAGAGCGAGGACCTGCTCGAGGCCTACGGTCGGGCCGTCGACTGTCTCGGCGGTCGGTACGTCACCTCGGTCGACGTCAACTCGACCGTCGCAGACATGGACGTGGTCGCCCGTCGGACCGACCACGTCGTCGGCACCAGCGACGGACTCGGCGATCCGTCGCCGATCACGGCCCACGGCGTCTTCTGTGGGATCCGAGCCTGTATCGAGGCCGTCTACGGCACCGACTCGGTGGCCGACCGCGAGGTGGTCGTCCAGGGACTCGGCAAGGTAGGCCGGGAACTGGCGGTGAAACTCCTCGAGCACGGTGCCTCGGTGACGATCACCGATCTGAGCGAGGACGCGCTCGAGGCGTTCGCGGCCGATCACGACGTCGATATCGTCGCACCGGACGCGGTCTACGACCACCCGTGTGACGTCTTCGCGCCCTGTGCGGTCGGCGGGGTAGTCAACGACGACACGGTCGATCGCCTCGAGTGCGATATCGTCGCCGGCGCGGCGAACAACGTCCTCGCGGCGCGACGCCACGCCGAGGCGCTCCGGGAACGCGAGATCCTCTACGCGCCGGACTACGTGATCAACGCCGGCGGCCTGATCACGGTCGCCGAGGAGTACCGCAGCGGCACGCGGGAGTCGGCGCTGGAGAAGACGTCGGCGATCGAGGATCGAACCCTCGAGTTGATCGAGCGGGCCGACGACGAGGGGACGACGGTGCTCGAGGCCGCCGAGAACTACGCCGAGGAACGACTCGAACGAGCGGGTCGCGAAACGCCGGTGCCGCCGGCCTGACCCGACTGCTGTACCTCGACGCAGCGTTCCCGTCCGTCGTTCGCTAGCCCCGACGAGCCGGCGGACGTGGTTCGGGACCGGTATCGGTATAGGCCGGCCGCGCGAGGTCCAGACCATGAGCGAGCGCGTCACCATCGCCCCCTCGAGCGTCGAGGGGACGGTCCAGGCACCGCCGTCGAAGAGCTACACTCACCGGGCGATCCTCGCGTCGGGGTACGCGAGGCGGGCGACGGTCCGGGACGCCCTCTGGAGCGCCGACACGCGCGCGACCGCACGGGCCGTCGATCTCTTCGGTGGTGCCGTCGAGCGAACCGCCGGCGGCGTGCTCGAGGTCGAGGGATTCGACGGCCGACCGGAGGTTCCGGCCGACGTCATCGACTGCGAGAACAGCGGGACGACGATGCGACTCGTGACCGCAGCCGCGGCCCTCGCCGAGGGGACGTCGGTACTCACCGGCGACGAGTCGCTTCGCTCGCGGCCACAGGGGCCGTTGCTCGAGGCCATCACGGACCTCGGCGGGGACGCGTACAGCACCCGCGGGAACGGACGGGCACCGCTTGTCGTCACGGGACCCATCGATGGCGGCGAGGTGTCGATCCCCGGCGACGTCTCCTCGCAGTACATCACGGCGCTGCTGATGGCCGGTGCAGTGACAGACGCGGGGATCGACGTCGTCCTCGAGACCGAGCTGAAGTCCGCGCCGTACGTCGACATCACGCTCGAGGTGCTGGAGGCGTTCGGCGTCGACGCGCGACACACGGCGGACGGATTCGCCGTCGACGGCGGACAGACGTACGCCCCCGAGGGCGGCGAGTACGCCGTTCCGGGTGACTTCTCCTCGATCTCCTACCCGCTGGCCGCGGGTGCGATCGCGAGCGAGGGGGGTATCCGCATCGAGGGTGCAAACCCGAGCGCGCAGGGAGACACCGCCATCGTCGATATCGTCGACCGCATGGGCGCAGCCGTCGACTGGGATCGGGATGCGGGTACGATCGACGTTGCGACCGGGTCGCTCGAGGGGATCGAGGTCTCCGTCGCGGACACGCCGGACCTGCTGCCGACGATCGCGACGCTGGGGGCCGTGGCCGACGGCGACACCCACATTACGAACGCCGAGCACGTCCGCTACAAGGAGACCGACCGCGTGAGCGCGATGGCCGAAGAACTCGGGAAGATGGGCGTCGAGACGACCGAAAAGCAGGATTCGCTCACGATACACGGCGGCGAGTCGACCCTCGAGGGCGCGACCGTCGACGGGCGGGCCGACCACCGGATTATCATGGCGCTCGCCCTCGCTGGCCTCGTCGCCGAGGGCGAGACGACGGTACGAGGGGCCGACCACGTCGACGTCTCCTTCCCCGGGTTCTTCGACGTACTCGAGGGACTCGGGGCCGATATCGAACGTCGCGAGTAACGGGTGGCGGGCGAAGCGATTCTGCGACTCTACGCCCCCCTCGAGGTGACGTAGCCGTCGGCGAACATCAGGACGGCAAACGCCACGATGGCCACGAGCAAGGCGAGAACGCCCCCGTTGCTCGGGTCGAAATACTGTTCTGCCCCGAGGTACGCAGCCACTCCGACTCCGGCCGAGAGAACGCACATCGCGAGAAGCCGTCTATCTGACGGTGATTCCATATATCAAGTTGTCTGAAAAGATCCATATGTGTTTCCCCGTTCCCGAGTGCCGTGGTACCACTCCTGCCGACCCTTTAGGACCGTCGGCGGCGAAGCGCCCCCATGTTCCAGTCGGGCGTCGAGGAACGGCTCCGAGACGAGTACGAGGAGGACGGCTATCTCCGTCCTGCCTACGACTCGTTTTGCTTCGCCAACGTCCCACACACGGTCGCGTCGATGCTGGGAACGGAGACCGGCCGCACCCTTCCCGACGAAGCGTTCGCGGGCCTCGAGACCGACGTCGAGACCGTTCTGGTCGTGCTGATCGACGGTCTCGGGCTGAATCGCTGGCGAAGCGAGCGCGACGTCCCCCTGCTCGAGCGACTCACCGAGCGCGGCACCGTCACGCCGTTGACGTCGGTCTACCCCTCGGAAACGGCGGCCGCGATGACGTCGTATCACACCGGGACGTTGCCGGCCGAACACGGCGTGATCGGCTGGAACGTCTACGAACCGACCGTCGGCGAATCGTTCGAAGCGCTGCCGTTCGTCACCAAAGACGGCAGGCAACCCGGACTCGAGCCGGAGTCCGTCGCCGATGCCGATCCGTGGGTCGCCCAGCTCGATTCGGCGGTCGACGTTCACTACGTCACGGGCTTTCCCCAGCACCAGCAATACGCGACGATCCACGAGTACGAACCGATCGAAGCACTCGGTCCGACGCTCGAGGGAGCGCTGACCGCCACGGAAGACGGCTCGCCGTCGTACGTCTTCGCGTACGTGCCCCATCTCGACGCCGCGGCTCACGAACACGGAACGGCGTCCGGGCCCTACCGCGAGACGCTCGAGGAGGTGTCGGCGCAACTCGAGCGGGCGTTCGACGGTGTCGACGCCGAGACCGCAGCCGAGACGCTCCTGGTCGTGACGGCCGATCACGGTCATCTCGACACCGATCCGGAGCGAAACGTCGATCTGACCGAGATCGAGGTCCTCGAGGAATCGCTCGCGCGCGATCCGGCGGGCGAACCGATCCGCTACGCCGGGAGTCCGCGGAACGTCCACCTGCACCTGCAGGAGGGAACGGTCGAGAACGTGCGTGAAACGCTGACGAGTCGACTCGAGGCCCGCGTCTACCGGCGCGAGAGGCTCCTCGAGATGGACCTGTTCGGCGATCGGTCGCCGTCGGCGACCCTCGAGCGCCGAATCGGCGATCTGGTCGTCGTTCCTCGAGACCTGGGTGTCTGGTACGGCGGCGAACACGAACCCGAAGAACTCGACCTCGTGGGCATGCACGGCGGGCTCTCCCCGGCGGAGATGCTGGTACCGTTCGCTGTGGCTCGCCTGCACGACGTCGGCCAGTATAAATAGGCTTCGACGGCTTGTCCGCTCGAACAGTCCGAGTATCATTATATTGGCCCCTCGTGCGTCCGGTAACACGAATGCGACCGAACCAATCGAGCGATCGACCACGGAAATCGGGGCGTCGGACGATACTGCGGGCGGCTGGTGCGTCCCTCGCAGTCGGCTCGCTTCTCTCGACGGCTGGCTGTCTCTCGTCCGTCCCAGCGCTCGGCCAGCAGGTCCGTTACGGCGAGGTCGACGCGCCGGAGGCCAAGTCGCCGACGTACCGACGGTGGGTCCCCGCACCGTCCGAGGCGGTCGGCGAGCGGAGCACGATGGATCCGATCGTCTTCCGGCCCGGCGAGGCGGGTGCCGACGAGGTCGGCGTTCGACCCATGGGCGGGATCCCCGAGGCGCTGACGCGAGCGAGGATGGACTACTTCGGCGTGGGATTCGACCGCTACGAAACGGTCTTCAGCTACGATCCGGTGATCGTCGCCCTCGGCTCGTTCGACGCGGCCGACGTGACCGAGACGATTTCCGCCGGCCCGTACGAACACGCCGACAGCTACCGTGACTTCGACGTGTACGAGCGGTCGGCTCCCGAACGAAGCGTCGCCGTCCGGGACGGAGCCATCCTCTTCGGATCCGCACCCGAGGCCCGTCCAGCGCTCGAGGCCGTCATCGACGCGAGAAACGACGCGGAACGTCGCCTGACCGCGACGGACGAGACGTTCGCGGCCCTGACCGACCGGATCGGGCTCCACCCGGCGGTCGCGTTCAGCGCTGGAACCGACGCCGACGACGCGAAGGCGGGCGGACTGCTCGGCGGCGAGCTAGGGCCCACTCGCGGCAGCGCCTGGAGCTATGCGTTCGACGATGCGGACGTCTACCATCGAAACCTGCTCTGCTACGAGCGCGACGTCGACCTGACGGAGCGCCGCGTCAAAGCACGCCTCGAGAACGAGAACGAAGCGATCGACGCCGCAGCGGTCGCCGTCGACGTGGACGGGCAGTGGCTCCGAATCGACTTGCGACAGTCCCACGAGCGTGTACGCGACCGAGTCGGCGACCCGGTTCCGGCACCGCCACAGATCACTTGGACGTTCGATCGCGAGCACGAGTCCGTCCGGATCACCCACCGCGGCGGTGACGCCGTTCCGGCGTCGGCCCTCGCGGTCGGTCTCGGTGGCGGACTCGAGATCGACGAGACGGCCCGACAGTTCACAGACGAGTACGAGACCGTCGCCGACGGCGACGCCATCACGGTCGATACGAGCGAGCGGGCCGGGGACGACTCGGTCGTCATCGTCCACGATCCTGGCGACCGAAACGATCGGACGATCGTCGGCTCCTACCCGCTCGAGTGAGGACGGGCTGTCGAGCCAGTTCCGACCCGATCGCTCCTTCCGGGGTCCGAACCGGCACACCTCTCAAAACTCGTAGGCCATCAACACCTCGTCGACGAACTCCTCGTCGTCGACCGTGTAGTGATCCTTGCGGATTCCCTCGGTGTGCCAGCCGTGACGCTCGAGGAACTCGAGGGCGACGTCGTTGGTGGCGGGGACGCTGTTGTACACCTTCCGGTAGCCGTTGGCCTCGGCCCAGTCCAGCCCGCGTTCGAGCAGGTTGCTCCCGACGCCCCGCTTCCGGGAGTCGGATCGCACGCCGACGGTGAGCTGGGCGGTATCCCGGAGCTTTTCGACGTGTGGCAGGTCGAGGTGGGTCCAGCCGATCACCTCGCCGTCGACCGTCGCGACGAAGAAGACCCGCGATTCGACCGTCGTGTGTCGCGAGACGGCGTCGTCGTAGAGCAACTGTTCGGCGACCGTCTCGGCGACGACGTAGGTCGCGGACTCGGTGACGTCCCTGATCGCGTCGACGACGCCCTCGAAATCCGCGTGACGGGCGGGTCGGATAGTGTACGCGAACCCGTCGGTCTCGTACTCCTCGATCGAGCCGACGTCGAGGGGGACCCGGATCGTGCCGCCGTCCTCCTCGAGGTAGCCGTTCGTCTTCAGCTTCTCGAGGCTCTCCTGGAACTGTTCGGGCGGCACCGACGCGGCGTCGCGAACGCGATGACGTGCGGCCGTCCCGTGGCGTTCGACGTACTGGTAGATCTCCTTGCTCGCCTCGTCGTCGAACGTCGGTCGCTCCGGAGCGCGCATACGCCTAGGAACCGGGGGTACTGCCATAGTCTTTGCTGCTAGATAGCACGCGACACCCTCCCCCCCGTGAGCCGATCACTCGAGGGAGAGGGGACGACGTCGATATCCGCCGAATCCTGCACCGATAAGTGGCCCCGCCCCGGAGGGAGGCGTAATGAACGGCAACCGTTTCGGTCGCCTCTTTCAGGTGACCACGTTCGGCGAGAGCCACGGGGAGGCGATGGGCTGTACGGTCTCGGGCTGTCCCGCCGGCCTCGAGCTCTCCGAGGAGGACATCCAGGAGGATCTGGACCGGCGCAAACCGGGCCAGTCGATGATCACCACCAGCCGGGGCGAACCCGACGCCGTCTCCATCAAGTCGGGCATCCAGGACGGTTACACGACGGGCACGCCGATCGGGATGGTGATCCAGAACAAGGACGCCCGCTCGGGCAAGTACGAGCCCTTCATCACCGCGCCGCGGCCGAGCCACGGCGACTTCACCTATTCGGCTAAATTCGGCACGCGCAACTGGGGCGGCGGCGGGCGGTCCTCGGCCCGCGAGACCGTCAACTGGGTCGCTGCCGGTGCCATCGCGAAGAAACTGCTCGCGCTCGAGGGCATCGAACTCAAGGCCCACGTCAACCAGATCGGCGATATCGAGGCCCCCGACGTGAGTTTCGAGCAGATCAAGGAGCACAGCGAGGAAAACGACGTCCGCTGTGCCCACCCCGAGACCGCCGAGAAGATGCAGGACCTGATCGCCGAGTATCAGGAGGAGGGCGACTCCATCGGCGGCAGCATCTACTTCGAGGCGCAGGGCGTTCCGCCGGGGCTGGGCGCACCCCGGTTCGACTCGCTGTCCGCGCGCCTGGGCCAGGCGATGATGGCCGTTCCCGCCGCGACGGCCTTCGAGTTCGGCCTCGGCCGCGAAGCCCGCGAGTGGTCCGGTTCCGAGCGCAACGACGACTGGGAGTTCGGCCCCGACGGCGATCCGAAACCCGTCGAGAACGACCACGGCGGCATCCAGGGCGGCATCTCGAGCGGCGAACCCATCTACGGCGAGGTGACGCTGCACGCGCCCACGTCGATCCCGAAAGAACAGCAGACCGTCGACTGGGAGACCGGCGAAGTCGTCGACGACGCGCAGGTCATCGGCCGCCACGATCCCGTGCTGCCGCCCCGCGGGGTGCCGGTCGTCGAGGCGATGCTCGCGCTGACGCTCGTGGACTTCATGCTGCTGTCGGGCCGGATCAACCCCGACCGCGTCGACGACCAGCCCGGCGAGTACGACACCGACTACCACCCGAGCAACCCGAACAACGAGTGACCTGCTGACGACGACACTCGACCGCCGTCTATTCCGTTCCCGCGAACGGAATTACTGCGCAAGGCGGGTCTACCTCCGACGCCTATCCGCAGGTCGGTACCCGCGATTCGTTGCACCCACAGCATCCCGGCAGAAGCCATAACCCGTCGTCCGTGGTGGACCGTATATGTACGATTTCCACGTCCACTCTACCTACTCGGACGGGGACTTCCTCCGGAAGATGGTCCGGGCGGCCGAGAGCGCCGGTCTCGAGGGCGTCGGCGTCTCCGACCACTGTAACGCGGCTTCCCGCGAGCGGATGGCGCACATGCGAGAGGTCTACGGATTCAACCTCGACATCACCTACGAACGGCGGCGCGCGGCGATCGAACGACTTCGCGACGCCGTGGACCTCGAGATTTACGACGCCGTAGAGATGGACTACGATCCGCGGGACGTGGACGAGATTCGAACGTTCCTCGAGACGGCCGACTTCGATTACGCGATCGGGAGCGTCCACGAAGTGGACGGACAGAACGTCCAGGTCTCCTCGAACTACGTCGATCTCTCCGAAGGCGAACGGGACGAGGTCGTCGCGACGTATTTCGATCGACTCGTCTCCCTGATCGAGTCGGAGTTGTTCGACGTCGCCGCTCACGTCGACTTGATCGAGCGCACGACACCCCTCCGTGGACGGGCGACGACGGACCAGTACCGCCGCGTGGCACGGGCGTTCGAGAACTCGCGAACGATCCCCGAAATCAACGCCGGGCGGGCGCTGACCGACGAGGAGGTCGTCCATCCAGATCCCGAGTTCCTCGAGATCCTTCGCGACCACGACGTGTCGGTCACGATCGGAACGGACTCGCACCGGTCGTTCGAGATCGGGAATCGCGTCGACTTTCTCGAGGAGTTCCTCGACCGCCGCGACCTCGATCCGGTGCGCCCGCCGGCGCTCGAGGGATGAGTCGGACCCCTCGAGAATGCTGGTCACCTGACCGTTCCTCGGGGAGAGACGGCCGACGTCCTGTCCCGGCGGCTGCTGTCGGGGGTACCAGATATGGACAATCATGAACGAAACTGCGAGGATAATAGAGATCCTTCATGTAGAAACGTGAACGAACGTCCATCCTTCACGAAAGATCCTTGGTAATGTATAGCAAAGGCTTTAGGTCACGTAGAGCAAATTCCCGGTACGGTTGGCCACCGGCCACTGATTTACTATGAGCGACGACGAACTCATCTGGCGAATCGCAGGCGGTTCCGGAGACGGAATCGACTCGACGAGCCAGAACTTCGCGAAAGCGCTGATGCGTTCGGGGCTCGACGTGTTCACCCATCGGCACTACCCGTCGCGGATCCGCGGCGGTCACACGTACGTCGAGATCCGGGCCGCAGACCACGACGTACAGTCACGAGGGGACGGCTACAACTTCCTGCTGGCGCTCGGGGACTCGTTCGCCCGGAACCCGCAGGAGGAGGCCTACTACGGCAACGAGGAGATCAAACCGCTCTCCGAGAACCTCGACGACCTGCGGGAGGGCGGCGTCATCGTCTACGACGAGGGGCTGATCGACGAGGACGACGTCGAGGCCATCGACCTGCACGAGCGCGCCGAGGAGAACGGCTGGCACGTCTATCCCGTCGACCTCCGCGGCCTCGCCAAGGAACACGGCCGCGAGGTCATGCGCAACACCGCCGGCGTCGGGGTCACCGCCGGCCTGCTCGAGATGGACCTCGAGCACATCGAGGACCTGATGGAGGACGCCATGGGCGGCGACGTCCTCGAGGCGAACCTCGAGATCCTTCACGAGGCCTACGAGATGGTCGGCGACGAGATCGAGGTCGAACACGACCTGCGCGCCCCCGAGGGGTCCCACGAGACCGAGCAGGCGCTGCTGTCGGGGTCGAACGCGATCGCCTACGGCGCGATCGACGCGGGCTGTCGGTTCATCGCCGGCTACCCGATGACGCCGTGGACGGACGTGTTCACCATCCTCAGCCAGAACTTCCCCGACATGGGCGGCGTCTCCGAGCAGGTCGAGGACGAGATCGCCGCGGCCGCGCTGGCGGTCGGCGCGAGCCACGCCGGCGTCAAGGCCATGTCCGGCTCCTCCGGCGGCGGCTTCGCGCTGATGAGCGAACCGCTCGGGCTGGCGGAGATGACCGAGACGCCGATCGTGCTCATCGAGGCGATGCGCGCCGGTCCCTCGACCGGGATGCCCACCAAGCCCGAACAGGGCGACCTCGAGCACGTCCTCTACACGAGTCAGGGCGACTCCCAGCGGGTCGTCTTCGCGCCGGGGAACGTCAGGGAGGCCTACGAGCAGACCCGACTGGCCTTCGAGATCGCCTGGGACTACCAGATCCCGACGATCCTCATCTACGACCAGAAGCTCTCCGGCGAGAACACCAACGTCGACGTCGACTTCTTCGACCGCGAGCCCGCGCCGGACCTCGGCTCGACGCTGACCGAGGAGGAACTCCGGGAGGCGGCTCACGACAACTCCGGGAAGTTCAAGCGGTTCAACTACGAGGACGCCGAGAACGGCGTCGCCCCGCGATCGATCCCCGGCCAGAAGGGCGGTCGCTACCTCGCGACTGGGAACGAGCACAACCCGGTCGGTCACATCAGCGAGGACCCCGACAACCGCGTCTACCAGATGGAGCGCCGGATCGAGAAACTCGAGTCCATCCGCGAGGAACTCGACGAGGAGCGCGACTCCACCCAGACGTACTTCGGTCCAGAGGACGCCGAGTACGGCATCGTCACCTGGGGCTCCTCCCAGGGTGCCGTCGCGGAAGCGATCGAGCGCCTGAACGACGCTGGCCACAGCGTCAAGGGGATCAGCGTCTCCGACATGATGCCGTTCCCGGAGCAGGAGGTCACCGAGTTCTTGGAGAGCGTCGACGAGGCGATGGTCGTCGAGATGAACGCCACCGCGCAGTTCCGCGGGCTGATCCAGAAGGAACTGGGCCGGTTCGGCGAGAAGATGACCAGCCTGCTGAAGTTCAACGGCAACCCCTTCGAGCCCGCCGAGATCGTCGAGGGCTACGAGGTGAACCTCGCAGACGAGGACCGCGAACCGACCGCACAGGTACGAATCGAGCCCGCTGCGGGCGACTGATCACCACGAGACAACCATGAGTGCATTCAACGCCATCGGAGAGGAACGGGAGATCGACCGGGACGAGTTCACGCCCGGCGTCGAACCGCAGCCGACCTGGTGTCCGGGCTGTGGCGACTTCGGCGTGCTGAAGTCGCTGAAACAGGCCCTCCCCGAGGTCGGGAAGACCCCCGAGGAGGTCCTGACGGTCACCGGGATCGGCTGTTCGGGCAAGCTGAACAGCTATCTGGACACGTACGGCTTCCACACGATCCACGGCCGCCCGCTGCCGGTCGCACGGGCCGCCAAACTCGCCAATCCCGAACTCGAGGTCATCGCCGCGGGTGGGGACGGCGACGGCTACGGGATCGGCGGTAACCACTTCATCCACACGGCCCGCGAGAACCACGACATCACCTACATCGTCTTCAACAACGAGATCTTCGGCCTGACGAAGGGCCAGACCTCGCCGACGAGCCCGAAGGGCCACAAGTCCAAGACCCAGCCCTCGGGGAGCGCGAAGACGCCGATCCGACCGCTGTCGCAGTCGCTGACCGCCGGCGCGAGCTACGTCGCCCGTACCGCCGCGGTCAACCCCAACCAGGCCAAGGAGATCATCAAGGAGGCCATCGAACACGACGGCTTCGCCCACGTCGACTTCCTGACCCAGTGTCCGACCTGGAACAAGGACGCCCGACAGTACGTCCCCTACATCGACGTCCAGGAGTCCGACGACTACGAGTTCGATCACACCGATCGAGCGGAGGCCGCCGAGATGATGCGCGAAACCGAGAACGCCCTCTACGAGGGCGAAGTGCTGACCGGTCGGTACTACGTCGACGAGGACCGACCGTCGTACACCGAAGAGAAACGCGCGGTCGGCGAACTGCCGGAGCAGCCCCTCGCCGAGCGCTACTTCGACGAGGACGCCGAGTGGGAGCGCAGCTACGACCTCCTCGAGCGACACACGTAGCGACTACGGGCTGGTCGCTACAGCGCCCTTTTACCGGTCACACACCGACAGCCGCTGGTCCGGCGGCCGACGAGAGCGTTCGATATCGAGCGAGCAGCAGGATCGAAGCGGCCGCTGCGAACCGACTCGAGCGCCACCACTCGTGGCAAACGGACTACCGTACGTCCGTCGCCGGTGCGCCCACGGTTCCCCTGTACGTCATCTCCGGAGCACCCACGGTCCGGTCGGCGTGTTTCGGTCCGATCACTCGGTACAGCGGACCGTACTACCCACAGTCGATGCCTTCGGCGACGTCGATCGCCGTCTCACGATCGACGGGGTCCTCGACGAACACCGAGTAGTACAGGTCGCCACAGAGCCACTGTAGCTCCGTCCCGGCGTCCGTTCGGGCGATCGATCCGGTGACGCCACCGATCTCGACGTCCTCCCCGTCGACGGCGACGGCCCTGGGAGCGTCGCTCGTCGTGACCGAAACCGTCGTCGTGGCGTTGCGGTAGAACACCGAGGCCTGCGCCCGGTCCTCGTCGGGGAACTCGTAGACCGTCACGCCGTCGCGAACGAGGCCGTCCGGTATCGTCGCCGGATCGGGTTCGGCGATCACGAACGGCACTGCTTCGGCTGCGTCGGCGACCGTGGGGTACTGCTCGATCACTGGCTGGACGAATCCCCCGCCGTCGTCCTGGTCGCTCGGTGGCTCGAACAGGTCGTCTTCGAAGCCGGGATCGAACCGCACGTCTGTGTAGGTCGTCTCGAGCGTGAGTCCATCTCCTTCGATGGTGTGGCGAAGCGGAAACAGCGTCTCCTGATCGAGCCAGAGTTCGACCCGGTCGGCGGAGCGTTCGAGGTCCTCACGCTCGGTCGTCTCGAGCGGAATCACGAACTCCGTCTCGCCCACGAGGACGTCGATCGACCGTTCGACCGTCTCGTTGGCGGGCGGTTCGAACGCGATCCGGTAGACCTCACGGGTCTCGAAGGTCGTCTCCTGGAGGGTCGCGACCGCGTACGCCTCGAAGTAGCGTTCCCCCTGCCGGTAGATGCTCTCGAGCAGCGAGGGGGCCTCGGGGTCGAGGTCGACGGTCGTGGATTCGTTCGTCACGGGATCTACCTGCCACCTGGTCTCGCCGTCGCTGACGACCAAGGGCTGGCCGTCCGCGGCCGATTCGACGCGCTGGGCCCCGTCGTCCCGAAGCATGACCGTCTCGGCTCGTTCGACCGTCTCGCCGTCGACCGTCTCGGTGATCTCGACCGTCGCCTCGAGTTCCGCGGGCGGCGTTTCGTTCTCGAGTCGCTCTTCGAGGTCGTCGGCTGAAAGATCCGCACTCGGGACCAACCCACAGCCCGCGAGCATGGTGAGGGTTCCGAGGACGAGAACGACGGCGAGGGGGCGACGAAGCGAGGAGGGCATACGCGATACACGCAAGCCGAGATACATTATTTCATCGGAACGTTCGGGTCCGCGATCGGTCGTCGGGTTCACCCCGGATACGGCCTCGAGCCGTAGCCGCTCCGTCGGATCGGGAACGTCGTCCCGCGGCCCTCAATCCGACCTGTATCCCCATCCCTGAGCGAAGCGTCTCGTCAGGGTGCTCAGAACGAGCAAGAGGGTCAGCAGTGCGGCCAGTGCCCCGAAGGAGTAACCGTAGAACGTCTGGTGTGCTCCGTAGCCGACCATGGCAAAACCCATCAACAGCGCCGTCGCTCCCGCTCGCCTCGAGACGTACGCGGGATCGACGTCCTCGTCGTAGTGAACGTGCAGGTCGGCCCGGCCACGGGCGGCGATCAGGTAGGCCGGAACCAGCACCACGAACCCGAGCAGGATCCAGAAGCCCCCGACGAGGACGTTGACATCGACCATCGACGGCATTCGGCCGGCTGCCAGGATAAGTCCGACGATCGCCACCGGAAACGGCCCCGTCGTGGGGTCGTACCCGGCCTCGAGTGGTCACCTTCCGTCACGCGATCCGACGTTTTCGTATACAAAAGATATTTTCCCGCCGGAGCAAAAGGGACGACCATGAGCACACAGGCGACGGAGGATCGGATCCTCGAGGTCCTCGAAGAGGACGCACAGGCCTCGTACGCAGAGATCGCCGAACGCGCGGACGTCTCGAAGCCGACGGTCCGCAAGTACATCCGGAAACTCGAGGACGAAGGCGTCATCGTCGGCTACTCGGCCGACGTCGATCCCAAGAAGCTCTCGAGCCAGACCATCGCGCTCGTCGGGATCGACGTCTCGAGCGAACGGTACGTCGAGGCGACCCAGGCGATCAAGGATCTCGACCAGGTCGAGGCGCTGTACAGCTCCAGCGGCGACCACATGCTGATGGCCGAGTTCCGCGCCGAGGACGGCGACGCCCTGGGCGAGATCATCTCCGAGGAGTTGCTCGACATCGAGGGCGTGACGGCTGCCCATCCGTCGTTCCTCCAGGAACGGCTGAAGTAACCGGCCGGATCCGTCGCCTGTTCGGGTGCGGACGCCCTTTCGTTTCGCGTCGCTGACACGGACAGGCCATGCCGCGGGATTTTCACGGCGGTGCGACTAGCGGGTTCCGTGGCGAGCTACGATCGACGAACGACGGTCGACGCACCCCTCGAAGAGGTGTGGGCGTTTCACTCGAGTCCGGCGGGACTGGAGCGACTGACGCCCGACTGGATGAACCTGCTCGTCGAGGCTGCCGTCGGCCCGGACGGCGAGCGCGATCCGGCGGTGCTCGAGGCGGGGTCGGAGCTGTCCCTCTCCGTCCGCCCGTTCGGCATCGGGCCACGCCAGTACGTCCGCTCCGCGATCACCGAACGCGAACGGGCCGGCGGACGCGCGTATTTTCGGGACGAACTGGTCGACGGCCCGTTCGATCGCTGGGAACACACCCACGCGTTTTTCGCGGACGGCGACCGGACGATCGTTCGAGATCACGTCGTCTACGACCTCCCGTACGGGTCTCTCGGCCGGTTCGCGACGCCGCTGTCGACCGTCGGCTTCGAGGCGACGTTCCGGGACCGACATCGGCGCACGAAGGCCGCGCTCGAGTGAGGGTCTCGCGGCCATCGCGGCCGACGTTCGACCCGTGAACCACGGTCGTTTTGGGTATCGGATCGGTAGTTCGTGGTATGACCACGCTCGAGGACGGACGGATGGACCGCCGACGGCTGCTGGCGACGGTCGGTGCCGGCGCGGCCGTCGGCGTCGCGGGCTGTCTCGGCGGCGACGGTAACGGGAACGGCGATCCCGAACAGGAATCGACCGACGACGACGGCCCGTTCAATACAGCTGCACTGGTCGATCACCCCGGTGACGACCCGATCGAGTTTACGGACGAGCACAACTGCCCGCTCTGTAACATGGGTCCGGCCCGCTACTCCGACTGGCGGTGCCAGCTCGCTCACGAAGACGGGCGCGGCGCGACGTTCGATACCCCTGGCTGTCTGTTCGCGTACTTTGCGGTCCACCCGGTCGAGTCGCCGATCATCGGTGCCTGGGTGACCGATTACAACACTGGCGACCTCGTCGACGGCACCGAGGCCCACTACGTGATCGTCACGGACGAGTCGGGGGCCGATCCCGACGAACCGATGGGATTCAACCCCCGTCCGTTCGCCGACCGCGAGGACGCCGTTTCCTACCTCGAGGAGTGGGAACCGGAGGAGTTGACCGAAGACGACATCCTCGAACTCGCGGACGTGACGTACGACACGGCGGCCATCTATCGCGGCGGCCGAATGCCCGACGAGTAGTTCTCCGCCCTCGACCGTCTCTCACCTACGGCCTGCGTTCGAACTGTTTTCAGCGAGCGTGACGAGTTGATCCGCGAGTAGCCGGCCAGCTATCGCTATCGTTCCGGGCCGCCAGTAAGACAACCCAGATTGATCTACCACAACCACAATTGTTTTAGGGGCGGCCGCTGTTCCCCCGGCTGATGCCACCGATCGCGCTGCCACACGACGCGAAGGCCGGGCCGACGAAGCCGGAGGTCCGGGCCGTCACCCTCTCGAAACTCGCACTGGGTCCCGAGGATCACTTCGTGGAGGTCGGCTCCTGTACCGGGGCGGTCACCATCGACGCCGCCCAGCGGGCCGGACGCGTGACCGCCCTCGAGCGGAAGGCCGACCGCCTCGAGACGACCGAACGAAACCTCGCGGCCAACGAGGAGTCGATCCGGGCGGACGTCGACCTGCGACACGCCGAGGCACCCACGGGACTGCCCGACGACGCCGACGCCCTCTTCCTGGGCGGGAGCCGCAACTTCGAGGGCGTTCTCGATCACGCCAAAGAGACTGCGGTCGATCGGATCGTCATGAACGTCTCCCGTCTCGAGGTCGCTGGCGAGGCGACTGCGGCGTTTCGCGAGCGCGACCTGCTCGAGGAGGTCGTCCAGTTCCAGGTGAGCCACGGTTACGAACTCGCGGGCGCGACGAGTTTCGACGCGCAGAATCCCGTCTACATGCTGGTCGGGAGCGCGACGCCCCCCTCGGACGCCGAGGGCGACTCGTCGACGGTCGCGGCCGACGGCGGCACGCGGACGGGAGGTGCGGACGGATGACCCTCTACGGCGTCGGACTGGGACCGGGCGAGGCCGATCTCGTGACCGTCCGCGGGAAACGCGTCCTCGAGACCGCGGACGTGGTCTACTCGCCGGGACGGCTCTCGCGGTCGGTCGCGCTCGAGCACGTCGACGAGTCGGCGATCGGCGACCTCGACTTTCCGATGACCAGGGACGAGGAGCAACTGCGAGCGGCCTGGAAGGAAGCCGCGGCGACGGTCGCCCCGAACGCCGCCGAGGGTGACGTCGCCTTCGTCACGCTGGGCGATCCGAACGTCTACTCGACGTTCGGCCACCTCCGGCGGACGCTCGAGGCCTTCCACCCCGAGGTCGAGGTCGAAATCGTACCCGGCGTCAGCGCCGTCACGGCGTTCGCGACCGCGCTGGGGGTCGAGATCGAGGCCGGCGCTGGTCTCTCGCTCCGGGAAGCCGCCGACGGGCGGAGTCCGACCGGCCCGGACCGGATGATCCTGTTCAAGGTCACGGACGCCCCCGCCACCCACGAGGGGCTCGCCGAGGCCGGCTACGAGGTGACCTACGGCCGCCGGCTGTTCATGGAGCAGGGCGAGACGATCGTCACCGACGATCCCACCGAACTCGAGGACCGCGACTACTACACGCTGGCGTACGCGGAGAAGGGCGACCTCGCGGTCGAACCCGCGACGGCCGCCTTCGAGTCGGACGGGGAGGCCCCGGAGAGCGACCGGTCCGCGGGCGAGTCCGACGAGTCGACCGGCTCCGAACCGATCGCCGACGGCGGCGAGGAAGTCACCCTCGAGCGGGCCGAGGGTTGCGTCCACGGCGACTGCGGGGGGCATCGATGACCGGCGGCGACTCTGGCGTCGATGCCAACGATACCGAGGCAGGTGACGGTAAGCCTGATCCGGCCGCGGCGATCGACGCGCAGTCGGCCGCGCGCCGGGAGGACCTCGACGATCGGATCGCCGACTACAGCGCCGGCGACGAGCAGGCGGGGATCCCGTTCGTCGGTGCCGGGCCGGGCGACCCACGCCTGTTGACCGTCGCCGGCAGGGAGTTACTCGCCGACGCAGACCTCGTGGTCCACGCGGGGTCGCTGGTCAACAGCGAACTCCTCGAGGCCTACTGCGACGGCGCAGAGCTCGTCAACTCGGTCGGCAAGGACCTCGAGGAACTGATCCCGCTGATGCGGGACGCCTACGAGGAGGACCGCGAGGTGGTCCGCCTACACAGCGGCGATCCGGCCATCTACGGTGCCGCACTCGAGCAGATGGACGCCCTCGAACGCGAGGGCGTCCCGACCTACATCGTTCCGGGCGTCACGTCCGCGTTCGCCGCGAGCGCGACGCTCCGAACGCAGTTGACGCTCAACGAGGTGGCGAACCACGTCGCGTTCACCCGACCCCAGGGCAAGACCCTGAGCGCGGACGAGGACCACATCTCCGAGTTCGTCGGGATGGGCGACGTGACCACCTGTATCTATCTGGGAACCCACGCCGTCCGCGACACGATGGAGCGCCTGCTCGAGGACGGTCACGATCCCGAGACGCCCGTCGCGGTCGTCTATCACGCCTCCTGGCCGGACGAGGACGTCATCGTCGGGACGATCGGAACCATCGCGGACGCGGTCGAGGACGCCGGCTATCGGGCGTCGGCGCTGGTCGTCGTCGGAGAGGCCGTCACCGGTGCAGGCTACGAGCGCTCGTATCTCTACGGTGAGTGGGCGAATCGAAGCGACGACGCCGACGAATGATCGCGGTCGCATCTGATCCCCGATACGAACCCGCCTGAACCTGCTTCGACGATTAGAACCGCGCGGAGACAGTCGGAGCGGGTCGTCGCATCCGACAGATACGAAGGGTTGCCGACGTGTTCCATCGTGATAAAACTCCTTATTCCAGTTATGATTATGGATAGACAGAAATATATGAGTAAGGGAGGAGTTAGGATTAACCAGAGCGGGTGTACGTTAAATGGGTGGTGCGAAGAGAACCGAACGTGACGTGCGGACGGTATCGGATGGGGAAAACACGAACGGCGTCGAGCGTACCTGTGACGAGTGTGGGACGACCCTGCGAACGGAGGAGGGGGAGACGGTCTGTCCCGACTGCGGACTCGTCGTCTCGGTCGACAACATCGATCACGGGCCGGAGTGGCGATGTCCGGATCCGGACGAAAACGTGCGTCGAACGGGCGCACCGATGGATCCGTCTCGCCACGACCGGGGACTGTCGACCCGCATCGGGTACGGACCGGACAGCGACGGGGATGGTCCTCGAACGCGACAACTCGTCCGGATGCGCCGGCTCCACAACCGGGCGCGGTTCTCCTCGAAGACCGACCGGAACCGGGCCTACGGCTTCACGGAGATTCGGGGGATCGTCTCGGCGCTGTCGCTTCCCGCCTCGGTGAAAGACCAGTCGTGTTCGCTGTTCGAGTCGGCCCAGTCCGAGGACCTCCTCTGTGGCCGGTCGATCGAGGGGTTCGCTGCCGGGTCGGTGTACGCTGTCTGTCGGGTCCAGTCGATCGCTCGCACCATCGAAGAGATCGTCGACGCGTCCCACGCCGACCGTGACGAACTGATCGTCGCCTACGACGCCCTCAACCGGGATCTGGGGCTCCCCATCGGTCCGATCTCGCCGCTCGAGTACCTGCCTCGGTACGCGACGGAACTGGACCTCGAGTGCGACGTCGAGGCACGCGCCCGGGAGTACGCGACGTCGTTCATCGAGTCGGACAAGCTGGGCGGCAAGAACCCGAGCGGCGTCGCAGCCGCGTGTCTGTACATGGCCGCCTACGATCTCGGCGTCGACGTCAGCCAGACGACCGCCGCGGAGGTGGCGGACGTCTCGCGGATGACGATCCGCTCCCGAATCAAGGAACTGAAGGAGTTGCGCTGACCCCGCGCCACGAGCCGTCGATCTTCTACTGTTCTGCCAGGTACTGTCTAAGTTCAAAAAGGAAGAGGAGACTAATCGTGGCATGATCGCCATCGCTGGATCGAAAGGTGGCTGTGGGAAGACCACGGTGACGTTGGGACTCGCCGAGGCGTTCGCCCGGGCGGAGACGGCGGCGATCGCCGTCGACGCGGACAGACAACTGCCGAACCTGCACGTCAAGACCGACCTCGATCGGGGGCCGACGGTCGCCGACCTCGAGTCGGGTCACTCGCTCGAAGAGATCGCCCAGGAACACCCCAGGGAACCGTCGGTCGGGATCGTTCCCGCCCCGAAGTCCTCGGAGGCCTTCGAGTTCGACGTGCTGGCAGAGCACGTCGACGAGGACGGTTACCAGGCCCTGATCGACTGTCCCTCCGGTGCCGGTCCCGACGTCGTCGATCCGATGAGCCAGGCCGACGGCGTCGTCGTCGTGGCCTCGGAGACGGACCGCAGCCTCGAGGCGGCCGAGACGACGATCGAAATGGCTCGGCGACTCGGCGTCCCGGTCTACGGTGCCGTGTTGAACAAGTGCTCGGAGATCCCCCAGCGGGCGAGCCGGTGGGACGTCCCGTTGCTGGGGTGTGTCCCCGAACGAACCTCGCCGCTGGTGAACGACGAGGTGATGGCCGCCTTCGACGACGTCGTCGCGACGCTGCGGGAACAGTCCCCCAGCGACCGCGCGCCGCCGACGCTGTCCGGCGACCGACTGCCCACCGGCGTGACGGAACTGGATTACCGGATCGGTGGCGGTCTTCCACCGGGCTCCGTGGTAGCGCTGGTCGCGGAACCGGCCAGCCAGGCCGAACACCTCCTCTTCCAGGCGACCGGCGTTCGCGGGACGCTCTATCTCTCGACGGCCCACTCGCGGGAAAACGTCCGCCGGTCGATCGAAGCCGCGTCCACGGGCACCGGAACGCCGACGATCAGACGGGTGTCCGGCCCCGACGCCATCGACGACGCGCTGTCGTTGATCGAGAAGCTTCCCGACGCCGCGAACCTGATCGTCGATCCCGTCGACGAACTCGAGCGACGGGATCGTTCGTCGTACGTCCGCTTCCTCGACGAACTCCGGGAGCGCATCGCCGAGACCGACAGTCTCGCTATCCTCCACTGTCTCGAGGGCGATCCGGAGAACCGCGCGGCGACGCTTCGGGCCGCCGACGCAGTGCTCAAACTCGAGAGCGTCGCACCCGGGGCAGGGACGGACGTCGAACACTACCTGTCGGTTCCGAAGTACCGACCGAACGCCGAGTTCAGCGAGACGTTCGAGATCGACTTCGCCGACCACGCGGGCGCGGGACCGATCGAGTCCCCGCTCGAGTCGGACTGAGGTGATCCCGGATGGTCGATCTCCCGTACGAGTCACTGATCGGGATCTCCTACGGCCTCCTGCTCGGGTTCGTCCCCGCGTTGCTCTTCGGGCTGGCGGCGGTCGGCGTCGGAATCGGCCGGGACCGATCGGTCCCCCTCCTCGCCGGCGTGGGCACGGTTCCGATCGCGCTCGCGCTCGGATACTGGATCGGTATCTTCGATCCGAGTACCGGCCTCTCACAGACGCCGCGGCTCGCGATGGGGGCCGTCGTCGCCGGCGTCCTCGGCGTCGTCGCCACGAATCAGGGCAACCGGATCGCCGCCGAACTGCCGCGTGACCGGACGTTCCCGATCGTTCGGGGGCGCGCCCTCTCCGCAGATGCCATCGACAGCGTCGACGCGATGGGGCAGGTGACGATCCGACCGACAGGTGCCATCCGCGAGTTCGATGGCTATCCACCGCTGTCCCCCGCGCTGCGATCCGCACTCGAAGACGGGGCCTGGCGGTTCCCCGCGGACCTGCAACTCGCGGAACTCGAACGGCGGCTCGAACAGCGCCTCGAGTCGGAGTACGGACTGTCGATGGTCGAGGTGTCGATCGACGGTCGCGGACGGGCGACGATCGCCGCAGCACCGCCGGCAAAGGGCGTCGCGACGACGCTGTCCGACGGCACCAGGGCCGTGACGATCGCCGGCCTCCTGCCGACTGGTATCGAAGCGGGCGATACCGTCGCTATCGACGCGGATGGCCGAACCGTCGAGGGTGACGTCCTCGCCGTCGGAAATCGACCGCGGTCGTCCGAAATGGACCTCGACCTCGACGACGACTACCGGGATGCGGCCGCGGGCTTCGACGGCGGGCACGGCCAACTCACCGTCGCCGTCGAGACGACCGCGGCCGGCCACCTCCTCGAATCGACGACACACCGCATCGCCGTCCTCCCGAGCGGTGACAACCACGAGTTCGAGGCGGCTGCCCTGCTCGAGGAAGCCGGCCATCCCGTCACCGCCGCCGAGCCGAGCGACGGGAGCGTCGATTCGGGAACGATCCTCGGCGTCCACGACGGAACCGACTGGCGCTTCGACGCCGACGACGCGCTCGACGCTGCCGTACAGGCGTTCGTCGCCGGAACCCCATCGGAGGTGAGCGACTGATGGTCGAACTGTCGCTGCTGTTCGAACTCGTCCGGGACGCGTCGATCGGCGTCGTCGGTGCCGGGCTTCTCGCCGCGATCACGAGTCTGCTCACCGCGACCGCCTATCGGTGGACGACGACCCGGGCACCACCGTCCGGCATGCCGACGTTCGTCGGTCTGTCGATCGTCGCGGTCTACCTGACCGCGTCCGTCCTCTCGGCAGGGGCCTTCTTCGCGACGACGCCGCTCGATCACCAGTTCAGCGCCGGCTACCTGCTCGCGACGTTCCTGCTCGGCGGCGTCGTCGCCGCCGCGAGCGGTCGGCTCGGCGACCGGATCGCGTGCCAGCTGCTCGATCTCTCGCGAATCGACGCTTCGGGTGACGCGGCCGCAGCCGTCCGATCGGCCCGCCTCGCCGTCGACGTCGACCTCCCCGAGACGATCGAGACGGCCGAGGGGTACCGACCGGTCGAGCCGTCCGTTCGACGCGCCATCGAAGGAACGACCGTCCGACTCCCCCACGACCTCTCGGCGGACGACCGCCGTGGCCGGATCGAACGCCACCTTGAGCGGGAGTACGACCTCGGCTACGCGGAGGTTCGGACGACCGAAGACGGATCCGTCGACCGTCTCCTCGTCGGTCGCCAGTCCTCGGGACTGGGGCCGATGCTGCCGCCGCGAACCGTCGCCGTAGCGATCCAGGCCGACTCCGCGCCGGACGCGAGTCTCGGTGATCCGATCGAGATCTGGTCGACCGGCGAAGGGAGTCGACTGCTCGCGACCGGGACGGTCCGATCGGTCGACGGCTCCGTTGCGACCGTCATCGTCGACCGCGACCTCGCCGACGACCTCGCCGACGACGAGCGGTATCGGCTGGTCACCCGTCCGGACGATCCGACCGACGCCTACGAGTTCGCCTCGACGATCCGCGAAGTCGACGAGACGGTGACGACCCTGACGGTGGCGGCCGACGGCCCGCTCGACGGCGAGTTCGCCGGCTGGCTCCCGGGCCGGGTCCTCGTCATCGACCGTGACGACGAGTTGCTGGCGATGCCCGACGACAAGGAGACGATCCGTGCGGGCGACGACCTCTGGGTGCTCGCCGCGCCGGACGCGCTGACGGACTTCGATCCGACGGCCGGTGATGCGAGCACAATCCCGTCGAAACCCGACGAAACCGAATCGGACGAAGCGGACGCGGACGAGACGGACGCCGAGGAACTGACAGTGTAGAAATTTAAATCGGAGCAGGAGGGAGAACAAGTATGGTATCGGTCGATACGAACGCCGAACGAACCAGCGGGATCACGACCGTCCGGGTGGTGCTCACGAACGACCACACGACGCCCCAGGCGGTTCGGCTGCAGAGCAATCTCGATGGCCCCGTCTGGCCGCCCCGACGCGGCGGGGTGGACGATCCTCGCTGGGCGGACGACGTCTGGGAGGCGACGATCCGGCCGGGCCGCACGCACGGCGTCGGCTTCGCCAGCCCTGCGCCGCCGACCGAACCGCTGGTCGAGGTCGTCTCGAGCGAGCGCCAGGACGCCGACAAGTTGCGGTCCGATTCCGAAGTGCTCGCCCAACTGGACGACTGGCGACCGCGAAACGAGGTGCTCGAGCGCGAGCCATGATCGTCACCGTGGCCGGCGGGAAAGGCGGCGTCGGAAAGTCGACGACGGCGTGGAACCTGGCCCGCGAACTCGACGCCATCGTCGTCGACGCCGACCTCACGGGCGCGGATCTCCCGCCGGGTACCGGCCCGGACCTCCACGACGTACTGGCCGGGCGCGTGGACCCGATCGACGCCGCAGAGGAGGTCGGCCGGGTCACCCTGCTTCCCTGTGGTCGTAGCCTGTCCGGTGCCCGTGCGGCCAATCTCGAGGCTCTCGGGGATGCACTGCAGCGGATCGAGCGCGAGTGGGGCCGCGTCGTCATCGACTGTCCGGCGGGGCTGGCCCGCGACGTCGGAATCGAACTCCGAACCGCCGATCTCGCAGTCTTCGTGACGATGCCCGATCGAGCCGCATTAGTCGACCTGATGCGTACCTACGAACTCGCCGAGGACCTCGAGACGCCCGTCGCCTCCGTCGTGCTCAACAAGGCAGACCTCGAGCGTCACGACGAACTCGCCGGCCGGATGAGCCGCAGCCTCAGCGTCGACGTCACGATCGTCGAATCGCAGTCCGCCGTCGCCGAGGCCCAGGCTCGCTGGAAGCCGGTTCGCGACCACGACCCCGACGCCCAGGCGCTCGAGGCCTACGAATCGATCGCGAATCGGCTCGAGCGGGCCGAGCGACGTCTCTCCGATCGTCCCGAGACGATCTAGTTCCTTTTGTGGACGCCATCGACCGGATGCCACATCGCGAGGAGGAACTCCGTCCTCGAGCAGTACAGTCCAAGGCGTTACCGATTCGACCCTTCCCACGTGCGGTGGCGCGCGCTGTCGACTGGCCGAGCGAAGCGAGGTGTGACCTCTGGGAGCACCTCGAAAAGCGAACGGGAAGCAGTGCGACCCGTGAGCGTCAGTGAGGCCAGTCGAAGAAGCCGTGCGAGGACTTCGCGAGCTGCGCGGGACCGCCAGGTCCCGCGAACTGATCGCGCGGCTGCGCCGCGCGACACGAAGCGAGCGAAGGCTTGGAAGACGCGAAGCGTCTTCCAGTGGATGAGCGACCGGAGGGAGCGTTAGCGCGGAACCGGAGGTTCCGCGAACCATGCGAATAGTGCGGGACCGCTGGTCCCGCATACCGTGCGAGCGGGCCAGTGGCCCGCGAGCAGACGGCGGCGTTGCCGCCGTGAGCAGAAATCGGCTGGGGAGAGCGAGGTGCGAACGAACGTGAGCACCTCGGAACAGCGAACGGCGAACGGAGTGAGCCGTGAGCGGCGTGGCCACTCCCCGTGTCCACGATAGCAGAGCGCTTCGGTTCACTTTCCCTAGATCTCTAAAACCCTGTTCAATAAGCAGCGCTACTGATCGACCGATTCATCGAAGAAGTCTAGAAAGAAAGCCGTAGGCGTATTCATCGATCTGCAGATCCCTCACGATTCGACCACCATCGAACCGGTCTCCCGAAAAACGTGCGTCGGTAGCGAGCTACGCCAGAATCCGTCGACGCATGGCGACTGCACTCGCTGCAAGCGCCATCGCGACGACGGCGAGTGCCGGCCCGAAGCCAGGAATGCCGTCACCGTCGGCTTCGGTGACCGCGATTTCCGCCTCGACGACGTCGTCGGGCGACTCGAGGCCGACGGTCACGTCACCCAACTCCTCGAGCGTCGTGTCGAACTCGAGGGACTCAGAGGCACCGGCCTCGAGTTCGACCGTCGTCTCGTCGACCGATTCGTCGTCGACCGTCAGCGCGACGCTCGCCTCGTCCGCGCCGCCGCCGACGTTGGTAACGGTCGCGTTGATCGTCGCCGACTCTCCCTCCGTAACTGACGCAGGGGCGTCGAAGGCCTCGAGCTGGAACTCCGCCGGCTCGAGGAGGTCTATCGTGGCGGTCTCGGTCTCGTCGTGCAGTTCGACGACGTGGGTTGCGGTTCCCTGTTCGTCGTGTGTGAGGGTGAACGTCTCCGTCGAGCCGTCGGCGTCGACCGTGACGGTCTCCGTGGCGACGGACTCGCCGTCGATGCGGACCTCGACCGTTTCGGCGACCGGTTCGTCCGCTTCGTTCGTGAACCCGACCTCGAGGTCGTACTCGCTGCCGGCGGCAGCCTCCTCGGGCAGGGAGACCGACTCGAGGCCGACCGTGCCTGGCTCGTAGATCGACAGGTCGCCGAGAGGTTCGTCGTTGAGGGCGACGGTGCCGTTCTCCGCGGCCGTCCAGCGGAGCGTCTCGGTCGTCTCGCCGTCGGCGTCCACGTGGACTGTACTGCGCGTGACCTGTTCGTCGCCGACGGCGACGGTCGCCGTTTCAGACCCGGGGCCACCCGTGTTCTGGTAGGTGACGGCCGCCTCGAGCGTCGTTCCTTCGACTGCCGCTTCGGTGTCGAACGACGTGTCGACGAGGTCGATACTCGGCGGCTCGAGGACTTCGACAGTGACCGAATCGCTCTCGCCGGCGACCGTCGCAGTTAGTTCCGTTTCGCCGACCGAGTTGGCCTCGAGCAAGCCATTGGTGACTTCAGCAACGGCTTCCTCGGAGTCGTAGTCGGCGACTTCCGTGGCTGTGACCGTGGAGCCGTCGTCAAGGGTGAGTTCGACGGTTACTGATGTGGTTTCTCCCTCGCCGATCGATGGCTGGGCGATTTGTAAATCGACGTCCTGGATTTGCCACTTGAGCACCGGGTACTCGTCGGTAGCGGTCCAGTAATTGCCGAAGTCAAGGTTCGTGTTTGTTTTTGGATCTTCTCCTGTTAATTCCTGTTCCTTAAGACCAGTACCATATTCTTCACCAGTTCCTATACTGTCGTCAGTTTTTGTCATGTCCACGTCCCAGTAGACGTCTGTTAGACCAGAGCCATCACTAGAGTCCCCTCCAGCGATGCCACCAGAGTATTCGTTAGAGGTATCGATATCAGACCTCGAGTAAATACCATTACCTGATCCTTCGAAATCTCCGAAAATTCCTCCGTTAAAATTCCCTTCTACATTTGCAGCGGCGTATGACTGGCGGACCGCTCCAGAGCTATACTGATTACCGGTTATTCCGCCTGCAAAACCATCGGTTGCCTCTACGGTACTCGTTGTATGTGACTCCATAATTGTACCCGCGTTAGCCCCAACAATCCCCCCGATATATTCATCTCCGTTCACACTTACATCCGCATATGCTCGTAAAAGAATCGGGTCTCCACGGTTCCGTCCAACGACACCACCTACGTATTCATTACCTTCAACTTCCCCAGTTACGGCGATTGAACGACCTTCTCCCTCGAGTTGACCAATTACCCCACCCACATATTGATCTCCTCTTATAAACGCGTTCTCTATCTCCACGTTTTCTACGGTGCCTGTCGCTGTTCCAAACAAACCAATATATGAGTCGCCCGGCCGATCGATAGTTAATCCTTTGACTGTGTGATTTCGACCGTCAAAGGTCCCACTAAACGGGATTTCGGTTCGATCACCGTACTCACTATCGCCGATTGGTTCGAATCCAGTTCCACCAGCCCAGTGTTCGGTATCACTGGCATCAATATCGTTCCCGAGGATGTAGTGTGCTTCGAGATCCTGGTTCATCGCCTGCAATTCCTCGGCATTGGTAATCACGTAGGGGTTCTCTCCAGTTCCGTCACCTTCTAGTTCGTCAAGAGCGGCAGTTTGCTCAGCAGCACCAACGCCTGCACCGAGAGCAATACCGAGTGCAACGATACAAATTGCAAGAGTAGTGATTATTGATTTTTCTCGTTGATGTGTCATCGTAGAGGGTCGTGAGCGATATCCCAATAGTGTTTTGGTTTCTTACTAGAATAGGGAATACTTATGTCGATTTTAGTTGACGGTTGGCGTATATAGATTGTATAAAGAACTGGTTTATTCTCCCCTATTCAACAACAAGAAGTCGGTTATTAGGTTCATCATCCGCCCAGTTGGAATCTTCTGGGGGATAAATGTCGAACTTGATTTCTCCGGTAGATTGATCCGGTGGGAGTTCAAGATCGCCTTGGTCATCGAAGTCAAATTGAACTTCATTATCTTCCCAGCTATTATCCCCAGTCGTTTGATCTAATGCGCCATCCATACGAGCATTAGATGCAGGCTCCGCTACAACTACAGCATCCTCGACCTCATTCCCGTCCTCGTCAATCACATAGACACTTACATCATCTTCATCAGGGCCAATAGAACTGTCATTAAACCGTACATCTACTTCTGTATCACCCTCGAACGTATCCACACCACCGAGAATCTGCAACATAATCCCGAGCGATGCGACACCGATGACTAGCGCGATCACCAGTCGGATCGGAAGGCCTTCGATGGCCCGATCGTCCTCGAGGAACGACCGGTCCGGTGTCGAAACACTGACCGTGGGCTTCGTACGTTGTTTCGAACCCATACCGTAGTTGGGCTCCTTATCTAACTTAAAGTTTGGATCTAAAATTGAAGTACGATCGGGGCCGAAAGGAGCTTATGAGCTTCGTCATCGGACGGGGATCCGACGCTGAAGAGGAGCAAGCGGGGCACATCGGTCAGTATCGCGCCCTCGACGGGAGTCGCGGGGCAGATCTCTACCTGGACCTCGACGGTCCCCACGCGATGTTGATCGTCGGGAAACGCGGCTACGGGAAGTCGTTCACGCTCGGGGTCGTCGCCGAGGAACTCGCACGCGCACCGGGCGTCGCACCCGTAATTATCGATCCGATGGGCGTCTTCTCGACGCTCGCAGAACCCGCGGAGGGGGAACCGGTACCGGTCGAGGTGATCGACGACCCGGCGGTGTCCGCCGACGTCCTCGACCCACGGTCGTGGTGTTCGCTGCTCGGGCTCTCCCCCGAGAGCGGGGCCGGCAGCCTCGTCTGGGAAGCCGCCCAGCAGACGCGTACCCTCGAGGAGATGCGCCTCCACGTCGAGGAGAGCGACGCCCCAGGGACGGAGAAACGGTCGGCGACCAACCACATCAACCTCGCGGAGGCCTGGGGCGTCTTCGATCCCGACGGCCTCGACGCCGCCACGCTCTCGACGTCGGAAATCTCCGTGATCGACGTCTCCGGCCTGGATTCAGCGCCAATGAACGCCGTCTGTCGGGGCATCGGGGAAGCACTCTATCGGGCGCGGGTCGACGAACGTATCGATCGACTCCCCTGGGTGCTGATCGACGAGGCCCACACGTTCTTCGACGGGGTCGCACAGGACGCGCTCCACACGATCCTCACACGCGGGCGTGCGCCCGGCGTCAGTCTCGTTCTCGCGACCCAGCGACCGAGCGCCGTCTCCGAGACCGCCATCTCGCAGTCGGACGTGTTGATCTCGCATCGCCTGACGGCCGAGGCCGACCTCGAGGCGCTCGACGAGGCCCAGCCGACGTACATGGAGGAGTCGCTGGACGAACGACTGCCGACCGAACCCGGCGAGGTCGTCGTCATCGACGACGCGACGGAGACGATCCACGCCGCCCAGATTCGGTTCCGCGATACGCCACACGGCGGGGGAAGCCCAAGCGCTCGTGAGGTTGCCGGCCTCGAGTAAGCTCCGAGGGGACGATTGACGGTCCAGCACCCGGGAACGCGTTCCACTACTGTCGAAATTTAAATGGGATCGGGCAGGAACCAACGGTATGACTGACATCGATCGCCTCGATCAGCGGCTGTCGGCCGTCGAGCGGGTCGTCGTCGACGGCGACGTTACGCTCGAGGAACTCTCGGAGCTGACGGCGCTGAGCGAGGAGGTCTCGGAGCTCGAACGCCGGATCGAGGAGCAGGAGCGTCGGATCGCGGATCTCGAGGCGTCCGTCCAGTCGATCGAGGGCTACGTCGGCAACGTCCAGTCGATCAACGACGACGTAGAGCGCCAGGCCGCGTCGGCAGTCGCGACGGTCGACCGCCTCGAGCGCCGCCTCGACAAACTCGAGGTCGAGATCAACGACCTCCAGGGCGGGTTGCTCGAGGAGGAATCCCCGGAGAAAGACGACGAGAGCGACGACGAGGGGACGGACGAGGAGGGCGACGATTCGACCGACGACGAGGTCTTCCAGTTTGGAACCGGGACCGACCCCACGCCGGAAGAGTCGGTAGCGGAACTCGTCGAGGAGACGACGGAGTCGGAACCGATCGTCGACGACGGCGTCGATCGCGAGATTTCCTCGGCGAATCAGTCGGCGGTCGCCTCCGCGATCGATGGAGAGTCGGATCACGGAACCAGTGTCGACGGTGAGGCCGAAGACGAGGAAAGCTTGCTCGATTCGCTGCGCGACCGGCTCTCATGATTCGATACGTCCTGGCGGCGTTGCTGACGGTCGCGGTGCTGGGACTGGGCTGGATGGCCCTCGATCAGACCGCACCGGAAAACACCGAGCGTGAGCTACAGGCTGCTATTTCGGACATCGAGGAGGCGGCGATCGACCTCGCGGAACACGAGGAGGTGTCGCCGCCCGAACACCCCGATCCACAGCGGGTCGTCGAGTTCACGATTCCGCCGGACGACCTGACGACCGAGGGCGTCTCGCACTTCGAGATCGATCCCGTCGACGAGAACGCCAGCATCGCTCGGTACGTGCTAGACGACGGGACGAGAAGCGAGGAGGTCGTCGACGAGCGGATCGTCTACTACGAACCGACCGAGAACCGGACGACGGAACTGGGCGGTCGCGGTACGGAACGACTCAGACTGGTACTGCTCGCCGACGACCGCGGCGAGCCGGTAGTCGTCGCCCGGCCGAACGAATCCGTCACCGGGTGACCGGTGATCGGCCGTCCCGTCAGTCTCTCGAGCCACCAGCACCGACGCAGGCGTCGGTTTTCTTCCCCTCGTACAATTTTAAACCAGAGGACGAAACCAGATAGAGTATGTCAACGGACGGGGCCGAGAGTACGGTTCAGCAGGTCCTCTCGGGGATCGGCCTCGACAGGCTGCTCGGCGATTCGGCGTCGGAGGGAGCGTGTGACTGCGATCTCGAGTTCGAAGATCGAACGCTCCTGGTCGACGCCGCCGACTGTAGCGGCGACCTCGTCGAGTCGCCGGACTGTCGCCAGTCGGTCGTCGAGAAGCTCGCGGACCGGGACGCGAACGCCATCGTCGTCTTCTCCAACGGACTGAAGTACCGGTACGATCGCGAAGAGACGGCGTTTCTGGGCGCAGCGGGTCGGTTCGTCGAGCTACTCGGGAGCAGAGACGAGGTCCTCGCACGCGACGTCGCTCGAGATCCGATCGAGTCGTCGGCAGGTCTGGAGACCCGGGTCGACGAAATCGGCGACATCGCCATCGAGTCGGGGCTCCTGGACGCGGTCGAGGGGGTCTCGTCGTACACGGACGTGATGTCACCCCGCGTCGGTCTCGAGATCGCGAACTACTTCATCGAGCGCTCGATCGATGACTCGACGCGGCTGGTCGACGTGCGCGAACTCGAGACCGGGAGTACGACCAGGGTGTACGAACGGGACAACGAGTTGCCGCTGTACGAACTCGACATCGTCGACCTCTCGCTGACGCCCGAGGAGCGAACGCTGATCATCGACGGCTACGAGGCGATCGCCGAGGGATGGGTCGAGGGCGACCGCGCCCCTTCCCGCGCGATCGAGTTTGCCTCGGACGAACCGGTCGATCCGACGCTGACGACGGTACTCGAGAAACACACCGAGGGCTACGGCATCCTCGAGGACCTGTTCGCCGATCCGGCGGTCACCGACGTCTACGTCACGTCGCCGGTGACGGCGAACCCCCTGCGAGTCGAACTCGACGGTGAGGCGATGGAGACGAACGTCCACCTCACCGAGACCGGGGCGAAGGCACTCGCCTCCCGGGTGCGTCGGACCAGCGGCCGGGCGTTCTCCCGGGCGAAGCCGACGGTCGACGCGACGGCGTCGCTGGCCAACGGTCGCGGCTTGCGTATCGCGGGCGTCACGGATCCGGTCGCCGACGGGACGGCGTTTGCCTTCCGCGAACAGTCCGACGATCGGTTCACGATACCCGGTCTCGTGGCCAACGGGACCATGCCGGCGGAGGTCGCCGGCTTCCTCTCGACGGCCATCGAACGCAACGCGGCGGCGTTGATCGCGGGGACCCGGGGGGCCGGGAAGACGACGTTGCTCGGAACGCTCCTCTACGAGGTTACGCCCGACACGCGGACGGTCATCATCGAGGACACGCCGGAACTCCCCGTCGATCCCCTCCAGTCGGTCGGTCGCGACGTGCAAGCGCTGCGGACTGGGACCAGTGACGGACCCGAAATTTCGCCCGCCGACGCCCTGCGGACGGCACTCCGACTCGGCGACGGCGCGCTCGTCGTCGGTGAGATCCGCGGCGAGGAGGCGCGGGTCCTTTACGAGGCGATGCGCGTCGGTGCGAACGCAAACGCCGTGCTCGGGACGATTCACGGCGACGGCGCTGACGAGGTGTACGAACGCGTCGTCTCCGACCTGAAGGTCGAACCCTCGTCGTTCGGTGCGACGGACCTCGTCGTGACCGTGCAGGCCTACGCGACGCCGGAGGGACGGAAACGCCGCGTCGCCCGCATCGAAGAGGTGCTGGGCGACGGCGACGACATCTGGTTCGAACCGCTGTACGAACTCGACGGCCGAACCGCCGCGGCCACGGGCCGGATCGACCGCGGTGAGAGTCGGTTCGTCCACTCGATCGCCGGGCCGACGGAGGAGTACGCCGACGTCCGCGAAGCCATTAGCAGGCGGACCGAACGGATACGGACGCTCGCAGAGGACGGACGAACGTCTCCCGAAGAAGTGGCCGCGGCGTACGCCGATCGGGTGGAGAGGTGACGGATCGTGTCGCTGTTGGCCACTACGATCCGTGGTCTCGCCGGCCTCTACCCCTACGAGGTGGAGGCGAGCCGCGAACTCGTCGACTCGGTCCAGTTCGTCGACGCGCCCTACGACGCCGAGACCGTCGTCAGGGCCGGATACGGGGCGGGGCTGATCGGTGCGCTCGTTCCGCTTCCGCTGATCTGGCTAGACGTCCCCCTCGTCTTCATCGCCGTCCTCGTGATAACCGCCTCGCTCGCGTCGATCCACGCCGTTCACTCCTGGCCCCACCTCCAGGCCGCGTTCCGTCGGACCGAAGCGTTGGGTGATACGCCGAACCTCATCGGCCGTGCCGTGTTGCGCATGCAGATCCAGCCCTCGCTCGAGAACGCGATCCGATTCGCCGCAGAGACGGGTGAAGGACCGCTCTCACGAAGCCTCGGTGCACACTTCAACCGTGCAAAAGGGACGCCACACGCCGGGTTGCTGTCGTTCGCCGAGGAGTGGTCCGAGTACTTCCCGGCGCTGCGCCGGTCCTCGACCCTGTTGGCGACCGCACAGGACGCCCCCGAAGGCGAACGTGCCCGGACGCTCGATCGCGCCCTCTCGGCGATTCTCGACGGGACGCGCAACCAGATGGCGGAGTTCACGTCGGCGATTCGGGCACCGACGACGATGCTGTTCGCGTTCGGTATCCTGTTGCCGATGGCGCTGATTGCCGTCGTACCGATCATTCCGGTGACCGGCGTCACCCTCAACATCTGGATGTTCGTGTTGCTCTACAATATCGTGTTGCCGGGAGTACTCATCGCGGCGTCGCTGTGGCTGCTCGTGCGCCGCCCGGTCGCGTTCCCGCCGCCGAAGATCGACCGGAATCACCCCGAACTGCCCGACCGACTCTGGCTCCGTGCCGGCTGGGGCGTTCTCGCCGGGGCCATCGTCTACGTCGTCGTGAAACTGTACGGTCCCGCCTACCTCGCCGAGGTCACCGCGTTCGGTACCGGCGTCGGGGCCGCGTTGCTCGCCATCTACAGTCCCATCCTCGAGTTGCGCCACTACGTCCGCGACGTCGAGGAGAACCTCACCGACGCGCTCTATATCGTCGGTCGGCAGGTCGCCGAGGGCGAATCCGTCGAGTCCGCGATCGACCTGGCCGCCGAACGCGTCCCGAACGAGACCGGAGAGGTGTTCGAACACGCGGCTGGGGTCCAGAAACGCCTGCACACGAGCGTCGAGGAGGCGTTCCTCGGCACGTACGGGGCGCTTCGGAACATCCCGAGCCAGCGGGCCCGTAGCATGGCAGCACTGTTGGCGATCGCCGGCGAGGAAGGCAAACCCGCCGGTCGAGCCATCGTCTCGATGGCCGACCACCTCGAGGAGCTCGAAGACGTCGAGGCCGAAACCAAACGAGCGCTGGTCCGCGTGACGAGTACGCTCGACAACACTGCGGCCTATTTCGGTCCGATGGTCGGCGGTGCGACCGTCGCCATGGCCGATATGATGTCGACCGAGAACTTCGAGACGCTCGAGGGCTTCGAGGAGGCGACGACGCTCTCGACCGATCATCTCGGTATCGTCGTCGCCATCTACCTGATCATGCTCGTCTGCATCCTGATCCCGCTGTCGTACGCGCTTCGCCACGGGATGGATCGAACGCTGTTTGGCTACCACGTCGGCCGCGGACTGGTGTCGGCGATGGTGCTGTTCGTCCTGACGGTCGGCCTGATCGAAATCGCGCTGGTCGAACCGATCTGATCCCGATTTCCGGGCCGCTCTCGAGGATCGCCGACGGACATCGTCTCACGAGAAAGGAACGGCGCGGGCTTTTCGTGCGTCGGTTGGCGACGCCAGTCGTAGCGCCATTCGATGCTCGGACGAGGACGTTAATTCACCTGTGTATCTTTAAATACTAACGAGTAGCAATCACGATATGGACTTCGAGGCTCCGGTAGACGCCTGGTACGTCTTGGTGGCGGTGATGATCATCACCACCGCACTCGCCGGGATCGTACTGGGCCTTCCCTCGGCTCCGCCGCCGGACGCCCAGCAGACCGCAAACGCCATCGAGGGAACAACCAGCAGCGAGTACGCCGCTAGCTCGTCCTACGAGCACGATGCGGAGACCGTGACCATCAACCGGAAGACGATCACGATGGAGAACGATCACGGGACCGCTCACGCGAGTTTCGGCTACGGCACTGTCGTCCCCGTCAACGGGTACGAACGCCTCGAGAACCTCACCTACGGCGCGTCGTTCGAGGACGAATACGAGGCGGAACTCCAGGACGGGGACACGCACGCGTTCGCGGTGTTCGAAGACGAGGTCGAAACCGCTTACGAGGAGAATACCGACGAGGAACTCGTCGCCGACGGCACGCTTCAGGCCCGCAAGGTCACGGTCGACTCCGGAATCGACGAACTCGAGCCGCTCGAAGAGAGTATCACGGTCGAAGTAGCGGAGACGTGGGAACCTGCGATCAACAAAATTCCTGGGTGGGACCCAGACGAGTTCATCGGCGCGGTCAGGATAGCGTACGACGGAGTCGAAGACAGGCAGATAAGCGCCGATATAGAGGGAGACCACCGGCTCCAAGATACATTCCCGTCTGTGATCCCTGATCAGTTCCTCCCCTCTCCCGATGATCTGGACGAAACTGAACAGCTACAGGCTAACAATGCTGGATACGACTCGGAAACAGTCGAAACCAAATCTGAGGGGTTTACGATCGAGACAACGGTCCTTGGCCAGGATTTTTACGCCGAATCCAAGCAGCCTGCCGAAGATCCGGTTGAGTTCGACATCCGCGTTTCCGATCCAGCCGGAGAGCTGCCGACCGAAACGGTGGACCTAGAACTCGAGCACGATGAGGGTTCGAAAACGTGGGAAAACGAGATCGAACGCGAGATGGACTTCGACCACGACCATCCGGCGATCGGGCTCAACGACGGAGGGAACTACTATGTCACGCTCGTCAAAGTCTAGGGGACAGACCGAACCCCTCGCGGCGATCCTGGCGGTCTCTATCTTCGTCATCGCCCTGGGCATGTACGTGATGGCGACACAGCCGTTGTTACCGGGTTCTAGTGACGAAGCGACCGCCGATCAGACGATCGACCGGATCTGGAACGACGTGGAAGAAGACGGCATCTTCCACGCGTACCCAGGCTCCGACGACATCTCCGACCTGGTCGAGCACGAGTCGATCCCCGGTGGATCGTCCGTGTACGTTTCTGTAACCGCGATCGAGAACGGTGCGGAACGAACCGTCGACGAGGCTGCGTTCCCGTCGGGCTATGCCTCGGACACGAGCCAGAGCGACATTACCGAACTCGAGCAGTACATCGCCGACGAGGGCACCCCCGACGACGCCAGCGTGGCGACGCGCTCGATTCCGGTTGCCGTCGAGAGCCGTGCAGACGTTCGCTCCGGAACCCTCCGGGTGGAAGTATGGTAACACGCGATCGAGCCATCTCGACGGTGATGGACGTCTGCCTGGCGCTGCTGATCATCAGCGCGAGCGTGATGCTCGTCGGGATGTACCTCCACGACGACGAGGAGTCGATCGAAGGCGACCGCGGTGATCAGGCGCTGGAGACCCTGTCCGGATCGACGGTGACGATCACGTACAATCTCGACGCGCCCAACGAGTCCGGCCACGCTGCGACTGACAGCGACAATTACGACCTCCCCGATAATCTGGAGCCGGAAAACGTCGGGGAACTCTACAATATCACTACTTACGGCTCGGCGGCCGATCTGCTCGGGGAGGCGGCCCTCTCGAACCTCCGGATCGACGGGACCGAACTGTTCGCCTACGGTCACGAGGTCGAGCGATCAGTCGAAGCGGCGATTCAGGGTCGACTGGTCGGCAGCGAGGGGAACGTCTACGCCGTCGCGACCTGGGAACCCTACGAGGGTGCCGGGATCAACGGTACCGCAACCGCCGGGAGCCGACCGCCGTCGACGGCCGACGTCTCGAGTGCCACGATGGAAGTCTCGACCGACATTCCGGCACTCGATCCCCGGTCGCTGGCTAACTCCCTCTTACAGAATCCAGCGAGTCGGCCCGACGCCGAAGACGGATTCGACTTCGTCGGTCGGGATATCGCTGCGGCGATGGTCGAGGGCTATTTCCCGGCCACCCAGAGCCAGTATACCCTCGAGTCGACGCTCTCGGAGAATCCGGCGACGCTGTACAACTATCGACAGATGGCTGACGTAGCAGGCGTCGATATCGAGTCGGAACTTACAGGGACGCTTCCCGACGCTACCGAGGCGAACGAGAAACTTCGCGGTGATCCCGGTGCGGACGGGCTGGCCCCCATTATCGCAGACGACCTGCGCAACAGTACGGCCGGAGAGAAACTGGAGGCGGCTATTGACGACTTCGGCAACAATCCGACGCCGGCCGAACGGGACGAACTCGAAGCGCTGTGCGAAGAACTCTTCGAACCCGAAACGATCGAAATTACCGTCCAGACCTGGGACTAATGTCACGACGCAATCGCTCACGACGGGACGCATCGTTTACGATCGCCGAACGCGGCCACGTACCGTTCGCGATGATCGCCGTCCTCTTGCTCGTCTCGAGCATCGGCGTCGTCGCCGTGCTCGAACAGCGATCCGAGCCGACGATCAACCGCGACGCACAGGAGGTGATGGATCGCAGTGAAACCGCAGCACAGAGCGAACTCCGGACGGCCGCGCTCGAGGCGACCCACCAGGCCGGTGCCGCGCCAATCAATACGACGGCCGGCAGTTCCGTATCCGCTATCGCATCGGAGTCCGGCCAGGAAGCTTTCGAACGGTACGTGAAACTGCTCGTCTATATCGAGGCAGCCGACCGCCTTCCTGCGGCGGGACAGTCGATGGGTACTGATACCCGTTCGTCCGTGTCGCTGGAGCCGGTGACCAGTGGAGGAAGCGGTGACGGGATAACGCCGTCGGAGGCTATCGAACGGGTCGAACTCGACATCGGACGCTACGAGAGCGGCCTCGAGAACGGCACCGTCGACGTGACGATCGAAGACGTCGAGTTCGAGGCGCAGGTCGACGGCGAAACGGTGCCGACGGAGACGCGATCCATCAGCACCACGGTCGGGACGCCGGTGTTCGAACTCAACGAGAAGATGAACGAGTACGAATCGGAGCTCAACAGGGGCTTCTTCGAGTCCGACGGCATGCCCGATCCGACGAGTCTCGACGGGCTCGGTCAGGAGATGGCGGCGCGACTCTACCCCATCGCGTACATGAAAGCGGGTTGGAACCGGCTGGGTGAGAAAACGACGGCTCCCCAGAACCAGACCTTCGAAGAGGTCATCGACACCGATCACGCCGAAGTGCTCGCGAATAACGCCATCTTCTCCGTGCAGGAGGAGGTCTTCGGGACGCGCGATCCACACGCCTCTCGCACGATGCGACCACAGTATCTCTGTATGAGTCTCGATCTCGCCACGAATATCGGAGACGTCGATCTCGAGGTGGACATGAACGACATCGTTCCGAGCGATAACATCACGTTTGCTGAAGATCTCGAAGACCAAGGAGTCAACAGCAGTGAGATGGACGGCGACGAGAACGTGACGGTACCAGTCAACGGAACGGTGGACTTCCAGGAGGAGTTCTGTGACGACAGTGGAAGCCTAAACAAGTGGATCTTCGGCGACAAGGCGACGGGCGACCTCCCCGAAGTACCGCCGGTGTCGGAACTCATCCAGGACGGCGTCGACAGCATGGAGGTCGGTAATCAGGAGATCGAAGTGCCGGTGAACACGCTCGCGAACGCGACGTACTACGAGTACGCGATCGAGGACTATACGCTCAAAGACCTGAAGGATCCCGCCACGTATATCGAAGATCAGGCCGACAATCTGAGGAGCACTATCCAGGGCGAAGGTGGTGACGTAGACGACTTCGAGATCGACGACATTACGGACGACGATTACGAACGGACGCTGGAGGACATCAGGGACGAACTCTACAAACTCGGCGTGCGCATCGAATCGGATGCGTGGTCTGGATCGGTACCGAGTCCCTCGTCGCCCGGAAGCGGATACAGTCGCTACTATGCGTTAGATACCGAGCGCATCGAAGACGTCACCATCAACGACGTCAGACACAACCCGCACCCCGACGGTGACGACTACACGAACCGTGAGATCCACACCATTACGGCCGACGCATCCGTAGACGTATACGTCAGACATGGATGGGTAAAAGTCGAGGACAACAGGACCATAACGGAAACGACGAACACTACGGGATCCGTGGGCGTCGGGTTCAACGCGACGATCACGAGCAACTACAGATACAGAGAAGGCGGAGAACACTTCGAATCTGCGGGTCAGTTCCGCGTCGCGGAGAACCCGATCGAGACCGACTACGGTACCCACGAGAACGTCACGTTCCGAGAGGGCTTCGAAACGGCGCTCGAGGAACTGACGAGTGTGGGCGATTACAGTAGGGCCGAGAGCGACCTCGAGTCGGATCTCAGATCGGCGCTTTCGAGTTCCGATCCCGATTCCCTCGAGAGTGCCGCGGAAAGCGCCCTCACGGATGGGAGCAGTGCGACCCTAACCGTCGATCAGGTGATCGAATCCAGCGAGGAAAGCGAGCTCGAACCGGTGATGCATAACGAACTCGAAACGGTACACTCCGAGTTCCAGTCGGCCTGGGAAAACGACCCGTTCAAAGTCGAACTCAGCGAGCTCACCGAGGACGAGACGCCGCCCCAGAAGGTCATGGAGTACATCAAAGACGAGATTCAGCCCGATCTCGTCGACGAAAGCGGGTACGAGACGCCCGAGGACAATCTGCGACAGCAGGTTCGCAAGGCCTACTTCGACCGGATCTACTACTGGCTCGAACTGTTCGACGACGAGTACAGTACTCAGTTGGACGGCGTGAACGACAAACTCAACGACGTAACCGGTGACCAGATCGACGGGCTCAACGAGGTGCTGGGCTTCGTCCAGGACTTTGCCAACGCCGACTTCGATCCCGATCCGGTCGACCTCGAGGGGTCGCCGGTGTTAGACGACGCCCAGTACGAGGTGTCGGGTGCGCCGACGTACTTGGCGGCGACGTCGATCAATCGCTCGATCGATCCCGCCGTCCGTCCCGAAACGTCGACGGTCGCCGACGCCAACGTTCCGTCGGACTTCCATCATGACCCGCTGGCGATCAAGACACACAATCGCGTCCCCTGGCCCGGGTTGCCCGTCGTCCTGCCGCTGCCCAGCAACTGGTACGCTACCGTCAATACCTGGAACGTCGAGGTTGAAGGCGAGTACGCCCGCCTCGAGGTGAGTTCGACGGTGGGCGATCCAGCCGACACGGATCGGCTGACCTACGTCGCCGAGGCCAGCCCCGTCGAGGTCGAACTCAACGACGGCTCGACGGTTCAAGTGGGGAAGAACGAGGCCGTCGACTTCGACACCAGTACCGAAGTGATCGTCATCATGCCCGGAGCCGTCGTCCAGACCGGTGGACCGGTGCCGGCTGTCGCGGATGGGCGGTCTACAGGATCTGGAGCCACATACTGTTCACAAACATGGGACGAAGTTGGTCCAGATGCAGCAGTAGACTACGATAATTGTGACAACCTCGGTTAACGTTGGGGAATACACTATGATGGCTTTGATAATATAAATATTACGTGGATTTATATTTGAGTGTATAAGTTATCTACTCATACAATCCTAATTCTCAAGCGAATCATGGTGGATTGGATGCCACGATGTCAACCACGAATGTTAAAATTCAACGTCATTTGGGCCAACGTACCCTTCAGAGAGGAGGACAATCGCCCTAAAACAGACAATACTGATCCGAACAGCCGATTATAGATCCGTTTAGCTAAATGCAATGAGCCCAGGATCGTCAACAGCAACCAAAACGAGACCGTTCAAAACGACTGGAGAGTGCCATTCTGTCTGTTCAGGAATCTCCTTTTCTCCCCGAAGTTCACCCGTTTCTGCTTCCATTGACACGAACTTCTGCGGGGACACAACTCCTGCCTGATGAGTCCCGTACAGATTTCCAGCTGCTGCTACGAGTGGATCATCAGGACTTGCTTCGGGCTCCCAGTCTGCTACGGGCTCGTTAGCATCGAGATCGTACGCAATCAGGCTGCAGTAGATCCTTTCATTGTCCACTGTTGGTCTATTTCTTAGTGTAGTGTCCTCAAACTCTGCAATTTCGTCTATCTCCCCACTGGATCCCTCAATCGTGATGAGAGAATTTTCATCTCGAGTATATATTTCTCCATCGACAACCGGAAACGTTCGGGTATAGCGGTCATCAATCCAAGTTTCTGTTTTATAAAGGTCGTGTTCCCAGAGATGGTCGCCTGAATCTCGTTCGTATGCTGCCACCGTGAACTCATCTTCGTCACTCTCCTCTCGTGATTGGACGTAGATCCAATCGGCATCGATTGCGATCGATTGAAGCGTTTCAGCCACCTCGAATTCGTTGCGTTCTTCACCGTCTTCGTCGACAACGAGAAGCCGATCCTCGAGACCAGCATAGATTAGCTCGTCGTAGATCCGAATACTACGAACGGATTGCTCGTGGCCGGTCGTCCACTGCACATCACCCGTCTCGTGGTCTCGTGCTTCGAGGCCATCTCCACCGGTAAAAACGGCCGACTCGGAAACTGCAAGTGCCTTTTGTTCTCCGGTTTCGTCTTCCCAGATAACTTCACCATCGGAAAGGTCAACTGCACTATACATTCCGCTCCTGTGGCTTACAAATGCAGTATCGTCGTAGACAACTGGTGGTTCGACGGTCCCTTCTAGGTCAGCAGTCCACTCAATTTCGGGTTCGCCATCGATACCGTCGTGTGGAACCGAGAGTCGATTGCGGGAATTGTACCGGATCATCGGCCAGGCCCCGTACTCGCCGTCGTCCGCGACGGCACCGGGATCGTCCTCCGGCGAGGTTCCGTTCCCGTCGGAGCCACTGGTACAGCCCGCGAGAGCGGCCATCCCGACTGTCGTCCCGGCACACGCCACTAACCACTGCCGGCGGGTTCGTCTATTTTCACCCATACATTTACTTATCGATGTTATTGACAGTAATGTATTCTTCGGAAGTGATTTTCTTCCTTCATTCACGTTGGAAAAATACTGCACAGAAACGGCACGTGGGGGCAAAGTTAGACGGTGGGCGATCCAGCCGACACGGATCGGCTGACCTACGTCGCCGAGGCCAGCCCCGTCGAGGTCGAACTCAACGACGGCTCGACGGTTCAAGTGGGGAAGAACGAAGCCGTCGACTTCGACACCAGTACCGAAGTGATCGTCATCATGCCCGGAGCCGTCGTCCAGACCGGTGGGCCGGTGCCGGCTGTCGCGGACGGCAAAGCGACCGATTCTGGTACCACCTATTGTTCAGACACTTGGAAGGAAGTCGGCCCAGATGCGAACTCGGACGCTGCAAACCGTTGTGATTGAAAGAGGTTAGGTTGCTCCCTAACTGAACGCTACAAGACCGGGAGAATCGATCGGAAGTAGTACCAGTCCATTCAGAACGATCGGGAGATGAGACTCCGCTTGTTCTGGGGATTGTTTGTCCCAGTTTACGTCTCCAGAAGTAGCATCCATCGACACAAGATATTGGGGTTCAGTGACACCGCCACTATCTGTGGTGTAGATTTCATCGTCGGCAAGAACCAACGAACGTCGCGTATTCACTTCCGGGTCCCACTCAGATAGCATGCTGTCGGTCTCGAGATCGTAGGCTACCGGTTCCGTTGTACGAATGTACAACCGGTCGTGATGAATTGTCGGTCTCGTCCACGGATCTCCCTCATCGAACGTGGCTACTGCTTCTCTTTCACCGGTAGCTCCATCGATAGCAATCACTTCGTTTTCGTCGACAGTATACACTGACTGGTCGATGACGGGGAACGTTCTGGTCACTCGATCGTCGAACCACTGTTCGGTCTGATGAACGCTATGTTCCCACAGTTGTTCTCCAGTATCGTGGTCGTACGCAGTCATCACGAACTCGTCTTCCTCTTCGTTAGGTCGGGAACGGACGTAGATCTGGTCGGAATCGATAGCCAGTGATAAAACAGTCTCCGGCGCTTCGAACTCGAGTTGCTCGTCCCCTTCTGCGTCCAGAACGATTACTCGATCCTCGAGACCAGCGTACACTTGTCCGTCGTAAATACGAAGTGTTTCGACGGACGGATCGTGACCAGTCGTCCATTGAACATCACCCTCGTCGTGATCGAGGGCTTCAACGCCATCTCCAGCAACGAAAACAGCGGCTTCGGACACCGCAATTGTCCTCATATCATCTGTTTCGTGTTCCCACACGATCTCGCCCTCGCTCAAGTCAATTGCAGTATACTTTCCGATAGAATGACTAACAAATGCCATCTCATCGTACACGACGGGTGGATCAACAGGCGACTCGAGATCGACAGTCCACTCAATCTCGGGTTCACCATTCAGGCCATCGTGAGGGACCGACAGCCGATTTCGAGAATTGTACCGAACCATCGGCCAGGCCCCGTACTCGCCGTCGTCCGCGACGGCACCGGGATCGTCCTCCGGCGAGGTTCCGTTCCCGTCGGAGCCACTGGTACAGCCAGCCAGGGCGGCCATCCCGACTGTCGTCCCGGCACACGCCACTAACCACTGCCGGCGGGTTCGTCTCTCTCGAGCCATAGTGTTACTTTTCGAGGGTGTTGAGAGTAAAGTATCCTCCGAAAGGAGTGCTCTTTTCGACCAGGGTCGCGGAACGAATACTCGAGCCGGTTTCTCGCCGGTCGTCGCTCACCCGAACACCTTTTGCCCTCACGGGAATCCTCTCGAGTATGATCGACGAGACGGTCGAGGAGATCACGGAGATGCAGACCCACAGCTCCTCGGTGGTCGCGGTGAAGGCGACCCGGGCGCTCGAGGAGTTGCTCGAGCGCGAGTTCGCGACGGTCGAGGAGTACCTCCGTGCGCTCGAGCGGAACGGAACCGTGTTGCGGCGGGCCAATCCCTCCCACGCGTCGCTCCAGAACGCGATTCGGGAGGTCGTCACGGACGTGACCGAGGCGGACCCGGAGACCGTCGCGGACGCGAAAGAACGGACCCAGGAGCAGATCGACGCCGTGATTTCCCGGGTGCAATCGGGCAAACGGCTGGCCGCCGAGAACGCGGCCGAACTATTAAGCGACGGGGAGACGCTGTTGACACACGACTACTCGTCGACGGTACTCGAGGCGCTCGAGCAGGCGACCGCCGAGGGCAAATCGTTCGAGGTCTACGTCACCGAGGCCCGACCCCGGTACATCGGCCGGAAGACGGCCCGGCGGCTGGCGGACGTCGAGGGCGTCGAGCCGACGCTCATCACCGACAGCGCCCACGGCCTCTACCTGGAGGAGTGTGACCGCGTCATCGTCGGGATGGACTGTATCGTCGACGAGACGCTGTACAACCGGGTGGGGACGTTCCCCATCGCGGCGACGGCGAACCAACTCGAGGTGCCGGTCACGGTGTTGGGGTCGGCGTCGAAGATCGTTACCGAGGGGTTCGTCTTCGAGAACGAGTATCGGTCGGGGAGCGAGGTGATGCCCGAACCCGCCGAGGGGTTCGCCGTCGAGAACCCCAACTACGACGCGACGCCGGTCGCGTTGCTCGAGAGCGTCGTCACCGACGAGGGTCGCCGGGAGTTTTAGTCGCGTTCGCCGAACGTTCGGGGGGACCCCTCGCGGGGTGTTGCCCAGTCCACGGCGTTTCGCAGCACTTGCTGGACGTGTTCGTGCTCGTAGATGGGATAGGTCTCGTGGCCGGGTCGGAAGTAGAAGATCCGGCCGCTGCCGCGCAGGTAACAGCAGCCGCTGCGGAACACCTCGCCGCCCTCGAACCAGCTGACGAAGACGAGTCGATCGGGTTCGGGGACGTCGAACGGCTCGCCGTACATCTCGGTTTGGGGCAACTCGAACGACTCCGGGAGACCGTCGGCGATCGGGTGGCCGGGATCGACGACCCAGACGCGCTCGGTAGCGCCGTCCTCGCGGTACTGGAGGTTACAGGAGGTCCCCAGGAGCCGCTTGAAGATCTTCGCGTAGTGGCCCGAGTGCAGGACGATCAGGCCCATCCCCTCGAGAACCTGCTCCTGAACGCGGTCGACGACGTCGTCCGAGACCTCGTCGTGGGCCTCGTGGCCCCACCAGAGCAGGACGTCCGTCTCCTCGAGTCGGTCCGGCGGGAGTCCGTGATCGGGTTCGTCGAGCGTCGCCGTCCGGACCGCGAATCGCTCGTCGAGCGCCGCGGCGATCGTGGCGTGAATGCCGTCGGGATACACCGCCTGCACTGCCTCGTCGGTTCGTTCGTGTCGGTACTCGTTCCAGACGGTGACCGTTACCATACCGTCTCCGACCACCTCGAAGCCCTTAGCTCGCCCCCGTAGACTCACGAGGAACTCGGGGCACTCCAGGTCGCGGTGCCGGCTTCCAGCGCCCCGAATTGTCTGGACGTTTGAAGAAAATATATCGTAATAAGTGAATGATTAGTGGTGTAACGGATTAATCGTACACAACTCTTATTTCCATCCCCGACCGGGTTCCTACATGGACTTCTGCCCTCACCCACAACCGACACCGAAATGGCGTCTTTCTCGGCGATCGCACCAGATCTCCCTCGAGAAATTCGGTGTTTACACATGAGCGATGGGAGCGTCGGTATCGGCGTCGTCGGCCTCGGTGGAATGGGAACCCTCCACGCCCGCCGTCTCCAGGAGCTCGGTGCCGACGTCGTGGCGGGGGCGGACCTCGTGGAAACCCAGCGACGACGCTTCGCCGACGAGTTCGGAGCCACCGTCTACGAAACCCACGACGAGCTCGTCGTCGACGAGGCGGTCGACGCGGTCGTCGTCACCACGCCCAACCGGTTCCACGAACCGATCGCGGTCGCTGCCCTCGAGGCCGGCCGTGACGTCCTCGTGGAGAAGCCGCTGGCACACTCCCTCGAGAGCGCGGAACGGATCGCTGCGGTCGCGAGGGAAGCCGAGGGCGTCTGTATGGTCGGCTTCCACAACCGCCACGCCGCGTCGATGCGGATGTTCGAGGAACACCGCGCTCGCGGCCGATTCGGCGATCTCACTCACGTCGAGGCGAACTACGTGCGGCGTCGGGGCGTCCCCGGCCCGGGATCGTGGTTCACCGACCCCGAACTGGCCGGCGGCGGCGCGTTGCTCGACATCGGCGTCCACGCCCTCGACCTCGCGCTGTACGCCCTCGAGTTCCCGGAGATTACCGAAGTCTCGGGCGTCACGCGTACGACGTTCGGCGACCGGCCAGACTACGCCGACCCCGAGGGCTTCGGCGACAACTGGGACGCCGAGGCAGAGACCTACGAGGTCGACGACTCCGTCAGCGCGTTCCTGCGGACCGCCGAGGGACAGACGATTTCGCTCGAGGCAGCCTGGGCGACCAACCGCGAGGAGGGCATGGACTTCCGCGTCCGGGGGACGGACGCCGGTGCCCAGTTCGACATCGGCGACACGGACGTGACTATCCTCGAGGCTGGCACCGCGGGCTGTGACCACTACGCCGACGTCGAACTCTCCGGCGATCCCTCGTTGACCGGCTACAGCACGCAGGACCAGCGGTTCCTCGAGGCTATCACGGCGGGGGCAGAACCCGAGACGAACACCCTCGAGCAGGCACTGACCGTCCAGCGGGTCATCCACGCCATCTACCGCTCCAGTGAAAGTGGCCGCTCGGTCTCGCTCGAGGAGGCCGACCTGGCGGTCGGTCAACGGGCCCAGCTCAACTGACGACTCGAGCGTGATCGACGCGTCAGTCGAACACTCGAGTCGTCAGTCTTCGAGTATCGACAACGGGAGGGATGGGACCGAAACCGATCGAAGCCCGATCCTCCGGTGAGCGAACGAACACCCACCCGTGAACCGGACGGTTCGGCTAGAACTTGATCGACGAGCGAGGAGTCACTCGAGGGACTGTAGAACGAGTGGTACCGTCGACTTGCCGTCCCTCGCTGGCCGGGTGCGTCCCCGGTACCGAGGGGAATAGCACCGATCGAAGCCGTTTTCGACTTCGTCGCGACTCCGTGGTAATCCCAAAGGTATTAATGCACATTCCTTCATCATTATCGAAGTAGAAGTTGACTATGGATCGAAAGAATTCTAGCGTATCCACACCGTCCCGACGAACGGTACTCCAGGTCGCCGGTGCCACGGGGGCCGCCGCGCTCGCGGGGTGTCTCGGGGGCGACGACGAGGCCGAACCGCTCGGCGAACTGCTCGAGGAGGAGCCGGACGAGTTCGAACCGCTCGAGATCGCACACTGGTGGACCGCCGGTGGCGAGGAAGAAGCCTTCGATGCGCTCGTCGAGGGCTTCGAGGAGGCGTATCCCGAGATCGAGGTCGACTCCTCGCCGTCGCCGGGCGGGGCCGGGAGCGCGCTCGAGGCCGACGTGCGCAACCGGGTCGTCGACCAGAATCCGCCGAGTACGTTCCAGGTCTGGCCCGGTCAGGCTCTGACTGACTACACCGACGAGGACCTGCTGTACGACATCGGCGATCACGTCTGGGACGACGAGATGGAGGACGCCTACATGGACGGGCCGATCGACGCCGCGCGCCCGAACGGGGACTTCGTCGCCGTCCCGATCAACATCCACCGGCTGAACAACCTGTTCTACAACGTCGACGTGGTCGAGGAGGCCGGCGTCGACCCGGCCGAGATCGACAGTCCGAGCGAACTGCTCGACGCGATGGCGGACGTCGACGACGCCGGCTACGTCGGGATGGCCCAGCAGACCCAGTCGGAGTGGTCGACGCTCCAGCTGTGGGCACAGGTCCTGCTCGGCGAGTACGGCGCTGATACCTACGAGACGTTCATCGAGGGGGACGTCGAGGCGGTCGAATCCGAGGTCCGCGACAGCCTCGAGATCGTCGTCGACTACAGCGAGTACTTCAACGAGGACGCGAGTTCGATGGCCGACTGGGACGACGCCAGCGCCTACATCAACCGGGGCGAGGCGGCGTTTTTCCACCAGGGCGACTGGGCCGCCGGCGAGTACGAGGCCGACGACGACCTCGAGTACGGCGAGGACTGGGACCACGTCGCGTTCCCGGGAACCGAGGACATGTACGCGTTGAACATGGACTCGTTCGTGTTCCCCGTCTACAACCCTTCGCCGAACGCGACGCTGCGATTCCTCCAGTACGCGGGGAGTGTCGACGCACAGGAACGGTTCAACCCGCCCAAGGGGTCGATCCCGCCGCGGACCGACGTCTCCGACGAGGCGTTCACGCCGTTCCTCTCCGACCAGATGGCCGACTTCGAGCGTTCGAGCGAGCAGCCGCCCTCGATCGCCCACGGGCTGGCGGTGCGACCGGCAATCCAGTCGGACGTCGAAGGTGCCTTCGCCAACTTCATCGACAACTGGGACGTCGACGAAACGTACGACGAACTCGTCGCCGCATTCGAGTAGCGTCCGGACTGAGCTATGGACTCGTTACGACAATCGCTCGACCGGCTCAACCCGCTGTCGACGGCCGACGTCGACGAGACCGACGCCCACGGAGATGCTGGCCTGTTCGAGAGGGTCCGTCGCAGCGACTTCGTCCAGTCGATGCCGTTCTGGCTCCCGCCGACGCTGCTCATCATGCTGTTCGTCTACGGAGCGATCGGCTGGAACGTCGCCATCTCGCTGACCGGCTGGTCCGGCCTCGGACAGCCCGACTACACGAATCTGACGCTCGATATGTACCGGCAACTGCCGGGCGATCCCGACTTCCGGGCGTCGTTCGTCAACACGATCTACCTGCTCGTTTCGTTCACCGGGGTCTCGCTGATCGTCGGGCTCGTACTCGCCTTGCTCGTCGACCGCAAGGTCCGCTTCGAGAACACGTTCAGAACGATCTACCTGCTTCCGATGGCGCTGTCGTTCGTCGTGACGGCGATCTTCTGGACGTGGATGTACAACACGTCGGAAGGATTGATCAACACGGCGTTGAGCGCCGTCGGACTCGACGCCCTCACCCAGGACTGGCTGGGTGATCCGCGGTTCAAACTCGCCGCGGTCGTCTTCGCGTTGATCTGGCAGTTCAGCGGCTACTGTATGATCGTCTACCTCGCCGGCCTCCGGTCGATCCCGACCGAACACTACCAGGCAGCACGGATCGACGGCGCGTCGACGCTGAAAGTCTACTGGCGAGTGATCATCCCACAGCTTCGCTCCTCGACCGTCGGGGCGGTCGTCGTCCTGATGGTCTTCGCCCTCAAGGCGTTCGACTTCATCTACGTCATGTTCGGCACGAATCCCGGTCGGTCGGTCGACATCCTCGCGGTGACGATGTACCGCGAGGCGTTCGAACGGACCGAGTGGGCCTACGGCGCAGCGATCGCCGTCGTGCTCTTCTTGCTCGCACTGACGATCATCGGTCCCTACGCCTACAACCAGTACAAACGAGGTGCACTCTGATGGCTTCGACCGACGATACACACAGCCCCATCGATCGGCTCCGCGAGTTGCCCCGGCGCGTTCGCCGACTCGAGCGCAAACGCGTCGCCCTGTACGGCACGCTGTTCGCGCTGGTCCTGGCCTACCTCTCGCCGCTGTACAGCGGCCTTACCACCGCGTTCAAGACACAGGACGCGTATCAGGAGACGACGCCGCTTCATCCCCCCTTCCTGGAGGGGTTTACGATCGATCCGTGGGTCACGGCCGGGAGCGAACTGGCCTTCGCGATGGTCAACAGCTTCGCGTTGACGATCCCGGGGGCCGTGCTGTCGGCGGTTCTCGGCAGCTTCGCGGCCTACGGGCTGACCAAGGTCGACTGGCGCGGACAGGCGTTCCTGCTCGCGCTGTTTCTCGCAGCGGTGTTTATCCCCTATCAGGCGGTGCTCGTTCCGCTGCGGCAGTTCTGGTCGATGATCGGCCTGAGCCAGCTCCATCCCCGGGGCGAACTGGTGGAGTTGATCGTCACCCACGTCGCCTACGGGGTTCCGATCTGTACGATCCTATTCCGATCGTACTACCGGACGCTCGATACGGAACTCATCGAAGCGGCCCGCCTCGACGGGGCGACCCTCGCGCGGATCTACCGGAAGATCGTGTTGCCGCTCTCGCTCCCGATGTTCGCCGTGACGCTGATCTACCAGTTCACCCAGATCTGGAACGACTTCCTCTTCGCGCTGGTGTTGCTCACGAACCGCTCGAACTACGTCGCCACCCTCGAGTTGAACGCGCTCGCGGGGTCGATGTCGACGGACTACAGCGTCCAGATGGCGGGGGCGTTCATCGCAGCGCTGCCGACGATTCTGGTCTACGTCCTGTTCGGAGAACAGTTCGCCAAGGGACAAACGATATGAACGAACGGAGAGACGATGGCTGATCTAGAACTCGACGACGTAACCAAAGTGTACGTAGAGAACGACGGCAACGAGATCACCGCCGTCGACGAGGTATCGCTCGAAATCGACGACGGGGAGTTCCTGGTGCTGGTCGGCCCCTCGGGCTGTGGGAAGTCGACGACCCTCCGAATGGTCGCGGGCCTCGAGAGTATCACCAGCGGCGAGATCAGGCTCGACGGGGAAGTGATCAACGACCGCAAACCCAAGGATCGGGACATCGCGATGGTGTTCCAGTCGTACGCGCTGTACCCCCACATGACCGTCCGCGAGAACATGGCGTTCGGGCTCGAGGAGTCGACGACGATGCCCGACGACGAGATCGCCGAGACGGTCGAATCTACCGCAGAGATGCTCGGCATCGACGATCTCCTCGACCGTAAGCCCGACGACCTCTCGGGCGGCCAGCAACAACGCGTCGCGCTCGGCCGCGCGATCGTCCGCGATCCCGAGGTGTTCCTCCTCGACGAGCCCCTCTCGAACCTCGACGCGAAGCTCCGGGCCCAGATGCGGACCGAACTCCAGCGACTGCAGGAGGAACTGACCGTCTCGACGATCTACGTCACGCACGACCAGACCGAGGCGATGACGATGGCGGACAAGATCGCCATCCTGAACGAGGGGCAGTTACAGCAGGTCGGCACGCCCCTCGAGTGTTACCACGAGCCCGCGAACCTGTTCGTCGCCGGCTTCATCGGCGAGCCGTCGATGAACTTCTTCGAGACGACCCGCGAGGACGACCGACTCGTCCACGACTGTTTCGAGTACGACCTCTCGAGGGAGACGGCCGCCGAGGTCGGCGACCACAGCGACCTCGTGCTCGGCATTCGACCGGAGGACGTCGAGCTGTCCGCCGGATCGGAGGGACGACACTCCTACGAGACCGTCGTCGACGTGGTCGAACCGATGGGCAACGAGAACAACGTCTATCTCACGTTCGCCGGCGACCACGACGAGACGTTCGTCGCGACCATCGACGGGTTGCAACACGTCGAGGAGGGAGAGTCCGTGATCGCGAAACTACCGGAGGAGGCGGTACACGTTTTCGACCGGGAGAGCGGACGCGCGCTTCGCAACCGGACGCTCGACACGGAGTCGGTGACCGACCTCCGTATCTAGCCGGCCGTCGGTCGCTCTCGGCTCCGTTCTCAGTCGATCGAACCCGCAGCGTCTTCTACAGCCGACCGATAGCCCCGCGCGACGAGCCGTGCGGCGACGACGTGTGCGTAGAACGCGACGAAAATCGCGACGACGCCGAACGCCGTCGCACGCGAGAGCGCCGCGAGGAGGAACGCCCAGCCCGGGACGACGAACAGAGCCGCGAACGTCCAGGCCATGAAGTAACCGCTGTGTCCGAGAATCGGGACGTACCGGTGGACGTCCGCGGCACCCGCCAGCCGTCCGCCCGTGGCCACGTATCCGACGGCCGCGGGATAGACGTAGCCGACGGTCACCACCAGCACCAGGACGACCGTCGTCCCGGTGAAAAACAGCAACGATCCGGCGAACCCGAGCGAATCCGCCGATACGGGGACCTGTAACAGCCCGCCGACCGTCGCGGCGACGATCACACCTCCTACCGCGGCGTATCCGAGCGTCACGGCCAGCAGTCGACAGCCGTCCCTGAAGACGGTGCCGACTGGCCGAAACCCGGGCGGGGTATCCGCGCCGTCGATCGTCGTCGCGACGACCCTGAACAGGTACCCGAGCAAGGCGACGACCGGGACCGTTCCGAGCGCGAGGAACACTACGGCCAGTGGAAGCGAGTGACTGACGCTCGTGAGCTGGAGGGTCATCGCCGCCACCAGCCCCAGCAGGCCGCCGGTCGCGAGGAGATCCGGTGACCGATCGCCCCGGAACGGGTACCGCATCCCCTCGTTCACGAGCAGCGCCATGGTCGGTCACAGGGAGCCTCCCCCTAAAACGGTTTCAATCCCTCTCCGAGCAGTGCCACTGCGGTCCCGGACCGGTGATCGACACTCGAGCGATGGCCATGCCTCCACGGGGGGATCGACGGCGAGAGGCGGACGGGGTCCGGCTACGAGACAGGACGATTCCGTCCTCAGGCCGGTCGAAATCGGGAGAATCGAGTGGAGTTAGATTACTTCGTCGAAGTCGTGGTGGCCGTGGATGTCGACGCCCTCGTCGGTGATCTCACAGAGGAAAACGCCGTTACCGGAGCCGGTGTCGCGCTCGGCGGCGGACTTGATCGAGCGGGCCGCGATGGTCGTCGCCTCGTCGTTCGAGAGGTCGTCCTCGTAGGCCTGCTCGAGGTGGCCGTAGGCCAGTTGCATCCCCGACCCCGTCACGGTGTACTCGTCCTCCATGACGCCGCCCGCGGGGTCGATACTGAAGACGTGGCTGCCCTCTTCGTCGACGCCGCCCAGGATCGGGTGGATGGCGAAGAACGGGCCGCCGCGGGCGAAGTTGCCCGCGAGGTTCGCCAGCGCCTCGATGCTCATGTCCTCGCCGCGACGGGACTCGTAGAGGTTGACCTCGGCCCGCAGCGTCGAGATAAAGGACTGTGCGCCGCCGACGCTACCGACCAGCGTCAGCGCGCCGGTCGGGTGGATCTGCTCGACCTTCTGGACGTTCTTGTTGGAGACGAACCGACCGCCGAGACTGGCGCGCATGTCCGTCGCGATGACGACGCCGTCCTCGGTCGTGATGCCGATGGTCGTCGTCCCGGTCTTGTTCACGTTGTCGAGGTCGGCCGTCGAGAGGTCGTTCTGTGGCAGACGACCCACTTCGGGCGCGTAGGGGTCGGAGTCGTCGGCCAACTGATCGACCGTCCGCGAGAAGTCCGAGTCGTGGTGCGGTGTACGCATTGACGGAACGTTACGGCCGGACGGTATAAAACACCGGCGTTCGTCCTCCCGTTTTACCGTAACGCGCGTGAGCGGACGGTCGACGCGCTCTCGGAGTCACGAAGCGAACTAGGCCCACGGGGCCGTCGCTCGGTGGCGAGTCAGCGCAAAACGAGCGCGAGCGGTCGATCAGGGCTGGGCGTTTTCGTAGGCCTCCTCGACGTTCGCGAGGAGTCGGTGGACCGGAAGGGTGATCCCGGCCTGGCGGGCGGTGATGGCGAGGGGCATCGCGACGATACCGATCACGATGCACAGTTGGTACAGTGCGAACAGGGTCGCGCGGTACACGCGGGTTATCATCGGCGTTCAGCCGTGTTCAGAGGCAGGGAGTATATAAGCTTTCTTGAAACTCGTAAAGTATAATGATCGTCCCTTATCGACCAGGTCGCCGCCGTGTTGCGATTCAACTGGAGTTTACTCGAGCCAAACTGAGGCAGTTTTCGGCTCGACATCGGGCTAAGCCTGCGGGAATCGACGCGGCAAATTCGCATAAGTTACGAGCATTATCGCTTTGACGTGCGCGGTCGGTCCGGACTGCCGTCTCGAGAGCGCGCGCCTCGGAGCGACGAACCGCAAAACAGGAAACCCCTCGGAACGACCAGGGCATATGGGCAATTATCTCGTCGCGATGGAGGCCGCATGGCTCGTTCGTGACGTCGAAGAGATCGACGACGCGATCGGCGTCGCGGTCAGCGAAGCCGGGAAACGACTCAACAACGAGGACATGGACTACGTCGAAGTCGAAGTCGGCGCGACGGGGTGTCCAGCCTGTGGCGAACCCTTCGACTCGGCGTTCATCGCGGCCGACACCGCGCTGGTCGGCCTGGCGCTCGAGATGGAAGTGTACAACGCCGACAGCGAGGAACACGCTTCCCGGATCGCCAAAAGCGAGGTCGGCGGCGCGCTGCGGGACGTCCCGCTGTCCGTCGTCGAAGTCGTCGAGACCCCCGACGACGAGTGAACCCGACTGCCGTTCCGAACTACCGCCGCGACCGCGACGCGGACGCGATCGGTCCGACGCTGTCCTCCAGCGTCGGTACGTGACGGGAGTCCGACGTTCGTCCCGACCGAGGATTGGCACGTACCCAAAGTACTTTTGATAACCCGTAGTTATCCCTTCGTATGGAACTTCCGACGCCCGCGGACCTGCGCCAGCGCCGAACCGAACTCGGGCTGACCCAGAGCGAACTGGCCGAGAAAGCCGACGTCTCCCAGCCGTTGATCGCCCGGATCGAAGGCGGTGACGTCGATCCACGCCTCTCGACGCTGCGGCGCATCGTCAACGCCTTAGAGAAGGCCGAAAGCGACGTGGTTCGCGCGGCGGACCTGATGAACGAGGCCGTCGTCAGCGTCGCGCCCGACGAACCGGTCAGCGAGGCCGCCCGCAAAATGGAGGAAGAGGCCTACTCGCAACTGGCCGTCATCCAGGAGGGGATTCCGGTGGGTTCGATCAGCCAGAGCGACCTCGTCCACCTCGACTCCGAGGACCGCGACGAACCCGTGGAACAGCACATGAGCGAGAGTTTCCCGACCGTTTCGAAGGACGCGACGCTCGACGAGATCAGTAACCTGCTCGAGCACTACAAGGCCGTGATGATCACCGAGGCCGGCGAGACAGTCGGGATCATCACCGAAGCCGACGTCGCCGCGCGGCTGTCGTAACTCCCGTTCGGCCCGGTTGTGTCCGACGCACCGTGATCGGAACGACTCGCTCGCCTGGGATAACTGACTTGTACAAGGGGCGAATACCGGGGCGTACGTATGGCGTTCAGCGATCAGTTGCTCGAGGAGGGCGAATCGATCTGGGAGGCACAGAAGAGCCATCCGTTCGTGACGGAACTGGCCGCGGGCACGTTAGACGAGGCGGCGTTCCTCCACTGGGTACGCCAGGACTACCGCTACTTGCTCGACTATGCCCGGGTGTTCTCCGTCGCGGGGACCAAGGCCCGCGACGAGGAGACGATGACCCACCTGCTCGGCGTCGCCCACGAAATTCTGGACTTCGAGATGGACCTCCACCGGGAGTTCGCCGCCGACTACGGGATCGACCCCGCCGACCTCGAGTCCGTCGAGAAGGCACCGACCTGCCACGCCTACACGAACTACCTCGTGCGGACGGCCCACGAGGGATCGATCGCCGAAATCGCGGCGGCGATCTACCCCTGCGGCCAGGGGTATCTCGACATCGCCGCCCACATGGACGACCTGCTCGAGGATCCCGAATCGAACCCGTACACGCCCTTTATCGAGAAGTACACCAGCGAGGAGTTTCACGAGGCCGTCGACTGGATGCGTGCGTTCGTCGACCGTTGTGGCGAACGTTACCCCGGGGAGCACGAGGCCATGCGCGAGGCCTTCCTGACGAGCGCGAAACTCGAACACCAGTTCTGGGAGATGGCCTACACCCAGGAAGGCTGGGAGACGACCGCGGGCAAGACGGTCTGATTATGCGTCGTCGACGTCGGGACGGGGCGCGTTCTCGTATTTGACCATCTTCTCCGGTCTGTCCGTGATCGACTCGTAGAGGCGTTCGAGCGTCTCCTCGGCGGCCAGCAGGTTGTGCTCCTCGAGAAACGCCCGTCCCTCCTCGGTCAGGCGGTAGAACTTCCAGGGGTAGCCCTGCCGTCGCCGGTCGTCGGGGAGCGTCACCTCCTCGAGCAGGCCCGCCTCGATCAGTTTCTGGACGTGTTTGTACACCGTCGCGTCGCTGACGCTCGGGTTCAACTGCTCGAGTTCGTACATCGAGGGCATCCCCTCGGGATGCTGGAGCACGTTGTTGAGCAGCGCGAACCGGGTCTCCTGGGTGACGAAGTGGAGGAGTTCGCGCGTTTGCGTCCCCTCGCCGGTTCCTAAACGGGTACTCATACGTGCCCCTTTGGACCGAGGGGGTAAGTAGTTTACCCTAGAGTAAATTACTCTCGAGTAAACTTCCGTGGAGTAACGCACCTCGGAGTAGTTACCCGGTGCGGTTCACTCCGGAGGAAGTGCCGATGAAGGGGCATACCGGCCGCTTCTCGACCGGACCGAACGATAGCCGACGGAAATCGGAAACGGAAACGACTCGACAACTACTATTTTCCGGTCGCGTGAACGGTCACGTATGACCGACTCCCAGCCGCCCGTCCCGGAGGAGATCCTCACGAGCGCGAGCGACCGCCTCGCCGAGGAGGAACTGACGCTGGCGGAGAACGAGGAACTCCTCCACGCGCTGAGCGAGTTGACCGGCATCTACGAACACGAGCGATCCTACTTCGTCCTCGGGAACTACGACCCCGAGCCGATTCGACGGGTGAACCTCGTCGTCGACCGGCTCAACCGCCGCACGGACGCCTACGCGTTCCGGATGGTCGACGTCCGCGGCGACTGGGAGAACGGCATCCAGAAGTTCTGTCTGATCGCGGATCTGGTCTCCCACGTCGTCGGCGTCGCCGAGAGGGAGCCGAGCGGCTTCCTCGTCGAACAGGGCCTGCTCGTCGGCACCGAGGAGTACTTCGAGAAGAGCCACGTCCTCAAGCGAACCTATCCGGACGCCGACGGCCACCCCTACGGCTGGATGGAAGACGGCGTCTTCGAGTTGCTCGAGCGGGAGGAGCGACTTCACGAGTGGCGAACCGAGGACGACCTGCTCGAGGCCATCGAGGAAATTCCGTGAGATTGTGGCCGTGACCGACCGATCGTACCGAACGTTGAAGGATTGTCAACGCGAACGTTAACGATAATGGGGACCGCGAACGAACACATCCGCGTCAGCGAAACGGTGAAACGGGAGCTCGAGAATCGCCGGCGAGACGGGGAATCCTACAACGACGTCCTCGAACGGCTCCTCGACGAGGACGACCGCGACCTGCTCGCCGGATTCGGACGGTGGTCCGATGACCACGCGGATCGCGTCAGGGAACGGCGCGAAGCGTCGAAACGCGAGTCGAAAGCGCGGACGAAACGGCTGGAGAAGGACGAATGAAGGTTCTCGACGCGACGTTTCTCATCGACTATCTCGACGGTGTCGACGCAGCCGCCGAGTATCTGCTCGCACACGAAACGGAGCGATTCATCGTTCCGGCACCCGCCTACGCCGAAGTACTCGTTGGAGAAGGGAACGCACCGAACGGGGACGTCGCCGCAGTGAAAGCCGACCTCTCCTGGGGAGAAGTCTACGAACCGACCGCCAACACTGCCACGCTCGCCGGCGAAATAGCGAACGAGATCGGGCCGGACGGCCCGTTCCTCACTGGGATGGACGGATTGATCGCTGCTACCGGCCGCGAACTCGGCGCTCCGGTCGTCTCGAACGATACCGATCTCACACACGAGGCGACGAAAGCGGTAGTCGACGTCGAAGAGTACCGCGATTGATCGTCGATAGGCCCGCTTCGATCCCTCTCACTGCGATTTCGGGAAGCCGAACGGCCGGCCCTTACTCGTGACCCGACACCGGCACGGGTTCGTAGGGTTCCTCGAGATAGGCGATATCCGACGCCGACAGCGAGATCTCGAGCGCTTCGACGGCCTGCTCTAGGTGTTCGACGCTCGTCGTTCCGATGATCGGCGCGTCGACCCAGTCCTTGTGCAACAGCCAGGCGAGGGCGATCTGGGCCATCGTCACGCCCTTCTCGGCGGCCAGTTCGGCGACGCGCTCGTTGATCTCGCGTCCGCCGCCGTCGCGGTAGGGGTGTTCGTACATGTGCTCCTCCGTCTCGCCGCGGGTCGTCGCGTCGATCTCCTCGTGGGGCCGCGTGAGGTACCCCCGCGCAAGCGGCGACCACGGGATCACGCCGACGTCCTCCTTCTCGCAGAGGGGCAGCATCTCGCGTTCCTCCTCGCGGTAGACGAGGTTGTAGTGGTTCTGCATCGTCTGGAACCGCTCGAGTCCGAGTCGATCGCTCGTGTGGAGCGCCTCGGCGAACTGGTGGGCCCACATCGACGAAGCACCGACGTAGCGGACGTGACCCCGTCGAACGGCGTCGTCGAGCGTCCGCAGGGTCTCCTCGATCGGCGTCTCGTAATCCCAGCGGTGGATCTGGTAGAGGTCGATCGTGTCCATCCCCAGGCGCTCGCGGCTGGCCGCGAGTTCCTGCTCGATCGCCTTCCGGGAGAGCCCGCCCGAGTTCGGGTCGTCATCGCGCATCTGGAAGTAACACTTCGTCGCGACGACGGACTCCTCGCGGTAGCCCTCGAGGGCCTCGCCGAGGATGCGCTCGGACTCGCCCCGCGAGTACATGTTCGCCGTGTCGAAGAAGTTGATCCCGAGGTCGATAGCTCGCTCGATGATCTCCTCGCTCTCCTCGTCCTCGAGGACCCACTCGCGCCAGTCGCTCGAGCCGAAGCTCATGCAGCCGAGACAGAGCCGACTGACCTCCAGCCCCGTCCCGCCGAGCGTCGTATACTCCATGGGCGGTCGTACGGACGAGTAACCCAAAACGGTACGTGGTCCGGCAATGCGAACGCCGGCCCGGTAGCTGACGTTCGCGTCATCCGTGGCGAATTTCTATCATTAACGGTAATACATCCGTCATTTTTTAGTGAGGCGAGAACGTATGGAATCGTGACCATGGCGGAAGAACAGAACGACCGTGACCGAAGCGGTAGCGACGACGGAGGCATCGTCTCCCGAATCAAGAACGTCTTCAGCCGCAGCTAATCGGTTCGTCGGCCGTTCGATTCCGTCATTTTCGTATTTCTCACGCAGTCCGCCAGTGATGAGTACCGTCGTGGTCCGACTGTGAGCGGCCCGAACTGTTCGCGCCGCCGTCGGTCGCTCAAACGATTCCGCGGACGAGCGATCCGAACGCGGGGAGGCCGATCGCCGCCACGATCGGCACGTAGACGATCGGCGTCGCCTCGAGCGCGACCGCCGCCGAATCGCCGAGCGAGACGGCGAACAAAACGAGTACGAGGAGGCCGAACCCGATCGCACCGAGGAGGGCCCGACCGATCGTCGGCGAGACGAGTCCGATCAGGATCCCGCCGAGGAGCAGGCCGATCCAGTGGACGTGCGCGACGCCGATGCCGACCCCAACGGCGGTCAGAACGGCACCGAGGTGGACCGTCGGTTCCGTCCGTAGGCGTTCGAGAGCCGCCACGAAATCCGTCGACTGGGAGCCACCCGTCTCGGTCCCCATCAGTCGTCACCTCCGTCGACGAACGTCAGGTCGGGATCGCCCTCGGGGTCGGCGTCCATCGACCGCAGTTCGCCGTCGAGCCAGGCGTCGAACTGGTCGGCGTAGTGAGCCGAGAAGTAATCGCCCGAGTTGCCGCCCGGCAGGATCGCCCGGGCCTCCTCGCCGGGCGCAACGACCATCCGCCAGCTCGAGCCCACGGCCGAGTCGACGCGGTAGTTCTTGACGGTGGCGTCCGAGCCGTCTGCCGGGCGCTCCTCGTAGTTCAAAAACGGGGCCTCGCCGCCGAAGGGGTGTTCCACGACGCGGGTCGAGTTCCAGTCGCCGTAGCGGTCCCAGCCCTCCGCGTCGATCTCCTCGAGGGCCGCCTCGAGCGCGTCGACCATCGCGTCGGCTCTCGAGCGGTCCGCGAAGACGTCGCTCTCCGGGGGAAGCGTCGCGAGCACCCAGTCGTTCGGGTAGTACGACGAATCGAGGTCGACGGGATCGAACACCGGTTCGAAGACGCCCTCGCGGTAGTGGGCGAACCACCTGGCGAACACGAGCGCCCCCTCGGCGTCGCGATCCATGCGGTAGTCCCAGTCCTCGAGCGTGCTCCTGGCTTCCGCGAGCCGTTCCGACTCGTCGGCAGTCGGCGCGTCGTCGAGCGCCTCGAGGAGGTCCGGGACCAATTGTGCTGCGCGCCCGTCGTAGACGTCGTCCTGCAACTGCCGGTGGAACTCGAGGTCGGTCGCCTCGCCGGACGCGACGCGGTCGTCCAGCCGATCGTAGATGCGCGCGCCGCGGTAAGGCGTCGCGTAGGCGACGCCGACGTAGTGGTCGGGATCGTCGACGACTCGCTGATTCGCCGTGGCGAGCACGTCCGGGTCGACCGCGTGGGGTTTCTCCTCGAAGGGGACGAACCCCTCCCAGGTGGACTCGCCGAACGGAGTGAACCCGTCCCACTCGCCCTCGCCGGCGGAGCCGTCGAAGATCCGGTTCCCCGAGACGACTTCGCCGTCGACCTCCCTGATCGGGAGCTTCCCGGTCGCGTAGTACAGCGTTCGGCCGTCGACGTCGGCGTAGACGAGGTTCTGGGTCGGCAGGTCGAACCGCCGGGTCGCCTCGAGGAGGTCCGCCAGTCCCTCGCTGCGTTCGTACTCGTAGATCGCCTCCGTCGTCCGGGTCGCGGTGTGGCCGGTCCACGCGACGCCGACGGTTCGGCCCTCGCGCTCGAGCACCGGGCCGTGAACCGTCTTTCGGACGGTCACGGTCCGATCCTCGCCACCGGAGACGGGGATCTCGCGCGTCTCGGTCTCGAACGCCCGCCACTCGCCGTCGTACCGGTAGCGGTCGCCGTCCTCGTCGATCTCGTAGGTGTAACAGTCGAGGACGTCGGCACCGACGTTGGTGAACGACCAGACGCCGGTCCCGTTCGCCCCGGTGATGACGAACGGAACCCCCGGGAAGGTCGCACCCCGGACCGCCGTCTCGGGCGTCTCGACGGCCTGTTCGTACCACAGCGGCGGCGTCATGAGCGAGAGGTGGGGATCGTAGGCCACCGTCGGCTGCCCGCTCGCCGTGTGCTCGCCGGAGATCACCCAGCTGTTCGAGCCGACGCCGGTCGGCGATTCGAACCGCGAGAGCCAGTCGGTCAACGCCTGGCCGATTCGGGACGCCGCCTCGTCAGCGTCGTCGGTCGATTCGTCGTCCCTCCTGCTGGAAGCGTCGGCTCCACTCACTCCGCCGGCCGTCCCGCTCAAACCACCGATGCTGCTCGTTCCGCCCGCCCCGCCCGCCGTCCCGCTCGAGGCACCGATACCGTTCGTTACGCTCGCCCCGTCCGCGTCGTCCAGTCTGTCGGCATCGATCCCGTCGCGGAGGATGGGTACGTCGTGATCCAGTCGGTCCGGGAACAGTTCCTCGTAGCGGTCGTCGTCCAGTCGATCCGCGATCACAGCCCGGCGGAGTTCGCCGAAGTCACCGGTCAGGTCCCAGGAGATCTGTTTCTCCATCAGCATCGAGTCGACCGCCGTCCAGGGATCGGGCTCGTACCCCAGCAGTTCGAACTCCAGGGGGAGCTGTTCCCGGTCGATAGCCGCGTTGACGCCGTCGACGTAGGCCTCGACGAGCGGGGCGGCGGGCGTCTCGGCGACCACCTCCCAGGTCGCCTCCGCCGCGCCGACGAAGTCCATCGCGACGTGGAACTCGTCGTCCTCGAGCGTCGCCTCCCCGGCCAGTTCGGACACTCGCCCGCGCATGACGCGTCGCTGCAGGTCGAGCTGGAAGAGCCGGTCGAACGCCTGGACGTAACCCACGCCGAAGTACGCCGCCGCCTCGTCGTCGGCCTCGACGGTCGGGACGCCGTACTCGTCGTACCGGACGGCGGCCTCGCCGTACGGACTCTCGACCCGCTCGGAAAGCGTTCGGTTCGCCGCCTCCCAGGCGTCCCCCGACAGCGGCGCGAACGAATCGAGGAGTTCTCGAGCCGACGGCAGCGTCAATCCACCCACCCCTGCGGCCAACGCTCCGGCGAGTACGCCACGACGTGTGGTATCGTTCATCAGTGTTGGATCACCTCATCCCAGCTACAAAAACGTCCCCCGTCAGCGCAGTCGTGAAAATACACGACCGATCGCTCGGCCGATCACAGCGCGTCCGCCTCGAGGCGGACGACGGCGCGTCGGACGAGGCCGATCGCGACGGCGGCGAACAGACAGTAGGCCGCCAGCAGCAGCCAGGTCGTCGCCGTCGGGTTGCCGATGGCGAACTTCGCGACGGTGTTGGCGGGGTGTTCCGGCAGGAGCGTGGCGACGACCAGCGCGCTGACGACGCCGATCGAGTACAGCAGTTGGGCCTGTCGCCGATCGGGTGCGTAGAGGGCGACGCCGGCCCCGACGGCGACGACGAACAGCGACAGCGCCCCGACCAGACCGAGCAACGCGAGCGGGTTCGCGATCGCCGTCCCGTTGACTGCGAGCAACGCCAGCCAGGCGGCCGCCTGGATCGGCGCGAGCGCGGTGATCGCGAGCAGTTTGGCGTCGATCACGTCGACGAGCGAGGGCGGCGCGACCCGGAGCAAGGCGAGCGTCCCCCGCTCGCGTTCCTCGCTGAGCGAGTCGACGACGAGCGACCCGCTGATAAACGGTGGCAGGAACAACAGCAACGGAACCAGTACGGTGTACGTGAAGCCGACGTACGGACTGGCCTCGATTCCCGAGGGCACCGACAGCGGCGGCCGCTCGAGTCGGTTCGCGTTCGCCAGCCGCGCGTCCTGTTCGACGCTCTCTAGGACCTCCCGGAGCTGGACGACGAGGACCGTCGACTCGATGCCGCCGTCCGGTGCCGTCGCGTCGACCACGAGTTGTCCCTGGTCGTTCCGGTTGGCGTCGAGTACGGCCGAGACGGCCTCGCTGTCGAACGCCTCGTACGCGTTCGAGCGGTCCGCGAACTCGTGTGCGCTGACGCCCGCTTCCGCGTTCGCCGCCGCCAGCAGTTCGTCGGGATCGTCGCCGGTGATGGCGATGTCGGTCTGATACCCCTCCACCGCACCCGGATCGTACATCGAGACGAGGCCGACGACCAGGAACGACGAGAAGGCCGCGATGAACAACTGGATGGCGATCGCCAGCACGATCGTCTTCTCCGAGCGCAGCGAGGCCAGTTCCCGCCGTGCAATCGCCCACCGGGCACGCCAGACGGACTGTGGCCCCGTCTCTTGGGCTCGAGTCGGCGGGTTCGGTCCGATCGCGTCCGACCGAGCCGTGCCGTCGGTCTCCGAAAGCGACTCGCGCTCCGGCGATCCGACGTCGTCCTCGGGGGTCGATCCGTCGTCGCGATCAGGCGACAAGCGTGATCACCCCCAGATTGTAGACGGAGTGGACCAGGGTCGCCAGCAGGAAGGCGACGGCGTAGGCCGCCCGGCCGCGCGTCGCGCCGAGCGCGCCGATCACGGCCGTACCCACGTGCAGCACCATCGGCGCGAAAAAGAGCGCGACCAGGACGAGCGGATCGCTCGAGATCGCGGGGCCGAACGCGGCGACGGCAACGTCCAGTTCGGGTAAGCCGACGAGCTGGACGATCTGTGTGAACTTCTCGCCGACGAAGAAGCCGACGCCGGAGAGCGTACCCAGGACGACGCCGACCCGGAGCGAGCGATCGAACCGCGAGCGGGCGACGCCGGCGTAGACGTGGATGCTCTTGGCGAACTCCTCGATGGCGGCCGCGAGCACGAACACGATGGGGAGCGCGAGGGCGTCGGGGACGGCAAACAGCAACGCGACCACGAGCAACTGCCCCGCGAAGACGAACGGGATGAACAGGATCGAGAGAGCGAAGGGGGCGGCGTTGCGGTGGACGCGAGCGGTGATCGCGTCGATCTGGGCCACGATGGCGTCGACGATCTTTGCGGGGATCGGCTTCTGGGCGAACATGTCCTCCTCGCGGTAGACGCCGATTCCGAGCAGGAAGAGGACGGCCCCGCCGAGGTAGAACGTCCCCGTCGAGAACGCGTACTCCCCGAGCGAGACTGCCTCTCCCTGCAGGTCCATCACGATCAGCGTCAGCGGCGAGATCAACGCGATCGGCGTCACGTCCGTGAAGATCGCCGGGACGAACACGTACGTCGTCAACACCACGCTGATCGTGACGGTGACGAACGTGAGTTCCTTGAACGAACGGGCGAACATCGCGCCGGCGAACGTCGCCGCCAGAAACGCCACTGCGATCGGGAAAACGGCGGCGATCGAGAGAACGCCGCCATCGATCGCGAGCGCGATGACGGTCGAGATGGCGGCGAGACCGAGGAGGTAGGGAAGCGTCTTCCCCGCGACGATCTCGCGGCGGGCGGCCGGCGAGACCAACAGCAGTTCCCCCCGACGGTTGATGCGCTCGTCCATGATCGTGCTTCCGTACGCCTGGATCACGAAGTTCATCGGCACGACGAACAGAAACGCCAGCACCAGCGACTCGAACGGGAACGGCGGGGAGAGCGTCGACGGCGATCCCGGACTCGTGCCCGTCGACTCGAGCGTTCCGTCGCCGACGTCGGGAACCGGCATCCCGTCGTCCGTGGACGCCGTGCGGTCGCCAGCGCCGGCCGATCCCTCGTCGCCGTCGACCGTCGGCTCGTCGTCCGCTCCCCGCTCGTCGGTCTCGCCCGCCGTCGAGTCGGATTCGGACCCGTCATCCGTGCCGCCGTTCCCTCCTTCGGCATCGTCGTCAGAGAGGTGTGCGTCTCCCTCGTCGGTAGCCGTCTCCTGACCGGTATCGGTCTCGATCCCGCCTGCCGCGCCGTCGTCGTCCGTCGTCTCGGACGCGGCAGTCGAGTCCGAACCCGCCTGCGTCCGGTACTCGAGATCGACGAGGACGGGATAGGCGGCCGTTTCGTCGCTCTCGGCGGCCATCAGGTGTTCGTTGTACGTCTCGACGGCCGACTGGAACGCGTCGTAGGCGGCCTCACCGTTGGGACCGTGGTAGCCGATTCGGCCGTCACCGAGGACGACGACGTCCGCGTTACCGTCCCCGTCGGATATCGCGACCGCCGAGAGCGGAATCGGTCTGAACTCCTCGCTCTCGACGGCGACGTCGTAGTAGGGATCGTCCTCGTCGACGCCGACGACGTAGATCTCTTCCTCGAGGCCGAGACCGTCGTCGGCGACCGAAAGCCCGACGACGCCGGCGACGACCACCGTCGCGAGCACGAGCAGGAGGGTCTTTCGATCGACGGTTCCGGTCGTTCGCGTGACCTCCCAGCGGGCGATCCGGGCGGTTCTGGCGACGCCGGCGCGGAGCCGCCGCCACCGCGAGGCCGGTTCGCCGTCGGCGTCCGGATCGAAACCGTCGACGTCCCGATCGTCGCTCACGTTTCGGCCGCCTCCGGGTCGGGTGCGTCGCTCGCGATCTCGAGGAAGATGTCCTCGAGACTGGGCGTTTCCGTCTGAATGTCGGTGATCTCTCCGCCTGCGGCCGTGACGGCCTCCCGGATCGCCTCGACGTGGCGCATCTCGTGGACGACGTGCTCGACGTGGCCGTTCTCGCGTCGGACTTCGACGGCGGCGGATTCCGCATCGGCCTCCCGGGACGAACCGTCGTCGGGTACCAGCCCGTCGCTCCCGTCGACCGTCGCGTAGACGTGGTACGTCGTGCCGCCGTGTTCGTCGCGGATCTCCTCGAGCGTCCCCCGGGCGACGATCCGTCCCTCGTTCATCACGGCGACGCGATCGCAGATGCTCTCGACGTGAAAGAGGTTGTGCGCGCTGAAGACGACGGTCTTGCCCTCCTCGCTCAGCTCCCGGGTGAACTCGATGATGTAGTTGGTGGTGAGCGGGTCGAGCCCTGAGGCAGGTTCGTCGAAGATGAGTACGTCAGGATCGTTCACCAACGCCCGCGTGATCGCGACCTTGCGTTGCATCCCCTTCGACATGTTGCCGATCCGCCGGTCGCGGTGCTCGAGGTCGAGGCGATCGAGCGTCCGTTCGATGCGTTCCGCGGCGATATCGCTGGGAACGCCGTAGAGGTCGGCGAAGAAGGCGAGATAGCTCCGCGGAGTCATGTCCTCGTAGAGCGGCGATTCTTCGGGGAGGAAGCCGAGTCGGCGTTGCATCGCCGGCTCGCCGGGTTCGTGGCCGGCGACGACGGCGGTCCCGTCGGTCGGTTCGATCAGTCCGGCCAGCATCTTCAGCGTCGTCGTCTTCCCCGCGCCGTTGGGGCCGACGACGCCGTAGACCTCGCCGCGCTCGATGGCGAAGCTACTGCCTTCGACCGCGGCGAACTCCCCGTATTCCTTTCGTAAATCCGTAACGTCGACGATCGCCATAGAGTCGTTACTCGAGACTGGGAGCCACCGAAGGTAAGTCTAGTGGCGGCTGAGTGTCACGCCGTCCGGCGACTCGGCCGAAACGTTCCTGATCCGACGACGCCATGACACGGCTAGAATGACCCGACTCCGGCGAACGCGAACGGCGGCCGGGCGACGGCTCGAGGGCTCGCAGATCGTCGACGTCCCGGCCGACGCGGCCTGGGACCTGTTCGTCGATACGACCCGCTGGCCCGAGTGGTCACCGATCGTCTCCGGCGTGGACGCCTCGGATCGGTACGTTCGCGAGGGGACGACGGGCCGAATCCGGATCCCGGGGGCCTGGGTTCCGTTCACCGTTACCGACTGCCGGGACCGCCGATGGGAGTGGCGCGTGACCGGCCTTCCCGGCTCCGGCCATCGCGTCGACGACCTCGGTCCGGAGCGCTGTCGGATCGTCTTCGAACTCCCGACCCACGCCGTCGGCTGTGCGCCGATCTGTCTCGAGGGGCTCGAGCGGATGGCGTCCATCCTCGTCGAAGAGCGATAGTCCTGCGGTACCATCCTCGCGAACCCTGTTGAACTATCGCGGTGTTAGCTGGTTCGCTACCGAACCACTATAGGGACGCGGCCCGTACGATCCGGCGACGAGCAATGTCGACCCCCCAAGCGAAATCCGCCGACGACACCCCGGACGCCTGCCCCGTCATCGAATCCCTCGAACAGATCGGCTCCCAGTGGCGACTGGCCGTGTTGCACGAACTGCTCGCGGGCGAACAGCGCTTTAACGAACTGAAACGGTCGACGGGCGCGAACGCGCGGACGCTCTCGCGCGTACTCGACGACCTCGGCGAGATGGGGTTCGTCGAACGCCGGATCGAGGAGGACGCGCCGATCGCCACCTACTACAGCCTCACCGAGAAGGGCCGCTCGCTCGAACCGGTCTTCGACGAGATCGAGTGCTGGGCCGGCAGTTGGCTCGAGGACGACCCGAAAAGCGACTGACCGTATCGAGCGTTATCCGTCGCGATTTCTGGCCGCCTCGAGGCTCGCGAAGAAGCCGAAGTAGGCGACGATCCCCGAGAGCATCAGCAGGTAGTAGGCGTACTGCGGGCCGTCGATCACCCGGAAGATGAGATCGACCATCGTCACCCAGGCGACCGCGAACACGAGGTCGACGGCGAGACCCCAGCGCTCCTCGCGGGCGGTCTCGAGCCACTCGCGCACGCCGCTCATCGATCTCTCACCCGCCGCCGCTCTACTCGAGCCATCGTGTGAAACGTTCTCCCGATTCGGGAAAAAGCCTGTCGGCGAGGTCGCGTCGGATCGACCGTCGATCGCGCTGGAAAACGAAACCCCCTAACCCCGGCCGCGACTGGTCTCGAGCATGCAGGGATCCCCCGAGGTCGCCGTGTTGCGACTGGGCCACCGGCCGGGCCGGGACGAGCGGATGACGACCCACGTCGGCCTGACAGCGCGGGCGCTCGGCGCGGATAGCGTGACGCTTCCCGACAACGCCGCCCAGTCGATGGAGACGATCGAGGACATCACCGACCGCTTCGGCGGCCCGTTCGACGTCTCGCTGACCGACTCGCCGAAAGCCGTGATCCGCGACTGGGAGGGGCGAGTCGTCCACCTGACGATGTACGGCGAACGGATCCAGGACGTCGAAGGCGAGATTCGCCGCTCCCACCGCGAGGACGACCAGCCCCTGCTGGCCGTCGTCGGCTCCGAGAAGGTGCCCTTCGACGTCTACGAGGCGGCCGACTGGAACGTCGGCGTCACGAACCAGCCCCACTCCGAGGTGGCCGGGCTCGCCGTCTTCCTCGACCGCCTGTTCGAGGGGGCGGAACTCGAGCGGGAGTGGGCGGACGCTCAGCGGCAGGTGGTCCCGATGGAGACGGGCAAACGCGTGGAGTCGCTCGAGGAGGAGTAGCCCCGGACGGAGACGCTTCGTTAGCGACCCGGACGGAGCACCGAGAACGGCCGCAGCAGCCGTCGAGCGGCGTCCCTGAGGAGTGACGACGCGCCCATCTCGCGTTCGTCGACGGTGTACCGATCGTCGCCGACCCGTTCGATCGGATCGGCGTCGCCGAGGTCCGCGAGGATCGATTCGACCTCGTCCCGCGAAAACGCCGTTCGATCGGCGAGTTGGGCGGTCGAAAGCGGCGTCGGGGACTCCCGGAGTTCCGCTACGAGCAGGCGGCCGTCGGACATCACCGCCACGCTCTCGCGAACCGAGTAGTCGGCCATGGGATCGGCCGGCGGCTCCGACCGGTCGATGCCGTGGCGTCGATCGTAGAGCGCGTCGAGGAAGAGCCAGCCGCCCGCGACGGCGAAGGCGACCAGCAGCCACGAGAACTCGACCGCGACGACGGTGACGGCTGAGCCGACGGCGACGCTCGCGCCGACGACGAGTCCGCTTACGTACTGTGGCGCGCCCAGGGACGTGCGGGCGGCCTCGAGCACGGCGAGGCCGAAGAGCGTGCCCGCGATGATCGCCAGCGACGCCGGAGCGACGTCGAACACGAAGTACAGCAGCGCGAGGACGACCGCGAGGACGAGCGGCCCCCTCGAGGCGACCTCGGAGCGGAGGGCGGTGACGAAGGACTCTCCCATAGGATCACGTCTACGAACCGACACTAAAATCGATCGATACTTCGAATCCTGTAACCCGGACGAACGTTTATGTGGGAATCGCAGTATCGTCAACCATGGAACTGGATGACGTTACACAAACGTCACGTGAGGGGAACGTCGCCAACCTGTTCGAGGAGACCGCGGCCCACCACGGCACGGAAGATGCGATGGAACACCACGGCGAGCGGACGACACACGCCGAACTGCGGGACTGGACGGCGGCGTTCGCCGGCGGTCTTCACGACCTGGGGCTGGAGCCGGACGATCGGCTGCTGTTGTTCATGCCGAACTGTCCCGAGTTCCTGGTCGCGTCGCTGGGCGCGTTTCGGGCCGGCGTCGTCATCTCGCCGGTCAACCCCCAGTACAAGCGTCGGGAGGTCGCCTATCAGCTCGCAGATACGGACGCGAAGGCGGTCGTCACCCATCCCTCGCTGCGGTCGGTCGTCGAGCAGGCGGCCGAGGACGTCGGCACCGATCCCGAGGTGATCACCGTCGAGAGCCGGTACATGGACCGCAACTCGGACGACACGTTCTTCGAGGACGTCCGCGGCGAACCGACGCTCGTCGAGCGGGCCGACGACGACGTCGCTCTCCTGCCGTACACGTCGGGGACGACCGGCGATCCGAAGGGCGTCCAGCTGACCCACCGCAACACTCGCGCCCAGCTGAACTGGACGCTGGCCGGCTCGGGCGAGGACGTCGATCCGGAGGACGTGCGTAGCCTCATCTGGCTCCCCCTCTACCACATCACCGGCTTCACCCACACCGCGCTCCAGCCGCTGGTCGGCGGCGGCACCTGCTACTTCCGGAGCGCGCTCGAGTGGGACGCCGAGGCCTGCATGCGACTCATCGAGGCGGAGGAGATCACCCACTTCGTCGGCGTGACGACGATGTACGCCGACATGGTCGAGGCCGACGCGTTCGGCGAGTACGACCTGACGAGCCTCGAGTCGGCCTCGGAGGGCGGCGCGAAACTCTCCGGGGCCGTCCAGGAGCGGTTCGAGGAGACCGCCGGCGTCGCCATCTCGGAGGGGTACGGCCTGACCGAGACCCACGGCGCGACCCACACCCAGACCGGGTCGACGTTCGGCCTGAAACACGGGACGATCGGCCAACCGGTCCGGATGACCGACTGCAAGATCGTCGACGAGCGCGGCGAGGAGGTTCCGGTGGGCGAGGAGGGCGAACTCCTCGTCCGCGGCCCGCAGGTCATGAAGGGCTACCACGGGATGCCCGAAGCGACCGAGGCCGCCTTCACCGAGCTGGGCTACTTCCGGACCGGCGATATCGCCCGTCGCGACGAGAACAACTACTACGAGATCGTCGATCGGAAGAAACACGTGATCGTCACTGCGGGTTACAACGTCTACCCCAGCGAACTCGAGGAACTCCTGCTGGAACACGAGGCCGTCGCCGACGTCGCGGTCGTGGGGATTCCGGACGAGCGGCGCAACGAGGTCCCGAAGGCGTTCGTCGTCGCCGCGGACGGGATCGAGCCCGGGGCCGACGTCACGGGTGAGGCCCTCCAGGAGTACTGTCTCGAGCGCGTCGCCGAGTACAAACACCCCCGCGAGGTCGCGTTCATCGACGAACTCCCGCGGACGACCAGCGGCAAGATCCAGAAGTACAAACTCGAGCAGCGTGAGACCGAGTGATCTCGCTCGGATGGGATTCGACGAGAGACGTGGTGACTTCGCCACGGCGTCGACCTCCGACGAGTGAGAAGGGCTAGTTTTTCGGCCTCGGCCCCTGGAGTAGGGGTATGGCGTCGGACACGATTCTGCCGCGGACGGCGATCGAGTGGTACATGTTCGGAGCGCTGCTGGTCGTCGCCAATATGGTCGTCTTGCTCGCGACCAATCACACGCTCCCCCAGGCGTTCGGGATGGGCGTGGTCTTCGGCCTGTTGATGGCGCTCGCGGTCGCGTTCGCGACCGCCGCCTGGACCTCCTACACTAGTGATCCCGACAGCATCGAGTGACCGTCGGCATCGTCACCGAATCGACACGGATCCGAACGGTCACCGGGCTTGCCAGTTCGCCGGCAACCTATATCCGTCAGTCCGGTGGGGAATGGCGTATGGGCGATACGACCACTCACAGCGACGAACTCCCGCGAGAGGAAGCCGCGGATCGGTTGCAGGAACTGGCGCGCGAACTGCGACGCGACGGCCCGGCGGAGGTGAGCGTCGGCAACAAACTCCTGACGCTGTCGCCCGACGCGGCCGTCGAGTACGGCATCCAGGTCGAGGAACGGTCGCCGATGCTCGGCGGCGACCGCGAGGAGATCACCGTCACCCTCGAGTGGGAGACGCCAGACGCGAACGAGTAACCGGTTCTCCGTCAACAGGTCCGGTAGTACCGGACGCCGTCCTCGACGTCGTACGCCACGATTCCCCGGCGCTCGAGCGTGCCGAGCGCGCCCAGCGAGTCAAGCACGGGGGCGTAGTACTCGACTTCGCCGACGCGTTCTTCGGCGACCGACAGCGGCGTCGCGGGTTCGACCGCCTCGAGCGCGTCCGCCGTCTCCTCGAGCAGGTCCTCGAGCCACTGGCGGGTGCGGTCGACGACCGCCTGCGGCTCGTCGAAGACCGGCCCGTGACCGGGATATCCCCGGACAGCGTCGATGTCGGCCAGCCGATCCAGCGCCTCGAACGTGGCGTCGACGGCCTCGAACGCGCCGCGGTTGATCCCGGCGTGGAACGCGCCGACGCGGAACGTCTTCGCGAGCGCGTCACCCGCGAACAGCAGGCGCTCGTCGTCGACGGCCGTCTCGAAACACAGGTGGTGCATCTCGTGGCCCGGCGTCTCGATCGGCCGAAACCGTCGTCCACCGACGGTGATCGGGGAGTCGGGATCGATCGCTCGCGTTTCGTCGGGATCGAGCAGCCGTCGGTCCCGACGGATCGAGTCGGACTCGGCGTCGACGATCTCCTCGATTCTCCCGTCGGGGTAGCCGGCCACCCGGGCCATCTCCCGCGCTCCCTCGCGCATCGTCTCGAGGTCGGTCTCGAGTCGCTCGATGGCGGGTCCGGGTGCGTAAATCGTCGCGCCGGCCTCCCGGAGGGCGTCCACCTGCCCGATGTGGTCGCTGTGGACGTGCGTGACGAGGACGTGCTCGACGTCCGCTGGCGCGAAGCCTACCGACTCGAGCGCGTCAGCCATTGTCGTTTCGGTGGTCGACTCGTGCCCGCCCGCGTCGATCAGGATCGGCTCCGGACCGTCGATGAGGTACGCGGCGACGTGTTTCGGCGGCCACGGCACGTCGAACTCGAGGCGGTGGACGACTGCAGACTCGCGTCGTCCGTCGGTGACACCGCCCGACACGTCGGAATCCATCGTCAGTAGCACGGCGAGCCAGCGACGTGAATGTTACTCACTGCGATCCGCAGCCGGACCCGGCTTCCGGGCTGTGGCGTCCGCCGGTCGCTCACTGTCGCCGGTACCACGCGATCGTTTCGGGAAGGTGGTCCTCGAGCGAGCCGTACTCGTAGCCCAGTTCCTCGCGCGCCTTCCGGGAGCTGTAGAAGAGTTGTTTGGTCGCGAGCGCGGCCATCCCCCGGTCGAACGGGAAGATTCGCTGGCCGGTGACGGCGTGAACGCCCTCGGCGACGGGGCCGGCCGCACGAATCGCGGTCGCGGGAACGCGAACCGGAGCGGGAACGCCGCCGGCGTAGTCGGCGATCCGTTCCGCCGCCCGGTCGTAGCTCATGTTCTCCCCGCCGAGGAGGTAATGCTCGCCGGAGTCGCCGCGTTCGTAGGCCAGCAGGAGGCCGTCAACGACGTCCGAGACGCCCACGATACTCGCCCCGCCGGGCAGCGTCGCCGGCATCGTCGGCTCGAGGCCCATCGCGAGCAGTTGGCCCGTGAAGGAGTCGTCGCCGGGGCCGAAGACGGACGTCGGATGCACGATGACGGCGTCCCCGTCGGCGGCCGCGTAGTGATCGACCAGTCGCTCGGCGGCGGCCTTCCCCTCCTGGTAGGCCCCGATTGGGTCCGCGACGGCGGTTTCGTCGGCGAAGGCCCCGTCGTCCGCTCGTCGCGTCCCCGCCGTGCTGGTGAAGACGAGTCGGCCGACGTCCTCGGCTCGGCAGGCCTCGAGGACGTTCGCGGTGCCGTCGCGGTTGACGCGGACGACGGTGTCGGGATCGGCGCTCCAGAGGCCGACGCCCGCGAGGTGGAAGACGGCGTCCGCCCCGTCGACGAGCGACCGGAGCGTCTCCCCGTCGAAGAGGTCCCCCACGTACCAGTCGATCCCCTCGAGGTCGCCGCGATCCGACGTCGGCCGGGCGAGAGCGTGGACGTCCCACCCCTCCTCGAGTAGCCGCTCGCAGAGGTGGGTACCCAGGAATCCGGTCGCGCCGGTGACGGCTGCCGTCTCGCTCATCGGACCCCTCCCTCGAGTTGCGGAGGGACGGCGTCGCCGCCGATCGCCGCGTAGAGCCGGTACGCTGCGGTCACGGCCGGGTGGGTATCGTCGGCCGGGGGCAACCCGCCGCCGTCGAGCCGATCGCGAACCGCCGCGAGATCCGGTTCGGCGTCCCCGTACGCGACGGATTCGACCCCGATCGCCGGCTCGCCGTCGAACGACCGGCGTAAGGCGGGGTCCGCCTCGATCGGCCGCTCGAGCAGCGAGCTCCCGATGGCGTCGACTGCGGGCGTCGACCCCGCGAACAGGTGGGTCGTCGCCGCCGGACGGCCGTGGTAGGCGACCGTGGCGTCGAGGACGGTCGCGACGGGGTCGATCGCACGCGTGGCCGTAGCCGCGAGTGCGCCGTCGTCGCTGGTTCCCGTGTCGCTCTCGATGTCGGCCCCCGTCGTCCCGGCCAGCGACGACAGCGTTCGCATCCCGCCCGCGATCGTGTCTTCAGCGGTCGGTCGAAGCGATGGGACGACCACCACCGCGTCGTCGACGAGTCGCTCGGGGACGAAACAGCGACTGACCGCGGCCGGGTGGCGGTCCTCGCGGTCGGCGGTCCCGTCCGCGTCGTCCGCGAGCGCTCGCTCGACCGTCGGTTCGCCGGCGAGATCGACCAGGTCGGCGGCGAACCCCTCGAGCAGGGATCGGTAGCCGAGGACGGTCGCCGACCGATCGAACGCGATCGTCTCGTCGCTCCGACCGGCGACCGCCACGTCCGCGTCGGTCCTGCGCTCGAGTATCGCGACGATCGCGACGACGACCGCCGGATCGGCGACGACCCCCGACGAGGGGTGGAACGGGTAGTGGGCGTCGGGGACGACGGCGATTCGGTCGGCCTCGGCCAGAGCGGGCAGGTCCCGCTCGAGCACCGCCTCGACGCCGTCTTCGTACCGATCCAGCCGTGCGTCGACGTCCGGCGTCCACCCCCCGCGCGGCCACGGTTCGGTGGCGACCGCGCGGACGGTCGCGTCTACTGCGGTCGATGGCTCCCGGCTCATCGCGTCACCTCCGGCGGCTCGAGTGGTTCCCCTGTGGATTCGGCGGCCTCGTCGTAGGCGGTCTCGACGAGTTCCAGGGTCCGTCGCCCCCGCTCGCCGTCCACGGGCGGCTCCTCGTCCTCGCGGACGGCCTCGAGGAAGGCCGACAGCGCCTCGTAGTGGGCCTGCAGGTAGAACGTCGGGCCGAAGACGTCCGGGTCGTCCCGCGTCAGGCGGCTCACCACGTTGGAGACGGCCGATTTGGCCGCGTCCACGTAGAAGTTCTCGGGGAGGTGATCCCCGTTGGTGATCGTCCCGGTCACGCCCTCGAGGCGCAGTCTGGTGTTGACGTCGGGCAACTCCTCCCACTGGTAGGAACCGCAGTGGAGCGTGATCGTCGTCTCCGTTTCGGGCGCGCGAAGGAGGACCGTCGCGGCGTCTTCGACGGGCACCTCCAGGGTCGATCCGACCGCCGCGCTCTCGACCTCGAGGTCGCCGAAGAGCCACTCGAGCACGTCGAAACAGTGGACGCCCAGTTCCAGCAGCGCGCCGCCGCCGGCCGCGTCGGGGTCGAGCGGCCACTCCGGCGGCGCACCGTCGGCCGGTGGCCGGCCGAAGTGGCCGTCGTTCACCCGCGTCATCGAGGCGTAGGGGACCTGCCCCACGCGTCCCTCGTCGTACTCGCGTTTGACGCCCCGCATATCGGGCTGGTAGCGCAGCGTGTGATCCACGCCGACGGCGATTCCCGCCCTCTCTGCCGTCTCGAGCAGCCGATCGGCCTCCTCGGTCGATCTGGCCAGCGGCTTCTCGACGAAGACGTCGACGCCGGCCTCGGCCGCCCGCTCGACCGCCTCGGCGTGGAGAAACGGCGGGAGCGCGACGACGGCCGCGTCCACGTCCTCGGCCCCGAGCAACGTCGCGTAATCGTCGTAGGTCCGCGCGACGCCGGCGCGTTCGGCCCGTGTACGGTTCTCCGGGACCGCGTCGGCGGCCGCGACGACCTCGACGCCGTCCATCGCGAGCGCCGCCTTGAGATGGACAGTCCCGATGTTCCCGACCCCGAGTACCGCGAGCGAGAGATCGCTCGAGTCGGACCACCGACTGAGAAGTCCTGATGACATCTATCCGGGACGGCGGCCCCGTCGGGCTTTGTTATCGCGGTCGTACACCGCGCCGCCAGCCGTTGGCGTCGCCGTACAGCGATTCGCGAGGGGTTTACGCGGCCGTACAGCCCAATGGATCTCGGAGGGCAAGTCGGACGACAGCCGAATCTCGAGCGGCCCCGTCGCTGGCTGCGTTCCTCGTACCGTCGACGATGGCGGTGAACGGATCCACTCCGGCAGTCCCCACCGACGGGATGTCAGCACGGAGACGCGAAACCGATACGTACACCGACCAGTACGGCTGTTCGTGAACGATACCCGACCGAATCGCGAACGGTAGACGGCGCTTCGACGCGCGAACGAAACCCACCCGACAGGCACGCGACGGCCGGTAACCCAAATTTGACGGCACGGGTCTCCCAACGTGAGGTCGATGCCCGTCTCACCCTCGCAAATCGGGCTGGGGATCGTCGTCGTCGCCGTTCTCGGATTCGTCTGGTACGTCACGGATCGGGATCGGTGGCGAACCCGGCTCGAGGAGCGGTTCGTCTACGGTCTCCCCGTGGGGACGCTGCTGACCGTCGCGGTCGTCGTCGGCGTCTATCTGTTCGTCCAGGGTGGCCTGTTTCACTGGAGCGATCCCGTGACCGTCCCGTACGTCAGCTGGTCGTACTTCTACCCGACGGGGCTGTTCGCGTCCGGCCTGGCCCACGGCTCGCCGAGCCACCTCGTCTCGAATATGCTCGCGACGCTCGCCTTCGGTGCCGTCGCGGAGTACGCCTGGGGTCACTATCCGCCCGGAGCCGACTCGAGCGAGGGACTCCTGTCCCGACCGCTAGTTCGGGCGCTGGTCGTCGTCCCGGTTGCGCTGGTCGCCCTGGCGGTCGCGACCGCCGTCTTCGCGATGGGGCCGGGGCTCGGCTTTTCCGGTGCCGTCTACGGCATCGTCGGCTTCGCGGTCGTGATGGCCCCGCTGTGGACGGTCGTCGGCGTCGTCACGGCGAGCGGGCTGAGCGTCGTCTACGACGGACTCGCCCAGCCGGTGCTGTACGCGTCGACCGATCCCGGGCCGCCCGGGCCGCCGGGCTGGGCCGGCGTCGGCTTCCAGGCCCACCTGCTTGGCTTTCTGATCGGGGTCGTCGTCGCCATCACCGTGCTCCGGGTACGCACCGACAGCCGATCGTTCGAGCGGGTCTTCGCCGCGACGCTGCTCGTCGGACTGGTCCAGAGCCTCTGGTTGCTCGTCTGGAGCACCGGCGACACCTTCGTTCGCTATCAATCCGCCGGCGTCGCCTTCGTGTTCCTCCTCTCGCTGGTGATCGCGAGCGCAGTCGCCGGGAGCCTTCAGCCCCTCCTCGGTCGGTTCGCGTCCGTAGCGGGTCGCCCGATTCGTCGCCTGGCGAGTCTGGGCTGGCTCGCGCTCCTCGTCGGGACCGTCCTCCTGGGACTCGCGGCCAGCGTCCTCGCCGCCCTCCCGCTGGTTCCGATGGCGATAGGACTGGTCGTCGTGGCCGCGTTGCTCGCGATTCCAGCGCTACCGGCGGCCCTCCGCGATCCCGACGCGATTGGCCCGCTGAGTCGGCGCGGAGCGGCCGTCTCCGCCCTCCTCGTGCTGACCGTCCTCGTCGCATTTCCCAGCGTCCCGGCCAATATGCTCGTCGTCGACGACGCCGGTCTCGAGGGCCAGGTCGAGGCCACGGTCGACGTCGAGGGCTACACCGTCGCGTACGGCGAGAACGTGACGAACCCGCGAATCCCGGCGTTCGACCCCGGCATCGACGACGTCGACGAGGAACTCACGACGAACCGGAGCGGGCTCTTCGTGGCAGACGCCGAGCGGGAACTCTGGACCGTCTCGGCCAGCGACGACCTGCTCGCCTACCACGGCGACGAACAGGTCGAACTCGGTGGCCCCGGCTGGTACGAGGTCGTCACCGCGAACCGAACCGGCTGGGACGTCGTCGGCAACGACACCGCCTACGCCGTCGACCTCGAGCACGACGGCGAGACGGTCCGGTCGTTCACCGCCGATCCCGTCCGCGCGTCGGTGGTGATCGACGGTCACGAACTCGAAGTCGTCCCCACGGCGGACGACTTCCGCCTCGAGGTCCGTCGAAACGGCACTACCGTCGGCGCGGAACCGATCCCGGCGGCCAACGAGTCGGTACCGATCGGCGACCTGGTGGTGACGACCGACGGGGCCGACGACAGCGACGAGGCCGACCGACTCTCCGTAGCGACGGCCGACGGCGCTACCGAAGCGGAGATCGCCGTCGAAGAAGCGTACGCCGGGGACTGACCCATCCAGCGTCGTCACACCCGACTGTCCGGGTTCGTCGTCGCCCCGTCGACCTCGCCGCTCGAGGGGATCGACCCGCCATCGACGCCGCGTGCCTGATCGATCCGCCTGGCGACCTCGCCGATCGTCTCGACCTCGAGGGGGCTCGTTCGACGTTTCCGATCGAGATACGAGAGGATCGCCCGCAGTCGCTTGTCGTCGCGCGGGTTCGTGAGGTTGTTCGGGTGGAACCAGACGTGGAAGAGGCCGTCTCGCTGGGCCGCCTCGTCGATGCCGCGACGGGCCTGGACGACCATCGGATCGCCCCAGACCGACTCCGTCACCGTCCTGACCGGCCCCTCGAAACCGAACAGGAACAGCGACGCCGGCACGTTGACGAGGCCGTGGTCGTCGACGGTCGGTTCGACGAGCAGCGAGCGGTTCCGGACCGTCGTATCGAAGATGCCGCGGACCCCGTCTCTGGTCGGCGATGCCCCGCGGTAGGCCCTGATTCCGTACTCCGGCAGGACGTCCAGGTGGCCCACGTCGTTCCGCGGGAAGACGAACGTCTCGATCGAGAGCCCCCACTCGTCGGCGATCTCGACGGAGCGCTCGAGTTCGGCGGCCGCGAGGACCCGGTCCGTCTCCGGCCGGCCGAAGAGGACGTGGGAAAACGAGTGGCTCGCGACCTCGTGATCGACCTCGGAGTCGAGCAGCGCGTCGACCAGGTCCGCTCCGAACCGGAGATCCTTGCGATCCTTCCAGTCGGTTCGTTCCCGACGGAACCACCCCTCCGGGGCCGGGTGATCGGCGTGGCGGCCGTCGCAGGACTCGAGCATGAGGTGGCCGACCACGGCCCACGTCGCGGGAACGTCGTACTCGGCGAACAGATCGAGACAGGTGCTCCAGCCACGGCGACCGGCCTCGACGCGTTCGGTCGGCGGCTCCGCGAGGTCGTGAAACCCCCAGCCGAGTTCGGCGTCGAGCGAGACGACGACGCTACCCATTCGTGTCACCACCGAACACGCCTCCCCCGAAACAGTTTGCGGGCACCCCCTCGAGCAGGTTGCCGGATCCGGATGCGATCGACCCACCGTCGGTACGACGCATATCGACCCGAACGCTTGCGCGTGGTTTTGTTATTCAGCCCCTTTGGACCCGACGGCGGCGGTGTAAGGTGCCACGACTGGACCGGCGTCCCCCGGAGGACCGTTCGTCCGCGGATTATCTCCGTTCGAGCGGACCTTCGAGTCGACTGACGGTAACGTCACCGAACAGCCGACGGTCGGTCAGATTGACTGGTTAAGACGGTCGAACGCGTGGCTGACTCACCCGCCGGGGTGCTGAACACGCTCTATAACAAAGCCGTCGTCGGGCGACCCTCCGGTCAGCAGACTTCTCAGGAAATCATGAGCGGATCCACCCCTGCGTCCGAGCGTGCGTTCGTGCTCGGGTTCGACGGCGTCCCGTGGCGGCTCATCGAACGATGGAGCGCGGCCGGCGAGCTCCCGAACTTCGCGCGTCTGCGCGAGGAGGGGGCGTCCGGCCCGCTCGAGAGCACGAGCCCCCCGACGACGCCGCTGGCCTGGCCCTCTATCGCGACCGGCGTCTGGCCGGACAAACACGGGATCTACGGCTTCCAGAACCTCTCCTCGTCGTACTCCCACGAGATGTACACGAGTCACGATCTCAAGCAGCCGGCGCTCTGGGAACAACTCTCGCCGGCTCACGTGGGAAACGTACCGATGACGTATCCGCCCCGCGAGATCGACGGGACGACCGTCACGGGCATGATGACCCCATCGACGGAGACGGAGTACACACATCCCCCGTCGCTACGGGACGAGGTCGACCGACGTATTCCAGACTACGAGATCAGCCTCGACTACCCGGAGTACGCGGATCGCCTCGACGCGTTCGAGGACGCGGTCGACGAGATGCTCACGAAACGCCGCGAACTGATGCGCCTCCAGATGGAGGAGGCCGGCGACGACTGGGAGCTGTTTTTCTTCGTTTACACGGCCCCCGACCGGTTCCAGCACCTCATCTGGGACATGGATCGGCTCCTCGCCCACTACAAGCGACTCGACGACGTCCTCGGCGAGGTCATCGAGTACACCGAGGCTCGAGACGCCGACCTCTACGTCGTCTCCGACCACGGCTTCGGCGAGATCGACCACCTGGTCTACGTCAACCACGTGCTGGAACGGGAGGGGTACCTGTTCCGGCGCGAGGACGACGGAGCCCGCGGCGCGCTCGCGAGCCTGGGCATCTCTCGGGACCGGATCACCACGGCGCTCGAGCGCGTCGGTATCTCCGAGGAGCGACTCGTCTCCACGCTGCCCCGGACGCTGCTGGATACCGTCGCCGAACAGATCCCCGGCGAGCACGCGCTGTACGACGTCGATTTCGACCGTACCGTCGCATTCGTCCACGACGGCGGAAACTGCTACGTCAACGACACCGAGCGCTTCGAGGACGGCGTCGTCGATCCCGCCGAGATTCCGGATATCAAGGCGGAACTCGTCGAGGTGTTCGAGTCGGTAACCGACGCGGACAACACGCAACTCCTGTCGGTCGAGGACGGCGACGAGCTGTTCCCCACCGACGACGCCTCGCCCGACCTCGTCGTGAACGGGATCGACGGCTACGAGTCGCGGACGACGATCACGGACGAGGTGCTCGGCGACACCGGGACCTACGCCGCGAGCCACCGGAGTACCGGGATCATGCTCTGTCGCGGCCCCTCGATCGAACCCGGTGCGACCCTCCGCGGTGCTCGCGTGGTCGACGTCGCCCCGACGCTGCTCCACGGCATCGGGCGGCCGGTTCCGACGAACGCCGACGGACGCGTCCTCTTCGACGCGTTCGATCCCGAGTCCCGACCGGCCCGTACCAAAGTCGCGCGGACCGACGTCACCCGCACCGACCGCGAGGACGGGGACGTCGACGAGGACTTCACGGACGTCGAGGATCGGCTGAAAGGTCTCGGCTACATGGAGTAAGCCGCCACGACGAATCCCGTTCTCGGTGGCTCGAGCCAACGTAGACTCGCAAGCAGTGTCGCTACCCTTTCGGCCACCGAGATACGGTTATGGTCGAGGAGGACCTCGAACTCGAGCGCGATCTGGGCGAGGCGACGATCGTCTACGACGACCCGGACGAAGGGACGGTCCGGAAGACGGTGCCGAACGAACACGTCGCGTACTTCCAGGATCACTGGATCATCAAGACCGACGAGGACGACCAGGGCCACGACATCGTTCGGCGGATTCCCTCCTGGAAGGTCCACTACGTCGAACGATCCGTCGAAGAGTTCGAAGACGAGATCGACACGATCGTCGACCGGGTCCAGTCGGTCGCCTCGACGCTCCGGACGAAGATCCCCGTCGGCGACGAGGGGTCCGACGAGGACGCCGCACCGCTCGAGGTGGATCTCGGGGAGGAACCGGGACACTCCGACGAGGGCTGACGACGCCGTCGTCAGAGGCCTATCGGGCTGGCAACGATTACGAGGACCTGATGCGCTCGAGTCCCGACTGGACCGACTTCCAGGCCGGGTAGGCGACGTTGTAGACGCTGTTCGGCGTGTTTCTCGCGCCAGCGCGGAGCAACCGGTGGGACAGCGGCGACCGGGATTCGGCGACCAGCTCCTCGAGATCGACCGAACACAGCCACTCGAAGAAGGCTCGTTCCTGCGGGGATTCGGGGTCGGCCTCGCGGACGCGGTCGCGGATGTCGGCCCACATGTAGCGTTCGTCCTCGCCGAGTTCCCACGCGCCGGCCTCGAGGTTGCGACGGACCTCGTCGTAGTCGTCGCTCGAGAACGGATAGCCGTGGGCGGTCGGATCGAGGCCGGAGAGCCTGAGCCCGATCGCGGTCCGGTAACACTTCTCGCACTCGCCGCAGTTGCCGTCCATCCGGTCGTTGCAGGTCTGTACCTCGAGCGTCGGGTCCTCGTTTCGGACGTACTCCGCGATGACGTCGATGCGTTCCTGGCGAGTGAGTTCGTAGCCGTCGTGGTGACACCGGGTGCCACCCCAGCGAACGTGGTCGTCGATGTCGGGGCGTGACCCCCACTCGAGGTCGATCCCCTCCCAGTGGGTCGCGGCGACGTAGAGGTCCTCGATCCCGCGGACGTAGGCCATCGGCGCACAGAGACCGAGCAATCCGAGGCCGTGCCCGACCGAACTGTACCAGGCCCCGTCGACGAACCGTTTGTAGTGGGCGAGCAACATGGCGTGATCGAGCGCCGAGAGCGCGTTCGTCTCGAGGAACGCGGTCTCGAGGCCGCGGTCGGCGGCGAACGCGGAGACGCGTTCGCGGAGGTGCTCCCAGTCGGGGTCGTCGGCAGGATCGGGCGTGATCGTCCACCCACGGAGGCTCACGAGCGTCGGCGCTTCGTCCCGGTGGCGGACGTACGAACAGGTCGAGTCGACGCCGCCGGTGAACAGCAGAGCACTGTCGCTACCTTCGGTCGTCGACTCTCGGTCCGCTGTCGGATCGGCGTCGATGGTTTCCCGTGCGTAGAGCGTCCCGCCCTCGAGGAAGTCGTGCATCTCGAGCAGCGACGCTTTGGCTTCTTCTAACGCGTGCGCGAAAGTGACGTCGACCTCGTCGACGTAGACGTCGGCCCCGTTTGCCCACGCGACGGGACAGACGTTCGCGAGGGCGGGAATCGCGAGGATTCCCGCCGGAACGTCCTCGATGGGCTGGTCGTACTCGACCCGGAACGGTTCCCCCGTGACGAACCGCTCCAGGTCCCGCGTCGGGCGGAGTCTACACTCGAGTGTCGATCCGTCGGCGTCGATCCGATCGATGGCGATCCGGGACATACTGGGACGACGGCGCGGCCGTCGACGCTTCCGACCACGGATCGCGACAAAAATCGGACGAATCGTTTGTGGGCCGAGAACGGCGAAATCGACACGTAACAGGCCGTATGTGGCCAATGTACGCTCGTATCGGGTTCCGAAATCCGGCTCGGTCCGTCGCCGATGCTCTCGGCGCAACGGCCGAGCCTGCGGGGCCTCGGGCGGGACGCGAACCGTCGGCTTCGTGGCCGTGAATAAGACGTCTATAACAAACTCCGTGATCGGAGAGCCTTCCGCCAAGACATGCGTCCGGATTCGAACGCGAGCGGTCGGTGGGGCGATCGACGATGAGACGGACGACGCTGAATCTCACGTTCGCGATCGGTTATCTCGTCGTCGCGTTCGGGGTTCTCCACGCGCGTGCGAACCCCGCGACGAGTTACGAGGCGTCGATATACGCGGGAACGCCGGCGCTCGTCTGGGTCGCCCTCGCAGTCGCGCTGGCGATCGCCGTCGGTACGACGCTGGTCTGTCGGGACCGCGAGCAAGCGCTTGGCATCGGCCTCGGCGCACTGGTCGTGACGACGATCGTCAGCCTGCCCGTGATCAGGAACTACCGCTACTCCGGGATGGGCGACGCGATGACCCACCTCGGCTGGACCAGGGACCTCGTGGAGGGATCGCTCGCACCCCACGAACTGTTCTACCCGGCGGTTCACTCGCTGGGGAGCGTCCTGCACTTCCTCGGGGGCGTCTCGATCGAACGAGGGCTGTTGTTGACGATGGTCGTACTGTTCGTGCCGTTCTTGCTCTTCGTTCCGCTGGTCGTCCGGGACCTCTCGGGAAACGCGCTGGCCGTCGGCATGGCGGCCGTCGTCTCCTGGATGGTGCTGCCGATCAACAACATCGCGACCCACATGGGCGTACACACGAACTCGAACGCCCTGTTCCTCGTTCCGGTCGTGATCTTCGCGTTCGTCGCCTACGTCCGCCGACGGGCGACGATCGATCGGCTTCCGCTGGGCCTGTCGCCGTTTAGCGTCCTCATCTACGTCACCGGGGTCGCACTGCTGTTGGTCCACCCCCAGCAGATGATCAACGTCGTGGTGTTGTTCGCGGTCATCGCAGGCGTGCAGTTTCTCGCCCGGTACAGGTACGACGACCACCCGATCCTGAACCATCCGACCACCTACGCACAGACGCTCGTACTCGGCACGATCTTCACCGTCTGGGCCGCGACGAACGAACGGTTCAGACAGGCAGTGATCGGACTCGTGGAGGGGCTGGCGGCGGAGGACATCGGTACCGCTGCCGAGGTCGACGAACGGGAAGCCGCCCTCACGGAGATCGGCGGCAGTATCGGCGAGCTGTTCGTCACCATGTTCCTCGAGGCCGCCGTGATCGGCCTCCTCGTCGCGCTGTTCGTGCTGGCGACCTGGCTCGGCTGGACGAGCGTCGACCGGGAGACGGGGTCGTTCGTCACGTACTTCGGGATCGGCCTGCTCCCGCTCGGCGGCATGTTCCTGATCTACTTCGTCGGGACCCCGACGATGGCGTTCCGGCAGGTCGGGTTCATCTTCGTCGTCCTGACGATCCTCGGTGGGCTGGCCCTGGCCCACCTCTTCGGTCGCATGGCCCAGTACATCACGACGCCCGGGGCAAACGCCGTCGCGTCGCTCGTGATCGGTGCCTTCCTCGTCCTCGGATTGATGACGGTCTACGCGTCGCCGATCATCTACGACCCCGGCCAGCACGTCACCGAGGAGACGTTCAGCGGCTACGAGGCCACCCTCACGTCGGACGACGATCGCCCCCTCGCTGGATTGGGCTACGATCCCTTCCGGTACGACCACGCGATCAACGGCCTCGAGGGCGAGGAGACCCTAAGCGGCGCGACCGCTGCGAGCGGGGAGGTCGATCACGAAGCCTTCGAAGCAGGCAACTACAGCGGCGCGTACACCGGCGACGACTACTACCTCGCGATCACCGACTACGACGTCACCCGCGAGATCGACGTCTATCAGGAACTGTACTACAGCGAAGCCGCCCTCGAAGGCCTCGAGCGCGATCCGGCCGCGAACAACGTTATCTCGAACGACGAGTTCGAACTGTACGAAATCTCGAGCGACGAGTAAGCCGTCACTGGAGTTCTGTTCCCCCTCCCGATTCGTCCCGCGGTCCGCAGCGTCGACGCCGACTCGAGGTTCCGATCCGGGCCGACCCCGCTCTCGACGTAGCGTCGGTTCCCGACGTTCCTCTCCGGAATCGGTTACTGGTTCGCGATGACCTCCGTCTCCACCTGCCGTTCTATCGTCCTCATCGAGAGAGTGCGGGCAAGTCGTCGATCGACCTCGGTGTCGGTCGACCGCCCGGTGCCGACCGACGAGTAACGGCGAGTTACGGGTCCGTCACCGACGCAATGGCACACTTCCCGACGGATCTCCTGCTCGAGGAGCCGAACTGACCAGCAACGACTCGGTCCCGCTAGGGACGATCTCGAGGCGGTAATCCGTCGTTACGGTCGTCCGATCCGGGTTTCGATCGACCCGAACGTTCGTAACGCCGATACAGCTTTTTCATACAATCTACACTGATTACTGCTGATTAGATTACTTTCTCGTAGCCCTATACTTTATTCCAAGGAAAGGTTTATGAGTATAACGTGGAGTTACGCAAGTGTATGGCGCAGAACCCCCGTACGTCCGAGGCGGATGCTACTCCGACGACAGGCCGTAATGACGGCTTACACCGACGCAGCTTCGTTCGCTCGGTGGCTGCGGTCGCCACCGCGGCGACCGCGTTCGGTGCGACCGGCACGGTCGCGGCCCAGGACGACTACGAGGTAATCGAAGCGCAGAACCAGACGATCACCATCGAGTCCGGCGAGACCTGGGAGAACAAACTCGTCGACATGACCACCGGGCAGGACATCACCATCAGCGCCCGTGGGAGCGACTGGACGATCCGCAACGTCGGCTTCGAGGGTGCGAACACCTCCAACGCCGGCTCCGGCACGTTCGGTATCGCGGACCCGAACGGCTCGAGCACCGTCGAGAACGTCTATCTCGGCGACGGCTCCTCGAGCGGCAACTCGGCACCGAACGGCCACGGTGAGACCGCGTTCTGGGTCGCTCCGGAACACGCCGGTCACATCGACTTCCAGCACGTCAACATCCAGGGCTTCGCGGACAACGCGATATACGGCTCCGCCCCCGGTACCGGCGGTGGCGGTACGATTCACATCGATCGATCCTTCGCCGCGAACTGTTACGTCTCGCACTTCCGCCTCGCGACCGAGGGGAGCAAGGTGACGAACTCGAGCGTCTACGTCGACGAATCCGACTACCAGGGCCGGGGTATCTGGGCCTGGGCCCCCGGGACGATCGAAGTCGAGAACTGCCAGCTCGAGATGAACGGACAGAACGTCGCCATCGCGGCCGGCGCAAACGGCGACGCGACGACCGTCGAGGTCAGCGACAGCGACTACGATCCGGAGGCAGGCATCCAGGAAGCCGCCGGTTCGAACGTCCAACTCGCCGACGACGTCGGCACCGACCCCGACGCGTTCATCCCCGAAGGCACGCCGACGTCGGCCGAGGAAGCGGCCAGCGGCTCCAACTGATCGGCGACCACGCGCGACGACGGCCCCGCTGACGCACCCTCCACGTGACTCCCCCGACGACCCCTCCACACGATCCCCGCTGACGCGCTCTCCACGCGGTCCCCGCTGACGCACCTTCCCGTCGGTTTTCCTGCCGACACCCTCCATCGGCCTTCCCCACGTTCGATACTCCGACGCCTACACCGGCATCGGGTCGTTTTCTCCGGCTCCCTCGAGACGCGTCGTGGCTGACCGTTCGCCGATCGAGCCGGTCGATCTGCTCGAGCCGATTGGCCGAATCGGTCACCGACCGACCGGCTTCGTTTCGCCCCGATTGTCGGAACGCCCAACGTTCCTCTTCAAGAGAACATCACAAATTCTGTGAAGATACAGTACGATATGAATTATAGTCTGTAAATTTTAAGTATTTTGTAGGAGAAAGTTTATGGTGGTAGTTTCGTATTACTCGATCGCATGGCACGCGAACGTTCGGTACTGGACGAGGACGATTCGGTCGGTACAGGCAGTGGTACGCTCGATATCGGCGGTAATGAGTCATTACTCGACCGTCGATCGTATCTGAAGTTGGCCGGCGCGACGACGGCTGGTGCAGCCATCACTGGAACCGCCGCAGCGTCCGACGACTACGAGACGATCACGGCACGTGGACAGACGATCCGCATCGGCGCGGGAGAAACCTACGAGAACAAACTGTTCGACCTGACGAACGGCAACAGCGTTCTCCTGCTCGTCGAGGGCGGCAACTCGACGATCCGGAACATCGGATTCGAGGGGCTCCACCGGGGTGACGCGTTTATGATCTCGATCACTGCCCCGAGGGGCGACGTTCTCATCGAGAACGTCTACCTCGGCGACGGCTCCACGAAGGAAGGCGAGAGCTTCGTCCACGGTCCGGGTGCAGTCTTCTACCACAAGCGGGCCGGCTGTGACGTCACGTTTCGGTACTGCAACGTCCAGGGTTGGCCGAACAACGGTTTTTATTGCTCCAACACCGCCTCCGGCGGCTCCGTTACGTTCGAGCACTGTTACGGCAAGAACAACGGCGTCTCCACGTTCCGGGTCGCCGGCGGCAACGATCGACTCGTCAACTGCGTGGCCTACAACGACGATACCGACTACGGTCCCGGCTGGGGCGGCTACGTCGAGGACGCCGGTCGACCCCTGTGGGTCTGGCCCGGCGGCACCGTCTCCATCGAGGACTGTCACTTCGCGGCCGGGAGTTACCCCTACGCCGCAGTGATGCGCGGCAGCGGCTCTGCCCGGATGACCGGCGGCGCAATCCGCGGCAGCGTCCAGGGTGGCGGCCTCCAGCGATCGGGCGTCTCGAGTTCGCCCGACCTCTCGGTTCCCGAGGGCGTCCCGACGTCGGCCGCAGAGGCCGCCGCGGGCACCTCGAGTTCCACCCCCGACGACGGCGCGAACGAGTCCCCCGAGGAGGACGACGACCCGGAACTCGAGCACGTCATCCTGTTCGACGGCGACGCCGCTGCGGTTACGCGCTACGAGTTCACGGTCAGCGGTGACCTCGAGCCGTCGAACTACCGCGGGGCGACGATCGACGAGGAGAACGCCATCGCGGACGGCACCGCCCAGGGCGTCGTCGCCAACTGGCGTGACGCGTTCCGATTCGACGGCGATCTCGAGGAGCTAACCGTCGACGGGCCAGCGACGGTGTTCGTCGACGGTGAGGAAGTCGATCCGGACGACTTCGGCGCGGAACTCCCCCACGTGCTGGAAGTCGAGGGCCGTGGCACGCCCACGAGCTTCGAGATCACGGTCGACGGAACGATCGAACTCGTCGACGACTCGGCCGACGACGAGACGACGACGGTCTCCGGATCGACCGTCTCGAGTTCGGTCACGGACGCGACGCTGACGGCGCGGTTCTCCGGTGCCCTGACGGACGTGACGTTCACGGAGGGCGAGGCGGCCGTCTTCGTGGACGACGAGGAGATCGATCCCCAGGAGTACGGCGACCAGGAGTTGCTCCCCCACGCGCTGGTCGTCGACGGGACGGACACCGACGGCGTAAGCACGTACGCGTTCGAGACGTCCGGTGCGGTCGTCAAATCGGACTACCGTGACGCCTCGATCGACGACGAGGACGTCATCGAGGACGGGACGGTCCGGGGTGCGACCGCGAACTGGCTCGACGCCTACTGGTTCGACGGCGACATCACGGCGTTCAAGCTCGTCGGCGACGCGAACGTCGACGTCCAGTACAACGCCCGAAACCAGTGACGGGGCCTCGATCGATCGGTTCGGCTCGTCCGTAGCGAAGCCAGGTCTCGAGACGATCGACGACTCGTTTTAGAATCGAAGCGGCTCCCGAGGAGGAACAGTAAGCTGGCACGCGAACCGTTCCGGTACTGGACGTCGGGAGCCATGCATGCGTACGCGCGGTGGCGATAAAAGTCCTTCTCGAATCCCGCGCAGACGCTGGGGACGACCGCTGCTACCGAGACCGTGGTAGCGAACCGAGCGTCGAACGGACCGTCCTCGGGTCGGCCTCCCTCGGTTCGAGTCGCCGCGTCTCGATCGGGTTGGGATCACTCGATTCGCGAGAGTTTGCCGTCGACGGTCGCTTCCCGCCGTCGGTTGGTGACGACGTGAGCCAGCGAGAGCAGGAGGAACGCGACGACGATCCCCGCCGCGACTCCGGTCGCGGGGAGGGTCGAAAGCGGCGGAACTCCTGCGACGGCACCCCCGGTTACCGTCGCACCGACCACGCTGAGCGCGGCGTACCACCGATCCCACCGGTCCTGTTTGTGGGTATCGGTGTCCAGGTACATCATCAGCAGGTCGGCGTTGTCCGAAAGCGAGATGAGCCCCCGATCCTGGTCGTACTCGACGATGCCCGCGTCGTCCATCTTCGGGAGGTGGGTCTGATAGAGGGCCACGTAGACGCGCTTTCGTTGATCCGAACTCAAAGCGTTGACGTCGGTATCGTTCTCCCAGGCCGCGATCTGTTCGGCCAGTTCGCCGAGCGTGACCGTCTCGTCGGCCTCGAGGAGGTAGGTGAGGACTTCACGCCTGCGGCGGTTCTTCAGGAGTTCGAAAATGACGTCCTTCGAGAGTCCCTCCTCGTCCTCCGAGTCGGACACTGACGACGCGATCTCGTCCGGGATAGAGGTATCTATCGACGACATTATGACGAGCCTCCGGCTGTCGGTCGGTCGGTCCGTCGATATGTGGGCCGGCTGACTGGGGCGACGCGACCGGAAGAACGGACCGACGAGAGCCGTAATACGTTCGAACGGCGATTCGCAGTCACTGTTGACACACCAAGTTGTACACCAACAGAGACACTCTTAAACGCGGCCACGTTTTGCACCGGCTGCAAAGGTCGTACGGGCCGGCTTCTCCGAGCCCTCCGGTCGTTCTGCCGGCGTCGGTCCCCACGCGCGTCGCCCCGCCAGTCCGCGTCGACGGAGTATCGTTCGATTGGAATCCTGTACCGGGCGCGTACACTGGCGGGAATTCCGTGCAACGGTTCGGCAGCGGGATCTCTTGGATAGGTCGGCAACACGGCACTGGTATGTCACGTTCGGCGCGACCGATATAAAATCGCCTGTCGGTTCGGAACCGAAAGCGACGTTTACGCAGTGAATTGTCGATTGACGCCGACACACGCGTGAAACGATAGGAACGATTCATGTGGCGAGTTCACGCAGAACACAGTGGGTCGAAGCGGCCAGCCGTTCGCCGCTTGACCCGGACACGACCGATGGGACACGGTCTCGACACGATCGTCGACCGCCTCGAGCGGGCGGGTGGGACGTTCAGTGTCGCTCGTCTCCTCTCTTCCTTTCGGCGGCAGGAGTCGAGGTAAGTCGGTGTTTCCATCGGAAACCATGTGAACCCCTTACAGTGCCTGCACGGTTTGCTCCCGCTACTGATGACACAGTCCATCATCGATCAGTCGACGACTGAGTCCCAGGAGCGGGACGTCGAGCTGTGTCCCGACTGCGAAACGGATACGATCGTTCACGATCCGGACCGGGGTGAGCGCGTCTGTGAGCAGTGCGGACTGGTTCTCTCCGAGGATCCTATCGACTACGGACCCGAGTGGCGGGCGTTCAACGCCCAGGAACACGACGAACTCTCGCGCGTGGGCGCGCCACTCACGCAATCGATGCACGATCGGGGGTTGACGACGACGATCGACTGGCGCAACCGGGACGCCAACGGTCACTCGATGTCCGCGGACAAACACGGCCAACTCCACCGGCTTCGCGTCTGGCAGGAACGCATCCGCACCAAAAACGCCGGCGAACGCAACCTGAAGTACGCGCTCTCGGAGATCGACCGCATGGTCAGCGCGCTCGGGGTGCCAAAGCCCGTCAAGGAGACCGCCAGCGTCATCTACCGACGTGCCCTGGAACAGGACCTCATCCGCGGGCGCTCGATCGAGGGGGTCGCGACGAGCGCACTCTACACCGCGTGTCGGAAGGAGGACATCCCGCGCAGTCTCGAGGAGGTGACCTCCGTCTCCCGGGTCGACCAGCGCGAGATCGGCCGCACCTACCGGTACATCGCCGACGAACTCGACATCAACCTCGAGCCGACCAACCCACGGCAGTTCGTCCCGCGCTTTTGCTCGGAACTGGACGTCGACAACGACGTCGAGACGACGGCGATGGAGATCATCGACCGCACGACCGACCAGGGCCTCCACTCGGGGAAGTCACCGACCGGCTTCGCCGCGGCGGCGATCTACGCGGCCGGGTTGCTCTGTGACGAGACGATCCCCCAGCGGGCCGTCGCGGAGACCGCACAGACGACCGTCGTCACCGTCCGCAACCGCTACCGAGAACAGCTCGAGGCGATCGACCGCTCGCCCGCTACATGATCGAGCGCTCGTCCTCGCCGTAGGACTCCTCGTCGACGAGTGCGTGGAGGTTCGAGTACGGCACGAACGCCACGAAGTCGTCGTCCGCGTCGTATAGCTCCACCCCGTTTTCGGCGTGGTCGTACCGTTCACAGAGGATCTGGCCTTCCGGCAGGATCGCACGGAACATATTCAATCGTACGCGCTCGGGCCGCATATAGATTGGACTCGATTGCCACCCCGGACGCGGGCCGTCCCCGTTACTGCCCGGCTTCCGCGACGGTGAACTCGTCGAGACGGCCGGTAAGCTCCGAGGCGGTGTCGGACAGCGATCCGGCGGCGTCGGAAATTTCCGCGATCGTCGCCGTCTGCTCCTCGGCAGCGGCGGCGACGCTGTTCGTCTCCTCGAGCGTGCGTTCGCTCTCCTCGGTGGCCCGATCGACCATCGAGACGACCTGCTGGCTCGTGGTGGCCTGCTCGTCGGTCGCCTCGTTGATCGACTGGACCCCGTCGTTGGCCTCCTGGACCTGGTTCGCGATCTCCTCGAGTACTTCGAGGCTCTCCTCGATCGTTTCCGCACCCTCGACGACGTCCCGTTGCATCCCCTGGATCTCGTCGACCGCGTCCTGCGCCGCCGTCTGGACGTTCGTCACCAGCTCGTCGACCTCACGGGTCGCGTCGCCGGTCTCCTCGGACAGCGACTTGATCTCGTTGGCGACGACGGCGAACCGGCTCCCGTCCTGCCCGGCGCGGGCGGCCTCGATCGAAGCGTTGACCGCGAGCAGATTGGTCTCCTCGGCGATCTCGTCGATCAGTTCCACCACGTCGCTGATCTCCGCCAGTTCTTCCTCGAGGGCGTCGATCCGATCGACGATCGTCCCGGACCGCCGTTCGATACGCTCGAGTTCCGCGATGGCGTCCGAGGCCGTCTCGCGCCCGGAGCGGGCGCGATCGGCCGCTCGAGCCGAAACGTCGGCGACGCCGTCGGCCGTCGAAGCGATCTCCTCGATCGTCGCGGAGAGGTCGCTCATCTCGCCGAGCACCTCTTCGAACCGCTCGTTCTGCTCGTCGGTCGCGATCGAGATCTCTTCGGCGGAATCGCTGACCTCCGCGCTGGCCTGTTGCATCTCCGCGACGCTCGTCGAGACCTCCGTCCCTACCGCGTCGACCTCGTCGGCGAGACGCTGAACGTCCTGGAGCGTCCCCTCCACGTCGTCGAGCATCACGTTCAGCCCCGTCGCGATCTCGGTCATCGCCTCGTGATCGCTCTCGAGCGTGACCCGATCCGTGAAGTCGCCTTCGGCACACTTGCGCAACACCTGCCGGATGCGTTCGGCGTCGGCCTCGAGGTCGGCGTTGCGCCGCTTCACTTCCTCGCGCTGGTCTTCGATCCGTTCGCGGCTCTCCTCGAGTTCGTCGATCCGGTTCTGAAGCCCCGCTCGCATCCCCTCGAGCGACTCGCCGAACTCGCCGGGAACGTCCGCCTCGAGGACGTCGGCCTCGAACTCCTCCCGGGCGAGCGCGTCGGCCTGGCTGGCGACGGTCGTCAGGTAGTCGTGCATCGTGACGAACGACCGCTGGAGGTCGCCGGTCTCGTCGCGCTGGTCGGTCTCGGGCGGTCGGTAGTCGAGGTTCCCGTTCGCGATGCCGTCCGCGATCCGCTGAAGGCGCTCGAGCGGTTCGATCACGTCGCGTCTGGCGATCAGGATCGTGTTGACGAACGCGACGACCGCGAGGACGAAGACGAGGCCGGTGAGCACGATCTGGGTCGTCGGAAAGACCGCGAAGGCCTCGCGGGGACCGAGAAACACGAGCGGAAGGGCGAAGACGGCAAGCGTCGCGAGAAACTGCAAAAACACCGCAGCGGTGATCTTCCGTTCGACGCTCTCGGTGATGCCGATCCGATCCATCACCCGCCACAGCATCGATTCGTACCAGTCCCGAACCGACCCCGACTCCGCGGTGGTCGCCTCGAGTTCGTCCGCAGACTGGGTTGCCATGTCGAGAACACGTTCGGATCTGGACTTAAATCCCGACGCCGTTCCCCATCGGCGGGAAGAGGCGCATTTACGTCTTCTGGCCGCCCATTCTCGATTCCGGCCGCCAGCCAGTTCATTTATCGCCAGGATCGGAGCAGAAATCCCATCGGCAGCGCCCCCGCGGCCGCGAGCGTAATCGGTTTACTCCTACCGGCGTTACGGCCGGCCAGTGACCGACGAACGTGCGTCGACGCCGAACGATGGTGAGTCCGCCGCGACCGACGGTGAGCCCGACCCTGCGACCGACGGAGCCGAGGGGACTGCCAAGAGCGACGAGGAGACGGTCGACGATGCCGATTCACCCGAGGAGGCGTTCTCGATCGCCGACTTCCACGAGGCCAGCCAGCGCGAGGGTCGTCCCGTACTCACGGCCGCCGCGGTCGCTCGAGCGCTCGAGATTCCCCACGAAGAGGCAAGCGACCGCCTCGAGGCGCTGGCCGAACGCGGCGACCTAAAGCGGCTGTCGGTGTCGACGGACCCCGTGGTCTGGTATCCAAGCGAACTCGAGGACCTGACCGACCGCGAGCGGGTCGTCGTCTTTCCGAAACGCCGCGAGATCGTCGTCGACCGGCCCGACCAGTTCACCCGCGCCCAACTCGCCCAGTTCGCCCACCTCGAGGACGCCAACGGCGAGCAGGGGTATCGGTACGTCGTCCGCCCGGAGGACGTCTGGCAGGCACCCCACGACACGTTCGAGGCCCTCGAGCGGACGATGCGCCAGGCGCTCGGCCAGCGCTCGGAGCGACTCGAGGAGTGGGTCCGCAGCCAGTGGGAGCGGGCCCGCCAGTTCCGCCTCTACACCCACGAGGAGGGCTACACCGTCCTCGAGGCACAGAGCGCGGAGGTGATGGGCAACGTCGCCCGGCAGAAACTCGACGAAGAACACGTCCACGCGCCCATCTCCGAGACCGAGGACTGGGTTCGCGAGGGCTCCGAGGCCGCGATCAAGCGGATCCTCTACGAGGCTGGCTACCCCGTCCAGGACCACCGGGATCTCGACTCCGGAGAGGCGCTCGACATCGACCTCGAGGTGTCGCTGCGGGACTACCAGCAAACGTGGGTCGATCGGTTCGCCGAGGCCGGCGAGGGGGTCTTCGTCGGCCCGCCGGGTAGCGGCAAGACGGTCGCCGCGATGGGTGCGATGGCCGAGGTCGGCGGCGAGACGCTGGTCCTCGTGCCGAGTCGCGACCTCGCCCGCCAGTGGGCCGATACGATCCTCGAGTACACCTCGCTCGAACCGCAGCAGGTGGGCCAGTACCACGGCGGACAGAAGAACGTCCGTCCGGTGACGATCGCGACCTACCAGATCGCGGGGATGGATCGACACCGATCGCTCTTCGACGACCGAGAGTGGGGACTCGTCGTCTTCGACGAGTGCCAGCACGTTCCCAGCGACGTCTACCGGCGGAGCACGCACCTGCAGTCCCGACACCGCCTCGGTCTCTCCGTCGATGGTGACACGGTCGTTCCGATCAAACGCAACGGCAACGTCTCGATGGAGCGGATAGCCGACTTCGCTACGGAACATCTCGGGGAGGAAACCGGCTGGTCACGGGTGAACGACGCAAAAACGCTTGCCGTCACCGACGAGGGGGACGTCAACTGGACGGACATAACGGGCGTGATGCGGCATCGGAACACAAAACCGATGTACGAAATTCGGAGTTCGAACGGGCGGAAAGTATCCGTTACGGAAGATCATTCGATAATCGTCTTCGATGCTGAGGAAATGGAGCTCACGAGCAAGCTTCCAACGGAGATCGACGTTACCGACTATCTTCTTCAACCACACGACCCCGACCTGGGTCTTCCGTCCCGATCCACGGTCGATATATTGTCACTACTAGATGAGGGATTCGTCTTACTGAGCGAGGACACGCCCGATTCCGAATTCGAACCGCTGTACGAGAGGGATATCGGCGATAACAAGCGAAGATATAACTGGAAGACTCGAGGAAACCTCCCACTATCAGTCGCTCGAGAAATCGATATCGACCGAGAATATATAAAGGGTGTGTACACGGGAAAGCGAACACAATATATTCCTCCTTCGGTGCCAATCGAGGATTTCGCGCGTCTGATCGGGTTGTTCGTCGCCGATGGGTGTCTCGGCCATCGTCGAGTCGAATTTTACGCGCAAGATACCGCGGAAACGTCGGAAGTAAGCGAGTTTAAGTCAATCATCCGTTCATTACATCCAGAGGGGAATATCACGACTAGGTCGAACGGATCGGGATGCACGACTGTTCGAATAAGTGGACCTCTGGTCGATATACTCGAAACGGTTGGGCTATCGAACGGTGCACGCGAGAAAACGATACCACCGATTATTCTGTCTAACCCACAGTCGTACGAACCGTTCCTAGAAGGAGTTATACTCGGAGACGGGTCCCGACAACGCCGAGATCGAAATAGAGCGAACGTTACTATTTCGACATCGAGCGAACGGTTGACTCACGGGTTGAATATCATACTTTCATCGCTTGGATACGTCGGTGGAAACTATCGACGAGCGTGTGATGTCGAAGTACGAGAGCAAACCCACGATGTCACGACAAACAACCTCGTTCGGTTCAACCCCAAGAATCGTGAGAAAGATCCACGGAATTCACTAGTACCGTTTACGGAGCAACTCCGAGCCTGCTACGATGCTATCGGTCGGGTTCCAGTAACGAAGAGATATGACGGGATCCAGGAAACACCACTACAGTCGGGGCTCGAACATCGAACGCGACTGAACGACCGAGAGTTAGTAGCCCTTCTTGATCGGACAGATACCGATCAATGGCGATGGCTCGCCGAAACGGATATTGCAATGTTAGAAGTGGACAGTATCGAGCGTGTCGAAGACGAGGAGTTCGTATACGATATCTCGACCGCTGAATCGAATTTCCTTGGAAACAGTCTTTTCTGCCATAATTCAGCCAGCCCGATCCGCGAGGACGACCGCCAGCAGGAGATCTTCACCCTCGTCGGGCCGCCGATCGGCACCGACTGGCAGGCGCTGTTCGACGCCGGCTTCGTCGCCGAACCGGAACTCGAGATCCGCTACGTGCCGTGGGGCGACGACGAGCAGCGCAACGCCTACGTCTCCGCCGAGGGCCGCGAGAAGTACCGCATCGCCGCCGAGAACCGCGGGAAGATCGACGAGATCCGGTACCTGCTGTCGGCCCACCCCGACTCGAAGGCGCTGGTCTTCGTCGACTACTTAGAGCAGGGACGAGACCTCGCCGACGCGCTGGACGTCCCCTTCGTCAGCGGCGAGACGCGCCACTACGAGCGCCGCCGACTGTTCGACGAGTTCCGTCGCGACGAGCGGGACCTACTCGTCATCTCGCGCGTGGGCGACGAAGGGATCGACCTCCCGACCGCCGATCTCGCCATCGTCGCCTCCGGGCTCGGCGGCTCGAGGCGGCAGGGCACCCAGCGCGCGGGCCGGACGATGCGACCGGCCGGCGGCGCGCTCGTCTACGTCCTCGCCACCCGGGGCACCCGCGAGGAGGACTTCGCGCGCAAACAGCTCCAGCATCTCGGCCGGAAGGGGATGACCGTCCGCGAGAAGACCGTCGAACGGGAGGACGAGCCCGAGGACTAACCGACCTCCGCTACCGGTGGTGCGTCCGGTTCGACCGTTTCGACCCGTTCGACCGCTCGCACGCCGACGGCGCGCTCGAGCGTTCGTCTCGACGTCGGTTCGTCGGCGGCGTCGGCGGCGATTTCGAGGCGAACCTCGAGATCGACGGTCGTCTCGTTTAACGCAGGGGAGACGCCCCGGACGTCGACGGAAGTGACGGTTTCGACCGCGTCGGCTCGCTCGAGGACCCCGACGGCACCCTCGGCGAGGCTGCCGGAGGCACCGAGCGGGACACGAACGGTGCACAGCGCATCGATCTGGTGGATCGTCGCTACCATAACGCCCCCGTCGAGAGTCGAACTCGACGCTCGGGGTCGCCGGTGCCCGGCGTGGGAACCGACGACCCCGCGTGTTGGCCGATACACCACGGGGGAACGCCCCCGATACGCGTGTCGGCCGGGCGGTCGTCGAACGTCGTACGAACCGGTCCCCGACTGTTCGGGTTCCAGGTACCTCGAGAACGAGCGACGAATCCGTCCGGCCGGCGGCGTTATCGGGCGCGGACGGATTCGATAGCGACCGAATTCGACCCGGCGATCGGGTCGACGCTCCGTCCACGACCCTCGAGTCCAATAGCGAACTCGAGGTCCGGCTTGCCGAACCCACGCTCGATCGGCCCATAGCCGAGCGAGCAGTGAGTGGACATCGTGGTGCGGAGCATCGGTCTGAACGTATCCAGACCATGTTCGGGCGCTGTCATAACTGTTTCCCCAGTGTGTTCACACGCCACACGAATTGGACGGATCGAACCGGGGCCAATATTCAAGGTCACGCTCCGGAAACTGTACGGGTACCATGAACGAGCCGTTCGCAGACGGGGTGGGACGGCGGTGAGCGAACAACAACAGCGGGAGATCCTCGTCGGCGAGACGGACGACGGGACGGACCTCTATCTGCCCGTGGTCGAACTGCTGACCGGCCGCGGCTTCGTGACCGGCAAGAGCGGTTCGGGGAAGTCCAACACCGCCTCCGTGATCGCCGAAGAGTTGCTCGAGGCGGGCTTTCCCCTGCTGATCGTCGACACCGACGGCGAGTACTACGGCCTGAAGGAGGAGTACGAGATGCTCCACGCCGGCGCTGACGAGGAGTGTGACATCCAGATCGGTCCGGAACACGCCGAGCAGATGGCCGAACTCGCCCTGGAGGAGAACGTTCCGATCATCCTCGACGTCTCGGGCTACCTCGACGAGGACGTCGCCGACGAACTGCTGCGGGAGACGGCCCGACAGCTGTTCGTCAAGGAGAAGAAGATGAAAAAGCCGTTCCTGCTGGTCGTCGAGGAGGTCCACGAGTACATCCCCGAGGGCGGCGGCGTCGGCGAGACGGGCAACCTGCTGATCAAGATCGGGAAACGCGGCCGCAAACACGGCCTCGGGATCATGGGCATCAGCCAGCGTCCGGCCGACGTGAAGAAGGACTTCATCACGCAGGCGAACTGGCTGGTCTGGCACCGGCTCACCTGGGACAACGACACCAAGGTCGTCGGCCGGATCATCGACAACGAGTACTCGGAACTCGTCTCGGACCTCGACGACGGCCAGGCGTTCGTCCAGACCGACTGGGACGAAGTCGACGTCCGCAAGGTCCAGTTCCGCCGTAAGCGCACCTTCGACGCGGGTGCGACGCCCGGTCTCGACGACTTCGAGCGACCCGAACTCAAGTCCGTCTCCGACACGCTCGTCGGCGATCTGCAGGAGATCTCCGAGCGCAAGGAACGCGAGCAGGACCGCATCAACGAACTCGAGAACGAACTCGAGAAGAAGGAGAAACGGATCGAGACCCTGGAGGACGAACTCGAGAACGCCCGCGACATCTCGAACGCGGCCAAGCAGATGGCCGACGCGCTCTCGAACCCGCAGACGATCCAGACGCAACTCCCCGAGGGCGACGGTGCGGACGACGAGGAACTGCGCCGGCTCCACGAGGAGATCGTCGACCTCGAGCGCGAGTGCGAACTGCTCGAGGACGAACTCGAAGAGCGGGAGGCGGCCCTCGAGGAAGCCGAGGACGAACGCGAACGCCTCGAGGCGATGCTCGAGTCCCGGACGGAGACGATCGAGCGGCTCCGGATGGAGAACGAACGGCTCCGCCGACGGGTGACCGAACTCGAGCGCGAGGCCGACGGCGACGGGTCGGCCGGCGACGCCGAGTCGGACGGCGAGGAGGTCCCGGCCGACGATCCCATCGTCCAGGGCGACGGCGACGAGGTCGAGTTCGGCTACGTCTCGATCGACGACCCCGACGCCACCGAGATCGTCGTCGCGAACGAGCGCCGGGAGTTCGACGAACTCCTCGAAGTGATCGGCATCACCGACAGCGTCGAAGCGGCGAGCGACCGCTCGCAGTGTACCGTAGAGACCGCGACGCGGGTCGTCGCGGTCCTGGCAGCTGACGGTCCGCTCGGGACCCCGGCCATCGCCGACCGCGTGGATCGGTCGCCGGTCGCCGTCCAGGGGCTGGTCTCGGAGCTTCGAACGGAATCGGTACTCGACAGACGAGAAGGCCGGGAGTACGGTCTCTCCGAACCGGTCAGATCGAAGCTGAATCTCGTCGAACCCAATGAGTAGATCGTCCGGTATAGCCCTTGAAATGCCGATTTCCTGCATTTTTCCTGTTCACCCGTCTACCTGAAGCGTCGGCCTACGGCCGCCAAGCCCTCGCATAACAAAGCGGCGGCGATGCGACCGACCGCTATGGCAGATTCGGGCGAGGAATCCGACATGCGGTTGCTCGTCGTCGGACTCGATGCCGGGTGTCGACCCGTCCTCGAGCCGTTGTTCGACTCCGGGACGGTACCGACGCTCGCTCGGCTGTTCGAGAGCGGGACGAGCGGTCCGCTCGAGTCCCAGATTCCGCCGTGGACGGCCAGCGCCTGGCCGTCGCTGTACACGGGCAAGAACCCAGGAAAACACGGCGTCTACGACTTCCTCTCGTTCGACGGCTACGACTGGGACGTGGTGAACGCGACCCACGTTCGCGAACGGCCGGTGTGGGAGCTCCTGAGCGACCACGGCCACTCGAGCGTCGTCGTCAACGTTCCCGTCACGCACCCGCCTCGGGAGTTCGACGGCGCGTTGATTCCCGGGTTGACCGCGCCGGAGGATCCGCCGTGTCACCCCGACGGGATCCTCGAGGACGTGAAACTGGCCTGTAACGGCTACCGGATCTATCCCCGGAGCGGGCCGGAACCCGCCCGCTCGATCGAGGCCTACGAGCGAACGATCGAGTGTCGCGGGAAGGCGTTTCGGTACCTCTGTCGGCGGGTCGCCCCGGCGTTTGGCTTCCTGCAGTTCCAGGTCACCGACAGCGTCTTCCACGAACGGCCCGGCGACAAGGCGGCGATCGAAGCCGTCTACGAGGCGGTGGACCGACAGCTCGCGAAGACGCTCGAGGAAGTCGACCCCGAGAACGTCCTGGTCGTCAGCGACCACGGCATGGGGCGGGTGTCCGGCCCCGAGTTTCGAGTCAACGAGTACCTCCGCGAGGAGGGGTTCGTGACTGCGAAACGCGGCGGTGAGGGGATGCCCAACTGGACGGCGGCCTGGGAGAACGACCTGCTCGAGGGCGAGGACGCGGGCGATAGCGATCGGGGCCTCCTCGAGCGAGGGATGAACCTCGCCGCGAACGCCGGGATCACGACCCAGCGCGTCGCGGGCGCGCTCGCTCGAGTCGGCCTGAAAGAGCCGATCGGGAGACGGATCCCCGACGGAGTGATTCGGGCGGCCAGCGAACAGGTCGACTTCCGCGAGTCGCGGGCCTACATGCGATCCAAGAGCGAACTCGGCGTTCGGATCAACCTCGAGGGGCGCGAACCCGACGGCGTCGTCCCCGAGTCCGAGTACGAGGCCGTCCGCGAGGAACTGATCGACGCCCTGCGAGGCGTCCGAACGCCGGAGGGTGATCCGGTGTTCGAGGCCGTCGAACCCAGGGAGACGTTCTTCGAGGGGCCTCACCTCGAGCGGGCCCCCGACGTCGTTACCGTCCCCGCCGACTTCGACGTCGGCCTGGGGGCCGCCCTGGGGCAGGGACAGTTCGGCGATCCGATCGACCCCTGGAACCACAAGCGAACGGGGATCGTCGCCGCCGCCGGACCCGCCTTCGACGAGGACGCCTCGCTCGAGGACGCCGACGCGTCGATCTTCGACGTCGCGCCGACGATCTGTTCGCTGTTCGACGTGCCCGTCGACAGGGAGATGGACGGGACGTCGCTGCCGATCGTCGAGGAGACGACGGCAACCGAGTATCCGGCGTACGACTCCGAGCCGATCGTGCCGACCGACGACAGCACCGTCGAAGACCACCTTTCGGATCTTGGCTATCTATGAGCGTCGAGGTGACCCTCTACAACCCACGGACCGACGCCGACGAGTGGAACCGATTCGTCGAACGCTCCGACGGGACGAACCCGTTCTTCCGCGCCGAGGCGCTCCGTCTCCAGGCCGAGGAAACGGGGACGAGACCGCACCTCCTGTCGGGCTTCAAGGGCCAGGAGCCGGTCGGGATCTTCCCCGTCTTCGAGTACAGCAAGGGGCCGATCACCGGTGCGTTCTCACCCGCGCCACGCTCCTGGTCGCCCTATCTCGGCCCCGCCGTGTTGAACGTCGACAAACTCAAACGGCGAAAAGCCGACCGCCGGATCAAACGCTTCCTCGAGGGCTGTCTCGAGTGGATCGACGAGGAACTCTCGCCGATGTACACGAAGTTCGTCGCGGCCGAGTTCGAGGACGTTAGACCGTTCGTCTGGAACGAGTACGACGTCCAGCCCGGCTACACCTACGTTGTCGACCTCGACGGCGACGAGGACGCCCTCCTGAAGCGGTTCAGCAGCGACGCCAGGAGCAACGTCCGCAACGCCGACGAGGAGCGGTACGCCATCGAGGAGGGCGACGCGACGGACGTCGAACGGATCGTCCACCAGGTCGCTCGCCGCTACGAGGACCAGGGCCGACCGTTCCACCTGAGCCCCGATTTCGCCCGACGGGCGTACGAGCGCCTCCCCGAGGGGTCGCTACGGCCGTACGCCTGTCGCGTCGACGGCGAGTTCGTCGGCGGCATCCTCGTCGTCGAGTCGGACCGCACCCGCTACCGGTGGCAGGGCGGCGTCAAGCCCGACACCGACGTCGACCTGCCGATCAACGATCTGCTGGACTGGCACGTCATGCGCGACGGCCTCGAGAGCGGCATCGAGCGCTACGACATGGTCGGTGCCGGCGTCCCGAGCATCAACCGCTACAAGGCGAAGTTCAACCCACGACTCGAGACGCACTTCGAAATCACGTCGGGCGCGTTCGGTCTCGACCTCGTGGTCGATCGATACCGAAAACTTCGCTAACGCCTCGACCCCCGTCGACGCGATCAGCGAGGGGGTCGATCCTCACGGGATCCAGTACTTCGACCGGCGGGCGTCCTCGAGACAGACGCGGCTGGCGACCAGGTCCTGCTCCTCGAGTTTGCCCAGCGCGTACCTGACGGTCCGCGAGCAGAGCCGCGATTCCGCCGCGATCTCGGCCTGGGTCATCGCACCCTCGTACTCGAGGACCTTGTAGACGAGTTTCGCGCTGGGCGAGAGGTCGCCGATCGCCGAATCGTCGTCGACGTCAGTGTCGTGGTCGGTTGCGCTCATGTGATCGATATCGTGGCCCGACGTTCAGGCCGCGACCATATATACGACCGCGACAGTTCAGAAATATAGGGTCGAACTACCGTCGGCCCGTTCGCCCTGAACCGGCCGGTTCGGCCGGCTGACGGCAGCGGCTTCGTCGACGACGGCCGTCGTCCTCGATCGGTCGAGTCGTGGGTCGCGAACGGATCGCTCCCGGCCGGCGAATCAGCCGTTAACGTCCACATAGTAAGGCCACGCCCCCACCCATCAGTGCGTATGTTCGGAACGAGCGGGATCCGCGGTCCCGTCGGGGAGGAAGTGACCGCAGCGCTGGCACTGTCGGTCGGGCGAGCGGTCGCATCGGACGGCTACGAGACGGTCGTTCTCGGACGAGACGTCAGGGATAGCGGCTCGATGCTCGCCGACGCCGTGGCCGCCGGACTCAACGAGTGTGGCGGGGACGTTCTCGAGGTGGGCGTCGAGGCGACGCCGACGGTGGCACGGGCCGTGAGTCGATACGGTGCCGACGCCGGAATCGTGATCACGGCGTCGCACAATCCCCCGACGGACAACGGGCTCAAACTCTGGACGCCGTCGGGGAAGGCCTTCGGCCCGGAACAGCGCGAGTCGATCGCCCGCCGCGTCCGCGAGGGCGACTACGCGTTCGCGGACTGGGACGAGGTCGGCCGACGGAGTCGGCGGGACGACGCCCGTGACCACCACGCCGAACGGATCCGTGAGGCCGTCTCGATCGACGAATCGCCGTCCGTCGCCGTCGATCTGGGCAACGGTGCGGGGGCGATCACCCCCGCGGTGCTCGACGACCTCGGCTGTCACGTCCGCACGCTGAACGGCCAGCAGGACGGCTCGTTCCCCGGTCGGCCGAGCGAACCGAACGCGGAGACGCTCGAGGAGTTGGCGAGACTGGTCGCCGAGACCGACGCCGAGGTGGGGATCGCCCACGACGGCGACGCCGATCGGATGGTCGCGGTCGACGAAACCGGGACGTTCGTCCCGAAGGACGTGCTGTTGGCGATATTCGCCCGACGCGCCGCTGGCGAGGGGGATCGAATCGCCGCGCCCGTCGATACGAGCCTCGCGGTCGACGACGCCGTCGCCGACGCCGGGGCGACGGTGACGAGGACCAGGGTCGGTGACGTCTACGTCGCCGAACGAACGACGGCCGACGACGTCGTCTTCGGTGGCGAACCGAGCGGGGCCTGGATCTGGCCCGGGGAAACCCGGTGTCCTGACGGCCCGCTTGCGGCGGCGAAACTCGTCGAACTGGTGGCCGCTCACGGGCCGCTATCCGCGCTCGTCGAGGACGTCGACCGGTATCCGATCCGGCGCGAGTCCTACGAGGTCGACGAGAAGGACGCCGTCGTGGCGTCGGTTCGTGATCGCCTCCGCGAGCGCTTCGAGGAAGTCGATACGAACGACGGCGTCCGGGTCGAAACCGACGAGGGGTGGTTCCTCGTCAGAGCCAGCGGGACCGAACCGGTCGTCCGGGTCACAGCAGAGGCCAGAACCGACGCACGGGCCGACGAACTGTTCGAACTGGCCGCTGGCGTCGTCTCGGACGCGGCGTAGCTGGCCCGGAAGCACGTTGCTGGAGTTCTACGGGGTGATGGGAACTCGAGCGGGTAGCTCCCGGCTCGAGCCGAGCGGGGGGACGAATCGACGCCGGTAATCCGCCACGACCGAACGTTATCTGGCTTCTTCCGGGATGAAATCGGACGTTTTCATCTCGCGATACGTCGCACAGTCGGGACAGGCGTGGACCACGTCGCGGTTGTCGCCGAACACGCGGGCGAACTGACGGGTTACCTGGTTTCCACAGTTGACACATCGGGGAGCGCTCGTCGCCTCACGGGACGTCATCGGCGTCCACTTCGCGTCGGTTGGTTCCGTCGACATCAACAGCCCGTAGCCACAGAACGGTATTTACTATAGACACCATAACTCGATTCCGATCGGTTAGTTTCGGATTTCAACCGTGACACTCCGTCGCACGAAACCGTTCCGAAATCCTGACAGAGACGCTCTCTCCGACCAGAAATTCAATATTTCTGTCCGGAAACGACTCGTTTTTCGGCCGCTCGAGGACCGAATCGAGGGGTCGATCGCTCCCGAGGTCGCCGTCACGTCGCGGTCGGTCTCGACCGGTCGTCGCGTGCGATGGAGCCGTCGCGCATCGACGAACGTCAGACCGGCGTCCGTCGGGGGATTACCGCGTTCCGGCGGTCGATCCCAGTAACAGACGTATAATTATCCGGCGTATCGGCGTAGTCGCGGGCGATGAAAGCAGTCGTTCTCGCGGCGGGCGAGGGAACCCGGATCCGACCGCTCTCCGAAGCAGTGCCGAAACCGATGCTACCCGTGGCCGACCGGCCGCTCGTCGCCCACACGGTCGACGCCGCCATCGACGCCGGCGCGGACGAAATCGTTCTCGTCGTCGGGTACGAGGCCGACTCCGTCAGATCGTACTTCGGCACCGCTTACCGGGACGTTCCTGTCACGTACGCCGTTCAGCACGAACAGGCGGGCACCGCTCACGCGGTTCGGGCCGCTCGAGACCACCTCGAGGGTCCGTTCGCCGTATTGAACGGCGACAACCTCTACGAACCGGCGTCGATCGAGCGATTGTTCGCGTCCGCGCCAGCCGTCTGTGCGGTCGAGGTCGAGGATCCCCGCCAGTACGGCGTGCTCAGTACCGACGCCGACGGCACCGTCGATCACATCGTCGAGAAACCCGCGGATCCCCCGACGAACCTGGCGAACGCGGGCGCGTACGCGTTCCCGTCGGAAGCACGCGAGTGGCTCGACGTCCCTCCGAGCGAACGCGGCGAGCACGAGATCACCGACGTCCTCGCCCGCGTGATCGAGGAGTACGCGGTGACGCCGGTAACGACCGACCGCTGGATGGACGTCGGTCGCCCATGGGAGTTGCTCGAGGCCAACGAGTGGAAACTGCACGAACTCGAGCGGCGCGTCGAGGGTGACGTCAGCGACGCGGCCCACCTCGAGGGCGACGTCGTCGTCGAGGCCGGCGCGACCGTCAAACCCGGTGCCGTCGTCGAGGGGCCGGTGTTGATCCGCGACGGGGCGACCGTCGGCCCGAACGCCTACGTTCGCGGGGCGACCCTCATCGAGGCGGACGTCTCGGTGGGCAACGCCGTCGAGATCAAAAACAGCGTCCTCTCGCAGGGAACGTCGGTCAGCCACCTCTCCTACGTCGGCGACAGCGTCCTGGGTCGCGACGTCAATTTCGGTGCCGGAACGACGGTCGCGAACCTCAGACACGACGACCGCGACGTCCGCCTGACGGTGAAAGACGACCGCGTCTCGACCGGTCGGCGGAAGTTCGGCGTCGTCGTCGGCGACGGCGTCAAGACCGGGATCAACTCGAGTCTCACGCCCGGGCTGAAACTCGACGCCGGCGCGACGACCAGACCCGGTGAAGTCGTCGAACGCGATCGGTGAATCGGGCGGGGAAGCGATCCGAACCGTCGCTCGATCGGGGATCTCGATCTCGAACCGAGTTATCACGTACGTGATGATTATTTGGAAAATTCGCCAGCAAACGGCCGATCCCGTAGCTATCAGGTGTGGGCTTTATAATACGACGGCCACCTTGTCGAACTGGAGGGTGTCGATCGGTATCACGCCATCACTCGATCACCGCACTCCCTCCAGTTCCGACTTCGCCGTCGCCGAGTACGGGTCGCATTCGACGGAGGCTCGCGGACGTGGGGCTACGGGGGTGGCCTCGCGTCCCGTTCCTCCCGAGATTCGTACTCGTTCCGAGTGGGGGCACTCCGGACGAACCGAGTGACGACGGAACGACGACGATCGTTCCTCGATCGCGTTCGATCGTGCAATCGTTCGACCGACTGAGAACACGGGGAGCGACGCGGCCAGCGACCGGTTACAGGTGGACCGTGGCCGATTCTTCCACGCTGCGGTGTTACTCGACGGTGACGCTTTTCGCCAGGTTCCGCGGTTTGTCGATCGGCCGACCCAGGTTGTCGGCGGCGTAGTAGGAGACGAGCTGGAGCTGGACGTTCGCCAGCAGGCCGGCGAGTTCGGGTTCCGTGTCGGGAATCGAGAGGTGCGCGTCCGCGACGTCGACGGCCCGGTGGTCGTCCGGACAGACGGCGATTACCGGCGCACCGCGGGTCTGGGCCTCCTCGGCGTTTTTCAGCGTCTTCTCGTCCTCCTCACCCACGAAGACCGCGAAGACGGGCGTCTCCGGCGTGACGAGCGCGAGCGGCCCGTGTTTGAGTTCGCCCGACGCGAACCCTTCGGCGTGTTCGTAGGTGATCTCCTTGAACTTCAACGCGCCCTCGAGCGCGACGGGATAGCCCAGCCCCCGCCCGATGAAGAAGTACGACCGGCTGTCCTCGTACCGGTCGGCGATATCCGGGGCGTCAGTCCCCTCGAGGACCGTCTCGATCGCCCCGGGGGCGTGCGAGAGTTCGGGGAGCAGCGACTCGAGGTCGGCCGCCGGCTGGCCGTGGCGATCGGCGGTGATCCGCTGGGCGAGCAGCGTCAGCATGACGACCTGCGAGGAGAACGTCTTGGTCGCGGCGACGCCGATCTCGGGGCCGGCCCGGATGAACACCGCGTCGTCGGCCTCGCGAGCGGCCGTCGAGCCGACGACGTTCGTGACGGCCAGCGTTCGAGCACCGTCGGCGGCTGCCTCACGGAGCGCGTTCAGCGTGTCCGCGGTCTCGCCGCTCTGGGTGACCGCGATCACGAGCGTGTTCTCGTCGACCGGCGGTGCCGAGACGCTGTACTCGTTGGCGAGCAGTGCCGTCGCCTCGACGTCGGCCTGTCGAAGGGTGAACGCGCCGTACAGCGCCGCGTGATACGACGTTCCACACGCGATCAACTGGACGCTGTCGACGTCCTCGAACGATCCGGGGCCGAAGCCCTCGAGCCTGATTCGACCCCGCTCCGGATCGATCCGCCCCTCGAGCGCCTGGGCCAGCGACGTCGGCTGCTCGTGGATCTCCTTCAGCATGAAGTGGTCGAACTCCCCTTTACCGGCCTGCTCGGGGTCCCAGTCGACGGTCTCGGGCTCCCTGCGGACGGGGTTGCCGTCGAGATCGGTACACTCGATGCCCGACTCGTCGACGATCACGACGTCGCCGTCCTCGAGGAAGACGACGCTGTCGGTGTACTCGAGAAACGCCGGCACGTCGCTGGCGAGGAAGAACTCGTCGTCCTCGATGCCGACGACGAGGGGCGATCCCTTGCGGGCCGCGTAGAGGACGTGTTCGTCCGACACCATCGCCGTGACGGCGTAGCTCCCCTCGAGGTCGTCGATGGCCTCCCGGAAGGCCGTCTCGCTCTCGAGACCCTCGTCGAGGTAGTACTGGATTAGGTGGGGGATGACCTCCGTGTCGGTGTCGCTGGTGAACTCACAGCCGCGTTCTTTGAGCCACTCCTTGAGTTCGGCGTAGTTCTCGATGATCCCGTTGTGGACGACCGCGACGTCGGTCGTCTCGTCCGTGTGCGGGTGTGCGTTCTCGTCGGTCGGCGGGCCGTGCGTGCTCCAGCGGGTGTGCCCGATGCCGACGTGGCCCTTCAGCGACCCCTCCTCGACGGAGTCTTTCAGTTCCTCGACCTCGCCGGATCGCTTCTCGATGGCGATGCCTGAGCCGTTCTGTACGGCGACCCCCGCCGAATCGTAGCCGCGGTACTCGAGGTTCTCGAGACCGGTCAACAGCGTTTCGATCGCGTCGTCGTCGCCGACGTGTCCGATGATCCCACACATCGTCGATCACCCACCTCCCGAACGCAGGTGGAGTCGCTGCCGCTCGCTTCCTTCGCCAGTGGGCCGTGAACGTCGACCCTTCCCTCCAGAGGGGCGAACCAGTGATGCGTGACGGGACGGCCGATACGTGGACATGAATGGATGCAGACACCCCCGAACTCATTACTATAGACGGACTACTGAACCGAGTAGCGTCACGGTAATTTCCGACTGAGTGGTCGTAACGTTCGCCGCGGCACGGTCCGATTTCCGTACCGCTACGAACGATTTGTGAACGATCGTCATGCTCCTATTCGAATAGGAGTCGATCGTTCCAAAACTGTCGGCAAACGCGTGCGTACGTCATGCAAACAGCAACCAAGGGAACGGATACTGCAGCGCAACGTACGTCTGTCGAGGGCTGAACCGCCGGTAACCGGCACCAACAGGAGTAGCTCGATCGACCGCTCGATTCATCGCTACGGCGAGGACTGCACTGGTGTCGGTAGTCACCACCGTAGTGATGACAACCCTGCGTCCGTCGACCGCTCCCACTCCCGACCACGAGCGGACGACACAGTCCGGAATTTGGACGACGGAAGTCGATCGTCCGTCGGCAACAGACTGCTGAAATGCGACGTTTTATTAGTCGGCCAGCCATCGTCTCCCGACGATAACGCCCGTTCCCTCGTGACGGCACCGCTGCCGAACCGCCGTGTCGATCCGGGTCGCCCATCCCGGCGGCGTTCGTCGATCCAAGATGAGTCTACGATACGTTCCCGCCACGCTCGAGTTGGGTCTCGAGGAGCCGGTGTTCGTCTTCGCGATCGCGATGGCGATCTTCCTGGTCGGTCCGTTGCTCGTCAAGCGGCTGGGCCAGCCCGGGATCGTCGGTATCGTCGTCTTCGGGGCACTCGTCGGTCCGGGAGCGCTCGGCGTCGTCGAACACTCGGCCGCGATCGAGCTACTCGGTGAAGTGGGGCTGATCTACCTGCTGTTTACGGTCGGTCTCGAGGTCGACATCCGTGGCTTCAGGGAAGCCCCACAACACGCGGCGCTGTTCGGACTGACGAGTTTCGGCCTGCCGTTCGTCGTCGGCACGGTCGTGAGCCACGCGATCCTCGGCTTCGACGCGTGGGCGTCGATGTTGCTGTCGGCGGTCTTTGCCTCCCACACGCTGCTCGCCTATCCGGTCGTCAACCGCCTGGGCGTGACGAAAAACCGGGCCGTGGCGGCCGTCTTCGGCGGCATCCTCTTTACGGATACGATCGCACTGATCGTCCTCGCCGTCGTCATGGGCGTCGTCGACGACGGTGGCGTGTCGCTCTGGCTCGTCGGCGACGTGGGACTCTCGCTGGCGCTGCTGTTCGGGAGTACGTGGTTCGTCCTCCCCTCGACGGGACGGTGGTTCTTCCAGAACGTCAGCGAGGAGAGCTACTTCGAGTTCCTGTTCGTGATGACGGTCATCTTCGCGACCGCGGCCCTCGCGCAACTGCTCGACATCGCGCCGATCCTGGGCGCGTTCGTCGCCGGCATCTCCCTCAACCGGCTGATCCCCGAAGGCGGGACCCTCATGAACCGCATCGAGTTCGTCGGCAACGCCTTCTTCATCCCCTTCTTCCTGTTGCACGTCGGCATGCTCGTCGACCTCGGCGTCGTCTTCGACGGGCCGCAGACCCTCTGGATCGCGGCCGTCGTCATCGCAACCATGTTCGTGACGAAGGCCGCGGCGGCGTGGCTCGTCGCCGAAGTGCAGGGCTATACGCGCCACGAACGCGACGTCATCTTCGGCCTCTCGACGGGCCAGGCCGCCGCCGCGCTCGCGATCACGATCCTCGGCGTCGACGCCGGCCTGTTCGGCTCCGCGACGCTCAACGCCGTCGTCCTGATGTTGCTCGTCACGGCGCTGATCAGCCCGTGGCTGACCGAACGCGCCGCCAGGGGCGTCGCCCTCGAGCGCGACGTCGCGGACGAGGGCGACCGGGCGACGGATCCGACGATCCTGTTGCCGCTGTCCCACAACGCGGAGTTACAGCAGCGCCTGCTGGAACTCTCGTTTCTCATCAAGGGCGACCGGGGCTCGGAACCGGTCAACGTGCTCACCGTGGTCCAGCCGAACCAGCGGGAGTCGACCCCGGAGCAGGTCGCCACGGTGCAGGCGGAACTGGACGAGATCGCCGCGGCCGGTAGCGCGGCCGAGGTGCCGATCGAGACCGAAACCCGGGTCAACCACAACGTCGCCTCCGGGATCGTCCAGGGTGCCATCGAGGTCCAGGCCGACCAGATCGTCATGGGCTGGGACGCCGGACAGAGCTTCCGCCATCGCATGTTCGGCAGCATCATCGACCAGGTGCTCGAGCGGTCGACGCTGCCGATCCTCGTCTCCCGACTCGGCCACCCGATCAACACGACCCGACGGATTTTCGTCGTCGTGCCGATCGGTGCCGACCACCACGAGGGGTTCTACGAGGCCGTCCACCTCGTGAAACGGATCGCCGTCGGGACCGGTGCCGACCTGCAGGTGATCGTCGTCGAGGGATCGGCCCACCAGTTCGAGGAACTGTTCGGCCTCGTCGAGGAGGACGTCGCCGCCGGGTTCCAGTCGGTCGATCGCTGGGATCGGTTACTGCCGCTGCTCGAGTCCCGCGCGGCGGACGACGACCTGATCGTCACCATCTCGCCGCGTCGCGGCGACGTCGGCTGGCACGGTCGCCTCGAGTCGCTACCGTCGGAACTGGTCGGACTGCCGCCGGAGTCGTTCCTCACGATCCACCCGCGACAGGGCGAACCGGAGTACGATCGCCAGTACCTGCGGTACGAGTAGCGACCCGGAACAGTGCCGGGGATGGTGTGGCGTCAGGAGAGCGTCGCGTCGCACAGTTCGCCGATCGCCCGTCGGAGCCGCTGAGAGACGGCCGACTTCGAGACGCCGAGGCGATCCGCGAGTTCGTCCTGGGAGATGCCCCGCGGGACGTCGAAGTAGCCTTCCTCGTGGGCGACCGACAGCAGTTCTTGCTGTTTCTCGGTCAGCGCGAGGACGCCGTCGTCGCCGTCGTCGGAGACCCGGAGGTGTTCGACCGCGACGGAAACGTCCCGGTCGCGACAGTACTCGTTGTACGCGACCAGGGCGTCACGACTCGGGAACCGCAGTTGGACCTGCCAGCCGTCGCGGGAACTCGTGATCTCGAGGACGCGCCCGTTCGCGTCGGCCGTACCGGCGACGAGATGGCGTGCGTGGTCGGCCAGGGCGACCCGATAGACGCGCCGGTCGGGGTACCGGTCGAGCAGCGTCGGCTCGCGGACCGTCGGGTCCATCTCGAGGGCCGATTCGAAGGCGTCGTAGGTGTCGCCGAAGACGGTGACGAACAGGAGGGTCCGGCCGGTCTCGATCGTCGTCCAGTACTCCGGCTCGAGGGTGACGTCCGCGACCCGCCGGAGGGTCGGCCGGAGCACGAGGTCGGGGTGGTCGAGACGGAGCTGTGCGATGATACCGCCGTCGGCCTGGGACTGGAGGGCCGAGCGCTCTACTTCGTGGTCGGCGACGTCGATACTCACGACGACATCCGCCGTCCGAGCGGACGACCGTAAGTGCTCGTTACCGAATACGCGCTCATTACGTAGCCGATTCGACCCCGAACACATGGTCGTAGACGCTATACACGGAACCGATCAGCCGTCTGTCGTCAATACCTATTCATCCGTCCAGATTCGTGATCGTTCGCGGGTGCAGGAAATAGTCGATTACTCGCCGGCTGAACGGGAGTAATCCCACGATACGGGTCCGGAGACGTCGGATACACGGCGAAACCCACGTGGGACTGACGGTCCGTCGAGCGAACGCACGGAAGCGAGCGTCGCACCTCCGCTGAACGGGATCCGCGGGCGAGAAAGCGTGAATTACTCCGCCTGCCGCTCGTCGAACAACAACTCGAGCAGCTTTCGCTGGGCGGTCCGGAGGTGCCGACTGAACGTCGGCTGGGAGACGCCGAGCGAGTCGGCGATCTCTTCGCCGGTGCTCTCGCGGGGCCAGGCGAAGAAGCCGCCGTGGTAGGCCGTCTCGAGGGTTCGAAGCTGTCGTTCCGAGAGGTGCTCGTGCACCGACGCGTCGAACGGCCGAGCGGGTTCGATCGATCGCTCCCGCTCGCGGCGGGCGACCAGTTCGGTCCGCGGGTACGTCGCCGCGAGCGCATCGAGGAACGAGCGCACGTCGACGGTCCCGGGAACGTCCACGACGAGTCGCGTGTGACCCTCGCTCGGCTCGAGCGATCGGAGCCGGCCGCCGCGGGCCGCGATCGGTTCCGCGACGGACGACTCCGAGAGGCGGAGTTCGATCGCCGTCCCGTCCCCGGCGTCGTCGACGACCCGGGCGGACTCGACGGCCTCGATCGATTCTGGGAGCGTCTCCACGGCCCCCTCGTCGGCGTTCGAGACGGTTCCGTACACGGTCGACCCACCCGACGACCGTGGAACGATCGCCCGGACCTCGAGCGGCCGGTCGAGGTGACGGACGGCCGCCGAGAGCGGTTCCGCATCTCGGAGGGCGAGTTCGAGTTCCGTCGTCGACTCGGCGAGCAACGCCTGCGTGCGCTCGAGCGAACCGATCGCGTGGCCGGCGACCGTCGCGAGGTGGTGGACGGCCCGCTGAAGACGGTCGTCGAACGCACCCGGATCGGTCGCGTAGATCGTCAGAACGCCGAACTGGAAGCCGTCGGCCTCGATTGGGACGCCGAGTGCCGAGCGAACGCCCGCCTCGCGGAGGGACGCCAGCCAGTCCGCCGCCGGATCGCCGGGTGCGAGTTCCGAACTCCCGAGGTCGTCGACGACCGTCAGTTCGCGACGGGCCGCCGTCCTGCCCGTCGGATCGGTCGCGTCCTCAGCGACGGGGATCGACGCCGACTCGAGGCGGTCCTCGTCGGTGCCGGCCCACGCCACGGGAGAGACGGTCTCGGTGCCCGTGTCGACGTGGCCGACCCAGGCGAACGCGGCGTCGCCGGCGAGCAGGGATCGGACGCCCTCGCAGAGGTGTCGTTCCACGCGGTCCCGACGATCCGCCTCGAGCACCTCCCGCTCGAGGTCGCGTATCCGTTCGGCCCGGGTCGCGACCGTCTCGACGCGGGACAGTTCCCGGCGACAGCGCTGGACCCGATCCCGGCTCTCGAGGCGATCCAGGGCGAGCGAGGCCGATTCGACGACCGTCTCGAGCGGCTCCGTCTCCAGCTCCTCGGCGGCGAACGGATCGGCGCTGACGGTCACGACGACCCCGTGGTCGCCCGCCGAAACGGCGACGGCGCGTTCCGCTCGAACCCCGGCGCGCGACAGCACCGAACGGAGTTCGCCGTCCTCGAGGGCGGTTCCGGCGTCGTCCTCGAGGAGGTCGACGAGGGGCGTGGCGTCGTACTCGATAGTCGGTGCGTCGGCGTCGTCGCTCGTCGCGACGGCGGCGGGCCGGAGTAGCCGTCCGTCGACGAGGTACCAGCCGACGACGTCGGCGTCCGTATACGTGTAGATCTCGTCGACGGCCGCTCGCCGGACGTCCGCCCGGGTGTCGGCCCGATCGAACGCGTCGATGGCGTCCCGGAGCGTCGACAGCGCCGCCGTCGACGACCGTCGAGCGTCGCGGACGATACAGCAGGTCCGCTCGTCGCCCGGCAGCGGCGCGACGAAGACCGCGACCGGCCGGGTCGCGCCGCCGACCTCGAGACGGCCCCGAACCGGCTCCATCCACCTGACGACCGTCGAGGCGGTCCGCTCTCGGATCGTCTCGGCCAGGTCCGCATCGAACACCGACTCGAGGTCGCGGCCGACCAGCGGGTCACCACCGGCCCACGTCGACAGCGGGCCGTTGGCGTACTGGATCGTCGATCCATCGAGGACCGCGATACCGTCCTCGAGCGCGTCGACGACCGACTCGAGCAAGGCGAGTCGGTCCCGATCCGTCGCCGGGAGACCTGCCTCGAGCGATTCGTCGGCCGATACCGATCGGGCCACTACGGTGATCCCGTCGTCGTCGGCCCCGGCCGTCACCTCGTAGCCGTCGTCCGTGGACGACCCGGCCCCGAATCGGACGACGGAGTCGGTCGCGGCGGCCCCACGGAGGCGATCGTAGAACGCGTTCCGGACGGTCTCGGGTAGGTACTGCCAGACGACCGCCCCGGGTTCGGGATCGCCGACGAACAGATCCTCGGCCGCGTCGTTCCAGGACCGCAGTTCCCACTCCGATCCGAGCGTGAACACCGCCACTGGGAGCCGATCGATGGCCGTCTCGAGCCCATCGTCGTCGGCGGCCGGTACCTCCGCGACGGTCGCCACGATGCCTTCGACCGCCGGGTCCGCGAGGCGGTTGGCCGCCGTCACCTCGGTCCGCACCCAGGTCCCGTCCGTCCGACCCACGCGAAGCGAGGTCGTCTCCGTCTCCCCGACGGCCGCCGACGCGACCGACTCGAGCGTCTCGCGGAGGGCCTCGCGGTCCTCGGGGTGGACGAGTCGCGACAGCGGCGTCCACTCGAGTTCGGCCGGCGTGTAGCCGAACCGGCGCTCGACCGCGGGATTGACCTCCGCGATGGTGCCGTCGGACTCGAGGACGCAGACGACGGCCGACGCGTTCGCGAGGATCGAGCGGGAGCGACGGTCACGCTCGCCGTCGGCAGTCCATCCACGGACGACGTTCGACACCCGGGTCGCGAGGACGCGAGGCGACTCGTCGGGAGCGACCACGTCGCTCGCGCCGCGTTCGAGCGCGCGGTCGGCGGCGTCGGTCACGGCCAGGATCGGCACCTCCTCGAGGGCGACGGACAGTGCCTGGAGCGGCGACTCATCGCTGTCCGGATCGAACTCACAGACCACGCTCCGGACGGTGCCGTCGGCCAGTCGATCCAGGGCGTTCGCGACAGTCCGCGATCGGAGGACGCTCTCGGGTTCGAGAACGGACTCGAGCGCGTCGGCGGTCGCGTCCATTCGCGGGGAGGTCCCGACGATCAGCACGCGACTGTCGTCGCCGAGCGCGACGGCGTTGCGGTCGCTCATCGACCTCCCACCGGGCACCCGATGGCCCACTCACGCCGATCGAGCGGCATCCTGGCGGTCGGATTACCGAGGCTGCGGCGTCGCTGTCCGTTCGCGATCGGTCGGTGACTCGGTGCCCGCGTCCCCACCGACGCGCGGCTCCCCACCCGCCGGGCACCCGACTCGAGGCGTTCGGCCACTGTCGCCGCGTTCGGGTCCGACGGGGAAAATTATCGCTCCCGTATCCGGTCGTAAGCCCGGATTACTCCTCGACGCGGACCGTGACGACCGGAACCGGTGCGTTCCGGACGACCTCCTCGGCGACGCTGCCGACCACGAGGTGATCGAGGCCGGTCCGCCCGACCGTCCCGACGACGATCATGTCGACCGGGTTGCGCTCCGCGAACGCCACGATCTCCTCCTGCGGCACGCCCTCGAGCACCGTCGCGGTCGTCTCCACGCTCGCGTCGGCGGCGCGACGCTGGGCCTCCTCGATCGCCTGTGCCGCCTCGCCTTCTTCGTCCGCGCGCATCTCGTCGCGTTTCGAGGAACTGTGCGGCCCCTCCTCGGCGACCGAGACCACGTGCAGGGTGCTCCCGAGGCGCTCGGCCAGCGCGACCGCGTGTTCGGTGGCCCGCCGTGCGCCCTCGCTACCGTCCGTCGCGAACAGCAGATCCTGGTACATGCCCGGCCGTACCACGGGTGGGCGGATACGTCCCGGACCTGCCGTTGCCGGGGCCGATCGCCGGAGCGCGGGGCTCGCGCTTCGACGGTTACACCAGTGAGGCTTTCACTGTCGACTCGAATACTCGCGTATGGAACGCCGAACGTATCTGCGAGCCGCGGGGACGACGGCCGTCGCGGGGATCGCCGGCTGTCTCGACGGGTTCCTCGAGAACGGGGCCGAAGGGGCCGTCCTCGGGCCACCCGATCGGGATCTGGGGGACCCATCGCACCCGATCTACGGCGAGGAAGTACCCTCCTTCAGCGTCACCGATCCCTTCGCCGAGGAGACGATCACGGACGAGCAGTTCCGCGGCGAACGGGCGATGATGATAACGTTCATCTTCACCTCCTGTCCGGACGGCGTCTGCCCGGCGCTCCTCCAGATGCTCCGCGCGGGCCAGCAGGACGCTCAGGCAGAGGGGTACGCCGACGACGTCGCCTTCATCGCTATCACGTTCGATCCCGAGTACGACACGCGCGAACGGCTCCAGGAGGAGGCCGACGCGGTCGGTATCGATCCCCACGCCGACAACTGGCACTTCCTCCGGCCGGAGGACAACGAAGCGGCCGTCGAACTCGTATACGAGAAGTTCGGGACCCCAGTCCAACTCGAGGACCACGAGGATCACCGCGGTGAAGACGGCGAGGACGGTGCCGACGACGACCACGATCACGGAGGCGAGGGTGACGGCGAAGACGACGACGCGAGCGGGGACACCGATTCGGAGACGACCGACGGGACCCACTACGACATGATCCTGCTGGTCAACGAGAACGGCATCGTCGAACGCTCCTATCCGAGAGCGGTAAACTACCCGACCGACGAGATCGTCGACGACCTCAGGACGGTCGCGGAGGGATAACCATGCGGCGACGGGACCTCATCGCCGGACTGCTGGGTGGCGGCGTCCTCCTCGGCGGCGGCGTCGTCGCGTTCGGCGACGGCGCTCCGCTCGAGTCGGGCGAGACCCCCGAGCCGAACGACCCCGTAGAGGTCGAGACGCTCGACGCCCGGGGGAGCGAGGCCGGCACGCTGACCGTGCCCGACGAGGACCGCCTGACGGTGGTGACGTTCTTCGCGACGACCTGTACGGTCTGTGCCGAAAAACATCCCCGCATCGCGACGGTCGCGGAGTCGCTCGCCGACCGGCCGGTGCAGTTCGTCTCCGTGACGACCGAACCCGTCGGCGACACCGTCCCCGAATCGGCGGTCGTCGACTGGTTCGAATCCCACGACGGCGACTGGACGCTCGCCCACGACCCCGTCTCCGAACTGACGGTCACCTACGACGGCCTGCCGTACCCGAAGACGGCCGCGATCGGCCCCGAGGGTCGCGTCTGGTGGGAGCACACCGGTAACGCCGACACCGAGGAGATCCGCGAGGGAATCGAAGGCGCACTCGAGCGCGCCGACCTCGAGCGGGCCTGAGATGGTCGGAACCGATCTCCTCCCGGCGCTGGCGTTCGCCGGGACGGCCGCGGTCGCGACCTTCTTCTCGCCGTGTGCCTACGCGTTGCTCCCCGGCTACGTCGGGTTCTACACGAGCCGAACCGAGGAGCCGACGCTCGGCGGCGCGCTCGCCCGGGGCCTCGCCGCGGCGGCGGGCGTCGTCGTCACCCTCGCGCTGGTGCTCGGAGCGGCCTTCCAGGTCGGGAACCGAGTGTTCGCGAACCTCCGGTGGCTCGAGATCGGCGTCGGCGTCGTCCTGATCCTCGTCGGCGTCCTCGTCGTCGCCGGGCTGGATCGCTCGCTGTCGATCCCGCTCCCGAAACGGCGCTCGAGCGTGCTGGGTTTCGGCGTCTTCGGGGCAGGGTACGCGGTCGCTTCCGCGGGCTGTGTAGCGCCGATCGTCGTCACGGTCGTCGTCCAGGCGCTGTCGTACCCGCCGGGCGAGGCCGCACTTCTGCTGGCGACCTACGTCGGGGGCGTCGCCGCGCTGGTGCTGTCGCTGACCGTCGTCACCGGGATGGGGCTGCTCGCGGGCGCGAGTCGGTTCGCCGCCTACAGTCGCCGGCTCGAGCAACTGGCGGGCGTCGTCATGATCCTCGCCGGGATCGGACAGCTCTACGTCGCCCTGACGCTCTCGAGCACGTTCTAACGGATCCCTGTCGCGGTTCGGGAAGCCGTAAACGGCCCCATTCAGCCGCAGAAATCGGTGAAACGGAACGAAACGGTACGGTACGGCTCGGGTAACTATCGGGGAGGATCGGATACGCTCCCGGTATGTCCCGCTCGAACCGTTCCCCGATGTCGATCGGCTGTCCCGCCTGTAACGCAACCGTAAGCGCCACGCTCCCGCCGGGACCCGGAATCGTCGAGACTGAGGCCGAACCCCACCCCGAAGACGAAAACCGGCTCCGCGGAACCGACGCCCGCTGTCGGAACTGCGGTCACGAACTCGAACTCTACTTCTACTGACAACCGACGTCCGCGCTCGATCCTCCCTCTTCGGTTCGCTCCCGAATCGACGCCGAACCGCCGGGGATACCCGTCGGGTTCTCGCTTCGAGCGGTGGCCGAGGGGCGATTCGACGCGTCGGCACTCGCCTCGAGCGTCACGGAGAAGGTCGCTCCCTCGCCGGGTTCCGAATCGACCCGGATCTCGCCGTCGTGGCGCTCGACGATTCGTTTGCACAGCGCCAGCCCGATTCCGGAGCCATCGTGTTCCTCGAGCGAGTGCAGTCGCTGAAAGATTTCGAAAATGCGGTCGGCGTCGTCCGGATCGATACCGATGCCTTCGTCACGGACCGATACCGTCCACTCCGCGCCGTCTCGCGCCGCCGACACGTGTATCCGTGGCGGGGCGTCGCCGCTGTACTCGATCGCGTTGCTCACCAGGTTCTGCAGGAGCTGGCGTAGCTGCCGCCGGTCACCCTCGACCGTGGGTAACGGCTCCCGCGTGATCGTGGCGTCGGTCTCCTCGATCTTGAACTGCAGATCGGTGAGCACGTCGTCGAGCACCGCGTCGAGGTCGACCGCGTCGAACGAATCCCCCTGCGTTTCGACGCGGGAGTACTCGAGCAACCCGTCGATCATCTCGCTCATCCGCTCGGCACCGTCGACGGCGAAGTCGATGAACTCCCTGCAGTTCTCGTCGAGTTCCTCGCCGTAGCGCCGCTCGGCGAGTTCCAGATAGCGTCTCACCATGCGAAGCGGCTCCTGGAGGTCGTGGGACGCGGCGTAGGCGAACTGTTCTAACCGCTCGTTCGACGCTTCCAGCTGCGTGTTCGCCTCCTCGAGTCGCCGCTCCGTCCGTCGGAGCGTCTCGTTTTGTTCCTCGAGCGCTCGGGCGTGGGTACGCGCCTGGGCGTTGTTGACGCCGATGCCCAGCCCCGCGATGGAGCCGATCGACAGCAGAACGGCTTGCGTGCCGAACGTGAAGTCGACCTCGACGCCGGGATGGAGGACGCGCAGTCCGAGCACGATCCCCATGACGACGACTCCGCCGGCGGTCCACGCGACGATTCGCCGATAGAACTGGGGGACGATCGACGACGTCGGTAACCAGAGCCCGGTCCCCAGGAGGACGAGTCCCGGAACGCTGAGCAGGAGCAGATCGAGTCCGGCCTCCAGGAAGCCGCCGCTGCTGGATGCCGCGGCCACCGACTTCCCCACGGCGAAGACGAGTAGCGTGACGCCCGCCGCTGGGATAACGAACAGCCAGTAGCTCGTCTCATCCCTCCGCGATTCGGTCGAACTCCCCCTCATTGATACCTACAAAGCGCACCAGCGCTGTTGAGGGTGGCTTTTGAGCTTTCAATAGCCTTTTACCCGTCTCCGCGAGACGGGGGCTCCGCGTCTGAGAGCGTACTTCCGAGGACGTGCTTGATGCCGCGCCGGAGACGGGATGCGACGGCCTGGTGGGAGATTCCGAGTTCCTCGCCGAGGTCCGTCATCGTCACCTCGCGGGGAGATTCGAAGTAGCCGCGATTGTACGCGAGCACCAGCGCCTCCTGCTGCGAGTCGGTGAGTGCTTCCTCGGTAGCCGTCTCGAGCGGCGTGAGCGCGTGCAGTTCCGTCAGCGTGATCGGGATATCCAGCTCCCGACAGCGAGACTGGAAGGCCGCGATGTCGGATCGCGCGTCGCCGCGGATCTCGAACGTCCACCGCCGATCGGTGCCGATGGCTTTGACGAGCGCGATCTTCGTCTCCGTGAGCGTCGTCAGGACGTCGTCGTAATCCAGCGCCCACTCGACGCGCAGCAGGTACTCGTCCGCGACGGAGTCGACGAATTCGATTCGTTCCACGCCCGGATGGTCGGCGAACGCCCCCTCGACGTCGTCGACCGACGTTCCCCGAACCCAGAAATACGGGATCACCACGTCCCGTGCGGGGATGATCCGTTCCAGTTCGACCGTCGCGTCCGGCAGTCGCTCGAAAACGGTCCCGAGGGGGAACTGATCGGACGGCACCGTGAAGGTAGCCTCGGTAGCCATCGTCCGAACCGAGGTTCCGTGGGCGTAAATAGCCACCACGGGACCGCTCGAGCGAGACGCGACGAGCGGCCCGTCGGTTACGGTTCGTGATCGCCGCTCTCCCAGCCGCGGGGCGAGTCGTTCAGCCGTTCGGCCCCGTCCTCGGTGACGACCACGAGGTCCTCGATCCGGACGCCGAACCGTCCTTCGAGGTAGACGCCCGGTTCGACGCTGAAGACCATCCCCGGCTCGAGTTCACGGTCGTTGCCGGCGACGACGTAGGGCGGTTCGTGGACCTCGAGACCGACGCCGTGGCCGGTCCGGTGGACGAACGCGTCGCCGTAGCCCGCGTCGGCGACGACCTCGCGCGCGGCGGCGTCGATCGCCCCGGCCGTCACGCCGGGTTCGATCGCCTCGACGGCGGCCGCCTGGGCCGCGGCGACGACCTCGTGGACCCGCTCGTACTCCTCGGGCGGGTCGCCGACGACGATCGTCCGGGTCTGGTCGCCGGGATAGCGGCCCGTACCGCCGGGCAGGTCGGCCTCGACGAACGCGCCGAAATCGAGGACGATCGGATCGCCGTGCTGGATCTCGCGGTCGCCGGTGTGGTGGTGCGGCCGAGCGCCGTTCGGTCCCGACGCGACGACCGTCTCGAACGCGGGTTCGCCGCCGCCCTCGGCCGCGAGCAGGCGTTCGATCTCGGCGGCCACCGCCGCTTCCGTCGCGCCGACGAGGTCCGTTCCCCGAGAGCGGATCTCGAGCGAGACGCGATCCGCGATCGCCCCTGCCCGTCGCAGGGCCTCCAGTTCGACCGCGTCCTTTCGGACGCGCAGGTCCTCGAGGACGGCGCTCGCGAGTCCGAACGAGGCTTCGGGCAGCACCGATCGCAGGTCCTGGGAGAACGTCTCCCAGAGGCGGTCGTCGAGCAACACGGTCCGCGAGCGTCCCGTCTCGAGGCCGTAGTCCTCGAGCACGCGCTCGACGAGCACGACCGGATCGTCGTCGTCGGCCCAGGTTTCGATCGCGAGGTCCGCGATCGGCAGCGACTCCAGTTGAGCCGCGTACATCTCCGGCGCGACGATCGTCGGGTCGCCCGCACGGGGAACGAACAACAGGAGGTGGCGTTCGGACGGCGACTCCGCGAACCCGGTCAGGTACGTCAGGTTCGGTCCCGGGAAGGTGACACAGAGGTCGGCGTCGACGCGCTCGAGGCCCAGTCTGCAGGCCTCGAGGCGATCCTCGTACGGCGGTTTCATGGCTCGTGCTTCGGGGGTCCGGCCGAAAACCGTTCGGGTTCCGGCGGCCGGTCGGAGACTTCCGGCGCGACGAGACCGGCGCGACGAGAGTCCCCCGGCCGGCGTGGCGATCGGTACTAGACCCCCATGCGGATGCAGGCCGTGAATCAACCCGTCCCGGGGCTGTGTCTTTCGGCCGAATGCGAACTCCCGACGAGCGTTTGTCGTCGACGAACTGGCACCCGTGGCGGATACGAACGGACGGTTCCGGCCGCGGCTCGGACGACGGACGGGACGGAGCGACTCCACCGGAGTCGCTGATCGTCGTCTCCAATCGCCAGCCCTACCGTCACGAGTACGCGGACGATGCAGGCGAGTCCGCCGACGGGAACGGGGGCCAGCAGACCGAGGAGGAACTCACTGTCGACGAACCGGCGGGCGGACTGACGGCCGGCCTCGACCCGGTCGTCCAGGCGGCCGACGGAACCTGGATCGCCTGGGGCGACGGCGAGGCCGACTTCGACGTCACCGACGAGCACAACTGCGTCGCCGTCCCACCCGGGGACGAATCGTATACGCTCCGACGCATCGATCTCTCCGACGAAGCCGTCGACTCCTACTACTACGGCTTCAGTAATCAGGTGCTCTGGCCGCTCTGTCACGAGTTCCCCGATCTCGTTCGGAACCGATCGAACGACCTCGAGTGGTACCGGACGGTCAACGAGCGGTTCGCCGACGCCGTCGTCGAGCACGCCGACGACGAGTCGGTCGTCTGGTTCCAGGACTATCACTTCGCGCTCGCTCCCGGGATTGTCCAGGAGCGGACGCCCCGGTCGACGACCGTCGCACAGTTCTGGCACATCCCGTGGCCGACGCCGGAGACGTTCCAGCGCTGTCCGGCCGGCGGACGGCTGCTCGAGGGACTGCTGGGCAACGACCTCCTGAGTTTCCACGTCGATCGCTACGTCGAACAGTTCCTCGCGACCGTCGAGCGGTTCCTGCCGGCGGCGACGGTCGACCGCGAGCGGCGGCTGGTCCACTACGGAGCCGACCCGACGCGCGTCGTGGCGACGCCGATGGGCGTCGACGCCGCGTCGTTCGACGCGGACGCTCGAACGCTCGACCCGTCGACGGCTCGTGCGGCACTCGACACCTGCGACGTCGACCCCGCCAACGTGATCGGTCTCGGACTGGATCGGCTCGACTACTCGAAGGGGATTCCGGATCGGCTGGCCGCGCTCGAGCGGTTCTTCCAGCGCAACCCCGAGTGGCGCGGGGAGTTTACCTTCGTCCAGAAGGCGACGCCCTCCCGGACCGAGATCCCGGCCTACGACCGGTACGGCGACCTCGTCAGGAGCGAAGTCGAACGGATCAACAGCCGGTTCGGAACCGACGACTGGAACCCGATCGCCTACACCGAGGACTACGTCCCACACGAGCAACTCTGTGCGCTGTATCGCCGCGCGGACGTCATGCTCGTCAACCCGCTGCTCGACGGGATGAACCTCGTCGCACAGGAGTACGTCGCCGCGAACGTCGACGGCGACGGGGTGTTGCTACTGAGCGACCGGGCCGGCGCACACGAACGACTCGGCTCCCACGCGCTCACGGTCGATCCGACCGACGAAGCAGGGATCGCCCGCCAACTCGAGCGCGCCGTCTCGATGCCGATCCAGGAACGACAGCGCCGGATGGAGACGCTCCGCAACCGGGTCTTCGACGGCGACCTCGAGCGCTGGATGGAGACGCAGTTCGCCTGGATTCGGCGCGTTCACGCCGACGATCCGACGGCGTCAGAACCGGACACCGACCCGGACCCCGACTCCCGAGAGCCCACGCCACCAGCATGAGCGGCCAGACGACCGAACCGACGCCGGCGACTGCCCCCTCGACGCCCGATCCGCTCGAGGACCGGCTGTCGGAACTCCGAGGAACGCTCGAGTCGGCCACCCGGCTCCTGCTGTGTCTCGACTTCGACGGGACGCTCGCGCCAATCGTCGACGATCCCGATGCGGCGACGCCGCTCCCGGAGAGCCGGGCCAGACTCGAGGCGATCGCGGCCGACCCCCGCGTGAGGACGGCCATCGTCAGCGGCCGGGCGCTCTCGGACGTCCGCACCCGGATCGAGGGGCCGTCCGTCTACGCGGGAAACCACGGCCTGGAACTCGCCCGCAACGGATCGATCGCGGTGCACCCGGTCGCGCGAAGCCGTGCGAATCGACTCGCCGAGGTCCGGGTGGCCCTCAAGACGGCGCTCGCTCCGTTTCCCGGGGTCGAACTCCAGGACAAGCGGCTCACGGCGACCGTCCACCTCCGGTCGGTTCCGGAGCCGTTACGGCCACTCGTCCGGCGTCGGACGACCGCGATCGTCGACCGCCTGGCCGGCGACGACCTCGAACTCTCGGACGGCAAACGGATCCTCGAGATCGAACCCGCGATCCCCTGGGGGAAGGGCAACGCGGTCGCGTTGCTCGAGTCCGACCAGCCGGCGGGAGCGGTGACCGTCTACGTGGGCGACGACGTGACCGACGAGTCGGCGTTCCGGGCCGTCGAACCGCAGGGGATCGGCGTCCGGGTCGGCGGCACCGACCCGTCGGCCGCCAGCTACCGGGTCGAATCCCCGCGCGAGGTCGCGGCGTTCCTGGGCTGGCTCGAGTCGATCGACGCCGGACGCAAAGCAGTCGCGTGAGGAGGCCGCGGCTCGAGAGCGGTCGGCGTCTGTTCCATAGTCCGTCCCAACGACGGTCCGACGGCCGCCGAGCGAGTCCCTCAAAACCGGCATTCCGTCCCCAATTCGAACGGTCAAATTCTCCCCGAATGTCGCCGCAGATAGCCTGTACGTTCGAACAGATAGTGGAAATGGCCGACACATATCTGCACTGTTGGCCGAAAGTATTAGTTGCCACTGGAAATATAGGACGGGTACGAGAGTGACCAGACGTGAAACTTCGCCAACCAACTGACTTCCTCATCTTGGAAGCGCTCGAGGAGAAGGGTCGGAACGTCGCGACGAACCTGGCTGAACACACCGGAAAGAGCCGGAAGAACATCAACACGCGGCTCCCGGTACTCGAGGATTACGGCCTCGTCGAGAAGATCGGACCGGCGGAACGCTCCGGTCTCTACGAGATCACGTCGCTCGGCAAGGCCGCGCTCGTCTACCGGGACCAGTACGACGAGGTCGACGACTTCGAGGCGTTGATCGAAGGCCCCAACGCGGGCGACCTCGAGAACGCCGGTGAGGCCCAGGCCTCGTTCGCTCGCGGCGAGAACGACGACGAAGCCGACGAGTAGTGCTACCGCGAGGAAGCACTCCGAGGTAACGACGACGGCCGGGTGACCGACGGCGTCACCGCGGCCGGAGACCACCGCGGTAGCTCTCGAGTTCTCGCCGTGCGCACGCCGAGAACGCGAGGCTCAGTCTTCTGTCCCGGTTCGTGACGTCCGGATAGTCCGTCCCGCAGTGGGATCGATCGAGGTCGACGTCGTCGGTGAACGCGTAGGTACTGATCATCGGCGACGCGACCACCGCGTCGCCGCGGCGAAAGACGACGCCGTGTTCGTGGGCCAGTCCGAGCGCGTGACCGACCTCGTGGAGCAACACCTGAACGGTCCGGGTCGACGGACGGACCGGAACGATCGCTCCATCGACGTCGGCCCCACTGACACCCCCGAACAGCTCGGCGAGCGGCTCGAGGTCCGCGAGGTGACGCGCACCGCCGACGGAGGCGACGTGCGGTATTCCGTAGCCGGTCGGTGCCTGCGACATCTGTCCGTCGGTGATCAGCAGGTTGACGTCCCGCGCTGGCTCGACGTTCCGACCGCCGATCCCACCCGCAACCACCGTCGCTGGCCACTCGCCGCGGGTCGTCACGCGGGCCCCGTCCTCCGTCGAAGTCCGTACGACGCCGCCGAAGGATACCTCGAGCGACCAGTGCTCGAGGTCGAGGAACCGCTCGAGATACTCGACGGCGCGCACCCCGACGGCCGAGTACGACGCGGCTCCGCTCGAGAGCCAGACGGCGACCTCGAGTTCGTCGACCACCTCCCGGGTCGCGTACGTGAGGGCACCGAACGACGTGGCCGACCCGATCGCTCCCAGTAACGCCCGTCGGTTCACGGCCGCCAGTTTCGACGGCGCGTCCCAGTTGCTCCCGCTTCACATGTTGTGACTTTTTGAACTGTCCGCTGGGACGGGTGTCCGGCTCCCGAGACCTGTCGTTTCGACGATCACACGGAACGGGCTGTGAAGTCGTCCACGCGACGGGTCGTACCCGATTCCTCCGGGCCGTGATCGGTTCGCGAAATCTCTCCGAACGTGGACAGTGGTTCGATACGGAGAGTCACGATTACTTAACTGTCGTGCGTGTGAACCCGAGGGCGGATGATCGATCCGCCGGTTCGATCCGACAGCATGAGTCGATCGCTCCCGACGCCCGTTCGATCGCCGGCGGTGAGTCGATCGTGATGCCGGACGTCGTCGACGGCGTCTACGCCGGCTCCAACCGTCGGTACTACACCGGTTGGCAGATCGATCGACGACTCGAGCGTGGACGCTGGCGGTGCTGTCTCGAACAGCGGGAGCCGGATCGACTGCTGATCGAGGTCGAGCGGGCGCTCCTGTTGTCGCTGGTCCGGATCGACCCGAGCGACCTCCCACCCCGGGTCGAGATCAGGATCGACGGCGACCGCGCGCGAATCGTAGAGCACGGACGGCCACGGCCGGCACCGGTTGCATTGCGGCGGGAAGGCCGGGGTCGATTCGTCTCGGACCGCTGAACGAGATCAGCAGGCGGAGTCGTGGACCTGTCAGGCTCCGCCGTCCTCGAAGAACTCGCCGAGGATCGTCTTGAGCCCCTTCCGGAGGTGCTGGTGCATCGTCGGCGGCGAGACGTCCATCGATTCGGCGATCTCCTCGCCTGTGCTCTCGCGGGGCCACTCGAAGAAACCGCCGTAGTACGCGAGCCGCAAGGTCGTCAGTTGCCGATCGGTCAGTTCGTCGAGGATTCGTTTGCGGCGTTCGGCCGCCGTGTGGACCGGGCGGTCGACGACGCGGCGGGCGACCAGTTCCGTATTCTCGTAGATGCCCCCGAGCGCCTCCGCGATCTCACGCACGTCGGCGTCCCGGGAGACCTCCACACAGCAGGTGCCGACGCCGTCCTCGACGCGGACGTCGCGGATCGTCACCCCGTGGTTCGTCAGGGTGCGGACGCCCGATTTGCAGAGTCGCATCTCGATCGTACACTGCTCCGTGCCGTCGTGGATGAGTCGACAGCCCTCGATCGAGTCGTGGTCGGTCGCCTCCTCGAGAACGGTCTCGGCCTCGAGTCCCTCGACGGTGACGTACTGGTACGTGCGTCCGTCGTTAGTCGTGCCCGTCCACTCGAGCGAACACCGACAGTCGTAGCGCTCGGTGAGGTCGAAGGAGAACGTATCGCCGCCGTCGATTCGGAACTCGAGTTCCACGACCGAATCCGACAGCAGTAGCTCCCGGTTCTTGATTGCCATGATCGTAAAGCCGATCATCCCGCCGAGCAGTTCGAACGCCTCCCGTTCGCTCTCGCTAAAGGCGTCTGCACGTTCCGACAGCACCGTCAGGACGCCGTAGATCGAGTCGTCGTAGGAGACGGGGACGGCGAGCACCGCGTCGACGTCGTCCTCGTGGGCCGCCTCCTGTAACGGCTCCGGGAGCGGTTCGGTGTCCTGGACGTGTGTCACCGTCCGTACGTCGCCCGAGAGTGCGGCCTCGGTGGCCGGACACTCCACGCTACAGTCGAGGTCCCGAAGCTGGTCGAGGTAGGTCGTGGCCTCGCCGGTCCCCGATCGGGCGACGAGTTCGCCGTCGGGTCCGAGTTCGGCGATCCAGCTCCCACAGTAGAGCTCCGATTCGACGATCTGCTCGCAGACGTCGCGTTCGATCGTCTCCCGTTCGGAGGCCCCGACCAGCGACTCGACGACGCGTCGTCCGAGCGTGTTGATCCGGTTGAGGGTCTCGAGTTCGGCCCGTTGCGACCGGAGTTCGCGTTCGCGCCGAGCGCGCTCGGTGATGTCGCGGGCCAGCCAGACCACCGCCCGACGGCCGGCGATGCGCCGGTCCGTCGGAACGACGCGGGCCTCGTAGTATCGCGTCCCTTCGTTCGTCTCCGCCTCGTACTCGATCGACTGCGTCTCGCCGGCCTCGATCGCCCGCTCGAGACAGGACTGGAGCCGTTCGGCCGTCTCGGGCGGGAACGCGTCCGCGAGGGTGTTGCCGGTGAGCTCCGTCGAGGAAGTTCCATACAGGTCGGCCGCCTCGCGTCGCGCTTTCGCCTCGAGGTAGGTACCGTCCGCGGCGATGACGAACGCCTCGTCGGGCAACTCGTTCGCGATGATACGATGGTAGTCACGCTCGTCCCCGTCGGCGGTGTCGGCCACCACGGCGGTTTCGATGCGGTCGATCACTCCGTCGTCCGCGAGCGGGGCGTACTCCGTCGCGTCGCCACGGACCGCCGCCGCAGCGAGTGCCTCGTCGCCCGCTGGAGGTGCGACGATCGTCGGCACTGCCGGCGAGAACTCCCGAACCTGCTCGAGGCAGTTCCGGATGGCGTCCGGCCGCTCCAGTTCGAGAACGATACCGTCGGAAACGACGCCCTCGAGGACGTCCGCCACCGAGTCGGTCGACGCCGAGTGGACCCGATACCGTCCCTCCCCTCGGAGTCGTCGCTCGAGGGAACTGTCGTCCCGGTCCGACCCGGTGACGACGACCAGTGTCACGTTCGTCTCACGTCCCATGCGTTTCGGTGTTCATACGATCACTGCTCACCCGTCCGCCCCCTTCGTACTCAAGAGTACCGAGTGGAATAAAAAATCTGGTGGTTGGCACGAAAGTAAATATCGGGGTCGTCCCTCTCGGAGCGACGATCGGATCCGGAAAACCAGCGTTCGGGCTCGCGATTACAGTTCGCCCTGGTCCTTGAGATCCTCGATGATGTCGTCGACGAACGTCTCTACGTCGTCGTACGGGAAGTCACCGCCCGAGGTCTTGGTGTTGAGTTCCATCGCCGTCATCGAGAAGTCGCCGGACTCGAACGTCGTGCCCGGGCCGTCAGGAAGCGCGGGAACGAGGTCCATGGGACTCGAGATGGGGTAGTCGGCCTCACCGAAGGCGTCGATCATTTGTTCGCGGATTTCGGCTTCGTCTGCCATAGCGTGTTGCCGTTTGGGTGCATAAATAATAAATTTGTGGGTAGTTGTACCGTTCGATCGACGCGACCGGTATCGACCGGAATCCTCCACAGGTGTCCGTATTGACCGTCTCAGGATTTAATAACCGGGGCCGGTTGATTGAGCGAACGACGGCGACAGTCCCAACGAACCGCTATCTACGGCAAAGCGAACAGTCACGAAACCTCTCGTATCCGAAACAGTAATTAGCGATCAGTGAGGTAGTGAAGGACATGGCCAAAGATACCGTCAGGTACCCGGACGAGGTCGTCGAGGAGATCGACACGCTCGTCCAAGACGGTATGTTCGAGAGCAAATCCGAGTTTTACCGGTTCTCGGCGGAGTACGTTCTCACCCTCATCAATCCCGATCACGACGTCAAGACGTTCAACTTCGACGAGATCAAACACGAACTCGACATCAGCGAGGAGGACCACGCCAAGGCCCTGGGTACCGACGGTGGCACGTTCTTCCTCGACGCAGTCATCACCGTCCGCAAACACGGCCTGCGGGGCAACTACGAGGCCGCCGAACGGTTCATCGACACCCACTACGACTCGACCGACCAGGAGTGTATCATCCTCGAGGAACTGCTCGGGACGTACCGCAACGAATCGGCCTGACCGCTCCCGGTCTCTCGCATCCGCTCGGATTTCGAACTTCTCGACTCGTTTCGATGCTATCCGTCTCCGTGAGTGGGTTCCGCACGCTGTTCTGCCGACGATCCGTCAAAGCGTTCACATCACTGGACCTCGGGTATCGAGTATGGAGGACCACGCCGATCCTGACGCCGCCGGTCGGATTCACCACCTCGAGTTGTACGCGTCCGCGTTCGAGACGGCGGTCGCGTTCTGGGACTGGCTGCTCGGCGAACTGGGGTACGAACGGAAAGACGAGTGGGAGGGCGGTCGCTCGTGGCGCAACGGGCCGACCTACGTCGTGCTCTGTCGGGCCGAGAACGCGAACCATCCCTTCGACCGGCGCGCGAGCGGGTTGAATCACGTCGCGTTTCACGCCGGATCGCGCGAACAGGTCGACCGCATTACCGACGGGGTTCGCGACCGAGCGGACGCGAGCGTGCTCTACGAGGATCGTCACCCCTACGCCGGCGGCTACTACGCGCTGTACTGCGAGGACCCGGAGGGAATCAAGGTGGAGGTCGTCGGACCGGACGAATGAACGGCGGTGACCTCAGACGAACGGGTCGCCCAGCGCCTCGAGGTCGACGTGTTCGCGGACCAGCGACGCGGCCCTGTCCGCAGGGGTCTCGCCGGCGAGAACTGATTCCCCCGTGGCCGACCCACAATCGCCGTCCGAGGACGGGCGGTCCACGCCGGCGTTCCGGGCAACGGCCGCGAGAAACGCCCCACGAACGGACTCGTTGTCGAAGAGACCGTGCAGATAGGTTCCGAGGACGCGCCCGCAGGACGCGCTCGAGTCGCCGAGCGGCCGCTCGAGGTCGGCGTCCGACGCCGCCTGCGTGCGCCCGGCGTGGATCTCGTAGCCGGTCGCAGTCCCTGACGCGCCGGCCAGCAGGGACGAAGCCTCGCCGTCGACCGTCACGGACGTCCGCTCGAGTCGCTTCTCGGGTTCGAATCGGGTCTCGACGGGCAGGAGGCCGAGGCCCTCGATCACGTCGTCGCCGCCGGTGCCCTCGAGTGCCGCGTTGGTGATCCGCTCGCCGAGTAGCTGGTAGCCGCCACAGAGGCCGACGATCGGGCCGTCGAACGCCGACAGCAAAGCGGCGTACCCCGCCTCGCGGAGCGCGAGCAGGTCGTCGACCGTGTTTTTCGTTCCTGGGATGACGACCGCGTGGATCTCCTCGAGGGCCGCCTCCTCGATCGACGTCTCGCGACCGACGGGGAGGTAGACGACAGAAACGCCGGGTTCGGCGGCGAGCACCTCGAGGTCGGTCGCGTTCGAGATGCGTGGCAGGCGGGGAACCCCGATCCGTATGCGACGATCCGCGGGAACGCCGTCGTCGTCGCCGCGTACGTCGCGTTCCCCGCTATCGGGAAGTGCGACGCTATCCTCCTCCGGCAGTCCGGGATCGGCGTAGGGTACCACGCCGAGTATCGGGACGCCGGTCTTCGATTCGATCGCCGCGATGCCCGGCTCGAGCAGTGATTCGTCGCCGCGGAACTTCGTGATGATCGCGCCGACGAGGTGCTCGCGGAGCCGATCGGGCATGAGTTCGATCGTCCCGTAGAGGCTGGCAAAGGCACCACCGCGCTCGATGTCGACGAGTAGCAGGATGTCGGCGTCGGCGAACTCGGCGGCTTCGACGTTCGCCAGGTCCCGGTCGTGGAGATTGATTTCGCCGATGCTGCCGGCCCCTTCGGCGACGATGACGTCGTACTGGTCGGCGAGTCGCCGGTAGGATTCCTCGGCGGCCGTTCGCGCTCGCTCCCAGTACTCCTCGTAGTAGGTGCCGGCGGGGACGTGCTCGTGGGCACGTCCCTGGAGAACGAGTTGACTCTCTCCGTCGCCGCGGGGCTTGAGGAGGACCGGGTTGCAGTCCGTCGTGGGCGTGATCCGTGCGGCCCGGGCTTGAACGAACTGGGAGACGCCGATCTCGCCCCAGCGGTCGTCGCTCGAGTCAGTCGCGTCGCCGATACCGGCGTCGTCGGCCTCGCCGTCGCGCTCGAGGGTCTCCATCGACCCGGACGCGTCGGGTCTGACGACGACGCGGGCGTTGTTGCTCATGTTCTGGGCCTTGAACGGGGCGACGGCGACGCCCCGATCGGCGAGCAGCCGACAGAGCCCCGCGGCCACGGTCGACTTGCCGACGTGGCTCGCCGTGCCGGCGACCAGCAGCGTCCGTGTCATTCGCTTCGCGACCTACTCGCACGGCTGGGAGTATCGTCCTGTCGGTTCGGCGGTTACTCCCACCGAAAGAATTCTTCTGGACCGCCCGGAACTGCGGGTATGGACGACGTGCCGGACGCCCGGGCGTTCTCCGAGGCGACCCTCGAGGAGATGCTCCGGTCCGTCGATCCCGACTGGGAACTCCTCGCTGCGGAGCCGGCAGAGCGCGGGTTCAGTTCGGTGTATCGGTTGACCGTCGCCGACGACGAGCGGACGCGAGAGCTGTACCTGAAAGCCTCCCCCGACGGACGAACGTGGAGGCTGCCGACCGAATCCCGTATCCAGGCCGTCTTGCGTGCGACAACCTCGATTCCGGTCCCCGAGGTCGTCGGCGTCGTCGACGACCACGACGCGGTGCCGACGCCGTGGTACCTGATGGAGGCCCTCCCCGGCGAGGAACTCCCCTACGAGCGTGTCGCCCGTCTCGAGGACGCGATCCTCCGACGACTCGCACGACAGGTCGGCGAATACCTGGGCGAACTCCACGCGGTGCCGGCACCCGACGACTTCGGTCACGTTCGCCACGACGGTCCGGCCCTGCGCGGCGGCCGTCCCGCCGGCGACCCGTCGACGTTGACGGTCACCGAGGCCCGGACGTGGCCCGAATTCTTGCGCGCGTACGCCGACCGGGAACTCGAGCGCCACGCCGACTCCCGGTTCGGCGCGCTGACGCCCGAGCTACGGTCGTGGCTCGAGCGAGAGATCGACGCGCTCGAGGGGCCGTTCGAGGCGGCCCTCGGCCGGAACGATCACGGCCTGCACAACCTCCTCGTCGATCCCGAGACGGGCGACGTGATGGGGATGCTCGACTGGGGATACACGCTCGTGGTTCCCCCGGCGTTCGACCTCGCGTTCGCGACGTACATCTTCAGCGGGGCCTTCCTCGCCGGCTGTCCAGACGTTCGGGATCGCCGGCCGCTGGTCCGGGACGCGCTGGCCGCGGGCTACCGAACGACGGCACCGGATCGCGAAGAGACGGTCCCGGTCGCCGATCCGCGCTACGAGGCGCTCGCGATGATCCGGATCACGAACGACTTCGACCAGTTGACGCTACCCGACGGGACCGAGACGGCCGTCGAAGAACGGCTCGAGGCCGACCTCGAGGCGTTGCTCGAGCGAGAACGGGCGTGACAGTAGCCGATCCGGGTACGAATGCGGCGTCTCACTCTTCGTCCGTTTCGACGTCGGGTGGCTGGCCCTCCTCGAAAGCGACTTCCTCGCCCTCGTGGGGTTCGATGTGGCTCAGGATCTCGTGGGGGACGTAGCCGATGTTGTACCCCTGGGCGTCGTGGAGGACGACGCCGTGTTCGTACTCGCGAAAGTCGGCGCAGTTGATCTCCTCGTAGGCGTTCCCCGGCTTGAAGACGACCTTCATGGCGGTCACGTCACCGTACCGGCCGGTTTCGGTACGGCTTGCAGACGACGGTGACTTTCGGATGCCCGGATCACTCGCGGCGATAGCGCCGATCCCACCGCGGCCCGGCGCGACTCGAGAGGACGTACCCGACGACCCCGAATCCGATGCCTGCCGCCGCGAGCACGGCTGCGACGGTCAGCGTCGGCGGCACGACGACGAAGCCGGCCACGAGCGCGGGCACGAGCGCGACGGCGACGCCGACGGTGAACGCGCCGAACCGGACGGAATCGAAGAGGAACTCGTTCGGGTCGAAGCCGGCGACGTAGACGGTCAGCCCGTAGTAGTACAGCCCGTACCCCGCGAGCAAAATCGCGCCGACGGCGGCGTCGACGAGCGTCGCGTCGAACCAGAGCACGGCACCGAGATACGGCAGCCCGACCGCGGGCGCGCCGACCAGCACGAACGCCGCGCGTTTCGCCCGGAAAACCGCCTCGATCGAGACGGGGTAGACGAGGTAGGCCTCGAGCGAGTCGAACTGGGTGAGCCAGTTGTACGTCGTGAAGGCCGCGAGACCGAGAACGCCGCCGAAGAAGATCCCCGGTGCCGGCTCGATACCCGTGATCTCGCGGACGACGCCGACGAGCGCGCCCACGAGCGCGAGCAGGATGCCGGTCGAGACGAACGGCTTCCAGACGCCGCCCGAGGACCGCGCGAGGTCCAGCAGCGTCTTCGAAACGAGCGCGTCCTCGGCGATGGGCAACGGGTCGGCGACCGTGGCGAACCGGTCGCCAGCGGTCCGATCCGGCCGGGCGTACGTGGGATCGTACGCCCAGAGCGATCCGACCGCGACGACCACGGTCGCGACGGCGAGGCCGACTGCCGCAGCCGGCGCGTCCGTGATCGGTACCGTGACGCCGAGGGCGCTCGGGCCGCCGGCGACCCACGCGCCGACGACGGCGAGGACGGCGACGGCAGTGATCGCCCACGTCGGCACGCCCCGCGTACGGACCGCGATCAGTGCGACCGTCAGGGCCATCCCGGCGACGAAGACGAGCGACAGGGAGAGCCACAGCGCGAACAGCTGGGGAAGCGCCGTCGGCGCGAACCCGTGGATCGGAACCGCCGCGGTCGCCATCGGCAACACGACCACGAGCGCGTAGAAGATGGCGTCTTTCACGAGGAATGCACCCAGCAGCCACCGCCGCGACAGCGGCAAGGTCTCGGCCGTCGAGAGCACCAGCGAGAGCTCCCCGAAGACGTTCTCGAGCATGTCCGAGCCCGCGAACCCGGCCGTGCCGCTGTAGAGGCCGAACCCGCAGGCGAGGACGTGCAGCCCAATCAGGACGCTCCGGGGGGACGTCCCGGTCTCGAGCAGGGCGACCGTCCCGCCGAGGACGAGGACAGCGATCAACAGGGGGAAAGACGCGAACCGCCAGCCGCCGAACAGCCGGGTGTGGAGCCGCCACTCCTCGCGGGCGAGCGAGAGAAAGACCCAGCGGAGCCGCCGCAAGCGCCCCGCGTGCTCTTCGTCCATCATCGTTCGATCGGCGCTTTCGAGGGCATGTCTCGCGGATCCGTCCGGTCGACGTGCTCGAGGAAGGTTTCGAGCAACGGCTGGTCGTCCGCGTCGGGCCGGCGCTCGGCGACGATCCGGCCGTCGGCGACGATGCCGACGCGGCTACAGATCGCCTCCGCGACGTCGATGTTGTGCGTCGAGACGAAGACGGCGTTGTCCCGGGCCGCGTAGTCGACGAGCACCTGCTTGACCTGCTCCTGGACGATCGGATCGAGGTTCGCGAGCGGTTCGTCGATCAACACGACGTCGGGTTCGTGCAGGAACGCCTGGGCGATCATCAGCTTCTGCTGTTGTCCGCGCGAGAGGTCCGTATGCAACGTCTCGAGTTTGCCCCGAAAGCCGAGCCGATCGGCCCAGCGGTCGATGCGCTCCTCGACGACGTCCGGTTCGAGGTCGCGGACCCGACCGACGAAGGAGAGATACTCCTGTGGAGTGAGAAAGCTCGGCGGCGACCCCCGCTCCGGCAGGATGCCGACGCGGCGGCGCGTCTCGAGCGGCTCGGCGACGGGATCGGTCCCGAGAACGCTGATCGTCCCCGAATCCGGACGCACCTGTCCGGTGATCGCCCGGATGGTCGTCGTCTTCCCGGCCCCGTTCGGTCCCAGAAAGCCGTACAGCTCCCCGCGGTCGACGCTGAACTGCATTCCGTCGACTGCACGCACGGACCCGTACGACTTGGACAACTCGTCGACTCGAATGGCGGCCATCGATCGCCCGTCGATTGACAGCCACCGACAATAACGGTACTGGCACCGGCGAAGCGCTCCCTAATATTCGGTGCCCCGGCGGGCACGCTGGCCGTCGTCGATCGGATGCTTGACCTTCCGGACGTTCGTGACGAGGTCCGCCCGGTCCGCGAGGTACGCCGGTTCGCTGTGGCTCCCGGACAACACCAGTTCGAGGCCGTCGGGTTTCGCGTCCAGCAGGTCGTGGACCTCGTCCTCGCTCACGAGGTCGCGGTCGGCGGCGTAGAGCACCTCGTCGAGGATCAGCATGTGCACGCCGTCCTCGGGGTCGGCGTCGAGGTCGATCGGTTCGTCGAGGTTCGCGTCGGCGGCCGCCTCGAGCAGTTCGTGGGCGCGCTCGAGGCCGGCGCGGGCCTCGGCCTCGTGTTCGGTCTCGTCGCTGCCGTCGGCCATCCCGTGCCAGCCGTAGTGGCCGAGGTTCTCGTAGCTCATCCCCGGGAGCGCCGCGATGGCGTTGTACTCGCCGCGGACGGCCTCGACGCTCGAGGCCCCGCCTTTCATGAACTGGAGCACGTGGACGCGGAAGCCGTGGCCGGCCGCGCGCATCCCCATGCCGAGCGTGGCCGTCGTCTTGCCCTTCCCGTCGCCCCACCAGACCTGGACGCGGCCGAACTCTTCGGGCGCGGACGGCTCGATGGGCTGAGCGTCGGGCGTTCGTCCCTCTCCGGGCGTGTTCTCGACGACGGATTCTGGCGTCGGGTCCTCGCTCATACGCCCATCCTCGGACCGATCAACCATGTAGCTTCCCCGTTCGCTCGTCAACCCACTCACCGTGATGACACTAACCAAACTCCTCTTGAGGCTTCGCTCCTAACGTGTTCGCATCTATATGTCTCTAGAGCTGTCGTCCGACGACGCACCCGATCTCGAGACGATCGTCGGCGTCCTCCACGACGACGGCTGTCGGCGGATCGTCGCCGTTCTCGAGGAACCGAAAACCGCCGACGAGATCGCCAAGGCGGCGGACCTCCCGCCCTCGACGACTTACCGCAAACTGGATCGGCTCACCGAAGCGTCGCTGGTCACTGAGGCGATCGGCAGCCAACAACGGAACCGGCAAAAGGCCCAATACGTCGGCAACTTCGATCGGATTACGATCGACTTCGACGAGAACAAAAATCTGCAAGCAGACGTGAGTCGTTCGTCGAATCGTGCGACCATCCTCTGGTCGAAAAATGACGGAAACTCGTAAGGTTCGGCCCGTCTCTTCGGAACCGATCCGGTGATCGACAATCAGCGATCCCCGCAGCCGGAATCGATACGAAAGACGGTACCTGAGTACCACGGCTGGGTGAGTCGACCACGTTCTGAGACAGTATCAGGAGTGCTTCTGTAGCGTTTCGACCGCTGTCCGGCGAACAGACGGATCGGAGTCCTCGGCTAACTGCTGCAGGAGAGCCACGGCGGATCCGGACGGCACGTTTCCGAGGGCGGTCGCAGCAGCGTTTCGGACGTCAGCATCCGGATCGGTTGCTGCCGGCTGGAGTGCTCTCGCAACGGCGTCGCGCTTCCGCTCGCTTTCCAATTCAAGATTGCCGAGAATCAGCGTGGCGTGGACTTGAATCGGGGAACGATCCGCTCGAACGAAGCCCTTGAATAGACTCGCGTGTTGCAACGGCAGACGGCCGTGATCTCGAGAGATCCAGACGAGCGATTCGAGACTATCTTCCGTCGTTCCGTCACTACCGGACGTAACCTGCTGTACGAGTGTCTCGTAGATCGCCTCGGGGCTTGCCGAACTGTATTTAATCGCTTTTCCAGGTGTGTTTCGGAGGATATTCGAGGTGGCCTTCAACGCGGCTTCGTTCGCTCTCTCGTGTCGATGACCGATGTTCTCAAGGGCGAAGTCGATCCGTTCGACCGATGGATTTCTCACGAGTTGCTCTAGCTCTTTCGTTACTCTCACGTCGTTCTTCGCTAGGTATCTGCCGTGCAGATTCGGAACACCCGCTAGTACCACTGCTGACAGTATCATTGCCGAATTGGCCGTCACATCCCACACGCTGTCGGCCAGTACCACGGCGATGTTCAGTAGAATCAACAACACAACCAGGAGTGAGAGATAACTCAATGGTCCATACAGCCGTTTCACTCTCCCACGCCATCCCAGTTCCTTCGACTCCTGGTACCCGCGGCCGAGATATTTCCCCGAGAAGTACCCGAAAATACCCATCGGACTGCCGATGACGACACTAGTTCCACCGGATTCCCGTTTCCTCACGTCGTATCTAGCTATTTTTCCCTCGTAAATGTGGTCTCTAATGTTGTCGACGTGCCAGCGATAGATTCCCTTCACCATTGGTAAATTCCCGTTCAGCAACATGATGTTGCTCCAGCAGGTATATTACGATTGTGGCAGTTCCCCCCGCAACGAGCGAACGATACAAACCGGGACGAACCTGCCTTCGTACGCCATTCGATCGGAGCAGAATCCATCGATAGAAGGGATCGAACCAGTCGATCAAAACGATCCTGCAGCGCCGGTTCAGTACGACGGTCGTCCGTCAGCGGCCCCCGAGTAAACTCGTCGGCTTCACCACCGGATGGATCCAGCCTCGATGGACTGTGTATACCGACGGCAGGGGATCGGCGACCGGGGCTACTGCGCCAGGTAGCCCCCTTCCACGGGTAGCGTCACGCCGGTCACCCTCGAGGAGAGCTCCGAGCCGAGAAAGAGCACGGCGTTCGCGACTTCCTCGGGCTCGGCGAGCCCGGGCATGGGTTCGGTCTCCTCGAACTGAGCCTCCATCTCGGGGTTCTCCTCGATGGTCCGTTCGATCATCTCCGTCCGGACGATTCCCGGCGCGACCGCGTTGGCGCGGATCCCGTCCTCGGCGTACTCGATGGCGGCGTACCTGGTGAGTTGGCCGACGGCCGCCTTGGCCGCCCCGTAGCCGCTGTAGTTGGGGACGGCTACCTCGCCGGCGATAGAGGAGGCGCTGACGATCGACCCGCCGCCGTCGGCCAGCATGGCCTCGATGCCGTACTTCAGGCCGTACCAGACGCCCTTCAGGTTCACGTCGACCACGCGCTCGAACGCCTCGTCGTCGTACTCGTGCAATCGGTCGACCGGCCCCTCGATCGCGGCGTTGTTGTAGAGCACGTCGATGCCGCCGAACTCCTCGACGGCCGTCTCGATCGCCCCTTGGACATCGTCCGGATCCGAGACGTCCGTCTCGACGAACGTCGCCTCGCCGCCGCCGTCGGCGATCCGCGAGACGGTTTCCTCGCCGCCCTCCGCGTCGACGTCGGCCACGACTACCGACGCGCCGTGTTCGGCGAAGGTAGTCGCCGTCTCTCGACCGATACCTGACGCTGCGCCCGTGATGACCGCGACGCGATCCTCGACGAGTCCCATTGTCGGACCCTCCACACCCCCACGGATAGGGGTTCGGGTTGAGACCGGTCCCCGCGAGGAGACGCGGGTCGCCGAGCCGACAAAGCCGACGATTCGGTGGGTCGGAGACCGGGACGCGCCGGTTCGATGCGTCCGACACCGAGTCACCGGGCGATGAACCGGCGTCGGGCTACTGACCGACGGTGTCGGCGTCCGCGGGTCCCTGACCGTCGAACTGGTCGACGAACGCGTCGAGCCGATCCGGATTCGACGCGCCCGGGAGGTCTCGATCCGCGGTCGAACAGGGGGCGTCGACGCCGAGTTCCCTGCAGACGTGATCGGCCGCCACCTCGGCCATCTTCCGGTAGGTCGTCAGCTTGCCGCCGACGACGCTGACGAAGTTGTCGACCCCCTCGTCGGCGTGATCGAGCACGAAGAACCCCCGCGAGATGCCGCGGCCGCCGCGTGCCGCCTCGTCGGGCGCGTACAGCGGTCGGACGCCCCACCACGTGCGCCGGCGGGGCGCGTCGGCGACCGGCGGAAGCATCGTCGCACACTCTCGAATCGTCTCCTCGAGCTCCCAGTCGGCGGTCTCGTACGCCTCGGGGTCGTCGACCGGGACGCTCGTCGTCCCCAGCACGACCGCCTCGGCGTGGGGGACCACGATGTCACCGTCGGCGGGCTCCCGGCACCGGTTGAGCACCGGCTCGAGCCCGTCGTACTCGACGGCGATCATGACCCCGCGGGTCGGCCGCATCTCGACTGACACGTCGGCGAGCGCGGCCGTCTTCTCCGCGTACGGGCCGGTCGCGTTGACGACGTACGTCGGCTCGACGGTCTCGCTTGCGTCGCCGCCGAGTTCGACCGTAGCGATCCGCCCGCCCTTACGAGTCATCGACTCCACGGGCGCGTCCGGTAGCACGCGAGCACCGTGATCGCGGGCGTCCGCGGCGTTGGCCGCGACGAGTCGCGACGGGAAAACGACGGCGTCGGGGACCCGCATCGCCCGCTCGACGTCCTCGCTGAGCCCCGGGACCCCGCGACGCGCGTCGTCCACGTCGACGATTTCGACCGGAATCCCGCGTTCCTCACAGGCGACGCGCTTCGCGTCGAAGTAGTCCGGATCGTCCGCGGTCAACTGGACGAAGAGCCCGCCGGTATCGCGGACGCACGCGCCGGCGACGTCCCTGAGCGTGCGGTTTTCCTCGAGACACTCGGTCGCGCCGACCGGATCGGACTCGGCGTAGCGTGCGCCGCTGTGGAGCAAGCCGTGCGATCGACCCGACGCGCCCGCGGCGAGGCCGTCGCGGTCCACGAGCGTCACGTCGACCCCGCGGAGGGCGAGGTCGCGCGTGATTCCCGCGCCGGTCGCGCCGCCGCCGATCACGAGAACCGACGTCTGATTCGGCATACGATACCGACGCCGGCGAGACCTACAAGCGTTTCACCGGGGCCGGTCGGCGTCCGAACCGAGGCCGTCGATCCCGCCACCGCTATTCGTCCTGGAGTCGTTCCGAGCCGTCGTGACCCGATCAGTCGTCCGCACCTGTCGCCGCCTCGCCGACGCTGTCGACGCTGACCGTCTCCCACTCGGCGTCGGTGTGGGCACCCTCCCGTTCCTTCGCGCTGGGGGCGACGCGGATGAACTCGGCCTTCTCCCGGGCCTCGGGGATCGTGTGGCCGCCACAGTAGGAGAGGCCGGAGCGGATCCCCGCGCAGAACTCGCGTACGACGTCGGCGACCGGACCCTTGTACGGCGTCAGCCCCTCGACGCCCTCGTCGGTGTCGACGTCCTCCTCCTTGTCCGACCTGTCCTCCGCGGCGGCGGTCGTCGCCATCCCGCGGGAGCGTTTGTACCGGACGCCGTCGACCTCGAGCACCTCACCGGGTGCTTCCGCGGTGCCGGCGAAGAGACTGCCCAGCATGACGGTCTCCGCGCCGGCCATCAGCGCCTTGACGGCGTCGCCGGAGGTCCGGATGCCGCCGTCGGCGATCACGGGGATGCCGAGGTCGTCGGCGGCGTCGGCACAGTCGTCGACGGCCGTCAACTGCGGGACGCCGACCCCGGCAACCTTCCGGGTCGTACAGTGCGATCCCGGCCCGATTCCCACTTTGACGCAGTCAGCGCCGACCTCGTAGCAGTCCTCGACGCCCGCCGGCGTCGCGACGTTCCCGACCACGAGTTCGGCGTCCGGGAACTCCGAACGGATCGTCGCAGTCGCCTCGAGCGTGCGCTCTAAGTGGCCGTGGGCGACGTCGACCACGAGCGCCGTCGCACCAGCCTCGAGGAGCGCCTCGGAGCGGGCGACGTAGTCCTCGTCGATGCCGACGGCCGCCGCGACCGGGACGCCGGCTTGCGCCGTCCGGGCGACTTCGGTCGCCTGCTTCTCGATCGTGAGGAAGCGGTGGATCGTACCGATCCCGCCGGCCTCGCCGAGCGCGATGGCCAGCTCCGCTTCGGTCACGGTGTCCATCGCCGCCGACACCAGCGGCGTCTCGAGTTCCACGTTCGGCGTGAGTCGCGTCGAGAGGTCGACGTCCCCACGGCTGTCGACGGGCGATCGCTGCGGCACGAGCAGTACGTCCCCGTAGCTCAGCCCCGTCCTGATATCGTTCATGACCCGTACGAACGACGGGACGCACGGGGATAAAGTCGTCGGGCCGACACCTCGGGCTGTCGACGGGTCGAACGCTCGCCAGTCGCCCCACGCTTTACACCTGCCCGCGTCGAACGAGAGTTCCATGGCGGATCCTGCACCCCGTCTCGAGGGACGAATAGCCAGGCACGTCGGCGGTCGGAGGCGAGACGCGTGACCGACACGTTCGTGGTAATCGGCGGCGACGCGGCGGGGATGTCCGCCGCGAGCAAGGCCAAGCGGGACGACCCCGACCTCGAGGTGGACGTCTTCGAGACGGGCGAGTGGGTCTCCTACGGTGCCTGCGGCCTCCCCTACTACGTCAAAGGCGAGATCCAGTCGCTCGAGGCGCTGGTCTCGGTGACGCCCGAGGAGTTCCGGGAGGAACGGGACATCGATCTCCGGACGGGCCACGAGGTGGTCGGGATCGATCCCGACGAGCGAACGGTCACCGTCGAGCGCGTCGCGGACGGGACGACCCTCGAGCAGGCGTACGATCACCTGCTGCTCGCCACCGGTGCCGAGGCGGTCGTCCCGTCGATCGAGGGCACCGATCTCGAGGGCGTCTACACGCTGGGGTCGATGAGCGACGGGAAGGAACTGCGGGAGTACGTCGCCCGCGCCCGCGAGAAGGAGTCGTTCCAGCAACCCGATCGCGGGCCGGCCTGTCGCTACCTCGAGGACTGTGCGGGCCGCGTCGCCGTCGTCGGCGGGGGCTACGTCGGCATCGAGATGGCCGAAGCCCTCGCGGCGAACGCGTTCGAGGTGACGCTGTTCCAGCGCGGCGAGCGCCCCCTGACGGGGTTCAGCGAGGCGACGAGCGAGGCGGTCGCCGACCACCTGCGGGAACGGGACGTGGACGTCCGCCTCGGGACCGAGGTCCGGGAGCTCGTCGCTGGCGAGGATTCGGAGACGGTAGCCGCAATCGTCACCGCCGACGAGCGGGTCCCGGTCGAGATGGTGTTGCTCGGGACCGGGGTGCGACCCAGGACGGCCCTCGCCGAGGACGCGGGAATCGACATCGGGCCGACGGGTGCGATCGCGACCGACGCCTACCGCGAGACGAACGTCCCCGACGTCTACGCCGCCGGCGACTGCGCCGAGGCGACCCACACCGTCACCGGCGAGCCGGTCTACGCGCCGCTGGCGCTGACCGCGAACCGGCACGGCCGGGCCGTCGGCCAGACCGTCGCCGGGACCCCGAGCGAGGGCGGCACCGTCGCGGGCACGGCCGCCGTCAAGGCCTTCGAGGTCGAAGCCGCGCGAACGGGTATCCTCGACCACGCGGAGGGCCGCGAAGCCGGCTTCGACCCGGTCACGGAGACGATCGACGCCAACTCCCGAGCCGGCTACTATCCGGAAGGTGGCACCGTCACCGTCACGCTCACCGCCGACCGCGAGACGGGACGCCTGCTCGGGGCGAGCCTCGTCAGCGAGTACGGCGAGGGGGCGGTCCACCGCAGCCACGCGATCGTGGCAGCACTCGAGGAGTCCGCGACGGTCTTCGACCTCGAGAACTACGATCTGGCCTACGCGCCGCCGTTCAACTCGACGTGGGATTCGGTGCTCGTGGCGGCGAAGGTGCTCGCCGGGAACCTGCGATAGACCGCCTCAACTCGGGCCGGCCTGCTGTTCGATCACGTCCGAGGCGTTGCTCAACTCTGCCGCCGTCATCATGAGCAGGTCGTCGAGCGTGATGATCCCGCAGAGCGATCCGTCTTCGGTGATCGGGATCCGGCGGATGCCCTCGTTGCTCATCTGCTCTACGGCCTCGTAGTGGGAGGCGCTGTCCTCGATCGTGACCGGATTCTCGGCCATCACGTCCTCGGCCGTCATATCCTGGATCGAGTCGGCGTTGCGCATCTCGAGGGCGATCGAGCGATCCGTTACGATCCCCGTCGGCTCGTCGCCGTCGGTGATGACGACGCTGCCGACCATCTGGTCGTCCATCATCTCGAGGAGTTCCTCCACGCTGGCGTCCGAACTGGCCGAGACGACGTCCGTCGTGGCGATCTCTGTCAGTGTCATGCAGTGACGGCTTTGCCGACCACGGCCTAAATACGGGGGGCGGCGTTCGCATGCCCGATCGGCGTGTCTCTCGGGATCGCCTGACCGTCACTCGCGGCGACGGGTCGACGTCAGTCGCGTCGGTCCCGTCAGTTCCGTCTGTCGCGCCGGCGCGTGGCGACGCCCTCGAGTGCGGCCCCGCGGGTCCGGTAGCCGATCCCGATCGCGTCGCAGTCGAGACACTCCCAGCGGTACTCGCCGTCGAAGCCGCGGATCGAGACGACGGCGTCGCAGTCCGGACAGCGCTTGCGACGGCGGCGTTCGCGCACACGGTCGAGCACGTCGGCGACGGTCTGCTCGTCGGTCATTCCACTGCGGGCTGGTGATCGGTCGGTTGTAAGCCTTCCCATCCAGCGGGACGCGCTTGAAATCGGGCCTCGTCAGGTACATATCGCTCGCGACCGTACGAACGCCCATGACCGAGACCGCAACGTTCGGCGGTGGCTGCTTCTGGTGTGTCGAGGCGGCGTTCAAGGAGATCGACGGCGTCGAGTCCGTCACCTCGGGCTACGCCGGCGGTCACGTCGAGGACCCCTCCTACCGGGAGGTCTGTACGGGCAACACGGGCCACGCCGAGGTCGTCCAGGTGGAGTACGACCCCGAAGTCCACGGCTACGAGGACATGCTCGAGGTGTTTTTCACCGTCCACGACCCGACGCAGTTGAACCGGCAGGGGCCGGACGTCGGCACGCAGTACCGGTCGATCGTCCTCACCCACGACGACGAGCAACGGGAGCTAGCCGAGGCCTACATCGAGGCACTCGAGGAAGCCGGCGGCTACGACGACGAGATCGTCACCGAAGTCGAACCCCTCGAGCGGTTCTGGCGCGCCGAGGAGAAACACCAGGACTACTTCGAGAAGAACCCCCAGGACGCCTACTGCCAGATGCACGCCCAGCCGAAGGTCGAGAAGGTCCGCGAGAAGTTCGCCGAAAACGTCAGTCGGGCCTGAGCGCGGACGGATCGACGGCTGGCCCGCATCCCGCGATCAGCGCTCGACCTCCCAGGTCAACAGCGCCCCCTCGTCCAGTCGCTCGACGTTCTCGAGCGCGAGCGTGGGGAACTCGTCGACGAACCCCTCGCCGTCGGCGAGCGTCGGCGCGTCGCGGCCGCCGATCACTTTCGGGCCGACGTAGACGCGGAGTTCGTCCACGAGTCCGGTCTCGAACAGCGAAAAGATGAGTTCGCCGCCGCCCTCGACCATCAGGGTCTCGAGGCCCTCGCGCTGGAGCGACGCGAACGCGCGCGGGAGGTCGACCCGCTCTTCGCCCGCAGTGACCAGTTCGGCGCGCTCGGCGAGCGCCATCCGCTCGTCGATCGGCGCGCGCTCGCTCAGACAGACGTAACTCGCCGCCGCGTCGTCGAGGACGGCGGCGTCGAGCGGCGTACGCCCGCTCGAGTCGACGACCACGCGGGCGGGATGGTCGGGGACGCCGCGTTCGCGTCGCCGCTCGACGAGGGAGTCGTCCTTGACGGTGAGGTGTGGATCGTCCGCGAGGACGGTCCCGACGCCGACGACGACGGCGTCGCTGTCGGCCCGGAGCCGATCGACGCGGGAAAAGTCGGCCTCGCCGCTGATGGCGAGCTGTTCCCGGCGGCGCGAGGAGAGTTTGCCGTCCGCGCTCATCGCGGCGTTGACGACGACGTGCATACCGCTTCTGGGTGCCGGGGGCTAAAGAAGACACCGCGTCCGGACGTCGGCGGCGGATCGATCCGAGGAACCGAGCGAAACGTTACGCGAGTTCGATGTCGCCGACCATCGTCGTCTCGTGGGGTTCACAGACGTAGGTGGCCATCTCGTCGGTCACCTCGTCGATCTCGAGGGTCTGGGTCTCGCCTTCCTCGCCCATCGTGTCGGTCTGGTAGTCGTCGACGACCTCGTCGTTGTCGTCGCGGATCTCGATGTTGTGTTCCGCGCCGTCGCCGTTCTCCCAGGTAATATCGTAGGATTCGCCCTCCTGGAGCGTGAGCGTCGGGTTCTCCTCGTCGGCGATGTCGTCCGGGGCCTCGCCCTGCCAGCCCTGCGTCTCACCTATGAGTTCGATCTCCGTCTCGGGATCGATCGCGTCGCCGCCACCGTCTCCGCTCTCCTCGCCGTCTTCTTCCGTTTCGTTGGCCTCCTCTTCCTCGCCCCCGGCGGGTTCTTCTTCCTCACCACCGCCGGCGGGTTCCTCTTCTTCCCCGCCGCCAGCGGGTTCCTCTTCCCCGCCGCCGGCGGGTTCTTCGCCACCGCCGGCAGGTTCTTCCTCACCGGGACCGCCGCCGTCGCCGCAGCCGGCCAGGACCGTCGAAACGGTCGCGATTCCAGTCAATTTGAGCACTGTTCGGCGCGAATGCGACTGTTCTCGTGACATCTGGCATCCGGGAGTGACCGTTCTACTCGCATAGTCTCCGTCCCGGCAGGTTCAGGCCGCGAAACGATCGATTTCGGGATTGGTTCCCATTGAAACGTAAACCCCCAATTACATCCGGTCCACCCCTATGGAAAGAAACGCTCCATACCGTCACCTCCTGTGCGTGTGGGTCGTCGTTATCCACAGTGTATGGACGGATTTCGATTCCTGGTCCGTCCGCTCGCATGTCGCGCCGATGACTCGAGCCGTGATCGGCGGGGCGTCCGCTCGTCGGCGATCCACCGTCGAACGCGACGCCGTTCACTTTCGCCCCGTTGCGGGAACGTTTTTCACGTCGCCAGACGAAACACGGACGATGGAACTCGACGACCATGCCGAGGAACTCGCCTCCGACCTCGGCGTCGACAAAGAGGAGGTCAAATCCGACCTGCAGAACTTAGTGGAGTACAGCGTTCCGATCGACGAGGCGAAAGGCAGCCTCCGGCGCAAGTACGGCGACGGCTCGAGCGCGAGCAGCGGTGCGCCACAGAGCAAGGCCGTCGCCGACGTCGTCCCCGAGGACAGCAACGTCACGGTGACGGCCGTCGTCCTCTCGGCGGGGAAGCGGTCGATCCGCTATCAGGGCGACGATCACGTCATCGTGGAGGGGAAACTCGCCGACGAGACCGGCGTCATCGATTACACCGCCTGGGAGGAGTTCGGCCTCGAGCCGGGCGATACGATCACCGCGGGCAACGCCGGCGTCCGCGAGTGGGACGGGGAACCCGAACTCAACCTCGGCGAGAGCACCTCGCTCTCCTTCGAGGAGGAGTCGCTCGACCTGCCCGAAGCGTACGCCGATCTGATCGGCGGCGATACCCAGCTCGCCGACCTTCAGACCGGCGACCGCGCGGTCACCGTCGAGGTGGACGTCCTCGAGTGCGAACGCCGGACGATCGACGGCCGTGACGGCGAGACGGAGATTCTGAGCGGCGTCTTCGGCGACGAGAGCGGCCGGCTCCCGTTCACGAACTGGGATCCGGTCCCCACGATCGAAGAGGGCGGGCCGGTACGGATCGAAAACGCCTACGTCCAGGAGTTCCGCGGCGTCCCCGAGGTCAACGTCTCGGAGTTCTCTACGGTTACCCCGATCGACCGCGAGATCGCGGTCGGTGCCGACACGACGACGCTGTCGGTCCGCGAGGCGATCCGGACCGGCGGTATCTACGACGTCGAAGTCGTCGGCAACGTCATCGCGGTGCGTGACGGCTCGGGGCTCATCCAGCGCTGTCCCGAGTGTTACCGCGTCATCCAGAAGGGGCAGTGTCGCACCCACGGCGACGTCGACGGCGTCGACGACCTGCGGGTCAAGGCGATTCTCGACGACGGTACCGCCGCGTTGACCGTCGTGCTGGACGACGACCTCACCGAGGACGTCTACGGCGGGACCCTCGAGGACGCCTTAGAGCAGGCCCGCGAGGCGATGGACCAGGAGGTCGTCGCCGATACGATCCGGGAACGCATCGTCGGCCGTGAGTACCGCGTCCGCGGTCACCTCTCGGTCGACGAGTACGGTGCCAACCTCGACGCCGAATCGTTCGCGGAGAGCGACGACGACCCCGAGGAGCGCGCACGAGCGTTCCTCGAGGACGCCGGCTGGACCGACGCGGGCGACGCCGAGGTCCCCGAGGAGGTGGACGCATGAGCGCGAGCGACGACGAGGAGATTCCGAGCCGCGAGGTCGCTTACCGCCTGTTCGCGGCCGAGTACGACGACGCGTCGCTCTCGCACACGGAGAGCGACGAGGAGCGCGCGCCGAACTACGTCGTCTCCCCCACGGGCGCGCGGACGAACCGCCTGTTCGTCGTCGGGACGCTCACCGAGGTCACCGACGTCAACGAGGAGATGGTTCGCGCCCGCGTGGTCGACCCCACGGGCGCGTTCGTCGTCTACGCCGGCCAGTACCAGCCCGACGAACTGGCCTTCCTCGAGCAGGTCGACCCGCCCGCGTTCGTCGCGGTGACGGGGAAGGCCCGCACCTTCGAACCCGAGGACGGCGACCGGATCTACACCTCGATCCGCCCCGAGAGCATCGCCCTGGTCGACGCCGACACCAGGGACCGCTGGGTCGTCAGCGCCGCCGAGGCCACGCTCGAGCGGATCGGCACCTACGCCGCCGCGGCGGACGTCGAGGCGAGCGGCGACGGACTGCGGACCGTCCTCGAGGACGCGGGCGTCGAACGCGGCCTCGCGGCGGGCATCCCGCTTGCGCAGGACCACTACGGTACGACCCCGTCGTACCTCGCCGCGCTCCGCGACCGGGCGCTCGAGGCCGTCGCGGTCGTCTCCGGCGACCGCGAGCAGGTGTCCAGCCTCGACGTCGCCCCGGACGAACGGAGTTCGGCCCACGCCGACGCGACGTTCGCGTCGCTGGCCGAGGACGTGGACCTCGACCTCGAGGCCGTCGAAAGCCCGACTGACGCGGAATCGACGCCGGCCACGCCGGACTCCGACGCGGTCGCCGCGGCGACTGCGAGCGGCGGCACGGACTCCCACGTCGGGTCGGCAGACGCCTCGGCGTCGACCGCGTCGACGAGCGATATCGACGACGACCTCGAGGCGGAGATCGAATCCGCGACGGACGACACCGAGAGCGCAGTCGACACCGCGACGGACGACGCGACGAGCGAGCCACCGACCGGCGAGGACGCCGCAGACGCTGAACAGGCCGACGGGGTGGAGGAAGCGCCGACCGACGAGGCCGATACCGAACCGACGGCCGGCGTCGACGAGGAAGCGGAGCCGACGGCGGACGAGGAGACCCCGGCCGACCTCGGCGGCGTCGACGCCGACGAGTTCGGCGACGGGATGTACGAGATGGACGACGAGGAGCGCCAGCAACTCGAGGAGGAGTTCGGCGCGGAGTTCACGACCGGCACAGAGGTCGACGACCCCGGCGAGGCGGACATCGACGTCCCCGAACCCGACGCGGACGCCGACCCGACAGCCGAGGAGTCCGGCGGCGAGACGGCCGAATCAGCGGCCGACGTCGAGTCCACCGACGACGACATCGGCTCGCCGCCGTCCTCGAGCCTCGAGGACGACGAGCCGGGCGGGTCCGACGACCTGGATGCAGCGCCGACGTCGACTCTCGAGGCCGAGGAGGAGCCCTCGGACGAAGCGGCAGAACCGGACGAGACGGCGGCCGAAGCCGAAGAAGCGTCGACCGATAGCGACGACGAACCCGCGGAAGCGGCGGACGCGGACGAAGAGGCGGACGAAGACGACGGGACCGATGCTGAGGACGACGCGCCCGCCGAAGACGTCGATCTCCAGGAGTACGTCGTCGAGACGATGTCCGAGATGGACGACGGCGACGGCGCAGATCGTGAGGCCCTCGTCGAGTCCGTCGCGACCGATACGGGCGCGTCCGCGGACGAGGTCGAAGAAGCCATCCAGGACGCCCTGATGGACGGCAAGTGCTACGAGCCCGACGACGACACCCTCAAGGCGATCTGATCGCGCGATGGGAGACGATCGTCGCCCGCCGGCACCGCGCGTCGAACCGGTCCCCGGCGAACCGGCCGCGGTCGCGACCGTCGGGTCGGATCGTGCCCTGTTGATCGCCGACTACCACGCCGGCTACGAGGCGGCACTTCGCTACGAACGCGGCGTCGACGTACCCAGCCGCGCGGCGGACCGACGGGAACGCCTTCTGGGGCTCCTCGAGCGGACCGACGCCGACCGCCTCGTCGTCCTCGGCGACCTGATGCACTCGATCGGCGAGCCGGGCGGTGCGGAACGCGGCGAACTCGAGGTGCTGTTCGAGTCGCTGCCGTCGACGCTGCCCGTCACGATCGTGAAGGGCAACCACGACGGCGCGATCGAATCCTGGCTCACGGAAGACGACGAGTTCGGGGCGGAGCCGACCCCGCCGATCGACGTCGTTCCCGGCGCAGGCGTCGCGCTCGACGGCGTCGGCGTCTGTCACGGCCACACCTGGCCCGCGCCCGACGTCCTCTCCTGCGGGGTGCTCTGTCTCGGGCACGAACACCCCTGCGTGCGGCTCGAGGACGAGGTCGGCGGGAGCCGCGTCGAGCGCACCTGGCTGCGAGGGCGTGCCGATCCGGGGCCGTTTCGGCCCCGGCCGGAGTACGAGGACGTGCCGTGGTTCGGCGACGGGACCCCGCCGCGGCTCGTGGTCGTGCCGGCGTTCAACGACCTCGTCGGCGGGACCTGGGTGAACGTCCCGAACCAGTCGTTTCTCTCGCCGTTTCTCCCGGCGGGCCTCACTGACGGCGAGGCGTACCTGCTCGACGGGACGCGACTCGGTCCCTACGAGCAGGTCTGAACACCCTCACGGACGGGCTGGCGCGGGCGAACGAAGCCTGCACATGGAAGCCCCACGCCCTCCGCGAATCACGGCGAACCTCGCCGTATGCCGATCGAAACCTACCGGCTCGAGATTCGCGACGTCGACGGGTTGGGAATCGACGTCGACGTCTACAACGCCGACGACGTCATCGAGGAGTCGACCCACGTGGCCTACGACGACTACGACCTCGAGCCGACCGAGGAGGGGCCGACGGACTCGTCGTACACCGAAGAGATCACGACCGACGTGACGACGCTTGACCTCCAGTACGAACGCGACGACGGCGGCTTCTCGTTTCGACTGCTCGGCGACCGCGACGAACTGACGACGGTCCGTCTCGAGGACGACGAGTGGGGCGTGAGTTGAAACGGATTGCTGTACCGAGGTGCCGGCCTGATCGCCGCCGGATCGTGATGACGGCGAAGTGACTCCGAGGGGTCGGTCGTCACGTCGAACTGGACTCGATCACCAGCGTGGTGAAAACGGCCGTTTGTAATCGTTTCGCTTACCGCAGATTCTACGGCAGGCGAAGCCCCTCAGGCGGTGGGTTTGTCGTGAACTATTTCAACTCGGAATATAACAGTCGGACGTATGAGTACAGGCAACAAACGGGGAACATTCTCAGACACGTCTGCACAGGACGTACTGGGGATGGTACTGCTGGTTGGGATCGTCGCTCTCGCTCTGGATCTCGTTCGACGGGTCATCTTGGGCGATCTGACAGCCAGCTATCTGTTATCGCTCGTCTGGAACGGAGTCGTCGACTCGTTGTACATCGGGCTGGCAGCGATCGGACTCTCGATGACCTACAGTATCCTTCGGTTCGCGAACTTCTCCCACGGCGATCTGGTGACCGCAGGGGCGTTCAGCGGCTGGACGGTCGCCTACCTGATCGGCGGGATCGGCACAGCGGATCTCGGGAGCCGACTCCTGCTCGACGCCGACGGCGGGGCTCGAGCGGGCGCGCTGGGGATGGACATCGTCGCGTCGCCGCTCGCGATCGTAATCGGACTACTCGCCGCCGCGGCCGGCACGATCCTCATCGCGCTGGCGATCGATCGACTCGTCTACAAGCGGATGCGTGGCGAGGGCGGGATCCCGCTGCTCATCGCGAGCGTCGGGGTCGCGCTGGCGTTACGATACATCATCGCGATCATCTATACGCAGGACTCCCGGGGAATCGTCGCCGCCGCGCCGTTCGTGGGGCCGTGGGAACTGCCCTTCTTGCCCTTCGAGATCGGTCAGATCAACCTTCACGAGGCGACGCTCGTGATTTCCGCGATCGTGCTGATCGTCGGGGTTCACGTCCTCCTGCAGTACACGAAACTGGGGAAGTCGATGCGAGCGATGTCCGACAACCGTGACCTCGCGCTAGTCACCGGCATTCCCACCGAACGGGTAATCACCGCGACGTGGGCTATCGGCGGGGGCCTGGCCGGCGTCGCCGGCTACCTGATCGTATTGGACCAGTCCCAGATCACGATCAATCTCGGCTGGTTCCTGCTGCTGTTGATCTTCGCCGCGGTCATCCTCGGCGGGATCGGATCGATCTACGGTGCACTCGCGGGATCGCTCGTCATCGGGATCACGATCAACCTCTCGCTGGTGTGGATTCCCTCGGACCTCAACCAAGTCGCCGCGTTCGTGATCATGATTCTGGTGTTGGTCTTCAAACCTGACGGTCTGTTCGGAGGTGTCGAGACGGCATGAGCCAGCAATCGGTCGAAAACACGCAGTGGACGTCCGATCTGGCGTTGCTCGCCAAGATCGTCGCCGCCACCTACGTCGGCTTCGGCCTCCTCGGCCTGCTGACCGGCGTCGGCATCAACGAGATCGCCGGCTTCCTGGTGACGGTGACGTTCTACGCGGCGGCGTTCGCGCTCGTGACCCTGGCACTCAACCTCCACTGGGGATACACCGGCATGTTCAACATCGGCGTCGCCGGCTTCATGGCGATCGGCGTCTACACGATGGCGATACTGACCGCTTCGCCCGAAGCGCAACCGGCCGGTCTCGGGCTGCCGATTCCGGTCGGCGTCGTCGGCGGCGTCCTCGTAGCCACGCTGATCGGCGCGCTTCTCGCGCTCCCCGCGCTCCGGGTTCGGTCGGACTACTTCGCGATCATCACGCTCGGCTTCTCGGAGATCGTCAGGCTCTCGCTCACGTCGGGAACGCTCCGAGAGATCGAAGTGGGTGGCCGCGTCTACGGAACCGGAGGCGGTGGCGGAATCAGCTACACACCGGTCGACAGCGTCATCCCCTGGCTGTTCGAGCAGCCGCTGTTCGGCCAACTCGGGGAGGGGCTGTACACCCTCGGCGGGTTCGCCGGCCTCACCACGTCGATCGTCGACCGACTGCTGTACGCGCTGGTGATCATCGCGTTCGTGGTCGCCGCCTACGTGATGTTACAGCGGATCGCGTTCTCCCCGTTCGGACGAATCCTCAAGGCGATCCGTGAAGACGAAGTCGCCGCCCGTTCGCTCGGAAAGGACACCCAGCGTGCGAAGATCAAGGTGTTCGCGCTCGGCTGTGGCATCATGGGACTGGCCGGCATCCTCTGGATGGGAAGCCGGTCGCTCGTGACGCCGGAGAGCTTCATGCCGATCGTCACCTTCTACATCTTCGTCGCGCTGATCGTCGGCGGCGAGGGGTCGAACACCGGCAGCATCGTCGGTGGATTCGTCTTCGCCGCCTTCCTCTGGGAAGGCCCCCGCTTCCTGCGAACGATCGCACGCTCGAACATCGATGTGCGCGCCCCACCGACCATCGTCGACGCGCTGGCCGAACTCGCCTCGCTCGATCCGCTCCCGCTGATCGGCTACGCCGTCGACAGCCTCGAGGAGATCCGGTGGATCATGATCGGCGTCGCGCTGATCCTGCTGATGATCTATCGTCCACAGGGGCTGCTCGGCGACCGGAAGGAGATCGCCGCCGCGACCGACCTCACGCGGCGCGGAGGTGAGACCGATGAGTAACCAGCGGACGCAGGCGTCCGACGCGACCGCCGTCACCGATCCAGTGCTCCGGGTCGAGGGACTCGAGAAGCGCTTCGGCGGGATCGTCGCGGTCGACGGCGCGAGCTTCGAGGTCGAACGCGGCTCGATCACGGGACTGATCGGGCCGAACGGGGCCGGCAAGTCGACGACGTTCAACTGCATCACCGGCGTCCACCGCCCCAACGGCGGCTCCATCGTCTTCGACGGCCAGGAGATCACCGGCGAGTCGCCCGAACGGATCGCCAACCGCGGGCTCGTGCGGACGTTCCAGATCGCCCGCGAACTGCCCGAGATGACCGTCCTCGAGAACATGATGCTCGGGCCGAAAGACCAGCTGGGCGAGTCGATCTGGCGGTCGGTCGCGCCGATCGCCCGCCGCGAGGTCGTCGAAGAGGAAAAGCGACTGCGCGAACGCGCCTGGGAGACGCTCGAACTGTTCGAGATCGACCACCTCGCCCACGAGTACGCCGGCTCCCTGTCTGGCGGCCAGCGGAAACTCCTCGAACTCGCCCGGGCGCTGCTGACCGATCCGGAGATGCTCCTGCTCGACGAGCCGATGGCCGGCGTCAACCCCTCGCTCGAGAAGAAGCTGCTCGAGCGGATCCACGACCTGCGAGAGGACGGCTACAGCTTCCTGATCGTCGAACACGACATGGACGTGATCATGAACCACTGTGAACGCGTGATCGTCATGCACCAGGGACAGGTGCTCGCGGAGGGACTACCCGAGGAGATCCAGTCGAACGAAGCCGTCATCGAGGCCTACCTCGGAGGTGACGTCTGATGACGTTGCTCGAGGTCTCCAATCTGGACGCCGGCTACGGCGACCTCCAGATCCTCGACGGCGTGAACATGACAGTCGACGACGGCGAGTACGTGACCATCGTCGGTCCCAACGGGGCCGGCAAGTCCACCGTGATGAAGTCGATCTTCGGGCTGACGACGTACATGGGCGGCTCGATCACCTTCGGCGACGAGGAGATCAGCGAGCGCCGGCCGGAAGACATCATCCGCACCGGCATCGGCTACGTCCCCCAGAACGACAACGTCTTCCCGTCGCTGTCAGTGATGGAGAACCTCGAGATGGGGGCGTACATCCTCGACGAGGTACCCCGGGATCGGATCGAGTGGATCTTCGACCGGTTCCCCATCCTCGAGGAGCGCCAGGACCAGAAGGCGGGGACGATGAGCGGCGGCCAGCAGCAGATGGTCGCGATGGCCCGTGCGCTGATGCTCGATCCCGACCTGCTGATGCTCGACGAACCGAGCGCCGGCCTCGCGCCCGACCTCGTCGACGACATGTTCGATCGGATCGACCGGATCAACGACGACGACACCGCGATCCTGATGGTCGAGCAAAACGCCAAGGAGGCGCTCCGTCGCTGTGATCGAGGCTACGTCCTCGTCCAGGGACAGAACCGCTACGAGGACGAGGGCGACGCGTTGCTCGCCGACGAACAGGTCAGACAGGACTTCCTCGGCGGATAACGGAACGAAAAGTCGCGTTCGGTCGGTTCTCGCCGCGTTCAGATTTCGATCTGGTCCGTGACCTCGTAGCCCTCGATGTCGCCGAACTCGAAGACGTCGAAGACGCCGGCATCCAGGTCGCCGTTCTCGTCGAACGCGACGTTGCTCGACGCGCCACGGTACTCGATCTCCTCGCCGTCGGCGGCGAGGTCGAGCCCTTCCGCGAGGTTCGACGGTTCGATCACTTCGCCGCCGGGGTTCGCGACTTCGCGAACCTGCTCGCTGACGGCCGGACCGGAGAGTTCGTCGGCGCGGAGTTGGGCGAGGATGTGGACGGCGGTCGCGTCGTAGGCGTTGGCCGTGAACACGCCGGGTTCGTCGACGCCGTACTCCTCGGTGTACAGTTCGTCGAACGTCTCTCGGCCCGGGCCGGCGGCCGCGGGTGCGGTACCGGCGACGTTCTCCATGGGGTTGTCGACGTCGCCCGGCAGGTCGTGGCTCTGCATCCCGTCGGCGACGAAGATCTGGTGGTCGTTATCGAAGATCTCGTAGTAGTCCCCGAAGATCTGTTCGCCGCTGTCGGGGTAGCCAACGACCAGCAGGGCGTCGGGATCGTCGGCGAGTACCGTCTCGAGTTCGGAGTCGTAGGACGGCTGTTCACCCTCGAAGGCCTGCTCTTCCAGGATCTCGCCCTCGAAGTTCGCGACGAACTCGTCGCTCAGTCCCTGTCCGTAGTCGTTGTTCAGGTAGAACGTCGAGGCGGTTTCCAGCCCCATCTCTTCGTACGCCAGGTTCGCGAGTGCGACACCCTGCAACGCGTCCGTTGGGCAGGTCCGAAGCAGATAGTCGCCGTTCATGTCGGTGATGTCCGGCGACGTACTCGCCGGCGAGATGGCGACGACCTCCTCCGGGAAGAGGATGTCTTGTGCGACCGCGATCGTCACCGCCGAGTTGGCAGCGCCCGTGATCGACGGGTAGCCGGCGTCGACGAGCGTCTGCGCCCGTTCGATCCCGACCTGTTCGTCGTCCTCGGTGTCCTCCCGGCGGATGTCGATCTCGTAATCGACGCCCTCGTCCTCGAGTTGCCGACCGGGCAGTTCGCCGGCGTCCATGATCGGTGCCCCGAGGTCACCGAGGTCACCGGTTGCCGGCTGGAGGACGCCGACTTTTACGTCCTCGTCGTCCGATCCGAGACAGCCGGCGACCGACAGTGCAGTTCCTGCTCCGATTCCCGCAAGCACCCCTCGTCTACTAACGTTTCGGTCCATACAACCCACCAGAGAGATTCAAAGTATATAGATTTTGGGCGATCGATAATCACAATTCTTGCGCCGACCGGTACACAGTATACGCTTGTGTTTGGGTTGATATCTGACGCTCCCGACAGCGGGAAAACCGACACACGGACCCGCCATGGGTAATTGCAGAACGTTTTTCATTTGCCTCAACGTTCTTCCGTCCGATGACCGGTAAAGCGAGGGATCGATCATGACGATGGAGGACCGGATCGACGAACTCGAGGAGCTCCGCGAGGAGGCCCGCATGGGTGGTGGGGAAGAACGGATCGAGAAGCAACACGAGAAGGGGAAGATGACCGCCCGCGAGCGGATCGACTACTTCCTCGACGACGGGACCTTCACGGAGTTCGATCAGCTTCGAACCCACCAGACCAGCCAGTTCGGGATGGAGGAGAAGAAGATCCCTGGCGACGGCGTCGTGACGGGGTACGGGGAGGTCGACGGTCGCACGGTCTTCGTCTTCGCACACGACTTTACCGTCTTCGGCGGCTCACTCGGCGAGGTCTTCGCCGAAAAGATCTGTAAGGTCATGGATATGGCGATGGAGGTCGGGGCACCCATCGTCGGTCTCAACGACTCGGCCGGGGCGCGCATCCAGGAGGGCGTCAAGTCGCTCGCCGGCTTCACCGAAATCTTCCGCCGCAACCAGGAGGCAAGCGGCGTCGTCCCGCAGATTTCCGCGATCATGGGACCCTGCGCCGGGGGCGCGGTCTACTCGCCGTCGATTACGGACTTCATCTTCATGGTCCAGGACACGAGCCACATGTACATCACCGGCCCCGGCGTGACCAAGACCGTCACCGGCGAGGAGGTCACCCACGAGGAACTCGGCGGGGCGATGACCCACGCTAACAAGACCGGCGTCGCCCAGTTCGCCTGCGAGAGCGAAGAACAGGCGCTGGACGACATCAAGCGACTCCTCTCATATCTCCCACAGAACAACGTCGAGGACCCGCCCCGCGTCGAACCGTGGGACGACCCCGACCGCCGCGACGAGGAACTCAAGGAGATCGTCCCGCCTAGCCCGCAAAAGCCCTACGACATGGTCGACGTCGTCGATTCGGTCGTCGACGAGGGGTCGTTCTTCGAGGTCGCGGAGAACTTCGCGCAGGAACTGGTCGTCGGTTTCGCCCGCCTCGACGGCCGATCGGTCGGCATCGTCGCCAACCAGCCCCGCGTCAACGCCGGCACGCTCACCGTCGACTCCTCGATGAAGGGGTCGCGGTTCGTCCGCTTCTGTGACTCGTTCAACATCCCCATCGTCACCTTCGTCGACGTCCCCGGTTACATGCCCGGCACCGACCAGGAACACCGCGGGATCATCCGTCACGGCGCGAAACTGCTCTACGCCTACGCCGAGGCGACCGTTCCCCTCCTCACGGTCATCACCAGGAAGGCCTACGGCGGCGCTTACTGTGTCATGGCCTCCAAAAATCTCGGTGCCGACGTCAACTACGCCTGGCCGACCGCCGAGATCGCCGTCATGGGGCCACAGGGTGCAGTCAACATCCTCTACCGCGAGGAACTCGAGGAAGCCGAGAACCCCGACGAACTCCGGGACGAACTCATCGAGGAGTACCGCGAGGAGTTCGCCAACCCCTACACCGCAACGGACAAGGGCTTCCTCGACGACGTCATCAATCCGACCGAGACGCGGCCACGGTTGATCCAGGATCTGGAGATGCTCCAGACCAAACGCGAGGAGAACCCCGACAAGAAACACGGCAACATCCCGCTGTAACCCGGAACGATGGCATCACAGAAACGCGCGGAATCGCTCGAGTCGGACGGACCCGCGGAGGCGGACGGTCGGAGCGACGACGGTCCGGCCGGCGTCCTCCCCGGGAACGTCTCGATCGACATCCCCGATTCCGCCGACGACGAGGAAGCGGCCGCGATCGCGGCGGCCATCGGCGCACATCTCCACGATCACGCGCTCGCCGCTGCCGCCGCGGCCGACGAAGAAGAGACCTGGGACGGTAACCGCTGGGCGTTCAGCGGGCGCATCCGCTCTCAGCAACACCGCCACGTCCGCGTTCCGCGTGGCGCACCGACCGACGCGTGGTCGGCGGCCGGTCGGACGGATCGGTTCTGACCAACGATACCGGAAGTTCGCATTTGCGTTTTCGAGCGCGTTCGTGCTGGTGGACGCGAATTCCCGTCCCTCGAGTCACGATCCTCCCCGACCGGTCTCAGGGGGGAACGATTTTCGCTCGGGCACAGTTTCGGTGGAGGAGTGGTACGTACAGGGCGTGTGGTTACCGGTTCGAACCTGCCCAACCGCCTGCGATGGCGCGCGCTGTCGAGCGGCCGACCGAAAGGGAGACCGCTCGATTAAACCGCGCGAGGGATGAGCGACCGGAGGGAGCGTTAGCGCGGAACCGAAGGTTCCGCGAACCATGCGAACGGGCAGAGCGCGGCGCTACGCGCCGCGATGTCGGGGCGGCGCAGCCGCCCCGCCGCGCCCGTGAGCAGAAATCGGTTGGGGAGGGGCGTGGTAACTCCCCGTGTCCACGATAGCAGAGCGCTTTGTTCCACCAAAATCCGCTACGATCCCTGCGATCAATACGCACAACGACGTGTCGAACGTTCCAGCGTAACAGAACCGATTCGAACGGTTACGCAACCGTCCACCGGATTCGCGTCAGCGGGTGCAGCGGATTGGATCCGTGCACGTCGTACGTCACGTCGGTCACCGCGAGCACCGACGACTCCTGCAACTGCTCGAGGAGGTCGTCGTTGTACCCTCGCTCCCGCGAGTACCGGCGTCGAAGGAGCCCGAGGACGGTCTCCGAATGGGGACCGACCTGCTCGAGGTGGACGCCCGCCGTAATTCGATCCTCGGTCGCGAACCGCTCGAGTCGATCGACGACCGACTCCGACTCCGGTAGCGTCACCAGCGCGCCCTTCGTGAAGACGACGCAGTCGTCGCCGCCGTCGACGATCGAGTCCCAGTCACCGTAGAAATCGAAGCGATCGACCGAGATCCGGTCCCGGCCGTCGGCGAACGTCTCGCGAGCGAACGCGACGCCCTCGGGGACGTACTCGCCGCCGACGACGCGAACCTCGGGGAAGCCGGACGCGATCGCGGAAAGCGTCCAGCCCCAGCCACAGCCGAGGTCGAGGACGGTCTCGTCGCCGGCGAGGACGGGCTCGAGCGCCGATCGAACCACGTCGTACTCCCGGTCGACGAGTTCGTCGGTCGTGGCGAGATAGAGGCGTTCGCCCCTCGAGAGTACGGTCCGTTCCGAATCGGGCCTGCCTCGAATCGCTTCGACGATCTCTCTGGTCGACCGCGGGTCGTCGCGATGCGCCTCCAGGACGCCGCCGTAGATCCGTTGATACGTCTCGAGGTCGGTGTAGGCGGTCGGTTCGCCCGGCGGATCGCGATCCGGATCGAGCAGGTACGCCGCCCACGCCGATCGCTGCGGTAACTTCTCGAGCGGGAATCGGTCCATCAGCGCGCACCTCCGACGGCGGGACGCGGTGCTCGAGGGGCTGTTCGTGAATCGAGTGATAGTTGCGTCGCTATCACCGTGAGAACGCGAGTACGTGCGACGAGGTGTTCGCCCGTCTTAAATTCGGGTGATTTACGGACGAGAGGCGGGCGACCGGGATTCCCCCAATCTCGCTCTCGGCTCGTCAGTCCCGTTCGGCGACGAGCGCGATCGCCTGCACCTCGTCGTCGTACCGGTCGAACAGGTGCCGCAGTGACTGAACCCTGGATCGAGCCCGCGGATTCGTGAGCAAGTTGAATCCGATCTTCAGGGTTCGCAGCGGTCCCTCGTCCGCGACGACGCGCCGGGGCTCGAGCAGGGCCATCGGAGCGGTCGCCTGCCAGGTCACCGAAAAGCCCTCGCCCTCGAGCAGCCGAACCCACTCCGACGCCGAGAGCGGTTGCGGGAAGACGTTCGACAGGTCCGCGGCCTCGCGGCGAATCGCGGCTGCGGTCTCGTCGTCCACGTCGTCGGCGAGGGCGAGTTCGTGAACCCCGTACCGGCCGCCGGGCCGGAGCAGTCGCCGGGCCTCCTCGACGATAGCCCGCTTTCCGACGTCCGGCTGCATCGTCAGCATCGCCTCGCCGTAGACCACGTCGGCCGACCCTCGAGGCAGGTCCGTCTCCGCCGCGTTCCCGACCGCGATTTCGGGGTCGACTCCGGACGGACCCTCGAGTGCCTCCCGTAACGCGGCCGCCGCGTCCGGATCGAGTTCGACGCCGGTGTAGGAGTTCGGTCCCGCCTCGAGCGTTCTGCGGGCCGTCTGGCCCCGCCCAGGAGCGAACTCGACGACGTCGTCCGCGGCCGAGACGGCGAGGGCCTCGAGCAACGCAGCGGTGAGTTCGGCACCGCCGGGCCGCAGCGTACGCTTCCCGAGGTCGGCGAGCAGTCGGTACGCAGGCTGGTCCGCGATAGAGTCTTCGGACATGGATCACTCGCGTCGTCGCCCCGTTACGGCGAGCCTTCGCTGGGAGCGCTCGAGGCGATCACCGACTATCGCCGGGAGCGACGCGGGTCGTTTCGATCGTCGAACCGTCACCGTATGGCCGTTGTCCCGAATATGCTCGCGGCGTCCGGCGATACCGGCTTCGAGGCCTCGAAGCCACTCGAGAACGGAACCGGATCTCGAAGCCGCCACGTACTGGGCGGCGTCGACGCTCGCGGAGCGAACGGATGCCGTATGAATGGTGAGGCGGCGAACCGGATTTCCCAGAGGGTCGCCCACTCCAGTACTCGCCGGAACGCAGGCGGGCTTAACGTCCGTGTTCGGGATGGGTATGGGTGTTGCCCCGCCGCTGTGGCCGCCTCAACGCCGGTCCACGGAATCGAACCGTGGTGGGAACCAGTACCGGTAGTTACCCGCTACTCCGGCGGGCTCGATGGTAAGGCTTCCGAATTCGACCGCGTGGCCGCACGACCCAGTTTGTGCCTGGACCCGTCCGGACCTCGCTCGAGCGAACGGTATGAGTGAGTGGCCTCGGCCGGTTAGTGCTCGCGGGCTCAACGCCTCGTTGCCTCGGCGCGTACACCCCGAGTCTATCGACCTCCTCTTGCAGGAGCGGCCCCTGCGGTGCCTCGTTTCCAGGTGGGTTTCCGGCGTAGCTGCGTTCGGCCGTTACCCCGATGGCGCGTCGCTGCCCGGCAACGCCCTGTCGGACGACCGGTGTTCGAATTAGACGCACTGACTCGTTGCGAAAAAGTAAGGTGCTATCCCCGCAACAGTTCCCACAGAAATGTTCAGGAAGGTTCTGGTGGCGAACCGAGGGGAGATCGCCGTGCGAGTGATGCGGGCCTGCGAGGAGTTGAACATCGGGACCGTCGCGATCTACTCCGAGGCGGACAAGGACTCGGGCCACGTCCGCTACGCGGACGAAGCGTACAACGTCGGCCCCGCGCGTGCGGCCGATTCGTATCTCGACCACGAGGCCGTCATCGAAGCGGCGCGGAAGGCCGACGCCGACGCCATCCACCCCGGCTACGGCTTCCTGGCGGAGAACGCCGAGTTCGCCAGCAAGGTCGAGGACGCCGAGGGGATCACCTGGATCGGCCCCTCGAGTTCGGCGATGGAGTCCCTCGGCGAGAAAACGAAGGCCCGGACGATCATGGACGAGGCCGACGTGCCCATCGTCCCCGGTACGACCGATCCCGTCACCGAACCCGAAGAAGTCAAAGCGTTCGGCGAGGAGTACGGCTATCCCATCGCCATCAAGGCCGAAGGCGGGGGTGGCGGCCGCGGGATGAAGGTCGTCCGCTCCGAGGAGGAAGTCGAGGACCAACTCGAGAGCGCCAAACGCGAGGGCGAAGCCTACTTCGACAACGACTCCGTCTACCTCGAGCGCTACCTCGAGCAGCCCCGCCACATCGAGGTCCAGATCCTCGCCGACGAACACGGCAACGTCCGCCACCTCGGCGAGCGCGACTGCTCGCTCCAGCGACGCCACCAGAAGGTCATCGAGGAAGGTCCCTCCGCGGCCCTGACGGACGAACTCCGCGAGAAGATCGGCGAGGCCGCCCGCCGCGGCGTCGCCGCTGCCGACTACACGAACGCCGGCACCGTCGAGTTCCTCGTCGAGGAGGAGCCCGGTCGTGACGGCCCGCTCGGCCCCGACGCGAACTTCTACTTCCTCGAGGTCAACACCCGTATCCAGGTCGAACACACCGTCACCGAGGAGATCACGGGGTACGACATCGTCAAGCGCCAGATCCGGATCGCCGCGGGCGAGGAGATCGACTTCGAACAGGACGAGGTCGAGTTCGACGGCCACGCGATGGAGTTCCGCATCAACGCCGAGAACGCGGCCAACGACTTCGCCCCCGCGACGGGCGGTCGGCTCGAGACCTACGACCCGCCGGGCGGTATCGGCGTCCGTCTCGACGACGCCCTCCGCCAGGGCGACGAACTCGTCACCGACTACGACTCGATGATCGCGAAGCTGATCGTCTGGGGCGAGGACCGCGACGACTGCATCGAGCGGTCGCTCCGTGCCCTCCGGGAGTACGAAATCGAGGGCATCCCGACGATCATCCCGTTCCACCGCCTCATGTTGACCGACGAGGAGTTCGTCGCCAGCACGCACACGACGAAGTACTTAGACGAGGAACTGGACGAGAGCCGGATCGAGGAAGCCCAACAGCAGTGGGGCGGCGACACCGGCAGCGGTGAGACCGAGGACGAGGAAACCGTCGAACGCGAGTTCACCGTCGAGGTCAACGGCAAGCGCTTCGAGGTCGAACTCGAGGAACACGGCGCACCCGCCATCCCGGCCGGCGACGTCGACGCGAGCGGTGGAGGCCAGGCGAGTCCCCCGCAGCCGGCCGGCGGCGAGGGCGGCGGAAGCGACCTCGCCGGCAGCGGCGAGACCGTCGACGCCGAGATGCAGGGAACCATCCTCGACGTCGAGGTCGAGGAGGGCGACGAGGTCGCCGCGGGCGACGTGCTGGTCGTGCTCGAGGCGATGAAGATGGAGAACGACATCGTCGCCGAGCGCGGCGGTACCGTCGTCGAGGTCGCCGTCGAGGAGGACCAGAGCGTCGACATGGGCGATACGCTGGTCGTGCTCGAGTAACCGAACTCCTCGCGACGACCTGCTGTAGTGGCGTCTTCTCCGCGTTCGACGAAATCCAAGATTCGGAGCAGCATCGGCTCCGCCCGGATCGATTCGACGATGTAGCGGAAAACCCGGCAGGGAGGTCCTCGAACCGGGACCGGTCGTGGCGGCGACCACACTGTTCGTCACTCGAGCGGTTTCCGGTACCGAACGAAGACCTGCCCCGAGTCGGGGTGCGTCTCGCGGGTCGTTTCCTCGTACCCGTTCGTTTCGTACAACCGCCGCGCCGCGCGGAGGCGTTCGTTCGTCCAGAGCACCGCCTCGTGGATGCCATCCGCACGGGCGCGCGACTCGAGTTCGGAGAGCAGTCGCGTTCCGTATCCCTGCCGCTGGTAGATCGGGTCCACCCGGAGATGGCGTAACTGACAGGTGACGGGGTCCTCCCGCTGGAAGCCGCCGATCGCGACGACGGCGTCGTCGGCGAGACCGACGAGGAACTCTCCGCCCGCCTCCAGATAGTGGTCCGGAATGCGACGCAGTGGCCGGTCACCCGGAGCGTCGTCGACGAATTCGATCGGGGCCGCACGCATCGCTCGTTCGTGAACGGTCCAGACGTCGTCCGCGTCCCCGGGGTCGTAGCGTCGGAGCGTGAGTGCCGTCGACATGCAGAATCCCTCCATCGGGACGATCGACCGGGCGGCGGTTGTAGCCACCTATCGGAACGATTCCGAACGCTGGTGCCGTTTCGCGGGCCGGTACGTACTGGATCCGGCGGTTGAGATCAGCCCTCGTCGAGGAAGCTCACCCGTTCGTCCGGCGTCCAGTCGGGGAGGTCGTCGTACGCCGACGGTGGGTCCGCCTTCTCGCGGTAGTGCTGAATCACGTCCCGCGCCCAGGCGACGGCATCGTCCGCGTCGGTGTCGGCCATCAGTTCGATCGATCCGGTTACCTCGTCGTACGTCCGCACGACCACGTGCTCGTCTTCGTAGAGGACGAGTCCGAACGGGACGTCCGGACAGATGCGGTACTGTAGCGTCGCGTCGACCTCCGAGTGACGCTTGTGGACCTCCGGGAACTGGGTGAGGCGTTTCTCGACGATCGGGAGCGGCGCGATGTGTTCCGCTTCCTTCCCGTGCTCGAGACCGATCTCGATCACCTGCTCGAGGTAGAGCTCCGGGACGTGCTGGTTCCCGTCGACGAGGGTGAAGTGGTCGGCCTCCCGGAAGACGTCGAACTCCCGATCGAGCGGGAGCGTGGGGTCGTTCGGCTCCGGCCGGGTAATCCGGGCGTCGCGGAAGGCGTCGACGTCGAACGTCACGTCGGTCTCCGCGAACGCGGCCACGAACGGCCCGCATTCGAACGTCGTCCGGACGTCTCGGACGTAGTCGTCGACGGCGGATGCGAGCAGCTCTCCCGTCGCGGTCAGTTTATAGCCATCGTCGGTCCGCTCGAGCAGTCCGTAGTCGTCGAACGTCCGGACGATCCGGTGGCACGTCGTCTTCGAGAGCTCGAGTTCCGCCTGGATCTCGCGGCGGTGATACGGGCCGTCCGCAAGCAGTGCTAACGCGTCGCGGCGTTCGACGGCCGTTAACAGGATCTCCTCCTCGAACGTACCCTCGGCCACAGTAGCCACTCTCTCCTGACCAGCATAAAAACGTTCGTCGGGCCGGCACGCGAACGGCCGGCAGGCACGAGCAATCGCAGCCGACGGTGACCGAACGGGTCGCGAACGTCGTCGCGTTTCTGTTCCTGAAACGATTTCGCGACGGGGACCAGTTCCGATGGGTGGGTACAACGGGTCCCACCGCGTTCTCGAGTGTAGGGTATGACGACGAACGAATCCGCACAGCACGGGGGATCGCAGCCGACCGGCGACCGCGACAGCATCGGGAGCCGCTCGAAATCGGTACCGGAGATCCGGGAGGCGGTCGCCGACCACGTCGACGAGATGGACGGCAGTTCCACGGTCAACCGCCTGCTGACCGCCCGCTACCGCCGCCGTCACTTCGCTCGAGCCAGCGGTCGCGTCCTCGATGTGGCCTGTGGCAGCGGCACGAACGTCGAGTACCTGCCCGAGGACGTGACGTACGTCGGCGTCGACATCAGTCCCGAGATGCTCGCGCGAGCGGCCGACCGGTTCGAACGCCTGCGGCGCGGCGAATCGCTGTACGAGATGAACGCTCAAGACCTCGCGTTCGACGACGACAGCTTCGACACCGTCATCTCCTCGATGTCGACCTGCATGTTTCCGGATCCCGTCGTCGCGCTCGAAGAGATGGCGCGCGTCTGCGCGTCCGACGGGAAGATTCTGCTGCTCGAGCACGGGCGAAGCAGCGTCGGTCCGATCGCGCGGCTCCAGGACTGGCGCGCGGAGCCGCGGTACGAGAAGACCGGCTGTCGATGGAATCAGGAGCCGCTGGCGGTGGTGTCACGATCGAACCTCGTCGTCGAGGGGACGACGACCGGTATGCTCGGGATGGTAACGACGATCACCGCCCGGCCACCCGACGGGGACTAACCGAACGAGTGGGGCCGTTCCGGCGACCGGGGATCAGTCGCTCGGCGACGGTTCGCCGGGCGTCGTCGCCGGATCGTCCCACGGCAACGGGCCGTCGTAGCCTTCGGGGACGTACGGACAGAGCGGGTCGCTCTCGAGGGGATCACCCGTGTAAGCGTACGCCCGCGAGCGACTGCCGCCACAGACGTTGCGGTAGGGGCAGGCACCGCATTTGCCCCGGAGTTCGTCCCGGTCGCGCAGGGACTGGAATAGATCGGCGTTCCGGTAGATGTCGGTGATCGGCCGGTCGCGGACGTTGCCAGCGGATTCGGGCAGGAAGCCCGAGGGATACACGTCGCCGACGTGACTCACGAACGCGAAGCCGTCGCCGGCGATGATCCCGGATCGCCGTCCGAGGCCGTCCTCCGGCTTCCCGGCCCCGGACTCGTCGTCGGACGCCGACTCGGCCTCGCGTTGCTTCTGGAGGGAGACGCGTCTGTACTGCGGTGCCTCGGTCGTCTTGAGCCCGAAGGGTGACGACTGCCTGACGTCGTCGAGCCACGCCATCACGCGGTCGGCCTTCTCGGGGCTGATCGGCTCGAGAACGCGACCGCGGCCGATCGGGACGAGGAAGAAGACGCTCCAGAGGACGGCTCCGAGGTCCTCGATCAGATCCCTGATTTCGGGGAGTTCGTCGACCGTCTGCCGACAGACGGTCGTGTTGACCTGGACGGGGAGGCCGGCGGCCTGGGCGTCCTCGACGGCGCGGATCGTCTCCTCGAAACTCCCCTCTTCGCCGCGGAACGCGTCGTGGGTGGCCGCCGACGCGCCGTCGAGGCTGACGGCCATGCGCTTCAGCCCGGCGTCGGCCAACTCCTCGATGCGCTCTGCGGTGAGCGACCGCGTCCCGCTGGGAGTGATCGTCATCCGCAGGCCGAGGTCGTCGCCGTGGCCGACCAGTTCCGAGACGTCGTCGCGGACCAGCGGGTCGCCGCCCGAGAGCACGACCAGTTGTCCCTCTCCGAACGCGGCGGCGTCCTCGAGCAGCGCCTTCCCCTCCGCAGTGGTGAGTTCGTCCGGGTGCCGGTCGGGCTGGGCGTCGGCCCGACAGTGGTCGCACGCGAGGTCGCAGGCCTGCGTGAGCTCCCAGATGAGGACGAACGGCCGCTCCGACGTATCGAGTTGACCACCAGGGTGCATTAGGCGGGTGTATACCCCCAACTGTCGAAAACGGCCCCGTCGTTCCCGATCGGCGGGAATTCTTCGAATATGTTCGTCAAATCGGCGACGTGTTCTCAGTGGCCGGGAGGTCGAGGAACGGGCATCACGACGCCGTGAAAGCACCGGATATGGTCGAGAAAACGCGCCGGCGGCGGGTCGAATCCGACGGCGACGATCGGGACGCTGCCCGGTGGGAAGTGTTTTGCAGAGACGATCCGACCGACCCCTTGCGACACGTCGGTAGCGTGGTCGCCGACGACGCCGAGGAGGCCCACGAACACGCCGCGCGGCTGTTCGGCTGGTACGCCGTCGACGTCTGGGTCTGTCCAGCGACGTCGGTCGCCCGGTTCTCGACTCGAGCGAGCGAGTCCGAGCGCGGAGGAGGTGACGAGCCGGAAGGTGATGGAGAGGATGGAGAATCGGAGGCTGCCGAACCCAGGGTGTACGAAGAGACCGAGGGGACGCCACACGTCAGGGATTCCTGAGCGGTCCTGGATCAGGCGTCCTCGAGGTGAACCCGCGTCACGTAACCGCCACAGCCACACTGGTCGACGTACTCGAGGTCGATGCCGTCGTAAGCGGCCTCGAGTTCGTCCCAGAGGTACGACCGCGGATCGCCGTGATCGCCGTGCGTGACGAGGTTGACGTGGGTCCCGGGTGCAGTCGCCTCGATAGCGTCTTTGGCCTGTTCGACCACCAGATCGCGGTCGGCCGCGTGCCGGGGCAACTCGAGGTTCGCGGACCACGAGACGTCGTGGTCGCGTCTGGTGACCGGTTCGACGTCGGTGGCGTCGTCGCTCATACCCGTCGATCGACCGCGCGGAGGGGTAAGGCCTGAGACGAACACGTTCGCCTAACAGCAGAACATGAACGGGTAGATCAGCGCGACGCGGTCCCCGTCCGCCAGTTCCGTTTCGAACCCCTCGAGGTGTTCGTTGAACCGGCCGTTGACGCAGACCCGGGCGTAGGGCCTCGTCTGCTCGCCTTCGGGGTTCTTTCGCCAGGTGCCGGGCAGGTCGGCGGGCGGCTCCGCCCAGCCCCGGGCGGTCGCGTCCGCCTCCGTCTCCGCGATCAACATGTCCTCGACGTCGTACTCGGCGAAGAAGGCCTCGAGGAACTCCCGGAGGCGTCCGCCCTCGAACGCGAACTCGAGTTCGTGCGTGCCGACCGCCTCGCGGACGTGTCCGGTACAGCGCACCGTGACAGTGGTCACCGCGGAGTGGTCTGAATCGGGCGACTCCAGTCGGCTGGTCATACTGGGACCTACGCTCTCGGGTCGCGAAAGACCGCTTCCGAACGTGTTCGGACACGAGGTGACGACGCTCGAGCGCGAAGGGACGGACATGAACGGCATTCCCGGAGGGTTACGGACCGACCAGCAGCCCCCGATGGCGATTCCGCTGCGCCACTTCGTCGTGGGGCTGGCGTTTCTCGTGCTGGCCGTCGTCGGCGGAACGGTCATGGCGGTCAGGACGCTGCCGGGGCTGGCGGACCTGGCTCACCTCCACGTCACGCTGCTCGGTTGGGTCGTGCTGACGATCATGGGCGCGATGACGCAGTTCGTCCCCGTCTGGTCCGGGGTCTCGATCCACTCGCGGCGACTCGCGGTCGCACAGCTCTGGCTGGTCGTCGCCGGACTGGTCGGGTTCGCGGCGGCGCTACTCGCCGGAGCACTCGCCTGGCTGCCCGTCGTCGCCGGCCTCATCCTCGTGGGTATCTGGCTGTTCGTCTACAACGTCGGCCGCACGCTGCTTTCGGCGCGGCCGCTCGATTTCACCGAACGACACTTCGGGTTCGCGCTCGTCTGCTTCGCCGCCCTCGCGCCGCTTGGATACCTCCTCGCCGTTGATTTCACCCAACCGGTTCTCGAGGGGACTCCCTTCGTCAGGGGCGAGGTGCTGCTCGTGCACGCCACGCTCGCGCTCTACGGGGCCGTCCTCTCGACGATCGTGGGCGCGCTGCTGCAACTCACCCAGATGTTCGCCCAGTGGGAACCCGGAGCCGTCGAGGACCGGTTACTCGAACTCGAGGAACTGCTCTTCCCCGGGGGCGTGCTGGTCCTCGCGACCGGCCGCGGCCTCGGCGTCGAACCCATCGCCCGACTGGGTGCCGCGGCCGTGCTCGTCGGCCTCCTCGCGTACGTGGCCGTCGTCGTTCGCGGGCTCTGGCAGGCGACGGCCGATCGATCGCCGATGACCGACCGGTACTGGGTCGTCGTCGCATCGCTGGTCCTCTGGACTGTCCTCGCCGTGCCGACCTGGCTGACCGACGCAACCGGCTACGCCGGCCTGTTCGGCCATCCCGACGCCTTCGTCGTCCTGGTCTTCGGCGTCTTCGGCTTCGTCGTCGTCGGCTCGCTGTACCACATCGTCCCCTTCATCATCTGGCTCGAGCGCTACAGCGACCGGCTGGGGTTCGAACAGGTGCCGATGATCGACGACCTCTACGACGACCGTCTCGAGCGTGCCGATTTCGTCCTGACGCTCGCCGGCTTTGCCGTCCTGACCGTCGCATCGCTGGTCGGGGTCCCCACGAGAGTAGCAGTCGGCGGCAGCGTCCTCACGACGCTGGGCTTCTGTCTGTTCGTCCTGAACATGCTGCTGACGATCCACCGCCACGGTCCCGATGGACTTGGCGGCGTGTTCGTCGACGCGATCGACTCGGCTCCCGAGGAAAGCGACGACGCACCCGTCACTCGCCCCTCGAGCGGTGACGGCCCCTGATCGGGAGGCCGCTCGAGGGACTCAGAAGGAGAGACACGATTCGAAGCCAAACGGTGACGCCCTCGAGCAAGCTAGCCTTCGAGCACTTCGTAGGCGACGTCGGCATCGCGGAGCGCGTCCGTGACGCGGCCGACCGCGTCGGTCGTGGCGACGACGGTCACCTCGAGGCCGTGTTCGGCGGCGTCGGCGGCGACGTCGCCGACGGCGAACGTGACGTCCGGTTCGATCTCGGCCCGCCGACAGGCGACGACGGCCTCGACGCCGGTCGCGGCGACCCGGTCGGCGTCGGTACACGCGGTGGCGACCGTCTCCGACTCGATCGCTCGACTCCCGCCGGTGCGGATGCTCGGCACCTGGAGGACGGTCACCGACCCTGGCTCGAGTTCCATGACGCCCTCGAAACTGGTGACGCCCACGTCGGTGCCGGCCTCGGCGTCGGTCGTCGCGATGCCGGTCGCGGGACCCTCCCCACCCGGTTCGGCGTGCAGCAGGCCGTCCTCGAGGAACAGGGAGACGGTCTCGCCCTCCTCGATGTCCGCGGTCGCGACGTAGGCGTCCTCGCTCATCGCCCCGAGGACGTCGCCGGTGACGTGGTCGGCGAACCGTCGGACGTCGTCCGCGGTCCGGAAGAGCCAGTCGACGCCCTCCGGAGTCACCCGGTACCGCGAGCGTCCTTCCTTCTCGACGAGGCCGTCGTCGACCAGTTCGCGGATGTACTCGCTGATCGCCTGGCTCGTGACGCCGACCTCCTCGGCGATCTCCCCCTGACTGACCGCGGGCTGGCGCTCGGCGATCTGCACGAGGATGCGAAACCGCGTCGCGGCCCGCTTGTTGTCGAGGACGTCGACCATACAGGGGCCTTCTCTCGAGCGTAGCAAAAAGGTACGCGGTCCCAGGCCGATACGCCCCGTCAGTTCCGCCGGTCTGGGGACGAACAGCGAAGGGGCTGGCGGCCGAAACCGGTCGTATGCAGGTGCGTGCCGTTCCCCGTCACCGCTCACCACAGATCCCGACCCCCATATATCAGGGGGGGAGATATCGAGCGACGACTGAACAAACTCATTAGGATCGAATAGAGTCTCGAGAGCATGAACGACCGCTACGACGTAGTGATCGCCGGTGCGGGTCCCGCAGGGGGACAGTGTGCGCGAGACCTCGCAGCGAGGGGCTACGACGTCGTCGTCCTGGAGACGGAACCCGAAGACGAGTTCCCGCGCGCGAGCAACAAATCGACAGCGGGGACGTTCCCGTCGATGATGGCCTCCTACAACGTCCCCGACGACGTGGTGATGCAGTACACCGACAGCGTCGTCCTCGAGTCGCCCACCAACTACTACGTCCGGGACCAGCCCGGAGCCGTCCTCGATTTCGCCGCCTTCAAGCGGTTTCTCGTCGAGGATAGCCGCGAGAACGGCGCGGAGTATCGGTTCGGTGCTCGCGTCACCGAACCGATCATGGAGGGCGGCGAAATCGTCGGCGTCCGCTACAACGGTGACGAGGAAGTGTACGGCGAGATCGTCGTCGACGCGACGGGGCCGGCCGCACCGCTGGCGAAGAAACTCGGCGTCGTCGACCTCGAGCGCGAGAACCACGCCATCGGCATCGAGTACGAGTTCGAGGGCATCGAGGTCGACCGCCCCGGCTACGCCGACCTGCACGACGCGATGATGCTCCGACTGGACCACGAACTCGCACCCGGCGGTTACTCGTGGATCTTCCACACCGGCGAGGACACCGCCAAAGTGGGGCTCTGTTACATCCAGAACGACTACCACAGCACCCGCTCGAAATCGAGTTACACCATCGACGACTACCTCGAGCACTGGCTCGAGACCGACCCACGACTCGCCGACGCCGAGCGCCTCGAGGGCAAACAACACCGCGGCTCGGCGCACATCCAGATGCCCGGGCAGATGCACACCGATCGGTTCATGGCCATCGGCGACACCGTCCCGTCAGTCGACCCGCTGTGGGGCGAAGGCATCCACAAGTGTATGGACTCCGGTCGCGTCGCCGCCGCTACCGCCGACCGCTGTCTCAAACACGGCGGCGTCGAGCCGACCGCGGAGAACCTCGAGGTCTACGAGACCCTCTGGCACCGCGACGTCGCCCCCAACGTTCGCAACCGCCAGCTGATGACGAAGCTCCTGTATCTGGCCGACAACGAACGGTACGACCGGCTCATGGCCGACCTCGACCGTCTCGACGACGATACGCTGTCGAAGGCCAACGACGGCGACTGGCTCTCGATCGCCCGCCTGCTGCACCTCGAGGACGCCCCGTTGCTCGCGGAGTTCGCCAAACGCGAGTTGGTGCCTACCCTGTCGCTGTAGCCGGTCTTGTGCCTCGTCGCCGATTTCGAATCGTCTCGCGGACCGTCTTTTCCGCTCGTCGCGTCTACCGCGGATCGGGGACGAGGGGTGCTCGTACCACTCCCGGCAGCGCCCCGCTCGAGCCGGGGTACGTAGACAGAACGTTAATGGACGGCGCTTTCGAGTAGGTAGTTGTATGTCTCGTCGGCCGCGCCGTCCAGTCGGCGACTCGAGTCCGGCAACGACGAGCGAGCGCTCGCGTCAGCTACCGCGGCGGTCGATACTGACGGCCGCAAGTGCGACGCTCGCGGCGACGGCCGGCTGTACGGACCTGCTCGAGGACGGCTCGTCGCTCGCGGAACCGATCGTCGACGCCGTCCCGGCGGACGCGACCGTGCTCGTCCGCATCGACCCGGACGCAACCGATCCGGACGAGTTCGAGCGGTTACGCGGGGAACTCGCGGCCGTCGATTCGGAGCGCCTCGACGTAGAAACCGGACTCGCGAGGCTCGAGGACCGAACCGGCTTCACGTCGCTCGAGACGGACGGCCTCCTCTTGTTCGACGGACCGAGCGTCGACGATCCCGACGATGGTGGGCCGCCGGTCGACGCCGTCTTCGAGGGCGAGTGGAGCGACGCCGAGGTCGTGACCGGGCTCGAGGACGGGACCGATCTCGCGTACGAGCAGCGGACGTATCAGGACGAGCCGGTGCTGTACGAACCAGTCGGGGATGGGACCGAGCAGCCGCCAACACTCGGTGTCCACGGTAACGGGCGGTACGTCCTCGGCAGCGAGACGGGCGTTCGTGCGTCGCTCGCCACGCGCTACGACGAGGCGGACGAGCCCTCGGGCTCGATTCGCGACGCCTACGACGACGCACGCGACGTGCCAGTGACGTTCGCGGTGGAACCGATCGGCTCGCTCGTGCCGGAGGGGTACGAGTTACTGTTGCCCCCGGGTGGAACCGACGCCCTCGAGGGCGTCTCGAGCGTCGGCGTGAGCGTCGACGGTCTCGAGTCCGGCGTGGAGTTACTCGTCGGATTTCGAACCACGGGCGACGCCGACGAGCTCGAGGAGATCCTCAGGGGAACGATCGCGTTGCTCGCGGAAACCGACGAGGAACACGGCGACCAGCTCCAGGCGGCGACGGTCGAGCGCGACGGCGACGTCGTCGAACTGGCCTACGACGGCGATCCGGAACCGGTGTTGTCCCTGTTCGACGAGGTGTGAGCCGTGGACCTGCTCGCCCTGTTGCGCAAGGAGACGATCGCCGCCCGCCGGAACCTGGCGCTGATCGTCGTCGTGCTGGTCGTGCTCCCCGCCGCGATTATCGGCGGGACGGTCGTCTTCCAGACGACGATTCCACAGGACGTCCCCGTGGGCGTCACGGGAACGGACGACGCCACCGCCAACGACATCGCGATCGCTCGAGCGGGCGTGACGACGCTCGCGACGCCGATCGGGTACGAGTCGACCGACGACGCCCGGGCGGCGCTCGCCCGCGAAGACGTCTACCTGGTCGTCGAAGTCCCGGGTGACGTGACCGATCCGGACGCGAACGCGACCGTGACGGTGATCTCCGACGGAGCTTACGTTCCGCTCGAGGAACCGGTCGACGAGAGTGCGGCGCTCATCGAACGGCAGTTCGACGCGGCGCTCCCGGCAGATATTCACGTCGAACAGGAACGACTCGGTACCGATCGGACGCTCTCGGCGTTTCTCGTCCCGACCGGCGCGTTCGCCTTCGTCGTCCTCTACGCGCTGGTCTTCCTGCCGTACCAGGTTCGGTCCGAACGTCGCGTCGTCGACCGGTTACGCACGGAGACGCGCCTCGAGACCGTCCTCGCGAGCAAGCTCCTGTTCTACGGGGGTGCGCTCGCCGTTCCGACGGCGATCGTCGCGCTCGCGACCCGACGGCTCGGCTACGACGTCGCGGCCGCTGCGCCCCTGTCACTGCTCTCGCTGGGGCTGACGTTCGTCTTCCTGTCGGCCGTCGGTCTCGCGATCTGCTTCGCGTTCGATCTACGGACGTCCGGCCTGTTCGTCGACCTCGGGATCGCCGTCGGGGTGTTCGCGTTCTCGAGTCTGGTCTTCCCCGCGGGCTTTTTCTCGACGATCCAGGGAACGATCGCACGGATGCTCCCGACCTACTACGCCGCGGTCGCGACCCGCAGCGGGATGTTGCGGGACGTGCCCCTCACGCTCTACGGCGACCACCTCCTGTGGCTCGGCGGGACGACCCTCGCATCGCTGGTTGCACTCGAACTGGCACTGATCCGCTACCGACGGAGGCGATAACCCGTGTCCGACGGAAACTCCGATCCCCGGCCGACGGCGAACCGCGATTCCCAGGCGACGGTCGGCGATTCGACTCGCGGGACAGGGAACGCGGAACCGACAAACGGCATCGTCCTCGAGTACGTCTCGAAACGGTACGGAACGACGACGGCGCTCGAGGACGTCTCCCTCACAATAGGTTCTGGGACGTTCCACGCGCTCGTCGGCCCGAACGGGGCGGGGAAATCGACCCTGTTCGGACTACTTTCCGGACTCACCCGACCAACGGAAGGGAGCGTCACTCGGACGGTCGACTCGGTCGGCTACAGTTTCCAAGAGCCGCGATTTTATCCGGACTTGACGCCGCGGGAGAACCTCTCGGTGTTTCGGTCGATGGCGGCCGACCCCCCGCCCGCCGAGTGGATCGACACCCTCCTCGAGGAACTCCGACTCGAGCCGGCGGCTCATCGGCGGTCGGCGGCTCTTTCGGGTGGCTTTCGGTCGAAACTGGACCTCGCGCTGGCGCTGGTCTCGCGGCCACAGCTGGTCCTGCTGGACGAGCCGCTGGCCGACGTGGACGATCACTCGGCCGATCGGATCGTCGACTTCCTCGCGTCCTACCGGCAGGAGCATCCGGACCGCACCGTCGTCGTCTCGACGCACGACGTGGCGGCCTTCGCCGACGCCCTCGAGCGACTCACCGTCGTGGTCGACGGCGGGATCCGATTCGACGGCGCTCCCGAGGGAGACGTTCTCGAGCAGTACCGGACCGTGCTCGAGGATTCGACCACCGACTGAGGCCCGCCGTTACGTCTCGAGCAGCTCCGCAGTCTCGACGATTGTCGCGAACTCACCCTCGAGGTGGGCCAGCGCCGTCCGGTGGACCGTCTCGGCGTCGAACGTATCGCCGTCGTAGCTCCGTTCGAACGTCGCCGTCGCGTCCGCGACCACGACCGGTTCGAATCCGCGGTTCTCGGCCATTCGAGTGGTCGTCGAGACGCAGTGATCGGTCGTCAGGCCAGCGATCACCAGCGTCTTCGAACCGCGTTCGCTCAGCCACGACTCCAGGTCGGTATCGACGAACGCACCGTTGACCGACTTGACGAACGTCGGTTCGTCCGCGAGCGGTTCCGTTTCGGATTTGAACGCGAATCCGGGTCGATCCCCCCGGAGCGGCGATTCCGGTTCGGTAGAATCGTGCCGGACGTGCACGACGGGGCGATCCGTTTCGCGCCACCGGGAGAGCAACGACGCGGCGCGTCGTTCGGCAGCGGGATTGTTCCGCGTTCCCCACGATGGGTCGTCGAATCCTCGCTGGAAGTCGATCAACAGCAAGAGGGCGTCCCCTGTCGATCGCATCGTGATCCGATCGTCGTTCATACGCCATCTACGCGCCCCGTGACAAATACATCGCAGGTCCGATCGGATTTTCGATGCGATCGCT
>NZ_HG315690.1:588814-819715 GCF_000455345.1 Halopiger goleimassiliensis
CTCGCCGCTGACGTACTCCGTGTCGGGATCGACGAAGAAGTACAACGGGCCGACGAGGTCCTCGTAGCTGGCCGGTCGGTCGCGGGGGAGTTCGTCGGGGAACTCCTCGGAGTTCTCCACGACGTACGGCGAGATGGCGTTGACCGTGATACCGTCGTCCTGCGTGTCGGCCGCGAGCATCCGCGTGAACATCAACACACCGGTCTTCGCGACGAAGTACGGGAAGTTCCCCGGGCTGACCAGCCCCTTCTCGCTCGAGGCGTAGCCGAGGTTGACGATCCGGCCGTACTCCGCCTCGCGCATCGTGGGCAGCGCCCGCTTCGAACAGAGGTAGGTGCCGTTGAGGTTCGTCTCGAGCACCCGGTTCCAGGTCTCGAAGTCGATCTCCTCCCAGTGGCGGGGGGCGAAGTCGCCGACGTTGTTGACCAGCACGTCGACCGACCCGAGGTCGGCCTCGACGGTCGAGAAGATCCCGTCGACGCTCTCGGGGTCGGTCACGTCGCCCTGGACGGTAGTCACCGCCGGCGCACCGCGCTCGCGTGCGTCCTCGGCGACCTCGCGGGCGGCATCGGCGCTGGTGTGGTAGTGGACGGCCGTCCGTGCGCCACAGTCGGCGAGCGCGAGCAGGAGTGCGCGACCGACGCCGCGCGCGCTCCCCGTCACGAGCGCCGTCTGGTCGGAGATGTCGGGTCCGTTCATATCACCTCCTGAACGGGGCCAGCCCTAACCCGCTATCGATCGGTTCCGGCCGGTTCCGTCGCGACCACTGCCCCGTGGACCGATCGTCCGGGTCGACAGTTCGGTCCTCCTCTTCGCGTGGATTTACAATCGGTGATGTCCCTACTGGAAGTATGGAACTGAACACCGTGTTGCTGGCCGTCGGTCCGGGCGACGCCGACCGAAGCGACGACCTCGCCGAAGCCGTCCTGCAAGTCGCCGGGCCGGCGGACGCGACGGTCGTCCTCGCTCACGTCTTCACGGACTCCGAGTACGACGAGGTCGTCTCCCGCCTCGAGTTCGACGACGAGGCGGCGATCGAACCCGACGAAGTCGCCCGCCGCCACGCGACGATCCGCGAACTGCAGGACTTTTTCGACGACCACGGCCTCGCGTACGAGACGCGCGGGTCGGTCGGCGACCACGGCGAGGCCATCGTCGATCTGGCCTCGGACGTCGACGCCGACCGCGTCGTCGTCGGCGGCCGTCGCCGTTCCCCGACCGGAAAGGCCGTCTTCGGATCGACCGCACAGGAGGTGCTGCTCTCGGCCCCCTGTCCGGCGACGTTCGTCCGGAGCGACGAGTGATACCGCCGCCGATCACCGTGCGTCCAACGACGAGTGCAGCGTTCATTCCGCCCCTCTTCTGTAATTCTGCAAGTACGGGAATACTTAAGCGGGTCGCAACGCCAATAGTTGTCATGGCTATCGATACGGTCCTGCTCGCTGTCGGCCCGATGGATACGGTCCGCGCCGAGGAACTCGCCGAGACCACCCTCGAGATCGCCGACCCGCTGGGGGCGACGGTCGTGATCGGCCACGCCTTCACGGACGAGGAGTACGAGGAGTTCCGGGAGGAGCTGGGCTTCGAGGCCCGCGTCGAGAACGTCGATCCCGACGAGGTGGCCCGCCGTCGACCACCCGTCGGCGACCTCGAGGAGATGATGGAAGCGGCCGGCGTCGACTACGAAGTCCGTGGCGAACGCGGCGAGGTCGCCGCCAAGGTAGTCGACATGGCCATCGACGTCGACGCCGATCGGATGATCCTCGGCGGCCGTCGCCGCTCTCCCGCGGAGAAGGCCGTCCTCGGGTCCGTCTCCCAGGAGATCATCCTTCAGGCCCCCTGTCCGGTCACGTACTTCCGGGATCTCGACGTCATGGAGTGACGCGTCGCGTCGGTCGGATCTCGAGATACCTCATCGGTGCTGTTTCTGTGGAATATCGTGCGGATGGCACACTCGCAGCACGGAGATCCACAGTTGATCAGTACAGCCCACAGATTTTTCACTGCAGAAGACTACTCGGAAATAATGCTCTCTGAACTTCTGGTTATTACGGCTATAAGCAGTATTTTCGTTGGGATACCGCTCGTTCTTTTGTTAAGTAAGATACTCAGAGGTGAGTTCTGGCCGGGACGGATATACGCCCAATACAAGGAAGGTAAACACGACGTTTCTAATTCTGATGATAGGTAAGCAATGCTACTGATCACCCGCTCGATCGAACGAGCATCGAGCACAACTTCGAGTGACGACCGACCCGATCCCGTTTGCAACCCCGAGCCGCTACCGAACGTCCCCGGTTCCGACGAGGTCCGCAGGTCGAACCAGTCCCGTAATCGTCCTCAGGCCAAGCCGATTCGCTCGCTGTAGGCTCCGTGTCGTCGCTCGAAGACGGACATGATCTCGCCCATCGTCGCGTAGGCCTTCACGGCGTCGACGATGTACGGCATCGCGTTCTCGCCGCGCTCGAGGGCCTCGTCGAGCGCCTCGAGCGTCTCCTCGACCACCGCGTCGTCGCGTTCCTCCTTGACCGACTCGAGGCGTTCGCGCTGGCGTTCCTGGGCGGTCTCGTCGACCTGCAGGATGTCCGGGCTGGTGTCCTCCTCGAGGGTGTACTCGTTGACGCCGACGACGACCTCCTCGCCGCGTTCGACCCGTTCCTGGTACTCGTAGGCGGCGTCCTGGATCTCCCGGTGGAAGTAGCCGTCGTCGATCCCCTGCAGGATGCCGTCCCGAACGGAGCCGTCTCCCATGTCGCGGATCTCCTCGATGTAGGCCATCGCCTCCCGTTCGATCTCGTTGGTCAGCGACTCGACGGCGAAGCTCCCGCCCAGCGGGTCGACGATGTCGGCGACGCCGGACTCCTCGGCGATGATCTGCTGGGTGCGAAGGGCGACCCGAACGGCCTCCTCCGAGGGCAGTGCCAGCGCCTCGTCGAAGCTATTCGTGTGCAGCGACTGGGTACCGCCGAGGACGCCCGCGAGCGCCTGGATCGTCACGCGGACGATGTTGTTCATCGGCTGCTGAGCGGTCAACGACTGGCCCGCCGTCTGGGTGTGGAACTTCAGCCGCTTCGATTCCGCGCGCTCGGCGTCGTACCACTCGTCCATCACGCGGGCGTAGATCCGCCGGGCGGCCCGGAACTTCGCGATCTCCTCGAAGAAGGAGTTGTGGCAGTTGAAGAAAAAGGAGAGGCGGGGCGCGAACGCGTCGACCTCGAGGCCGCGGTCGACGGCGTCCTCGACGTAGCCGAAGCCGTCGGCGAGCGTGAACGCGAGTTCCTGGACGGCCGTGGAGCCGGCCTCGCGAATGTGATAGCCCGAGATCGAGATGGGGTGGAACTTGGGGGTCTCCTCGGTCGAGAACTCGACGACGTCCGTGACGAGGTCGAGCGAGGGTTCCGGGGGGATCACCCACTCCTTCTGGGCGATGAACTCCTTGAACATGTCGTTCTGGAGGGTGCCCCGGATCTCCTCGCGGGGAACGCCCTGCTGGTCGGCCAGCGCGACGTACATGGCGTAGATCACCGGCGCGGAGGGGTTGATCGTAAAGCTCGTGGAAATCTCGCCGAGGTCGATCCCGTCGAACAGGATCTCCATATCGCGCAGCGTGTCGACCGCGACGCCCTCCTTGCCGACCTCGCCGTCGCTCATCGGGTCGTCCGAGTCCAGACCCATCAGCGTCGGCATGTCGAACGCGACCGAGAGCCCCGTCTGACCCTCGTCGATCAGGTAGTGGAATCGCTCGTTGGTCTCCTCGGCCGTCCCGAAGCCGGCGAACTGCCGCATCGTCCACGTCCGGCCGCGGTACATCGTCGGGTACGGCCCCCGGGTGTACGGTTCCTCGCCCGGAAACCCCAACTCCTCGAGGTAGTCGAGATCGGCGACGTCCTCGGGGGTGTAGAGGCGATCTACCTCGAGATTCGAGACGGTCGCGAAGCGATCCTGTCGTTCGCCGTGGCGCTCCAGCACCGGATCGAGCGTCTCACGGTCCCATTCCTCGGTCGCCTTGCGGATCGCCTCGAGGTCGTCGGCGTCGTACATGGATGCAATATTTGCCAGCCTGGTTGGTAAGGATTCCGGGGTGTGGTATCGAACGACATCCAGGTCGGTATCGCAACACCTTTTTTCGAACCACCGAAAGCGTGCCGTAGTCATGCATATCGGGGAGGGTTCGGTTCCACTGATCGTCGCCCAGCAGGGATCGTCCGCCCCTGTCTCGAGGGCCACGTCGCGTCACGGAGGGTCCCAGTAATGTATCTCGTCGTCATCGGAGCCGGGAAAACCGGCCGAAGCCTGGTCGAACTCGCAGTCGAAGACGGACACGACGTGGTCGTCGTCGAAATCGACGAGGAGAAGGCGAACGCCATCTCCGCCGACTACGACTGTCTCGTGTTGCACGCCGACGCGACGAACGACGGCACGCTCCAGGACGCGGGGATCGACCGGGCCGACGCCGTGATCTCCACGACGAACGTCGACGCCGTCAACATCATGGTGATGTTGCTCGCCCAGGAACACGACGTGCCCAACCTGTTGAGCGTCGTCCACGAGCCGGCACACCTCCCCGTTTTCGAGAAGATCGGCGTCAACGTCATCGAGAATCCCCAGCGGCTGATCGCCGAGTACCTGTATCACTCCGTTCAGTATCCCGGGGTCAGCGACTTCGTCGAACTCGCCGACGGGACGGAACTGGTCGAACTCGCGGTCGATCCGGGATCGCCCGTCGCCGACCAGTCCCTGGCTGACGCGAAGTCGTCGGGCGAGCTTCCGGAGGGCTGTCTCGTCGTCGCCCTGCAACGCGGCGACGAGTTGTACCCGCCGGACGGGACGACGGTGCTCTCGGCCGGTGACGACGTGACGCTGCTCGTCGACGACGAACACATCGACGACGCAATTGCGGCCTTTTCCTCGCCCGAGTGAGTATGGTATCGGTGCAGTTCGGAACCGTCGCGCGCGACGTCGGCCGCATACTGCGAGTCGTCGCGCTGATGCCGCTCGCCTCGATTCTCGTCGCCGTCGTCGTCGGCGAGTTCTACGCCGTTCCCGCGTTCGTCGCCACCGCCGTCGTGTTCGCCGCCGTCGGGACGGGCCTCGCCCGGCGGTACGCGGACGCGCCGCAGCCGGGCAAACTCCACGGGATGATGATCGCGGCGGCGGCGTGGGCGTTCGTCGCCCTCCTCGGAAGTCTCCCGTTCCTGCTCGTCGCTGGAACGATCGCGTACGGCCCGTCGTGGCTCGCCACGCCCGAACTCGGCGAGACGACCGCGGCGTTTCTGCGGCCGTTACACGCCGTCTTCGAGAGCATGAGCGGCTACACCTCGACCGGTCTCACGATGGCGACCGACGAATCGACGCTGCCGTCGTCGATCCAGTGGTGGCGCTCGTTCACGGAGTGGGTCGGCGGCGTCGGCGTGATCGTCCTCACGGTCGGCATCCTCGCCAGGCCGGGCAGCGGCTCGCTGACCCTCTACGAGAGCGAGGCCCGCTCCGAGAAGATCCACCCCAGCATCGTCTCGACGGCGCGGGACATCTGGAAACTCTACCTCGGGTTCACGGTCGGAGCGATCGCCCTCTTCTTCCTCGCCGGCATGCCCGTCTGGGACGCGATCAACCACGCGATGACCGCCATCTCGACGGGCGGATTCTCGGTTCACGCCGACTCGATCGGCCACTACGGCGAGCCGCTCATCGAGTACGCCGTCATCCCCGTGATGGTCGCGGGATCGATCGCCTTCCCCGTCCACTACCTCATCTTCAAAGGGGAGATCCGGAACCTCTACGCCGACCTCCAGACCCGCTGGGTGTTCATCTGGTTCACCGTCGGCAGCGCGGTCCTGATCGCGATCCTCTCGCTGCGCGGGTTCTACGGCTCGCTCGAGGAGACGATACGGATCGGCCTGTTTCAGTTCGTCTCTGCGACCTCGAACGCCGGGTTCGGGACGGCGACGCTCGGCGGGGGGACCGAGCAGGTCTGGACGGCCGACGCGATCCTCTTTCTCTGTCTCGGGATGTTGACCGGCGCGGCAGCCGGGTCGACGGTCGGCGGCCTGAAGCTCATCCGCGTCATCACGCTCGTGAAAGGGGTCCGGTGGCGCATCAGCGGAGTATTTACGCCGGTCTCCGCGGTGCGACGCCTGCAACTCGGCGATCGGCGGCTCTCGGCGGACCAGGCCGCGAAGGAGATCGAAGAGGCCGCGATCGTACTGGTGCTCTGGTTCGCGTTTCTCGCGATCGGGATCGCGGTCATGCTGGCGATCCTCCCGACCGAGACGCCCACGGAGTACGTGATCTTCGACGTGATGAGCGCCCAGAGCACCGTGGGGCTCGACACCGGTATCACCGGGGTGGAGATGCCCAACGCCGGGAAAGCGGTGCTGATCATCAACATGTGGGTCGGCCGTCTCGAGATCATCCCCGTCGTCGTCCTGCTCCGCGGGGCGTTGCTCCGGTTTGATCTCTACCGGTGACGGCTTCGAGGCTGCGAGCCGACTTGCTGCCGTGATCGGAGCGAAACGAAACCGGGTAATCGGGCGACGGTCGACCCCTCAGCGGGTCCGAAGTGTGACCGGGGGTCAGTCGCCCGACTGGAGCCGCTGGGTCGTCTGGACGAGCGGGTGGTGGGCGTAGTCGACGACTTCGATGTCGTCGATCCGCTCGAGTCCCTCTTTCTCGGCCGTCTTGGCCATCCCGAGGTCGATCTCCCGATCGACGACGATCACGTAGGCGTCCATCTCGTCGATCCCCAGGCGATCGGCCGCGAGCACGCGGTGGTGGCCGTCCGCGAGCAACAGCGTCCCCGCGTTGTCGATGACCACCAGCGGTTCGGCCAGCCCGCGCTCGAGTTCGTAGCGCCGCCCCTCGAGTTCGTCGGCGTAGACCCGCCCCTGGGTCGGCGTCAGCGCCTCGAGGGCGACGGTCCGTCGCTCCTGCTCGAGGTCGATCTCGTGGATCTGTTCCAGGGTTCGCATCAGTTTGCCCACCTTCTGGGGCGTCGCGCGTTCGATCTGGCTGCGGACGACGTCGGCGTTGGAGATGATGCCCACCAGGTTGCCGGCGTCGTCGACGACGGGGAGTTTCTGGATCCCCGACCGGAGGATGACGCGGGCGGCGTCGTTGACCTTCATCTCGGGGTGGGCGACGAGCAGGTCGGTCGTCATCACCTTGAAGATCGGTTCGTCCTCGTCGGCGAGCAACAGATCGCGGGCGCTGACGAACCCCTCGACCCGACGGCGTTCACAGACCGGATAGCCGCTGTGGTCGTCGCTCTCGGCGATGCGTTTCGCGACGGCTCCGACGGTCGCGTCCGGCGAGACCGTGGCCACGTCGCGGGTCATGTACTCCTGGACCTGCGCCTTGCTCCTGTCCGACGTGACCTCCATGCCTCGCCGTACGGACCGGGCGCGCAAAAGTACTGTTATCGGCCTCCCGCCCCCGACGGCATCCGCACCGATCAGGCCGACTCGCCGTCGCCGCGCTCGCCGGCGTCGGTGAACAGCCACTCGCTGGTCCGGTCGTACGCGCCGACCGGGACGCCGGGTCTGGTCTCGATCGCCTCGAAAAAGCGGTTCGTGATCACTTCCTCGACGACGCTGACTATCGAATCGACCTCCTCGTCGTCGTCCACGTCGCCCAGGATCCCCACCTCGAGTTGGGCACCAGCCATGTCGGCGTGACCGCCAGCGCTGCCGATCCGCTCGAACGCGTCGCGGAGGGTCTCGCCGAGGTCGACGTCGTCGGCGCGGGACCGGGCCGAGAGGTAGGCCATTTCGTCCCGGAAGCCAAACACCAGCGTCGTGTCGACGCCCTCCATCGCGAGCAACTGGTCGGCCGCCTGCGGGAGCGCGTCCCGGTTCGAGAGGCGGCCGACGCTGGCGACGGCGACCGAATCACGCTGGTCCCGATTCTTGATCGCCCGCGCGATGGTCTCTAAGGTTTCGCCCTCGATCGTCGGCTGTTCGATCTGCTCGAGGAGGCTCACGTCCGCGTGTCCCCAGAGGATCGACGCCGCCCGGAAGTCCGCGGGCGAGACCTCGCGGGTGAAGTCGCTGGTGTCGACGCGGATGCCGTAGAGTAACGCCGTGGCGGTCGCCGTCCCGAACTCGAGGTCGTACCGGTGCAGGAACTCGGTGAGGATCGTGCTGGTCGCCCCAACGTGTTCGCGAAGTTCGACGAACGTCCCGGGCACCGGTCCGCGCGGGGGATGGTGGTCGACCACGATGTCGACGTGTAACGTCTCCGGGAGGCCGTCGTTGACGCCCGGCCGGGAGTGATCGACCAGCGCGAACGACGAGAACTCCTCGAGCGACGCCTGATCCTCGAGGTTGCGCAACGGGAGGTCGAGCAGGTTGACCATCGCCCTGTTCTCCTGGTGGGAGATTTCGCCGAAATAGCAGGCCTCGGCCTCGAGGCCGTGCCACTGGGCGATGTCGACCAGCGCGACGGCGCTTGCGATCGCGTCGGGGTCGGGATTGTCGTGGGTGACGACCGCCAGCGGCCCGTCGATCGACTGCAGTTGATGCCGGAGTTCGATCGCCGATTCCGCACCCGGGCCGAGGCTCACGTCGGCGACCCGGTCCGCGATCGCACTCTCGGCGTCGACCACGTGATCGGCGAGGTCGCCGAACTCCGTTCGGTCGGCCGGCGTCGGGTTACCGCCCAGATACGCGACGATCGACGACTCCGGGAACCGTTCGCGGGCTCGCCGGAGCGCGACGCGGTTGACGTCGGTCCGATCTGCGCCGACGAAGACGGTCTCCGGGTCCTCGATCGAGGCGATCGCCGAGGGATCGGTCGGATCGGCCGCTCGAGCGGGGATGCTCGCGTCCCGCAGCGTCTCGACGATGCTCTCGTCGGCGGTGACGACGAGCAGGCGGTCGGTCCCGTCGCGCTCGGCCAGCTCCTCGATGATCCCGCGACAGACGCTACCGCAGCCGAGCACGAGCTGTAACCCCATCCTCGTATCGCGGCTTGCAACCCCGGCCGGTAAAAGCTACCGGGTCCAGCGAACGGCGAGCGGCCGGTCGGCTACCGATCGGGAACTCGCAAAAACGGTCGAATCGATGCCGCCGATCAGGGCGGCCAGACGTCGCCAGCGGTCTCGAGCGCGACTTCGACGACCGGTCCGAAGCCGGGCAGCAGGACGACCGTCATCACGGCGGCGAACGCGATCGCCGCGTAGATGCCGGTCGGCTGTGCGAGCGGGTCGCGCTCGACCAGCGGCTCCTCGATCCAGACGGCCTTGACCAGCCGCGCGTAGTAGTACAGCGACAGGGCGCTGTTGACCACCAGCGCGGCCGCGACCAGCAGCAGGCCGGTCTCGAGTGCGCCGACGAACAGGAAGTACTTGCTCCAGAAGCCGCCCAGCGGCGGAATGCCCGCGAGGCTGAACATGAAAATCGCGAGCGCGAAGCAGGCGACGGGCGCGCGGCGGGCGAGGCCGTTGTAGTCCTCGAAGGTGCGGCCGACGCCCCAGTGTTCGGCCAGCGCGACGAACAGGAACGCGCCGGTGTTCATGAAGCCGTAGACGAGCAGGTGCATCATCGCCGCGCCCATGACCAGTTCGCCGCCGTCGACGGTGAGGCCGGCCAGGCCGATCAGCACGTAGCCCGCGTGTCCGATCGAGGAGTACGCGAGCATGCGCTTGACCTTGTCCTGGGTTGCGGCGGCGAAGTTCCCGACGGTCATCGTGACGACCGCGAGCACGACGAACGCGAGCGTCCAGTCGATGCCGATCAGTTCGTTCGTCACGTCGATCGGGAACGCCGTCGAGAAGACGCGGAACGCGATCACGAAGCCGGCGGCCTTCGAGGCCGACGAGAGGAAGGCCGAGATCGGCGCGGGCGCGCCCTCGTAGGCCTCGGGGGCCCAGAAGTGGAACGGGACGCTGGCCGTCTTGAACGCGATGCCGCCGATCAGCATCAACACGCCGAGCCCCAGCAGCCCGCCGACCTCAGCGCCGTCGTCGACCAGCGTTCCGAGTTCGGTCGCGATGGCGTCGAGTTGGAGGACGCCGGTCGCGCCGTAGATCAGCGAGATGCCGTAGACCATGATCGCCGAGGACAGTGCGCCGATCAGGAAGTACTTCAGCCCGGCCTCGACGCTGCCGCGGTCGTCCTTGAGAATGGACACGAGCGCGTACGACGGCAGGCTCGAGAGCTCGAGCGCGATGAAGACCGTCACGAGGCTGTTGGCGGTGGCCATCGTGGCCATGCCCGTCGCCGCGAGCATCATCAGGGAGTAGTACTCGGCCTGGTAGGCGTGGCCGTCCATGTAGTCGTAGCTGGCGACCGACACCAGCGCGGTGACGATCGCGACGACGATGGTGAAGTACAGGGCGAGCTGGTCGACGACGAGCTGGCCGTCGAACAGTTCGATCGCCCCGAAGCCCTCGATCCCGCCGAGCCCGACGTCGGCGGCGATGAACCAGGCGGCGACGCCCAGCGCGGCCAGCGAGCCGACGGTCGCGGTACCCGCGAGCAGTGCGCGATTGGTCGACCGCGGGCTGACGCTGTCGATCAGGAACAGGACGAGTGCGGTCGCGGCCAGCAACAGGGCCGGCGCGAGCGCGACCCACTCACCGAGTTCGATCAGCGCCATTACAGTTCACCTCCGGTCTCGAGGATCGGATCGACTGCGTCCGTGATCATCTCGAAGATCAACTCGGGTGCCACGCCCAGCGCGATGATGATCCCCAGCAACACGAACAGCGGGGCGACGTCGTGTAGCGGGGCGCGGCCGACGTCGTAGTCGGTTTCCAGGGTGTACGGTCCGAAGATCGCCCGCTGCATCGCAAACAGCAGGTAGCCCGCGACGAGGACGATGCCGAACATCGCCAGCGCGGTGAAGATCGGTGCGTACGCGAGTACCTCGGACTGGAACGCGCCGAAGAAGATGTAGTACTCGGCGGCGAAGCCGGACAGCAGCGGCAGGCCCATGTAGCCGAACGCACCGGCGACGAAGACGCCCGCGGCGACGGGCATCCTGTCGGCCATTCCGGACATGTCCGAGACCATCCGGGTGTGGGTGGCGTTGTAGATGACGCCGACGGTCATGAACATCAGCCCCGAGATCAACCCGTGCGAGACCATCTGGAACGTCGCGCCGCCGACGCCGAACTGGGTCAGGGCGATCAGGCCCAGGATCACGTAGCCCATCGACGACACCGACGAGTAAGCGACGATCCGCTTCAAGTCGGTCTGGGCCAGCGCGAGCAAGGCACCGTAGATGACGCTGATGACCGCGACGACCGCGATGGGGACGAGGAACGGTTCGATCACCTCGTCCGGGAACATCGTGAAGTTGAACCGCAACAGCGCGTAGGTCCCCATCTTCAGCAGGACGCCGGCGAGCAGCACCGACGCGGGCGTCGGCGCTTCCACGTGGGCGTCCGGCAGCCAGGTGTGGAAGGGAACCACGGGCACCTTCACGGCGAAGCCGAGGAACATCGCGACGAACACGACCGACGCGAGCGTCGTGCCCTCGATGCCGTAGAAGGCGTCCGGGGTGCCCGCAAGCAGCGCCTGGGCGATCTCGGGGAGCGCGAAACTCGAGACGCTATCGCCGAGGCCGAACACGAGCGTGACGAACGCGCCGAACATTACCAGCGACGCCACGTTCGTGTATACGAAGAACTTGATCGCGGCGTACTTCCGGCGCGGGCCGCCCCAGATGCCGATCAGCAGGTACATCGGGATCAGGACGGCCTCCCAGAAGATGAACCAGAGGAAGAAATCCAGCGCCGCGAAGACGCCGATGAGGTTGGCCTCGATGAACAGCACGAGCCCGTAGAACTGGGACTCGCGCTCGTCGATCGGCGTCCAGGAACTCACGATCGCCAGCGTGACCAGGATCGTCGTCAGCACGACCAGCGGCAGGCTGATCCCGTCGAGGCCGACGAACCACGAGATGGCGTAGTCGCCGAACTGGACCCACTCGTACCGGGACTCGAAGGCGATCTCGCCGCCCTCGAGCAGGGCGTTGCCGCTGCCGTCGAAGGCCGCGAACAGCCAGAGGCCGATCGCGGCGGGCACGAGGCTGATCCAGAAGGCCAGTTTGCCGGCGATACGGTCAGGCGCGAGGAACACGGCTCCCGCGCCGATCAGCGTCACTGCGAGCAGGATCTCGATCATCATAGGAACCACCCTCCGAGCAGTCCGAGGCCGAGCAACAGCAGGACGAACCCGGTCACCAACAGTGCGGCGTAGTTCGTGACGACGCCGGTCTGGAGTCGCTTCATCCAGCTCCCGCCGAACAGGCTGGTCGTCGAGACGCCGTTGACGACGCCGTCGATCACCGTCTGGTCGAACCGGTCGGCCAGCCGGGAGAGCGGCAGCGTCAGGCCCTCGGCGAGCCAGACCTGGTACTCGTCCTGGTAGTAGTTCTTCTTTGCCACCGCGCCGATCGAACCGAGCCGCTCCGTGTGCGCGGTCGGCTCGGGACCGCTGTAGAGCCACCAGGCGAGGCCGGCACCGGCCAGCGCGAGCAGCAGGGACACCCCCGCGCCGAGCAGGACCGTCAGCGTCTCACTTCCGACGTAACCCGTCGCGTAGACCGCGTCGGCCCCGAAGATCATCTCCGAGTAGGCCTCGTAGGTCGTCCCCTCGACGCCGCCCGCGAGCCAGTGCTCGAGGAACGTGAGGTCGATCCCCGTGAGCTTGTACACCGGCGCGAGGTTGGCAGCGCCCGCGACGAGTGCGAGGGTACCGAGTACGACCAGCGGTGCCTTGATCGACCAGCCGACGGGATGGGGGTTTTCGGCGACCTCCGACCGGGGTTCGCCGTGGAAGGTCAGTTTGACCATCCGGAAGGTGTAGAAGCCGGTGAAAAAGACCGCGAGCAGTCCCATCGCGTACGCGACCAGGAAGATGGGCTGCTCGAGGCCGACGATCAGGGCGTCGTAGAGCACCTCGTCCTTGGACCAGAAGCCCGAGAACGGAACGATCCCCGCGAGCGCGAGCGCGCCGGCGAGGAACGTGTAGTAGGTGATCGGCGCTTTCGATTTGAGGCCGCCCATCTTCCACATGTCCTGTTCGTGGTGCATGAGGACGATGACGGCACCGGCACCGAGGAACAGCAGGGCCTTGAAGAAGGCGTGGTTCATCAGGTGGAAGACCCCGGCGACGTAGCCGCCGACGCCGAGGCCGAGCATCATGTAGCCGTACTGGCTGATCGTCGAATAGGCCAGCACCTGCTTGATGTCGTCCTTGACGACGCCCATCGTCGCGGCGAACAGCGCGGTGAAGCCGCCGACGAAGGCGATGATCGCCAGCGCGGTCGGCGACAGCGCGTAGTAGCCGAACATCCGGGCGACCAGATAGACGCCGGCCGCGACCATCGTCGCCGCGTGGATGAGCGCGGAGACGGTCGTCGGGCCTTCCATCGCGTCGGGGAGCCACGTGTGCAGCGGGAACTGCGCCGACTTCCCGATGACGCCACCCAGCACCAGGAGTCCAGTGATCGTCACCCACGTCTGGGCGTCGAAGCCGCCGGGAATCGACGCGTCGCCGGTTCCGTCGATGGCCGCTTCGGCGGCGTGGACGAACGACTCGTCGCCGGCGAACGCGACCGTGCCGAACGTCGCCGCGATGGCGACGACCCCGAGCAGGAAGAAGTAGTCACCGAAGCGGGTGACCAGGAACGCCTTCTTCGCGGCCGACGGCGCGGACTCCGTGCGGAACCAGAAGCCGATCAGCAGGAACGAACACAGCCCCACGAGTTCGAAGAACATGAACGCCATCAGCAGGTTGTCCGCGTAGACGAACGAGAGCATGCTGAACGTGAAGAGGCCGAGACCGGCGTAGTACCGCGGCAGGCCGGTCTCGCCCTCGGCGTTCATGTACCCGAGGCTGAAGACGTGGACGAGGAACGCGACCAGCGAGACGATCACCAGCATCAGCGCCGCCAGCGGATCGATCAGGATGCCGAACGTGAACTCCACGGCTCCATTGACCTCGCCGGCCACGTCGCCGACCACCCAGGTAAACAGCGTCTGCTCGTGGGGTTCGCCGCCCGCGACCGTGACGAGCGTCCACAGCGAGAGCAGCAGGGAGCCAGCCGTCGCTGCGATGCCCGGGATCGCCCCCTTCTTCGGCAGGTACTTGCCGAAGGTCAGGGCGACCACGAAGGCCACGAGCGGGAACAGTGCGATCGCCGGTGCGTAGTCGAATGCGCCTTCCATCGTCACCACCTCATCGTCGTCGGGACGGTGACGTCGACGTCACCGAAGTTGCGGTACAGCACCAGGATGATCCCGAGTCCGATGGCGACCTCCGCTGCGGCGAGCGCCATCGTGAACAGGCCGAACACCTGCCCCGTCAGGTTGCCGTGCAGGAACGAGAACGCGACCAGGTTGATCACCGCCGCGTTCAACATCAGCTCGACGGACATCAGGAACATCAGTGCGTTGCGACGCGTCAGGATGCCGAAGAGGCCGATACAGAACAGCCCCATCGACAGCATCACGAAGTACTCGATCGGCACCGACGTCATCGGGACTCACCCCCGTCGGTCGACCGATCGGTCGACTCGCCCCCGTCGGTCGCCGTGCGGTCGCGGCCGCCGTCGGCCACGACGTCGGAGCCGGCCCGACTCGAGGTCGCGCTCGTCGTGGCGAGCGGGGCCACGGGTTCGCCCTCGTCCTCGCGTTTCGCGAGCACGAGCGCGGCGTCCAGCGCCGCGTCGAGGACGATCGCGATCAGTAGCAAGGCGACGAGGAACGGCTCCGTGTCGGCCACGGCACCCTCGGTCGACTGCAACGCCTCGAGGTCGAAGAGGGCGTAGCCGATCTCGGAGGTGATCGAGAGCCCCTCCGGGAAGCCGGTCGGTCCCCCGAACTGCGTGTTCAGGACGACCGCCACCATCAGTCCGAAGAGGACGACGGCGAGCAGGCCAGGGAGGACGGATCCCTCGCGTCGGAGTCGCGGTCGAGTCGTCATGTCTGTACCACCTCGTCGGCGTCCGCGTTCGCAGGCTCCTCGCGCTGGGTGAGCATCACGGCGAACGTGATGAGGATGAGGACCCCGCCGACGTAGACGAGGACCTGCATCACGGCGACGAACTCCGCCGCCAGCATCACGTAGTAAATCGCGACGCTCAACAGCGTGACGCCCAGCATGAGCGCCGAGTGCCAGGGGTCACGGAAGAGCACCACACCGAGCGCACTGGCGAGGGTGACGAACGCGAACAGCGCGAACGCGATCAACTCGTATGGCATGGTTGGTTTCGTTGCCCGTATTGGGGGGACGGGCGACCCGTCACTGGTAGTCCACCTCTCCTTCGCCCTCGCCGATCCACGCGCCCCGGTCGGGTTCGCGTGACTCGAGGGGGTCGATGTCCTTGTACCACGGGACCGACTTCAGCTGCTCCTTGTTGTAGACGAAATCCTGCTTCGTGTCCGCCGTGAACTCGAAGTTCTGCGTGAGCAGGATGGCGTCGGTCGGACACACCTCCTCGCAGAGCCGACAGTAGACGCACTGTCCGATGTGGAGGTTGTACTGTTCGCCGTTGCGCTGTTCGTCCATCACGATCTGGATGGTGTCGTTCGGACAGACGTTCTCGCACTGGCGACACCAGATGCAGCGCTCCTGGCTCCACTTGTGGACGCCCCTGAACCGGGGGGAGACGTCCGGTGCGGTCTTGGGATACTCCACCGTGAAGGTGGAGCCGTCCAGCGCGTGTTTCATCGTCGTCGCCATGGATTTGAGCAGTCCGATCATTGAATCACCCCGACGATCGCAGCGGTCAGGAACAGGTTCGCGAACGAAAGGACCAGCAGGCCCTTCCAGCCGATTTCGATCAGGTGGTCGATGCGCACGCGCGGCACCGCCGAGCGGAGCCACTGGGTCAGCAGGAAGACGGCCCAGATCTTCAGCAGGAACCAGACGATGCCAAGCGCTTCCGGACCGGGACCGGCCGGACCGCCCAAGAAGATCGTCGCGATGATTGCACCGCCGAGGAAGATGTGGAGGAACTCCCCGAGGTAGACCAGCACGAAGTTGACCGAGGAGTACTCGGTCTGGTAGCCGGCGACCAGTTCGGCCGGCGCTTCGGGCATGTCGAAGGGGTTGCGGCCGACCTCGGCGAAGTTCGCGATCAGGAACAGCACGAACGCGAACGGGTTGACCAGCGCGTACCAGGCCGGAATCGAGACGACGCCGAGGTCGACGAGCGTCTGGCTCGTCTGGGCGTCGACGATCGTACTCATCTGTAACGACCCGGCGAAGATCACCACGGACATCCCGGTCACGACGAGCGGGATCTCGTAGGCGATGTTCTGAGCCACCGCCCGGAGTCCGCCCAGCAGCGAGTACTTGTTCCCCGAGGCGTAGCCGGCCATCGCGAGCCCGATCGAAGCGATGCCGGCGACGGCGAAGACGTACGCCAGGCCGACCTCGGGGTCCGCGAGGTGGATGCCGCTACCCATGGGGATGACGGCGAACCCGAGGAGTGCCGATCCCGTGAGGACGATCGGCGCGATGTCGTAGGCCGGACGATCCGCGCCCTCGGGGACGATGTTCTCCTTCGAGAGCATGCGGACCGCGTCGGCGATGATGATCCCGATCCCGGCCGGGCCGAGGTGGTTGATCGAGATCCGGTCGGTGAACGCCGCGGTGATCTTCCGCTTGGCCCACGGGCCGGCGACGGCGGTCGTCGTGAGCATCAGCGTCCCGACGATCGCCGCGCCGACGAACGACGCGATCAGTTCGCCGAGGACGCCGAACTCGGCGAGGCCGGTGACCTCGCCGATCCGCTCGGGCAACAGCACCGTTTCACCGCTTTGCAGCGGCACAGCTCCCGTTCCGGTCATCGATCCACCTCCCCGAGGACGACGTCTAAGCTACCGAGCGATGCGATCAGGTCGGGGATGTACTCCCCTTCAGACATCTCGGGCAGCGCCTGCAGGTTCGAGAAGCACGGACTCCGGATCTTGAACCGGGCCGGCTTGTCCGTGCCGTCCGAGCGCATGTAGATCCCGAGTTCGCCCTTCGCGGCCTCGACCGCGCGGTAGATCTCCGCATCGGCGTCCGGCTTCAGGGTCCGCGGGACGTTCGCCTGCACGTCGCGTTCGTCCTCGGGCCACTCCTCGAGCAGGTCGAGACACTGCTCGACGATCTTGGCCGACTCCTCGACCTCCTCCATGCGACAGAGCACGCGGGCGTAGTTGTCACAGCCCTCGCGCGTGACGACGTCCCACTCCAAGTTGTCGTAGTAGCCGTAGGGATCGTCGCGCCGGAGGTCGTAGTCGACGCCGGAGCCGCGGGCGACCGGACCAGTACAGCCGTAGGATTTGGCTACCTCGGGCTCGAGGACGCCGGTGTCGATACACCGGGTCTGGAAGATCTCGTTCGAGGTGACCATGTCGTGGTACTCGTCGACCTTCGCGGGGAGTTCGTCGAGGAAGTCCCGCGTTTTCTCGATGAACTCCTCGCGGGGTTCCGGCAGGTCCCAGGCGACCCCGCCGACGCGGAAGTAGTTGAACATCATCCGCTGGCCGGTCAGATCTTCGAGGATGTCCTGGACGACCTCGCGGTCGCGGAACGTGTACATGAAGATCGCCGTGAACTCGCCGTAGACGTCCAGCGCGAACGTCCCCAGCGCGAGCATGTGCGCGGCGATCCGGCACAGTTCCGCGCCCATCGTCCGGATGACCTGCGCGTACTCGGGAACCTCGATCTCCGCGAGGTCCTCGATCGCTCGCGCGTAGGCCCACTCGTTCAGGAGGCCGGCCGAGACGTAGTCCCACCGGTCGGGGTAGGGCATGATCTGGTGGCGGTAGGTCCCCGACTGGCACATCTGCTCCTCGCAGCGGTGGAGGTAGCCGATGTCGGGATCGACGTCGACGACGGTCTCGCCGTCCAGCACGGTCTCGACGTGGAGCACGCCGTGGGTCGCCGGGTGATGCGGGCCGATGTTGAGGAACATCGTGTCCGACTCCTCGTCCCGGTGATCCGGCTGGATCGGGTTCTCGTGCTCCGTCAGCGTCACCAGTTGCGGTTGCTCTTGGTCGTAGTCGTCCGAGAGGGGGTGGCCCTGCCACGTCTCGGGGAGCAGGATCCGCCGCAGGTCCGGGTGCTCCGCGTACTCGATCCCGACCAGGTCGTACGCCTCGCGTTCGTGCCAGTCGGCGGTCCGGTACACCGGCTCCGCGCTCTGGCTGACCGGGTCGTCGGGCGTCGTCGGCACGACGACGCTGACCTCGTCGGTCGGATCGTCGAACTTCCGGAGGTGATAGATCGTCTCGTACCGGTCCGCGTACTGCTGGGCGGTCACGCACGCGCAGTGGTCGTATCCTGCCCGATCGCGGAGATCGAACAGCACGTCCTGCACGTCCGTCGGGTTGACGACGAACGCCGGGGCGTTCAGGTGGTCGTCCCGCCCGACGATCCGATCGCCCAGCAACGCCTCGAGATCGGACACACCGTCGGCGTCCGGCGTCGTTTCGAGTCCCGTGCTCATGGTGAATCAGCCCAGTTGTAGCGCATGACGAGGTCGTCCTCGTCGATCTCGTCGGCTAACTTCTGTACCAGTTCGTCCTCGGGGAGGTCGCCGAACTCCTCGAGTTCGTACGGCTTGACGACGACGGGCGAGGACTCGCCGTTCCGGATCCGCTCCTGCAGCTTGAGGATCCCGTAGACGAGCGCCTCCGGCCGGGGCGGACAGCCCGGCACGTGGATGTCGACCGGGATGATCTCCTCGGCACCCTTGACGACGTTGTACCCCTTCTGGAAGGGGCCGCCGGAGATCGTACACGAGCCCATCCCGACGACGAACTTGGGTTCGGGCATCTGGTCGTAGACGCGCTTCATGCGCGGCCCGAACTTCGAGACGATCGTCCCGGGGACGATCATGACGTCGGCCTGCCGGGGCGACGCCCGCGGGACGCCCGCCCCGTACCGGTCGACGTCGTGTTTGAGCGCGTACGTGTGCATCATCTCGATGCTGCAGCAGGCGATACCGAACTGCAGCATGAACATGGAGTTCCCGCGAACCCAGTTCATGAACTTGTCGAACTTCGTGAGGATGAACGGCGACGCGCCGAACGCCTCGCGAAGTTTCGAGTTGAACCGGTCGTCGACGCCCTCGCCCATTCGGGCGTCTCGGGTATCCGTTCCCGGTGCGGTACTCCCGTGGATCGATTGTCTGGGTTCCTGACTCATGATCGGTTACGGTTCGCGTCCACCTGGCGAGAGGAGCGTGCCCACTGGACCGCGCCGTTTCGCCACGCCCATCCGAGACCCACGAGCAGGATCGCGACGAATACGACCATCGGCCCGAGGATCTGGAACAGTGAGACGGCGTCCGATTCGATGGCATCCAGATACACGACCGCCCACGGGAACAGCAGGACGGTCTCGATATCGAAGACGAGGAACAAGAGCGCAACCATGTAGTACTGGATGTTGAACCGGATGCGAGTCCCACCGGTCGGCACTTCGCCACTCTCGTAGGTGGCACGTTTGCTCGTTTCGGGGACGCTCGGGCGCAGCAGGTACGACACCACCATCATACTCAGCGGTATCAGCACGGCCACGGTCGCCAGCGCCCCGATAGCTATCCAATCGTTCATCTCCGTAACGTTCGGGCGTTCATACCGCATGCACATAAGGGTTGATTGTTCGTTTTCCGGTCTAACACCGGCCAAGCCCCGCCGTAAGCGGCGTTCGAACTGCCTGAATAATCACCGAAAACTATCTGTCGGAATCGTCCCGCTGAACGAAACGGTAATTCGAGATTACTGAACGCCAACGGGCGGGTTCGACGGCCGTCTGTTGTGTGAATGATACGATAGGGTGGTTGAGTCTTCGTCGAGCGGGGGCGACCGTACTCGAGCAGTCGCGGCCAGCGTTCGGCTACCCGCACGAGACGACGGCCTCGACGCGACACGACTCGACACCGCGTCGAAATCGGCAGAAAACGTGGCAACTCCGTGAGGCGATTCGGATCGATGACGCGGACCCGAGTCGACAGCACGTCTCGCTTCGCCTACCAATCCGTGATTACGGTCCTCGGACGCTTCGAAGAGCGGGTCGACTCGGTCCGGTCGAGGGGTAGCGCTCGAGCGGCCCGTCCCGTGAATCGACTACTCCTCCCGGAACCGGTCGGTGCCGTCGTCGTGGAGGCGTCGGGAGACGTCCCCGACGCCCTCGCGCAGTTGCTCGTGGTAGTCGACGAGTCGGTCGCGCAGATCGTCGTGCTGGCGTGCGAGGATCTGGGCCGCCGAGAGCGCGGCGTTGAACGACTTGCCGGCGTCGACCGCGACCAGGGGCGCGCCGGTCGGCATCCCGATGACGCTGTCGACCGACTTCTCCTGGACGGGGACGCCGATTACCGGCAACGGGTAGGCGATCGAGGCGGTCATGTTCGGCAGGTCGGCGGACTTTCCGCCCGCGCCCGCGATGATGACCTCGATCCCCCGTTCCTCGGCGGTCTCCGCGTACGCGGTCATGAGGTCGGGGGTGCGGTGTGCGGAGGTGACGTACGTCTCGAACGTGAACCGCTCGTCGGGCGGGTTCTCGAAGTCGGTCTGTTCCGCGAAGCCGAGTTCGTCGACGAAGGCGTCGTAGGCACCCCGGCGTCGCCCGCCGGTCAGCATCGTCTCCAGATCCGAGTCGCTGCCCATGACGATTCCCACGTCGGGGGTCTCCTCCGTCGGTCGGTCCTGCTCGGCCTCGCGGTGGAGCCGGTCGATCAGGTCCGCGACTGCTCGTGCGGTCATACGCGCCGCTTCCGTCCAAGGAGCAATGAAAGGTGGTGATTCGCCCCGTCTCAGCGTCGTCCCTGGCAGCCGCCACGCAGGCGACTACACTGGGAGCGGCGAGTCTTCAGACAGCGGTCGCTTCCCTCGTACTCCTCCTCGAGAATCTCCTCGAGCAGGTCGATCTCGCGCTGGCCGTACCCGTCGTTCGCGATGAAGTGCGGGACGAGGCGTTCTTCGGCGACCCGCCGGCCACACAGCCCCTCGCTCTTGTACTCGCGTACGGCCGCTCGAATCTCCGCTTCCGTCGGTTCGGGGCCGAGATCGATCTCCGGAACGCGACCCTCGAAAAACTGCCCGAAAACGTGTTCTGTGTCGATCACGTTCCACGTGTTATCGGATAACGCATAAAACGTTTTCCCACGCTAGAGCGCCCAAAACGACCGATTATGGCGAACACGTTCGCCTCCGGTCGTTCGAACTGACGGTCAGGATCGGAACGTGACCGCCGCTTCGAGCTCCCGGGCGGTCTCGAGCAGGTCGTCGACGCCGACCTCGTCCTCGCCCGTCACCGTCACGTGGCCCATCTTCCGCAGCGGTCGGACCTGGCGCTTGCCGTACCAGTGGAGGTGCGCGCCGGGAGTCTCGAGGATCCGGTCGACGTCCTCGAGTTCGGCTTCCCGCTCCTCGTCGACGTCGCCGAGGAGATTCGTCATCACGGTCGGGGACCGGAGGTCGGTCGACGCGAGCGGCCATCCGAGGACGGCCCGGACGTGCTGTTCGAACTGCGAACTCCGCGCCCCCTCGATCGTCCAGTGCCCGGAGTTGTGGGGGCGGGGTGCGATCTCGTTGAGCAGAATCTCGCCCGCACTCGTTTCGAAGAGTTCGATGCCGTAGACGCCGCGACCGTCCATCACCTCGAGCACGTCCGCGGCGACCTCGCGCGCTCGCTCCGCGACGGCGTCGCTCGAGCGGGCGGGAACGATCGTCTCCCGGAGGATCTCGTCGACGTGGACGTTCTCGCCGATGGGGAAGGCGGCGATCTCGTCGTCGCCCTTGACGGCGATGACCGACAGTTCGCGCTCGAAGTCGACGAACGACTCGACCATCGCGGGACCGGCGACCGACTCGAGGGCCGGTGCGGCATCGTCCTTTGACTCGACGGGGACGTTCCCGCGCCCGTCGTAGCCGCCGGTCCTCGCCTTGAGCATCACCGGCGCACCGTAGTCGTCGATCGCCTCGCGGACGTCGTCGACGTCCTCGACCGCCCGGAACGGCGGCACCGGAACGCCTGCGGCCTCGAGTTCGCGTTTCTGGACGAGTTTGTCGTGGATCGTCTCGAGCGTCTCGGGGTCGGGGTGAACCGGCGTTCCGGTCTCCTCGCTCACTCGCTCGAGGACGTCCTGGTCGGCCAGTTCGATCTCGAACGTGAGGACGTCGGCGCGCGCAGCGAGGTCGCGGATCGCCGCCTCGTCGTCGAAGTCGGCCACGATCTGGTCGCGCGCGACGAGCGACGCCGGACAGTCCTCCGTCGGATCGAGGACGATCAACTCGACCCCCAGCGGCGCGGCGGCCTCGGCCAGCATCCGTCCCAGTTGTCCGCCGCCGACGACCCCCACGGTCGGTCCGGGCGTCCGTAACGTCGTCATCGCGCGGCGGTTGTTCGGCCCCGCGCTTAAGGATTCGCAATCGCCCCCGAGGACCGAACGAGTTCGGACGCTCCCCGAATTCCGGACGATCTGTCATTCTATGGCCAATAGTGCATTTGTGGAGGATGCGTATCGACAACCAAGGCCTATGCAACCAGCGGATTACATTCGCCGATTCGCGGGCGATCGGCGCGACAACGAACCGACCGACTCGAGCGCGACGAACGGCTCGTCGCCGTCCGACGCCGACGCGGGGACCGACGGCGTCACGATTCCCGACGGCGGCGTCTCCGGACGAACGCCGTCGACGGAAACGATCGGGGGGACTCCCGAGGTCGATTCCAGACTCGAGCGTGCCAGGGCGGCGATCGACTACGGAACCGGAACCGAGCGCCACCTCGAGGCGCTCTCCGGCGGTACGGACCTCGACCTCGACGTGACCGCGTTCGAGGGGAGCTATCCGGTCGCGGTGCCCGTGGATGCAGCGTCGCGACAGGCGCGACTGCTCTCGACGGTCTTCGACGACCGGGATTCGACGCGTGCCTCCCGGGTCGCCGCCATCGCGAGAGCGCACGCCGAGGCCGGCGCTCCCCCGTCGGCGTACGTCGCGACCTACGAACGGGTCGTCGAACGCCTGGTCGATCGGGCCGTCGATCGGATCGACGACGGCGACGACCTCGACGAGGTCCGTGACGGACTGCTCGCTGGACTAAAAGCCACCCTCGTCGACGTACAGGTCGGCGTCGACGAGTTCGCCGACGAGGAGAGCGTCGCACCGCTCGAAGAAGCGGACCACCTCGAGGGAATCGGCGTCGACGACGTGATCGACGCCGTCCCGCGACCGCTGTTCCTCATCGACGACGAACACACGGTCGTCCACTACAACGTCCCGCACAAACGGTTGCTCAACCTCGGCGACGACCACCGGGAGCACGTCGGTCGTGACTGCCGCGAATCCGTCGCGTCGGCGTTTTACTCGGACGGCCGTCGCCACAACACGCTCGCCGACAAGGTCGCCGAAAACCCCCACGACGCCCACGAGGAGTGGGACGTCGACCGGATCGACGCCGACGAGGAGTACGTCGACCGGCCGGTCTACTACGACCAGAGCGTCTCGAAGGATCAGACCGGCACGGAGACCCACATCGAGTTCTTCGCGATGCCGATCTTCGACGCCGAGGGCGAGTTGAACGCTGTGCTCGAACTCGTCGAGGACCGCAGCGACGAGGTCCGGCGGCGCAACAGCGTCGAGGAACTGATCACCGAAGTGACGGACACGCTGTATCGGATCGGCGAGGGCGACCTCGAAGCCCGCGCCGAGTTCGAAGACGAACACGGCGTCGTCGAACCACACCTCCTCCAGTTGACCGACGACGTCAACGAGATGGCCACGAACTTCGAGTCGATCGTCACCCGCGTCGATCAGAAGACGACGGAACTCGCAGAGTCGATCGAACGCGCCACCGAGTACGCCGCCCTGATCGACGACCAGGCGACGAACCAGAGCGAGTCCCTCGAGACCGTCGCCGACGAGATGGAGGACTTCTCCGCGACGATGGAAGAGGTCGCCGCCTCTTCACAGGAAGTCGCCGAGGCGGCGGACGCCGCCCTCGAGGAGGTCGAACACGGGGTCCAGGCCAGCGAAGACGCCCGGGACGTGACCGACGAGGTGATGGCGATCAGTACGGAACTGGTCGATACCGTCGAGCAACTCGACGAGTACATGAGCGAGATCGGCGAGGTCGCCGAGGTGATCGCCGACGTTGCCGATCAGACGAACCTGCTCGCGCTCAACGCCAACATCGAGGCCGCCAAGGCCGACGAGGACGGTGCCGGCTTCGCCGTCGTCGCCAACGAGGTGAAAAACCTCGCTGCGGAGACGCAGGACCACACCGACGAGATCGCCGCCCGGATCGAACAGGTCCAGGAACAGACCGTCGAGACCGTCGACGAGGTCGAAACCTCACACGAGCACGTCCAGGACGTCGAGGCCGAGATCGCCAACGTCATCTCGTCCCTCGAGACGATCTCGGATCGCGTCGAAGCGGCCGTCGACGGCATCCAGGAGGTCGCGGACGCCAACGACAAGCAGGCCGCCTCGGTCGAGGAGGTGATGGCGACGGTCGAAGACGTGCGCGAAAGTTCGAGTCGGGTAACGGAAACGGCGGACGAGATCGTCGAGGAGACCGAGCTACAGGAAGACGCCGTCTTCGAACTCTCGGACCGGGTCCGGACGTTGTCGGATCACGACGACGCGTAGGCCGTCGCTACTGCCCGCCGAGTTACGTATCGAGCGCGGAGGTCGCGGCGTTCGGGTGCCGGTGAGAACGGCCCGGTGCCCGTGAAGAACGGTACCTCTTTTACCCACCCTCTCCACGCGACGCATATGACCACGCTCGGACTGGTGGTCGCGGAGTTCAACCGTCCGATCACCGAGCAGATGGAGGAGGCCGCCCTCGAGGCGGCTGCCGACGACGGGGCGGAGGTGTACGAGACGGTCCACGTCCCCGGCGCGTACGACGCACCGCTGGCCGCGGATCGGCTCGCCCGCCGCGAAGCCGTCGACGCGGTCGCCGTCGTCGGCGCGATCGTGACCGGCGACACCGACCACGACGACGTGATCGGGCACGCGACCGCCCAGCGGCTGACCGACGTCAGCCTCGAGCGTGACACCCCCGTGACCCTCGGCGTGACCGGTCCCGGAATGTCCGCCGCCGAGGCGCGCGAGCGCGTCGACAACGCGGCCAAGGCCGTCGAGAGCGCGCTCGATCTCGCGACCACGCTTCCCGATCCGGAGACGGAGTAACCATGGCTATGGAATTCACCGATCGGCTGACTCGAGTCGAACCGTCCGCGACGCTTGCGATCTCTGCGCTCGCGACCGAACTGGAGAACGAGGGAAAGGACGTCGTCGACCTCTCGGTCGGCGAACCCGACTTCCCCACGCCCGAGAACATCGTCGAGGCAGGCAAGGCGGCGATGGACGCCGGCCACACCGGTTACACCACCTCCGCCGGTATCCTCGAGCTTCGCGAGGCCATCGCCGACAAACTCGCCGACGACGGCCTCGACCACGGCCCCGAGGAGATCATCGTCACGCCGGGCGCGAAACAGGCGCTCTACGAGATCGTGCAAGCGCTGATCGGCGAGGGTGACGAGGTCGTCCTGCTCGACCCCGCGTGGGTCTCCTACGAGGCGATGGTCAAGATGGCCGGCGGCTCGCTGTCCCGGGTCGACCTCTCGCCCCACGACTTCCAGCTCGAGCCCGCGCTCGAGGACCTCGAGGCGGCCGTCTCGGACGAGACCGAACTGCTGATCGTCAACTCGCCGTCGAACCCCACCGGTGCGGTCTACTCCGACGCGGCGCTCGAGGGCGTCCGCGACCTGGCCGTCGAGCACGACGTGACGGTCATCAGCGACGAGATCTACAAGGAGATCACCTACGGCGTCGAGCCCACCAGCCTCGGTACACTCGAGGGGATGGCCGACCGCACCGTGACGGTCAACGGCTTCTCGAAGGCCTACTCGATGACCGGCTGGCGGCTGGGCTACTTCGCCGGCCCCGAGGAGCTGATCGACCAGGCCGGCAAACTCCACAGCCACTCCGTCTCCTCGGCGGTCAACTTCGTCCAGCACGCCGGCGTCGAAGCCCTCGAGAACACCGACGAGGCCGTCGACGAGATGGTCGCGGCCTTCGAACAGCGGCGCGACCTCGTCGTCGACCTGCTCGACGACCACGGCGTCGACGTCGCCGTCCCCGAGGGGGCATTCTACATGATGCTCCCGGTTGCTGAGGACGATCAGGCGTGGTGTGAGGGCGCGCTCGAGGACGCCCACGTCGCCACGGTACCGGGCAGCGCCTTCGGCACGCCCGGCTACGCCCGCGTGTCCTACGCCGCCAGCGCGGAACGCCTCGAGGAGGGTATCGAACGGCTGGCCGCGGAAGGCTACCTGTAGCGGACGTCTGTTTCGTCCCGGCTCGAGTGTTCTACCCGGTTCACGACGGATAGCTGCTGCGTTGGGCTTCTGTCCCGCTCAATCGTCGGTGGGCGCGCCGGGTCCGACGGTTGGGCTGTCAGCCGTGCCGTCGTCGCCGGACCGCCCGGTACGGCCGGCCACGTGATCCAGCGCGGTCGGACTTCTGAACGTGAGCAGTCCGACGCCGACCAGCAACAGGAGGTCCAGATAGGAGCCCAAGAAGATCCCCGCGAACGAGGTCAGGATCGCGAGGTTCTGCTCCGAGAGGACGCCGACGATCGGCAGAACGGCCCAGATCAACACCGAGATGTTTCGGAGTTTGCCGTAGAGGAGTCGTCGTTCGCCGCTGACCTCATGGGTCGCACGCGAGACGGGACCGACGAGCAACGCGACGGTGGCGACGATGCAGACGAACACCAGTACCGACGCGATCGTCGCTGCCCCGCCCGAGAGGTTCCAACTGGCGAGGACGCTGGCAGGCAGGCCGTAGACCACGAGGATCAACAGCCCCGTCATCTCGGTACTCGCGCCCGCGACGCGACCGATGAGCCACGCGACGGGGCCGTACGCGACGAAGTAGCCGAGGAATCGTGCGTGGGGGTAGGCGACGCCGTCGGCCGTCGTCCGCGTCGGGATCTCGTTGGCCATGAGGGCGTTGGCGACCGCCATCGCGAAACAGGCGAGCGTAATCGCGAACCCGTAGCGTCGCCGCCGGGTGGGCTGTTGGAGCGTCCATCCGAGGAATCCGAACGTCGCGATCCCGAAACAGACCGCGAACGCCCAGTAGAGGTCGAGTCCGTCGATCATTCGCCCTCACCTCCGGCTGCCGGCCGTCCGACCGCAGGCGTCGACCCGTCGTCGACGGAGAAGACGTCGAGCGTCCGCGCCAGGTTTTCGGCCTGGCGATCGAGCGCGTTCGCGCGGTCGGAAACCTCGTCCGCCGTCGCCGCCGTCTCCTCCGCGGCGGCCGCGACGTCTTCGGCTTCGTCCGTCGTCTGGGCCGAGACCGTCGCCACGTCCTCGACGATGTCGGCGATCTCGGCCGCCGACTCGGCCTGCCGGGTCGCCGCGTCGTCGATCTCCTGGATCCCCGTGTTGACCTGTTCGACCCCGTCGGCGATCGTCTCGAGGTGCTCCTGGAGGTCCGCGATCGTCGTCGCCGTGTCGGTGATCCGATCCTCGAGGGCGTCGATCTCCGCCGCACTGGTGCCGGCACGTCGCTGGATCGACTGGAGGATCTCCTCGATCTCGGTGACGGCCTCCTGGGTCTCCTGTGAGAGTTGCTTGACCTCGTCGGCGACCGCGCCGAACCCTTCGTCGGCCCCCTCGGCGTCGGCGCGGGAGGCCTCGATGGCTGCGTTGACCGCAAGCATGTTCGTTCGGTGGGCGATCTCGTCGATGAGGGAGATCACCTCCTCGATCCGGGCGGCCTCCTCGTCGAGGGTCTCGATCGTCGTCACGAGGTCTCGCGTCGTGTCGACCGACGCCGCTATCTCCTCGCCGGCGGCGGCAGCGTCCTCGCGACCGCTCGCCGCGAGATCGGCGACGCGATCGGACCGCGCGGCGATGTCCGTCGTCGTCGACGCGACCTCCTCGGTCGTCGCCGAGAGGCCCTCGACTTCTGCACTGGCGTTCTCGAGCGCGCCGGTCTGGGTTCGCGACCCGTCTGAGATCTCCTGAACGCCGGCGGCGACCTCGTCGTTCGCCCGCTTGATCTCGGTGGCCGACTCCTGTAACTCGGTCGAGGAAACGTCGAGCGCCTCCGCGACCGTCTGCCCCTCCGCGACGATCCCCTCGAGTCGATCCACCATGTCGTTGAACGCCTCCGCGATGGCGACCATCGCCTCGTCGTCGGTTTCGGGCTCGAGTCGCCGCGTCAGGTCGCCGTCTGCACAGGCGTCCATCGCCGTCGAGAACCGGTCGGCTTCCGCGAGCAATCGATCGTTTCGTCGTTGAGTCTCCCGTTTGGCTTCACGAGCGCGTTCCCGCTCGCGGTCGAGATCCGACAGCGTCGCGTCGAGCGAATCGCGCATCTCGGCGACGGAATCGTAGAGTGTGCCGACCTCGTCGATCCGGTTCGACTCGAGGTCGACGTCGAACTCGCCGTCGCCGATTCGCTCGGTCTTCTCGCTCAACTGGCGGAGGGCAAGCGCAACGTTGCCGCCGATCCCGATGCCGACGAGCGCGAGGTGAACCACGAAGACGATCAACAGCACTGCCATCGCGGCGATCGCTCGGTCAGCGGTCGTTGCTTCGGGACTCTCGAGGACGTACCAGGCGAACAACAGCCCAACCGCGAGCGTGAGGACGACGACGACCGCGAGGAACGACGTCGTCTTGACGCTGTATCGACGCCGGACGAAATCGGGGGTGACGTGTTCGACGTTCATGGGGGCGTACTCGTCGTTCGGCGACCGATGCTATAGTGATTGCCATATGTCGAGTTGATTTATATATAACTCGTGTAGGAATAGAGTACAATATCGTAGTTATAAACGACAGTGCTGTAGATATATTATCCGATTCACATATATTTTTCTACCTGGTCTACAGAACGTCGCCCGATGACGGACCCAGCTACCGACATGTACCGCCACCGTGCCGATGCGCTCGCGACCGAGGCCGGATCCGGGCCGGAACTGCTCTGTGCCCACGGGTCGCTGATGGATCGAACGATGTACGCCCCGCAACTCGAGGCGCTGTCCGACGAGTACCGCGTCGCAGCGTACGACCTCAGGGCGCGCACCGAACGCGCGGGATCACCGTACGACCTCTGGGACCTCGCGGGAGACTGTCGGGCAGTCATCGACGGTCTCGGAATGGACCAACCCGTCCTCGCGGGAATGTCCATGGGCGGGTTCACGGCGCTGCGCGTCGCGCTCGAGTATCCGGACGCGATCTCCGGTCTCGTGCTCATCGACGCCATCTCCCAGCCCCATCCCGAGGACGACGTCGAACTCTACCAGGGGATGATCGATTCGATCCGCGACGAAACGCAGGTGCCGGAGAACACGGCCCGAACGTCCTCCCACTTCCTGTTCGGCGAGACGACGCGCGAAGAGCGTCCGGAACTCGTCGAATCGTGGATCGACCGCTGGACTACCTATCCCGGCGAGGCCGTCTACCACGAGATCAGTTCGTGGCTCGACCGCGAGGACGTCACCGACCGCCTCCACGAGGTCGACGTGCCGGCGCTGGTGATCCACGGCGAGGAGGACGCCTCGCTCGACGTCGAACAGACCGACCCGATGGTCGAGGCGCTCGACGCCCGTCGCGAGGTGATCCCCGAGGCCGGCCACTCCTCGAACGTCGAACGCCCGGAACCGGTCAACGCGGCGATCCGGGAGTTCCTCGAGTCCGTCTACGCGTAACCGGCGCGGCGTCGGTTTCAGTGGCGTCGACAGCGGTACCGCTGGCGATCGTCACTGCTAGTCACACCCGAGAACCCACGCGGTCGTCTGTCCCGGGCGACGAAGTCTTCGGCCTCTTCTCGTACGTGACCTGAGCGTCCACTATCCGATGGCGAGTACGTCGCCAGAGCAGGTACGACTCGAGGTCTGCATCCGCGGAATCGGACTCGAGTCGTTTTACTTTCACTCTGGTTGGCTCGTGTTTATTTCAATTAGAAGTTGCAGTATGGAATGTCCGACCTGCGGCAAAGCGTTAACTACCGAACGGGGAATGCGCCAGCACCACACGAAAGTCCACGGAGATCCGCTGCCAAACCGGACGTGCAAGGGGTGTGAGTCGGAGTTTTACGATCCGAAAGCGCGCCGAGACTACTGCGACGACTGTAACCCGAACGGCGGAGCGCACAACGGGAACTGGAAGGGAGCGAAAGAGACGACCGAGTGCAAACTGTGCGACTCATCGTTCGAGTACCATCCCTCGGACAAGCCAGGGGTGTACTGTCCGGACTGCGTCGAAGCCGCGCCCGGGTTACTCCCCGAGTCGTATCCGGAACGAGGGGAACGAGTACGCGTACCGTGTCTAAACTGTCAAAGCGAACTCGAGGTCCGCCCGAAGCGCCTCGAAAATCGGGATCGAGGCTGCTTCTGCACGCTCGAGTGTTACGGCGAGTGGCTCTCCGAGAACGTCGTCGGTCCCGACCACCATCAGTGGGAGGGCGGGCCGATCGAGTACGGGCGATCCTGGTGGCGGATCCGGCGGCGAGCGCTCGAGCGGGACGGGTACGAGTGTCTGCACTGTGGCGGCGAGCCCGACGAACTCGGGCGAAATCCGGACGTCCACCACGTCCGGCCGGTTCGGTCCTTCGATCGACCGGAGGAGGCCCACACGATGGATAACGTGGTAACGCTGTGTCGAAGCTGTCATCGCCTCGCGGAGGAGGGGACGATCGATGTATCGATCGAGAACGAAAAGTAACACTATTGTGTGACGGCGGCTTACCTCGCCACCGACGGCGAGTCGCAGTCCCGTGGTGGTGAGCAGTTCCGACGGAACTGCGAGGACGCGGGACGACGTACTCAGCGAGAAGTCCCGTGGTGTAGTGGCCAATCATCTGGGCCTTTGGACGGATTCGGTTCCGGCCGATTCGGAAGAGAGCCCAGGACGGCGGTTCGAATCCGCCCGGGACTATATCAATTTTCTTTCATATTCTCCACACTCTCCGTGCGATCCGCGAGAGTCTATACGCGAACCCCCTCGGTCGCCGTTCGGCGACGGAGTCTCGAGAGCACCAGCCGGGCGACCCGTGGCGTAAATCGCGACCGATCACGACGGTCGCCTCTCCTCGAGCCTGGCTACGATTCACAGCACCGATAAACGATTTTGAAACGTCACGAAAGGTGAGAAACCGCCGTCCACGAACGACCGGTTATTTGAGACGAATCGACGTACCCGAAGTCGATGACGGACGCCCGAACCGAACCCCCCGCGATCGATTACAGAACGGTACACTCGATCGGAAAGCTCCTCCTGACGACGCTGTCGTTGCTGTTTCTGCTATCGCTGGTGTCGTTGCTCCCCGGCGTGGATCGGCTGATCCCGGGTACGCCGGTGACGTTCGTCGCGGTCGTCAGTGCCATCGTGACCGTCGCCGTCGTGGCCCTCCTGCTGTATCTGGCCCCGGCGCTCGCGCGACTCGTGCGGAAGACGCTGACGGGACCCGACCGGGTCGTCGACGACGTCGCGTCGATCGTCCAGCTATCGGTCGTCTTCGTGGCGGTCCTCGTCGCCCATCGCGGCCTCGAGCCGGCTATCACCCCGTTGCTCGAGGGGCTGGCGTGGATGTACGACGTGGTCTTCCTCGCCGTCGCGTTGCCCCCGCTCGCGATCCTTGCGGCACGACTGTACGTCTCGCTGGACCCGATGGCGGAGTTACTGGCCGACCGCCTCTCGGGCGAAGCGCCAGAGGGCGACGGGACCGACGGCTGAGGCGCGGACTGGCACCCCCACTCGAAACGACTGTCGGTAACGACGGATTACCGAGGACACGGGACACGACCCAGTCGGTGATTGGACCGCTGTAACGAACCTTTTGATTGATTCACACGTTCGGATAGGAGCGGACCGTCAGCAACTACTGGCACCGTTTTCGGCAGTTCGGCTGGAACGGTCGTCGCGCTTTTTCACCGGTAGCGGCGTAGCCTCGAGCGGTGAGACAGCGTGAGCGAACCGACGAGCGATCCTGGCGAGACGAGAACCCGTGAACAGGGCGAACCGAACGGACAGCTGTGGCTCAGCGGTATCGTCTCGGTGATCGGCCTGTGGATCACGGTCTCGCCGTTCGTCTACGAAACCGCCGCGACGATCGAGTGGAACAACTGGATCGTCGGCGCGGCCATCTTCCTGCTGGCAGGGTACAACTTCTACCGGATCTACACGGCCCACCCGACGAGCGCCGGGGTGATGTCCCTGGTGGCCTTGCTCGGTCTGTGGGCCATCGTCGCGCCGTTCGCGATCGACGGCCAGTTCGCGATCGATGGACTCGAGGCTGCGGCCCAGGGACTCGTCTGGAGTAATATCGTCTCCGGCCTCCTGAGCGCGCTCCTGGCGGCCTACGTCACCTACGCGGCCGGCAGCGAGGTGCGGACCGGAGCGCCCACCGGAACCCGGTAACGGTCATAGCGGGGTTCCACTCACGACGGCTCTCCGTCACCGGGAACGTCCTCCGGCGGTCCTCCCTCACCGGGAACGTCCTCGGGTGGTCCCGTATCGTCGGGTCCGACGGGGACGCCACCATCCGAATCGCCGAATACCTCTGGGAGATCGACTCCGTCCGAGGTCACGTCGTCGAGGAACGAATCGTCCGGGCCGACGTCGTCGAAGAACGAGTCGTCGACCGACGGACCGTCGGGATCGACGTCGTCCGGCATCGTCGGAAGATCCACCTCGTCCGGACCGGTCGGAACCTCGACGTCGGGACCGAACGGCAGGTCGATGGTGGGTGCTCCGTCCTCGTTACCCGGGCCGTCGGTCGGCCCCTCGGCGTCCTCCGCGTCGTCCGCTTCTCCCGACGGACGATCGTCGTCGGCATCTGACGAGTCGAGACCGTCTCCCTGCTCGTCGCCGCTGTCACCGGGTTCCTCGTCGGAACCGACGCCGAGGTCGTCGCCGTCCTCGAGCGACTCTTCCTCGGAGGACTCCGCCCCGTCGACGTCGCCGGACGGCCCGGGGCCGCCGTCGAAGACGCCGGGCATCACGACGACCGCGAGCAGACTGAAGGTGAGGAAGACGGCGACGACGGTCACGAACAGGGCGAGCAGCGACGTCTCGGACGCGCTCGAGCGGGTGGGCATCGCCAGGAGAGACGGTCCAGCGGGCCTTCGTTAACCGTCGCCCACAGCCGATACTGAGCCGCGAGCGCTCGAGGCGTCGACGTGTTCGGTCACGTTAAACCGACGCCGCGTCCGCCGTCGATCTCGCAATCGCGCCTCGAACCCGGGCGAACAATGATATAGCCGGCACGCCCACTGTCGGGCAACGGAGTACCCGAGACCCAATGACGAGTCACTACGACCACGCCCAGGTACAGGAGTTCTGGCAGTACGTGTGGGAACGCGACGAGGTCTACCGCCTCGACGACGCCGCCGACCCGACGTACGTCCTCGGGATGTTTCCCTACACCTCCGGGACGCTCCACATGGGCCACGTCCGGAACTACGCGATCACGGACGCCTACGCCCGATACCGGCGAATGCAGGGTGACGACGTCCTCCACCCGATGGGGTGGGACGCGTTCGGCCTGCCGGCGGAGAACGCCGCCCACGAACGGGCGACAGACCCCGAATCCTGGACCCAGGCCTGTATCCGGCGGATGCGGGAGGAACTCGAGACGATGGGCTTCGGGTACGACTGGTCCCGCGAGATCACCACCTGCGAACCTAACTACTACCGATGGAATCAGTGGCTGTTCAAACGACTCTACGAGGCGGGTCTCGTCGAGTACGACGCCGCCTCCGTCAACTGGTGTCCGGACTGCGAGACGGTGCTCGCGGACGCGCAGGTCGACGAACGCGAGGTCGAGCGGAGTGAGACCTCGAAGGCAGCGACCGGCGAGACCGCAAGCCGCGTCTGCTGGCGCTGCGAGACGCCCGTCGGTCGGCGGGAACTCGACCAGTGGTTCTTCACGATCACCGACTACGCTGAGGAACTCCACGAGGGTCTCGAGGAACTCGAGGAGTGGCCCGACGGCGTCCGGGAGATCCAGCGCAACTGGATCGGCCGGCAGGAGGGAGCGAACGTCGCGTTCGAGATCGAGGGCCGCGAACCGGTCGAGGTCTTCAGCACCCGCCCGGAGACGATCTACGGCGCGACCTACCTCGCGGTCTCGCCCGGGCACGACCTGGCGGGCGAACTCGCCGATTCGGACGAGGACGTGCGGGAGTACGTCGAGACCGTCCGGGAACTGCCGCCGGACGAGGTCGGCTTCTCGGGCGTCGAAACCGACGCGACGGCGATCCATCCCCTGACCGGCGAGGAACTACCGGTGTACGTCGCCGGCTACGTCCTCGAGGACGTCGGAACGGGCGCGGTGATGGGCGTGCCGGCCCACAACGAGCGCGATCACGCGTTCGCCAGCGAACACGACCTGCCGATCGAGACCGTCGTCGTTCCGAAGGACGACCCCCGCGAGATCGACGTCGCGGACGAACCGTACACCGGGGAAGGGATGCTCGACGGCGGCGGCGAGTACGACGGCCTCGAGACCGAGACGGCCCGCGAGCAGTTGCTCGAGGAGGTCGCCGCCATCGAGGGGGACGTCACCTACCGCCTGCGGGACTGGCTGATCTCCCGGCAGCGCTACTGGGGGACGCCGATCCCGATCGTCCACTGCGAGGAGTGTGGTCACGTGCCCGTCCCCGACGAGGAGTTGCCGATCGAACTGCCGGAGTTCGTCCGGACCACGGGGAATCCGCTCGAGGAACACGAGTCGTTCCGCCACACCGAGTGTCCGGACTGCGGCCGGCCAGCCGAGCGCGAGACCGACACGATGGACACGTTCGTCGACTCCTCGTGGTACTTCCTGCGCTTTCTCTCGCCCGACCTCGAGGAGGCCCCGTTCGACGCCGACCGTGCGAACGAGTGGCTGCCGATCGACGTCTACGTCGGCGGCGAGGAACACGCCGTACTCCACCTGCTGTACATCCGCTTTATGACGCGGGCGCTGGCCGACCTCGGCCTGCTCGAGGTGCGCGAACCCGTACAGCGACTGCTCAGCCAGGGGACGGTGCTGTACGACGGCGAGAAGATGTCCACCTCGAAGGGGAACGTCGTCGATCCGCTGGAGTACGGTGCGGAGACGACGCGGCTGTTCGTCCTCTCGGCGGCCCACCCCGAACAGGACTTCGAGTGGACGGCGAACAACGTCCGCGGTGCCTACGACCTCCAGCAGACGCTGTACGGGATGGCGACCGACTTCGTCGACGAGGGCGACGCTCGAGTCGAGCGCGAGCCACACGACGAGTACGTCGCCCGCGAGATCGATCGCACCATCGCGGCAGTCACCGACGAGTACGAGCGGTTCCGGTTCCACCGGGCGGCGACCGAGATACGGGAACTCGCCCGCCTGCTCCGGCGGTATCGCGAGTACGACCGCCCCCACGGCGAGATCTACCGGCGCGGCCTGTTGACCCTCGCGGCGCTGATCGCGCCGATGGCCCCCCACCTCGCCGAGGAGTGCTGGAACAAACTCCGGGGCGAGGGACTGGTCGTCCAGGCGGAGTGGCCCGAACCCGAACACGACGTCGAGGAGTACGCCCTCGAGCGCCGATTCGTCGACCGGACCCTCGAGGACGTTCGCGACATCGTCGACGTGGCCGACATCGACGCACCGGAACGGATCGAACTGGTCGTCGCCCCAGACTGGACGTACCGGGTGGCTGACGTGGCCGCGGACCGGGACGAGGGTGCGACCATCGACGCCGACGCGCTCCTCGAGCGTGCGCGGGAGGGCGACCTCGACGCCCCCGACGATGAGGCACTCGAGCGCTACGTCGCTGATCTGGTCTCGCGGACGAACCAACACGGGTTCGATGGGTGCCTCGACCCCGAGACGGAACGACGCCTCCTCGAAACGGCGACGTGGCTCGTCGTCGACGAGTTCGACACCGACGTCGTGGTCCGACAGGCAGACGACGACCCGGGAAAGGCACGTCCGGGGAAACCGGCCATCAGGATCGATTGAGGGCCCTCCGTCTCACGCGGGAGTCGACCCGCGGGGGGACCGTCGAGCTATCCGTCACGAAAAATATCTTGTAACTAGTACGAACGCGACCTCGCGTATCGACCGATTCGAGTCGACCCGGCAGAACCGGCGGCTGTTGGCACCGTTCGGTAACCTTCGATATCGAAGGTAATCGGAGCGTTCCTATCAGGTTCTCGATTTAGAAGGACAGTTTTATTCGACCGGATTCGAAACGGAGGGATACGATGGAGGGTGGTGACCGCGTCGACGAGACGATACCGACCCCACCGAGTCGCGCAGTTATCGAAGCCGTTGCCGACGCGGAGGGGGTTTCGCCCGCAGAGCTGTGTCCCCCTGCGTACGATCCGTTACACGAAGCGATCGATCCGGACGCTCTCGACGCCCTCTTCGAGGACCGCGCCGACGGCGCTCCACGGTCGACCGGCAGCGTCTCCTTTCCGTACTGTGGCTACCTCGTGACGGTCGAGGAGGACGGCTCGGTGACCCTCGAGCCCCTCGAGTCGACCGACGACGAGTAACGGACCTTCCTCTCCCGCGTGGTACGGGAGTCGAATGACAAGACAAATGGCGGGGCTGTGCGAACGATCGACAATGGCAACTGTCTCGGCGAGACGACGGCTACGGGAGCGACCCCTGCGGCTGACGATCCTGTTGACCGTCGCCGGCTACGCGCTCGTCATCGGGACGTTCGTGCTGGACGTGCCGATCTACCCCGACCTCACCAACGCGCAGGTGAACGCCTTGACCCACGCGATCGCGGTCATCAACGCGGTGACGACCGTGGCCCTCGTCCTCGGCTGGTACTGGATCCGCAAAGGCGAGGTCCGCAAACACCGGGCGGCGATGCTCACCGCCTTCGCGACGATCCTCCTCTTTTTGGTCGTCTACCTGATCCGGGTCGGCGGCGGCGGGACGAAGGAGTTCGTCGGCTCTACCATGATCCGCAACGCGTACCTCCTCATGCTGGCGATCCACATCGTGCTCTCGATCGTCGCCGTGCCGGTCGTCCTCTACGCGCTGATCCTCGGCCTCACCCACACGCCGACGGAGTTGCGCGACACCGCCCACGCCCGGGTCGGTCGCATCGCCGCCGCCTCGTGGATCGTGAGCCTCGTGCTCGGGATCGTCACCTACGTGATGCTCAACCACGTCTACGAGTACCGGTTCACGATGCTCCTCCCGCCGCTGTAAGCGGGAACTACCGGCGAACCGGTACGAACGAGAAGCCGATTTTCCCGGATCCGTTCGACGAACGTCGCTCAGTCGGTCCGCGGAATCGACCGCGCACCCAGCGCGAACGCGAGGACGGCGACCGCCGCGAGGATCGCCAGGTTCGCCAGCGCGGGATCGAATCCGGCCACAGCAGGGACCTCCGCCCCGGGATAGGACGCCGCGCGCACGCCGCGGGCGAAGTACGTCAGCGGCGAGACGTTCACAAGCGGTTCGAACCAGCCGGGGAGTTGCTCGAGGGTGATGAACGTCTCCGAGAGGAACAACAGCGGCAGCGCCAGCGCGTTGCTGGCGGCGATCGCCCCGTCCTGGGAGTCCGTGTAACTGCCGAGCATCGCGCCGATGCCGCAGAAGCAGACGACGCCGACCAGCACGTACGGCACCAGTAGCGGCGAGAAGGCGATCTCCGCTCCGGTGAGGACGATCACGAGCGCGAGGATGAGCACGCACGCCAGCCCGATGATGGCGGCGTTGACGACCGTCTGGGCGAGCAGCCACTCGCCTCGGGATTGGGGCGTCGTCGCCAGTTTCTCGAACCGGTTGCCCTCACGGTGGCGCGCCACCTCGCTTCCCATCCGCGAGAACGGGGTAAAGAGCACCACCACCGCGAGATATCCCGGCACGTAGTAGGCGGCCGGTTCCGCGAACAGCCCACCGCCGCCGGGATCGGTCCGGACGAGCGCCCCGAAGATGACGATCAGGATCACCGGGAAGAAGAACGTGAAGAAGACTGCCGTCCGGCGACGGACGAACGATCGCCAGCCGGCGTCGACCTCAGCCCGGACGCGTCCGAGTCGGGTCACGACGTCTCACCCGCACGTGCGGTCCCGGTGGGTTCCTCGGCGTCCGCATCCCCCGACTTCGCGCCGCCCTCGGTCCGTTCGCGCTCCGTCTCGTCCGCGAGTTCGAGGTAGACGTCCTCGAGGTCGGGTTCGCTCCAGGAGAGCCCGGTGTACGCGATCCCCTCCCGCTCGAGGTAGTCGACGACGGTCCCGATCGCGGCCGGATCGACGTCGTGGACGACGAGCTCGGCGTCGCCGCTCGAGACGCGATCCGCAGACCGGTCCCGATCGACGCGCTCGACGTCGTACTCGAGCTCCGCGAAATCCTCGGGCCGAGCGTCGGTCTCGATCGCGAGCCGACTCGAGCCGCCGTAGGTGGCGACGAGGTCCTCGGGACTGCCCTGCGCGACGAGCGAGCCGTCGGCAAGCAGGCCGACGCGGTCGGCCAGCCGTTCGGCTTCGGCCATGTCGTGGGTGGTGAGAACGACGGTCGTGCCGCCGGCGGCGAGGTCCTCGATCAGCCGCCAGACCGTCCGTCGGCCGGCGGGATCGATGCCCGTCGTCGGCTCGTCGAGAAAGAGCACGTCCGGGTCGTTCACCAGCGTCGACCCGACGCAGACCCGGCGCTGCTGGCCACCGGAGAGGTTCTCGTACCAGGTGTCGGCGGCGTCGACGACGCCGACGTCCGCGAGGACGGTCTCTGGGTCGCGGGCGTCGTCGTACAGCCCCGCGTAGTACGCGAGCAGTTCGCGGGCGGTCAGCCGGTCCGGCGGCGAGAACGCCTGCGGGAGCACCCCCAGTCGGTCCCGATCGACGTCGGTCGGCGACGCGCCCAGCACGCGGGCCGTGCCAGAATCGGGATCGGTCGTCCCCGTCAGCGCACGGACGAGCGTCGTCTTGCCCGCGCCGTTGGGGCCGATGAGGGCGAACACCTCGCCCCGCTCGACCGCGAGGGTGGCCCCCGCCAGCGCGACCGTCTCGCCGTAGCGCTTCTCGAGCGCCGTCGCCTCGACTACGGCTTCCATGCGGGAGCGTTCCCACCCATCGCGGGTAAGGCGTTCGATTCCCGACCCGTTGCCTGCGCAGGTCCAATCGTTACCCACCCGTTCGTGGTAGCGAAGCCGGATGCCACAGCTCGGATACACCCTCTCTAGCGAGGAACACGGCCCGCAACGACTCGTCGAGATCGCCGAACGCGCCGAGAACGCCGGCTTCGACTTCCTCTCGATCTCGGATCACTTCCACCCCTGGGTCTCCGCACAGGGGGAGTCGCCGTTCGTCTGGTCGACGCTCGGCGCGATCGCGAACGCGACGGACGAGATCGAGGTCGGCGTCGGGGTCACCTGCCCCATCATTCGGATCCACCCGGTCAACGTCGCCCACGCCGTCGCCACGGTGGACGAACTGTTCGGCGACCGGTTCACCTTCGGCGTCGGGACGGGGGAGAACCTGAACGAACACGTCACCGGTCAGCGGTGGCCGGAACACGACGTCCGCCTCGAGATGTTAGACGAGGCGATGGCGGTCATGCGCAAGCTCTGGACGGGCGAGACGGTCAGCCACCACGGCGAGCACTACACGGTCGAGAACGCGCGGCTGTACACCTGTCCGGAGGAACAGCCGACGACGATCGCGAGCGCGTTCGGCCCGCAGACGGCCGAGTGGGTGGCCGACAACGCCGACGGGCTGTGGTGTTCAGGCCCGAAGGAAGGCCCCGTCGAGGCCTACGAGGACGCCGGCGGCGACGGCCCGACCTACACGCAGTTACACGGCTGTTACGCCGAGAGCGAGGAGGAGGCCGTCGAGACGGTCTACGAGTACTGGCCGAACGGCTCGATTCCGGGCGAACTCGGGCAGGAACTGCCGACGCCCGCCCACTTCAAGCAGGCCGCACAGCTGGTCGAGAAGGCAGACATCGCCGAAGCCGGGACCACCACCAGTCCGGATCCGCAGGCCCACGTCGACAGCATCGAGCAGGCGATCGACGCCGGCTACGATCACGTCTACTTCCACCAGATCGGTCCCGATCAGGAGGCCGCGATCGAGTTCTACGAGACGGAAGTGTTACCCTCGTTCCAGTGAGACTGGCTCCAGCACGGGGATTCCCGCCACCTCCGGCGCCCTGCGCCTGCAAACGCGACACAGTTAGGAAGTAGGTTCAGGATGCATCCGACCGTGGAGGTACCTGATGCGTCGCATACTGAACCCCCACACGAACACGCTGCACAGGGCGATCGACGACGCCGACTCACTCCGAACACCATGTGGGTCCCTCCGTCACGTAACGCGGGGGGAAGCGCGAGCCGTCTCCGAAAGCGAACTCGAAACGTTCGAGTCGGTCGATCGCTGCGGGAACTGCTTCGAAGGTAGCGGCGGCTACTGAACGGCGACCGGGAGCGAAGCCGACGAGACGCCGGATCGGCCCGTTTCTGCCCCGGCAGCCGACGACGAAACGACTACCGCGACCCGGGGAAGGACTGTCGCTGATACGAATAGTTAAGACAGTTCTCCTGCGATACATGTCGATAATGAGACGGACACAGGTTGCGGTAGCGGCAGTGGTGGGAATGCTGTTGCTGGCTGGGTGTATGGACGTCACGATGAGGACCACGGTCGGTGCCGACGGCGACATCGAATCCATCGACACCAAGCTCGAACTCGACGAACTCGTCTACCAGATGATGGAACAACAGGCACAGATGGAAGGGTACAGCTCTCTCGAGGCGATGCTCCAGGAAGACACTGACGAGGACGTTCGGGACGACGCCGTCGGGGACGTCTCGGTGTTGACCGTTCCCCACGAGCACACGATCGTCATGTCGATGACCGACGTCGACGTCGACGAGATGGACGGGATCAATGTCACCGTCGAGAACGACACGGTCATCTACGAAGAGGAAGGCACCGGGAGCCAGCCCTTCGACGAGGAAGACATCTGGGACGACGGCGGTTGGGGCGAGGAGACGAGCCAGAGCCCCGAGTTCTCGACGCTGTCGACGGGCCAGGAGACCGCTGATCGCACGAACGAGTCCGACGACGGTTTCGGTGACAGTGAGAACGGATTCGGGGGCAACGAGGATGGCTTCGGTGACACCGAGGACGGTTTCGGCGACGGTGACGTGTTCCAGGACGATTCCGGCATCTACCAGGAGATGATGGAGGTGGAGTTCGAGTACACCGTCGTCATGCCCGGCGAGATTCAGGAGACGAACGCCGACGAGATCAACGAGGAGGAACGGACCGCGACCTGGACCGTGACCGTCGACGACGAGTCCGACGTCGAGGACGAGGTCGACACCTTCTACGTGGAGAGCTCGATCGACGAAGACGACGGTATCCCCGGGTTCGGCGGTGCCGCTGCGCTGGCGGCCCTGTTGACGGTAGCCGGACTCGGTTTCCGGACAGCCGTCACGGAGTAAGCGGGCCCCGCTCGCGTTTCGCTGGATTCATCGCGGTTTTGTCGGTGGACGACCAACGGTCCGTTGCAATGGAGTACGTGACACTCGGCAACACGGGTACGACCGTCTCGAGGCTCTGTTTCGGCACCTGGCGGTTCGCCAAGCGACACGGCGACACCGTCGAAACGGACCGCGAGGAAGCCCACGATCTGCTGGACACGGCGTGGGAGCAGGGCATCAACTTCATCGACACCGCCAACGTCTACGGCGATCCCAACGGCACCAGCGAGGAGTGGATCGGCGAGTGGCTCGCGGACCACGACCGCGAGGACTTCGTCGTCGCCTCGAAGGTCTACTTCCCCTTCGACGGCTGGGGCGAACCCGGCCCGAACGACTCCGGCCTCGGGCGCAAGCACATCCGCGCCCAGATCGAGGGGACGCTCGAGCGTCTCGGCACCGACTACCTCGATCTGTACTACATCCACCGCTGGGACGAGAACACGCCGATCGAGGAAACCATGCGGACGCTGACGGAACTCGTCGAGGAGGGGAAGGTCCACTACCTCGGCGCGTCGTCGATGGCCGCCTGGCAACTGACGAAGGCCCTGTGGACGAGCGACGTCGAGGGCCTCGAGCGGTTCGACGTCACCCAGCCGATGGTCAACGCGGTCCAGTACGACGAGGTGAGCGACTACCTCGACGTCTGTGCCGATCAGGACCTGGCAGTCTGTCCCTACTCGCCGCTCGCGGGCGGGTTCCTCACGGGCAAGTACGAGCGCACCGGGGACGGCGGCTTCGAAGCCCCCGACGGTTCGCGCGGGAGCCTCGACGAGATGTTCGACGAGTACTACGTCACCGAACGGGCCTGGGACGTCCTCGAGACCGTCGAATCGGTCGCCGAGGAGGTCGACGCGACGCCCGCGCAGGTGTCGTTGCGCTGGCTGATGGAACAGGACGAGTTCACCTGCGTCCCGATCGTCGGCGCGCGAACGCCCGCCCAACTCGAGGAGAACGTCGGGGCCGTCGAGATCGATCTCACGGACGAGCAGTTCGAGCGGATCGACGCGGCCCGAAGTTCCGACGACTGAGGGTCCGTTGGTTCAGGCCGATCGCGTGACGATCGGCGCGAAATCGTCCAGCGCGGGGCCACCCAGTACGTCGATCGTCGCGACGCCAGCCGCCGCGAGGAGTGCGAGGACGATCACGACCGTCACCCAGGCGATCGCCGCAATCGCGGCCGCGTCGCTCCAGTCGCCCGGGTATCGCCGCTTCACGAGCGCGACGTAGGTGACGAACAGCAGCACCTGTCCCAGCAGGGGCACCCAGCCGAACACGACGCCGCCGACGACCAGCACGACCGCGCCGATCAGGCCGGTGATCGCCGCGTTGACGTAATCATTCGAGTCGACGACGTACCGAGCGCCGAGATAGATCCCCAGGCCGCCGGTCAGCATGCTCACAGCGAGCGTGGTGAGTACGACCATCTCCAGCGTTAGCCGGTCGATCTCGAGGTGAGTGTCGCCTGCACGTGCGAGTAGCCGTTCCGAGACAGTCGTCATCGGATCACGATCGGCGAGCGTTCCACGCGATGCTGACCGGCATTGTCGGAGTTCTGTGTACCCCAACATCGACCGGCCGCTACACCAGGCTCACCCTCGAGAAGGAGTCACGGAGCTTCCGTCCCGCTTTCGAGTGTGACGGACGTTCAGGCGGCGTCCTCGACCGCGGCGACGAGTTCGTCGACGTCGAACGGATCGTCGAGGCGTTCGCCGTCGACCACGACCGCCGGCGTTCCGCGAACGCCGGCCTCGTCGCCGCGTTCCCAGTCGGCAGCCAGCGTCGGGTAGTAGGTCTCGGCCTCGAGCGCGCTCGTCACGGCCTCGGGGTCGGCGTCGACGGAGGCCGCGAGGTTGGCGAGGGCGTCGTCGCCCCGGTCGTCGGCGTCCATCACCGCGGCCTTGTACCGGAAGAACGCGCCGTTCGGGTCGTCGGCGTCGCCGGTCTCGTCCTGAACCGCCCGCGCGGCGTTGGCCATCTCGAGGGACTCGTCGGCAGCCCCGACGACGAAGTCGTAGTGGCGGAGTGTGATCTCGTCGCTCGCGAGCAGGTCGGCCTCGAGTTCCGGGACTACGTCGCCCTCGAACTCGCGACAGCCGGGACAGCCCAGATCCTCGTAGACGTCGACGGCGACGTCACCGTCGCCGCGACTCGGCACCGGTAGCTGGCGATCGGCCTCGACGGCCTCGAGCGGGTCGGGCATCGACGGCTCGAGCAAGCTGCTACAGCCCGCGAGTGCGACCGAGAGCGACGCCCCCGCGGTCGCCGAGAGAAACGTACGGCGGCGCATACCCTACCTGTGGCTCGAGCGAGTGTAGATGCGTCGATCGGCGAACCCGATCAGAAGACGAGCGCGTCGACGACGACTGCGACGAGGACGGCCCCGAGGAAGGCGTTCGAGGCGTGGAACGACCGGAACGCCGCACGCTCGGTCTGTTCGAAGTGCAAGGCGACGGCGGCCCAGAGGAACAGGCCCCCGAAGATCGCGACGGTTGCGGCGTAGAGTACGCCGAGTTCGGTGAGCCAGGCCAGCGCCACGGCCGAGACGAGCGTCGCCGCGATGTAGTAGACGATGTGTTTGCGCGTCTCGGTCTCGCCGCGGACGACGGGCATCATCGGGAAGCCGCCGCGGGCGTAGTCGTCCTTGTACGCCAGCGCGAGGTTGTAGAAGTGCGCCGGGGTCCACAGGAAGATCACGCCCGCGAGCGCGAGCGCAGGCAGGCCGATCTCGTTCGTGACTGCCGCCCAGCCGATCAATGCGGGTAACGCCCCGGCGAAGCCGCCGATGACCGTGTTCTGGACCGTGTTCGGCTTGAGCACCAGCGTGTAGACGACGCTGTAAAAGAGGATCGCGGCCAGACCGAGCGCCGCCGCGAGCGCGTTGATCGTCAGGAAGACGGCGATCGAAGCGATCGTCAGCAGGCCGCCGAACGCCAGCGCGTTCCGAACGGGCACGAGGTCGTTTGCCAGCGGGCGGTCGGCCGTCCGGGACATCCGCTGGTCCACGTCGCGCTCGAGGACGTGGTTGAACGTCCCCGACGCGCCGATCGCGAGGACGCCGCCACCGAGCGTCGCGACGATCGTGTGGAGATCGAGGTTCGAGCCCGCGGCCAGTGCCATCCCCGCGGCGGCCACGAGACAGAGCAACCACATCAGGCGTGGTTTCATCATCTCGAAATACGCGACTGCGGTGAGCCTGGCGCGAGCGAGGCGGCTCGAGGGGAGGGTTCGTTCGGCCGCGGCGGGGGGTTCCTCGATCGGCTCCGGCGCGTCGATACCGTCGTCGTCCTCGCCGGTCGCGAGTTCGAGGTCCCAGGCCAGCGCGAGGACGACGGTCCCGAAGATGGCGACGCCGAGGGTCAGATGCAGGCCGGGCGTGATGGCGGACGGTCCCAGCACCGCCGTGGCCGCCCCGACGCCCACCTGGACGAGGTAGAGGACGCTCCCGGCGAAGATCGACCAGCGGACGCGCCGCGAGACGTCACCCAGAAGGGCACAGACGGCGGTCGTCGCGAGCAACAGGCCGACGAAGACGGCGGCGATGCGGTGGAGCCAGGCGATCAGTAGCTGTGTGTCGCTCAGCGGGTCGGCCGGCGTATGGCAGGTCGGCCAGGTCGAACACGCGGACGCGGCGTCGGTCAACGACGTCGTCGCGCCGGCGATCAACAGCAGATAGACGCCCAGTCCCGTCGCTGCGAGCAGTCCAGCGAACCGCCGTCGCGTCTCTATCGGGCGGGGAAAGGACTCGGATGCCACGGCTACTCTCGTCTGGATGGTTCGCCTCCGGCTATTTAGCAGTCCCGCTTTGACCGCCCCCCTTTCGTCGGGCCGTCGGGCGTCTCACAGGACCGTCGGTCGGTCACATCCCCATGTCTTCGGCCGCGGAGGGGACGGGTAACTCGTGAGCTCGGACGCCGAGCAGTTCGGCGGCGTGATCCAGCGCCATGTCGAACCCGTAGTAGCGCTCGAGTTCGTCGCCGTCGGCGGTCGGCCGAACTTTCAGCATCGCGTATCCCTCCCGATTCTGCGCGATAGCGGCGGTTCTTCCGGTCTCTGACTCGCCCGTCGTCTCGAACGTCAGCAGCCGTTCGGTCTCCGTCTCGGTATACGTCGCCCGCACGCCCGCATCCTCCGCAGTCCGTTCGTCGGCCCCCTCGCCGGGGTCGGATTCCGCGTCGGCAGGATCGTCGGGGCCGGATTCGGCGTCGGTCATGGGAGACAGTCGCGGATCCAGCACCGGGAAGCTATCGGTTCAGCCCGGTCGGAGATCGATACCGCTTTTTCGTCGCCCCCGGGAGGAAGGGCCGTGCGCCGAACGGAGCCGACCCGGTCCCGACGGATCGTCGCGACCGTTCGATTCACGCGAACGGTCACTCTCCAGTGGCTGGTCGCCTCCGTCGTCGCCTTCTTCGGCTTCGCGTACTGCTTCGGGGCCGTCGCCTCGACGATCCACGGTCGATCGCTCGAGCCGATCACGATCCCGGCGCTGTCCACGGCGGAGTTGGCAGGCTGGTCGATCGTCGCCCTCGTGGTCGTTGCGCTGATCGTCGCCGTCCACGAACTGCTCCACGGCGTCGCGATGGCCGCCTTCGGGGGATCGCCGGAGTACGGCCTCGACGTGTCCCGGTTTCTCTTTCCCTACGCCTATGCCGCCTCCGAAGGGACGCGGTACAGCCGCGGACAGTTGCTGGTGGCGCTACTTACACCCGTCGTCGCCATTACCGTGGTCGGCCTCGCGGCGTCGGTCGTCGTCTCCTCGCCGCTTCTCCCGCTCGTGCTCGCCGTCAACGCCGCGGGGTCGACCGGGGATCTCTGGATGGCCGCCGTCGTGAGCCGGTATCCGGCCGACGTCCGGATCGGGCCGCTGGCAGACGAAGGCACGGACGGCTTCGCCATCTACGCGACCGACGACCGCGACCACTCCCGGGCGGGAGCGGACGCCGTCGTCGCGTTCTGTAGGGGTTTCCTCGGGACGCTCACGGTGCTCGTCGTAGGTGGGCTCGCCGTCGTCTTGCTCTCGCTTGCCGTCGGCTCCGGCACCGTCGTTCTCGGCAATCCGGACGGCGGCTGGTTCCTCCTCCGACACGAACGCCTGTCGACTGGCGGCGCGGCGCTCGAGGTCGGTGCGTCGTTGATCGCTCGCCTGTCGATTCTCGGCGGCGGTATCTGGCTGCTGGCTTCCCGACTGGTTCGGGCCATCGACTGATGGACCGCCGCGGCGAGTCGCGTCGCTGCCGAACGCTCGAGCGGAATCGAAACCCTCGAACGCTCGCACTCGATGAACCGACCATGGGCAAGTGGCTCCAGAGCGGCCGCCGTCGGGACGTCTGTTACCTGCTCGCGGCCGCGGAGGACGGCGAACTGCGCGGGCAACAGCTCAAATCGCGCCTCGAGTCCCACTACGACGATCGGCTCGAGCCGAAGGCGTTCTACGGCTCGCTGTCGGCGCTCGTCGACGCCGGCTTCGTCGAGAAGCGGACCGACGGGATCCACGACGTGTACGCGTTGACCGACGCCGGGCGACGCCGAGTCCGGGAACACTACCAGTGGGTCCGGGAGTGTCTGGAGGAATAACACCGACGAGCGCGCGTAGGAAGCCCCAGCGGGTTCGATCGCGTTGTGCGTACGATCCGCTCGTCGCACCGCCGTGAACCGACGGCGACACGAACCGACGGATCCACCACTACTGGCTCGATAGCTGTCGATCCCGACACTAATCACCGGCAGAACATAGCCACTGGTGACATTCTTCCAGTATTTTTCCCGATTTAGTTATCTATTTCTGCAAAATACCGAATCTAGCGGACGAATGCAAACACTTATCCGTGTCTCTTCCCACTGTTCAGTTGCAATGGCAAACGGTAAGGTTGATTTCTTCAACGACACAGGCGGTTACGGTTTCATCGACACTGAGGACGCGGACGAGGACGTTTTCTTCCACATGGAAGACGTCGGCGGTGAGGACCTGACGGAAGGCACCGAAATCGAGTTCGACATCGAGCAGGCCCCCAAAGGTCCGCGCGCGTCGAACGTCGTTCGACTTTAACTACGGATATCTACCGTCGCCTCACGGCGACCGAATCTCCGCACGATTTCTTGCGACGCTACCTCGAGAGCGCCAGCGCTGCGTTCGAGTACTCGCTCCCCGTCTGGTGAGCGGTCGCGTTGACGACACAGGTGGCTTCGGCTCCACGCTCGGCGGCGAACACAGCCCCTGCAGCGTGGACTGTGATCGCCTGACCGGTATCCCTCGACTTCGAGGACCGCTCCACCGGCCGCGTCGCGGTCAGTCGTCGTACTCGTAGAAGCCCTGGCCGGTCTTTTTCCCCAGGTCGCCGGCCTCGACCTTGCGCTTGAGGAGGTAGGCTGGCTGATAGCGGTCGCCGAGTTCCTCCGCGAGCGTCTCCGAGGCGTGCAGACAGACGTCGAGGCCGATGTGGTCTGCGAGCGTCAGCGGCCCCATCGGGACGTTCGTCCCCAGTTCCATCCCGCGGTCGATGTCCTCCTTCGATGCCACGCCCTCGTCGTAGGCGCGAATCCCCTCGTTGATCCAGGGCATCAGGATCCGGTTCGTGACGAACCCGGGCTTGTCGTCGGACTCCCAGGTCGTCTTCTCGAGGCTCTCGGCGACCTCGTGGGCCAGATCGGTCACCTCGGGGCTCGTCTTCTCGCCGACGACGACTTCGACGCCCTCCATCACCGGCACCGGGTTCATGAAGTGCAAGCCGACGACGCGCTCCGGGTGCTCGAGATCGGACGCGATCGAGGTGATCGAAAGCGTACTCGTGTTCGTCGCGAGGACCACGTCCTCGACACAGACGGCCTCGAGATCGGCGAACACCTCCTGCTTGACCTCGAGGTTCTCGAGGACCGCCTCGACGACAAGGTCGGCGTCCCCGAGGGCATCGAGATCGGTCGTGCCCTCGATGCGCTCCCGGATCGTCCCGGGATCGGTCGGTAGTGCGTCCCGATTCGCGAGGCGCTCTAAGCTGTCGTCGATGCGATCGAAGCCGTTCTCGACGAACTCCCGTTCGACGTCGCGCATGACCACGTCGTAGCCGTTGGTGGCCGCCACCTGTGCGATGCCGCTGCCCATCGTTCCCGCGCCGACGACGCCGATACGATCGATCGAATCGCGAACCATGGCGACCCATTCGCGAGAGGACGGCGTAAACGTGCGGGTCGTTTCACCGGTCGCTCCAGGCACGATAGTCACGTTAATTACATATTCCACGGAGGATAACTTTCAAGACTGGACAGTGAGAGCTACCGGTAACTGGTGAACCGCGTGCGCAAGAACGACATCGTGACCGAATCCGAGGACGCACGACCGCTCGAGTCCGACGAGGAGGCCGCGCTCGAGGCCGCAGACGTCGATCCGGACGCCGTCCGCGAGAAGGAATATTCCTACCGGGCGCTGCTCGAGGCGGGGGTCGACGAGTCGGTCGCCGACGCCCTTCGCCGGCGGTTCTCGTTGCCGTGGTCGTACGAGACCGACGGCGACCTGGACCGGCGCTCGAACGAGGTTCGAGGTCTCGCCGATAGCGAACGGGAGTGGATCGCCGTCAGCGGGGACGAAGACTGGCAGTCGTTCGAGTACGAGACCGAAGACGTCGACGTGATCCCCCGCGAGAAACCCGACGAGCGTCCGTACCCGAAACCGACGCCCGTGACGGCCGTGACCGGCGTCGGCCCCGACGACGCGGAGAAGCTGGCCGAAGCCGGGATCGTCTCGGCCGAGCGGCTGGCGACGATAAACGCGTTCGAGGTCGCCAACGCGCTCGACCTGGACGTGCTCCACGTGCGAACGTGGCGACACAACGCACGCGAACTGCTCGCCTAATCTGCCGTAATCGGCCGCCACTTACTACAGAAGTACGTAATTTAGATAATTAGGACCATCAGAGATATATACCGCACTGGTGGACCATCTACCAGATGATCCCGATCGACGACTCACCGATCGTCCGCGACGGCAAGTCACTGATTCTGGCGATGGACCACGGACTCGAGCACGGGCCGGTCGACTTCGAGGAGGTGCCCGAGAAGCTGGATCCGTCGACGGTGTTCGAGACGGCGACCCACGACGCCGTCACCGCGATGGCCGTCCAGAAGGGGATCGCCGAAGGGTACTACCCCAGCTACGAGGACGACGTCAACCTGCTGGCGAAGGTCAACGGGACCTCCAATCTGTGGATGGGCGAGTACGACTCGGCGGTCAACTGGTCGGTCGACTACGCGGCCGAGATCGGCGCGGACGCCGTCGGGTTCACACTCTACGGCGGGTCGAACCACGAAGTCGAGATGGCCGAGGAGTTCCGCGACGTCCAGGAAGCGGCCCGCGAGCACGACCTGCCGGTCGTCATGTGGTCGTACCCGCGCGGGCAGGGCCTCAAGAACGACACCAAGCCGGAGGTCATCTCCTACGCGACCCGCATCGGCCTCGAACTCGGTGCCGACATCGCGAAGGTCAAGTATCCCGGCAGCCCCGAGGCGATGGAACACGCCTGCACGGCCGCCGGCGACATGAAGGTCGTCATGAGCGGCGGTTCGAAGACGTCGGACTACGAGTTCCTCTCGACCGTCGAGGCTGCCATCAACGCCGGCGCGAAGGGACTGGCCGTCGGTCGGAACGTCTGGCAGCGCGAGAACCCCACGCGGATCCTCGACGCGCTCGAGCAGGTCATCTTCGAGGAGGAGACGGCTGACGCGGCACTCGAGGCGACCGAATAGGAATGTCCGGAACCGATCCGGTCGAGGACGTCGTCGGAACCATCGCCCGCTCGGCGATCGAGATCCGCCAGGGGCTGGTCGGCCGTCGCGGAGAGGCCGACGAGGAGAACCCCACCGGCGACAGGCAGGCCGAGGCCGACGTCTGGGCCGACGAGTTACTCGCCGAGCGGCTGACCGCCATCGACGGCGTCGCCGAGTACGCGAGCGAGGAGCGCTCCGAAATCGTCGACGGCGGTGACGAGCGGCTCCACGTCGCCGTCGATCCGCTCGATGGCTCGTCGAACCTCAAGTCGAACAACACGATGGGGACCGTGTTCGGGATCTACGACGAACCCTTGCCCGCGCCGGGCACCTCCCTGGTCGCCTCCGGCTGGATCCTCTACGGCCCCATCACGACCATGGCCTACGCCCGCGACGGCACGGTCACGAAGTACGAACTCACCGGCGGCGAACGCGCGGTCGTCGAAGAGGACGTTACCCTCCCGGAGGATCCGTTCGTCTACGGTTTCGGCGGCCGCGTCCCCGAGTGGACCGACGACTTCACCGCGTTCGCTCGCGAGATCGAATCCGACCCGAGCAACAAACTCCGTTACGGTGGGGCGATGATCGGCGACGTCAACCAGGTGTTGACCTACGGCGGCATCTTCGCCTACCCGGCGCTCGAGGGCAGCCCCCGCGGGAAACTCCGCCTGCAGTTCGAGGGGAACCCGATCGCGTACCTCGTCGAGACCGCCGGCGGTCGCTCCTCGGACGGCGACCAGTCCATCCTCGAGGTCGAACCCGAGGACCTCCACGACAGGGTCCCCGTCCACGTCGGGAACGCCGCGTGGATCGACCGCCTCGAGGACGCCCTGGCGTAGTCCCTGACGGTCCGTTCTTCTCGTCGAGTGCCGGCGACTGCGACGTATTTCCCTGTCAACTGCGGGTCTCGTTTCGCCGCCGGCCGCTCCACGGAGCCGTGATAGCGACGTAGAGGGCGACGCCTGCCAGGAGTATCACGTAGAAGCCCCACCGCGGCCAGGCCCGCTCGAGAAAGAGCAGGACGACGAAGAGCACCCAGGCCGCGAGGATCACGGCATCGAGGAGAATCCGACTGCCCAGTCGAACCGTCCGCCGGATCGGGCCGTCGGTGGGTCTCGATGCGTCGTCGGATCGTACCGAGTCGTCGGTGGACGACGTGGCGTCCTCGGTCGATCGATCGTCGGAAGGGACGTCGGTCATCGGACTAGAAGTGTACGCCGCGTTCTTCGGTCAGTTTGTACGCCGAGACGCCCCAGACGTAGCTCTGCCCGGGCCACCAGGTGCGGGCGTTGTTGAAGCCGGCGACGAGGACCTCGCCCTCGGGGAGGTCCGGGTGATCGTAGTAACTCACCGACCCGCTGTCGCCGTCGGTGAGGTCCATCTCGCCGCCCCACCGAATCTGGCCGCGCCGACAGAACTCGTCCGTGAAACACGTCACCGCGTCGAACCCCTGAACCCGGCCGGTCGTGTGACCGGTCAACGCGCCCACTTTCTCGAGTTCCTCGCCCCGCGCGACGAGATCGGCCAGTCCGAACCGGGTTAGCTGCCCGCGGACGCGGACGGGACGGGGGGCTGCGATCTCGCTCGTCGGTTCGAACCGACCGTCCGGTTCGATCAGGGCGACGTCCTCGGTCGGGTACGCGACCGACACCGTGCCGAGGTCGATCGTCTCTGCATCGTCCACCGGGAGCATCAACCCTTCGTCGAGCGGCTCTTCGACGCCCTCGTAGGCGTGTTCCGCCGTCGCGAAGAACCGCCGCGCCGAGTCCGGATCGTAGATGGCGGGACTGAGCGTCGCCATACTCGAAGCGGTCTCGCAGACGACGCCGCTCGGTGCCCGCCCGTCGGTGACGTCGAACGCCGACGCGAAACGCGGATTGGCGGGTTCGGGACTCTCCGAGAAGTCCTCGATCTCGAGGATCGTCTCTGCGTCGATCGAGATGCCCTCCGCGAGGTCCCGGAACAGGTCACGCAGGGAATCCCCTTCGTTCGAGATGCCTACTGAGACGGTCGCGGTCTCGCTGTCGTACGAGCCTGGAACGACCGCACTGCCGAGGTATCCGGTGAACGCGACACTGGCGAGGAGTTCGTTGAGTTCGATCGCTTTGGTGACGGCCGCGTACCACTTCGCGGGTACGTACTTGATTCGTTCTTCTAACGAGAACGGATCGTCCGGATCCGAGCGGACGAGTGCGGTAACGACGGGTACCTCGCCGTCGTCGGCGGCGAGAAAGTCCTCGGCACCGAGGAAACTCGCCATCCCGAGTGCGTACCCGCCGCTGGCGACCGTCCGCAGGAACTCTCGCCGATCCGTTCCCGATTCGATCCGATCGGAAAGCCCTGCGAGTCGTGCGACGAGTCCGTCCGTTCGTTCATCTGACATGCCGTCGTCCCGGTACTGGCTGTTGATGGGCCCGTGCGGGCATAGCTAATGTTCACGTACACGGGGCCCATCGAGAGCTACCGGTAACTACTGCAAAACCGTCGAAAGCCGTTCTGCCTGCAGGTGCCGCCAGCCATCCCCGTTCCCTCTGGCAACTGGCTCGCCACTACGGGAGCCGAAACGACCGATTACTGCCGACGCGAGGGTCGGCGACGTGGTCGACGCTCGAGCCGAAGCGGACAGCTATCGCCCAGAACATAATACCTGCACGACTGAACGGAAGCGTTCGTCACACACCACCGTTTGGATACGGATGTCTCCGTGCTGGTGACCACGGAGGCAGCGACCCACTCTCGATCGGTTCGCGCCCGCTCCACCCCCCGACCTCCCTTCCCCTTCCCTCCTCGCCGACCCCTCGTGGCGAGTCATGGTCGATCCGCGGTGCGAACCGGTTTCTCCCCCTTTCGTCGATCGCTCTTCGAGTCGAACCGCCGGAACGCAGATCGGCTTGATTCGCTGATTGCCACCCGCGGCATGGATTTTTTAGGAACACTCACGCACCGTTAGATATGCGAGTTCGTATCGCAGCAGGGGCGACCGACGAGGAAGCGAGCGCGATCGCCGCTGCGCTGTCCGAACACCTCGGCGACTCCGTCGAGGTGTTCGTCGGCGACGACACGGAGCCGACGGTCGTCCACGAGCGTGAGGAGCACGCGACGTCGGGCCAGCGAGCTACGGCTCCCCAATCCGCGGACGGATCCGCCGGGCCGGAGCGTCCAACGGACGACCTCGAGCCGACCGATCGCGAGCGCAGACTCCGCGAGGAGATCGAAGACATCCACGAGGGTGGCCCCGAGAAGTACAGAGCACAGCTACCGGAGGAGAACAAGCTGTTCGTCCGCGACCGGCTGGACCTGTGGTTCGGCGGCGACGACGACGCTTTCCTCTTCGAGGACGGGACGTTCGCGGCGTTCGACGACTGGCATCCCGATGGCGTCGGCGAGCCGACCGACGACCGACTGCCCGCGGACGGGCTCATCACGGGCGGGGCGACCTTCGAGGGCCGGGACGTCCACTTCATGGCGAACGATTACACCGTCAAGCGCGGCAGTATGGCCGAGAAGGGCGTCGAGAAGTTCCTGCGGATGCAACAGCGCGCCCTGAAGACCGGCCAGCCGGTGCTGTACCTGATGGACTCCTCGGGCGGGCGGATCGACCAGCAGACCGGCTTCTTCGCCAACCGCGAGGGCATCGGGAAGTACTACTACAACCACTCGATGCTCTCGGGGCGCGTTCCCCAGATCTGCGTCCTCTACGGCCCCTGCATCGCCGGCGCGGCCTACACGCCCGTCTTCGCCGACTTCACGATCATGGTCGAGGAGATGTCCGCGATGGCCATCGCCTCCCCGCGGATGGTGCAGATGGTCACCGGCGAGGAGATCAGCCTCGAGGAACTGGGCGGACCGCAGGTCCACGCCCGCGAATCCGGCTCCGCCGATCTCGTCGCGGAAGACGAGGAGCACGCCCGCGAACTGGCCGCGCAGTTGCTCTCGTACCTGCCGAACAACGCCGACGAATCGCCGCCCCGAACGGACGGGACGGCACCGGCGAACTCGCCCGCGGGTCTCGACGCCGTCGTCCCCCAGGAACCGAACCGGGGGTACGACATGCACGACGTGATCGACCGGCTCGTCGACGCGGGTTCAGTCCTCGAGTTACGCCCGGATTACGGGTCGGAGATCCTGACGGCGTTCGCCCGCGTCGACGGCCGACCGATCGGTATCGTCGCGAACCAGCCCGCGAACCGCGCCGGCGCGATCTTTCCCGACGCCGCGGAGAAGGCCGCCCAGTTCATCTGGACCTGCGACGCGTTCAACGTGCCCTTACTCTACCTCTGTGACACCCCCGGTTTCATGGCCGGTTCGGGGGTCGAGAAGGAGGGCATCTTAGAGCAGGGCAAACGGATGATCTACGCGACCTCCTCCGCGACGGTGCCCAAGCAGACCGTCGTCGTACGAAAGGCCTACGGCGCGGGCATCTACGCGATGGGCGGGCCCGCCTACGATCCCGAGAGCGTCCTCGCGCTTCCCTCGGGAGAGATCGCCATCATGGGCCCCGAGGCGGCGATCAACGCCGTCTACGCCCGGAAACTGGCCGAGATCGACGACCCCGAGGAACGCGAGCGGAAAGAACGGGAACTCCGCGAGGAGTACCGCGAGGACATCGACGTCCACCGAATGGCCAGCGAGGTCGTCATCGACGAGATCGTTCCCCCGAGTTCCCTGCGCGAGCAACTCGAGCGTCGCTTCGCGTTCTACGAGGGGCTCGAAAAGGACCTGCCGAGCAAGAAACACGGAACGGTTCTCTGACCGCCTGCAGAGGCACTGTTGACCTTCTACTGAATCGGTCGTCCTCCCCACTGGTACTGGTGGCGGTCCGTCGAGGGACGGTACGGCCGCAGTTGCGAACGATTACTGACGCGTACGCCGGCACCTCGATCGCCTACGGCTGCCATAACAATGCCCCCGACGCTGGAAGCGCCGCGCACGGCGTCCGCTCCCTTCGGCGACGGCCGGTTCGACTCCGGTCGGGAGCGTATGAGTTCCGACGGCGCGTACTCACACCGCGCCCTGCCCGTCGACGTGACGGCGCTCGCCCTCGAGCGTCTCCTCTGGGGGCTGGTCGCGCTGTCGCTGATCGGCGACGTCGCGACGACGTTCCTGGGGTTGCACCTCGGCCTCGCGGAGGCGAACCCGGTCGCCCGCAGCGCGATCGACGGCTACGGCCTCGTCGGGATGCTCGCGCTGAAGGCCGTCGCGGTCGGGATCGGGGTCGCCTGTCGACCCCTCCTGCCCGCCATCTACCGGCCCATCATCCCCGCGGGATTGGCCGTCCCCTGGGCGATCGCCGTCGGAATCAACCTCTATACGATCTCGACGATCGTCTGACCGTCTCGAGGACAGCGTCTCGTACGGGTCACCACGTCTCTCGACGGTCGGAGCATCCCGATCCCGACACAACAGTCGCCGAGCCGGGACCGGCGTGAACGCCGAGCGAGTTCCGACTCCCGACGTCAGTCTTCGAATCGAACCGTGACCTCGTGGGCGGCGTCGCCCCACTCCGACTGCGAGATGCTGTAGCGATAGCAGTCGGCCGGTTCGTCGTTTATCACGACGTAGTTCCGGAGTCGCCCTTCCCGGCTACCGCCGTAGGTCTCGACGTACTTCTCGATCGCCCGGTTCGACCGGTCGTTGTCGACGTGAGCAGCCACGGCCACCAGCTCGAGGTCCAGGCGGTCGAACGCGAGTTCGAGGAACGCCGCGGCGCGCTCGCCGGAGTATCCCCGGCCCCAGAAGGGCTTGCGGAGCCAGATACCCATGCCGAGCGTCCGCTTCTCCCACTCGACGCCGAACCCGGCGGTACCCGCGATCTCGCCGCCACGGTCTTCACCCTCCCGTGGCCGGATCACGTACGACGCGCCGTCGCTCGACTCGTACTGCTCGGTGACCTCCTCGACGAACTCGAGCGTCTCCTTCGGCGTCTCGTGGGGGTCCCACGGCATGTACTCGGTGACCTCGTCGATGTACGGATCCGATGAACAGATCTCGTACAACTCGAGCGTGTCGACAGTCTCCGGACCCACCGCCTCGAGTCGCAGTCGGTCGGTGACGATCGTTTCGGGGAACACGTCGCCCATACGACTCGTGTCGACCGGTTGAGTAAAATCCCTACCGGTGGTGTGTGGGACGGTAGCGCGGTCGTGCTCGGCCGGTCGCCGACGGCGGGCCGTGGGCGATCAGTCCGACGCGTACTCGCGTTTCAGCGAGAGGACCGTCCGGTCGAACTCGCAGACGAGGTCGTCGTGCTGGTTGAACACCTCGACGTGCATGGTCACGATTCCGCGTTCGCCGTCGCTGGTCTCGCGTTTGTCCGTCACCGTCGACTGGACGCGGATCGTATCGCCGTGAAAGACCGGATTCGGATGCTCGACCTCGTCGTACGAGAGGTTCGCGACGATCGTGCCGTCGGTCGTCTCGGGGATCGTGATCCCGACCGCGAGGCTCATCGTGTAGAGGCCGTTGACCAGCCGTTCGCCGAACTCCGTCTCGGCGGCGAACTCCCGATCGAGGTGCAACGGCTGCTGGTTCATCGTCATGTCGCAGAAGCGCTGGTTGTCGCTCTCCGTGATCGTCCGCCGTCGCTCGTGTTCGATCGTCTCGCCGACCTCGAACTCCTCGTAGTAGAGCCCGGTCATACCTTCAGGATCGATCAGCCGGAACAAAAGGGTGGCGGGCAATCGCTCGAGTCGGGCTGCCGGGCTGGATAGCCCACCGAACACAAGGCCCGCTCCGAAAGACGGGTTACTCGACAGACGCGGTCTCCTCGCCAGCCTTGTGCTGCACCCAGATCGTCTTGCGGTTGACGAACTCGAGGATGCCGTCGCGGGCGAGTTCGCGGCCGTAGCCCGAGTCCTTGACGCCGCCGAAGGGCAGGCGCGGGTCGGACTTGACGAGTTCGTTCACGAAGGCCATCCCGGACTCGAACCGCCGGGCGACGCGCTCGCCGCGCTCGAGGTCCTCGGTCCAGACGCTCGCGCCGAGGCCGAACCGGGTGTCGTTGGCCTTCTCGATCGCGGCCTCCTCGTCGGGGACGCGGAAGACGGTCGCCACGGGACCGAACAGTTCCTCGCAGTCCGCCGGGGCGTTTTCGGGGACGTCCGAGAGCACCGTCGGCGGGTAGAACGCGCCGTCGCGGTCGAGCGGTTCGCCACCGAGGCGGACCTCGCCACCCATCTCGACGGTCTCCTCGACCTGGTCGTGCAGTTCCCGCATGAGGTCTTCGCGCGCCTGCGGCCCGACGTCGGTCTCCTCCTCGAGTGGGTCGCCGATAACCTGGTCGGACATGGCGTCGACGAACCGGTCGACGAACTCGTCGTAGACGTCCTCGACGACGATAAAGCGCTTCGCCGCGATGCAGGACTGGCCGGAGTTGAGCAGTCGCCCCTGGACCGCCGTCTCGACGGCCCGGTCCATCGGCGCATCCTCGAGGACGACGAACGGATCGCTGCCGCCCAGTTCGAGCACGCTCTTCGTGAGTTCGCTGCCCGCGGTCTCCGCGACGGCCCGTCCCGCACCCTCGCTGCCGGTGAGGGTGACCCCCTTGACCCGATCGTCCTCGATGACCGCGTCGACCTCGTCGGAGCCGATCAGCAACGAGGTGAAGACGCCCTCGGGGTAGCCGGCCTCCCGGAAGACCTCTTCGATCGCTCGCGCACACCCGGGGACGTTGGAGGCGTGTTTCAGCAGGCCGACGTTGCCCGCCGTGAGATTGGGCGCGGCGAAGCGAAATACCTGCCAGAACGGGAAGTTCCAGGGCATGATCGCCAGGATCGGCCCGAGGGGCTGGGAGACCACTTTCGTCTCGGCGTCGGGTTCGCCCGCGAGGTGCTCGTCCTCGAGGAACTCGGCGGCGTGTTCGGCGTAGTAGTCACACACCCACGCACACTTCTCGACCTCCGAACGGGACTGGTCGATCGGCTTGCCCATCTCCCGGGTCATCAGTTCGGCGTACTCGTCGGCGTTCTCCCGCAGCACGTCACCCGCCGCCGCGATGCGTTGCTGGCGTCGCTCGATCGGTACCTCGCGCCACGCCTCGAAGGCGTCGGTCGCGCGCTCGAGGTGGGCTTCCCGTCGGTCGGAATCCGACTCGTACGTGTCGACGACCGCTCCGGTAGCCGGGTTGGTACTTTCGATGGCCATACAGGAAATCACGACGAGCACACGCTTGAAACACGGGCCCGGGTACACAGCAAGCGGGTGTGCAACTATTGCCCCAACCGGAACGTAGTAGCAAGGGCTTTACTTCGGGGGGACACAATCGAAGCCATGGACCCGCGAAGCGACGCCGCCGTCCGAACACCGTCGTCTGGCCTGCGGAGTCGTTTCGACGGGCAGCAGCTCCGATTATGACTACAGCCGACCCTACAGCCGAACCCGAGCCGGAGAGTGCCGTCGAAACGGCCCGTCGCCAGCTCGAGCGTGCCGCCGCTCACCTGGACGTCGACGACGGGATCGTAGAGCGACTGCGTCATCCGACGAGCGTCTATCGCGTGACGATTCCGGTCGAACGCGACGACGGTTCGACGGAGATGTTCACGGGCTATCGCGCCCATCACGACAGCGTGCGCGGTCCGTACAAGGGTGGGCTGCGCTACCACCCCGACGTCAGCGAGGAGGAGTCGATCGGGCTCTCGATGTGGATGACCTGGAAGTGTGCGGTGATGAACCTGCCCTTCGGCGGCGCAAAAGGTGGCATCGTGGTCGATCCAAAGGAACTCAGTTCCGACGAGAAAGAACGGCTCACCCGCCGGTTCGCCGAGGAACTGCGTCCCATCATCGGTCCGATGAAGGACATCCCAGCGCCGGACATGGGTACCGATCCGGCGACGATGGCCTGGTTCATGGACGCCTACTCGATGCAGGAAGGCGAAACGACGCCCGGCGTCGTCACCGGTAAACCGCCCGTCGTCGGCGGCTCCTACGGCCGTGAGGAGGCACCCGGTCGCAGCGTCGGGATCATCACCCGGGAGGCCGTCGACTACTACGGCTGGGACCTCGAGGACCTCACGGTCGCCGTCCAAGGGTTCGGGAGCGTCGGAGCCAACGCCGCCCGGTATCTGGACGACCGGGGTGCGTCGGTCGTCGCCGTCTCCGACGTCGACGGTGCGATCTACGATCCGGACGGCCTCGACACGAACGACGTCGAAGACCACGACGAGACGCCGGGAATGGTCTCGGGCTACGACGCCCCGGAGACGATGAGCAACGAGGAGTTGCTCGAGCTCGACGTCGACGTTCTCATCCCGGCCGCGATCGGCAACGTCCTCACCGCCGAGAACGCCGCCAACGTACAGGCCGACATGATCGTCGAGGGCGCGAACGGGCCGACGACCTCGACGGCCGGTCAGATCTTCGAAGAGCGGGACATTCCCGTCATCCCGGACATCCTCGCCAACGCGGGCGGCGTCACCGTTTCGTACTTCGAGTGGCTCCAGGACATCAACCGCCGCGCGTGGTCGCTCGAGCGCGTCAATCAGGAACTCGAGGAGGAGATGCTCGAGGCCTGGCGGGCCGTCCGGGAGGAGTACGACTCTCGCGACGTCACCTGGCGCGACGCGACCTACATCGTCGCCCTCTCGCGGATAGCCGAGGCCCACGAGGCCCGCGGTCTCTGGCCGTAACGCCGTCGCCGTCGGTCCACGCCAGCAGCCGAGTGTCGACGTTCGGACCAGAACACTTGTTATTCACACTCCGTTAGGTTCGAACGAACGATGGGATCGGAACGGGAGTCGATCGACCGCCGGACCGTCCTCGGAGCTCTCTGCGCCGGTAGCGTCGGCGCTGTCGCCGGCTGTCTGGGGGGCGACGAGAGCGAAGACGACGAGGAAGAGGAGGGAGTCGAACCCCAGCCCGTATCCGTCGATTCCGATGCGGACTGGTTGACGGCGTCGATCACCGACGTCACGACCGAGGAAGACGTGCGGATCGCCGATGCGAACCGACCGACGATGCTCCACACGTTCGCGACGGGGTGTGCGGCCTGCCAGAGCCAACACCGGCAGTTCGGTATCGCCTACGATCGGATCGGCGACGACGTGACGATCCTCGATCTGACGATCGATCCCGACGCCGATCCGGAGGACATCCGCGAGTACGCGGTCGAAGACGGCTACGAGTGGCGCTTCGGGATCAGTACGCCGGACCTCATCGGGAGTCTGGTCGACTCGTTCGGTAGCGACGTCCGAACCAGCGCGGCGTCACCGGTCGTCCTCGTCTGTTCGGACGATGAGGTATACACCCTCGACAAGGTCGTCTACGCCGACGAGTTCGAATCCGTCCTCGAGGAGGTCTGTTGACCGTCGTGGCGATGGCGTCGACGAGCGCGGCGCTCCTCGAGTTTTTCCTGCTGGGGCTCGCGACGCCGCTGACGGCGGCGTGTGTCATCCCGCTGTATCCCGGGTTCCTCGCGTATCTGACGTCGGTCGGCGGAGACGACGACGGTGGCAGATCCACTCCCGTCGCTCTGCTTGGCGTTCTCGTGGTCGCGGGTGTGCTGGCGTTCATGGCGGTCGTCGGACTGCTCTGGACCGCCGTCTTCGGGGGCGGCGTAACCGACGCGGTCGAGCGACTCTCGCCGCTGGCGTTCGCCGTGCTGGCCGTCGTCGGCCTGGTACTGGTCGTCTCGCCCGGCGGCTTCTCCCGACTGCCGACGATCGAGCCACCCCACTCGCGGTATCCGACGGCGTCAGCGTTCGCCTACGGCTTCTTCTTCGGCGCGATCGTCATCCCCTGTAATCCGGGCCTGGTCGCGCTGTTCGTCAGCCGATCGACGGTCGCGTTCCCGGCGTTCGACGCCGGGTGGGAGGTCCTGCTCGGCTTCCTCGCGTTCGGCCTGGGCATCGGCGCACCGTTGCTGGCGTTCGCACTGCTCGATCAAGCCTCCAGCCGGCGGATCACGCGAACGCTCGCGCGGCACAGCGGCGCGATCAACCGCGCCGTCGGCGTCGTATTGCTTGCCGTCTCCGCCTACTACCTGGTGTTCGTCTTCCAGGTCGTGCCCGGTACCGCCGGCCTCGAGCCACCCCTCGAGTATCCGCCGGTCTGACCGGCCGTCATCGGCGATCGATCGGCGAGAACCAACCGGCCTGAACGCCTGTCGGTTGTCTTCCGACTGACACTAGTCATTTACCGGTTGCCAGTCGAGTGTGCGTATGGTTCGCAGAAGCGTCCTGTTCACGCCGGGTGACCGGCCCGAGATGCTCCGAAAAGCACCCGGTTCGGGGGCCGACGTGATCGTCTTCGACCTGGAGGACGCCGTCGCCCCCGGCCGAAAGGACGAGGCGCGGGAGACCGTTCGCGAGGTACTGACGGCCCCGGACTTCGATCCCGACTGCGAGGTGTGCGTCCGGCTCAACGCCGATCCGGACGCGATCGCCGCCGACCTCGAGTCGGTCTTCGACGGTGGCACCGACGAACTCCGCCTCGATAGCGTGATGCTGCCGAAAGTGGCCGGCCCGGAAGACGTCGACCGACTCGCGGGCGATCTGGCGGCTTACGACGCCGACCTCCCGGTGTTGGCGCTGCTCGAGAGCGCGGCCGGGATCCTCGCAGCACCCGAGGTCGCGGCCGCCTCAGCGACCGACGCCGTCGTATTCGGCGCGGAAGACCTCGCAGCGGACGTCGGCGCTACCCGTACTGACCGGGGGACCGAAGTGCTATACGCCCGCGAGCGCGTCGTCCTCGCCGCCGCGGCCCACGACTGCGAGGCCGTCGACACCGTCTACACCGACTTCGAGGACAGAGACGGACTCGTCGAGGAGGCGTCGTTCGCCGTCCAACTGGGCTACGACGGCAAGTTGGCGATCCACCCGGCGCAGGTCGAGCCGATCAACGAGGCGTTCACGCCGTCGGCCGAGGATCGCGAGTGGGCCAGCCGCGTCCTCGCTGCGAAACGCGAGGCCGACGCCGCCGACCGGGGCGTGTTCGAGGTCGACGGCGAGATGATCGACGCGCCGTTGATCGCCCGCGCCGAGCGGATCCGCCGCCGGGCCGAGGCCGCCGGCGTGTGGACGAACGCCCAGTATAATGAGTAGTCAATGTCTCCTAGGTCTATAGATATCCGTACCCATGGTAGATATTCGCTACGCTTATCCTTGGGGTGGGTAAAGAGGCAAGTATGGCCGAGGAAGTGAACCCGTTCGACAGTTTGCAGTCCCAGATCGACGAGGCTGCGGCCCACCTCGACGTCCCCGACGACGTCATCGAGCGACTGAAACACCCCGAGCGCGTCCTCGAGACGAACCTCACCGTCGAACTCGACGACGGCTCCCTCGAGCGATTCACGGCGTTCCGCGCGCAGTTCAACGGCGACCGCGGACCCTACAAGGGCGGCATTCGCTACCACCCGCAGGTGAGCCGCGACGAAGTGAAGGCGCTGTCCGGGTGGATGACTTACAAGACGGCGATCGTCGACGTCCCCCTCGGCGGCGGAAAAGGCGGGATCGTCGTCGATCCCGCCGACTACTCCACGGCGGAACTCGAGCGACTGACCCGGGCGTTCGCGAAGGAACTCCGGCCCATGATCGGCGAAGACCGGGACATCCCCGCACCCGACGTGAACACGGGCCAGCGGGAGATGAACTGGATCAAAGACACCTACGAGACGCTCGAGAACACCACCGAACCGGGCGTCATCACGGGCAAGAACCTCGCCAGCGGCGGCAGCGAGGGACGCGTCGAGGCGACCGGCCGCTCGACCGTCATCGCAGCCCGCGAGGCGTTCGACTACCTCGACAAGGACCTCGAAGGGGCGACCGTCGCGGTCCAGGGCTACGGCAACGCCGGCTGGATCGCCGCGAAACTGATCGACGAGATGGGCGCGACCGTCGTCGCCGCCAGCGACTCCTCGGGCGGCATCTACGACCCCGACGGCTTCGATCCCGTCGCCGCGAAAGAGCACAAGAACGAGACCGGCAGCGTCGTCGGCTTCGAAGGCAGCGAGGAGGAGATCACTAACGAGGACGTGCTGACGATGGACGTCGACCTCCTCATCCCGGCCGCGCTCGAGAACGCCATCGACGCCGACCTCGCCGAGCAGGTCGAGGCCGACGTCATCTCCGAAGCGGCGAACGGGCCGCTGACCCCCGCCGCCGACGAGGTCCTCGAGGAGAAGGACGTCTTCGTGATTCCGGACATCCTCGCGAACGCCGGCGGCGTCACCGTCTCGTACTTCGAGTGGGTTCAAAATCGCAACCGCTTCTACTGGAGCGAACGGAAGGTCAACGAGGAACTCGAGAGCCACATCGTCGACGGCTTCGACGCCCTCGTCGGGACGCTCGAAGAACACGACCTCGAGAACCCTCGGACCGCCGCCTACGTGGTTGCGATCCAGCGCGTCGCTGACGCCTTCGAGGAAGCCGGAACCTTCCCCTGACCGGCCGCTCCCGTATTTTCGAACCGGTTCGCGCCGTCACGACGGTTGGATGCCGCGCCGCGACCAGTGGGCCGCTGCCGATCCAAGAGCGGAGTATTCTCGGCCCATTGTTATTAGTAACTTGTCAATATATTTGTTGTAGAAGCTACCATTGTCGGTGGTAGGGTGAGAAACCCCCTCGTTCGAGAGGTCAGTACGGCGGATAGTGTTTCGATTCGATATTAGAACGCTGTCAGACGATTCAGAATCCAACAAACACTTATGAACTGACGTCCGATTGGTTCCCTAATGAAACGACGAACAATGTTGGGTGGACTCGGTGCGGTCGGACTCGCCGGCGTCGCCGGCTGTCTCGGTGCCCTCGGACTCGATAAACACGAATCGACGCCAGGTGGGGTCGATCCGGGCGTGCTCGAGGAGACCGGCTACGAACGGTCCGGCGTCGAGGAACTCGCCATCGAAGAGACGTTCGAACTCGGGCCGTACTCGGAGGAAATCGTCGTTCGGAACTACCTGACCGAGTACGACAAGTCGGTCGGCCTCGAGCCGGTGGCCGACCAGCGGGCAGCCGTCTTCGTCGTCCTGACGACTCCGAAGGTCGACGTCCTCGGGCAGAACTTCAACCCGGTCGAGGAGATGGACGCGGCGGAACTCGTCGAACTGGTCGCCTCGAACTACGACGACATGGGGAACGTCAGTTCGGACGGCGAGGAGACGATCACCATCCTCGGCCAGGAGACGACTCGCGCCCAATTCACGGCGGAGGCCTCCTTCTCGGGGACGAACGTCGACGTTCACCTCCACGTCAGCGAGGCGGTCGAAACCGAGGACGACCTCGTCGTCACCATCGGGGTCTACCCCGAGGAACTCGCCTTCCGGGAGGAAGAACACGTCCGCCAACTGATGGGCGGCGTGACCCCCGACCTCGAGGGCGAAGCCGCCGACGGCGATGCTGGTGGCGACGGGAGCGACGAGTCAGCCGACGACGGCACAGCCGACGACTCGGATGCCGAAAACGGGGACAGTGACGCATCAGACGACGGTGACGACGGATCCGACAGCGACGGCACCGACGAAGGAACCGAGGGCGGCGATAGCGACGACGGCGACGACGAGGAGTCGGACGGCCTGCTCGGAATCGAAGTCTGAGATCGGTCGACGAAGCGTCGGTCTTCAGCCGTCCACGGTCGCGCGATCAAAGGCCGAGTTCCCGACCGATGACCATGTGCTGGATCTCGCTCGTTCCTTCGCCGATCTCCATCAGTTTGGCGTCCCGGTAGAACCGCTGGGGGGCGAAATCCGTCGTGTAGCCGTAGCCGCCCAGCACCTGCACCGCGTCCTCGGCGACCTCGCGGGCCGATTCGCTGGCCTCGAGTTTCGCCAGGGCCGACTCGCGGGTGACCGGTTCGCCGGCGTCGTACGTGCGGGCGGCCCGGTAGGTCAACAGCCGGGAGCGTTCGACCTTCCGGTGCATGTCGACGATCGTATCCCGGACGGCGTCGAACTCGCAGATCGGCTGGCCGAACTGCTCGCGCTCCTGGCTGTAGGCCTTGGCGTGGTCGTAGGCACCCTGGGCGAGCCCCGTCGAGAGTGCGGCGATGGAGATTCGCCCGCCGTCGAGCGTCTTCTTCGTCTGCTCCCAGCCGTCGCCTTCCTCGCCGAGCAGGCGATCCTCGGGCAGTCGAACGTCGTCGAACCGGATCTCGCAGGTCGGCGAGGCGTTTAGCCCCATCTTCTCCCAGACCGTCGTCACCTCGAAGCCGTCGTCCGCCTGGGGATCGACGATGAACGTGGAGATGCCGTCGTAACCCGCGTCGGGGTCGGTGACGGCCTTGACCAGGATCGAACCGGCCTCGCTCGCGTTCGTGATGAACTGTTTGGTGCCGTCGAGCACCCACTCGTCGCCGTCTTTCGTCGCGGACGTGTCCATATCGGACGCGTCGGAGCCGCTCTCGGGCTCGGTCAGCGCCCAGCCGCCCAGGTACTCGCCTTCGGCCAGCGGCCGCAGCCAGCGTTCTTTCTGGGCCTCCGTACCGAACCGTTCGATCGGCTTCGAGGCCAGCGACGTGTGTGCGACGTACGAGAGCCCGATCGATCCCGAGACGCGACCGAGTTCCTCCGCGACGAGCGCGTACATGAGCGTGTCCCCGCCGAGGCCGCCGTACTCCTCCGCGATCGGCACGCCCATCACATCCAGCTCGGCGAGTTGGTCGAAGATCTCCGCGGGGAATCGGTGCTCGTCCTCGATCTCCTGGGCGATCGGCTCGATCTCGGCCTCGCAGAAGTCCCTGACCGTCTCCCGGATCATCCGGTGTTCGTCGGGTACGGCGAAGTCCATACGCAATACTTGCCGGCATGATGAATAAACGCACCGCCGATCGGGCGACTCTGCAAGACCCGGGGCGCTACCAGCCCCTGCCGGAATCGGATTCGTCGTCCTCGGTGTCGGTTTCGGAGTCGCCCGCTTCCCGGTCGGCGTTTCGGGCGTCGTCCTCCCAGCGGCCGTCGTCCCAGTCGTTCGAGGAGCCCCAGCCGGCCCCGGACTGATCGTCGTCCCGTCGGCCCTCCGTCGATTCGTCACCGGGCGATCCGCGCTGCTCCCAGCCGCTATTCGGTCCGTCACGGGGCTCGTATCGGGGACTGGCCGACCGGCCGTTTCGCGCCCGCACGGCCGCTCGCTGGTCCGGCACGAGGTCGAGATCGGGGTTCGTATCGCCGAGAACCAACAGCGCGTAGTACTGGAAGTACGTCCGGACCGGCATCTGGACCAGCGCGACGACTAACAGCGCAAGGACGATCGCCAGCATCCCGAGAGGGAGCATGAGGACCAGTCCGAGCTGTCCGAGCGGCCACAGCAGCAAGAAGAGGATCACGAACGGAATCGCCAAGACGATGAGACCGACGGCAATGAGGAAGGCGACCCCGATGTTGATCACCAACTGGAGGATCCAGACCAGTACGAGGTAGACGGCGTACTCCACCCAGTTCGCCCGGAGCGTCGGCCAGAACCGCCGCCAGCCCCCCAGCACCGACCGGGACTCGAGCAGCATGATGGGGGCGACGAACTCGGAGGTAAACCGCATCAGGAGTGCGAACGCGAGAGCGATCGGGACGCCGACGGCCGCGATAGTCAGGAGCGTCCCGGCCGCCGCACGGAGGCTCGGGGCCGTCCAGATCGTATACAGCATCGGAATCCCGACGAGCGAGCCGACCACGAGCAAGCCGGCGAGACGGAACAGGAACAGCCGGATGCCACGTCCCAGATTCTCCCTGGCGTACCGACGAATCCGGACCTCTTCGGAGCGCAGCGACTCGACGAAGACGAACTCCATGATCGCAGCCACCAGTCGGAAGGCCAGCCAGAGGACGATCCCGATTGCGGCGACAACGAGCAGGAACGGGAGGACGTTTTCGATGAGTTCCTCCACCTCGGGCGTCGGCGCTGGGACGGGCTCGTCGGGACCAGCGTAGATAGTCGGATCGGAGACGGCGACTCCGCCGAAGCCGAAGCCGCCGACGAACAGGACGACGACGGTGAGCTTGAGCCATCGGCGTAATCGGAACGGTAACAACAGCTCCCGCGTGACGTCGATCGCATCCCCGAGGTCGTCGACAGCGTCCATTGCTAACTCGTGATTCCGATGCGACGGTGAAAACGGTACTGCTATCGGAGCCACCGAACGTCAGTGCACATCTGCCCGCAGCGTAGAACTCGTTTCATACGGAGGCTGTACCGATCTACCGGCGCACCCGCCGCCCGGGTCGCGGATGCGCCAGCTTACAGTCCTCGTATCAGTTCTGCACACGCCGGCGGCGATCGACCGGGTACCTCGTCGTCTCGCGGCTCCGACATTTCGGGATGCATTTAACCCCCGCACCCCTGACTCGGACGTATGGATATCCGCCAGCTCGCACGGGGGACCGTCGAGTGGGACCGCATCGAGCGCGTGATGCGGACGCTGGCGGACCACTACGACCGGGAGGTCGTTCGCGTCGAGTTCCTCGAGGCGAACAACTGGCTGTCGACCCCCTGCGTCGTCGACGACGACCTGTTCGTCAAACTCGTCTCCAGGCAGAACACGCTCGTCCATACGCTGTTGACGACCGGCCGGAACGTCGGCGCGGTCGCGGCCGGCACGGGACGGTTCTTCGACCGGTTCGACACGCCCCTGGAGATGGTCGAACACGAGTACGAGGCGACCCAGCGGATGCGCGAGATCGGTCTCAACGTGCCCAAACCCCTCGATGCCTTCGAGGCCAACGGTCTCGGGGTCCTCGTCATGGAGTATCTTCCCGAGTTTCGGACCCTCGAATCGGTCTCCGACGAGACGCTGGCACGGCTGGCACCGGAACTGTTCGAGATGCTCGCGACGCTGCACGACCACGACCTCGCCCACGGCGACATCAGAGCCGAGAACGTCCTCCTCTGTAACGACAGCCTCTATTTCATCGACGCGACCTGCGTGCACGAGGACCGCGTCTCGGAAACGACCGCGTACGATCTGGCCTGTGCGCTGGCCGTCCTCGAGCCGCGGATCGGTGCCCGGCAGGCCGTCGAGGCGGCGGCGTCGGTGTACGGGCCGGGGGAACTGCTCGCTGCACGGCGGTTCCTCGAGTTCGTCAGGCTGCGGCCCGACCACGAGTTCGACTCGACGCACCTTCGCAGCGAACTCGAGAAAGCGGCGGAACTCCATCGAACCTAGGGGTAGCGGTCGAAACGCGAATGCGTCGCTCGTTCGGGCTGGGACGTCGGTATCGAGCGGATCGAAGGCCGGTCGCTTGTCGCTGGGGGTCGCGACAGGGCCGTATCAGGCCCCCGTCGGCGAGGCTCGCGTGGAGCCGCTCGTCAGGTAGCTGACGACGATGATGAGCAGTCCACCGACCGGAGCCGCGACGATCACCGCGTCGAGTCCGTACGGACTGGCGAGGACGGTATCCCAGGTGATCGCCAGGATGGCACCGACGATCATCCCCGTGAGACCGCCGATCTTGGTCAGTCGACCACGCATCAGGAAGATCGCGAGCAGCGGGGGTGTGATCGCGGCTCCGTAGGCCGTATAGGAGTACATCTGGACCTCGAGGATCGTCGGGAAGTACTGGCCGAGAACGAACGCGAAGACCCCGAGGACGACGACGAAGGCACGCGTCAACCAGAAGACTCGTTTGTCAGAGGCGGCCGGGTTGATGAAACCCTTGTAAAGATCCTGCGAGAGGTTCGTGCAAGCCGACAGGAGGTAGGAACTGCCAGTGGTGATGACAAACGCCGCGGCGGCGGCCAGGAGGACGCCGCCGACCCAGGTCGGAATCTCGGTCGTCGTCGCGATCAGCGCCATTCCCGGGTCGAGTTCGGGGAACATTGCTCGCGAGGCGAACGCGATAACGGGAACGAGCGTCATCGTCGCGACGACGCCGACGAACCACGCGACCAGTCCCGCGTCGGTTCCTTCGTCGCTTTTTCCGGCGATGATCCGCTGGTACATGTTCTGGTCGGCGAGGATCAACAGCAGCGGCGGCGCCCAGAGGGCGAAGAACTCGAGCGCGGAGAGGTCGCCGAGGACCGCGAGGTGACTCTCCGGCACGCTCGCAGTGATCCCCGACCAGCCGCCGGCCTCGAGGACGACGAACGGAACTGCGATGATGAGTCCGACCAGCATCAAGAGGGCACTGATCGCGTCCGTGTACGCGACCGACATCAGGCCACCCATCGCGGCCAGCACGATGATAACGGCGGTTCCGATGAGCGTTCCCTGGGCCACCGGGATGCCAGTGGTGACGTTCAGTACGAATCCCAGGCCGATGAACTGGTAGGAGACGATACCGACGTACGCGAACGCGATGACGAGCAGGCTGATGACCCGTCCTTCCTTCCCCAGTTCCGACTCGATCATCTCGGGGATCGTCAGTTTGTCGAAGCCTCTAATTCGAGGAGCGAGTGCCTTCAGAACGCCGATGCCGATGAGCGCAGCAGTGCCGAAGAGGATCGCCGGTAGCAGTCCGTTGTCGTATGCGACCGAGTTCGCGCCACCGGTCACCGTTCCGGATCCCATCCACGTCGCAAGCAGGGTCCCGGCGATGACCGCCGTGCCGAGACTCCGCCCGGCGACCATAAAGTCCTCCGCCGTCTCCGTTTTGCCGTACGCCCAGACGCCGACGCCGAGCATCACGATCAGATACGCGGCGACGATGTACAGTAACGTTATGTCGGGTTGTACCTCCATGTGGTGCGTGTACAATACTCGGTAGTTAAATACCCTCCCGACCGATTGTTTCTGTAATGTGGTGACAAATACCAAATATGATGGGTGAGGCGACCATCGGTCGGTCCCGGTTTTAATATCGATAGTCGACTGGTGGCGCGTGATGACGAACCTCACGATCGGCGAATCGGAACACCGTGATCGCACGCGAACCCTGCTCGAGCGCGCCAGCGAGGACGGTTACGACGGCGTCGTCCTCTTCGGCGCGTTGAACATCCACTACGTGAGCGGGATGTATCACCTTCCGACCGAGCGCCCGGTCGCGCTCGGCGTCACCGACGATCGAATCGACGCCGTCGTCCCCCGACTCGAGCAGGAACACGCCTCCCGCGACGACTTCCTGATCGACGAGGTGACGACCTACTTCGAGTATCCGCAGGGGGAGCCGATGGAGCGGGTCGCGGAGATGTGCGACCGACTCGGGATCGCGGACGGGTCGATCGCCGTCGACGCCGACGGGAGTCCGCCTCGTAACGGGTACACTGGGCCGGCGCTCTCGGCGCTCGTCTCCGCAGACGTCGGCGTCGAGGACTACGTCACCGACATGCGGGAGACGAAAAGCGACGCCGAGATCGACCTCATCCGGGAGGCAAGCGTCTGGGCAAACCTCGGTCACCGGCTCCTCCAGGAGCGAATCGAGGTCGGTCGCCGACCGATCGAGGTCCGGGCGGAAGTCGAGGCCGAGGCCGTCAAGACGATGCTCGACGCGCTCGGCGACCGCTTCGAGATGCGCTCGTGGGCGAATCCGATGCAGTGTCTGTTCACGACCGGGGAGGTGACCGAACTCCCCCACAGCATGGACCAGACGACCCGGATCGAACGCGGGGACAACGTCGTCACCATCGTCAAGCCGAACGTCGGCGGCTACACGACCGAACTCGAGCGGACGATGTTCGTCGGCGAGGTCTCCGACGCGCAGCGAGATTACTTCGAGATCATGAGGGAATCACAGGAGATCGCGATCGAAACCATCGGGCCGGGCGTCGAGTACGCCGCCGTCGAGGAGGCCGTCGTCGACTACTTCGAGGAACAGGGCGTCGCGGAGTACACGCAACACCACGTCGGCCACAACATCGGCATGGAGGGCCACGAGCGGCCGTTCCTCGACGTCGATCAGGAGGGAGAGATCCGCCCAGGCGAACTGTTCACCGTCGAACCGGGGTTCTACGTTCCCGACGTAGGTGGGTTCCGACACTCCGATACGGTGGTGGTGACCGACGAGGGCACGGAGACGCTCACGTATTATCCCCGTGACCTCGAGAGCCTGATCGTTCGATAGCTCCAGCCCTGACACTCGAGATGCTGTTCTTCGGGCGTCGTCGGACGAATACGAATCGGCGATACAATTTTTCGGATCTCTGTTCCGAAATCACAACATAGAAGCCTCCCCTTGAGACACGTACCCACATGAGCTTAACGGGAGAGGTATCGAGCGTTCGATTGACCCTCGATCTGTGGCATCCGAACTGCTGGGCGATCGAGGCGACCGATCGAACGGGCGGTGGCGTGCTCGCTCACGCGGTCTACAACTCGCCGACGACCGGCGAGAGTCCCGAAACGGTCAGGGGACTGTTCACGGCGTTCGGCGAGACGTCGGCGGAGGTCGAGCAACTTCTGGACGCAATTCGCGAGTCCGAGCACTCGGGCGAGGTGTTCGAACTCCAGGAACGGTTCGGCCGTGCCCGCAACGCGCCGGGCAACGTCGTCCGCGAGTTCTTCCTCGAGTACGACCCCAGCGAGATGGTCTGTCCGACCCTGCTCGAAAACGGGTTCGTCCACAGCGCGCCGGTTCGGATCGAGGACGGCAGCGAGGAGTGGAACCTCTGTTTCGCCGGCGACCGGTCCGCGATCGAGGCGTCGCTCGACGACGTGCGCGAACAGTCCGGAGCCGAGGTGACGATCACCTCGATCACGACCGCGGACTCCCCCGACCGATCGACCAGGGAACACCGGCTCGATACCCTGACGAGTGCCCAGCGAGAGGTCTTCGAACACGCCCGCGAGGCCAGCTACTACGAGTGGCCCCGCGAGATCACGACCCGCGAACTGGCCGACGACCTCGACCTCGCGAAGTCGACGCTACTCGAGCACTTGCGACGAGCGGAGTCGAAACTGCTCGATCCCGACTAGGATAGGATCGCCCGCAGTGCGAACAACGCGTTCTCCTTTCGCTCCCGAACCCGCCGGTAGAAGTACGAGAACCACTTGGAGCCGTAAGGGACGTACTGGTAGACGTCGACGTCGTCGGCGGCCAGTTCGTACTGGGCGTCGGTGCGGACGCCCATCAGCATCTGGATCTCGTAGGGGGTGCCGTACTCGTCGTGTAACTCGCGGGCGAGGGAGACGAACGTCGGATCGTGACTGCCGACGGCGATGCCGTCGTCGAACGACTCGAACATGAACTCGATGCAGTCGTGGTACGCCTCGTCGACCCGTTCCTTGTCGGTGTAGGCGACGGATTCGGGTTCGTCGTATGCCCCTTTGACGATCCTGACCGTGCCAGGGGCGTCGGCCAGTCGCTCGAGGTCCTCGCGCGTGCGCTTGAGATTCGCCTGGAGGCAGACGCCCATGCCACCGCCATGGCGACGGACGAGGTCCTCGTAGGCGTCGAGCGTCGCGTCGGTCGTCGTGTGATCCTCCATGTCGACCCAGACGAACACGTCCTGCTCCGCGCCGCGGTCGGCGATTTCGGTCAGGTTCTCCTCGAAGGTCTCCGCACCGACGTCGAGGCCGATCTGGGACGGTTTCACCGAGATGCAGGCCTCGAGGTCCGAACTACCCACGTCGTCGATCAGCGCGAGGTAGGCCTCGGTGTCGGCTGTCGCGTCGGCCGGATCGTCGTAGTGTTCGCCGAGGAGATTCAGGATGGCCGTCACGTCGCGCTCCTCGAGCGTCCGGGCGTACTCGAGCGCTTCCGCCGGCGTTTCGCCCGCGACGAATTTGCTCGCGATTGGGGGAATCATTCGTTCGTATTCCTCGAGACGGACCCCATAAGCCACCACCCGACCAATGAGTTAGCGTCCGATCGTGGTGAAATAATCCTCTCGGGCGACCATGATCGGTGGGGATTACATGGAATCAGCGAGTAATGACGAACTATGTCGCAGCAAACCGGGACGCAACCGAACCAGCACTACATCGGCGGCGAGTGGACCGAGGGACGCGGCTCCGAGACGTTCGCGAGCGAGAATCCGGCGACGGGCGAGACGCTCGCGGAGTTCCACCGCGGCACCCAGGACGACGTCGACGCTGCGCTCGCGGCCGCCGACGAGGCGTTCGAGGAGTGGCGGGAACTCTCCTACATCGACCGCGCGGAGTACCTCTGGGACATCTACCACGAACTGCGCGACCGCCACGAGGAACTCGGCGAGATCGTCACGAAGGAGTGTGGCAAGGAGATCTCGGAGGGGAAGGCCGACGTCACCGAGGCCTGGCACATGGTCGAGTGGGCGGCGGGCAACGCCCGGCATCCTCACGGGGACGTCGTCCCGAGCGAGATCGGGAGCAAAGACGCCTACATGCGGCGCAAGCCCCGGGGCGTCGTCGGCTGTATCACCCCCTGGAACTTCCCGGTCGCCATCCCGTTCTGGCACATGGCTATCGCGCTGGTCGAGGGCAACACGGTCGTCTGGAAGCCCGCCGAACAGACGCCGTGGTGCGGTCAGATCATCGCCGAGATGATGGAAGACGCCGGCATCCCCGACGGCGTCTTCAACATGGTCCAGGGGTTCGGCGACGCCGGATCGGCCATCGTCGACGACGAACGCGTCGACACGGTCCTCTTTACGGGATCGGCGGAAGTCGGGCACGAGATCTCGAGCAAGGTCGGCGGCGAAGCCGGCAAACTCGCGGCCTGCGAGATGGGCGGCAAGAACGGGATCGTCATCACGGAGGAGGCGGACCTGGACATCGCCGTCCACTCGGCCGTGATGAGTTCGTTCAAGACGACCGGCCAGCGCTGTGTCTCCTCCGAACGGCTGATCGTCCACACCGACGTCTACGACGAGTTCAAGGAGCGGTTCGTCGAGGTCGCCGAGAGAGTCGCCGTCGGCGATCCGCTCGAGGAAGACACCTTCATGGGCCCGGCGATCGAGGCCGACCACGTCGAAAAGATCCGCAAACACAACGAACTCGCCCGCGAGGAGGGTGCGAACGTGCTGGTCGACCGGTTCGAACTCCCCGACGACGAGATTCCGGACGGACACGAGGACGGCCACTGGGTCGGCCCGTTCGTCTACGAGATCGACTACGACACCGACCTGCGCTGTCTGAAAGAGGAGTGTTTCGGCCCACACGTCGCGCTCCTCGAGTACGAGGGTGACATCGAACGCGCCCTCGAGATCCACAACGACACGCCCTACGGTCTCGCCGGGGCGGTCATCTCGGAGGACTACCGGCAGATCAACTACTTCCGCGATCACGCCGATCTCGGTCTCGCGTACGCCAACCTGCCCTGCATCGGTGCCGAGGTCCAGTTGCCCTTCGGCGGCGTCAAGAAGTCCGGCAACGGCTACCCGAGCGCCCGCGAGGCCATCGAGGCCGTCACCGAACGCACCGCCTGGACCATGAACAACTCGAAGGAGATCGAGATGGCCCAGGGCCTCTCGGCGGACATCACGACCCGGGACGACTGAGACGGGTCACTGTACCGATGTACCGGCGCAACCGCCGGGATCGCGGTCGTGCCGGAACCGAGGGACAGCAGTCCGTCTGAGAATTCTCCCCCTGTTCGACGCCAAGCGAAAATCGTCGAACGTTTATCACTGAACGGCGTCGATCCGATCAGTATGTGGCCGCTGGGACACGTCGCCGTCGCGTACCTCTGTTATACGCTCGCGACGCGCCATCGGTTCGACGCCTCGCCCGGACAACTCGCCGCAGTCGCCGTCGTCTTCGGCAGTCAGTTCCCGGATCTCGTCGACAAACCGCTGGCGTGGTACGCCGCCGTGTTACCGACCGGCCGTACGCTCGCACACACGCTGTTCGTTCTGGTCCCGCTCGCGATCGGTCTCTACGCCCTCGTCAGTCGATCCGGGCGCGGGGAGTACGCGATCGCCTTTGCCATCGGTGCGCTCTCACACAGTCTCGTCGACGCGGCCCCCGCACTCTGGGGCGAGCGCGTGGCAGCCGAACACCTCCTGTGGCCCCTCACACCCGTCACCCCCTACGAAAGTGGATCTCCGTCGATCCTCGAGTTGCTCCGTGGCTCGGCGAGCGATCCGTTCTTCCTCGCGGAGTTCGTCCTCGCGGCGCTCGCGCTCGCACTCTGGCGACGCGACGGCTATCCGGGGCTGGGGTTGCTCCGGACGACGCTCGCACGGCTTCGACCGACGCCGACAGACGGCTAACGACAGAACGGACGATCGGAAAGGGAGAGGTGTGGACGTGGACGCGGACGAGAGCGCTCGAGGTCGCTCGATTCCCGGGAATCGAGCGTGCGGCGGGCCGGCGTGGCGTGTCTGCCGGTACTGACGTGAAAAGCGTCGTTCCCGGCACCTCCTCGTACGTCGTCCGCGGACAAAAAGTCGGCGGTTGCACCCCCTTCTCAGAGCCGTCGATCCCGCAGCGCCGGGAACTCCTCGCGAACGTCGGCGACGCGCGCGGGATCGACCTCCGCCGTCACCAGTGCCGGCTCGTCGCCGCTCGAGGCGAGCGCGACGCCCCAGGGGTCGTAGACGGTCGAGCGGCCGAGGAGAGTCGCGTCGTCGAAGGTGCCGCTCCCGTTGATCGTCGCGACGTAACACTGGTTCTCGATCGCACGCGCCCGCGAGAGCGTCTCCCAGTGCTCGATCCGCGGATACGGCCACGCGCTGGGCACGAGAAGAAGTTCTGCCCCCGCGTCGACGAACCGGCGGAACAGTTCGGGAAAGCGGAGATCGTAACAGGTCGAGACGGCGACGCAGACGCCGCCGACGGTCGCCGTCTCGAGGCGCTCGCCGGGGACGAGCAGTTCCGCCTCGGCGGACTCGTAGCCGAACAGGTGGTGTTTCCGGTAGACGAGCTGCCGTTTTCCGTCGGCGTCGAACAGCACCGCGGTGTTCGCCAGTCCCTCCGCTGCGGGCGTCTCGACGGCGGTCGTCGCCGCCAGGTCTTCGACGATCGTTCCCGCGAGGACGGCGACGTCGTGGGCCGCGGCAGCCTCGCTCACCCGCGTGAGCGTCTCCCCCTCGACCGGTTCGGCGGTTCGTTCGTACAGATCGAACGCGAAGTAGCCGACGGTGAACAGTTCCGGGAGGGCAACGAGGTCGACCCCGCGGGCGGCGGCCCGCTCGATCGCCTCGAGCGCGCGGTCGACGTTGGCCGGCCGCGCACCGGGTTCGATCTCGAGTTGGGCGAGTCCGATCCGCAGGCTCTCGGTTGCGTCGGCTCGGTCCATCGGTCACCCCTCCGTCGGCGTCCGGAGGTCCCGCTGGAGCGCCCGGCGGAGGTTCTCGATCTCGGCGTCGAGGTTGCGCTTGAAGAAGGTCTCGACGCCGGGAAGCTTGCCATCGACGACGAACACGTTCTCGAGTCGCGCCCCGGTATCGGTTTCGACGATCGTGTGTTCGCCGGTGACATCGAGCACGCGGGACGTGCCGACGAACTTGACGTACTCCGGCCGCCGTCTGGTGACGTCCTCGGTCTCGACGGAGACTGTCCGTCGAACGACCGGGATCGGTAACGCGACCTCCCAGGTAACCTTTCGACCCTCCGGATCGTTCGTCGAGAAGTCGTCGACGACGCTAATCGCCCGCGCACGGTTTTCCGGATCGGCGATGAACTCCCAGATCCGTTCGGGAGCGGCCGACAGCTCGAACGACCGCTCGACCCGTACAGTCATGGCTCACAGTCAGGGGTTCACCGGTAAAAAGGCGATGGACCGTCCGCCGGAACGCGAGCGGCCGCCACTCAACTGAGGGTGACTTTCCACGTCGTCGACCGGGCACGACCCCACTTCTCGATGTCGACCTCGTCGGATTTCTCCGCGAGGTGGGGCAGTCGTGCACCGACCTGTTTCGACGAGAGGCCGATCGCGTCCGCGATGTTCTTCGCCCGGAAGTACCGCTCACCACGGGCAGCACTCTCCCGGAGATACGAGAGAATGCGCTGCTCTTCGTCGGAGTACTCGGTCATCGTCCGTACCCCCGGCTACGGTCTCGTCGGTCTTAACTTTTGTAGACACGACCCGGCGAAGCGACGGTGACACGACCCAGAGTCGGCGGGTTGAAGCGATTCGACCGGACCGTCAGAAGAGGGTGCGGCGATTCGGATCGTATCGACCTCTCCGCGAGTCGATCCGATTCGACCAGTGGGCCGTCGGCTCAGTCCCAGTAGAGGTGGATCGCCACGACCGCGAGACAACTGAAGAGGACGGCCGCGCCGAATCCCCAGGCCGCCGTGAGGTCCGGCGCGCCGACAAACATCAGTCCCGCGCCGATGACGGCGACCGCACCGAGCACCAGCGCCAGTCCAACGCCCATGTCCGTCGACGACTCCGTTTGCGTAGCCATGCTCGAGGGTTGTCAGTCAGGTCTCTTAATAGCATCCGTTTCGAACGACGTGACCGTTTCACACGGTCAGCGGGAGAGTCGTCCGTCGGGCCAGCGGCCCCGGTACCGGTCACTTGATGGTCGTGTGTTCGGACTCTTCGTTGAGCGCGAGGTTGGCCGCGATCTCGGCGTTTCGCATCGCGTACTGGGCGGTCTGCTGGAGGCTGACGAGGACCTCCCGGACCCGGAGCAGTTCCTCGTTGGGCATCTCGGGGAGGTCGGCGAGGATCTCCTGTTCCCGTTCCGAGATCTCCCGGAACAGGCCCCGGACCTGATTCGACTTGTCGTAGTCGGCCTCGACCGCCGCCTCGACGGAGATCGTGGTGATCTCGTCGACCTGTTCGTTCAGTTCCCGGATGTCACGCATGACCGAACTGTCGACGTCCAGCGAGTGACCCTGCGTCTCGATGACGATTTCGGCGATGTCCTCGGCGTTGTCGGCCGTTAGCTCGAGGTTCTTCGCGATCGAGCGGTAGCCGATCAACGGGAAGCCACTGTTCAATCCGACGGCGCGTGCGAGGTTGGGGTTCTGGTAGGCGGTGAAGATCAGCCGCAACAGGAGGACGAAGATCTTGTTGGCCTGTCGCTCCCGATTGAGCGCCCGCTGAGCGAGGTCGGGATTGCCGTGGGCAAGCGCCTTGATTCCCTCGCCGCGCATCGTCTGCCCGGTCCGTTCGAGGCGCTCGAGAAGGTTGTCGAGGGTGAAGTCCTCGGGGTCGACCGAGCACCGGATGGAGATGCTCTCCGGCGTCTCCTCGATGACGCCCAGCCCCATCAACTGCGTCTCGGCCTGATAGACCGCGTTGATGTGCTCGGAGTCCAGCGCGCCGTCCTGTCGTTCGATCCGGATGATGCGCCGGCCCAGCACGTACTGGGCGACGATGGCGCGCTCGACGGCGTCGGCGTCCAGGTCGTCCGTGTGGATGATGGCTTCCGTCTCCTCGGTGCTGGCGGATTCGGGCATCACGGTCAGCGTGCCCTTGCCGCTGGTCCGAAGCGACACCTCGTCGCCCTTCTCGACGGCGTGTTCCGAGGCCCACTCGGCGGGGAGGGTCATCGCGAGCGTCGACGGCCCCAGTCGTTGCACTTTCCGGGTTTCCATGGCCGATCGTAGGGGCGACGCGACCTTAATATTGACTATATGGCCATTACGTCATCCAGTGATAGTTATACGGTTGGCCGAATCGGCCGGTACGAACCAGACCTTAAACAACCTTCACCAGTCGCGTGGTGAACCGGCCGGTCCGAACCTGGAGCCAGCCGCGAAGCGACTCGTCGATCGCCTCGTCGTCGGTGTCGACGCGCAGAACGTCGATATCGTCCAGTTTCTCGTCGGAGGCCACTACCTCGATCTCGTCGGCCCGTCCGATGACGTCGGGGGAGAGCTGGTGGTTGCCGCGCCCGAAGACGAAGCCCTGGCCCCCGATCGGCGAGACGACGATCGTCGTCGGCTCCTCGAGCGCCGCGAGGATGTCGCGTTCGGCCCCATCACGGACGAGCACCTCCCCGTCCCGCCAGACGTCGACGCCGAGCGGCGACGGGTCGATCCCGAGTTCGCGTTCGATCGCCCCGACCGTCCCCCCTGGACCGAAGACGTAGGTCCGATCGGACTCCACCTCGCGGGCGAACCCCGACGCCAGCGAGTCGACGCTGCCGCTGGCGATCTGCTTGCTCGACTGGACGTTCGGCGCGACGGGAACGGAGACGACCGCCTCGAGTTGCGTTCGGACCTCGCCCTCCCGGTAGGCCTCCTCGTCGATGTCGTTGACTTCCCGCGAGCCGACGCGGTCGAACTCGGCCGCGATCCGGCCCGCGTCCGCCGGCGTGACGGCGAACACCGACGAGTAGATCTTCACGCCCGCGGGTACGCCCAGCATCGGCGTCTCTTCGTCCGCGGACTCGAGCACCTCGGCGACGTCGACGGCGGTCCCGTCGCCGCCGACGAACAGCACGAGGTCGACGCCGTGCTCGAGAAACGCCTCGACGGCCCCACGCGTGTCCGCGGCGGTCGTCCCGGGTGCGGCCGGATCGACACGTCCGTCCGTCGTGGCTGCTGGCTCGTACACCACCGTCGGCTCGTAGCCGGCGTCGCGGACGGCGTCTTCGCCCATTACCGTCGCCGCCGTTACCACCGTCAGCGCCGGCTCACGGCGGTGAACAGCTTCGAGGGCCTCGCGCGCCCGGTCCGGCGCGCGCGGTTCCGCACCGCGGTCGCGGGCTTCCTCGAGTTTCCCGTCGGTCCCTTTCAGTCCAACGCGACCGCCCATTCCGGCGATCGGATTGACGACGACCCCCAGCGACTCCATACTACCGGGTACGAAGCCGACACGGAAGGATGTGGCGTCATACGGTATCCCATCCGTCATCTCCGGCGTACCCGCGACCCGGGCGGCGGGTACGCCGGTAGATCGGTACAACACTCCGTATCAGCGGGGCGGGATCTGAAAAACTAAGGGGGACGGGAACCGATCGCCGATCATGAACGAACTCATCCACGTACTCGAGGCGGAGCCGGTCCTGCCGATCGGCGTCGTCGGCTGGGGGACGCTGGCGCTCGCGCTGCTGGTAACGCTCGTCTGGCTCGTCTACGTCTACCGCTGATCGGGTCCGTCGACCCGCTCGCGAAGCCACGCCGCAGCCGCAGCCGCGGTCTCCTCGTCGTCGCTCTGGATCTCGATCCGGACGGCCTCGCCCGGATAGCTGCCGATCGAGACGTCGAACCGTTCGCGGAGGTCCGCGATCCGCTCGAGCAACGCGCTTTCGGGTTCGTCGGCGACGACGACCTCTCGAGCGGCAGGCGTTCCGGTGAACTCCTCCTCGATGCGCTCGAACATCGCCCGCATCTCCGCCGGCACACCGGGAAGGACGTAGACGCCCTCGAGCGCCGCGCCGGGGGCCACCCCCACGTCGTTGTGCAACGCCTCCGCGCCGGCCGGTAGTTCCGTAGTTCCCTCCGTGAGGTCCTGTCGGGAGTAACCCTGTTCCTCGAGCCAGGCGAGGGCGTCCTCGTGTTCGACCATCGAGCGACCGAGTGCGGCGGCGACGCCCTCCATCGTCACGTCGTCGTGCGTCGGCCCGAGCCCGCCGGTGACGATCACGGCGTCGTACTCCGCCCGGTACTCGTTGACGACGCGAGCGATGTCACCGATCCGATCCGGGACGGTAGTGATCCGCTCGACGTCGACGCCCCGTTCGGTGAGCCGTTCACAGAGCCAGGTGGCGTTCGTATCCGTCGTCCGTCCCGCGAGAAGTTCGTCACCGACCGTAACGACCGCGACCTTCATATCCAGTTCTACGAGCGGGGGCCCCAAAGGCGTCCCGTTCGGTTCCTCGACAACACCGGTCAACTGTCTTCGAATTCACAGATACCACAAGATTCACTTCTGATAATTAGTAACACCCACTCGATGTCCCGTTCGGACCGAACTGACGACGACTCGACCGCAGTGCTCTCCGCGCTGGGAAACAAGTACAGCGCGGAGATTCTGTGTGCAGCTGGCACCCCGAAATCAGCGCAGACGCTGAGCGAGGACATCGAGATCCCGATCGCGACCTGTTATCGACGGATCGAAGAACTCGTTGACGCGGGGCTGTTGACCTGTGAGGGGCGGCGGGTGTCCGACGAGGGGCGTCGGACCAACATCTATCGGCGAACCCTAGACGAGATCGAGGTCGACTTCACCGGTGATGCGCCGCGATTCTCCCAGAAGCGACGTACCGAGGCGAAGAACAAACTTCAGGACCAACTGCAGGACTGAGTTTTCGATCGGCCGCTCTTCCCTCCGTCCTCCTCTGTTCGTCCTCTCCTCTTCGGACCACCGGTTGCCCCACTGGCTGTTGCTGGGAACGGTCCACCCTGAACGCCCTCTCGGACGGGAGATCCGATCCGCTGGAGAGCACTGTCTTCGTTCGACCATCTTTAAGTATTCTCGAGAGAATACCCGAGTATGACGAATTCTACCGCTCCCCGAAATCACGAGCGAACTACGGACGTGGCAACGGAAACGACTTCTCCGACCGTCGGAACGCATCGACGACTTCGAATCGGCCACGACCGTCCGATCAGGATCAGTACTGGCCATCGACTTCTGCATCACGACGGTAAATGTGCCCGTCCACACGGACACAACTACGAGATCGCCGTTACCGTCGAGGGAGAACTAACCGCTGAGGGGTGGGTCGCCGACAAAGGAGATATTACCCAGATAATCGAGGAGTGGGATCACGTGTTCCTCCTCGAGGCCGGCGATCCGCTCGTCGAGGCGTTCGAGGCCGCGGGCGACGCCGACGGCGTCGTCGTGCTCGAGGAGCCGCCGACTGCCGAGGTGATGAGCGTCGTTCTGGAGGAAAAGCTCCGGAAAGCCCTCCCCGAAACCGTCACCGAGGTTCGGGTTCAGGTCAGCGAGACCAGCGAACTCTGCGGGGGTGGCGCGATCTGAGATGCCGGTCTCCGAATCGATCGATCGGACGGACGCCGACGGCGAGACCCTCCCGATCAACGAACTGTTCTACTCGCTACAAGGGGAGGGAACCCTCGCCGGCGTTCCGTCGGTATTCGTCCGCACGAGCGGCTGTAACCTCCGATGCTGGTTCTGCGACTCCTACAACACCTCGTGGGAACCGACCCACGCCCGGATGGATCTCGAGGAGATCGTCGACGAGATCGAAGGCTACGACGCCGACCACGTCGTCCTCACCGGCGGGGAACCCCTGGTTCACGAGCGCAGCGTTGCCCTGCTCGAGACCCTCGCGGACCGCGGCTATCACGTGACCGTCGAGACCAACGGGACGATCTACCGGGATGCGCCGATCGACCTGGCGTCGATCAGCCCGAAGTTGGCCAGCAGCACGCCGACCCCCGATCGCGCGCCCGACGGCGCGGAACCCGGACAGTGGGAACGTCGCCACGAACGCGACCGGATCGACCTCGAGGCCCTCGCGAAACTGGTCGAGTCGTACCCGTTCCAGTTGAAGTTCGTCGTCACCGACGAGGCGGACGTAACGGAGATCGAGGCGCTGTTGGCGGACCTCCGGGGAGTCACCGACGAATCGATCCGAAACGAGGACGTCCTGCTGATGCCGGAAGGCGCGACGCGAGAGGCACTCGCGGAGACGCGAACGCGCGTCGCGGACCTCGCGCTGGACCGGGGGTACCGGTACACGCCACGCCTGCACGTCGACCTCTGGAACGACGCGCCGGAAACCTGATCGACCGACGATTCCCGACGACGCCACGATAAACCACTATCCGCGATACGAAACCATGACCGACGACTACGACCCCACGACGAGCGAATCGACTTCAGAACGTGCCACGCGTCCCGAAACCGGAGGATCAGATCAATCAGACAGCGCAGTCGTCCTGCTCTCCGGCGGCATGGACAGCGCGACCGCGGCCTACGAGGCACGTGACCGGGGCTACGACCTCTACGCGCTGCATACCTCCTACGGGCAGCGGACCGCCGACCGCGAACTCGAGTGTGCCCGACGACTGGCCGACGAACTCGACGTCACGGAGTTCCTGCGAATCGAAACCGACCACCTCGCGGCCATCGGAGCCTCGAGTCTCACGGAGGAGGAGATCGCCGTCGAGGACGCCGACCTCGAGAGCGACGAGGTCCCGTCGTCGTACGTCCCCTTCCGGAACGCGAACCTGCTGTCGATGGCCGTTTCATACGCGGAGGCCAACGGCTGTAACGCCGTCTTCATCGGTGCTCACAGCGAGGACTTCTCCGGCTATCCGGACTGTCGACCCGAGTTCTTCGAGGCGTTCGAACGGGTCGTCGACGTCGGCACGAAACCCGACACCGAGATTTCGATCGAAGCACCGTTCGTCGAGGCCTCGAAGACGGACATCGCCGCCCGCGGCGTCGAACTCGAGGTCCCCTACCAACACACCTGGAGCTGTTATCGCGACGAAGCCCCGGCCTGTGGCACCTGCGACGCGTGTGCGTTCCGCCTGCAGGCGTTCCAGCGCATCGGCGTCCGGGATCCGATCGAGTACGCCGAGCGACCGAGTTACGTGGAGGACTGACGACGAGGGTCGGGCGGTTGCGTGCCGCGAGCGTCCCGCTCGAGGAAACGTTCAACACACGCGTCGTCGTATCGGTCGACGATGGTCCGGTTCCCCCGCTGGTGGTTCCGCGACGCCGACGGTGAGTGGACGATCCCATCCGGTCGACGCGGGGAACTTCTCGTTCTGCTGATCGGCCTCCCGGCGTTCGCCGGGTTCGTCTCCGCCGAGAGCGGACTTCCGACCGTCGGTAATCGATGGCCGATCGTCGCCGCTGGCGTCTGGTGTGGCTTCCTGTACGCTTCCCGCATGCGGGACCGGCTCGCCGAACGCTTCCCGAACGTGGACGTCTGGACGGTCGTCTCGGTAGTGGTCGGGGGAATGGGACTCTCCGTGCTGGAGCTCCTGCCGACCTCGGGCACGACGACGATAGCGATCCTCTCGACGAGTGGGACCGTCCTCGCAATCTACCTCCTCCGGGCAGCATCGCCGCTGCACGACGGTCTCGCACCGCCGGCCCGCGGTGTCGAGCCGCCGACCGACATCGAATCCGGCCGTCGGTGAGGCTCCGGGTCGTCACCAGGCCGCTTCGAGAACGTCCTCGATCTCGTCGACGGTGGGCTCGAGTCCCGGCGGCGCGTTCGTCACGAGCCGATCGGCCAGGATCGTCTCCGCGACCTCGGTGAAGGCCGCTGGCTCGGGGCCGTCCACGTCCCGGAGACGGGTCGGTACGTCGAGCGCGTTCCGGACCTCGCGGACGCGTTCGACGATCGCTTCACCCGGATCGTCGGCCTCGCCGACTCCGAGCGCGTCGGCCAGCAGCTCTCGCCGCACGGACGCGTCGCTCCCGAGCAGATACTCGAGCACGTGCGGGACGACCACAGCGTGGGCTGCCCCCTGCTGGACGTCGTAGCCCTCGGTCAGCCCGTGCCCGAACGCGTGGACGATCGAGAGCGTCGACTCGTCGGGTCTCGAGATGCCGAACTGGACGAGGACGAGTCCCTCGAGGATCGTCGCGACCGTCTCCGCGTCGCGCTCGCCCGCACCGAAGGCCTCGAGGCCGTCGGCCAGGACGCCCAGCCCGCGGGCGGCGGTCGCGTCGGTCACCGGCGTCGCGGTGGCCGCGTAGATCGTTTCGATCCCCTTGTCGAACCCGTTCATGGCCGACCCGGCGAGGACCGGCTCCGGCGTCGTCGCGACGATATCGGGGTCGTAGAACGCGGCCGCGGGCATCAACGACGGGTGGAAGACGCCCCCGCCGACGTGAGCGTCGACGAACCCGGATTCGGGTCCGGCGGTAATCCCGGCGGCGTTCGAGAGGTCGGCCCCCGCGAGCGTGGTCGGAATCGTGACGATCGGAACTACGCCCTCCTCGGGGACGTCGATCGTCCCCGTCTCGGCGAACGCCTCGTAGATCGACTCGCGGTCGCGGTCGGTCGCTGCGAGCACGCCGGCGACCGTCGCCACGTCGAGGCTACTCCCGCCTCCCACGGCTACCAGGACGTCAGCGCCCTCGTGCTCGAGGCGCTCGCACGCGTCGAACGCCGTCGCGAGCCGTTTCTCCGGCGTCGTCTCGTCGAAGACGCCGACGAGTCGGTCGCCCAGTCCGTCCGTGACGGGATCGATGACGGCGGGCGTCGAGCCGACCGTCGACCCGCAGACGACGAGCGCGCGCTCGAGGCCGTGGCGCTCGAGTTCGGTCGCGAGGTCCGCCACACAGCCGGGACCGAACCGGATCGTCGGAACGTCGTAGGCGAATCGAAACGAGGGGTCGCGATCGCTCGAGAACGGCTGTGTCATGCCCCATCCTTCGGTCGGCCGGAAGATAAAACGAGCGTGGGCGTCGGGGCGGCCGACCGGCTCCGTCACGTCCGTCGTCCCCGCCGTGATTCCCGACCCGCGGGAACCGCTCTGGGGATTTCCAACGGTCGAGGACGTAGCCGCTAGTGGAGGTGAGACCTATGCTCGACTACTACGACGCGATCATCGTGGCCATCGCCGCCAGCCTGGCCGCCGGGATCGCGTTGGGGCGCGTGACGTCCGTGGGGGTGCAGACAGGGGTCGTACTCGGTTCCCTCGCCGCCACCGGATTCGTCTACCACGCGCTGTTTCGCAACCCGCCGCTTCCCCGGACGAATCCCCGGGCCGTCGCGGTTGCGATCGTCTGGCACGCCGGGCTGATCGGCCTGCTGGGCGCGGTCGTGCTCGGCTAACGACGGCCGAGTCGGTGAACGGTGCGACCGAGTCGGAAGTCCGACGCGAGGCGTCGATCTGATACTCGTGGACGACGAATTATCGAGACGTATGTCCGACCAGAACGCAGTGGCCACGTTCGAGCAGGTCGCGGACGTCGGAGCGACCCAACCCACGCTCATCGAGGGACTCCCCGGACACGGTCTCGTCGCGGCGATCGCCGTCGATCAGATCACCGAGCAACTCGACCTCGAGCACTACGGGAACGTCGCTGCCGACGCGTTCCCGCCGGTCGTCACGTTCGAAGACGGTCTCGTCCAGGATCTGGTCCGGGTGTACGCGGGTACCGATCCGGACGTGCTGACCCTCGAGAGCGACCTCCCGTTGCCCCAGGCGGCCCACGAACCCCTCGCGAACTGCGTGCTCGAGGACCTCGCGGACGAGTTCGAACGGGCGATCTTCCTCGCGGGCGCGCCGGCCCAGTCCGAGGAGGAAATCGGCGACGTGACCGGCGTGGCGACGACCGACGCGATCAAGGCGGAGCTCCGGGAGGCCGGCATCGAGGTCCCCGAGGAACCCGGCCTCGTCGGCGGTATCACCGGCGCTCTCGTCCGGGAGTGTTATCAGGCCGACGTTCCGGCCGCTCTGCTCATCGTCCGCTCGCATCCGTATCTCCCAGACCCACAGGCCGCGAAATCGGTCATCGAGAACGCGCTCGAGCCCCTCGTCGAGTTCGATATCGACACGACGGCTCTGGACGAACAGGCCGAGGAGATCCGACAGCGGATGCAGCAGGTCGCCCAGCAGTACCAGCAGATGGCCGAAGAGCAAAGCGAGCAACAGCAGGTCCAGACCGGCATGTTCCAGTGACAGTCGGTCCGATCCGGGCCGAGTCGGCAGTTCCGGGAGGGTTCGAGAGCGCGGTTCGTCGACCGGGTAGCGAAAGCGGATCGTCGTGCGCACGGGCCCGCTCGGATCTGCGGAGCGTCGCCAGTCGTCACGACAGTTCCGCTCGTTCTCGTAGATGGATGCCGGTCCTAGTACTATCAGTCCGTCCGTCGTTCGTCCGTCGATGCGATACCTCGAGATCACCGTCCCGTCGAACCGACGGCGGACAGTGCTGGACGTGCTCGACGGCGAGGGAATCGAGTACGTGGTCACCGACGAGGCGACCGGCTCCGGAATCGACGACGCGACAGTGGTCCGCTTCCCGTTGCCGACGCGGGCCGTCGAGTCGGTACTAGATCGGCTGGCAGACGCCGGTCTCGAGGACGCCAGAGTCGTCGTCATCGACGCCCAGACGGTCGTCTCGAAACAGTTCGACGAATTGCTCGACCAGTACAGCCACGGCGGGACGCGCGGGGCACGGACCTCGAGACAGGTGTTGCGGACGAAAGCCGACGAGTTCACCCCCTCGGTGTCGATTTACCTCGTGATGCTGTTGATTAGCGCGGTCGTCGCCACCGCGGGGTTACTGTCGGACTCGCCCGCCGTCGTCGTCGGCTCGATGGTGATCGCACCGCTTCTCGGGCCTGCACTGGCGGCGAGCGTTGGCATCGTCACCGGCGACGACGACCTCCGGGCGACGGGATTTCGGTACCAGACGATCGGCGTCGTCGTCGTGATCGTCGCTTCGATCGGACTGGCGACGCTCGCGCGACTGGGCGGGTTCGAACCCGGCGGCGTCGACATCGTCGTCGTCGCCGAACTCGAGGAACGAGTGTCGCCGAACCTGCTGTCGATTATGGTCGCGCTCGGTGCCGGCGTCGCGGGGATCCTGAGTCTCACGCGTGGCTTCTCCGAGGCCATCGTCGGCGTGATGATCGCCGCCGCGTTGATCCCGCCCGCGGCAGCCGTCGGCATCACGACGGCCTGGGGGATGTACGGCGCGGCACTGGGCGCTTTCGTCCTCGTCGTCGTCAACGTCCTCTCGATCAACTTCGCGGCGCTGCTTACGCTCTGGATCGCCGGCTACAGGCCCCAGGGGCTGTTCGACGTACCACCGACGCGGAAGCCGACCTACGCCTACGGGGCGATATTCGGCATCGTGCTCCTGTTGCTGGCCGCTCCCCTCGCGGGCGTCACTCTAGTCGAGTTCCAGGCGACGCAACTGTCGTCGACGGCCAACGAGGCGGTCGACGACGCCCTTACCGAACCCGCTTACGCCGACCTCGAGCGCGAGTCGGTCGAGGTAACGCTGGACGACGACTACCCGTTGCGGTCGATAGACCAGGTCGTCGTGACGGTTTCAGGAGCCGACCCCGGGAACGACCCGGGCCTCTCCGAACGGATCCACGACGAGCTCGCGGCGACCGCCGACGAACCGGTCGCCGTCGAGGTCCGGTACGTCCTGGCAGAGGACACCGGTCTCGACGCCGACGACGAGCCGTCGACCGCGTCGGTCGGGTCTCGAAACGTCAGACCCGGGACTGCCATCGTACCGACGCTTGAGGCGACGACCTAACTCCTGGCCTTCGCCGACGCCTGTAGGTGGCCACCAACGTGAGGACGGGTGGTAGCCGCGGACGCTTGCGCCAGTGTGGAACGAGCCCGCGAAGTTATTGCACGCGGGGCCGATCCCCACACCATGACGTTCGTCGTTCCGTTCGATGGATCCGAGCTCTCGGAGGCGGCCCTCGTCCGGGCCGTGGAGTACGGGACCGCGCTCGAGGAACCGGTGACTGCCGTAACCGTCGTTCCCGAACGGAAACGGTACGCTCGAGAGAAGGGCTGGATCGGGGCGGACGAACCGTTCGACGTCGACGCCGTCGTCGACGGGCTCCGGGAACGGGTCCACGAGCTGGCACCCGACGCCGAGTTCGACGTCGAGCGGATCCGGGAGTTCCCGCCGGAGGATCGACTCGCAGACCACGTCGAACGGCTGGCGCGACGCCACGACCCGGACGTCCTCTTTCTGGGCAGCGACAACGTCGGCCGCGTGGTGACGCCGCTGGCCAGCGTCGGCGTCCACGTCGCCGCCGAGGAGTCGTACGACGTCTTCCTCGTCCGCCAAACCGGTCCACCACGGCTCGAGGCGATCGACCCCCACGGCGAGTTTTACGGGGAGGAGTGAGCGAGTTCCTCGACCTATCTAACGACGGCGACGGGTACCGGCGACCGACGAACGACCGTTTCGGCGACGCTGCCCAAAAGCGGCCTCGAGTCGCCCGGCCGACCGTGGCTCCCGACGACGACGGCGTCGTACTCCCCGTCTTCCGCCTCGGTGACGATCCGTCGGGCCGGTTTCCCGATCGCGATCTCGCGGTCGACGTCGCGGTCGTGGCCCGAGGCGACCCGCTCGGCCTCGTCCAGCACCTCCTCGGCGTACGATCGAGCGCGATCGCTGACCGGAACCGGCAGGCTCGGACCGCCCGCGTCGAGCCAGAACGGTTCGCCGACTGGAATCACGTAGAGGACGGTGACTGCGGCATCCGGGTACGTCTCGAAACAGAACTCGAGGGCGGCCCTCGAGAGCGGCGAGTCATCGTACGGCACGAGGATCCGATCGGCCATGCCGGTGGTACTGCACCGAACGGGAAAACCATGTGCACTGTCTAGCTCCCTGACAGTAACGTGCTCCCGCTGATCGAGGTCCGGGAACCGAGACGACGATGCGCACGCTCGAGGGCGGGACCGACGATACAACGGGGCGGTTCCGACCCCCGGCGCTGACGACCGTCATTTATGGGCAATCGCTGTGTACGGGGAGTACATGTACGATCGACTCCTGGTGCCCACGGACGGCAGTAACCACGCCGACGCTGCAGCGACGAAAGCGTTCGCTCTCGCGACCGCCATCGACGCGACGGTTCACGTGCTCTGTGTCGTCGAAACCGGGCCGCTGGGCTCGATCGATCTGCCGGGCGATACCGAAAGCGCCGAATCCGTCTTCGCGGACCGCGCACGGGGGTTCGTCGATCGGATCGCCGACCGCGGCCGGGATCGCGACGTGGCGGTGGAAACCGAGATCCGCGAGGGCGTCCCCGTCCGGGAGATCCTCGACTACGCCGACGAGATAGACGCCGACGCGATCGTGATGGGGTCCCGCGGCCGTGGCGGTATCAGCCGGATGATGCTGGGCAGCGTGACCGACGCCGTCACCCGCCACAGCGATCGGGACGTCATCGTCGTCGGTCACGGTGACGACGAGCAGCGGGCCTAACGCGGACGAACTCGAGCCGGCCACGTGGTCGCGGCAACCGGATCGTCGTCGCCGTCGAACTGTTCTCGAGGTCACCGTACAGAGCCCCCGGACGGCCCTCGATCGGACGAGTTACGCCGTTCGCTGGCTACTAACCCCTGCGGGCCGTTGGGGGAGCTATGCGCGTCGCAGTCGCCGGCACCTTCGGCCCGCTCCACGACGGTCATCGACGCCTCTTCGAACACGCCCTCGAGTTCGGCGACGACGGTATCGTCGTCGCCCTCACGAGCGACGATCTCGCCGTCGAAACTCGACACGAGCCACGTCCGATTCCGGCGCTCGAGGAGCGACGAGAGCGCGTTCGCGAGACGATTACCGATCTCGATCGGTGGGATCGAGACGTCGAGATCCGGACGCTAGCGGACGAACACGACATCGCGACCACCGACGCCTCGATCGACGCGCTCGTCGTCTCACCCGAGACGGCCGACGAACTGGTCGCGATCAACCGGAAACGGCGCGACCGCGACCTCGAGCCGCTGACCGGCATCCTCGCTCCCTACGTGCTGGCCGACGACGGTGAGCGCATCTCCTCGACCCGGATCGTCGCCGGCGAAATCGACGAACACGGTCGCGTCCTCGAGTAGCACTGCACATTAGTGAGGCAACTCGCATCGTCGAAACGACGTTTGCCGAGTGAACGACGTCGGTCCTCGAGCGGGGGATGAGCGAGCACTGGCGGTTCGCGCTGCGACAGAGGAAATCGGCAGGGGAGGCCGGACTGCGCCGAACCGTCCGGTCCCGCGAACTGATCGCACTGTTTCGCTCCGTGACACGGGGTGAACCCTCGAGATGGCGAACAGCGAGCCACGAAACTTGCGTTTCTCTTCCCGGAGCGCGTTCTCGAGCAGACGTCGTCATTGCTCCCGAAATTGCTGGTCGTGTTCGGGGCCGTCCGAGCAGTTCCGGGTGGACGTCGACACACGCGACGGCAGCGGTATACCCAGCCGCATCGGTCGCTTGGGGCTGCCGGCCCGACCGGAGCCGTTTCAGGGGATTGATTACGGTCAGGTGCCAGGTGCGGACGATGAGTATCCCGTCGTTCGCTATCGGTATCGCCGGCGGCACCGGGGCCGGGAAGACGACGGTCGCGCGAAACGTCGCCGAGGCCGTCGGCGAACCTGTCACGCGCATTCCGCTGGACAACTACTACGAGGACCTCTCGCATCTCGCGTACGAGGAGCGCACGGACGTCAACTACGACCATCCCGACGCCTTCGAGTGGGACCTCCTGCGCGAGCACCTCGATGCGCTGCTGATGGGCCAACCGATCGAGATGCCCCAGTACGACTTCGAGATCCACAACCGAAAGGACGAACGCGTCACCGTCGAACCCACCGACGTGATCGTTCTCGAGGGCATCCTCGCGCTGTACGACGAGCGCATCCGCGAGATGCTCGACCTCCGGGTGTACGTGATGACCGACGCCGACGTCCGGATCCTCCGGCGGATCGAACGCGACGTCGTCGAGCGCGGGCGCGAACTCGAGGGCGTCATCGACCAGTACCTCGAGACGGTCAAACCGATGCACGAACGGTTCGTCGCCCCGACGCGCAAGAACGCCGACGTCATCATCCCCGAAGGCGCGAATCGGATGGCCGTCGACCTGCTGATCGACAAGATCGAGGCCGAACTCGAAGAGGACGGACCGCCGCTCGAGGGCGACGGGCGACCGGACCTCGAGCGCGAGGAGACCGATCGCGAGCGAACCGATCGGAAACTCTCCCCCGATTCGTCGGCGAGCGAGTGAGCGACGGCCGTGACGGCTCGTCGCCATCGATCGGAGACCGCCGGTACTGCGGTCTAAAACAACGAGAGATCGCCCGTCACCCGATCGACGCGATCGTCGGCCCCCGGACCGACGGCGAGCGCGGTGACGGTGCCGGGCTCGAGCTGGGTGTGTCCGGCGTCGCGAACGACCGCGTTCGGGAGTCCCTCGCGGTCGGCGATCGTGGCCAGTTCGTGGAGTTGCCGTTCGCTCTCGCCTTTCAGGACGACCTTCTTCTGCCCGCCCTGTTTCCACTGCGTCCGACGCTGGTCGTCGGCCTTCTCGTAGGCGGACAGCGACGCGTGGGCGACCTGTGCGGCCAGTTTGCCCTGTCCCATCCCGATATCCGTGCGGGCGACGATGGCCTGTTTCATACGCCGGTAGTTGCGGGCGATCGGTAAAGCGTCGGCGATCCGCCGGTAACGTCACGCCTTTTTACCCCGAATCGCAACTGGGAGGTATGAAATTTACGCGACGGTCGTTTCTCGGCACCGCGGCCGCTACCGGCGTCGGGGCCGCCGGTGCTGGCTGTCTGGGAGGTAGCGACGCCCCGAATCCACCCGTCAACGGTGATCCGGACGCCGACGTCACGGTGACCGTCTACGAGGACTTCGCCTGTCCGCACTGCCTGCAGTTCAAACTCGGCGTTTACCCCGTTCTCGAGGAGCAGTTCCTGAATTCGGGAGAGATCCGCTACGAGTTCCGTGACTACCCGGTTCCGGTCGACCGCACCTGGTCGTGGGCGGTGGGAAGCGCCGCGCGCGAGGTCTACGAAACCGAAGGCAACGACGCGTTCTGGTCGTTCGCATCGGAGATATACAAGTACCAGATGTCATATAACTTCGAAACCATCGCTACCGTCGCCGACGAAGTCGGCGCGGACGGGGAGTCGGTTCGCGAGGCCGCCGAGGAGGACCGCCATCGGTCGACGCTCGAAGACAACAAGTCCCACGGTCAGGGAAACGGCGTTCAGGGCACGCCGTCGGTTCTCGTCGACGGCGAACTCGTCGAGTTCGTGGGGGAGGGAAGCTACCAGCAGGTGGCCCTTCAGCGGACGGTACAGGCGATCGAAGACGCCCTCGAGTGACGCGACCGGTAGGAGTGCGTTCCAGGGCGGTCAGTGGACGATTCCGTCGAGTCCGAATTCGTGCTCCGTTCGCTGGGCCTCCGGCCCCGCCTCGACGATGGTCGGTTCCGTTGCCGGTTCCGAGAAGCGGTCCGGGTCGGGGTCGACCCGGGTAACGACGGTCGAGAAGACCGAGCCGTGGCGGCCGTAGGCCGAGGCGATACCGCCGTACTTTCGTTCGTCGAACGGGACGTCGTCGGGATCGGGGAACTCCTGCCGGAACACGTCGGCCGCGTCCTCGAGGTAGCCGGCGGCCTCCCGTTGGGTGTACTGGCTCTCCGCGTAGTAGGTCTCGGCGTAGGCGTCGTCGCAGTCGACGCTCGAGTGTTCGGGCGACTCGTAGTGGATCGCTCCCGAGGCACAGTAGTCGCTGGCAAAGCGGATGTTCAGCGTGAAGCAGTCCGGATACCGCAGGAGCAACGGCGCGTACACCATGTCCGTGACGGTCGTCCGCTGCTGGATCCGCCAGGCCCCTTCGACGAAGTAGGCCGCGATTTCGGCGATTCGATCGTCGCGCTCGCCCCGATAGTACTCCATCGCGACCGACTCGTACTCCTCGCCGGCGATATTGCGGAGCCGTCGTTCGAAGCTCTCGGCCGCGTGTTCGAGTTCGATCTCGTGGGCAGTGAGGACGGGTACGTCCGGATCGGCCAACAGCCGTGCTTTCCGCTCGAGGGCGTCCGCCAGCGTCTGGACGTTCTCGTGGAAGGCGCGTTCGGCTTCCCGGTCGGGTAGCGGGATTCGAACGGCCTGCTGGTGGAGCACGCGTGCATCCCCGTAGAATCGCTCTTTCTGCCCACCCATGCTGTCCCTTTGGATATGGGGCCTACTAATCGATTCGGGCCGATAACCGAACATGTCGCATCGGTTTCGTTGCCGGAGTGAGAGGTCCAGCGGCGGAGACCGGATGATTTAGGATGAACCCGCTGGCTCCTACTCGGTATGATCCTCTCCGACGCGGACATCCTCGATCGGCTCGAGACGGGCGACCTCGTGATCGAGCCGCTGGACGACCCGGACCTGCAGATTCAGCCGGCCAGCGTCGATCTGCGACTCGGCCGCGAGTTCCTCGAGTTCCAGCGGACGAACATCGCCTGTATCCACCCCGACTCCGAACAGGAGGTCGACGAGTACGTCACCGAGACGGTCGTCGACGAGGACGACGAGTTCGTCCTTCACCCGGGCGACTTCGTGCTGGGGACGACTCACGAGCGCGTCGAGATTCCGCCGGACCTGATCGCCCACGTCGAGGGTCGCTCCTCGCTGGGTCGCCTCGCCGTCGTGGTCCACGCCACGGCCGGGCTCTGCGATCCGGGGTACAGAGGCCAGATCACCCTCGAGCTTTCGAATCTCGGGACCGCGCCCGTGGCGCTGACGCCCGGAATGCGGATCTCACAGCTCACCTTCACGGAACTCAAGACCGAAGCCGAACGCCCCTACGGCAGTGACCGCGGCTCGAAGTACCAGGGCCAGGAGGGGCCACAGGCCTCGCGCATCCAGAGCGACGACGAGTTCGGCGGTGACCAACTCGAGCGCGACGAGTGAGCGGCCAACGCGGGGATCCTTCTCGAGGCGCGAAGTAGCAGCCGATCACGACGTGGCGATTATGGGCTGAAGTGCCTACAGTTATCCGGTGCGGTGCCGTACGGTCGGCTACCAAATGCAATTCGTCGAAGAGATCGTCGTCGACGAGTTCCTCCCGACGGTGCGGTCGATGCTGGCGGGCGAACTCCGCGAGCGCGGACTGACCCAGAGCGAGGTCGCGGACGTCCTCGGCATCAGCCAGAGCGCCGTCTCGAAGTACGCCCACGGTGACGTGGCGACCAACGACCGGATCGCCGACGACGAGCGCGTCGAAGCCGTCGTCGGGGAACTCGCCGACGGCCTCGCAGCGGGTACGATCACGCCCGTTCAGGCGTTGATCGAGATCGAAGTGCTGATCCGCGACCTCGAGTCGGCCGGCGACCTGCTGGCGCAGTTACACGAGGAAGCGATCCCCGAACTCGCCGACCACGGCGCGAGCTTTCGGGTTCACGACCCCGAGAGCGAACTGCGGACGAGCGAGCGCGTGCTGTCGTCGCTCCGGCGCGGCCTGCGGATCCTCGAGAACGCCAGCGGCTTCGCGGACCTCATCCCGGCGGTCGGCTCGAACCTGGTCGCGTGTACGCCCGACGCCGAGGGCGTCGACGACGTGGCCGGCGTCCCGGGGCGCATCTTCGACGTCAAGGGCCAGGCAACGGTCCCGGCCGACCCGGAGTTCGGCGTCTCCGAGCACGTCGCCACCGTCCTCCTCGCGGCCCGCGAGCACGGTGGCGACGCCGGGGCGGCGATCAACGTCAGGTACGATCCGAAACTACTGGCCGAGTTGACCGAGCAGGGTCACGTGAGCGCGGAGTTCGACGAATCCGGCGACATCGCCGAGAGCGTCGCCGAGGCGCTCGAGGCCGAACCCGACGCGACGGTGCTGTACCAGACCGGCGGGATGGGTATCGAGCCGCTGATCTACGTCTTGGGTCCGGACGCCGAGTCCGTCGCGGATACGACCCGATCGCTCGTCGCCCATGGCACGTGACCGTCTCCGGGATCGCGTCGACCTCGACGACGGTGCTGCCCAGGAGTTCTACGGCCGCTGGGCCGGCCTCTACGACCTGATCGCCCGCTACACGCCCGGCGTCCCCGCGTTGCGACGCCGCGCGGCGCGGGCCTGCCGGCTCGAGCCGGGCGATACGGTCGTCGAGATGGGCTGTGGCACCGGCGCGAACCTGCCGTACCTGCGGGAGGAGGTCGGCCCCGAGGGGACGGTGATCGGGATCGACTTCACGGGTCCGGTCCTCGAGCACGCCCGCAAAGCGACGGCCGAATACGACAACGTCCACGTCGTCCGTGGCGACGCGACGCACCCGCCGCTCACGGGCGAGAACGGCCCTGTCGGTGATGGGGACGCCGACGCCGTCCTCGCGACGTTCGTCGTCGGCATGCTCGAGGAGCCTGCCGGTACGGTCGACGACTGGTGCGACCTCGTCGGTCCGGGCGGCCACGTCGTCCTCGCGAACGCCGCCCGCAGCGACGAGTGGTACGCGCCGCCGGTCAACGCCGTCTTCCGGGCGATCGTCGTCCTCTCGACGCCGCCGACGACGAAACTCCGCTACGAGAACGACCCCCACCGCCGGCTGGACGCGAAGATCGACGCCGCCCACGCGCGCCTCCGGGAACGGTCGAGTGCCGTGGCCGACGAGACCCACGTCTTCGGCGTCGTCCGACTCACCGGCGGCCGACTCGAGTGACAGCACTCGACCCCCTGCGTCCCGATCGCTGAGTCGAGCAGAAATAGTAATCCGCCGTCTCGACCCGGCTTTACCGGCGGTAGGTTACGAGGGGGACGTTCGAACGGAGGTCATCCTGCTGTTCGACCAGTAGGTCGAGATGTGGGGTTAGCTCGTCGAAACGGTGGCCCTGGGTTACGAGATCGTCGTCTCGATCCCACTCGACGAAGCCGTACGCCGTCAATTTCGGGAGGTGGACGTGGTGCATACTGAGCGAGTACTCGTCCGCGCCGGCGATCGTCCGAGAACTGGAAAGGTGTCGCTGGAGGAGGTTCTCGTTCGCTTCTGCTACCGTCCGGGAAACGCCGGACGGTTGTGGAACGCGTTGCGGACCGGAACGGAGTTGGAGGAGTAACCGCCGTCGCTGGCCGTCTGCCAACGCGTCGAATACCTCGTCGTGATTGACCATCTCATCCCCTCTACTTCATTATGGTGCCTCGTACGGGTAAATACGCCTCATTTTCACGGCTCACGGTTGTGTTGATTAACCGAGTGACTGCGTCTGCTCCGTTCAGTTCGACAGTCGACGAAACGAACGACGCACCTTCGTTGGCGAACCCGAGACGAGCGTCGACGAGGAGCTACCGCGAGGCGGACGCTTCGACGCGTTCGTACTCCCGGAACCGATCGCGCACGTCGTCGGACAGCGGCGCGGGTCCCTTCGAGTCCGGATCGACGTGTACGATCGTCGTCTCCGCCGTCGCCGCGACGCCATCGTCGACGCGGATCTCGTACGTCATCGTGCAACTCGAGTCGCCGACGTGGGTGATCCAGAGGGCGACCGTCGGTTCGTGCTCGGCGAGAATCGGTCGCTCGTAGTCGATCTCGAGGTTCGCGATGACGAAGGAGATGTCGGCGGGCGGGACGCCGAGGACCTCCTCGAGGAACTGCGTGCGGGCCGCCTCGAGATAGCTGGCGTAGACGGCGTGGTTGACGTGATCGAGGGGGTCGAGATCGCGATACCGAACCGGAACGTCGACGGTAAACGGGACACTCATCGTAGGCGGTCGAAGGGGCCTGTACCAAAAGAGCGCTCCGATCGAGGCGATCGCTTCCTCGTCGATTCGTTCGACGGCCGACCTCCCTGGGCGTCCCACATTTTTCGGGCCGGGCAACGCAACCGATCAGTATGGTCGACGCCCGCGAGTACCACGAGCGCACGAAACACAGCCCCGAATCGCTCCGCCGGGACGCGTTCTCGCTCGACTGGTCGAACAAGCCGCGGCCGTTCAAGGCCTACCGCGACCGTCCGCGACGACCGCTCGAGCGGATCCGACCCCCGTGGACGCCGACGCTTTCGCTCGTCGCCGAATCGCACGCGGATCCGCTCGCCGGGACGGCCCAGTCGACGCGACCGGCGATCGATCGCGACCTCGTCGCGACGCTGTGTTACGAGGCGGCCGGCATCGTCCAGCGCGTCGAGACCGACGACGGCCGCGAGTTGCCCTTCCGCGCCGCCTCCTGTACGGGCAACCTGCATCACGTCGATCTGTACCTCGCGTGTGACGACCTGCCCGGCCTCGAGGCGGGGCTCTACCACTTCGATCCACGGGAGTTCGCGCTCGAGGTCCTGCGCGAGGGGGACGTCCGCGGTGTGGTAGCCGATGCGGTGGGTGGCCGAAGTGGAACCGACGATTGGGGCGGCGTCGCCGAGGTACCCGTGACCGTGATCGCGACGTCGACCTGGTGGCGCAACGCCTGGAAGTACCGCGACCGGACGTATCGCCACGCCTTCTGGGATTCGGGGACGATCCTCGCGAACCTGCTCGCGGCGGCCCACGGACTCGACCAGCCCGCCGAGGTGGTCGCCGGGTTCGCGGACGACCAGGTGGCCGACCTCCTGGGAATCGATCCCGAGGAAGAGGCACCCCTGGCGCTGGTCCCGATTGGGACCGGTGACCAGGTGCCGGACGCACCAGCGGTCGAGCCGATCGATCCCGCGACGGAACCGCTCTCGGACGATCCGGTCGACTACCCGTTGATCCACGAGGCCTGGCGGGCGAGTCGCCTCCCCGACGGTGCGGTGGCCCGGGAGTGGCGCGGGTCGGCTCGAGACGTCCGGAGCGTCGGGACCGTCGATTCCGGCGACGGCGATCGGGTCCCTCTCGAGCCGGTCGACCACGAGACCGCGTCGGCCCGGCCGCTCCACCCGACCGTCGTCCGGCGGGGGTCGTGTCGCGAGTTCGCCGACGAGGGACCGAGTCGCCGTCAACTCGGAACCGTCCTCGACCGCGCGACGCGCGGGGTTCCCGGGGACTGGAACGCGGGGAGGGCCGACGGCCTCGCGTTCCTCGACGCTTACGTCCTGACGACCGGCGTTCACGGCGTCCCGGACGGGACCTATCAGTACCATCCGGAGGGGGACACCCTCGAGCGACTCGGCGACGTCGACCGCGGGACCAAAACGCGGCTCGCGCTGAACCAGAAGTGGGCCGGGGACGCACACGTCAACGTCTACCTGCTGGCCGACGTGGACGCCATCGTCGACCGGCTTGGAAACCGGGGCTACCGCCTCGCGCAACTGGAAGCCGGAATCGTGCTCGGTCGACTGTATCTGTCGACGTACGCGCACCGCAATCTCGGTGGCACCGGGCTCACGTTCTTCGACGATCACGTCACTGACCACCTGTCGCCGCGAGCCGACGGCCAGACGCCGATGACGTTGTTCGCGTTCGGTCGACGGGCGGCGTGATCGGCCGCGTTCGCGTTCGGCCGGTCGAGCGATCGGCCGTTCCCGCGTGTCGCTACTCGAGCGCGTATCGCTCGGCGTGGGTCGGACAGAACGCCGGCCCGCGCAACTGGGCGTCGATCAGGTCCTCGTGGTAGTGGGCGTTGAAGAGGCGACAGCCGGCCCGCTCGCAGAAGGCCTCGCCCGTCTCGAGATAGTGGTAGGCCTGCAGGACGTACCCCTTCAGGGCGTCGGTCGTGCGCGGGTCGTCCTCGATCAGGAACTCCCCGTCGACCTGGTTCTCGAGCACCTCTCGCGGCGGCGCGTCGCCCGAGAGCAGCGCGTGGCGTTGCTTCTCCTTGTAGTACGTCTCGGGCTTGGCGGGAGCCTCGTAGAGGCCAGGCACCGACACGATGGCGGGTTGTCCGAGGACGTTAACGCGCTTGTGCCACCGGCCATCGTGGTCGCCCCAGGTACCGACCGCTCGATCGAGGACGGCCACGTGCAGCGTCTCGAGGTCGCGTTCCGCGGGCGGGAGCGCGGCGTTGAGCGCCCGCTGGACCTGCACGCCGTCGTAGAGGACGCCCCCCTCGCGGTCCGGATTCTCGAGGGCACGTTCCTCGTACCGGATCGTCCCCAGCATCGTGTTGCCGGTGTCGCTGTCGTACGGCGACGTGACCCGGGCCGCGGCGAACCGCTCGGGGAGGTCGTCGGTCCGGTGTTCGTCGAGAAAGCGGTCCCGAACGGCGACGGCGGCGTCGACGCGGGACTCGAGCCAGTCCGCGATCGCCTCGACGTCGGCCTCGGTCGAGGGTGCCCGATAACAGACGACAGTATCGACCATGTACGAACTAGTGGTACCACCTGGTGAAACAGTTGCGGTCGACTGGAGTCAACGATCGAGGCCGAGCCGGCGACGGAGTCGCGGAACGGCGGCTACGACTGTCGTGAAGCGTCCGTCGCTTGCTCGAACAAGGAGTCGTCGAACGCATCGGGTGCGGTCTCCTCGCGTGCGAAGACGTAGAGGGCGACCTTCGCGACCCCACCGAGCGTGACGCCGATCAACAGGCCGATACCGGCGAGTGCGAGGCCGATTCCGGCAGCAACGATCGCCGCGTTGCCGGAGGCAACGACGAATAATCCGACCGCGAGGAGCACACCCGGGAGGGTCAACAGGGCGGTGACGACGCTGACGCCAAACTCGGAGCCAAGCGTTTCACCCCACGTCTCCCGGACCAGACGGCCGCTCTCCTGTATCATCGACGTCGGTCGTGCGTCCTCGAAGACGATCACGGGGACGACGAAGTACGTCAATGCGAACCAGCCCATGTTGAGCACCATCGCAACGATCATCCCCCCGATGTTGCTGGATTCCTCGAGCGCACGCAGGGCGACACCGACGAACGCGCTGAGGAGAGCCCAGCACGCGAGAGCCCAGACGTGGCCCGCTGCGGCACGGAACGCATCGAACGTCCCCGGGGTCCGTCCCGCGAACGTCTCCCGTGCCGCCCAGGCGAGCGCCGCGATACAGAACGACATAACGAACATCGATCCGGCGTACACTCCGAACAGGACGGCGATCAACACGGGAAGCGAGATCGATTCCGCACTGACGATTAGCCCACCGAAAACGGCAGTGACGTACGCAACGATGGCAGCTCCGGCGACCACTGGAAACACGAGCAGTCGCGGATTGTTGCGGAGAACGGCCGCGCTCCCGCCGGCGAGTTTGAAGCCGGTTCCCAGACGACTGCGAACGCTCATCGCTCGATCACCACCGTTTGCGTTACGATGACCGTACTGCCACAGTTCGTCACCAGCGGTCGGTAGCTCCGTCTCATATCCGGACCTTGTCCCGGCGGAATCATAAGCGGAACGTAAAGTTCGAACTGATTTTGAGTCACGAGTCGTCTTCCCGGTTTCCCGCCCGCACTACCACGGGACTGTGGAGAGTATCCAGCGAACGTCTTCGGACTGTTGAACGTCGGAACGGCGGACCGAACCGGCCGGTGAACACGTCCGATCGGACGAACCGTCGACGGCAGATCCAACGGGTCCGCGATCGGTCGCTGGATCGCCAGAACGGCGAAACACGCCGTCAACGACGACGACGGTTACTCGGCGAATACTACCCACGGTTGTTGTCTTAATACAATTCTCATAACAAGGGGAATTTATGTGTCCGGTTGTGGCGTATCGGTCAGGTGATGTCACACGAGACCAACGGCCATGGACCGAACGACGGTACCGAGACCCCTGTGGATGCTCGAGCGGATCGCGGCTGTAGTGAGCCGAACCGAACTGCGATAACCGGTGACGCTGACCGGGACGACAGCCGTACGCAGCGCGGGCGGACTCCATCGACCGGGCGACGAGGGATACTCGTCGGGCTGGCCGGGCTTGTCAGCGGTGCCGCGACGGTCGGCTCCGCGAGCGCCTTCGACCACGACTCGGACGCACCGCTGCCCGAGATCGAGGGGCCGATCGAGGGCGGAAGCCAGACTGGTGGTCCCCAGACGGCCGCCGTTCACGACCTCGATCCCTACGGGTACACCGAAGAAGAGTACTTCTTCTCCGGCACGGCGCGCGAGGACACCTACTTCGGGCCGTTCGGCTGGTTCGCGGACGAAGCCGACTACAAGACCCGGGCACTGGTCTATCGACCGTCCGACCCCGATGATTTCAACGGCCACCTGCTCGTCGACTGGAGCAACGTCAGCACCGGCATCGATATGCCGGTGACGTGGATCAACGCCTACGATTACCTGATGCGGGAGGGATACGCCGTCGCCGCCGTCTCCGCCCAGGAAGTCGGCGTCGACGCGGAGCCGCCGTTCGACGGCATCGTGACGCCGGAAGGCGAGAACCTGGTCAGCTGGGACCCCGAACGGTACGGCGAGTCACACCACCCCGGCGACGACTTCGCGCTCGACATCTTCTCGCAGGTCGTCGAGGGACTGCGCCACGGCGGCGAGGACGATTCCGGCTCCCCCTGGGACGACGGGGTAACGGATCCGCTGGACGGTCTCGAGGTCGAGTACGCGCTCGCGACGGGACAGTCCCAGTCGGCCGGCTACATGGCACAGCTACTCGAGGACGTACAGGAGGAGTACGGCAACATCGACGGCTACCTCCCGGCGACCAGCGCGGTCACCGATCCGCGGGACGACCTCGTGCCGGTCGTCTGGCTCAACAGCGAGGACGAAGCCGGCGGGCTGTTCGGCGGCATCGGTTCCGAACCGCCCGCGGACAGCGGCCAGTTCAGGCTCTGGGAGGTGGCCGGCGGCTCGCACGTCAACTACTGGCTCTCCTCGTGGAACGCGGCGATAGTCGCCCGCGACTTCGAGGGGGAGGACCCCGACTGGGACCCGGGCGCAGCCGGAAACTTCGGCGAACGAGAGGACGGCGAGTACGGCGACTGTCAGGGGAATCACTTCCCGATGCGCCACGCCTACCGCGCGGCCCTCGAGGCGCTTCGCACCTGGGTCGAGGACGGCACCGCTCCCGACAGCACGGCCCGCATCGAGCGCGAGGACGGAGAGGTCGTCACCGACGAGTACGGCAACGCCGTCGGCGGCGTTCGACTCCCGCCGATCGACGTTCCCGTCGCCGAGTACGACGCCAGAAGCTGTGACCTCGAGGGACAGACGGTACGCTTCGACGCCGGCACCCTCGCGGACCTGTACGGATCGACGGACGACTATGTCGACGCGTTCGCCGCGGCCGCCGACGAGGCCGTCGCGAACGGCCACCTTCTTCCCGAGGACGCTGACGACCTCGTTGCACGGGCCGAGACAGTTACCGTGGACGACGGGGACTGGCCCTCCTGAACGAGTACCAACCGGCCGGTGGCCGAATCGCCGCCCGATCGAATCGTCCCCGTGAACGCCACCGGTTACTCTACGACGATCCGACCGGTCTGGCCGGCCGCTTCGTGTGGGATACAACAGAACTCGTGCGTTCCCTCGACCTCGAAGGTGTGGACGTAGGAGTGACCCGAAACGATCGCACCGCGGCCGTCAGCCCAGCCGTCGCGGGCCGCGTCCTCGTCCTCGAAGTCCCCCGAAGCCCAGTAGGTCGCGTCCTCGGGTAGGTCGTCCTCGTAGGCCGTGACCGTGTGGGGTTCGCCCTCGACGTGTTCGAAGGCGACGGTATCGCCCGACTGGACCGTCAGTTCCTCGGGCTCGAACGAGGCCGCGTGTATTTCGACGACGTGATCGGCGTCGTCGGGGACGCCCTCGACGACGTTCGGCCCGCCCTCGAGGTCCTCGTCGGCGTGATCATCGTGGTCGTGCTCGTGTTCGCTCTCACCCGGCGCGTCCTCGAGCGCGTCGGCGACGGCGAACTGCGCCCGGAGCGCCGCCTCGGCGAACGACTCGGCCGCTTCGTCGACCCCGTCGTCGGTCGAGAGGGACCCGACGTACGCCTCGAGTTCGTCCTCGAAGGCCTCGTAGGTAGCGTGGTCGGCGTGTTCGACCGCGTCGTGGACGCGGGCCGACTCGAACCGCTGCAGCGTCCCTCGAGCGACGTCCGCGGCCGTTTCGGGATCGACCTCGAGCGACGCCAGGGTAGCGGCGTCCCACCCCCGCGCCTGCATCCCGGAAAGTACCGACGCGTGCGCGACGACCTCGTCCTCCGCCAGGACGTACGCCGCGTCGTAGGCGGCCGTAATCGCGTTCTCTGCGGCGGTCCGGACGCCCTCGAGGTCGCCGTCGGCTGCGGTCGACTCCAGATCGGGAAGTTCCCCCTCGAAGTCCGCGTACAGTTCCCCGTCGGCGGCGCTTACCTCGTCGTGGACGATCGATTCCTCCCAGCGCTCGTCGACTTCGTCCGCGATCGTCGCCGCGGCGTCGAACGCACCCGCGGAAGCCAGCGTCGCGACGTCACCGATACGGGCCGCGAACGCCCCCATGTCGAGCGCGAGTCCGTTCCGGTAGGAGAGTACCTCCTCCTGGGCGTTCTGCAGTTGTTCGTCGGCGATCTCGGCCTCCGTCGCCGCGCGTTCGACGTCTTCCTCCTCGAGCGCGTCCATCCGGAGTTCCTCGAGCGCCTCCTCGAACTCCTCGTAGGCGTCGTGGTCGGTCTCCTCGAGCCGCTCGTGCGCGCCCCACTCGTCGGTCGCCGCCTCGAATCGGGCGAGCGTATCGCCCGCGACCGCCGCGCCGGCCGCGAACTCCTCGGCGATCCCGAGCGCGTACGCGTCGTGGACCCGGGCCCTGATCGCGTTCCACTCCGCCGCGACGCCGACGGCAGGCCCGAGCGTCGTCTCGTCGCTCCCGTCGTTGGACTGTCCGTCACCGGTATCCGCCGGAGATTCCTCGTCGTCGCTCGTGCCGTCGGTGCAACCCGCGAGTCCGGTCCCCGTTACCGCTAGGACTGCTGCCAGGACGTTTCGTCTCGTCGGCATGATTTTAGGTCAGCCTAAAACACTGATAACCCTTTCGGGACGTCCCGTCGTGCGGGCACTGGTCGCGAACGGCCGGGCGGCTACCCGTCCAAAAGCGATCGTGTCTCGACTGTGGATCTCGAGCCCGATAGTTCCGATTCCGCCGTACTGCGGGGATTGAAAAGGAACGTGAACGAAGCCGACGCTCGAGGGAGGTGAACTGTGACGGCGAGTCGTCACTCGCCGGACTGCAGAATCGAAACGGGTCGGTCGCGATTAGTCGTCGGCGGGCGTCGCGCGACTGGTGATGTCGACGGGGTCGGCGTCGACGCCGAGTTCGTCGATGGCTTCCTGGGCGGCGCGCTTGCCGGAGACGAGCATGGCACCGAAGGTCGGGCCCATCCGCGGGAGGCCGTAGGTCGTCGCCGTCGCCATCCCAGTCGCGATCAGGCCGTCGTGGACGAGGCCGGTGTGTTCGACGACGGCGTCCTCGCTCTTGCCGACCCACATCGAGTCGTGGCCGGGGGAGTCGTGGCCGGGCGCGCCGTAGCTGTCGTCATCGGTCTGGTCCATGCCGGTCGAGGACTCCTTAGCGTCGGCGATGCCAGGCGCGTCCAGCACGCCGCGCTCGTCGAGTTTCTTGACGGCCATCGCGTCGTGGCCCGTGGCGTCGATGACGAGGTCGGCCTCGACGGCGATCGGATCGACGCAGGTGATCTCGCGCGGGAGCGCGTGGACCGGCGTCCAGTTCATCACGATCCCCGAGACCTTGTGGTCCTCGCGGATGACGATGTCCGTGAACTCGGTCATGTTCTGCATCTTCGCGCCGGCGTCGCAGGCCGCTTTGATGAGGCCGGAACAGGCTTCGGGTCCGTTCGCGATGTACAGCCCCTCGCTGTCCTCGGACTGCTTGTAGGAGACGTCGAGTTCCTCGAGGATCTGCTGGGCGGGGTCGCGAACGGTGACCTTGTTCATTAGGAAGCCGCCGAGCCAGAACCCGCCGCCGAGGTAGTTGTTCTTCTCGACGACCATCGTCTTGACGCCCCGCTCGGAGAGTTCCTTCGCGGCGGTGAGTCCCGACGGACCGCCTCCGACGATGATGACGTCCGAGTCCGAGAAGTCCATGAACTCCTCGGTCCACTCCTGTCCGATTGCACGCGTAACGTCGGCTTCGCCGACCTGGCTGAACTGATCGAAGTCGGTCATACAACTAGGTGGTAGCATCCGGTGGTGAAAAGGTTGTCGCGACGGCCCGCACGGAAATCGTGATGATTCGACGGCTACAGCTACCGATCTCGAGGGAAGGGCGGACGAGTACGCCGATCGTGACTCGAGAGTACCGAAGACTAGGGAACGAGGGCCGGTGACAGAGACGGAAGCGCGTCGCCGCCGCGATTCCGTATATCGATATACGATTCACGTCGGAACGTGGCGAGTCGGGGCCGCTCGAAACGGGGGTTCACTCGGCGCAATCGGCCAGAAACCGCGCCGATCACTCGGTGACGGTGATCGTGCCGACCATGTCGCTCCGGACGTGGGGGATGCAGATGTAGTCGTACGTGCCCGGAACGTCGAACGTGTATTCGTACGTCTCCCGCGTATTGATCCGCCCGCCCTGGTGGTCGTGCCACGCGTCGCGAGCAGTCTGTTCGTCCTCGTAGCCGCCGCTCGCGAAGTAGTCGGCCTCATCCGGAATGCCGCTCTCGAGCGCCGTCACGGTGTGGACCGCCCCGCTGGTGTTCTTCCAGACGACGGTCTCGCCGACGCTCGTCTCGTACTCCCGGGGGACGAACTCGTTTCGGGTCATCCCGATGTCGCAGTCGTCGCCGGCACAGAGGTCGGCGTCGTCGAAGACGCCGAGAACGCTGGAACAGCCCGCCAGACTCGCGGAGACGGAGGTCCCGACGGCGGCGAGGTAGACGCGCCGGTTCATACGAAGGGAGTTGGGAGACGGCAGGTAAAACCGCCCCGGTTCGTTCCCACTCGGTCGGAGCCGTCGAATGACGGGTATTCGGTGGGAGCCGGCTCGTTCGGACCGGCCGGCGGTCGTGTGGCGAAACGAAAACACGTAAGGAGGCCGGACGCCGAATCCGGGAGTATGCTTCCGCGGTTCGTCGGCCGCCTCGGCGTCGCCGACGCAGTGACGGTTTCCAACGCCGCTCTCGGGTTCGTTGCCTGCGTCGTCGCCTTCGTCGACATCGAACTCGCGGCTCGACTGATCCTGCTCGCCGCGGTCGCCGACGGACTCGACGGCATCCTCGCACGACGGTACGGCGGCAGCGACGCCGGCCCGTATCTCGATTCGTTAGCCGACGTCGCCTCGTTCGGGGTCGCGCCCGCAGTCCTCGCGTTCGTCGTTGTCAGCGACGGCCTCGAGATCGGGTTCGGGTCCGTTACTCCCGAACTGCTGATTGTGACGGGCGTCTGCGCGCTGTTCGTGGCGATGGCGGTCACCCGTCTCGGGATGTATACGGCCTACGACACGGCCGACGAGTACACCGAGGGCGTCCAGACGACCCTCGCCGCGACCATCCTCGGCGCGGCGATCCTCGCCGACGTCGCCGGGCCGGAGCTCGTGCTGGCGATCACCGGTGCGTTCTGTTACCTGATGGTCTCGCGGATCCGCTATCCCGACCTGCTGGCTCGCGATGCAGGTATCATGGGCGTCGTCCACGTGCTCGCGATCCTCGTCCCCGAGTTCGCCGACCGCTCGTTTCCGTTCGCGCTGTTGATCCTCGGGCTGGCGTACATGACGCTCGGGCCGTGGTTCTACTGGAGAACCTCGAGGGAGCCGGAACCGGCCGACGTGCATGGAAACGCTTAGGGCGCTCCTGAAACGAGATTTTCGTATGCAACCAGCCACGCGTCGGTGCCGTATCACGACGAGGGTGGTACCATGAGCGAGGACGAGCCGAACGGGGACGAGGAGGCCGCTCCCGAGGAATCGACGGCCGACCTCGAGGCCATTCGGAGCGACCTGGAGTCCGTCCGGGCCGACCTCGAGCCGATCGAGGAGGGACTCGAGGCCGCCGAAACGGAGGACGACCTCGACGTCGTCGAGGCCGACATCGAGTCGGTCCGGGCCGACCTCGAGGACATCGAGATTCCGGAACCGCCGGAGGAAGACGAGGACGAGGAGGACGACGAACCCGCGCCCGAAGAGGAACTCCAGGACACCTACGACGAGATCGAAAGCGACCTCGACGACCTCGCGGACGACCTCGAGGACCAGCGCGGTCCCTACGCCGAGGACGTCGTGAGCGAGATCGACGGCGTCAGCGGAACGATCTCGGGGACGCGCTGGACGATCGAGGGCGACGAAGAACTGATCGACGCCGTGGAGGCGTTTCTCGCGGACGTGAACGACCTGCTCGGGGCCGCCCTGACGCTGCCGGCGGACCTCGAGCCCGCCGAAGCGGCCGAACTCCCCGACGACGCCGTCGAGGGAACCGTCCCCGAAGAACTCGACGCGACGCTCGACGAGGTCACCGACGCCGTCGAGGCGGCCGACCTCGATCCCGACGACGACGCAGAGACGATCGCCGGCCTGCTCGAGGCGACCGACGACCTCGAGAGCGACGTCGACGACGCCACCGAGTGGACCGACCTCGAGATCCGCGAGCGGCTCCGCCGCGAGGGCTTCTACGACGTGCTCGATCACGTCAAGGACTTCCCGCCGGAGTGGCACGCGCTGAAGGTCCACGAGAAACGCGGCAACGTCGACTACATCCTCCTGGCTTACGATCTGATGGACTCGGAGTTCATGGAGGAACACTGCCTCGAGGCCTTAGCACGCATGGGGCCCGAGGAGGCGATCGAGCCGATGCTCCAGAAGGCCAACCGTCGCGACCAGGCCGCGATGCGAATTCTCGGGAAGATCGGCGTCGCCGACGACCAGGTGGTCGACACGCTGGTCGACTACGTGGACTCGAACCCGAACCTTCAACAGCCCGCGTTCCGCGCGCTCGGCGAAATCGGTGCCGAGGACGCAGTCGAACCGATCGCCCAGCAACTGGTCGCCGACGACCCCGACGTCCGTAGCTGGGCCGCTCGCTCGCTGGGACTGATCGGCGACACCCGCACCATCGAGCCGCTCGCGGACGTCCTCGCGGACGACGACGAGGCCCGCGTCCGGGCCAGCGCCGCCTGGGCGCTCAACCAGATCGGCACGGCCGAGGCCCTCGAAATCGTCGCCGAGCACGGCGACGACCGATCGTACCTCGTCCAGGCTGAAGCCGAGAAGGTCGACCTCGAGCCCGCCGTCTGAAGCGGGCCTCGCGGTCGGTCGTCCGACAGTTTATGTACGAGCGGGCGGCCAGATCCCCCAGACGTGACCCGACGGCCCGCCGGTCGCCCCCTCCTGCTCGTCGTTTTGGTTGCAGTCGTCTCTCTCGCCACGCTCCCAGCAGCGGCTCCGGGAGGTGCGCCGACGCCATCGCTCAGCGAGACCGAGGGAAGCGAACCGACGTGCTCGGTCGACGATAGCCCCGAATCGATCCGGGCCGAGTACAGCCCAAGCAAACCGGTTCCCCAGGACGAAACAGACGACGATTCCGGTCCCCACATCGTCGAACTCTATCCCAACCCGACCACCGACGGGAACGCTGGCGAATACGCGGTCCTCGAGACGCCGCGGGAGACCTCCCTCGCAAACTGGACGATCACCGACGGCCATACGACCGCCCGGTTTCCGAACGAAACCGTCTCGGGGCGGGTCGCCCTGAGCACCGATCCGAACGTCACCGAGTCGCTCACCGACGACCCTGTGATCGAACTCAAGGGGACCGTCAGGCTCGCGGCCGACGGCGACCGCCTCGTGGTTCGGAGCGGATCGACGTTCGTCGACGCGGTCGCGTACGACGACGCGCCGGAGGGCGAACGCTGGCATCGCACGACGGCTGGTGGGGCCGAGAGGTCACCCGAGACAGCCGATACGTCGGCGAGTACCGCCGATGCGGCCGCTCGGGGCGAGTGGCACCCGCGTGCCGCGACCTGTCTGCCAGTCTCGAGCCACGACCCCGAGGAAGCGACCGCGTTCGTCCTCCCCGACGCGCCGGAAGTGCCGTGGGAGACGCTACAACGGGCCGACGACCGGGTGCTGCTGGCGGCGTATACGATTACGTCCGAGCGAATCGCGGCGGACCTCGTGAACGCCGCCGAACGCGGAGCCGACGTCGCGGTCCTGTTCGAGTCCGGCCCGGTCGGTGGCACGCCCGTAGAGAGCGACCCGGTGCTCGAGCGCCTCGAGGAGAGCGACGTCGAGGTCCGTGCGATCGGCGGTGAGGGGGCTCGCTACCGGTACCACCACCCGAAGTACGCCGTCGTGGACGACGAGGTGCTCGTAACGAGCGAGAACTGGAAACCGGGCGGCGTCGGCGGCGAATCCAGCCGTGGCTGGGGCGCGCGCGTGGCAGACGCGGACCTCGCAGACGACCTCGCGGCGGTCTTCCGGGCGGACTTCGAGGGATGGGACACCCGCTCGAGCGCCGCGTTTCGCGACCGGACGACGTTCGTCGACGAGAGCGATCCGCTCGCGCCATCGCAGGACTTCGAGACGACTCACGAACCGGCGACCGTCCCCGTCGAATCGGTCGAGCTCCTGGTCGCGCCGGACAACGCCGAACCAGCGCTACTCGACCTGCTCCGGTCTGCCGAGGACGAACTGCTGATCGAGCAGGCCTCGATCGACCGGGACGCCGCCGTGCTCGAGGAGACGCTGGCGGCCGCCCGTCGGGGCGTCGACGTCCGAATCCTGCTCGACGATAGCTGGTACAACGCGGACGAGAACGCGGCGCTCCGTGCGGACCTCGAGCGGATCGCAGAAACCGAATCGCTGTCGCTCGAGGTCCAACTGGTCGGGGAGACGGACCGGTTCGAGAAGATTCACGCGAAAGGGCTCGTCGTCGACGGCGAGACGGCCGTCGTCGGCAGCGCGAACTGGAACGAAAACGCGTTTCGAAACAACCGGGAGGTCCTCCTCGCGCTCCACGGCGAGGCCGTCGCCGACTACTACGCGTCGGTCTTCGAGGGTGACTGGTCCGACGACGGGTGGTCGTTGCCGATCGACCTCTCGCTAACGGTCGTCGCCGCGCTCGCGCTCGCCGCCCTCGTGGGCCATCGCTACGTCAGATTCGGCTCGGAGCGAGCAGTCGAGGATCGTCCACGCGAGTGAACCGAAAACCACTCAGTCGGCCCGTCCGCTGACCTCGAGGCGTTCACAGCAGTCGCGTTCCGGATCGAAACAGTCCGGACACTCCTCGGGTCGGTCGATGATCGTATCGAGTCGCTCCGCGACGGTGTCGTCGATGACGCTCTCGAGCGCGCGGGCTTCGTCGCGGAACTCCTCGACCTCGAGCACGTTCGCGAGGAACCGCTCGATGATACAGTAGGTCTGCAAGGCGTCGTGGGCGCGTTCGAGTCCTTCGTCGGTCAGGGTAGCCCCCTTGTACTTCTCGTGTTCGACGAGATCGCGATCCTCGAGTTTGCCGACCATCTCGTTGACGCTCGCGGGGCTTACCTCGAGCAGGTCGGCGAGCGTTCCAGTCGAGGCGGGACCGTTCTCGATTCGTTGTGCCAGGTAGATCGCTTTCAGGTACTGATCGGCGGTGTTCATCGCTGCCCTCCGTCGGTGGTGGCCGCATCGATTGGATGGCGATACGCTCGCGGTGGGCGCGGTCGGTCGACGCCGATTCCCGTCAGCGTCGCGTCCCGGAACCGTGCCCCGATCATGCTCTGCGCTCCATGATCTCGGTGACCTCCTCGACGCCGTCGCGTTCCTCCTCCCGAATCTCGTAGAGGGTCTCGAGCAGTCGGTCGCGGTCGATCGCGAACGTCGCGTCGGACGCTTCCACCGCCTCGATCAGGTCGTCGTAGAACTTGTAGGCGGTCTCCTCGCTGGCCAGCTGATCGTAGAGGACGCCGTCGGTGTCCTCCGGCGGCCCGTACTGCGCGTCGACGAGTGCGTTGATCTCCTCGTAGGGTACGGTCTCCGCGTCGAGGTCGTCGACCAGCGCCTCGAGTCGCTCGCGGTGATCGGCCGACTCCTCGGCGGCCTCGGCGAGCAACTCCTCCACCGCCTCGTCGATCGCTGCCCGCTCGTCCGGCGACAGCGACTCGAGGTGGTGGGCGGCGCGTGACTCGACGACCTCCTCTAACACGACCCCGATCTGGAGGAGCCGTGCGAGTTGGTGGTCGCTCGAGACGCGCTGTCCCAGACTCATACTGATTCCTGGGAGTCGACGTTACTTAACTTCCTGCATCCGCGTCCGGCGTCCACCGGACGTGTGACCCGACACTACGGTCGGCTCGTCGGGTCGACGACGTCGAAAACGAGAGCGAAGTCGATTCGAACGCTCGAGCGACCGAACAGCGACGACTCCGCGTCAGTCGCGCTGACGGAGCCGGGCTGCGATCAGTTCCTCGAGATCGTCGCGCAGTTCGTCGACCGCGATCTCCTCGAGGACGGGCACGAAGAAGCCCTCGACGAGCATGTTGCGCGCGGAGCGCGGGTCGATACCCCGGGAGGTCATGTACAGCAGGTCCTCCTGGTCGATCTGGCCGACCGTCGCGGAGTGGGAGGCCTCGGTGTCGTGGTTGTTGATGATCAGCTTCGGGGAGGCGTCGGCCTCGCTCTCGTCCGAGAGCATCAGCGTGTTCTCACGCTGGTAGGAGCTTGTGTCCCAGGCCTCGCTACCGACGTCCTGGACGCCCTCGTAGACCGAGCGGGCGACGTCGTCGGTGACGCCGCGGGTGACCAGATCCGCGGTGGTGTGCTCGGCGCGGTGCCAGACTTTCGCGTCGAGGTCGAAGTGCTGGTCGTTGTGGCCGTAGAACGCGCCGACGATCTGGGTTTCCGAGGAGTCGCCGTTGAGTTCCGTCGAGACCTCGGTCTTCGTGAGCTGCGTGCCGAGGTTGGCCTCGATCCAGTCGATCGTGGCGTAGGTGTCGGCGTCGCCGCGCTTGAGCGTGAAATTGTAGGCCTCCTCCGAGAGGTTCTGGAGGCTACCGTACTGGACCGAACTGTTCTCGCCGGCGACGACCTCGACGATGCCGCTGTAGTACTGCTCGTCGCGCTCCTCGCCGGTGGACTGGCGCTCGAGGATCGTCACGGAGGACGACTCCTCGGTGACGACGAGCGTGTAGTTAAAGAGCGAGCGAGAGTTCTGCTCGGTCCGGATCGTCACGTCCTCGGCGTCGACGCCTTCGGGGACGTAGACGACGGTTCCGGTGCTAAAGAGCGCCGTCGACAGCGCGGTGAGGTAGTTCTCCTGCGGGTCGACGACGGAGCCGAAGTGCTCCCGGATGAGCTCCTCGTGCTCCTGGACCGCCTCGGCCCACGAGAGGACGTCGGCCTCGTCGGGGCCGACCTGATCCTTGTCCTCGGCCGCGTTCAGCGGATCCACGAGCGACTCGAAGTCCAGATCGTGAAGGTTCGTCCAGCTACGGCCCGGCGTGCGGATGACGTCGGGCATCTCGAGGTCCTCGAGCGCGTCGAGAGCCTCGAGACGGGTCTCGAGGAGCCACTCGGGCTCGTCCAAGTCGGCACTGATTTCGCGGACCTGTTCTTCCGTCAGATTGGCGTGTACCTGCGTCGTGCTCATATTATCCGAGGCTTCCCTCCATCTCGAGTTCGATGAGGCGGTTGAGTTCGACCGCGTACTCGATCGGCAGTTCCTCCGTGATCGGCTCGATGAAGCCGGCGACGATCATCTTCTTGGCGTCGTCGTCGTCCAGTCCGCGGGACTGGAGGTAGAAGATGTCCTCGTCGCCGATCTTGCCGACGGTCGCCTCGTGTGCGACGTCGACCTTCGACTCCTCGATCTCCATGTACGGCATGGTGTCCGACGTGGACTCGTTGTCGAACATCAAGGCGTCACACTCGACGGCAGTGCTCGAGTTCTCGGCACCGTCGGCGATGTGGACGAGGCCGCGGTAGTTGGTGCGACCGCCGTCCTTGGAGATCGACTTGGACTCGATGGTCGAACTGGTGTCGGGCGCGTTGTGATAGACCTTCGCGCCGGTGTCGATGTCCTGGCCCTCGCCGGCGAAGGCGATGGTGATGTGGGTGTCGGTCGCGCCGCGACCCTTGAGGATCGAGCACGGGTAGAGCATGGTCGCTTTCGAGCCCATGCTGCCCGAAACCCACTCCATCGTACCGTTCTCCTCGACGATGGCGCGCTTCGTGTTGAGGTTGTAGGTGTTGCGCGACCAGTTTTGCACCGTGGAGTACTGGACGTGGGCGTCCTCCTTGACGAAGACCTCGACGCCGCCGCTGTGGAGGTTGAAGGCGGAGTACTTGGGCGCGGAACAGCCCTCGATGTAGTGGACCTCCGAACCTTCCTCGGCGATGATGAGCGTGTGCTCGAACTGGCCCATTCCCTCGGAGTTCATCCGGAAGTACGCCTGAACGGGCATCTCGACGGTGACGTCCTCGGGGACGTAGACGAACGACCCGCCGGACCAGACGGCCCCGTGCAGCGCCGCGAACTTGTTGTCCGACGGCGGCACGCAGGAGGTCATGAAGTGCTCCTTGACGAGCTCGGGGTGTTCCTGGACCGCGCGGTCCATGTTCATGAAGATGACCCCCTTCTCCTCCCACTGTTCTTGCATGTTCTGGTAGACGACCTCGGACTCGTACTGCGCGCCGACGCCCGAGAGCGCCTTCTTCTCGGCTTCCGGAATGCCGAGCTTGTCGAAGGTGTCCTTGATCTCGTCGGGGAGGTCCTCCCAGTCGTCGGTTCCCTCGCGGGTCTCGACGTCCGGTCGGATGTAGGGGACGATCTCGTCGATGTCGATCTCGGAGAGGTCCGGCTGGCCGGGCCAGTCGGTCGGCATCGGCATCTCCTTGAACAACTCGAGCGCACGGAGACGGCGCTCGAGCATCCACTCCGGTTCGTCCTTGTCCTCGGAGATGAGCCTGATCGTCTCTTCGTTCAGGCCCTTCTCCGCCGCGAGCGCCGCTTCGTGGTTATTCTTGAACTCGAAGCGCTCCTCGGTGTCAGTCTGTTTGAGGTGGTCTTGTTCGGAACTCATGATTTGTATACGGTGTTGGTTACGGTCGTAGCTTCATTACGGTTTGCCTAGGCAGATACGGTTACGCCGTGCCGTAGACTTCCTCGCGGACCCAGTCGTACCCCTTGTCCTCGAGCTGCTCGGCGAGTTCGGGACCGCCGCTTTTGGCGATCTGACCGTCGAGCATCACGTGGACGTGGTCGGGCTCGACGTAGTCGAGGATGCGCTGGTAGTGGGTGATCTGGAGGATGCCGGTGCCCTGCTCGTCGCGCAGGGCGTTGATCCCGTTGGAGACGTCCTGCAGGCGGTCGATGTCGAGCCCGGAGTCGATCTCGTCGAGGACGGCGATCGACGGCTCGAGGATGGCGGCCTGCAGCACCTCGTTTTGCTTCTTCTCGCCGCCGGAGAAGCCGGCGTTGAGGTAGCGACGAGCGAACTTCTCGTCCATGTCCAGCTGCTCCATCTTCTCCTGGAGGATCTCCTGGAACTCCGCGACGCCGACCTCGCCCTCGTCCTCGGGGCCTTCCATCGGCGACGTTTCGAACCCTTCCTCGTCCTCTTCGTCCTCGTCCTCCTCTTCCTCGAAGAGTTCCTCGCGTTCCTCGATTTTGGCGTTCAGCGCCGTGCGGAGGAAGTTCGACATCGTGACGCCTTCGATCTCGGCGGGATACTGGAAGCCGAGGAAGATGCCGAGCGCAGCGCGCTCGTTGGGTTCGAGGTCCAGCAGGTCCCAGGTGCGCTGGTCCTCGTCGATCTCGATCTCGTCACCGAACTCGTCCTCCTCGAGGTGTAGCAGGACCTCTCCATCGGTGATCTCGTAGGCCGGGTGACCGGCGATGACCTTCGCCGTCGTCGACTTCCCGGAACCGTTCGGTCCCATCAGGGCGTGGATCTCGCCCGACTCAACCTCGAGGTCGACGCCCTCGAGGATCTTCTCGTCGCCCTCGGCCACTTCCGCGTGCAGGTTGTTCAGTTCGAGACGTGCCATAGTATTTGCTCGTTTGAAGGGTGGGTCGTCTGACTGATAACGGTTTCGTATCCGATTGGATACGATTTCGAATGACGAAAATAATTTATCGAAAGAGAAATCACGCATCGCGTCCACCGGATTCATCTGGCCATCACTCATCAGTTACTGGCGGATGGCGGTTTCAAAAGACCGTCAGTCGGGGATTGGCGGTAGCGTCTGTCGGTTGTCCTGCGGAGAGCCCTACATGAAGCTGTCCAGTCCCTTCTGCTCCTGGCCGCTCTTGACCTCCTCCCAGGAGACGCCGAGCGCCTCGAGAATGCGCGAAATCGGCCCCTTCAGGGTCTTCTCGAGCATCTTGTCGTAGTCGACCTCGAACGCTTCGGGAATCTGGTCCTCGTACTCGAAGCAGATGACGTCCGGATCGCGCTTGAACGCACCGTAGAGGGGATCGGTCTGAGGGTCGAACCCTTCCTCGGCTTCCATCCGGCGGAAGAACGCGGGATCGACTCGCTCGAGGTAGAGCCGCTTTGGCTTGGACCCCCGCTGGAAATTAGTTCCGAGGAAGCGGTTGGCGTACTTCGCACCCCGGACCTGTGCGGTGTCGGTATCGTAGTTGTCCAGGCGTTTGCCGATGCCGCCGGGGATGGCGAGCTCCTCGAGGCTTACCTCGCCGGCGCGGACGTCTTCGATGACCTCGTTGACGTACTGCTTTGCGCCCTCGACGTCGCCCTCGGTGACGATCATCTCGATGACCTGGTGTTGGACCTCCTTGGTGATCGGCGCGATGTCCGAGCGCTGGTACTCGAAGCCGACGATGTCGATGTCGTCGACGTCTTTCCCTTCCTTCCAGACGATGTGGCCGGCGTAGCGTTTCTTCTTGCCCGCCTGGAAGAAGCGGCGGTAGAGCTTCTCGAACTCGATCTGGAAGCGGTGGGCCTCGGCGTTCAGATCTTCGCGCGCGAAGTCGTCGTAGCGACCGTTGATGTGCTCCTCGATCTCGAAGGACGTCTCGAGTGCCTCGTCCTTTGAGACGTCCGGTCCGAGCTCGAGCATGACCGAGTCGGTGTCACCATATGTGACCTGATAATTAAGTTCGTTTGCGGCAGTCTCCGTAAATTCGATCACTTCGCGCCCAGTAGCGGTAATCGCGGATGCTGCTTCTTTGTCATATAGACGGAACTGTTCCCAACCTGACACTCCGTAGAGCGAGTTCATGATAACCTTTACCGCACCCTGCTGGCGATCGTACTGCTCGTACTCGGGGGTGCCGGGCTCGTGTTGATCCCGCAGTTCCTTCTTCTCCTCGCGCTCGGCGAGCAGTTCTTCGATCATCGTCCGGTTGACGCCGTCGGGCTCTTTCCGGAAGTGGGTCCCCGTCGGTGCCTCGTAGGTCTCGCCGTCGTACTCGTCGGGATCGACCTTCGTCTCCGGCGAGGCGTTGATCGTCACCATGCACATCGGGTACAGGCTCTTGAGGTCGAGCACGGTGACGTTCTCCTTGACGCCCGTGATCGGTTCGAAGACGGCACCGCCCTCGTACTCCTCGCCGCCTTCCTGCTGCCCCTTCGAGGGAAGGGCGAACTCGCCGTGAGCCTGGTGGAGGACGTACATGTCGACCGCGTCGCCGGGCGTGGGCGCGTCCTCGAGTTTACAGCCGACGAACGAGCGGACCTCGTCCCAGAAGGCGATGATCTCCTGCTGGCGGTCGAGTTCGACGCAGAGTTCGACGTCCCGGAGGTTGTACTCGAGTAGTTTCGTGGGGTCGTCCTCCCAGAGATCGCCGATGTCGCCGGCGTAGCGCTCCTTGCCGACGCCCAGCTCCTCCTCGCCGACGGCGTCGAGCCGGTAGGAGTCGAGTTCGGAGAACACCATCCGCTGGTAGCCATACAGCAGGTCGAAGACGACCCGCCCCTTGACGTCCGGCCCACCCCAGTTGCTGCGCCACACTTCGTCCACGCGCGAGAGCCGGTCGGGGTTCAGGTCGTAGTCGTGGTGTGGCCCCTCGAGTTCCTCGAGGCGATCCAGGAAATAAGGAGCGTCGAAATCCTCGAAGTTCCACCCGCAGAGAACGTCTGGATCGGTTTCTTCGATGTAGTCGATGAACGCCTCGAGCATCGCTTCCTCCTCCTCGAAGGCCCGCACCTCGTGATCGATCTCGCCCTCGATCGGCTCGTACTGGTCGATCTCGGTCGGGATCTCGCCCTCGCCGATCGGGGCCTCGTAGAGCCACATGACGTACTCGTCGCGGTAGGAATCGTGGCTGGTGAGACAGACGATCGGCTCCTCGCCGTCCTCGGGGAAGCCCGAGCGGTCGTCGACCTCGATGTCGAACGTGTTGACCCGGGGCGTCGCGTCCACGTCGGCCGGTTCGACCTCGTCGTGGGGAACGACGAGCGAGTCGTCGTCGGCGCGTCGTTCCGGGACCTGAATTCCGCTCCGGATGTCCTTGTCGATCAGAAACCGGTTCGGGAACAGGATGTCGGCCTCGTAGTGCTCGAAGTCGTCGCGCACCTGCCCGACGTCGCGGGGCGTCTGGCCGAAGATCTTCGTGAGTTTCTCCCCGCGGATGCTCTCGTAGGGCTCGCCGTTCCGATCGTGTTCGCGGCTGCCCGTCAGCCGATCGTACTGCTCCTCTGGCGGCCGCTCGAGCGTGTCGGTCGGCGCGTAGAAGTAGGGCCGAAAGCCGACGACCTGGACGTGTTCCAGTTCGCCATCGGGCGTTCGGCCGAACACGTGCATGATCGGTCGCTCCTCGTCGCCGTAGCCGGCGACGGTGTAGTCGACTTGCATCACCGCGAGGTCGAGTTCGCCCTGCGCCTCGGGCAGGGTCTCCTCCAGCACGTCGATTACCTCGGCTGCATCCCTGCCGCCGTTGCCGGCGACGGCGACTGCCTCTTCGTCCGGCCTCGAGGACTCCGACTCCGTCGCGTCGTCGGACGTGGAGAACTCCGCGAGTCCGGTCTGGCCCGCCTCAGTCATGGTGTCGGGGTTGGCAGTCGGCAACCAAAAACCCCCCGTCATTCCGACTGGCGTCCACCGGCGGACGCTTGCGAGAGCAACAAGACATATAATGTGGTAACACATAACACAGACATAGGTGATCGCTGTGTCTACTCTCGACGACGACCCAGACGGCGAACGTGAATCGAACGTCGATCCCGACGGGATCGCGACGATCGAGTCCTACGAAACCGACGACGGCGTCGTCTTCTACGACGCCCAGAACCCACTCGCGTGGGTCGAAACCTCCCGGACGCTGCCGCTCGAGGAGTGCGCCTGAGTTCGCGAAATACGAATCCTTTTTTCGACTGTCGCCGACAGTCACCCTGTGGTCTTCGAACGGACCGAGCACGAGCCCGAGGAATACGATCCCGAGGACGACTTCGAGGATCCCGACAGCGACTCGCTCACGATCCCCCGCGTCGAGACCGAGGAGGCCGGGTCGGGACTGCGAAGCGACCTCGAAGCCGACCTCGAAGTCCCCGAAACCGCGATCCGTGACGAGGACGTACCGCCGGACCTCGTGCGGACCTTCTGGGCGATCGTTCTCGTGATCAACGGCGCAGTGCTGGCCGGTTCGGTCGGCGGACTCCTGCTCCTGTTCGAGGGCGATACGAGACGTGGCGTCCCGTTGCTCGCCGGCGGAATTGTCCTCCTCGGGTTCGCCTACCGCCGCTACCGAACGTACAAGCGTTCGGCGACGTCGGACGGCGACGAGTCCGCTGATTCGGCCGACGCGGACCCACCCGATCCAACCGACGCCGATCCGGACGCGGTCGACGACACAACGGACCCGGACGGGGACGACACCGACGACAACTCGATTCACGAATTCGGGTAAACTACTTCAGGCCCGCAGCCCCAGTTGCCACCACCGGACGAGCGACCATCATGAAAACCGTCCAGGACGACACCGGCAAACGATATCTGTTGTGCAAGCAATCCGAACACGCGAGCCTCGTTCGGGATCCGGTAAGCGGGAACGAGTGTTACGTACAAAACGATCGCCTCGAGTCGATCGACGAGAGTCCGCTCGAGACGGCCGCAGGGACTGTCCCCGACGCCGTTCGGACGGTGCTGACCAACGTCCACGACGAGGCGACGCTGGGATTGCTGTTCGAACTCGAGGCCCGCGGGCCACTCCCCGTGCGGTCGCTGCTCGAGGGCTACGACTTCTGTGAGAGTGACCTCCACGGTCGGCTCGGGGTGTTGACGGCCGCAGGCCTGCTCGAGGAGACCGACGTCGCCGACGAGCGCGGCTACCGAGTCACTGACACCTGCACGGACGCACTCGAGGTCCTTCGCGCATCCGACGGCGAGTCAGCGGCCGACGAAGCGACCGCAACGCAGGACGGCCAAGTGGAGACGACCGAGGACGAGACGTCGACGACGGCGGAATCCGCGCCCGCCGAAGACGGGTCGTCCACGGACGAACCGACGGAAGTCGGTTCCTGATCAATCCGACGCCAGCAGTGCCGTCTCGGGCGGTTCGCCCCGTTCCAGTTGCGAGCGGTTCGAGGTCGCGTCTTTCTCGACGCGCACGAGCGAGTCCGCCGCGCCGACGAGTTCCTCGTCGTGGCTGACGACGACGATCTGTTCGACACCCAGTTCGCGCATCGACTCGACCAGCGAGACGAGTTGCGTCACGTGACCCGAATCGAGGAACACCGTCGGCTCGTCGAGGATGAGCGGCGGCATCGGTGCCGTCCCCTCGACCCCCTCGGCGAGCAACCGATAGATCGCACACCGGAGGCTCAGGTTGAACAGCGCCCGTTCGCCGCCCGAGAGCTGTTCCGGCTCGAGCGCCTCGCCGTCCTTCTGGTAGACCGTCAGCCGGTAGTCGCCGTCGAGTTCGATCGAGGCGTAGGAGTCGTTCTGGTAGACCAGCTCGAACGTCTCGTTCAGCAGTCGCTCCAGGGTCTCGACGTTGCGCTGGCGTAGCTCCGAGCGCAACTCGCCGTAGGTCGTCTGTAGCGTCTCGGCCTCGTCGTACAGCGACTCGAGCCGGTCACAGCGCGCTCCGACCGTCTCGAGGCGCTCCCTGAGTTCCTCGAGTTCTTCGATCTCGCGCTCGACCGCGCCGATCGCGTTCTGGATCTCGGTGCGTCGTTCCTCGAGTTCCTCGAGTTTCGCGTCGACCTTCTCGATGTACTCCTCGGCGTTTCGCTTGTCCTCGCGGGCCGCCTGGACGCGGTCCTCGTCGAACTCGGCCTCGAGTTCCCGTTTGCGCTCGCGCTTGCTCGAGAGCGTCTCCCGTCGCTCGTCGTTGAGCTGTTTCCAGTCCCGGCGGCGTTCGCGGAGGGTCTGGATCTCGCTCTCGAGGTCGGCACGTTCGGCGTCGACCTCGACGACGCGCCGGAGCGATTCGAGCGTCGCCTTGATATCGCTGCGCTCGCCGTTGATCTCGCCGAGTTCCGCCCGCTTGTCGTCGACGTCTTCCTCGAGTTCCTCGGCCTCGGCGCGTTTCGCTTCGGCCTCGGCCTCGTACTCGTCGGCGTCCTCGAGCAGTCGGTCTCGCTGCTCGCGTCGGTCCGCGAGACTCTCGCGTTTCTCCGCGACTAACTGCTCGACGTTGTCGCGGTTCTCCTCGAGCCGGTCGACCCGCCGCTCCGCTTCCCGAAGCGTTTCGGCGCGCTCGATCCGCTCGTCGAGGTCGTCGCGGTCGGCCTCGAGTTCCTCGAGCCGCTTCTCGAGCGCCTCGAGTTCCTCGTGCTTGTCGTCGAGGACGTCGACGTGCGGCGAGTCCTCGACGGACTGGCCACACTCCGGACACTTCCCCTCCTCGAGGAGGCGTTCGCCCTCCTCGATGGCGTTCTCGACCGTCCGGATCTCGGCGGTGACGTCGCCGATTTCGTCGGTGAGGTCCTCGCGCTCGGCCTCGAGGTCCTCGAGGTGGTCGGCGGCCTCGCCGAACGCGACGGATGCCGAACCGAACTCCTCGCGAGCGGACTCGATTTCGCTCTCGAGTTCCTCGAGCTTTTCCTCCCGGTCGGCGATGTCTTCCTCGTCGCGTTCGACGCGCTCGGTGAGGTCCTCGGCTTCCGAACGAGCTTCCTCGGCCTCCGAGTCGAGGTCGTCGGCCGCCTCGCGGAGCCGTTCGATCTCGCCGTTGGTCTCCGTGATCGCGACGCGGACGTCCTCGAGGTCGTCTCGGAGTTCCTCGTCGCGGGCCTCGAGGTCGGCGATTCGGTCTTCGACTGCGTCCGTGTCGGCCTCGGAACCGAGGTCCTCGAGGGCCGCCTCCGCGAGCAGTTCCGCCCGTTCCTCGGCGAGGGCCTCCCGCTGGCTCTCGAGGTCGTCGATCCGGTCGTTCGCGTCCTCGCGGTCGGCTTCGGTCTCCGAGATTTTCGATCGAAGCACCTCGATCTCCTCCTCGAGGTCCGCGATCTCCGCGCGAGTCTCCTCGTGGCGCTCGAGGACGTCCGCGGCGGTGTCGAGGGTCTCTTTCGCCTGTTCGCGTTGGGTCTCGTAGTGGTCGATCTCCTCGGTGACCTCCGCGCGTCTGGATTCGAGGCCGTTCAGGCGCTCGTGGAGGTCCTTCTCCGCTTTCGCCTCGACCTGCTTGCGGACGTCCTCGAGGACCTCCCGCTGGCCGTCGAGGACGGACTTGACGCCGAGGCGGGCCTCGCTGGCCCGCTCGCGGTACTCCTCGAGCGCACCGAGCTGGAGGAGGTCGTCGATCATGTCCTGCCGGTCACTCGGCGAGGCGTGGATGAGTTTGTTGACCTCGCCCTGGCGGACGTACGCGCAGTTGACGAACGCGTCGGCGTCCATCCGCAGCAGTTCGGTCACCTCTCGGCGGACGTCGCGGGCACCCTCGATCGTCCCGGCCGGCGTCTCGAGAACACACTTCGTCGTCGTCGCCCGGTCACCGCGGAGTTTCAGGCGACGCTCGACGTGGTACTCGCGGCCGTCGTGGGTGAACCACAGTTCGACCTCGGCTTCCTCCTCGCCGGTCGTGATGACGTCGTCCAGCGTCCGGTCGTCCAGCGCCTTCGAGCCGTACAGCGCGAAGAAGACGGCCTCGAGCAGCGTCGACTTGCCGCTGCCGTTGACGCCGTGGACGACGGTGACGCCGCGCTCGAGACCGAGGTCGGCGTCGCCGTAGCACTTGAAGTTCCGCAGGCGGATCCGCTCGACCCTCACGCGAAATCACCCAGCGAAGCGGTGTCGGCGTCCACAGGTTCCTCACCGTCGGCGGATTCACCGTCGTCGGCGACGGCAGTCTCGTCGCTCCCGTCGGCGACGGACGTCTCGCCACCCTGCTCGTCGGCGGTCGTCTCATCGGCCGAATCGTCGCTCGAGGACTCGGCGTCGGCCGCTCGGTCCGAATCGGTCGACTCGGCGTCGGTCGCCGACGCCCCCGTCTCCTCGAGTTGGTCGGCGACCGTCGTCACGCCCTCGTCGCCGGGCTCCCGTTCCGGGGCGGGGTCGAACGCCGACTCGTCGTCCTCGAGCAGGTCGCGGACCCGACGCTCGACGGTCTCGCGGACGTTCGAATCGGGCAGGTCGTCGTTGCGGACCGTCTCGTCGATCTCGAGGGCGGCGTCGCTCAGCCCCAGTTGGCGGACGCGGTCGCGGACGGCCTCGTCGGGATCGGCGAAACTGACGGAGACCTCCTCGTCCTCGTCGGGCAGGTCTCGGCGGTCGTTGACCCGGGCGACGAGCGCCCCGCGGTCGATCGCCAGTTCCTCGATCGCGGCGGGGGTGATCGGTCGTCCCTCGCCCTCGATGGTGACGATGACGACCGCGTCCTCGAGGTCGTGCTGGCGAACGCGTTCCTGAACGCGGTCGATCCCCTCGCCGTCCTCGAGTTCGACGTCGACGAAGACGAACTCGCGGGTGTCGGTAAGTCCCCGCCGGGTGATGGCGACTTGTTCCTCGAAGGTGACGAGGTTGTAGCCGCGGGGGTCGCGCTCGCTGGCGCTGGCGCGCTCGGTCGACCCGCAGTAGGTGACCCAGGTGTCCTCGACTTCTGCCGTGTCCGGGGCGTGGTTGTCGCCCAGCAGGACGGCGTCGAAGTCGACGGTCGACTCCGTCAGGAGGCGTTCGGTGTCCCAGTCGGCGTGGGGGAACGGCTCGAAGAGGCCGTGGCTCACGAGGGCGGTGTGGTTTGCCGTCTCCGGCGGCGCGGCGAACTCGTACTCGAGATCCTCGCGGCGTGAGCGAGGGACGAAGTCGAGGCCGTAGATCGCCACGTCGTCGATTACCACTGGGTCGGCCTCGAGTCGGGTGGCGAGGCCGAGGTCGGCGAACAGATCGAGCCACTGGGCGTCGCGTTTCCCCTCGTGGTTGCCGACGACGGCGAGAAAGGGAATGTCGGCGTCGGCGAGCGTCCGCAGAATCTCGACGGTTCCCTGGAGATCGACGAGACTTGGCCGCCGGTCGTGAAAGAGGTCCCCCGCGTGGACGACGGCGTCGACGTCGTCGTCGACGGCGTCCTCGGCGACGCTCCGGAAGGCCTCGAGAAAGTCCCGGCGGCGCTCGGGCGAGTTGTACTGCTGGTACCCGATGTGGGTGTCGCCCGTGTGTATCACCCGTGTCATTACCCCGTCGTTGACGGGCAGGCCCTAAATGGGTTCCGCGAGCGGAGTGAAACTAAAACCGACACGTCAGTTCGGACCTACTCGAGGCCCGGACACGTAGTCCCGGCTCCGTCTCTGGAGAGCCCCCGCTGGTCGGTTCACGATCGAACCGACGCGCGCGAGGATTCGGGGCGTCCATCCCGGAATCGGCGGCCGACAAACGACCAGTACCGGGGCCACCACCGGGTACTGACCGCGGACACGTATCCTTATACAGGTATAATGCTGTATAAGTTTTTTCGCGTCTCATACTGGGACACCCACATCCGACCATGTGTAAACGGCTATGTTTATATAGTTACGTCTGGTGAACTGTTCCCGAGCGGACCCCATGATCGTAACGCAATTAGGTGGATCAGGGAACGAATCGTACAGTAACGCTGGAAGTGCCTTCAGATACGTGAACGGGGGTGAGACCGGATGATCGAGGGGAAGTACAAGAACTTGCTGCTCGCGACGGCGATGTTCAACCTCGGGTTCGTCATCTGGTTCTCCTTCGCTCCGTTCACCGGCGGCATCGCCGACGAGTTCGGACTCTCGGTGACGCAACTCGGGATCGTCTCGAGCGCGGCCGTGATCGCCGTGCCGCTGGGCCGGATCGTCATCGGGCCGCTGACCGACCGGTACGGTGCGCCCGTGACGGCGTGCGTGACGATGGGTATCGTCGGGACGTTCGCCATCGTCAGCGCGTTCGCCCAGAGTTACGAGGTGTTCATCACCTCCCGGGTGATCGCCTCGCTGTCCGGGATCACGTTCGTGATCGGCATCCAGCACGTCTCGGAGTGGTTCGAGGAAGAGGAACTGGGCACCGCCGAAGGGATCTACGCTGGGATCGGTAACGCCGGTGCCGGCCTGGGGGCGTACTTCACGCTTCCGCGCATCTTCGGCGAGGGGTACGCCGGACCGATCTTCTCGACGAACTGGCGCGCCGCGTTTTTCTACACGGGCGTGCTGGCCATCGTCGTCGGCGTCTGTTACTACCTCTTCGGAGATGCGGCGAAGAGCCGGGCGAAACGCGAGGCGACCAAACGGGGCGTCTCGTTCGAACAGTGGCTCTACGTCGCCACGCGCCACGGCGCGGTCGTCCTCTCGGCCGCCTACGTCATGACCTTCGGCCTCGAGCTGGCGATGAACGGCTGGCTCGGCACCTACTACCGCAAAGGGTTCGGCCAGGAGGATCTCGTGATCGCGGCGACGTTCGCGGCGACGTTCTCGATCGCCGCCGGCCTCCTCCGTCCGATCGGCGGCTACGTAAGCGACCTCGCGGCACGCAAGAAGCGCGATTTCCTTCCCTGGTTCCCCGGCCGCTACCGCGAGCAGTGGACGTTCACGACGCTGGTATTCGTCGTGCTGACCATGTTCGGCATGACGGCAGCGGGCTACACTGGAAACATCTACGCGGCCGTGGCCGCCGCGTTCCTCGTCGGGATCGGTTGTGCGTTCGCCGAAGGGGCCATCTTCGCACAGGTCCCGTCGATGTTCCCCGACGATTCGGGGAGCGTCGCCGGGGTCGTGGGCGGCATCGGTTCCTCCGGCGGATCGATCTATCCGCTGATCTTCGCGGCACCCTTCCTGAACCTCCACCTGGGGTACGCCGTCGTCGGGGTCACGATGGTGCCGATCGTCGCGCTGGCTGCGTGGGTCTTCCAGCCCAGGATCGCCGAACGCGCCACCGAGGACGGGTGGATCGTCGGCGAACCTCCCGAACCGAGCGGTTCCGCCGTCTCCGCCGACGATTGATAGAATACTGTACCGATGTACCGGCGCAACCGCCGCCCGAGTCGCGGTTACGCCGGACCTGGCGGACAGGAACCCGTACGAACGACCTTCGAGCGACGATCCGAACCGATTCCGTCGACGAAAAACGAAGACGAGATTCAGCCGTTGACTCGCCGGCTCAGGCCTCGATGTCCAGACTGTAGAGCCGCTTGCGGGCGTCGGAGAAGGAAAACCGTGATTCGATGACGTTCTCGTCCTCGAGTCGATTCAGGGCGTACCGGACGGTCCGCGACGGCAGCAGCGTCTCCTCGGCGATCTGCTGTTGTGTCATCGTGTCGTTGTACTCGAGGACCTTCGCGACGAGTTTAGCGCTCGGTGGCAGGTCGCGGACGTCGTCCCAGGTACCGCGCTGGTCGGCGTCCTGACGGACGGGCTCTGATGCACTCATCGTGTGTCCATAACCGAATACGACATGATAATATTTTCCCTTTCGAACTATGCCTGTCAGTTATTTTCTACCCCAGTTCACCGACCCGAAGCCTCTTATGAACCAACCCCCAACAACGGGGTGATGAGCGACACTGTGGACGACGTCGACCTCCCATACGACGAGGACGAGGCGTCCCAACAGGAGAAGATTCAGGCGCTCGAGGAACGGCTGGAGGTCCTCGAGGCGCAAAACGAGGAGATGCGTGACAAGCTCCTCGACGCGAACGCCGAGAACAACAAGTACCAGCAGAAACTCGAGCGGTTGACCCACGAGAACAAGAAGTTAAAGCAGTCCCCGCTGTTCGTCGCCACCGTCCAGGAGATCACGGACGAGGGCGTCGTCATCAAACAACACGGGAACAACCAGGAGGCCCTGACCGAGGTCACCGACGAGATGCGCGAAGGCCTCGAGCCCGACGACCGGGTGGCGGTCAACAACTCCCTCTCGATCGTCAAGAGCCTCTCGAACGAGACCGACGTCCGCGCCCGCGTGATGGAAGTCACCGAGAGCCCCGACGTCAGCTACGAGGACATTGGCGGCCTCGACGAACAGCTCCAGGAGGTCCGCGAGACCGTCGAGATGCCCCTCGAGAAACCGGACATGTTCGAGGACGTCGGGATCGACCCGCCGAGCGGCGTCCTGCTGTACGGTCCGCCCGGGACGGGCAAGACGATGCTCGCGAAGGCCGTCGCCAACCAGACCGACGCGACCTTCATCAAGATGGCCGGCTCCGAACTGGTCCACAAGTTCATCGGCGAGGGGGCGAAACTCGTCCGGGACCTGTTCGACGTCGCCCGCGAACACGAACCCGCCGTCATCTTCATCGACGAGATCGACGCCATCGCCGCGAAGCGAACGGAGTCGAAAACGTCGGGAGACGCCGAGGTCCAGCGGACGATGATGCAGCTCCTGTCGGAGATGGACGGCTTCGAGGAGCGTGGCGAGATCCGCATCATCGCCGCGACCAACCGCTTCGACATGCTCGACCGGGCGATCCTCCGACCCGGCCGGTTCGACCGTCTCATCGAGGTACCCAAGCCCGATGCGGACGGTCGCGAACTCATCTTCCAGATCCACACCCGCGACATGAACGTCGCGGACGAGGTCGACTTCGAGTCCCTCGCGGACGAAACCGAGGAGGCCTCGGGTGCGGACATCAAGGCGATCTGTACGGAAGCCGGGATGTTCGCCATCCGCGACGACCGCACCGAGATCAGGATGGAGGACTTCGAAGCCGCCTGGGACAAGGTCCAGGCCGACTCCGACACCACCGACGACGTCTCGAAGACCTTCGCCTGATCCACAGTCGGCGTCGTCCACCGTTCTCGCGTTTCTACTCGTTTTCCGACGATTCACTCCCCGTCGAAAATCGACCGAGAAAAACGCTCCGGGCCTACAGCATCGCGAAGATGAGCCACGGAACGACGAACAGCGCCAGCGTCAACACGGCGAGAATGAGGCCGTAGCCGACCACCGTTCCCACAGCACTCGCCCACGCCGGGTGTTTGAACTCGTTGAGATCGACTGCCATACTCGTACCGTCCGGTGAAACCCGTATAAACGTACCGGAACTCGAGGCGAGTAGCCGACCGTGACGGGACACAATCCGCGGACGGGGAACGGAGGTGCGCCCTCGAGCGACACGTCGGGACCGCTCGTTCTCGAGCGCGCGTTCCGGACCGTTTTTACGGAGTGACTGGCTAGGCGTTCGCAATGACGAGGATCGTCGTGGTTGACAACCACGGACAGTTCACGCACCTCGAAGGCCGGGCGCTTCGCGACCTCGGCGTCGAGACGGAGATCATCGACAACGAGACGCCACCCGAAGACGTCGACGCAGACGGCGTCGTCCTCTCGGGCGGTCCCGACATGGATCGCATCGGTCGGTCCCCCGACTACCTCGAGGCCGACGTTCCCGTCCTCGGGATCTGTCTCGGGATGCAACTGATAGCCGAGGAACTCGGGGGACGCGTCGGGGGCGGCGACTACGGCGGCTACGCCGACGTCACCGTCGAGGTCGTCGACGAGGACGACCCGCTGACCGGCTCTCTGCACCCCGAGACCCGCGTCTGGGCCAGCCACGCCGACGAGGTGAAGGAGTTACCGCCAGGGTTCGAACTGACCGCCCGCAGCGACGTCTGCGACGTCGAAGCGATGAGCGACCCCGACCGAGACGTTTACGGCGTCCAGTGGCACCCCGAAGTCGCCCACACCGAGGAAGGCGAGGAGATCTTCGAGAACTTCCTCGAGATCTGCGAGAACCGATAAGATCGGCTCGAGTCGCGCTCTGCTACTCGAGAGATCGCTTCCGAGAGACCGTCTCGATCAGGACGGGTGCTGGTGTTTGATCTTCTCCGCGACGATCGGGGGAACCCGCGTCCCACACTGTTTGCAGTTCCAGCGCGCGACGGTGCCGCCGGATTCCTTCTCGAGGTCCTGTTTGAATCGCAACTCTGCCCCACAGGGACAGGTGTGGGTGGCACGGGACATGGATGGGACGTCGAGGTCGACGGCGATAAACGTCCTGCCCGGAACGGGCCGGCAACGTGGTGATTCCGGACAGGATCTCGAGACGGCGTCCGAAACCGAACCGCGCTCTAGTCCTCGAGCAGCCCCAGATCGGTCGCGACCATGTCGGCCAGCTGCTCCGCCACGTCGGGGTCGACGCGGGCGACGTCCTCGCCGTCGTGCAGTTGGTCGTTGTGTCGGTCGATCGCCGCCGCGACGTCCGGTAGTGGCACGCGCGAGGTCGTCTCACACTCGGGGCAGGTGATCGGCACGCGGGGATCGTCGTCGGGATCGGAGGACATACGTCTGGGCTATCTCGTGGGCACCCTCAAAACGTGATTGATTCGCTCGCCGACACCCCTCTCGGGCCGGATCCCGCCGACCGGATCGTCGGTTAGTCCCGAATCCGTGCGGCCACGGCTATCGTACCCGCGACCACCGCGACGAGCGCACCGAAGCCGGGGATGCTCTCGGCTTCGTCGGCGTCGGATGCGGTGTCGTCGTTCGCGTTCGAATCGGTCCCATCGTCCCCGTCCGAGTCGTCGGACGTCGAGTTGGCAGCCGAACCGACGCCCGTCTCGGGCAGTTCGCCGTCGCGGTCGAGTTGGACGACGGCGACCACTTGGCCGTGAGAGCCGCCCTCTCGATAGGTCCACTCGCCGCCGACTGCGTCGTACGGTTCGGCGTCGTCGATCGGATCGACGTCGCTGTCCCAGTCCTCGTGAGCCTGTTCGATGTAGCCGACGACCTCGAGGTCCTCGGCGTGTTCGCCCTCGAGTTCGACCGGGCTGTACTCGACGGTCTCGTCTTCAGGGAGCCCGTGCCACTCGACGCAATGGGAGTCGAGATAGCCGTCGCCCTGCGGGAGTTCGTCCGACGTCCCGAACTGGTCGGCATCGAGGGGGCGCTCGTAGTTCTCTGGCAGCGGGTACTCGACGACGAACGGATGGCCGTGGTCCTGCCACTCCAGTTCGTCGCCGGTCTCGATCGTCGCCGTCGTGTTCGGGATCGTCTCGCCGACGATCGGTTCGCCGGCTTCGTTGACCAACGCGACGCACATCTTCCCGGAGCCCTCGCCGAGATACGGCGACCGATACCCGTCCCGCGGGTTGACGTAACTGATCCACTCCCCGTCGCTGTCCTCGGCCTCGAAGTACGCGTCGCCCGGTTCGGGAACGGGCTCTCGAGCGGCTTCTTCGGAGACGGCCGTGCCGTTCTGGGTCGCCAGGGTCGGCTGCTGGCCGGCATCCGCTGGCCCGATCGTTGCCTCGGCGTCGACGAAGAGGCCGCCAGCGGCGGCACCCATCGCAGCGATTCCGAACAATCCGACGACGAGTACGGCCACGACAACCGGATTGATCCAGCGGCCGGTCATCGGTCGATTGCCTCCGTGAACGACCGCTCGAGCGGCCGATCGGTCACTGATCGTGACTGTCTTCGATCGCTGACTGTCATCGCCACGTGCTACCGAATCCGCCCCTATAGCTAAGGGGCGCGTACCCAGGCGTAGGCACCCCGTAACGCCGTGGAATCCCCCGACGGGTTCCAGCGGGTGACTTGCGATACCATCCCGAACCACCTTCCGGATCGGAACAGTACAGGTCCCGATGGGTCTTCGATCACCAGCGTCAGATCCGAGTACGGGGGCAGCGTCGGAGTCGACCGAAGCATCTTCGAGCGGGCGACTTCGAACACTGGTGGCGTCCGCCCTGGCTCTCGTCGCGATCGCGTACGTCGTCTCGAGGTACGCCGATCGCCTCGAGTCGGTGCCGAGCGTCGGGGAGCTTCGTGAGCGAACGCCGGCGGTCGAGACGGTGCGGGAGGGGGCAACCCAGGCCGTTCCCGGCGACTTCGAGGAAATCCCGATCACCGGCAGCGACGAGTCGACCGACGAATCGACGCCGTCCGGCGGCGAGGGCGGGACCGAACCGATCACCGACGCGGAGACGACCGTCGATCTGACCGATGAAGAGCGCTCCCCTGCCGAACTCGCCGAACGGGCCGACGAGGAGGTCCCCGAACCGGGAGAGATGGCGGTCGACGAGGACGTGGTCGACGACCTCGTGGACGAAGACGGTACCGACCAGGCACAGTCGGACGAAGACGAGTCCGCGGACGCCGACGACGCGAGCGAATCCGACGCGGGGTGATGCGAATCGAGCGCCGGCGGAGCCGTCTCGAGACCGTCGCCACCCGATTCGGTGGACGTCGGGTCACGGTGGCATCGGCGTCCCGAAGCCCCCGAACGTGGCCCTTATGCGTCGCTCGTCCCTAGTCGGGAGCGATGACCGACGGGGACGTCGCGGCGTTTACCCACCTCGGATCGACGGTCCGTGGAGCCCTCTCCGAACGCGGGTTCTCGACGCCGACGGCACCGCAACGGCTGGCCATTCCGCCGCTCGCCGCCGGGCAGAACACGCTCGTGATCGCGCCCACGGGGAGTGGCAAGACCGAGACGGCGATGCTACCGGTGTTCGATCACCTCGTCGCGGACGAGGGTGAGCCGAGTACGTCGGGGCGATCCTCGTCGGAGGAGGCCTCCGACCGTGGACCACCGGACGGATTCGGCGCGCTCTACGTGACTCCATTGCGGGCGCTGAACCGCGACATGCGCGAACGCCTCGAGTGGTGGGGCGAGTACCTCGACCTCGAGGTCGACGTCCGCCACGGCGACACCACCCAGTACCAGCGGGGGAAACAGGCCGAGAACCCGCCGGACGTCCTCATCACGACGCCGGAGACCCTGCAGGCGATGCTCACCGGCGAGCGACTGCGCGAGGCCCTGCAGGACGTCTCCCACGTGGTGATCGACGAGGTTCACGAACTCGCGGCCTCGAAACGCGGCGCACAACTCGCGGTCGGACTCGAGCGGCTCCACGATCTCGCCGGACGGTTCCAGCGCATCGGACTCTCGGCGACCGTCGGCGATCCCGAGGAGGTCGGTCAGTTTCTGACCGGTGGCCGGCCCTGCGAGATCCGCGAGATCGACGTCGGGAGCAACGTCGACGTGACGGTCCGACGGCCGGAGATCACCGACGAGGACGAGGACCTGGCCGGGAAACTGATGACCGACGCCAGCACGGCGAGTCACGTCCGGTTGATCCGCGACCTCGTGGCGGAGCACGAATCGACGCTGATCTTCGTCAACACCCGCCAGACGGCGGAGGCGCTGGGCTCGCGGTTCAAAGAACTGGATCTCCCGATCGGGGTCCACCACGGCTCGCTCTCGAAGGAGGCCCGCATCGAGGTCGAGGACCGGTTCAAGGCCGGCGAACTCGACGGACTGCTCTGTACCTCCTCGATGGAGCTGGGCATCGACGTCGGCAGCGTCGACCACGTCGTCCAGTACAAGAGCCCCCGGCAGGTGACCCGGTTGCTCCAGCGCATCGGACGGGCAGGCCACCGCCAGGACGCCGTCTCGAGCGGGACCATCGTCACGACCCGGCCCGACGACACCTTCGAGGCGCTGTCGATCGCCCGCCGAGCGCGCGACGGCGAAGTCGAGCGGGCGGCGATCCACGAGGGGAGCCTCGACGTGGTCGCGAACCAGGTACCGGCGATCGTCCAGAGCCGGGGCGACACCCCCGTTCGCCAGGCCTTCGAGACGATCACCCGTGCGTACCCGTTCCGGCACCTCCCCGAGAAGACGTTCCGCGAGGTGCTCTCGGAACTCCATCGCAACCGGATCGTCTGGTTCGACGAGGGCGCAGATCGACTGGAGACGACCGGGGGCACCTGGCAGTACGTCTACTCGAATCTCTCGATGATCCCCGACGAGGAGACCTACGAGGTCCACGACATCGCCTCGAGCCAGCAGATCGGGACCCTGGACGAACGGTTCGTCGTCAACTTCGCCCAGCCGGGCGAGGTGTTCGTCCAGCGCGGCGAGATGTGGCGGATCGCCGAGATCGACGACGAGGAGGGCCGCGTGAAGGTGAGTCCGATCGAGGATCCCGCCGGCGAGGTCCCCTCGTGGATCGGCCAGGAGATTCCCGTGCCCGCCGCGGTCGCCCAGGAGGTCGGCGAGATCCGAGGCGTCGCACGACCGCAACTCGAGACGGGTGCGAGCGCGTCCGCCGTCGGGCGGGAACTCGCGGGTCGGTATCCCGCGGACGACGTCACCCTCACCGAGGCCTGTGAGCAACTCGAGCGCCAGGTCGAGAGCGAGTCGCCGATGCCGACGGCCGACCGGATCGTCCTCGAGCGCCAGGGCCGAACGATCGTGATGAACGCCTGTTACGGCCACGAGACCAACGAGACGCTCGGGAGGGTCCTCTCGGCCCTGCTGGGCCAGCGGGCCGGCTCCTCGGTCGGCCTCGAGACCGACCCCTACCGGATCGAACTCGAGGTGCCGAGTTCGATCGCGACCAGTGACGTTCTCGAGGTGCTCGAGGAGACCGATCCCGACCACGTCGAGACTATCGTCGAACTCGGCCTGAAGAACTCCGACGCGCTCGCCTTTCGGCTCGCACAGGTATCGGCGAAGTTCGGCGCGCTCAAACGGTGGCAGGGCGAGGGCTCGGGTCGGCTCTCGAACGACCGGCTCCTCGCCGCGCTCGAGGATACCCCGATGTACGAGGAGGCGATCCGGGAGGTCTTCCACGAGGACTTAGACGTCGAGCGAGCGAGCGCCGTGCTCGAGGGGATCCAGTCCGGCGAGATCGACCTCGTGACCCATCGCGGTCGGACGCCGGTCGGCCAGGGCGGGCGCTCCTCCTCGGGCAAGGAACTGCTCGCACCGGAAAACGCCGACGCGAGCGTGATCGAGACGGTCAAGGAACGACTACAGGACGATCGAGTCATCCTGCTGTGTACCCACTGCAAGGAGTGGAAGGTGACGACGAAGGTCAAACGGGTCGCCGACCAGCCGGAGTGTCCCGAGTGTGGCTCGACCCGGATCGCGTCGCTGAACCCCTGGGCCGACGAGGTCGTGCAGGCGGTCCGCGCCGACGAGAAGGACGAGGAACAGGAGGAAATGACCGAGCGCGCCTTTCAGGCGGCGAGTCTCGTCCAGAGCCACGGCAAACGCGCAGTGATCGCGATGGCGGCCCGCGGGGTCGGCCCGCACAACGCCGCCCGGATCATCAACAAACTCCGCGAGGACGAAGACGAGTTCTACCGGGACATTCTCACCCAGGAACGCGAGTACGCTCGGACCCAGTCGTTCTGGGATTGACCCCATCATATAAAATAACAAACCAATCCGGAACGGTCGTGTCGGACGTCCAATTTGTCACCACAGGCCTTATCGGGACAACTCATCTATAACGACCGATGGATTCCGGTCCCCCTACTCGCCCGGCCGAGAGCGATCGGTCCGCCGCGGCGACGACCGACCGGCTGGGGTCACTCCTCGAGGCCGCTGACATCGCCTCGTTCCGGCTCTCCCCGGACGGTACGCTCGAGGCGGTCAACGACGCGTTCACCTCGGTGACCGGCTACACGCGGGACGAACTCCTCGGGACGTCCTTTTCGCGGCTCACCGACGACGAGTCGCCGACGCCGACCTCGATCGTCGCGAGCGCGGAGACGACGCCGGTGACGAGGACGCTGTCCCTCCGGACGAAAGCCGGCACCGAACTCACGTGTGACGTTCACCTCGAGCGGGTCGACGCCGGCGACGGGACGACCGCCATCGACGGACTCGTCGATCGACGTCCGGCGGCGTCGGCGACTGTCGATGCGGCGGGGCTCACCTACGGGAAGACGTTCCAGGCGCTCGCCGACGCGCTCCCCGACGGGATTATCGTCCTCGATACGGACAGCGACGTCCAGTACGCCAACCCGGCCGTCGAACGCATCCTCGGCTACACGCCGGACGAACTGGTCGGCTCGAGCAAGGTCCGGATCATCCCGCCGCGGCTCCAGCAGGCCCACCTGGATTCGCTCCAACGGTATCTGGAGACCGGCGAGCGGAACCTCAACTGGACCTACGTCGAACTCCCCGGCCAGCACAAGGCGGGCCACGAGGTGCCGCTCGGCGTCTCGCTCAACGACTTCACCTACGAGGGGGATCGGTACTTCGTCGGTCTCTTCCGGGACATCTCGCCGCGCAAGGAGGCCGAACGAACCCTCCGGGCCAAGGTCGAGCAACTCGAGTCGGTCGCCACCCTCGGGCGACACGCCCTCGAGAACGAGGGGATCGACGACCTGTTCGACGGAACGGTCGATCTGGTGGCCTCCTCGCTCGACGCCGACCACTGCGCCGTGCTCGAAGACCGCGACGGGGAACCGGGCCTCGTGCCTCGAGCCGGTACCGGAGACGCGTTCGACGTGGCCGGCGACGCCCTCGAGGCGCTCGAGTCGGTCGCCGCCGAGGCGCTGGCCGCGAGCGAGCCGATGGTCGTCGAAGACGTCACGGGGGCCGACTGGTTCGACGAATCGAGTGGTTCCGCCGCCGTGCGAAGCGTCGCCGTCGTCCCGATCGGCGCGACGACGCCAACCGGCGTCGTGGCCGTCTGGAGCCCGACCGAGACGGCGTTTGCCGACCACGACGTGGACTTCCTCGAGAGCGTCGGCACGATCCTGACGACCGGCATCGAACGCCAGGAGTACGAACGCCGGCTCAACGAGACCGTCGACGAACTCGAGGCCTCGAACGAACGACTCGAGCAGTTCGCCTACGCCGCGTCCCACGACCTGCAGGAGCCCCTGCGGATGATCTCGAGCTACCTCCAGTTGGTCGAGCGCCGTTACGCCGACCAGTTGGACGAGGACGGCGAGGAGTTCATCGCGTACGCCGTCGACGGGGCGGAGCGACTACAGGCGATGATCGACGGCTTGCTCGAGTACTCCCGAATCGACACCCAGGGCGATCCGTTCGAACCGGTCGACCTCGAGGCCGTCCTCGCAGACGTCCGAACCGATCTGCAGGTGCTGATCGAGCAACACGATGCGACGGTCAGGGTCGAATCGCTTCCGACGGTCTCGGGCGACCCCCGGCAGTTGCGGCAACTGTTCCAGAACCTGCTGTCGAACGCGATCCAGTACAGCGGCGACGAGCCACCGCGGATCGAGGTCTGGGCCGATCGAACGGGTAGCGGCTGGGAGATTTCGGTCCAGGACGACGGGATCGGCATCGATCCCGACGAGATCCACCGGGTGTTCCAGGTGTTCCAGCGACTGCACAGCCGTGAGGAGTACGACGGGACCGGTATCGGGCTCGCGCTGTGTCAGCGCATCGCCGAACGCCACGACGGCGACGTTCACATCGACTCCGAACCTGGCGTCGGAACCACCGTGACGGTCACCCTCCCGGCAGCCGAGTGAGGACGTCGACCGCGGCCGACGGCCCACGGGAGCGACCGACACGATTCCGGCCCGTAACCCCGTCACACCGGTCAGATGGCCGAAAGCTATTATACCAAATCGTGCCGGATCTAGGACGATGCCATCTCAGACCGTGCTCCTCGTCGAGGATAGTGATTTTCTCACCGCCCACGTCAGCGAAACGCTACGATCGGAGCACGGATTCGATATCGAAACCGCCGAATCGGCGGCGGAGACGCGATCCGTTCTCGAGGACGGTGGAATCGACTGCGTGGTCACGAACTACGAACTCCCCGACGAGACGGGGATCGACCTCGCAGCGTCGCTGGCCGAGATCGGTGGCGCAAGCGACGTCCCGGTCGTCCTCTTTACGGGAAATTCGATCGAATCCCTCGCAGAGGAGGCCCTCGAGGCGGGCGTCTCGGCGTTCGTCAGCAAGAGCAGTCGGGCGTCGGGCGACATGAACGTCTTCGCCAATCGTATCCGGCTCGCGATCCAGGCCAACGAGTGACCGTTCGGGCTTCGACCGGCAGGACGACTGTTCTCGAGACGCTGGTACGGCGTTATTCGACGAATCGGTACTTCCGCTCGCCCATGCGACCCCAGCCGTCGAAGACGAACTCCTGTTCGGGGGTCGTGAACTCCTCGACGTCGACGTCCATCTCGTGGTTGTGGGCGTCGTGGATCTCCTCGTAATCCTCCCAGGACATGTCGTAACGCTCCTCGAGTTGCTCGTCGACGTTCAGGGCCTCGATCTCCTCGGCCCAGCTATCGCGGACGGTCTCGGCGTGGATCTCCGCCTGGGCACCGCTCCCGTAGGAGCCGACCAGCAGCCTCGACCCGGCCATCTCCTTGCCCGACTCGAGGGCCTCCTTGAGCGTGCTCGCGCGGGCGAGGTGGACCGATCCGGTGTACCAGTTACCGACTTCGCGGGAGATCGATAGCGTCGGCTCGATCGTCTCGGCGTACCACTCCCGGTACTGGTCAGTTTCCTTCAACGAATCCATGTAGTCCCGGAGTGCGTCGCGGTACGCCTCGTCGGAGTCGAACCCTTCGGGGCGGGGCTGGCGACCGATGTCCGCGGCGAGGTCGTCCTCGATGGACGTGTTGCGGATCACGTGGCGATAGGCCAGCAGCGCGGCCCTCCGGACCATCCCCGGGAACGGGGTGTGGAACGGTGCGTACGCGAAGTCGTCGGGGTGGACGGCCCCGGCGACGCTCTCGTAGTCCTCGAGCGCTTCGCGCATCCGGGCGAGATACACCTGGACGGAGCGCTTCCCGTCGACGGAGGGGAACTGCTGGTTGGGCTTGAGGAAGTCGGTCTCGTCGGCCGAACCGTAGCCCTGGTCGGCGGAGAGTTCGACGAGGTTCGGCTCCTCGTCGATGTACATCGCGACGGCACCGGCTCCCTGGGTCGCCTCGCCGGCGTCGCCGCGGGCGTACAGCGCCGTGTCGGTCGCGATCACCAGCGCCCCGCGGCCGCGGTTGCGCCCCGCCTTGATCCAGTTGTAGGCGTCATCGAGGCTCTGAGTCCCCGCGATGCAGGCGAACTTCCGCTCGCCCTTGTTCGCGTGGTGGAAGTCGCCCTCGAACACCTGCTCGAGGCAACCAGCGACGTACGTCGAAACCGGTTTCGAGTTGTCGAACGCGCTCTCGGTCGCGACGTCGATCCGACCGATGTCGTCCGGCTCGAGGCCCTTGCGGTCCATCAGCCGGTAGGCGGCGTTGGCCGCCATCGTGACGATGTCCTCGTAACTGTCGGGGAAGGAACTGGCGTTGAGCCCGAGCCCTTTCGTGTACTTCTCGGGATCTTCGCCCTTCTCGGGCGCGAACGTGCCGGGAAGATCGAGTTTGAGATTCCCGGTCCAGATCTCGACCGCGTCGATACCGACTGCTGTCATATGCTGTTAGTATCGACACAGCCATAAGGTATTGTCGTTTGCGGTTTCGACGATCGTCTAATACAGAGGCCGGTCTCGTCTGAGTTCGTCGTCACCCGCTCACAGTGGTCGTGAACGTTTCTCCGTCGAGCAGGATCGTCACCTCTTCGGTCGCCATATCCACGTGACCGCCGTTTCGGAACCGATCCAGCGTGATCGTCGCCGTCTCTCCAGGTGCGATGGTCGTCGGTTCGATATCGACGGGAGGTTCGTCGGAACCGATCCGAATCGTTCCATCGAAGACCTCGGTGCCGTCGATAGCGACGCTGTCCTCGACGCGATCCGCTTCCGTCGTCGTCCCCGAAATTCCGATGGTCTCGAGTACGAAGTCGGTTTCCCCCGCGTTTTGGACGTCTACCGCGACGATGCTGTGTTGATTGTTCGTCGTGCGGGCGTTCGTCAGGTCGACGTTGTCCTCGGACACCGTGACGTACGCGGCGTCCGAGGTCTCACCCAACCAGCCCGTATAGGTGACCGAAACCAGTCGTTCGCCCACGTCGCTGGATTCGGTCTCCCACGTCAACGTTACCTCCTCCTCGGCCGGTCTCGTCTCGACCGAGTCGCCGTCGACGGCGAGCGTTACGGTCTGACCGAAGCCAGTCGGTCCGTCGACTTCCGCCGTCACTTCGACGGTATCTCCGGCGACGACCGGCGAGTTCGTTTCAGTTATCGTGACGTCCACGACGGGATTCCCGTCCTCCGAAACGGCGACGCTGTCGACTTCCCCGTCCGGATCGTCTTCCGTGACGCCCCGGACGTCGATGGCCGGTTCGTCACCCGACTGGGTCGTGTACGTCAGCGTAATCGTCTCAGTGGCACCACCGGAAACGGTGGCCTCGGCACTATCGACCGGTTGATACGCCCCGTTCTGCTCGGTATCGACTTCGAGCGAAACCGTCTGGCTCTTCCGAGTCGTATCGAGATTCTCGACCTCGACGTCGACGGTGACGTCCTCACCCGTCTGTACGGAGTCGTCGTGCGGGACGACGTCGGTCACCACGAGGTCCGAGGCCGGCAGAATCTCGAGCGGTGCCGTCCGGACGTCCGCCGGATCCGTCCAGACGCCACGCGTATCCATCGCGAGCGCGCCGACGGAGTACGATCCCGCATCGACGTCCATCTCGTCGGTATCGACGACTGCAGTATCAGTACGCGACCGGTCCTCGCAGCTACTGTCGGTCGTCAAGCTACCCCACTCGATGATCCCGCTGTCGTCCTGAACGAACCAGTCGGATTCGCAGATCGGAACGCCGCCGCGTTCCCCTTCGGTGGTGGCACGTGCCGTCTCGCCCAGGTTCGTAAACTCGGCCCGCACCTCGACGGACTCCCCCGAGTAGACCTCGGAGGTGTTGAGACTCACGTCCGACTCCGGCCCGGGGAGCGTACCGCCGTTCGTCTCCGTCGAGTCGTCCTCGCCGAGTTCCTCGAATCCGTTACCGGCCGACGCACCGTCGCCGATACCGACGCGAGCGATCTCGAGATCGAACGCCTCGAGCAGTTCGATGACGACTTCGTTCTCCCCCTCGTGGACCTCGATCTCGGAGACGGACTCGGACTCGATTTCGTCCTGCCATCGTTCGACGTCCGTCGTCGGTACGGTCACCTCACTTCCGGCCTCGAGTTCGACCGTCCGTGGACCGTCGAGCGGTTCGATGGATACCGATTCCGCCCGCTGTCCCGTCGCGGAAACGTCGCCGTCGACGAGGACGAGCGTAATTCGCTCCTGCTGGACGACCTGCTGGGACCCCACGGAGACGTTTGCAGCGTCGAACTGGTTGTACACCAGCGAGTGTTCGATCAGCGTCCGCGGGCCGTCGTACTCGTGATACGCCGGTTCGTACGCCAGAAATCGCGTTTCCTCCTCCAGGGGCTCCCCGTTCGCGGGATCGATGGTCACGTTCGATGACGGCCGGACGGTCTCGAGGGTCCCGTCCGGATTCGGCGGATTCATCGCGACCGACCGCGTGGGGTACTGCGTTCCGAGGGTCACCGCCGTCGACCGGCTGCTATCGGTAAGCCCTGCAGTCAGGATGTCGTTCCGGAGTTCCTGGAGTTCGTTCTGGACCTGCTGGTTGTGGTCGTACTCGACCTGGTAGTTCTCCGTGGGGACGACGTTGACCTGGTACAACGCGAGCGCCGAAATGAGGATACCGAGCAGTAGCACGGCCCCCACCTGCACAGTGACGGCTCGCTCGCCCCCACGCCGCATCATACCGACTGCTAGGCGTACCTCCCTATACGCTTGTTGGCTCGGAAACGACGGCCAAAACGAACTCCCCTACTCGTCCTCTTCGACGACCTCCGGATCGCTCATCGCGCTCTGGAGGCTGTCCAATCCGTTGATCCACTCGGTCACGAGGCCGTACTCGAGGTCCTCGGCGATCTCCATATCGAGGTCCTCGCCGTCGATGATCAGCGTGCCGGCCTGAGCGGCGTAGCCGAGGGCGGCATCGAGGTCCTCCTCCGCTTCGGCATCGGCCGCCGCACCGAGGTAGTCGGCGACGCTGCCCTCCTCGGCGGGACCGCTGGCGATGAACTCCTCGGCGGCGAAGAAGACACAGACCAGACTCGTCTGGACGCCGTCGACGAGGATCAGTTTCTCCTCGTCCTCGATGTCGACCTCCCCGAGGACGATCTCGCGGACGTCCTCGATCTCCGAAAGCGCTTCCTCCTCACCGAGTTCTCCGTCGTCGTAGGCGGCGACGATCTTGGCGACGGCGATGGCCGTGTCGTCCTGCAGGTTCAACAGGAGCCGGGCCGAGTCCTCGTCCTCCGGATCGATGTCCTCGTCCTTGATGCGGTCGATCCAGTTCTGCCAACGTTCCTCCGAGTAGAACTCGGTCGGGGGATTGCTCATACAGACACCTACACCGGCCGCTTGAAATGCCTTTCTCTACCTTCCGATAAAGCGACGAGAGCTATTCGGACGGTTCAGGCCCGCTCGAGCGTGGATTCGGTGTCGATCTCGTACACCCGTTCGGGCGTCTCGACGTGGGCGATTCGGACCGCCTCGTCGTAGCCGTTCTCGAGCAGCCAGTCGACCCGGCGAGGAACCGTTTTCGGCCCGAGGACGGCACCCGGCCGATCCGGATCGTCCACGTAGTCGGTCTCCATCAGGAACGGCTCGCCGCGTTCGGCGGCCCGCTCGAGGCGGTCCTTGTCGCTCATCACGCTCGGGACCGGTCCCTCGAGGCGACCGGCGGCGTAGTGTTTGACCACCTTGTGGGCGGGGAGGCCGGCGTCCTCGGCCCACGCCGCCACGTCGGTCATCTCCTCGCTGGCCTCGGTGTGGAGCTGGACGGCACACTCGAGGTCAGCGCCGAGGTCGAAGGCGTGGCGCATGACGGCGTTGGAGGCCTCCCAGACGGCGTCGTCGACGTCGTAGTGGGGACGACCGGACTTGAGCGCGAGTGCGTCGCCGGAGTCGACGTACTCGGCCGCGACGTCGAGACCGGCCTGCATCAGGTCGCGGGCCTCGTCCGGATCGAACTCGCGGTCGTCGACGAGTCGGGAGATCAGACCCGGGTGGACCCCCAGGACGGGCCAGGCGCGACCCGGCAGTTCGGCCGACGCCTGTTCGACGATCTCGATAGTGCGTTCGAAGACGGACCGAAAGTCCTCGCCGGTCTCGGCCTCGACGCCCAGGTGCCAGGAGGGTTTGTTCACCACCAGCAGGTGCGTGCCGCCGACTCGAGCGAAGTCGCGGACGGCGTCGATGCCGCGGTGATTCTCCGGATCGAGGTGGAGGTGGTTGTCGAGGACCGGCGTCTCGTCGTCGATCATATCCGACTGTGAACGGGCGAGGCGTGAAAACGCTCCGACTTCGAACGGACCTGGTGGCGATATCGATCATCCGACGCGAACTGACACTATATCGTGCGTCGGTACTGACACTGCGGACAGTAGACCGTCTGCTGGTGGACGATCAACAGCGCCTTACCGCACTTGCACGGCCCGGCGATCGAGACCTCGTTCAGCTCCCGGACGACGCCGCACAACGTGTTCTCGAGCTGGTCGACCTTCCGTTCGGTGTCGTCGAGTCGCGCCTCGAGATCGCGGAGTCGCCGGGAGTGCATGTGGCGTCCTCGCATGGATGGTGGAGTGGACCGGGTGCTGTGATCCATGCCTGGATAACGACTCGTGGGCGATTAAGCGTATGGGAGGTAATAACAAGGAGCGACGATAGCCTGCGTCGGCTGGAGCGGACGGGGCGACCGAACGCGTCGTTCTCCGACCGGGTTCGTCGACGGCGCTGCCGCTTCCGATCGACGGAGGTGGCCGTGATACGGATCGCTGTACGGATGTACCGGAACACCCGCGGCCTGGGTCGCGGGTGCGCCGGAACAGACGGACGGTACCGAATCAATCGCCCAGCGTGATCGCATCGTCGGCCGCATTCCGGAGCGCATCGGAGCGCCCGTGTGACCCAGGGGCGATCGCGATCGTCTCGATGCCGACGGTTCCGGCGTGCTCGAGGACGGGTTTGAAGTCGGTATCCCGGGAGGCGATCGCGAGGCGGTCGATCGTGCCGTCCTGAGCGAGCGCGGTCGCGTCGACGGCGAGTTTGACGTCGACGTCGCCGCTGGTCACGACGACCTCGAACCCGCGGGCCTCGGCCGCCTGGATGAGTCCCGGCGTCGCGTGTTCGTCGAGGTAGAGCCGAATCACGCCGACGCGGCCGAGGTCGCGTGCGGCGTCTCGAAGGTCGTTGAGATCGACGTCGAACTCGTCACGGAAGACGTTCGGCCCGTCGACGAACAGGCCGACCGCCGGCTCTCGGTCGGGCGGCGAGGACCCGAAGCGGGCGAGACGGTCGCGAACGGCATCGAGCATGGAATCCGGTTTCGGCGGCCGAAGGATAGGTGTAGCGAAACGGGTCCGCCGCCGTTTCCCCCTTCGATCACGCCGCATGCTGGCGAAAACGCTCCACGAGTTTTCGCGTCCCGAAACGTTCCCTAAGCAGTGACGTTAATTTGTTCGTGGTTTATATGCCACTAGTGTTGTGAATGACAGGTTAAAATAGAAAATATGTCCAAATAAATTTCCTCAAGTTCGCGAAGTTTTTAATAATTTCAGGAATACCTGATTGTCGTCCTATGGCACCGAACACACCCCCGGACGACGATCGGCGATCAGTGCTCAAGGCCGCCGGCGCACTCGGCGCGTTCTTCGGCACGACCGGCGTCGCCAGCGCGGACGACGGTGGCTCTGAAGCGACCGAACTGCTAGTCGGGCTCTCCCCGACCGTCGACGACGTCGAAACCACTGTCGCGTCGGCCCTCGCAGGCGAGGGCTCTGTCGTCCACTCGAACGAGGTTCTCGGCTACGTGACGATCGAACTACCCGAAGAAACCCCCGAGACCGCCAAGGACCGACTCGAGCGGACGCTCGGGACGCTCGACGCCGTCGACTACATCGAAGAGAACGCGACCCTCGAGGCAGTCGCGACGCCGAACGACACCTACTACGGGCAACAGGACGCGCCCCAGCAGATCGGGTGCGAGGCCGCGTGGGATCGTACCTACGGCGATTCGGACGTCGTCATCGCGGTCGTGGACCAGGGCGTCCAGTACGATCACGAGGACCTCGCCGCGAACGTCGACGACCGTATCGGCGAGGATTTCACCGGCCGCGGTAGCGATCCGTATCCCGTCAACACGAACGAGGATCACGGGACCATCGTCGCCGGGATCGCCGCTGGCGAGACGAACAACGGGACCGGCCACGCCGGGATCAGCAACTGCTCGCTGCTGTGTGCTCGAGCGCTCGACGAGAGCGGGAGCGGCTCCCTCTCGGACATCGCCGACGCGATCCAGTGGGCGGTCGACCAAGGAGTCGACGTCATCAACCTCTCGCTCGGTGCCAGTAGCGGCTACTACACTCTGAAGAACGCTTGCCAGTACGCCGTCGAGCAGGGTACCCTGCCAATCGCGGCGGCGGGCAACGACGGCGGAGCCGTCTCCTATCCGGCGGCCTACGACTCCGTGCTCGCGGTGTCGGCGGTCGACTCGAACGACCGACTCACTTCGTTCTCGAACTACGGTGAGGAGATCGACGTCGCCGCACCGGGCAGCCGCGTCGTCTCGTCGGACCTGAACGACAGCTACACCCGTGCCTCGGGTACGTCGATGGCCGCCCCCGTCGTCTCCGGCGTCGCGGGACTGGTTCTGTCGCTGTATCCCGATCTCTCGGCGGACGAACTCCGGACTCACCTCCGAGAGACGGCCGAAGACGTCGGCATCTCCCGGCTCGCACAGGGATACGGGCGCATCGACGCCGATGCGGCGGTCAACACCGTTCCCGACGGCCACGAACCGGACGACGACGGGAACGAAAACGACGGAGAAGAGGACGACGAGGGCACCGAGGTCCCCGACGACCTCCTCGCGCTCGTCACCGAAGCCGACGCCGGAGCCTCCTACTACGACTTCGTCACCGACGGGCCGGTCGAGTTCGCCGAGGCACCGTACGAGAGTCCCTCCGGCGAGGAGATCAAAGGCGGTACGTGGTCCGGCGATACGATCGACGAAACCGGCGACGGCACGTGGGCCGTCAGCGGCGGCACGAGCACGGGCCACGGCGACGCGTACCGACTCGAGGGTGCCGTGACGGCGATCGATCTCGACAACCCGTCGGAGATGTGGCTCGAACTCGGCGGCGAGCGGATGACGCCCGAGGAAGTCATCGAAGCGACCGGCGGGAACGACAGCGACGACGGGGACGACCGCGACGACGACCAGCAGGACGACGAGAACGACGGGAACGACGGCTGTGGAACCGAGACGAAACGGGTACAGGTCGAGGACAGCCTCAGTAGCGGCTGGTGGGGATACAGCGACCGCTGGACCTACTCGCTCCAGACGGCCGATCCGTGTGGGGGAACGATCTCGATCGACGGTCCGTCCGACGCGGATTTCGACCTCTACGTGACGACCGACGGCAGTCGTCCGTCCCGCTCGAGCCACGACGCGGCCTCGACCGGCAGCGGCAGCGACGAGTCGGTCACGGTGGATCTCGACGACGCCGACTCGATCCGCGTCCTCGTCTACGCGGAGTCCGGGAGCGGCACCTACACGCTAACGATCGAAGAGAACGGCCGGTAACCCGGTCGGCAGGCGCGAATCGACGTTACGGTCGGCCGCACGCACGAGGCGGTTTCGACCGATCGCTATCGTTCGTCATCCGTCGTTTTTCCGAACGCTACTCGGTCGACTCGAGCGTCTCCCGAGCACGAGTCTCGGCGCGCTCGAGCACGTCCCGGACGGCGAGCGACGTCTCCGCGGCGACGGCGAGCGCGTCGTCGTACTCCGCGCTGACGTCGTAGACGTCGCCGTCGGCGTCGCTGGCGACCTTCACCGATACTTCGTAGCGGTCGCCGTCGACCTCCAGGGAGACGGTCTCGAACGCTCGGTCGGCGATCCAGCGATGGGTCACGCCGGCGTCGCGGACGCCGAGCGTGCCGGTCTCCTCGGCGAGCGCCCGGGCGACCCGCTCCCGATCCGCGGGCCGGCAGATCACCTTCACGAGGTGGCCGGGCCGGGACTTCTTCATCGTCGCCGGGAGGATGGAGACGTCTCGTGCGCCCGCGTCCGCGAGCGTCTCCTGCAGGCCGCCCAGCACCTCCGGCGTCGCGTCGTCGAGGTTCGTCTCGAGGACGGCGACGTCCTCGCGGACTAACTCGCGGCCGCCGTCGCCGACCAGCACCCGGAGGACGTTCGGGTGTGGGTCGAGATCGTAGCCGCCGGCACCGTAGCCCGAGGCCTCGAGGTCGATCGATGGGAGCGTCTCGACGCCGTCGGCGAGGTGTCCGAGGATCGCCGCGCCGGTCGGCGTCAGCAGTTCCGCATCGACTGGGCCACCTCGCAGAGACCAGTCCGCACGCTGGGCGATTTCGACGACTGCGGGCGTCGGCACGGGGTACTCGCCGTGGCTCATCCCGACCGTGCCGCCGCCGGTCGACAGCGGCGTCGTGACGATCCGATCGGGGTCGAGGTCGTGGACCAGCAGCGTCGCCCCCACGACGTCGGCGATGGCGTCGTCGGCCCCGACCTCGTGGAAGTGGATCTCCTCGAGCGACTCGCCGTGGACGGCCGCCTCGGCCTCGCCGAGCAGTTCGAAGATCGCCAGCGCGTCGCGCTCGACGGGATCGGGAAGGGCCATCCCCTCGACGATCTCGCGGACCTCGAGGTAGCTCCGGTGTGGGCCGTGTCCTTCGGCGTGGACGTGGCCCTCGTCATTGTGGTCGTGATCGTGATGGTGGTGATCGCCGTCGTGCTCGGAGTGTCCGTGCGTATGGCCGTGATCGTCTTCGGCGTGCGTATGGCCGTGATCGTCTCCGGCGTGGCTGTGCTCGTGGTCGCCATCGTCGTGATCTGCGTGGCTTTGGTCGGCACCGTCCTTCGGATGGTCGCGTTCCGCCGATCCCTCCCCGGTAAGGTAGACGTCGACCATCGTCGCCGAGATGCCACACTTGACGGTCTCGTCGACGTGGTACTCGACGGGGAGCGCGTCGGTGACGGCCTCGAGGGCGTCGGGATCCGCGCCGGCGTCGAGGAGCGCGGCCAGGATCATGTCGCCGCTCGCGCCCATGCGACCGTCGAAGGCGAGAACGTCCATATCTACCCCCGGGGCGACCAGGAGTAAAAAGCCATCCACTCCGACGCCGGACGGTCGTCATGGAGGTGCGATCGCCCGACTCGAGCGGGAACGACGCGTCGTCGGTGCCGCCAAAACGGTCCGGTGGCGACACGTCTATGTACCCTCGAGACCCTCGTTTGGAGTGCTACCACCTAGCACCGTGAGGACTAGCAAAAAACCTATCCGATCCCGAATCGGAGTGACAATCATCGTCGTCCATCCCGAATCATGAACGAAGTTCAACTGGAGGTTGCGAAGGCGTACCCGAACGACTCGGGTCGTGGTATCGCCAGACTCGACCCGGACACGCTGTTGCATCTGAAGCTGAGTCCGGGCGACATCATCGAGATCGAAGGTGCGGACACCACCGCCGCGAAGGTCTGGCGCGCCGACCGGCAGGACTGGAACACCGACACGGTCCGCATCGACGGCTTCACCCGGCAGAACGCCGACGTCGGTATCGGCGAACGGGTGACGATCCGGAAGGCGGAGGCGACGAAAGCCGAGAGCCTCGTGCTCGCGCCGCCCGAAGAGGCGTCCGTCCAGTTCGGTTCCGACGCAGCCGGGATGGTCAAACGACAGATCCTGAAACGCCCCGTCGTCGGCCGGGACATCGTCCCGGTCATGTCCTCGACGAATCACCCGTTCATGCGCTCGCCGGGCCAGGCGATCCCCCTGATCGCCGTCGAGACGGAGCCCGAAGGGGTGGTCCTCATCACCGAGGACACCGACGTCGAGTTGCGAGAGGAGCCCATCTCGGGCTTCGAGAAGACCGGCGGCGGCATCACCTACGAGGACATCGGCGGCCTGCAAAGCGAGATCCAGCGCGTGCGGGAGATGGTCGAGTTGCCGATGAAACACCCCCAGATCTTCAAGAAACTGGGGATCGAGCCCCCGCAGGGCGTCTTGCTCCACGGGCCGCCCGGCACCGGGAAGACCCTGCTCGCGAAGGCCGTCGCCAACGAGACCTCCGCGAGTTTCTTCTCCATCGCCGGGCCGGAGATCATCTCGAAGTACTACGGCGAGTCCGAACAGCAACTCCGGGAGATCTTCGAGGACGCCAGCGAGGAGTCGCCGTCGATCATCTTCATCGACGAACTCGACTCCATCGCGCCGAAACGGGAGGACGTCACGGGCGAGGTCGAACGCCGCGTCGTCGCCCAACTGCTGACGATGATGGACGGCCTCGAGGCGCGGGGCCAGGTCATCGTCATCGCCGCGACGAACCGCGTCGATAGCGTCGATCCCGCGCTCCGTCGTCCCGGCCGGTTCGACCGCGAGATCGAGATCGGCGTCCCCGACGAGACGGGCCGCGAGGAGATCCTCCAGATCCACACCCGCGGGATGCCCCTCTCGGACGACGTCAACCTCTCCCATCTGGCCGACGAGACCCACGGCTTCGTCGGGGCCGACATCGAGAGCCTGACGAAGGAGGCCGCGATGAAGGCGCTGCGGCGCTACCTGCCGGAGATCGACTTAGACGAGGAGGACATCCCGCCGAGTCTCATCGACCGGATGATCGTCAAGCGGGAGGACTTCCGCGGTGCCCTGAACGAAGTGGAGCCGTCCGCGATGCGGGAGGTCCTCGTCGAACTGCCGAAGATTTCCTGGGACGACGTCGGCGGCCTCCAGGAGGCGAAAGGGCAGGTCCAGGAGTCCGTCGAGTGGCCCCTGTCGAACCCCGAGCGGTTCGACCGGCTGGGGGTCGATCCGCCGGCCGGCGTCCTGCTGTACGGCCCGCCGGGCACCGGGAAGACGCTCATGGCGAAGGCCGTCGCCAACGAGACCAACGCGAACTTCATCTCGGTGCGCGGCCCGCAACTCCTCTCGAAGTGGGTCGGCGAGTCGGAGAAGGCGATCCGCCAGACCTTCCGCAAGGCCCGCCAGGTCTCGCCGACGGTCATATTCTTCGACGAACTGGACGCGCTGGCACCCGGCCGAGGCGGCGAAGTCGGCTCGAACGTCTCCGAACGAGTCGTCAACCAGCTGCTGACGGAACTGGACGGCCTCGAGGACATGGAGAACGTGATGGTCATCGGCGCGACCAACCGTCCGGATATGATCGACCCCGCACTGCTTCGCTCGGGTCGGTTCGATCGCCTCGTGATGATCGGCGAACCGGACGTCGAGGGTCGCGAGCGCATCCTCGAGATCCACACCGAGGAGACGCCGCTGGCAGCCGACGTCTCGCTGCGCGAAATCGCCGAGATCACGGACGGCTACGTCGGCAGCGACCTCGAGTCGATCGCCCGCGAGGCCGCCATCGAGGCGCTGCGCGAAGACGAGGAGGCGGACATCGTCGAGATGAAACACTTCCGTCAGGCGATGGAGAACGTCCGCCCGACGATCACCGACGACATCTTAGACTACTACGAGCGGATCGAAGAGGAGTTCCAGGGCGGATCGAGCGGCCCGGACCCGACCGGCCGTCGCAGCAGTCGGATCGGCTTCCAGTAGCGTCACGGCCGCGCCGTTTTCTTTCGAACCGTCGTCTTCGTCCGCTGGACAACCCGTCGTAACCCGTTCTTATCGACGTGTAGTGTGCGGTTACGCCGGGAAACTCCGCAGTTGTGACTCCTTCGTGTGGGAGAGTGACCGGTGGAGCCGTCGGTAGAACGGACAACGAGCCCGTACTCGGGTGAACCGCGATCAAGTCGGCGAAACGTTCGCCCCCGTATATGTGCCGCGGTCGCCACGTCTCCGATCGGTACCAGGTGTTTCGATGTCCGACTCCTCGACTGCCCGTGACCGATCGTCCTCGTCGATGACCGACGCGACGGCCTCGAGTCCGACCGCGACGGACGAGCGTCGGGACGAGGACCCCGACCGACGCTGGCTCGAGCGAACCCTGCCACACGTCGCCGGGGAGATTCGAAAAGCCGGCTTCTGGGCGGCGATCGTCCTCCCGTTTCTGTACCTGCCGCTACTGGTGTTCGGGTTGAACACGTGGCTCCACTCGACGGCCTTTCTCGTCCTGTTGGTCGTCAATCTCGGGGCGTTGTACGTGGGTCACTACCACCGGCAGTAACTCTCGTCATACGGAATGCTGTAACGGGTTACCGGTGGGACCGCAGGAGAGGTCACAGTCGCGCCGGACACGACTCACAGCGGTCCGTCTCAGTCGCCCGAACGGGGGCTGTCGGTCCCGCGGTAGCTAAGTTCCTCGCGGATCGCCCGCCGTTTGACCAGCAGGAATCCGACGACGATGAGACCGAAGCCGACGAGCGTCGCCCGGTCGACGACCTCGTCGAGGTAGAGCCAGCCGACGACCGCCGAGAAGATCGGCGCGACGTACGAGACCATGTTGATCTCGACGGCACCGAGGCGCTCGAGCAGGTCGAAGTACAGCAGGAAGCCGACGGCGCTCGCCACGAGCGCCAGGTAGGCGAGCGCCCCGAGCGCCTCGGCGTGGAGCCAGGACGACGGGTCGATCGGTTCGCCGAGTGCGAGGCTACCGACGTGCGGACAGAGCACGCCGCCGACCATCGACCAGGCTTCCATCGTCTCGATCGGGAGGCCAGCGTCGATCCGACGGGTAAAGACGCTCCCGAGGGCGAAGGCCGTCGCCGCACAGAAAACCAACAGCGACGCGACGAAGTCGGTCGCCAGCAGGTTCTCGGGATCGGGTTGGGAGATCACCGCGACGCCGACGAGTCCGACGAGGACGCCCACGACGCCGACGGGCGAGAGTGCGTCCGACGGTAGCCAGAGACGGGCGAAGCCGGTCGTCAGCACGGGCGAGAGGCTGACGAGGATCGCCGCCGCTGCGGCCGTCGTATGCTGTTGTCCGACGAAGAGAAAGGCGTGGTAGGCCCCGATCAGCAGGACGGCACCGATCGTGACGGCTGCCCATTCCTGACGGTCGCAGGGACGCCAGCGATCGACCGTAAGCGCCGCGTACGCAAGCATGACGACGCCAGCGACGTCGTAGCGTAACGCCGCGAACAACACCGGCGGGAAGTACGCGAGGCCGGCGCTAATGGCGACGAAGGCCGAGCCCCAGATCGCCGCGAGCGCGAGAAACAGCGCCAGATGTCGATAGTTGGCCACGGCGGTGGTCGCCGTGGCTCCTACCTATACGTTTCGTTCCGAAACAGGCGTCGGATCGACGAATCTCGAGCGGCTGGAGGCCGGTTCCGGGGCCGACGTCAGGCTGATCGCCTCAGCTGAGCGCGGGTCGTCGGCGGATCTCGGGCACCGCTTCCGTCTGCCGGAACTGCTCGAGCAGGGGGCGGATGTCCTCGAACCCTTCCGCCAGGACGACGTCACCGCTGCGCAGGTCGTAGTCGACGATGTCGTAGTCGGCGAGTCGGGGGAGGTGGTTGTGAACCAGCGAGACGTAGACGCGCTGTCGCGTGTCTTTCTCGATGCTGGCGACCGGTTCGTCGCGCTCCCAGGCGGCGACCTGCGTGACGACGTCCTCGATGTGGACCTCTTCCTGTTCGACGAGTTGGTAGAGGAGATAGCGGCGTTCGGACTGGGCAAGCAACGTGCAGGCGGCCTCCATACGGTCGGTCCGGCTCATACCCGATCCAGGCACCGGACCATATTACACCTGCTGCCAATACAGATTGGGTCGATTCGGGGCACTCGCGAACCCGCCGCGAAAACCGCCCGACAGCGACGCGGTACTTAAATACGTCACGCGGCCTGAGACTCACGTCGACCGATCCGTCCGCGACCGGTCGGCGTCGGACTCGTCGCTCGCGTAGACCGAGTCGTCGTAGAGGTGACAGGCGGCCGGATGGTCCTCGTCCCCCAGATCCGGGTGTCGGCGTTCGCAGACGCTCTCGTAGTGGTCGCGAAGCACCTCGGCGGCACCGTCCCAGTCCGACGACGCCAACCGCGCGAGCGCCTCCTCGAGGAGTCGGTCGTGGCGGGCCGGCAACTCTCGGTCGAGCAACCGCCCTTTGAGGGCCGCGACGAAGTCGTCGACGTCCCGTTCGGGGATCGATCCGTCCTCGAACGCGAACGCCTCGCCGCCGACGGACTCGAGGGTAACGTCCCGGGATTCGATTCGCTGGCGGACGTCCATGATCGCGCGGTAGTCGTCCTGCTCGATCTCCAGGTCCTCGGGCGGGATCACCTTCGGACAGCGGGTGCGGAACCGACAGCCGCTGGGGGGATCCCGCGGCGACGGGACGTCGCCGGTGAGCGTCTCCCGGTCGCGGTCGCGTTCGGCCGTCGAGGCCCGCGGGACGCTCTCGAGCAACGCCTCGGTGTAGGGGTGTTTGGGTTCTTCGAAGATCTCGTCGACGGGACCGATCTCGACGATCTCGCCCAGGTACATCACGGCGACCCGGTCACAGACGTGCCGGATGACCGAGAGGTCGTGGCTGATCAGCAGGTAGGTGAGGTTGAACTCCGCCTGGAGGTCGTCGAGCAGGTTCAACACCTGGGCCTGGACCGAGACGTCCAGGGCCGACGTCGGTTCGTCCAGGACCAGGAAGTCCGGCTCCAGCGCGAGCGCGCGGGCGATGGCGATGCGCTGGCGCTGGCCGCCGGAGAACTCGTGGGGATACCGATCCAGCTGGTCGACCGAGAGGCCCACCCGCTCGAGCAGGTCCCGGACGCGCTCGCGCCGTTCGGCCGCGGTGCCGACGCCGTGGACGTCGAGCGGCTGCTGGACGACGTCGCCGATCGTCATCCGCGGATCGAGGCTCGAGAAGGGGTCCTGGAAGACGACCTGGGCGTTCGTCCGGAAGTCGGTCAGCGCGTCACCGGCGAGGTCGTAGACGTTCCGGCCCTCGAACTCGACCCGACCGTCCGTCGGGTCCTGGAGTCGCAGGAGGGTTTCACCGGTCGTCGACTTCCCACACCCGGACTCGCCGACGAGGCCCAGCGTCTCCCCCTCGTAGATGTCGAAACTGACGCCGTCGACGGCGCGGACGGCGACCGGCTCCTCGCCGAGCAGTCGATCGACGAGCGAGTCGTTCTCCCAGAAGTACTTCTCGAGGTTCCGTACCCGGACGAGCGGGTCGCCATCCGCGTGGCTGGCCGCGACGTCGCCGTCGGACTCCGTCCGGCCCGATCGGTCCGTGCTCACGTTCGATCACCTCCGGTCTCTTCGACGGACCGTCCCTGCGTGGCTTCCGCGGCCGACTCCGAGCCGGGACCGGCCGCGTCCGGATCGGCGTGTTTGTCCGCGGCCGGTCGCTCGTCCTCCCCGAAGTACCCCTCCGGTAACGCCTGTGCCTCGTCGTACGCTCGCTCGGCGAGGACACAGCGTGCGGTGTGGTGGTCGCTCCCCTCGGCGTCGTACTCCGGCGGGTGCTCGAGACAGTCCGTCATCGCCTTCGGACACCGGTCAGCGAAGTGACACCGATCCCCCATCTCCTCGTCGAGGAGGCTAGGGACGTTTCCGGGGATCGGCTCGAGCCGCCCGCGTGCCCCCTCCAGATCGGGGATGGAGCCGAGCAACCCCTCGGTGTAGGGGTGGACGTGGTCGTCGAAGACGTCCGCTAACTGGCCGCGCTCGACGATTTCGCCGGCGTACATGACCCCGACGCGGTCGCACATCCGTGCGACGACGCCGAGGTTGTGGGTGATCAGCAGGATCGTCATGTCCAGTTCGTCCTGGAGGTCGTCGAGGAGATCCAGGATCTGGGCCTGGATCGTCACGTCGAGCGCGGTCGTCGGCTCGTCGGCGATCAACACGTCGGGTTCGCCGGCCAGCGCCTGCGCGATCATCGCCCGCTGGAGCATCCCCCCGGAGTACTCGTGGGGGTACTCGTCGGCCCGTTCGACCGGATCGGGGATGCCGACCAGCTCGAGCAGCTCCACCGCGCGCTCGCGGCTCTCCGGGCTCACGTACCGTCGCGACGAGAAGACCGATCCCAGGACCATGGAGGTCAGCGAATACCCCTCGGTACGGGCCCGCGTCGACCGGGGGGTGGCGCTCGCACGCCGCTGGACCTCCACCGCCTCGGCGATCTGTTCGCCGACGGTGATGGTCGGGTTGAAGCTGCTCTGGGGGTCCTGGAAGATCATGCTGAAGTTCGATCCACGGAGCGTCCGTCTGATCGACTTCGGGATCCGGCGGATATCGACCCGATCGCCGTCGACGGCGTCCGGGTGATCGTCGGCGATCGCCTCGGCGAGGGACGGCTCGCGGTACCAGATTTCGCCGGCGGTGATTTCGCCGGGTGGCTCGATCAGGTCGATGATCGAGCGGGCGGTCACGCTCTTGCCGCTGCCGCTCTCGCCGACGATGCCGTAGGTCTCCCCGCGGTCGATCGCGAGGTCGATCCCGTCGACCGCGTTCACCTGTCCCTCGTCGGTGAAGAACCTGGTCTTCAGGCCCTCGATGCGGAGGAGTTCGGCGCTCATCTCAGCCGACACCTCCGGCACCTTCGCCCTCGATGTTCGGGTCGAGGGCGTCCCGTAACCAATCGCCGAGCAAGTTGACGCCGATCACCGTGAGGACGATTCCGATTCCCGGGACGGTGGCGACCCACCACTGGTTGCGCATCACGTCCTGTCCCCGCTGGATCTCGTACCCCCACGAGAGCGTCGTTCCCGAGAAGCCGAGATAGGAGAGGGAACTCTCGAGGAGGATGATCGCCGCGACCTGGATCGTCGCGAGCACGATGATCGGCGTGATGCTGTTGGGCAGGACGTGCTTGCGCATGATCGTCGCGTGGCTCGCCCCGAGCGACCGCGCCGCTTTGACGTACTCCTCGTTGCGTATCGTCATCGCCTCGCCGCGGGCGACGCGTGCGAACCAGACCCAGGTCACGAGCGCGACGACGACCGTGACCATGCCGGGGAACGTGATCGTCTCGGGCATGCCGTCTGCGAAACCGGCCGCCACGATCGGATCGGGAATGCTGACCGTTCCCCGGCCGAAGGCACCCATCAGCGCCAGTGCCAGGACGAGTGAGGGGAACGCCAGCATGACGTCGGCGATTCGCATGAGTCCGTCGTCGACTCGGCCGCCGAAGTAGCCCGCGGTGAGTCCGATCGGAACGCCGATCGCGGTCGCGAGCAACGTTCCCGAGAGTCCAACCAGCAGCGACGTCCGAGCGCCGTACACGAACCGGGAGTAAATGTCCTGGCCGATGTTGTTCGTCCCGAGAACGTGTTCGCTGGTTCCCTCGACGGTATGGCTCACTCGTTCGCCGTCCTGTGCGATCGTTATCTCGTCGGTTAGCCCGACCGGAGGATACGACGCACCCATTTCGTCGCTGTATCCCTGATCGTGTGGGTTGTGCGTTGCCAGTACCGGAGCGAACAACCCCATGAGGAGGATCGAAACGAAGATGACGATCCCGAGTTTCGCCAACAGACTCCGGCGCAGTTCCTTCGTCAGGTTCGATTTGATTCGATCCGAAATCATTCGTCTGTCACCTGCGGATTCAACCGCGCGTAGAGCGCGTCGACCAGAATGTTGATCAGGACGAACGCGATCGCGATGAAGAGGACGATCCCCTGGACGACCGGCCAGTCACCGTTCCGGAGCGACGTGATGAACGTCTGTCCCAGTCCCGGCCAGTTGAAGACCTCTTCGGTGATCACCGCGCCGCCCATCAGCGTTCCGAGCTGGAGCCCGAGGACGGTGATGATCGGAATCAACGTGTTTCTGAGGACGTGCTTGTACCTGATCAGGGTCCCCGGCAACCCCTTGGCTCTCGTCGCAGTCACGTACGGTTTGCCGAGTTCGTCGACCATCCCGCTGCGGGTCAGGCGCGTAATCAGCGCCGTGAAGTACGTGCCCAGGGTGATCGCCGGTAAAGCGATGTAGCTGAGCCACGAGAGGAGATCGCCGACGTAGCCGTACCGGAAGAGGTGATACACCGCCTCGTGGAACGCAACGCCCCGTCCGGAGGTGGGGAACACGCCGACGTGCATGGCCACGACGAGGATCAGCATGATCCCGAGCCAGAAGTTCGGCGTGCTGATCCCGACGAGCGAGCCGAGCGTCGCCGCGTAGTCGGCGGGCTGATCGCGTCGCGTCGCGCTGACGACGCCGAGCGGAATCGCGATGACGATCGCGACGATCGTCGCGGCCACGGCGAGTTCGACGGTGGCCGCGAAGTGTTGGGCGATGATATCGGTGACCGCCCGTCGCTGGTTGTACGAGTATCCCAGATTCCCGGTCACGAGCTCGCCGAGATAGTCGAAGTACTGGACGTAGATGGGCTGATCGAGCCCGAGGTCCTGCCGAATCTGATCCCGGGTCGCCTGATCGGGGACCTGTCCCGCGATGAGGTTGACCGGATCGCCGGGAGAGAGTGCCCGCAGGGCGAACGTGACCGTCACGACGCCCCAGACGACGAACACCCCCTGTACGAGCCGTCGTATCAGGAATTTGGCGGAAGCCATTCAGTTCAGGTCCTGGTGATTTTCGGTTCGAACGCAGTCGTTTCACACACCATTCTCGATGTCGAAATCGGGCCGTCGACTAGCTCATCTCCCAGACGAAGACGCTCTCGTCCTCGCGGGCATCCCACTCGATGTCCGCGTCGAGCCCGTAGATGCTCTGTTGCTGGTGGAGGAAGACCCACGGGGCCTTCTCACGGGCCATCTCGTTGACGTCCTGGAGCATCTCCTCACGCGTCTCGGGGTCGTCCTCGACCTGCGTCTCCTCGAGGGCTTGCTGTAGCTCCTCGTCGCGGAAGTTCTGGACGCCCCCGTCGTCGTGGAAGAAGCCGAACATTCCGTAGTCGGCGTCGCCCGTGATGACCCCCCAGCCGATCAGGAAGAAGGGGATCTCTTCGTAGTCGACGCCGGCGGAACTGGCGTCCGAGACCACGTCGAACGGAACGGTCTCGAAGTCGCAGTCGACGTTGGGGAGCTGGTCGATATCGTCGGCCGCGCGTTCACCCACATCGGCGTCGTTGAGGTATCGGCCTTCGGGGACGGTAAGCGTGATGTCGGCGGGGTCGTCCGCCGTGTAGCCCGCCTCTTCGACGAGCGCTTCGGCTTCCTCGAGGTCGTGTTCGTACGGCTCGAGGTCCGGATTGTAGCCGTTGACCTCCGGTGGCGTCGGCTGGGACATGGGTGAGCCGAAGCCTTGCAGGATGTCGTTGATGATCGCCTCGTTGTCGACGGCGTAGTTCATCGCCTGGCGGAACTCGAGACTGTCGAACGGTTCGACCTCGTTTTTCATCGGCAGGAAGATGTTGCGGAACGAGGTCACCTCCTCGATTCGTACGCCGTCGGCGTCTTCGACGTTCCCGACGTCGCTCGGCTGGACGTTGTCGATGAAGTCGGTCTCGTCGGCCAACAGCGAACTGACGCGACCCCCGTCGTCGGTCTCCCCTTCGAAGATCAGTTCGCCGACCTCCGGGACCTCGCCCCAGTAGTCGTCGAACGGCTCCAGGACGATCCGGTTCTGGCCCGGATTGTACTCGGTGACCTGGAACGGTCCGGTGCCGTTGAACGCCGCCGCGTCCTGACCGGAGATGACGCCGTCCTCGGTCGTCGGCGCGTCGTTCTCGTACCACTCCCGGCTGACCGCCCGGAGGTAGTTCCCGAACTCGAACTCCGCGAGCTGTGCTGCGCCACTGTAGGAGAGTTCGACCGTCGTGTCGTCGATCGGTTCGGCTCCCTCGATCGACCCGAGGCCGGCCACCTGATCCGACACCGGCGGCACGTCCGGGTCGATCTGGCGCTCGAGCGTGAACGCGATGTCCTCGGCGGTGAGTTCCTGGCCCTCGTGGAAGACGACGTCGTCGCGGATCGACAACTCGACGGTTCGGTCGTCGCCGTGTTCCCACTCCTCGACGACGCGGGGTTCCGGTTCTTCACCCGGCGTCACGTCGAACAGCGGTTCGTAGACGTGGTCGTAGACGTTGAAGTACGGTCCCGTGATGTGGTCGTTGGGGTCCTCTACGTCCGGAAACTCTCCCTGGGTAATCGTGAGCGTCTCGACGTCGAGTCCTTCCCCCTCGTTCGGATTGCCCAGACAACCGGCGATCGATCCGAGGCCGGTCGTCACACCGGCGGCACCGGTGAGTTTCAGTAACGTCCGCCGATCGATGCGGGGATGATTAGCACCCTTCATACCAGATAGATACACAGGTGTATTTTTTATAAATGTTAGTGATCCAGAAAACAGTTGGTATTTGTGAACTATAACTGGAAATAACATTCCGGTCTACAACACTGCCGGCGAAGCGCCCACAAACTTAAGTCCGACTCGGCACGTAATACGCCCATGGCCGCTCACGGCCGGTCAGCACTGCGGGACCTGTTCGACGAGTCGCCGACGCCCCACATCGCCCATCCCCCGCGGACCCATCATCGTGACTTCTACGTCGCTACCGACGGGTCCTTCCGGAACGCCGGCGGCGGACTGGGTGCCGTCATCGAGACGCGCGACGGGACTCGCGTCGCACGGATCGCGACGCCCGATACGCCGCCGGACAACAACGTCGCCGAGTATCGGGCGCTCCACCTGGGGCTCGACGTCCTGGCGGCACGGGCACCCACCGACGCCAGCGTCGGCGTCCTCGTCGATCACGATTCACTCGCCAGCAACGTCAACAGCACCGTCCTCGCGACGGACCATCCCGACGGCAGACCCCCACGACCGATCTCCGTCCCGCACGCGACGCGGTATCACTGGCGGGGGATCCAGGCGCGACTCAACGGCTTCGGCGAGGTCCGGGCCGCCCGGATCGACAGCGACCAGAATCCCGCGCACCCGCTCGCGAACGCGCCGGAGCAGTACCGCCACGTCAACCGCGAACCCGAGCGGTGCGTGCTTCCCGACCCACCGGAGTCGACCCCAAGCGAGTTCCCGCCACCGTCGCGCGCCGATCGCAACACCGGCGGCCGGGCCTCCGACTGACTCCGATCGTCACCGTTTTGCTCCCCCTCGAGCGAGTCGTCTACGATGAGTCTCCGGGTCGCCGCCGCCGCGCCGTTCGTGCAACACGGGACCACCAGTCTCGAGGAAAGCGAGTTCGTCGTCGCGCTCTCGCTGGATCGCGACTGGTTCTCCCCGGACCAGGCCAAACGCCTGATCGACCTCGCGACCCAGGAGGGACTGCTCGAGCACGACGACGGCGACCTCGAGGCGACGTTCGATCCCGCCGAGGTCACCATCCCCGAGGATTTCGTCCCGGACGAGGACCTGCTACGGGAACGGTCGGCGTTCGAACGCGTCCTCGAGTCGCTCGTCGCCGAGGGAGCCGAGAAACACGAGGCCGTGGGTGCGATCAACCAGCTCCAGGCCGACCTCGGCGTCACCATCGAGACCGCGGCCGTCGTCTACGCCCGCCGCGAGGGCCTCGAGGTGGACGACCTGGTTCCGGTCGCCCGCGATGCGATCGTCGAAGACGAGTAGCGAGGCCCTCTGCTGTGGCCCTCTCGGCCGCGACCGACCCGAAGGACGGAAGGCACGTCCGCCCGGACGGTCTCGCATGGTCGAGGAGCGGATCACCGACGGCACCCGGATCGCGCAGTTGCTCTCCTCCGAACTCGACGGACGCGAGGACGGTGGTCTCGAGCACGTCGCAGTGACGAACGCCGACAGGGACGTCGAACCGACGGCCGACGGCGCTCGGGCGTACGACGTCGAGCTCGAACGAGGCGACGACGGCACGGAGAGCGACACCGACAGCGAGCGGTTCGCACGGGTGTTCGTCCACGAGGACCGGGCGCGCCTCGAGTTCGAGGACGGCCAGGACGTCGCGGCCGAGGCGGCAACCGACGCGGAGTTGCGCGTCAGGCCGAAAGCGGTCGAACCGCCCCGTACGCTCGTCTTCGTCGAGAGCGGTGCCGCGGTCAAACGCGCGACTGATGTGGTACAGGACGTGGTGACGCGGTTGACGGACGTCGACGAAGAACGAGGCTGACGGCTCGTGGTGATCACTCGAGGTCCGCGACGACCTCGGGAACCGCCGTCGCGAGCGACGACTGCTCGACGTGGGCGACGGCCCGCGGATCCGGGTCGGGACCGTCCTCGAGCAGGACCTGGATCGCGTCCATCCCGGCGTTGGTCGCGCCGTAGACGTCGGCCTCGGGGTCGTCGCCGACGTAGACCGCGTCGGCCGGATCGACTTCGAGGGCGGCCGCGATCGCTTCGAACGCCGCCGGGGCGGGTTTGCCGGCCTCGAGTTCGCCGGTGACCAGCGCCGCGTCGAAGGCGTCCTCCCACCCCAGCGTGGCGAGTTTGTCCCGCTGGGCGCGGACGGGACCGTTGGTGAGCAGACCGACCAGATACTCCCCACGCAGGTCGGCGAGCATCCCCTCGACGCCCGGGAGCGGCTCGAGCGCGTCCGCGATCGCCTCGCGGTAGGCCCGCGCGAGAGCGGCCGGATCGGCGTCGGTCTCGCGCTCGGCGAGCAGGTCCGCGAAGATCGGTTCGCGCGTCTCCCGGGTGAGGTTGCGGCCGTGTGCCTCGAGGTACGCCTCGCGGGACAGCGGCGGCGCGTCGGCCGTTTCGACGGCCTCCGCGAGGATCGTCTCGCGATCCCGAGTGGGGACCGCCAGCGTGTAATCGAGGTCGAAGACGACCGCCCGTACCATGGCCGGGAGAGGGGACTCGAGGGGGTTGAAGCTATCCCTTCCGGCCCGTCCCAGGGAACGACGCGCCGCTGGCGATCAGTCGTCGGTCGGTCGCACCGTCGGCGCACCGACGGCCTCGAGGCGGGGAACGACGATCTCCTCGATCCGGTCCGAGTACTGCATGAGCGTGGTCCCGAGGACGCTCATCGCGAGGACGTAGCCGACGGCGAAGGCGTAGATGTCCGCGGCGACGCCCTCCGCGAGCGCGGAGCCGGCACCCGACAGCGCGAGGGTCGCGATGATCAGCGAGAACTCCCCACGGGTGGTCATACCCAGACCGACCCGAACGGAGCGGCGCTCGCTCAGGTCGTAGATCCGGCCGCCGAGGTAGCCGCTTAGCAGTTTCGTCGGCGTCGTGGCGAGCACCGCGACCGCGATCAGTCCGGCGACGGCGGGGAACAGCGTCGGATCGGTGCGGAGGCCGATCCAGAAGAAGAAGATCGCCGCGAAGGCGTCGCGAAGGGGCTCGAGCAGGTTCTCGAGGTCGTGGACGTGGTCGGTTCCGGAGAAGGCCATCCCGACGAAGAAGGCCGCGACGGCCTCGCTGACCCCGAGCGAGAGCGCCGCCCCCGAGATCAACACGGTGATTCCCAGCGCCCGGAGGACGACGAACTCGTGGGAGTCGGTCTCGAGGCTGCGCTGGAACCACTCGGTGCCCAGATAGACCAGCAACAGGAGCACGAGGATGAACCCGACCGCGATCCCGATCTGTCCCAGCGCCTCGCCGACGTCGCCGCCGCCGAGTACCAGCGCGGTCGCGACGGCCAGGTAGACGGCGATGAACAGATCCTCGAAGACCAGCGTGCCGAGCATCGGGTCGGACTCGTCGTTGGCGATCCAGCCGAGGTCGATCAACGACTTCGTGATGATCGCCGACGAGGAGATGTAGACGATCCCGGCTGTGAGAAAAGCGGGGAGGAACGAGCCGAAGATCGCGTATCCGAGCACGAGGCCAGCGCCGAAATTGATCGCGAGGTCGACGACGCCCGCCTTCCCGATGCGGTCTTTCGAGGCGACGAGTCGGTCGAGGTTGAACTCGAGGCCGAGGAAAAAGAGCAGCAGAACGATCCCGATCTCGGCACCGACGTAGACGAAGTCGGTCTCCGCGAGGGACATGGCCGCGAGTTCGGCGACGAGATCGGTTCCCGCGACCGAAACCGTCGATCCGACCGATACGTCGGCACCGACGAGCGCGGCCGCGCCCTCGATACTCGCGGCGATCCAGTCGGCGATTGCCGGGAGATTCCCGAGCACGTGCTCGCTCAGTACCATCCCGACGAGGATGTAAAACGGGATCACCGACTGGTTAATCCGATTGGCGACGAGGCCGGCCAGTCCGGCGGCCGCGAAGAGCACCCCGACGTCGATCAGCGCGGTCGATTCAGCGGTCGCCACTCGCGGTCACCTCCGACGGCACGAACGCGGTCATCGATGGCTTAGACCTCGTCCCCCAACAGCGTCTCGAATTCGGCACACTCCTCGCGCTCGCCGATGACGACCAGCGTGTCGTCGACCCGGAGGACGGTCTCGGGCGTCGGCGGCGAGATCAGGTCGTCGCCGCGCTGGATCGCGATGACCGAGACGCCGGTTCGATCACGAATGTCCGCCTGCTCGAGGGTTTGCCCCGCGATTTCGGCGGTCTCGGAGACGTTGTACCACTCGAGGTACGTGTCGTCGGAGAGCATCGTTTCGACCGCCTCCGCCTGTACGGGCTGGAAGTAGGCCCCTTCCAGGATCGTTCCGATCTTCCGGGCGAGGCGGTCCGAGACCTCGAACAGCTTGTCGCCGTCGGCGTCCGGGTTCGCCTTCAGGTACACCTCCCGCTTCCCCGTGTTGTGGGTGACGATGACGAGGCGCTGGCCGTCCTCGAGTTCGACCTCGAACTTCTTCCCGACGCCGGGGAGGTCGCTCTCGTAGATGGTCATACCGAATACCGCGGCCGCACGGGTATTAAATGACCTGACCCGGCCACGACACCTCGCTCGACGTCGACGCGGGCACCGAACTCGTCCCGCTCGAGGGCGTCGGGACGCTCGGCGTGTTCGCTTCGCGACGCTCGGGGTGATCGTTCCCCGCCCCGAGGGGCGTCGACGATCCCGACCTCCCGGTCACCGGCGAGCGGTTCAGTCGGACAGCCCCTCGATGAGAAACTCCGCGGACGAGCGGTTCGTCGCCAGCGCGACGTCGCGGACGTCGCAGATCCGCAACAGCGCCGAGATGTCGGGCTCGTGGGGCTGGGCCTCGAGCGGATCCCGGAGGAAGACGACGCCGTCGAGAGCCTCCCGCGCGACCTCCGCGCCGATCATCAGGTCGCCGCCCAGCGACCCCGACGCCATCCGTTCGACCTCGAGGTCAGTCTCCTCGCGGACCCGTTTGCCCGTCGTCCCGGTCGCGATCAGCTCGTACGTCCGGAGCTGGTCCTCGTGTGCCTGTGCGAACTCGACGAGATCGGGCTTCGTCTCGTCGTGGGCGATCAGCGCGACGCGCGTCATACCGAACGATCGACGGCGACGCGGAAAACGCTGGGCCGGCGATCGACTGCCGTTCAGAACTCCTCGACGTGCGGTCGCAGGTCCAACTCGAGCGTCCACGACGAACGGTCCTGCGTGACCAGATACCAGTAGGAGTCGGCGATGGCGTCAGGGTCGAGGTACTCCGCCGTGTTGGGATCGGTGATATCCGTCGGGGCGGCGACGGCGTCCGAACCGAGGGCGTCCGCCAGCTCCTCGAGGTAGTCTTCCGATCGGGCGAACAGGCCGATCTGACAGCCCTCGTCGACGAATGTTCGAGCGAGCGATTCTCCGAGGCCGGGACCGACGCCGGCGATGACGGCCGTACACGTCATGAATCGTCAAACGACGGACCGTGGTTTAGAATCCGGGGCGGAACGATCACCTACTGGTCCGCCCGTCTCCGACCTACCGCCGACCGCTCGGAATCGGCGGAACGGTCTTGCCGATCGAGCGGGAATCCACGGACATGGAACGCCGAACCATCTCCGTCAGCGGAATGTCCTGTGACGGCTGCGAACGAAACGTCGAGAGCGGGCTGACGAACCTCGAGGGCGTCTCGAAGGTCGAGGCCGACTACGAGGGCGACGCCGTCGAGGTGGTCGTCGAAGACGACGTGACGGAGGACGACCTCCATGCCGCCATTCGAGAGGCCGGCTACGAGGTCGCCGGCACCGCGTAGCGTCCGACGGGACCGGCTCGAGTCCCCGTCCCCATCCACCGCGGTTCTCGGGTTCTCGTTTTTCGCCTCGATCCCGTCGTCCGGATCGACGAGAGCCTACTTCGTCGCCGGCTCGCCGCTCGAGGCATCCGCCGTTCCGCCCTCTCGAAGGGCGAACTCGGTGTTGATCCCTTCACCCGAGAGCAGCTGGCCGGCGAAGCTATTGGCGAGGACGGCCGAGACCGACAGCACCATCGCGATCATCGCGAACACCGGGTGGACGAGACCGGTCGTCGCCGCGGCGACGCCGACGCCGTTGAACGCGAAGGCCGCCAGCAGATTCTGTCGCGTCTTGTGGTAGCTCTTCGCGCCGATCTCGTATGCGTCGACGACGCCACCGAGGCGCTCGCCGACGAGGACGACGTCGGCCGACTCGATCGCGATGTCGGTGCCGGCCCCGATCGCGATCCCGACGTCGGCCTGCGTGAGCCCCGGCGCGTCGTTGATCCCGTCGCCGACCATCGCGACGCGGTGGTCCGCTTCCTGCAGCCGGCGGATCTCCGCGCGCTTCTCCTCGGGGAGGACGTCGGCCAGCACCCGATCGATACCGACCACGTCCGCGACCGCGCGGGCCGTCCGCTCGTCGTCACCGGTGATCATCACGGGCGTAATACCTGCGTCCCGAAGTCGCCGGACAGTCGCTTCGGCGTCGGCCTTGATCTCGTCGCCGATTCCGACCAGCCCGAGCAGGTCGCCGTCGCAGGCGACGCCGACTGCCGTGAGGCCGCGATTCCGGAGGGCATCGAGGTCGTCCGTTGCCCTCGAGACGTCGACGCCTGCGGCCGCGAGCCAGTCGGGTTTCCCGACCAACAGTTCGTCGCCGTCGACCGTCGCGCGGACGCCCTTCCCGGTCACCGACTCGAACGCCTCGGGATCGTCGTACTCGAGGCCGTGCTCGTCGGCGCGCTCGAGGACGGCGTCGGCCAGCGGGTGGCCGCTGAACGCCTCGGCGGTCGCTGCGGTCGCGAGAATGTCGAATTCGGTCCGCCCCGCGCCGAACGCGACGGTCTCCACGACGCTCGGTTCGCCCACTGTGATCGTTCCGGTCTTGTCGAGGACGACGCGATCGATGTCGGGGAGGACCTGGAAGGCGTCGGCCGACCGCAGCAGGACGCCGCGTCTCGCCGCGGCGCCGCCACCGCGGATGAGTGCCAGCGGCGTCGCCATCCCGAGCGCGCACGGATAACCCAGGACGAGGACCGCGAGCGCTGCGAAGGCGGCCCGCTGGACGTTCGGTCCCGTTCCGAACGGCCCGCCCTGCCAGACGGCGGGAGCGACCAGCCAAAACAGGAACGCGAGCGCGGCGATCAGGAGGACGCCGGGGACGAAATATCGCAGGACGCTGTCGGCGAGTCTGACGATACCGGGCTTGGTCGCGCGGGCCGCCTCGATCTCGCGGGCGACCCGGTTCAGGAACGCGTCGTCGCCGGTCGCGATCACCTCGACGAGCAGCGTCCCGGTCCGATTGACGCTGCCGCCAATCACTTCGTCATCAGGGATCTTCTCCTCGGGGATCGACTCGCCGGTCGCCACCGACTCGTCGACGGCCGACTCGCCCTCGCGGACCGTCCCGTCGACCGGCACGTGCTCGCCGGGTTTGACGCGGACACGGTCACCCACCTCGAGATCGTCGACTGGGACCTCTTCGACGCCCTCGTCGGTCACGCGACGAGCGGTGTCGGGCCGCAGCTCGAGCAGATCCTGCACGGCCCGCGAGGTGCGGGTCCGGACGAGCAGACTGGTGTACTCCGAGAGGACGTGGTAGGTGGTGACGAACACCGAGACCGCGAAGAAGTGGACCGTCGGGAACCCGGGAAAGACCGTCAGCCCGAGTAGTCCACCGAGCAGGCCAGCAAACGCGCCAGCCTCGAGCAGGACGTGCTGGTTGAAGATGCCACGTCGGAGGCTCTGAATCGCCTTCTCGAGGATGTATCGGCCGGGCCCGAACATCGTCCCCAGCGCGAGGCCCAGCGTAACGAGATCCATTGCCATCGATTCCGATTCGAATCGGCTGACGACGAAGATCATCCACAGCATCAACGCGGCGGTGACGAGCGAGCCCGCGCCGGCCAGCGCGAACCGACGCTTGCCGGCCTCGAGTTCCGCCTGTTGCTCCCGGAACCGCTCGCGCTTGTCCGGATCGCGGATGGTGTAGCCGAGGTCCCGCAGGGTGTCCTTCAGCTCGACCTCGCTCACCCGGTCGTCGTCGTACCGGACGCGGACCTCCTCGTGGGCGAGGCCCACGTCGACGTCTTCGACGCCGTCGGTGCGATCGTACGCTTTCCGAATGCTCTCGGCGCAAAACGAGCAACTCATCCCGCCGACGGCGAACTGTTCGGAGACGGTCTTCATCGGCTCTCGTACCGATACGGACTCGAGCGACAAAAGCGACCGCTCGGCTCGGTTGGAATCCCGACCCTCGGTTTTTGTCCGTGGCGACCGCAATCGGCGTATGAGCGACTCGAGCGAGAGCGGCCCCGACGACCGAACGTCGCGCTTCCCGACGGTGCGTTCGACGACGTCCCCTCGAACTTCGGTCACGTGTTCGCGCCCGTCTCGACGGCGACCGGCGCGGAACTGCGCCGGGCCGCGACGTCCAGGGGTCGCGTCTGTTTCACGGGGTGGTCGCCCAACGGCGTCGTCGGCGACCTCACCGAGGTCTTGACCGGCCACGTCGACGAACCGCCGAGCGATCCGTGGTCGCATCTGCGGTGGGGCGACCCCGCGTTCGTCCGTGAGGAGTTTTCCGACACCGACCCCTCGTTCCAACGCCGACCCCTCGAGTTCCGGTACGCGACGCCCCATCACTTCTGGCGGAAACTCGCCGAGGAGTCGGGCCCGCTCTCGCCGGTCCAGCAGCGGATGAACGACGACGAGGCCCGGGTTGCGCGCCGTCGAGACGGGGTCGCGGCTCTGGAGGAGTGGCTCGGGGACAACGTGATCAGGGTGGAGTACCTCCAGGTGCGGGCCGTGATCACGTGATCGGCGATCGGTGAAACCGCCGCTCTAAGATCGACTGCGGGCCAAGCTCTTTCGCCCTCGACGGAGTAGACCGACCGTCATGACGTTCGATCCCGACGCCGTCAAGACGCTCGCGTTCGACTCCTACGGGACGCTCGTGGACGTCTCCGGCGTCGCCGAGTCGCTCTCGGAGCACCTCGACGATCACGATCCGTCGCTGGTTGCGAGGATCTGGCGTCAGCGGTCGCTGGCCAACGCGATGGTCGGCAACGCGATCGGCGAGTACGACGCGTTCTACGAGATGAACCGCCAGGCGTTGCGGGCCACCCTCGAGACGGTCGGCCTCGACCTCCCCGAGGACGAACGCGAGGAGATCCTCGCAACCTACCACGAGCTGCCGGTATTCGACGACGTCCGCGAGGGAATGGAACGGTTCGGCGAGCTAGGATATGACTGCTACGTCGTCTCGAACGGGAACGAGGAGATGCTCGAGTCGCTGGTCGGGGTCGCCGATCTCGAAGGCCTGCTCGAGGACGCGATCAGTGCAGACGAGATCGAGCAGTTCAAACCCCAGCCCGAGCTGTACCGCCACGCCGCAGACGAGATCGGGACGCCGATCGGGGAGATCGCGTTCGTCGGTGCGGGCTGGTGGGACGTACCGGGCGCGATGAACGCGGGGATGCAGGGAGTCTGGATCAACCGATCGAACGCGCGCTGGGGACCCTACGAGGTCGATCCCGACCTGACGATCGACAGCTTCCACGAGTTGGCGGACACACTCGAAACCGCGTGATTCGACGGCGTCGACTCGTAGGACGCGAGAGAAGTCAGTCGTCGTATGTGTGCGTGGCGATGGCTTGCTCGAGCAGTTCGTCCGGAATGCCGGGCACCTCCTCATCGCGGACGGTCTCGGCAGTCTCCGGCTCCTCGACCTCCCGGGGAAACTCGCGTAGCGCCCAGTGGATCGCGATGCCGGCTTTCGCACCCTCGCCGAGCGCGACGGGGACCTGATTGTGACCCGGTGTGACGTCGCCGACCGCGAAGACGCCGTCGACGCTCGTCCGCCCGTGGTCGTCGACCGCGACCGTCCCGTCGTCGTTGCGTTCACAGCCTAGCTCGGCCGCTAACTCGTTGTGATAGTTCGAGCCGTACATCGCGAACCCGCCCCGGTACTCGCGGATCGTGCCGTCGTCGAACTCCAGGGCCTCGAGCCAGCCGTCGTCGCCGTTGCGGACGCCGGTGATCTCCGGGGTGACGACGTCGATCGGGTGACGCTCGAGCATCGCCGCCGTCTCGTCGCTCCAGTCGGGGTCCTCGCCCCGCGTCAACAGGTCCACGTCGCCGGTGAAGTTCAGCATGATCGCGGCGACGTGGGCCGCGCTCTCGCTCGCCCCCATCACGTAGACCGGCTCGTCGACGAACATGTAGGCGTCACAATGGAGGCAGTAGTGCAGCCCGCGGCCGGTCCGCGGGAGCGGCGGCGCAGGGCGCACGTCGTCGAACCCGGTCGCGACGACGAGACAGTCCGCGAGGTAGTCGGCGTCGTTCCCGCAGACGCGGAACCGCCCGTCGTCGGTTTCGACAGCCGAAGAGACGAAATCCCGAACCACGTCGCAGCCGTACGATTCGAGCTGTTCGCGCCCGGTCGCGAGGAACTCGTTGCCGCTCGTCTCCGCCGGGACCCCGACGAGGTTGTGCACGTCCCGCATCATCGCCGCGCGGCCGCCACCACGCTCGACGACGGCCGTCGCGTGGCCGAGCCGAGTCGTGTACAGCCCGGCGGTCAGCCCCGCCGGCCCGCCGCCGATCACGACGACGTCGTACTCGCGCCGGTCGGTCGCATTCTCGGACATGGGCGTGCGCGTACACCGACAGGGGCCGAAAAGCCTCACCACGTCATCGCAACGGTTCCTCCCACAGCCACGAGAGGCCCGCGGACTACCCCCTCGAGGTACCGAGACTGCCGAGGGGCGGAACCGTTTTTTGGTGCGGTCACCCGGGACACAGTATGAGCGAACTCGCGACCCACCACGTCGGACTCACTGTCAGCGACCTCGAGACGACGCTGCCGTTCTACCGGGACGTCCTCGGCCTCGATGTGGTCGACCGGTTCGAAGTCGGCGGCGAGGCCTTCTCCGACGCGGTGGGCGTCGAGGACGCCACCGCCCGGTTCGCCCACCTCGCCGCCGACGGCGTCCGGATCGAACTCGTCGAGTACGACCCGGAGGCGCGGGGATCGCCGGCGGCCGGGCTCAACCAGCCCGGAGCGTCCCACGTCGGACTCGCCGTCGAGGATCTCGAGTCGTTTTACGCATCCCTCCCGGAGGACGTCGAGACGATCAGCGAGCCCCGAACGACCGAGAGCGGATCGACGATCCTCTTTCTCCGCGATCCGGAGGAGAACCTGGTCGAACTGCTCGAGACCGACTAGCGGTTCGCGAGCGTCGAGCGGACCTGTTCGACGTCGCCGTCGCACTGCGAGCAACGGCCCTTCTCCGCGGCGATGTAGACGAGTCCGCAGCGCGGACAGTGGAAGAGGTTCCCGGGTGCGTCGGGATTCGACTCCTCCGCGTTCGCAGCGTCGGACTGTCCGTCGCTCGTCGCGCCGTCGGGGGTCGAGGTACCGCCGAGCGCGGACTCCAGTCGGTTTCGCAGGCGATCGAGCCGGGAAGACGACGTCGTCGTCGAGAAACGCTGCATGTCCGCCCCCTCCACGACGTCCGCGAAGTAGCCACCGCCAAACGACTTAGGCACGCGAGTGAGTATCAGTCGCGGCGACCAGTCAGGACGACGGATAGCAACCTTTTCGACCGGCGCGCCGTCACTCGGGGGTATGAACTTCTTCGACCGGTTGCACGACCGCATCCGCACGGTCGACAGCGTCGTCAGCGTCGGCCTCGATCCCGACCCCGACCGCATTCCGGACCACCTCGAGGAGTACGACCTCCCGCGGTGGGCGTTCAACCGCCGGATCATCGACGCGACGCACGAACACGCCGCCGTCTTCAAACCCAACGCCGCCTTCTACGAGGACCCCGACGGCTGGCGCGCCCTGGAGGAAACCATCGCGTACGCGCACGGCAAGGACGTGCCCGTGTTGCTCGACGCCAAGCGAGCCGACATCGGCAACACGACTCGCCAGTACGCGAAACTCCTCGAGAACGTCGACGCGATCACCGTCAACCCCTACATGGGCCGTGACTCGCTGCAGCCGTTCCTGGCCGACGAGGAGTCGGGCGTCTTCGTCCTCTGTCGGACCTCGAACCCCGGGGGAGAGGACCTCCAGGACCTCGAACTCGAGAGCGGCGAGGCCGTGTACGAACGCGTCGCCGCACTCGCGGACCTGTGGAACGAGAACGACAACGTCGGCCTCGTGGTGGGCGCGACCAAGCCCGAGGAACTCGAGGAGTTGCGCGAGCAGGTGCCGGATTTGCCCTTCCTCGTACCGGGCATCGGCGCACAGGGCGGCGACGCCGAGGCCGCGGTCGAGTACGGCCTCGCGGACGGCGTCGGCCTGGTCAACTCCTCGCGAGGGATCATCTTCGCGGGCGAAAACCAGGGCGAGGAGTTCGCGAAGGCGAGTGAACAGGCCGCAAAGCGGCTCAAACAGCGGCTAAACCAGTACCGGGAGTAACTCCGGTCACCCGAACGCCACGTCGACGACTCGAGCCGCGACCCGGTCGTCGACTAGCCGATCGAGGATTTCTACCTCGGCCGTGACGGACCGATCGTCGGGCGACGGTACCCCGGAATCGTTCGCGAACTGCTCCTCGAGCAGGTCCGTATTCTCCACGACGACGATGTCGAAGGGACTGGTTTCCCGCGGATGATCGGCGAGTAGCTGTCCACGTCGGCGCGTTACGGACACCGTGACCGTCTCGCCGACCCCGACCGTCTCCGCCAGCAGGTCGCGAACGGAAGTCACGGGTTAGAACCGATTGACGTCCACGTCCCGGTGGTCGGTGGGATCCGCCCGGGCCGCGCAGTCGGCGCACAGGCCTCGATCGCGCTCGTAGTGGGCCTCGCAGGCGAGCGTCCCACAGTTGTCACACCGCTCCTGGGCCGGGCGCGATTCACAGATCTGACAGAGACCGCTGACGCTCATAGCGCTCGTAGGTGCTCGAGCGCCTTGAAACCGGGCCCGGATCCGGCAGCCGAACGTCGGCCTCCCCAATTCGCCCCTGCCTCCGGATTTATGTCGGTCCCCTCCCACGGGCGAACTATGTCACGCAGATCAGTCGTCAGTCGCCGGCGGGCGCTCGCCGCCGCCGGGTCGGCGCTATCGGTCGCGGTAGCCGGCTGTACCGGTAGCAGTGACGAGAACACGAATAGCGACGATCGACAGCAACTCCGCCCGGAGGACTGGGAAGACGTCGAGGAAATTCGACTCCAGGCCCACATGCGCGGCTTTTACGGCGTCGAGCCGGCGATGATCGAGGACGTCCGAAACCCTGCACTCTTGCTGTTCGAGGGGAACGAGTACGAGATCACGTGGGAGAACGGCGACGGCGTCCCCCACAACTTCGCCGTTCGGGACGAAAGCGGAGCGACCGTCGACGGCATCAGCACGCGACGGATGCGCGAGCGGGGACAGACGCAGTCCGTGACCGTGACGGCCACCGGCGAGATGCACCGGTATCTCTGCGAACCGCACCCGGGGACGATGACCGGGTACGTACACGTTCGGGACTGACCGCGGCCCCCGTCGCGTGGACGCGACTCTCGGGACCGTCGACGCGTACCGGCCGATATGTCGCGTGTTAGCGTGTAACGAGAAAGCTTTTGCCGTGTGGCACGCTACCGGGGAGTATGAGCCGTGACCGGGCCCTCCTCGAGCGGGCCCTGGACCGTGGCGAACAGGACGGTGGCAACGTCGAATTCAAGGAACGACTCTCCCGGGACGTCCACCTCGAGGGTGGCCGACGCGAGAGCCTGGCCGCACAGCTTCGACATCGATTGCTTTCGGGCGACGGCGAGGCGACCTACGTGGTCGGCGTCACGGACGACGGCGGCCTCGCCGGGATCGATCCCGACACCTTCTCCGAGACGATGGACGTCCTCTCCTTGCTGGCCGAGGAGGCCGACGCCCACATCGACGACGTCCAGACGTGGGGCGTCGACGACGGCCTCGTGGGGGTCGCCTTGCTCCAGGAAGGTAGCGTCCTCGAGACCGACGACGAACACGTCGTCGTGGGCACCGCGGGTCACGTCGATCACGGCAAGAGTACGCTCGTGGGCTCGCTCGTGACGGGCACGCCCGACGACGGTGACGGCGCGACCCGGGCGTACCTGGACGTCCAGCCCCACGAGGTCGAACGCGGTCTCTCGGCGGACCTCTCCTACGCCGTCTACGGCTTCGACGACGAGGGACCGATCCGCGTGCGCAACCCCAACCGCAAATCGGACCGCGCGGCGGTCGTCGAGGAGGCAGACCGCCTGGTCTCGTTCGTCGACACCGTCGGCCACGAACCGTGGCTCCGCACGACGATCCGCGGTCTCGTCGGTCAGAAACTCGACTACGGCCTGCTTGTCGTCGCCGCCGACGACGGCCCCACGCGCACCACGCGCGAACACCTCGGGGTCCTGCTGGCGACCGACCTCCCGACCATCGTCGCGATCACGAAGACCGACGCCGTCTCCGAAGAGCGCGTCGAAGAGGTCGAACGCGAGGTCGAACGGCTCCTCCGCGAGGTGGACAAATCGCCGCTGCGGGTCGCCCGCCACGGCGTCGACGCCGCCGTCGAGGAGATCAACGAGCGCGTCGTCCCCATCGTCGAGACCAGCGCGATCACGATGGAGGGCCTCGAGACGCTCGACGAGTTGTTCGATCGGCTCCCGAAGACCGCCCAGGACACCGGCGAGTTCCGGATGTACGTCGATCGCAGCTACTCGGTCACGGGCGTCGGTGCGGTCGCCTCCGGCACCGTCCAGTCGGGCGAGGTCGAAACGGGTGACGAACTGCTGATCGGCCCCATGTCCGACGGTCGCTTCCAGGAGGTCGAGGTGCGCTCGATCGAGATGCACTACCACCGCGTCGACGAGGCCCGGGCCGGCCGCATCGTCGGCATCGCCCTGAAGGGGATCAAGGAGAGCGCCATCGAACGCGGCATGGTCCTGTTGCCGCGTGACGCCGACCCCGAACCTGTCCGGGAGTTCGAGGCCGAGGTGATGGTACTCAACCACCCCACGCGGATCGGCGACGGCTACGAACCCGTCGTCCACCTCGAGACGATCGGCGAGGCCGCCGCCTTCTATCCCGAGAACGGTCGCTTGCTCCCGGGCGATAAAGGGAACGCCACGGTCCGGTTCAAGTTCCGGCCGTACCTGATCGAGGAGGGACAGAAGTTCGTCTTCCGCGAGGGCCGCAGCAAGGGCGTCGGGACGGTAACTGCCGTTCATCCCATGGAGTAGGGTTCGGACCAGCCCCCGCTGTCCTCGTTCGCTACCTCGAGTGTCCCCGCAAACCGTCACGAATCGCGACCGGCGGGACCGGAAGAGCTATCCATCATCCGTATGACGTATCCCCAATGCCCTCCGACGACTCTTCCTCGAGCGTGACGCGGCGTCTCCTCCTCGCGGCCGGTATCGCGGGTAGCGCCGGCGTCGTCGGCCTGGCCGGCGTTCACGCTACGACACCGGACACCGATAGCGTCGAGACCACTCGCACCCTGTCGGTAGCGGACGAAACCGACGTCGACGAGATGTACCTGGAGCCGGCCGGTACGGACGGTCCCGACGGCGGCGAGATCTCCCAGCGGTGCGATCCCGATCCGGGCCGAATCGAGTCGCGTAGCCACATCGCGCATCTCTCGTTCGTCGAGGCGTGGAACGAGCGGTACAGGCTCTGGAGCGAGGACGAGGGGAGCGAGACCGGTGTCTCCGTCCAGAACTCCCTGGTCGTCGAGAAGGCACCCGAGCGCGTCGACGGCCAGTTGGTGTACGGCGTTCGACTGCACTCGCTGAGTCACGTCACCGATCCACGGTTCGCCAGTCTGGGGCTCCGGGGGATGGAACAGGAACTGACGGTCGATCCGGCCGTCGACCTGCGGACGGTGCTCCCGTCGAACGCCGTCGATCCGAGGAAGGGCGTCTGTACCCTGACGCTCCTGGTCGAACTCCCGAGCGGGTGGAACGCGGGCTACGAACAAACGGCGTGGGTGAACGAGGAGAACGAGGGACGGTTCGCCGCCGAACGTGGGACCGACGGAACGACGCTGTCGTACGAGGGTGACGCCGCCGGGGCCGCCTCGATGGAGGCCTACCTCGAACTCCGGAGCGATCGGCCGCTGTCGACCATCGACGACGTCTTCGAGTGGACGGTTCGCGGCGACGCCGAGCGCCGGGGGTTGTAACGCCCGCTCGAGTCGAGGACGGAACGGTTACTCCGCCGTCGTAACGTACCGATACCCCTCCGGCGATCGGTCGGCGACGCCGAGCAGCACGGCCCACTCGAGCAGGCGCTCGATCCGGCCCTCGCGGTCGTCCGTCCGCCCCGCCCGAGCGCGCGCGGACGAATCTCGCCGAACCGCGTCGGCGACCGCGGCTGCCGACAGTGGGTCGTCCGAATCCGCGAGCGTCTCGAGAACGGCCTCGGCACCGTAGATCCGCTCGCGGAACGATCGCCGCCACGCCGCGGGATCGACCGTCGGATCCGCCTCGAGGCGACGGTAGCCTGCCGGCTCCTCGGTCACGACCTCGAGCGCCCGGAGGAAGACGAGCCACGTCGCGGCCGCGTCGCGATCGGTCAGCCGGGTTTCGGCGAGCAGGTGGGCACAGCAGTCGTCGACCGCCTCCGCCTGCGTCGGGACGGCGCGAGCGGTCCGAACGACGGTCTCGAGGTCGGCGGGCGGTTCGGGGACGGGTTTGAACTTCACGGGAGTTCGAACGGGATTAGAGGTCGAACGATTCGACGAGGAGCTCCTCGTTCGTCTCGCCGTGGACGTAGGTGGGGCCGCCGAGCACGTCGATGGTGACCTTCGCGGGGGCGAACAGATCCGAGGGGACCTCCTCGAACTCCCAGTCGAGCTCGTCGAAGACCTCCCGGAACGGCCGTCCGTGCTCGTCGGCAGCCGTCGACGGAACGGCGTCGAAGACGTCGTCGTCCTGGCGGACGGTCAGGTGCGCCGTTCCGCCGTAGGCGATGGCGTCGTTCGTCCGGGCGATGGCCGTTCGCTCGTCTTCGGGGACCGGCGGAACCGGCGCGCGACCTGTGGCGGAGACGATCGCCGCCGGATCGTAGCCCAGTTCGGCGAGGCGGAACGTCGCGAGTTCCGCGGCTCGAGCGGCGTTGGTGACGCTGCCGACGACACTCGCGGTCGGGTAGACGAGCAGGAAGACGCCGCTCGGTTCGACCTCCGCGAGGTCGGCGACCTGCTCGGCGGCCGACGCAGTGGGCTCGTCGGTCGTCTCCACCGCGAGGGCCGTCAGGTCGAACGCGTCCGTGTAGCCGATGCGGCGAAACTCCTCCTCGCGGGCGACGAGCGCGCGGGCCGGGCCGCTGCCCAGCCCCTCGAAGTCCTCGGTCGCGAGTTCCCAGCCGGCTTTCTGGGAACAGAGCAACGAAAGTGCGGGCTGGTCGGTCGCCAGTTCGACGTACTGGATCGGGGCGTCGCCGACCGTTCCCAGGTCGCGACTCGGCGTCGCCAGCCCGGCGGTCTGGATCTCCGTCAACAGCAGGCCCGCCTCGATCCCGCCGTCGAACTCGAGCCCGAAGTCGAGTACCGTCGCCTCGTTGTCCAGATCGTAGCCGCCGACGTTCAGCTCCTCGGCGTACTCGAGGGCCTCGTCGACGAGCTCGATCGCCATGCGATTGAGACTTTCCATGGGACCCGCTTCAGGCTCCGGGGGAAAATAAATTGCCAGTCGTCGTCGGACGCCCGTCGGACGGTCGCTCGACGGGATTTCGACGGCCCCGCCCGCCGACGGAACCGCACCCACAGCTCAAACGGCCGGTTCGTAGCCGGCGTCCTCGATCGCTCCGGCGATGGTCGTCTCGTCGACGGTCGTCTCGTCGTGTTCGACGCGGACCTCGTCGTCCTCGTGGCTCGCCGTCACCGAGGCGACGCCATCGAGGGCCTCGAGCGCGTCGGTCACGTTCTGTTCACAACCCTCGCAGGACATTCCGCTAACGTCGACGGTCGTCTGCTCCATATCCGACCGTTCGTCGCCAGCGAGTTGAGCGTTCCGCTCCCAGTGTGGCCGCCCCGCCCTCAGTCGTCGGCGACCAGACAGTACGCCCGTCCCGGTTCCTCGAGCGTCGTCTCCTGGTCGTCGTCGTAGTAGCCCGTGAGGACGCCCCGTTCGGCGTAGTAGATCCGCCCGTCGTGGGGGATGGCCCCGCTTGTCACGTGACCGCGGTTTTCGACCCGCCACCGTCGGTCGCCGGTCTCCCGGTCGAGCGCGTAGAGATGACTATCGTACGAGCCGACGAGGATCGTCTCGGCGGTCGCCGTGAGCGAGCCGATGACGTGGCCGTAGACGCTGGTCGACCACAGTTCCTCGCCGGTGTCCGCATCGAGCGCGTAGACGTGGCGGTCGTCGCTGCCGACGTAAACGACGCCCTCGTCGGGGTCGATCGCGGGGTTCGACATGACGATCTCTCCGATGTCGAACGACCACTCCTCCGTGCCGTCCTCGAGGTCGAGCCGGTAGAAGTGGCCGTCCCAGGAGCCGACGAACGCCGCACCGTCGTAGGTCGGGATCGTCCCCTTGATCTGGGCACCCAGCGAGAACGGACCGTCAGCCTCGGCGTCGCTCTGGTGGCCGTTCTCCACGTCCGCCTGGAACGACCAGGCGAGTTCGAGGGAGGGGTACTCCCAGCAGTAGACGACGCCGTCGTTCGACCCGGACACGAGCCGGCCCGTCTCGCAGTCGATCGCCGGCGAGGGGTGGGGCATTCCCCAGAGGCGGTCGTCGCTCCAGACCGGGTCCCCCGTAGCGGCATTGACCGCCCACAGCGCGCCGCTGGCCGGGTTGCTATACTCCGCGAGAAGGTACAGGGTGCCGTCGTGGTAGGCCGGACTCGAGCCGATCGCGATGGCCCCGCCGAACTGGTGGGGCGAGGTTCGCCAGTGTAGCTCGCCGTTGGGAACGTCGATCGCGTAGAGTGCGCCGTCGTACCCTCCGATGTAGGCGGTGTCGCCCACGATCGCCGGCGTCCCGTGAAAGCCGAGGCTGGTTCCGGCAGCCGTCTCGAGTTCCCACAGTCGGTCGCCGGTCGGCGTGACGGCGTGGACGCGACCGTCGTCACCGGCGATCAGAATCGTCTCGCCGTCGGGGGTCGGCCGCGGCGTCGATTTGGCCGCCGTGTGGCCGATGCGATTGACCGGTATCGACCAGTCGACCGTGACGGAGTCGGGAACGGTCACGTCGGGATAGTAGCCGTACCGACGGAGGCCGCGCCGGAACATCGAGACGTCGTCGTCCGGCGGGAGCGGAGCGTAGCCGTCCGACGAGTCGAGGGCCTCGGAAATAGCAGTACAGTCCGGATCGCGTCTGTACGCGCGGCCGGAACCGCCGACGAGACCCACGGCACCAACCGTTCCCGCGATCGAGAGCAACTCCCGTCTGGCGAGTCCATTGCCATCGATACCGTCGGACACAGCTACGATGGGCTGGGGCGGCTGGCGATATTACTCTTGCTGTGCGTCGACGACCGCCACGCCCGCCAGGTTCACGATGTCTTTGACCTCGTCGCCGCGCTGGAGGACGTGGACCGGCTTGTCCATCCCGACCAGCATCGGGCCGATGGCGTCGGCCCCACCCAGCCGCTGGAGCAGTTTGTAGCCGATGTTGCCGGCCTCGAGGTTCGGGAAGACGAGCACGTTCGCAGGCTCCTCGAGTTCGGAGAAGCCGTACGTCCCTTCGAGGATGTCCTCGACGACGGCCGTATCAGCCTGCATCTCGCCGTCGACCGGGAAATCGACCTCGGGATCGTCCTGGAGCATGCTCGCGGCGCGACGGGGCTTGCGGGTGCCCTCGTTGTCGACGCTGCCGAAGTTCGAGTACGAGAGCAAGGCCGCGCGCGGTTCGATGTTGAACCGCCGTGCGAGTTTGCCGGTCTGTTTCGTGACCTCGGCGAGGACCTCCTCGTCGGGCGACTGGTTGACCGTCGCGTCGGCGACGAACACGACGCGGTTCTTGAACGCCAGCATGTAGACGCCGGCGGCGTGATCGACGTCATCGGCCGTGCCGATCACCTGCAGCGGCGGCCGCAGCGCCGAGGGGTAGTGGTGGGACAGTCCCGTCAGCAGGGCGTCGGCGTCGTCCTGTTCGACCATCACGCTGCCGAAGTAGTTGGAGTCGCGCTCGATGAGTTCGCCGGCCTCGGTCCGGGTGATCCCCTTCCGGGCGCGGAGTTCGTGAAGTCGGTCGGCGTAGTGTTCGTAGTCGCCGACCGACGGATCCGCTACGGTGGGGTCGAAGTCGAGGCCGAGGTTAGCGGCGGTCTGGCGGATCTCGCTCTCGTCGCCGATCAGGATCGGCAGGGCGATCCCCTGCTCCTGGATCTGGTAGGCCGCCCGAATCATCTTCTCGTTCTCGCCTTCGGACAGCGCGACCGTCTTGGGGTCGCTCTTGGCCTTGTTGAGGACGACGCGCATCATCTCGCGGGACTTGCCGAGGCGGGCCTCGAGTTCCTCCTCGTAGGCCTCGAGGTCGATCTCGGTCCGGGCGGCACCGGACTCCATCGCGGCCTCGGCGATCGAGGGTGCGACCCGGAAGAGGACGCGCGGATCGACCGGCTTCGGGATGATGTAGTCGGGACCGAACTGCAGCGGTTCGTCGCCGTAGGCCTTGACGACGGCGTCCGGGACGTCCTCGCGGGCGAGTTCGGCCAGCGCCTCGGCGCAGGCGACTTTCATCTCCTCGTTGATCTCGGTCGCGCGGACGTCCAGCGCGCCGCGGAAGATAAAGGGGAACCCGAGGACGTTGTTGACCTGATTGGGGTAGTCCGAGCGGCCGGTCGCCATGATGACCGTGTCGTCACGGGCCGCCTTGGCTTCCTCGTAGCCGATTTCGGGGTCGGGGTTGGCCATCGCGAAGACGATCGGATCGTCGGCCATCGACCGGACCATCTCCTGGTCGACGATGCCGCCGATCGAGAGGCCGACGAAGACGTCCGCCCCCGCCATCGCGTCCGCCAGATCGCCCTCCGGCACGTCGCGGGCGAACTGGCGTTTGTACTCGTTGACGTCGCCGCGGCGGGCGCGCTCCTCGGTGATGATCCCCGAGGAGTCACACATCGTGATGTTCCCCTTCTCGCAGCCGAGCGAGACGTAAAAGCGGGCGGTCGCGATCGCGCTCGCGCCGGCCCCCGAGAAGACGATCTCGAGGTCCTCGAGGTCCTTGCCGGCGATGTCGGCGGCGTTGAGCAGGGCCGCACCGGAGATGATCGCTGTCCCGTGCTGGTCGTCGTGGAAGACGGGGATGTCGATCTCCTCGCGCAGTCGCTCCTCGACGGTGAAACACTCCGGGGCCTTGATGTCCTCGAGATTGACTCCCCCCGAAGGTCGGTTCCATCATCTTGACGGCCTCGACGATCTTGTCGGGATCTGCCTCGTCGAGTTCCACGTCGAAGACGTCGATGTCCGCGAACCGCTTGAAGAGGACGCCTTTCCCCTCCATGACGGGCTTGGAGGCTTGAGCACCGATATCGCCGAGTCCCAGCACGGCCGATCCGTTCGAGACGACCCCGACGAGGTTGCCCTTCGCCGTGTACGTGTAGGCCTCCGTCTCGTCTGCATCGATGGCCGTACAGGGCGCAGCGACGCCCGGCGAGTACGCCAGCGAGAGATCGCGCTGCGTGTTCGTCGGTTTCGTCGTCGAAATCTCTATCTTTCCCGGTGGATCGGTCCGGTGGTAGTCGAGCGCGTCCTCGTCTAATCCCATACAGGGACCACTATGGGCGATCACTAAAAAGGATGCGAAGGGGTGTATCGACAATTGTCGATCTCACTGCTAATCCGCTGCTGGAGCGTTCGTGGTTTCGGCTATCGGATCACGTCACGGTCGACGATTCGACCGTTTTATACGAACCGCGGGAGTGACGTGGGGTATGGACGTCGCGCTTGGTGGGACGTTCGACCCCGTTCACGACGGTCACCGAAAACTGTTCGAACGGGCGTTCGAACTCGGGGACGTGACGGTCGGACTGACGAGCGACGACCTCGCACCCGAGACGCGATCCGTCGATCGACCGATCCGTCCCTTCGACGAACGGCGGCAGGCCCTCGAGGACGAACTCGAATCGATCGCCCCAGACTACGACCGAACGTTCGAGGTTCGAAAACTCGAGTCGCCGACGGGCATCGCGACCGAGCCGCAGTTCGACTATCTGGTCGTCTCACCGGAGACCAAAGACGGCGGAGAACGGATCAACGAGATCCGCCAGGAGCGCGGCCACGACCCGCTCGAGATCGTCGTCGTCCCCCACGTGCTCGCCGACGACGGCGACATCATCTCGAGCACGCGGATCGTTCAGGGCGAAATCGACGAACACGGGAACGTCGTCGACGACGAATAACTCCCTTCGGCGGTCGCCCGTACACGCCGCGAACATGTCGGCTATTACCGATACGTACGTCCTACCGGTCGTTTTCGATATTGAACACTTACGGTAGCCCTTCCAGAAATCAGGGTCACCGTGACCGACGAAACGGTCGCCGGCGTGGCCTTACCACTTCGGCGGCTCGAGTCCCGCGGCCTCGAGTCGGTCCTTCCAGCGGCTCTGAATCGAGAGCCGAGAGACCTCGGCGGCTTCGGCGACCGTACCCTGAGTCCGACCGTCGCCGGCGATCAACGACCCCGCATAGAGGGAGGCTGCGAGGACTGCACGCTTGGATCTGTCCGACTCGGGGACGTCCGTGAGGAAGAGATCGACCGCACAGGTGCGGGCCTCCGTCGAGAGATCGAGCCGATCGGCGACGTCCTCGAGTTCCTCGAGCCAGGGTTCGTAGGCGACTCGATCCCGTGCGCTGTGCATGGGGCACGGTAGTCGGGCGATCGAAATAAACGTCCGGAATAGGCGTGCTAACAATCCGCACCCTAAACCCCAACATCCTGCTACTCGCTCCAAGGACCGGCTACGAATCGAACGACACCGTCGGGTTCCTGCAGTGTCTCGACTAGGAGACGACTACTTAAGCCCCGGAGCCACCAACCGGGAGACGACGCCAGTCGCCCGCCACGTTCGGGCCCGCGTCCGCCATGAAGGAGCCAACCTGCAAGCTGGTCTGTACCGGTTGCGGCCTCGAGATGCCGTATCGGGATCGATCGCTGGCCGAACAGGCTGCGGAACTCCATCAGCTTCGGGACCCGGAACACGTGACGTTCATCGTTCCCCCCGACTGGTCGCCCGAGGAGCCAGTGAAACACACGTAGTGCGGATCGACAGGTTCTTACTCGGTTCGTGAAAATCCGTGTGTGAGCGCGGGTAGCCAAGCTAGGCCAACGGCGCAGCGCTTAGGACGCTGTCCCGTAGGGGTCCGCCGGTTCGAATCCGGTCCCGCGCATTCTCCGCGAACAACTCCGTGAGCGGAGAATGCGATCAGCGGATTCGAACCAGACGAGTCGCAGCGGCCGAACGAAGTGAGGCCGACCGTCTCGGCGAGGTTCGAATCCGGTCCCGGTCCCGCGCACGCTCCACGAACTCGTGAGAGACCAACCAGGCGTACTACCGAGTACTCGAGCGACCGGTGAAAGAAGCCAGTTTTAGCTGCGTCCGTCTGATCGGGATGAGTGGAGAGTAGTCACGCTGGCGTCGGGCGCTCGCTGGCACCCCTTCCGATCGAACGGAAAGTTGATAGATCGGCAGGGCCACGTCCGGACGTATGGGACGATACGGGAATCTCGAGTACGCGTTTCTGACCAAGACCGGTTTCCTGGTCGGGGCCGGAATGTTCGCCCTGGGTGCGCTCGGCGAGATCGTCGGCCGGTTCGTGTTCCACGGCCTCCCCGGCTGGGAACACCTCCTCTTTATGTACGCCGAAGGCCTCGGAATTCTCGTCGGGTTGTTCTCGGTCCTGCTGTTCGGGATCGTCCTGCCGCTGACGGAGTAACCGCAGCCTTCGGCGTCCGGATCCGACGAGACGTGGCTCGATCGAAGCTGGCAGCTTCGTTCACGAACGGTTCACGTTCGATACACTCGAGTGAATCCGGAACAAGCGGCGGACGTGTGGCAGACGCTCCAAAACGCTTATTCAAGCGCGCACGACTTGTATGAGCAATGGCCGGAGTAGACGACGTGTTCGGGGACCTCGTCTCGGGTGTCGACGCAGTATTACTCTTCGGACCGAGCGGGTCGTACTACGAACGGTTCACGGATCTCGAGGAGCTGGACGTGATCGTCGTCGGGACCGAAAACGACGTCGGCGCGGAGACGTTCGTCGAACTCCCGCTCGAGTTCGCGGAAGTCGCCGAACGGGTTCGCTTCGGTCTCGAAGGAGCGCTGGAACAGGGCGTCATCGAGGACGGCGACGAACTGGCGTGCGCGACGAGCGTCTTCGAGGACGAGATCGATACGGTCTCGCGGGTGCGGGCGAACGCCGACGCCCACACCGGCATCTACGACCTGTTCGCGAAATCCCGGCCCGAGCCCGAGGTCATCAAGTCGGTGCTCGAGCTGGCGATCGAACTCGGGAAGAAGGGCCAGAAGGGCAAACCCGTCGGCGCGCTGTTCGTCGTCGGCGACGCCGGCAAGGTGATGAACAAGTCCCGCCCGCTGTCGTACAACCCCTTCGAGAAGTCCCACGTCCACGTCGGCGATCCGATCGTGAACGTGATGCTGAAGGAGTTCTCGCGGCTCGACGGCGCGTTCGTCATCTCCGACGCGGGCAAGATCGTCTCGGCGTACCGCTACCTCGAGCCGTCCGCGGAGGGCGTCGACATTCCGAAAGGACTCGGCGCGAGGCACATGGCCGGCGGCGCGATCACGCGGGATACGAACGCGATCGCGATCGTCCTCTCGGAGAGCGACGGCCTCGTGCGGGCGTTCAAAGGCGGCGAACTCATCCTGGAGGTCGACCCGGAGGCGTACTGATATGGACTGGCAGACGTTGATCGACGAACCGGCCGTCATCGCGGCCGCGGTCCTCGTGTTGGGGCTGGTCGTCGGCTACCTCGTCGGCCGCCTCAACAAGGAGTTGCTCTCGGCCTCGGGCGTCCCCGAGGCGGTCGAGGGAACCCCCTTCGAGCGGACGGCCCAGTCGCTGGGCACCTCGACGGTCGAGATCGTCGCCCGCCTGAGTTCGTGGTTCATCTACGGGATCGCCGTCCTGACGGCGATCCACATCGCCCAGTTGCTCGACACCGACGCCTTCTGGTTTCGGGTCACGCAGTTCGTCCCGCAGGTGTTCATCGCCGTCCTCGTGCTCATTCTCGGGTTCATCGTCGCGGACAAGTGCGAACTGATCGTCAGCGAGTACCTCCGGGGCGTCAAACTCCCCGAGGTCTCGGTCATCCCCAGACTCGTCAAGTACGCCGTCCTCTACGTGACCTTTTTGATCGCGCTGGGCCAGATCGGCGTCTACATCTTCCCGCTGGTGATCCTGCTCGCGATCATCGCCGCCGGTGCCGTCGTCGTCGGCGCGTTCGCGTTCAAGGACTTCCTCGTCTCGAGCGCCGCGGGGATCTACCTGCTGCTCAACCAGCCCTACGGGATCGGCGACGAGATCAGGATCGGCGACCAGTCAGGAATCGTCCAGGAGGTCGACCTCTTCGTGACGAAGATCGAGGACGAGTCCGAGGAGTACATCGTTCCCAACCGAAAGGTGTTCGAGGACGAGATCGTCCGCATCCGGGAGTAGCCGCTCACTCGAGCGAGAGGCCCGCGTGCCAGCGGTCAGCACCGACCTCGCGTTTCTTGGCGTCCATCTTCGCGAGCAGGTGGGTCGCGAGCGTCGCGGTCTCGGCGGCCTTCGACTCGCCCTCCGTGGCGAACTCGCCGGTCTCCCGGTTCGCGTAGACGGTACAGACGGCCCCCGCACGGAGGCCGTAGAGGTTCGCGAGCGTGAAGATGGCGCTCGCTTCCATCTCGATGTTCTTGACGTTGGCCTCCTTCAGCTGGGCGACCAACTCCTCGGAGCCGGCGGCCTCGAAACCCTCGTAGCCAGGCCGTCCCTGACCGGCGTAGAAGGAGTCGGCGCTCATCGTGATACCGGTGTGGTAGTCGTAGCCGAGCCGTTCGGCGGCCGCGATCAGCGCCGAGACGACCTCGTGGTCCGCCGTAGCGGGGTAATCCTCGCGGACGTACTCGTCGCTGGTGCCCTCCTGTCGGACCGCGCCCGTGCTGATCACGAGGTCGCCGACGTCCATCTCGGCCTGGAGCGCGCCACACGAGCCCACGCGGATGAACGTCTCGACCCCGACGCGGGCCAGTTCCTCGACCGCGATCGCCGCGGACGGGCTGCCGATCCCCGTCGACGTGACCGAGATGGGCGTCCCCTCGGTCGTCCCCGTCGCCGTCCGGTACTCGCGGTGGTGGGCTCGCTCCTCGTGATCGTCCCAGTGGGCGACGATCTTCTCGAGGCGCTCGGGATTGCCCGGCAACAGCACGGTTTCGGCCACGTCGTCGGGCGCGACCTCGAGGTGGTACTGTACGTCCGCGTTGGGATCTTCGCTGTCGCGTGCCATCGAATATCGGCGATTCGAACCGACGCCGAATATAACTGCTGGACGCGCCTACGGTCGGTATGGACCGCGGACGGCTGACCGACACGTATCTCGCAGCACTCCAGCACGACCTGGCGGACCTGCCGGCGGGGACGACGCTCGTCGGCGTCGTTCGCAAACCCGCGCCGTGGTTCCACGGCACCGTCGACGAGAATCACCCCGAACTCGGGCCGCCCGAAGCCCTGCTCGAGTCCTTCCGCGAGACCGAGGAGGACCTGAAGCTGCGCGGCCTCTGCGAGGAGGGCGCACACAACGCCGCCTGGGATGAGCTCGAGTTCGAAGCCGCGTATCGCGACCACCTCGAGTCGTCCGCGGATGCGAGGGCGGCGCTCGCGGACCTCGAGAATCGACTCGAGTCGGGCGAGCCGCTGACGCTCGTCTGTTACGAGAACACGGCGAAGAAACGGTGTCACCGGACGATTCTGCGGGACGTGCTCGAGCAGCGCCGTTCCTAATTTCCCGCCAGTGACGGCGGTCGCGGCCGGCTCAGCCCCCTCGATCGACCAGGTTCGCCAGTCGGTCCTCCGCTTCGGCGACGACGTCCGTAACGACGGTTTCGGCAGACGGGGCGTCGTCGACCAGGCCGACGCTCTGTCCGGCGAACAGCGCCATCTCCGCGATGTCGCCGTCGACGTCCGGCGTCGCCAGCGCTTCGTCGTACCGTTCGATCGGCGTGCCGTCGGCGGTCGTCGCGACGACGTCCTCCTCGCCCGGTCGCTCCCCCGGCGCGGGTTCGCCCGCGTCGGCCCAGCGCTCGAGCGTCTCGTTCTCGAGGACGCGGTGGGGCGTGCCGGGCCACCCCTTGTCGAACGCCGTCGTGTAGGCGGTGTCGGTCTCGTCGCTCTCGAGCAATCGTTGTCGGTAGGTCTCGTGAATACGGGCCTCCCGCGTCGCGGCGAATCGGGTCCCGAGCCAGGCTCCATCAGCGCCGAGCGCGAGCGCGGCCACGACGCCGCGACCGTCGCCGATCCCGCCCACGGCGACGATGGGAGCCTCCTCGCCGACCGCATCGGTGACGCGGGGGACCAGCGCCGTCGTCGCCACCTCGCTCTGGACGTGGCCGCCCGCCTCGCGGCCCTGTGCGACGACGACGTCGACGCCCGCCGCGACCGCCGCACGGGCCTCGTCGGCGCTGCCGACCGTCTGCAGGACGGTCGCCCCGGCGTCGCGCGCCCGCTCGACGAACGGTTCGGCGTCGCCGAAGGAGAACGATACGACGTCCGCGCCCGCCTCGAGCACGACCTCGAGGTGCGCCTCGGTGTCGACGACGGTCGTCGCCTCGTCGAGCACGAGGTTGACGGCGAACGGACGATCGGTCCGATCACGGGTGTCGCGGACGACGCGCTCGGTCTCGTCGATATCGCGCCAGGTCACGGCGAGGTGGCCGAGTCCGCCGGCGTTCGAGACCGCCGCGGCCAGGGCCGGGTTCGTGGCGCTGCCGATCGGGGCCTGCACGATCGGGTAGTCGACGCCGAGTACCTCACAGAGGGGCGTCTCGAGGCTCATTCGTCGGGTTCCGGCCGTCGTTTCTCCTTCTCGAGCACCCGCACGTTCTCGATGGCCGTCTCGGGGTACTGCCCGTCCTGGTCTTTTTCCACCGCTTTGACCATGTCCCAGACGACGTTCAGGCCGGTCGTGACCCCCTCGAGAGCCTCCATCTCGCAGCCCGTCTTCCCGGTGGTCTCGACGGCGACCCGGAGTTCCACGCGGTCCGCCTCGAGCGAGAACTCGGTGTCGACGTTCGTGATCGGAATTTGGTGACACATCGGGATCGTCTCCCAGGTGTGTTTCACCGCCTGGATCGCGCCGACGCGGGCCGTCGCGAGGACGTCGCCCTTCCCGATCTCGTCCGCGCGGATCGCTTCGACGGTCGAGGGGCGCAGGCGAATCTCGCCGGCGGCGACCGCACGTCGCTCGCTGTCGGGTTTGTCGCCGACGTCGACCATCTGCACGTCGCCCTCGTCGGTGGTGTGGGTAAGCCCGTCGGCGCTCGAGTCCGCCGCCGACTCCTCCTCAGGCATCGCTCTCACCCCACAGCACTCGGGGAATCTCTTCGAGGAGCTCGGAGGCGAGGAAGCCGTGTGCGTCGGCCTCGGCGAGGCGTTCGCCCGCGAGACCGTTGACGTGAGCGGCCGCCGCGGCGGCGTCCATCGGCTCCGCGCCCTCGAGCAGTCCGGCGACGATTCCCGCCAGCGTGTCGCCGGTACCGCCGACCTTCATGCCGACGGCCCCGGAGCGACTGATCCGCGTGCGCTCGCCGTCGGTGATCACGTCGTTCGCCCCCTTCGCGAGGACGATATGACCGAGGTCGGCCGCGAACGCCTCGATCTCGTCGGCGGCCGCCGCGAGGTCGTCCGCGTCGGGGCCGCCCATCCGCGCGAGTTCCCGCCGGTTGGGCGTACAGACCAGCGTCGCGTCGGTCTCGACCTCGGGCACGACCTCGAGCGCGTCCGCGTCGACGACGGCCCGCCCGGCGTACGCCGAGAGGAACTGGCGGGTCGCCTCGAGGGTCTCGTCGGCGGTCCCGAGACCGGGACCGATGACGACGACGTTGTCGTACTGCTGGGCCGTCTCGAGAAGGTCGTCGGCTACCTCGGGGGTGAGGACGTCCTCCTCGTAGGGCTGGACGATCAGGTCCTCGCCGTACCCCTGGATCTCGCCGCCGACCGACTCGGGTGCGGCGACGAAGGAGAGTTCCGCGCCGGCCCGCAAGGCGGCCTGGGCAGCCAGCGCGGGCGCGCCGGTGTACGGACCGCCGCCGATGACGTAGGGGCGGCCGTCGCGGTCGTCGGGCCGAGCGAGGCGAACGTCGCCCGGACCGACGAACCGCTCGGCGGCGGCCGGGATGCCGATGTCGGCGACCGTGACCTCGCAGTCGAGGGCCTCGAGTCCGGGCTTCGTATCGTGGAACGTGACGACCCGATCGGCCGCCACCCCGTTGTTGGCGTGGTCGCCTCCGTCGGCGTCGAAGCCCGAGGGGACGTCGACAGAGACGACCGTGGCGTCCGCCGCGTTGATCGCTTCGGCCGCGGTCGCGGCGGGTTCCCGGAGGTCGCCGCTGATCCCCGTTCCCAACATCGCGTCGACGACCACGTCGCAGTCCGGAAGGTCGAACCCGCTCGAGTCCGTCACCTCGCGGGCGTCGTAGCCCGCTCGCTGCAAGGCGTCCCAGTTCTCGCGGGCGATCTCGGTCCCGATGGTCTCGGAGCGGCCCAGCAGGAGTGTGGTGACGTCGTACGCGTCCAGAAAGCGGGCAGCGACGAACGCGTCGCCGCCGTTGTTCCCGCGTCCGGCGACGATCACGACCGTCGCGCCCGGGTCGGCGACCTCGCGAACGACGCTGGCGACGGCGTTCCCGCTCGACTCCATCAACTGCTTGCGCGGCACGCCCAGCGCCGCGGCGTTCTCGTCGACGGCGGCCATCCGCTCGCCTGTAATCATACCTGCAGGTTCGACCGGACAACCGTTCAACGTTGCGGACCCCACGACGGCGCGGACCCATCTCTGTTAGGCAATACGACCAACCCGATCGCGTCCCTCTCTCCGGCGTGAACGTCTTCTGGCTCGACGAGGATCCGCGGCTCGCCGCGCGCTATCACTGCGATCAGCACGTCAACAAACTGCTGCTCGAGGCCGCACAGGTGCTCTGTACGGCGGCCCGGGAGAACGGCTACGACGCGGACTTTCTCTATCGATCCACTCACGTCGATCATCCCGTCACGCAGTGGGCGATCGAATCGCGGGCGAACTGGCTGCGCCTGCGGGACCACGCCGAGGCGCTCAACGCCGAGTTCGTCGAGCGCTACGGGAAGGACGACGACCACGCGAGCTGGCAGGTGATCGACCGTATCGACCCCGACGCGATCGAGTTCCCGAGCGAGGAGCCGACGCCCCGACCGCAGACGATGCCCGACGAGTACAAACGCCCCGGCGATCCGGTCGCCGCCTACCGCGCCTACTACGCAGGCGAGAAGGCTGAGATGGCCGAGTGGCGGTACTGCGAGGAACCGCCCTGGCTCGAGGAGTACCGGTCCGACCCCGCGTGACCGATCGCGGGTCCCACAGCGCGACCGAAGGCCACGCTACCATCGCGTTCGACCGACATGTCGGCGACAGTACATTCATGGCACCGGCCGACGTCGTAGTACCTACCGATGTTTCCGCCGATGGTCTCCCCGGAGTCGATCGTTCCGGACGACGTGAGCGCCGACGACGTGAACCCGTTCACGCAGGTCTACGAGGACGTCGTCGTCTACGACGAGCGAGACGCGGACGAGCCGCTCTACGAGGGTCCGATCGTCGTCCACGCGAACGGGTGGCTCGAACTCGAGGGGAACCGCCTCCTCTCACCGCACGCGGTCCACCACGTCGACGTCTACGACGACGACCGCGGCGAGTGGGCGGGCGAAGCGGACGGCGACAGCCGGGGCGGCGACGGAGGCGGTGACGACGGAACTCCGAGCGACGGCGTTCGAACGAATCGGTTCAGCCCACAATAGCCGCCGTCAGTTCGCCGTCCGCCCTCAGTACCGGATCTCGAAGCCGTCCTCGCCTCGCGGTTCCTCGTACTCGACTGCGACGTCCTCGACGTCCGCCGCGGGGCTGCCCGTGTGACACCACTCGATCATCGCCTCGACGTCCGCTTTCGGCCCCTCGAACACCGCCTCGACGCGGCCGTCCTCGAGGTTCTTCACCCAGCCGTCGACGCCGTTCTCGCGTGCGGTATCCCGGGTGTTCGCGCGGTAGTAGACGCCCTGTACCGTCCCCGAGACGAACACGTGTGCGCGGGTTCGCTCCGCCATGTCCGGATCATCGACCGCGGCCGCCAAAAATCCCGTTCGTCCGACGCGTGGCGTGCGCCCGGCTGACGAGCGGCGTGCGAAAGTTACACACGCGACGGTACCCCCGTCTCAGGTCGCGAGGGAGCGATACCCCCAGGTGGCTCGAGCCCGTATCCCCTCGCAGTGACCGTACGCCACCGGGACGGCATCCACTTCGAGTTCGGCGACGGCCGCCGGATCGTCGCCGACGCCAGGAGTGCGGCGGGCGACGTCAACGTGGTGAGCCACGCCCACGCCGATCACACGTTTCGGTCGACCCCCGGAACCGTGGTCTGCGCGGCCGAAACCGCGGCAATCGCCGAGGCGCGGACCGGCGTCGGCTTCGAGTTCGTCGAGCGCGTCCCCGGGATCGACCTCGTGCCTGCGGGCCACGTAGTCGGTTCGCGAGCGGCGATCGTCGACCGCGACCGGCTCTCGCTCGGAGAGTCGCTCGAGCCCCAGCCTGAACGGGGAGACGCCGACCACCGTCGCTACTGTTACACGGGCGACTTCTCGATCCGGGATCGGTGCTACCTCGAGGGGTTCGACCCCACAGCGGTCGAGACCGACGTCCTCGTGATGGAGACCACGTACGGCCGGCCCGCCTACCGGTTCCCGCCGCAGGAGGAACTCGAGGCTGCCATCGTCGACTGGATCCGTGACAACGACGAGCGGCCGCTGTTCCTCTTCGGCTACTCGCTCGGCCGCGCCCAGAAACTCCAGTGGCTCGCCCGCGCGGCAACCGGCGGCGTCGACGACGGTAGCGACGCCGAACGGGACGTCCTCGTCGCCGACTCGATCCACGAGGTGAACCGCGCGATCGAAGCCGCGACCGACCTCTCGTTTCCCGGTCGGCCGTACGACTCGCTTCGGGGACTCGAGGACGAGATCGTCGTCCTCCCGTCGAATCAGGCCCGCGCCGACTGGGTGGAACGCGCGGTCGATCGCGAGGACGGGCTGAAAGCCGGCTTCTCGGGCTGGGCCGTCGACGACGGCTTCCGCTACCGCGGGAACTACGACGTCACCTTCCCGTTGACCGACCACTGCGACTTCGACGACCTCGTCGCCACCGTCGAGGCGATCGACCCCGCCGTCGTCTACACCCACCACGGCTTCGACGCGGCGTTCGCGACCACCCTCGAGACGGAGTACGGCTACCGGGCGCGCCCGCTGAAACGGGACCAGCGAACGCTCGCGGAGTTCTCCTGATGGGCATCATCGAGCGACTCGCGGACGAGTACGTCGACGTCTCGACCAGCCGCGCGACGGTCAGGGAACTGCTCGAGTTGCTCGTCGGATCGATCCTCTTCGTCCTCGTCGCCAGCGGGCTCACCGCCGTCGCGCTCGGCCGCACCGCGGCGCTCGTCGTCGGCGGGGGGCTGGCCGTCGCGTTCGCGATCACGCTCGTCTCGCAGGCCTACTGGGCCGTCACCGGGCGGAGCGACTACAGAGAGTGACCGGAACGACCGGAGAGCGCCACGCCACCGGATACACCGACGCGGTTCGCACGGACCGCTGTACGCTGGTTGCGGCACGATGGCGAGTGTGGCTGCGGGTCCGTCGGGACCCCTTACGGCGTTCCATCCGGGGCGTCGGCTTGGTACCGGCGAGCCCCGGTGAGCATTCGGACCCCGATCACGAGAACGACGCCCGCGAACGCGACCCACAGCAGCGAGACGAGGGTTTCGTCGACCGGCTCGGCGTACTCGAGCCCGGCGAGGACGAACAACAGCCCGGCGACGTAGAGGGCGTTCGTCCCGATGAAGTTCGCGAGCCCTTCCTCGTCCGTGACGCGGTCGGGATCGTAGCCGGCGATCAGCCACGTCTGTCCGGCGTACTTGACGAGCGCGCCGAGGAGACCCACGAACGCCGCCGCAGCGAGAAGCGAGAGGACGGTTCCCCGAACCATGTCCGACCGATGTCACCGCGTTCACAAATAGGTGCGGGCCGGAACGACCCCTCCGGCCGAGAACGGGGCGATTCTCACGCTCTCGTTCGCAGGTGATGGAAGACGTAGGTCTGGGCGTAGCCCGCGTACTCCCCGCCGAAGCGCTCCCGGATCGCTCGCGAGGTGTCGGCGTAGGAGCCCCGGTCGCAGTCGGGGTAGTACTCTTCGATGGCCGTCCTGATCCACGTATCGAGCGGGACGGCCTCGTCGAACCCCAGCGAGAACAGCAACACGCAGTCGGCCACCTTGTCGCCGACGCCGACGAACTGCGTCAGATAGTCGCGGGCGGCCTCGTACTCGAGGTCGCGGGCCTCCGCTGGATGCGCCTCGCCGTCGGCGACCATCTCGGCCGTGCGGACGACGTACGGCGCACGATACCCGAGTCCAAGCTCCCGGAGTTCGGCCTCGGTCGCCACGGCGAGCTGGTCGGGCGTGGGGAAGGCGTAGTAGGTCCGACCGTCGAACGAGACCGGCGTCCCGTACTCGCGAGCCAGCGTCGAGACCATCCCGTGGATGCGGCTCACCCGCATCTGCGCCGAGCAGATGAAGGAGATCAGACAGCCGAAGGGCGGATCCTGGACGAGTCGCATGCCGCGGTGGGCCTCGTAGGCCTCCCGGAGCAACGGATCGTCGGGGGCGGCCGCGACGATTTCCTCGAGGTCGTCCTCGAGGCGCAACAGCCGACGAACGAGGGGGTCGGCGTCGGTCGTCGACTCCCACTCGAGGACGTCGCCCTGCGTCCGGACGCGGATCACTTCGCCGTCGACGACCGTCGAGTACCACGTGCCCGGGGCCGGGCCGCCGCGATACATCTCGCCGTCGGCGCGTCGCCACAGGTAGCTCTGGCCGCTCTCGAGGGTCCGATAGAGGTCGAGGCCGCCGCCGAGATCGTCGATCGGGATCGTACCCGTTGCCATTCGTGAGTGGGTTCCCGAGGGACGGCTTGGGCCTTTCGAACCTGCGGGCCATCCCGAGCGGCCGACTGCCAGTCCCCGGCGTCGACTGGTCAGTCAGTTACGTTCTCCGTTCGAGGGGCGATACGATCGACGTCGTCGTTCGTGTGAGCCGAACCTTGATACTGGAGGCGGTACAATATCCACGTATGAACTGCAGGGTTGTCGTCGAAGCAGCCGTGCCGGTCTTCGACGTTGAGACGGAAGACGAGGCGATTCGTATCGCCATCTCGAAGACGGGAGAGATGTTGAACCCTGACCTGAACTACGTCGAGATCAACATGGGCGAGCGCACGTCCCCATCCGGGGAGGAGCTGCCGCCGGCGTTCATCGCCGCGGACGAGGCGCTCGTCGCCCTCGAGTTGGAGATGACCGTCTTCAACGTCGAGCGGGAGGAACACGCCTCCCGGATCGCGCGCAAGGAAATCGGCCAGCGGCTCGAGAACATCCCGCTCGAGGTCAAACGGGTCGAAGTCATCGAAGACGAGGAACTCGAAGACGAAGAGGAAGAAGAGGCCACGACGGACGAGTCCGTTCCGGCGAACGACGGAGAGGCCTCCGAGTCGGGTGACGCCGACGAAGACGACGATGAAATCCTTCCCGAATTCGAGGACCTCGTCGAGTAATCGGCGCTTACGAACCGTTTCGCCCAGTTAGACTCGATTTTGTCGGTGGCACCAACGAGTCCGATAGCGAGAACGGAGATACGCCTCGTAGGTCGGGCAGCGACGTCCGAGGATACTGCGTGTCGTTCAGTCGGCAGTGGCGGCGACGGCTTCCTGCTCACCCTCGCGCATGTTCGCCGTGATGCCGCCAGCCAGCGCAAAAACGGCCGCTTTGTGATCGGTCTTCGATTTGTGAATCGATGTCGGTCGAATACCGAGCGACTCGTACTCCTCGAGGTCGATCTGACAGTCTTCCCACTCCGAACACTGGTTGGATACTTCGGCGAGAAGGCCGTGGAGGTGAATGAGCTCCTGTTTCTTCATAGGCATCCAGTCATACCCACTGCAGGGTTATATTATTATCTTGAGTCGCGTTACCATACGACCCGTTTTTTCAGCGGAGAGTGTCCTGATTTCCGGACGGTCGAAGAGGTTGAATTAGTAGCGTGAAACGGTTTACAGGCTGTGCGTGTCCTCGAGTACGGACTGCGTAGTTACTGTTATGTACCCGTCACGTCTGCGGTAAAATCGGCTTTCGAGATCGAAAGTAGAACGTACCGATCGTTTGGCGAAATCGACGACTCTCGACACGGACCAAGCCCCGTTGCTTGCGGAACTGGCCCGACGATTCATCCTCAACTCGAGCCCCCTCTCCAAAAATCGACGGTGACGGGGAGAGACCGCCAGAACAGTGCTCGACGACGGGTTCGAAACCGTCGCCTAACCGAGTTGTTTCAGCGTCTGGAGGTCGCGATCGGTCCGCATGAATTCCGCCGTCCGCCGCGACGCGTGACAGTTCGGACAATGGAACATTTCGGTCGAACCTGGGAGTTCATCCGGCGACGTCTGCCAGTTTTTGGCACACTCCGGACACAACAGTCGGACGGTCGTTTCATCCATGTTACTGGCTTGCACGCCACAGGTGAAAAACCTTGTCGCGATCACAGTCGGATCGATAGAACGAGCCACAAACGTCGCGCCGTGCCGCCTGGGTACTCGAGGGGGCCACAACGAGCGTCCGACGGCGTCCACCGATGACAGCTATCCGCTCGACTAACCGGCGATTACGCCGGGGCAGCCGTATCGGAGGCCTCGAGCAGTTCCTTGTAGCGGTTGCGGATGGTGACCTCGGAGATGTTCGCGACGTCGCTGACCTCGTTCTGGGTCACCTTCTCGTTGGTCAGCAGGGCCGCGGCGTAGACGCCAGCGGCCGCGAGGCCGACGGGCGACTTGCCGCTGTGGACGCCCTCCTTGCGGGCCGACTCGAGCAGTTCGCGCGCCATGCGCTCGGTCTCGTCCGAGAGGTCGAGGTCGCTGACGAACCGCGGCACGTAGTGTTCGGGGTCCGCGGGTTTGACCTCGAGACCGAGTTCCCGGATGATGTACCGGTAGGTCCGGGTCAGTTCCATCTTCTCGACGCGGCTGACAGCCGAAATCTCGTCGAGGCTGCGCGGGGTGCCGGCCTGGCGGGCGGCGGCGTACAGCGCAGCCGTGGCGACGCCCTCGATCGATCGTCCGGGGAGGAGGTCCTCCTCGAGGGCGCGGCGGTAGATCACGCTGGCCGTTTCGCGGACGTTCTCCGGCAGACCCAGCGCGGAGGCCATCCGGTCGATCTCGCCCAGCGCCTGCTTGAGGTTCCGTTCCTTGGAGTCGCGGGTACGGAACCGCTCGTTCCAGGTGCGCAGGCGCTGCATCTTCTGGCGCTGACGGCTCGAGAGGGACTTCCCGTAGGCGTCTTTGTCCTGCCAGCCGATGTTCGTCGACAGGCCCTGGTCGTGCATCATGTTGGTCGTCGGGGCACCTACACGCGACTTCTGGTCCTTCTCGGCGGCGTCGAACGCGCGCCACTCGGGGCCGCGGTCGATCTCGTCCTCCTCGACGACGAGGCCACAGTCCTCACAGACCGTCTCGGCGTGTTCCGCGTCCGAGATGAGACGGCCGCCACACTCCGGGCACTCCTCGCGCTCGTCCGTGCGGTTCGATTCCTCCTCCTGTTCCGTCGTCCGCTCGCTCGTATAGGTTCGAATGTTGGAGTCTGTCATGGTGTATCGGGATGGTTACTCGGGGCTCCCGGGTGGGGGAACCAGAAGAAACCCGGTCGCCTCGGCTAACGTATAGTAAGGCCGAAATCCATATAAATGTTTCGCCTTCTTTATAAGCGCCTCGGGAGTAGATTCATATGAGTTTCGGTTACATGGTGATTAATCGCTGAGGTTTTCGAGCGAGAGATCGTGGATATCCGTTCTAGTGGTCCCGTAGGAATGAGTCGGACGCTTTCGATGTCAACGGGGGGCACGAGTCGAACCCTTTTCGAATCGGCCCGTCGAACGGGCGGACATGACTGTCCGGTTCGGTGCGGTAACGGTCGACTGGTTCGGCCTCGCGAGCATCCGGCTCGAGGGGCGAACCGGGGTCGTCATCTACGTCGACCCTGGCCCGGAGCACTACGGGATACTCGAGGGCGAGGAGCCACGCGACGGCGACCTCGTTCTGGTCTCACACGGCCACCACTACGATCCCGACTCGATCCGGCGGGTCGCCCACGAGGACGCCATCGTGGTCGTCCACGAGGCCGTCGACGCCCGCGACGTAGAGCACGCGGACGAACAGCCGGAGTCGCTCCCCTACGAGGTCGAACGCGTCCGTGACGACGAATCGTTCGTCCTCGGGCCGCTCGACCTCTACACCACGCCGGCGTACAACGATCCTGACGGGTCACACACCGACGCGGACGGGACGCCATACCACCCGGAGGGCGAGGGCTGTGGCTTCGGCGTCACCGTCGACGGGGTCACGGCGTTCTGGCCCGGCGACACGGATCCGCTGCCGGTCCACGACGAACTGGTCGTCGACCTCCTCTGTCCCCCGATCGGTGGCACCTACACGATGGATCGTCACGAGGCCGCCGACCTCGCCGACCGGATGGTTCCCGGACTCGTGTTGCCCGTCCACTACGACGCGTTCGACGCCATCGACGCCGACGCAGACGCGTTCGTCGTCGACGTCGCGAATCGGGGCCACCCGGTCGTCCTCGACGAGGGATAACCGGTCCGATCGCCCGATGCGTATCAGTGTCCCAATCAGTCGCAACCGTTTTCCTCCTCCCTCGTGTTGGTCGGGTTATGGGACGTGGCTTCGAGGACGGCGGGACGGGGACCACTAGCTGTGATCGGTGCGGATCCCCGGTCGCCGAATCGATGCGATACTGTCCGTCCTGCGGAGCCAGCCAGGAATCGACGGACGAACCCGAGCAGCGACGAGACCGGATCGACGAGTCCGAGCCGAGGGACCACCGAACCGGCTGGCCGAACCGCGACGACCGAGCACAGGACCGCCACTCCGAACCCCGCTCGCGAGAGCCACGCTACCGAGAGGAACCCCCGCGCGACGGTTCACGACGCCGGGACCGCTCGAGCCCGACTCGCGAGTCGGGAGGGTCCTCGCACCGATCGACGGCCCACGACGCCGACCGACGAATACTCGAGGACCGCATCGCGGCCCACCTCGAGAACGGCTGGGAACTCGAACACGACTTCGGCGATCACGCCGTCCTGATACGGCGCTCGCTGGGATCGTCTACCAACCACCTCCTCATCGCGTTTCTCACTATCTGGTGGACGATGGGGATGGGTAACGTCGTCTACGGGGCCTACCACTACTTCGGCAACGTCGAGCGAAAGGTGGTGCGAGCCGATGGCCCCGCACAAACCCACGCGGGAACCGTCCGGTCGCCGTCGCAGGATCGCGCGAGTCGAGAATCAAGTTCGAGTTCCGGTTCCAGTTCGCCGGCGCTCCTGCTGTTTATGGTCGGTCTGCTGTGGCTGCTCGGATTGGCGTTCCTGCTCGAGCTGTCGGCGCTGGCGAGCGGGTTCGGACTCCTGTTGCTCCTCGTCGGCGCGGCCTTGATACCGTCCGTGCGACGACGGTTCCGCGACCGGGACCCGATCACGACGAACGGCCGGACCCGCTCGGTCGAGGAGCGACGTGCCGACGATCCGGAACGCCCGTGTACCATCTGCCGACAGCCGGTCGAGGACGGAATCACGCGGACCTACAAGGAAGAATTCGCGGTGTTGGGCGTCCCCGTCGTGACCCTCGACAGCGGCGAGAACCACTACTGTCCGGAGTGTACGGGCCTCGAGGCCGTCAAGGACGGCCCGGAACACGGGGCCGGAGTGGAGCCGTCGACCGCGGACGACGCCGAACGGGAACCCTCGCTCGAGCGCTGATCGCAGTCGGCGCGATGGCCGCTAGATGACGTTCTTCTCGTCGAACCGTTCGAGAAACAGGTATCGGTTCCGCTGTTCGATGGGCGTCTAAACGACGCCCATCTCGTCGAGCCGTTCGGTCGTCATCTCCCCGAACGACGGCTCGATGTGCGTCTAGACGACACCCATCTCGTCGAGCCGTTCGGGCAGATACGTATCCGTCACGAAGTCCAGCCCGTGGGAGGCCAGCGCCTGCTGTTCGGACTTCTTCTCGATCTCGAGTTGGAGTTCGATCTGTTCCTCCCAGTAGTCGGTCTGGAAGCGCGGGTCGGTGAGTTCGTTCTCGAGCGCGTTGACGTCCGAATCGCTGAGCGGGTCGTTCGGCAGGTCGTACTCGACGATGTCGGCGGGCTGGATGCCGATGAACTTGGCCTCCGGCGTCGCGAGGTACTCCGAGAGGTGGGCCGATTTGATCGACCCGTAGGCGACCGAGCCGTAGATGCGGTACGACCACGGGTCACCGTCCGTGAAGACCGTGACCGGCAGGTTGAGTTCGTTGTGCATCCGCTTGGTGATCCGGCGGGTCGCGCGGGCCGGCTGGCCCTTGAGGTGGACGATGAGGGCGTTGTACTCGTCGTCGAACCCGTTCTCGACCAGCCGGTCGCGCATACCGCCGGTCTCCACGGCGAGAATGAAGTCGGCGTCGCAGTCGAGGAACTCGATCGTGTCGGGGTTGTTCGGGATCTGGTAGCCCCCTTCGCCGACGTCCTCCTGGCAGTGGATCTCGCGCTCCCCGCGGCGGGTCTGCTCGCGAAGGTGGAGAGGACCCATGATCGTCGCCCCCGACTCCTCGGGGCGCATGTGGAAGTCCTCGCGAGTGACGCCCGAGACGATCTCGAGGTCCTCGATCAGGTTGTTCGACTCGTCCTGGCTCGTGAACTGGGCCTCCTCGTTGTCCCAGCTTTCGGAGAGGTAGTACAGCTCACGCAGGGTGGACGAGCGATCCTGATCGAGCTGATCCGCGAGGAACTCGATCGTGTAGACCGCCTTGAGGAGCTTTCGCGCCCCGCGGACCGAGTTGGCCGACCGGGTCGACTCGCGGTCGCCGTAGACCCAGACTTTCTCGTCTTCGTCGTACTCGATGTTGTTCTTCGTCCGCGTCGGGACGGACATGTTGGGGATCTCCCCCCGCTCGAACTGGTCGTAGAACTCCGCCGCGAGGTCGATCAGCTGTTCTCGGGCCTGCTGGTTGTCGTCTGCGCTCATTGTTTCACCGTGATTTCGCTTCGCTCATCACGAGCCATCAGTCGCGCGCTCATGATGACACCGTAAGTTTCTCGTCTTCGACGCCTTTCACGTCGAGGTCGAACTCGGCGTCCTCGGGCACCTCGTACTCGAGGGTGGCCTCGTCGTCACTCGAGACCTCGGACTCCCACTTGACGAACCACTCGCCGTCCATCTCGACGACGGTCGCACCGTCCGAAAGGTTCGTCGGTTCGGCCGACACGATGTCGGTGATCTCGAGCGACTCGTTCGTCCCCGAGTTGTTCTCGACGACGACCGAGACCGCCTTGCCGTCGCCGTTGTCCTCGACCCGGCGTTCGACGAGGACGTTGTTCATGATCCGGGCCAGCGCGTCGCCGATCTCGGGTTCGTCCCGATCGGTGACCTCGGCGACCTTCTCGGCCATCTCGGGGAGGATCTTCCCGAGGACGTTCTGTTTCTTGCGGCGCTGTTCCATCGAGCGGCGCTTGTTCAGGTAACTCTTGAGTTCGCGCGCCGCTTCGCGGATCGCGAGTTCGATCTCGTCTTCGATCTCGGGGACGTTCGCGACGGCGTCTTTCGACTCGCTCGTGAACGGGACGTTCGTCGAGGCGACGTGGACCATGATGACCGCCGGTCCGTGGGGAAGCCCGGAGCCGCCCGGCTGGTCGAGCCCGTAGTTGCGCCAGCCGATCGACTTGACGACGTCGGTCGTCGCACACGCGCCGCGCTGGTAGACCAGCGGCACCCGGTTCGCGAACCGGAGCACGTCGGCGGTGCCGTCGGCCTCGAGTTCACCGCCGTAGGCGATACCGGCCTCTACGACGAACGGGTCGCCGCCGTGGACCTCGGCGTCGCGGGTCGCGGAGGCGTAGAAGTCGGCGTCGAACTCCTTCTCGAGGCCGGCCTCGATGAGGTCGGCGGTGATCGGCGAGAGACACCGCGTCGGCGGAGCCATGATGTCGGTCGCGCGCATGGCGTCGACCAGGTCGCTGGCGGCGTCCCGGTCGTCGGCGAGTTCCCGCACGAGCGGCGGATCGTCGGGGACGGTGGCCATCACGTCCCAGAACGCCTCGACGACGTTCTCGCGGGCGGTGTCCCCGAACGCGACGTCGTCGTACTCCTCGGTGAGGTCCGCAGCGCGGTCGACGTACTCGCGGAGCGTCGTGCGGGTCAGCCGGTGCCGGACGTCCTCCTCGGTCGCGTCGGCGAACGTCCCGGCCAGCCGCTGCGCGAAGGCGTGGACGACCTCGTCGTCCTTGCGGGTGCTCGTCGCCTCGTCGGCCAGCTCGTAGACGTCCGCGACGAGCCGCGACTCCTCGCCCTCGGCGTCCTCGTCCGCGTCGATCAGCGCGAGCCAGACCGCTTCGACGGCGTTCTCGCGGACGGTGTCGCCGAACGTCGTTCCGTGCTCGTCTTCGACGGTTTCGGCGGCCTCCTCGACCGCCTCGAGCAGTTCGTGGTGGGCGATCCGGTCGTGGTCGTCGACGGCCGCGGCGATGGCGTCGGCGAAGGCTGCCGTCGCATCGGCTCCCTTGTTCGCCGTAGCATCGGTGACGACCGCCTCGAGGTCGACGTCCTCTCGCGGGCGAGGCCCGCTCGAGTTATCCGCGGAGCGTGGCTCCGCGCTCTCGCGCGCTGCAGGCGGCTGCCAGCGCATCTCGCGGCCGTAGTGGCGGTCGCGGAACGCGTCGATGATCGAGTCGGCCGTCTTCTTCCCGACGCGGGTGAACTCCTCCTGGACGAACCCCGAGACGCTGTGGGAGTCCGTCGCGGTGAGCATCTTCATGACCGTCCCGAGTTCGACCCCGTGCGGGTGGGGCCGGATCTCCTCGGTCTCCTCGGGAAGCTGGTCGGTCGCGCGCTCGAACTTGAAGTGAGCCTGGGGCTCGCGCAACTCGAGACGGGCGTGCGGGTTGACGACTGCCGTGTGCTTGACGTAGTCGTGGAGTTGCTGGCGAGCGCGCATGTTGGCCTCCATCTCGAGTTCGATGCGCGTCCCGTGGGGGCGGTCCCAGGAGGTGGTCTCTTCGACGCTGATCTCGGGTTCGTTCTCGTCGGTGTCGACGATCAACTCGAAGTACTGGGCCTCGGCGGCGTCCTGGGTGCGGCTGGTGATCTTCGCGGGTTTCCCGCTCGTCAGTTGCGAGTAGAGGACGGCCGCGGAGATGCCGATCCCCTGCTGGCCGCGGTTCTGCTCGCGGACGTGAAACCGCGATCCGTAGAGGAGTTTCCCGAAGACCTTCGGGAGCGATTCCTTCGTCAGCCCCGGCCCGTTGTCCTCGACGATCAGCGTGTAGTAGTCGCCCGATTCCTGGATCTCGACGTAGATGTCCGGGAGAATACCGGCTTCCTCGGCGGCGTCCAGGGCGTTGTCGACGGCCTCCTTGACGGCCGTGACGAGGCCTCGAGCGCCGCTGTCGAAGCCGAGCATGTGCTTGTTCTTCTCGAAGAACTCGGCGATGGAGATCGCCTGCTGGTTCTCGGCCAGCTCCTCGGCGATCCCCGGCTCGTCACCGAGTGTCGACTGGAACGACGTCATCACCCTCCAGTATTCACGGCGGGGCTAAAAGGTGTGCGCTACCGCGGTGAAAGTGATCCCATGGCCGATCCGGATCCCGTGGACGTCACGTGCAGCGGCCGCACCCGACGCGCAAAGGTTTAACCGCGCGCGAAAGCTTCCTCCCAAACGAGAACGTATGGCTCGAGACGACACCGACCACCCGGGAGACGAGGGGGATGCGCTACCGTTGGATGGCGATGCGCAGTCCGAGGACGGCGTCGACGACGGGATCACGACGACGGCGGTCGAGGAGGTCGACCAGCGGATCGTCGATCTGCTGTCCTGGATCCTCGATACGGAGACGCGGGCGAAGATCTACGTCTACCTGCTGGCCAACCCTGGTAGCACCTCCGAGGAGGTCGCCACCGGCACGGGTCTGTACCCGAGTACGGTCCGGGAGGCACTCGCGGAACTCCACGAGGAAGACCGGGTCAGCCGCGAGAAACGGGCCAGCGAGGGCGCGGGCAACAACCCCTACGAGTACACGGCGATCCAGCCCAGCGAACTCGTCGGCGGCGTCGTCGACCAGGTCCAGCAGGAACTGAACACCATCTTCACGCTCGATCGGGTCCTCGACCGGGAGAGCGACCCCGACGGAGACGTCGACGACGAGGTCGAACCCGTGACGATCACGGTCGACGACGTCGACTCGAGCGAGCACGCTGCCGCGACTGACGGCGACGACGGGCCGGACGCGGACGCCGACGCCGAGTCGGAGCCTACACCGAGCGCCGAAGATTCGACCGCCGAGCGCTCGGATACCGACGAGGACGAGTCCTAGGCGTCAGCGGTCGTCCCCAATGTGTCAACGGTCGTCCTCGAGTTCGAGCACCGCGGGTCGCTCGAGTTCGAGGTCGGCCTCGATCGCCGAGACGCGGGTCGTCGGCCAGTCGTCGGTCGTCGTCAGGACCTCCCAATCGTCGTCGGTGACCAGCACGGTATCCTCGCTTTTCGCACCCGCGACCGTCGGGTTCCACGCGTAGGCCATCGGCGTCTCGACGGGCGCGTCGCCGTCGGGCGTGGCGATCCACTCCCGGCCGGCGAAGCCGGCCGCACCGCCCTGATGGTGGCGCTTCCACTCGTCTTCGTGACCGATCGCCTCGTAGGCCGCCTGCATGCGCGCGAAGACGTCACCAGCAGTGCCACCCTCCGGATCGCGAGCGGCCGCCCGCGTCGCCGCGAGGGCCGTCGTCTCGACGCGGGCGGCGGCTTCGTGGCGCGTCTCGAGCCAGGACGGCGGGTCGAACGCGACGGTTCGGGTACAACTGGCGTGCAAGCCTGCGCGTTCGGTCGTCACCGAGACGAGGGCGTAGTCGCCGAGTTCGGTCTCCCGTGGCGTGTAGTGGCGGTACTGCTGGGCGCGTTCGGCCCCGCCAACGAGGACGACGGGGGTCTCGATGTTCTGCGCCGAGAGGGCGACCCGCAGCGCCGAGGCGACCTCGTGTTCCGTGTCGCCGGGTTTGAGTTCCCGACAGACCGACTCGACGGCGACCGCCGTCTCCCGACCGAGTCGGCGGTAGCGCTCGCGGTCCCGCTCGGTCAGGGGTTGGCGGAACGCCGCGGGATCTACCTGCTCGAGGCCGGGAACGTCCACGTCCGCGGCCGCGCGTTCGTCTTCGTCGACCCGGTCCGCGATGGCTTCCTCGATGGAGCCCTCGTACCATGGGAACGCCTCGACGTCGACGTCTGCCTCGAGGTCGGGGAGTTCTTCGGCCGCGATGCGATCGCGTTCGATGTTCGTCGTCACGACGCGCAGGTCGTCGCCGTCGTACCCGACCGCGGCGATGCCGACGGGGTTCTCGCGGTCGACGACGTTCGAGCCACCGGTCAGCCAGGCGAAGGAGTTGGGCCGCACGAGCCAGATCGAATCGAGGTCGCGGGCCTCGAGAACGCGTGCGAGTCGCTCGCGTTTGTCCATGCCGGGTGCTGGCCGGGGTCCGCCTTGAGAGTATCGGAGACGCTTCCGGATGGCCGCCGGAAAGACGGGAGCGGTCGCGGGAAAAAGTCAACTAACCTACACTATGCATATAAAACACCCCCCTCCGCATCGAGGGTTTTGATGGTTCCGACGAGGCGAGAACGACTCGGGAAGCCTAAATACAGCTAGTCCCAACCCCACGTCGAACGACCGTGTCGACCGACAGTCACCCCCGTCCGAGGCTTCGCTCGCCCATCGATCGGTTCGGCTTTCCCCACCTGCTGGCGGGGACACTCGCGTTAGTCTCCGCGACGATTCTGCTCGGCGTCGCTGCCAAGGCGACGGGGTCGGGGCTTGCCTGCGAGGCGAACTGGCCTCAGTGTGACGCCGGCCCGTACAATCTGTTTCCCGCGAACCTTCCGAGTTTCTACGAGTGGATCCACCGGTTCGTAGCGATGTTCGCCGGCTTCGCGATCGTCGGGTCGGCTGTCGCCGCCTGGCGGTTGCCCTCCGTCGATCGCCGGGTCGCCTCGCTCGTCGTCCTCGGGATGGTCCTGACGCCGATCCAGGTGCTTCTCGGCCGAGAGACGGTCACCCAGTACACGATGGACATCCTCTCGTTGCACTTCTGGACGGCAATCCTGATCTTCTCGACGTTCGTCGTCGCGACGGTGCTGGTCTGGCGATCGGCGTTTTCCGCACGGACCGTGACCGGTGCCCTGGGCGTCGGCCTCCTCTCGCTGCCGCTGCACGTCGCGCTCAGCCCGACCGATCTCGGCGTCGTGACCAGCTACACCCCGACCGTGCAACTGCTCCAGTACGCCGTCACCCTCTCCCTGCTCGCGTCGGTCGTCGTCGCGACGATGGTCGGCCGCTGGCGGACGCCGGACCGGACCCTGCTCGGCCTGATCTACGGCGCGACGGGCGTAGCGATCGTCGTCGCCTACCTCGGACGCCGGGCCGTGATGGCCTACAGCGCGACCCTCGACTGGCTGTACGTCGGTCTCGCCGTGTTGCTGGCCCTGACCTTCGCCGTCGCGATCTACCGGAGTCGACGCGTCGGATCGGGAACCGACGACCCACACGCGACGTAACGCTCGGTTCGTCGTAGTTCAGGGTCTCGTTCCGGTTCGATTAGCCGGCGTATTCGACGACCAGTGCCGCGAACGCCGTCCCGGCGAGGCCGAGCCCGAACAGCACGTAGTTCGCGATCGGATTCGCCGCTCGCGTCACCTCGAGCGTGTACCGCCGGCGGGAGAGCGGCCAGAACGGGCGGATCCCCATCGGGGTGAGCGCGTCGGCGAGCAGGTGCGAACCGATCGAAAGGGTGCCGACGAGGAAGGCGAAGCCGACGATCGCGGCGTCGACGGCGAGCGTCGAGGCATCGATGAGGATGGCTGTCGCTGCCGCCACCCCAGCGCCGACCAGGATCGCGAAGCCGACGGTGTGTGTCACCCCGCGGTGGTCGACCAGCGGGAGTCGGTGATCCACGTCGGGCAACGTCGACAGGGAGACGCAGACGACGCCGCCGAGAATCGCAACCGTCTCCGCTCCGCCGAGGGCGACCGCTGCCCCCACGGGAGCGTAGAGCAATAACGCGGCCCCGTAGTGGCCGAACTGGTACATCTACGTCGATGGACGGAACGATCGATCAAATGCGTTCGGTCCTCCCTCGAGCGACGCTTCGCCGGGACCGTCGATCTTTTTTCCCACCGGTCGAACGGGTGGGTATGCGAACGAGCCTCAACGTTCCCGAGGAAACCTTAGCGGAGTTCGATCGAACGTGGAAAGCCGAGGGCCTGGAGTCCCGATCGCGCGCGTTGCGGGAAGCGATCCAGGAGTACGTCGAATCCCACCACCGACTCGAGGAGGCCCGCGGCACCGTCGCCGCGACGGTCGTCTTCGATTACGTCCACGAGGAGGTCATCGAGGACCTCCACGAGATCCAGCACCGGTTCCAGGGCGCGATAGATACCACCTGCCACGTCCATCACGGCCAGTGGTGTCTCGAGGCGGTCTTCTGTCACGGCGACGCCGACGAGATCCGATCGCTCGTCTACCGACTGAAGGATTTCGACGCCGTCGGCCGGGTTTCCGTCACGTTGCTTCGATCCGAGGAGTGACCGACCAGTCGGCGTCGTGGCGACGACTGGCCCGCGGACATCGGTCGACCCCTACTTAAACGGATTCGATATCTAACCCTGCGATTCTTGTAACTGCACGTGAATATACTGTATCGGTATGAGTCGTGCCGGACCGACCGTTCGACCACGGACATCGGGAGTAGCGCCGCGTACGGACCGGACCAGCCCTCGCTACCCGATCGACGGGCTTTACCAATGAGCGTCATCGCGACGGTCGCGGTGCCGGCCACCGCGTTCAGACTCGGATCGTTGCTCGACTGGGACGCAGACGCCACGGTATCCGTCGAGACGACGGTGCCGACGAGCGAACACATCGTCCCGTACCTGTGGGTCCCCGCTGACGCCGTCGACGACGTCGTCGACACCCTCGAGGCCGACCGGACCGTCGCATCGGCGTCGATCGTCGACGAAATCGACGACAGCGCCCTCGTCAAAGTCGAGTGGACTGGCGCGGTCAACGGCCTCCTCGAGGCGATCCGCCGAAACGAGGCCATCGTCACCAGCGCCGTCGGCACGCCGTCCCGCTGGACGTTTCGGCTCCGCTTTCCCTCCGACGAGGACCTCTCGGCGTTCTACGCGGACTGTGCGGACCGCGACATCCGCGTCGAACTCGTCGAATTACACCAGGCGGTCAGCGCGGATCGGGACCGCCGGTTCGGGCTGACGAACGCCCAGCGCGAACTCGTCCTCGCCGCCTACGACGCGGGCTACTTCGACGTCCCCCGGCGGACGACCCTCGTCGAACTCGGGGACCGCCTCGACATCTCCGACTCCGCGGTCTCGCAACGACTGCGCCGGGGCCTCGCCGCGCTCATCGGATCGACGTTGGTCACAGACTCCCCGACGGTGGCCAAACAGTCCTCCAGCGAGGCCGACTCTCCGCCGTCCGAACGGTGACTGCACGGTTTCGATCGAACCGCGACCGTTTTACGGGACTCGGTCCTTTACTGGCCCGTGAAGAACGTCACCGAGAGAACGAGCAATCCGTTCGGGTTTCGACCGCCGTTCGATCGGACCGCCGCCGACGAGCGGACGGCCGTCTTCGGCTACGGTGACGCCAACGCCGACTTTCACGTGATCGGCGACCACCCGGGCGTCCACGGCGGGAAAGGTACCGGCGTCCCGTTCACCGAAACCCCGGCCGAACGGGTCCAGGACGTCCTCCGGACGGTCGGCTTCGCGGACGGCCCGCGGGACGCGCCTGACCTCGAGAACTGCTATCTGAGCTACCTCCACATGTGTGCCCTCCCCGACGGCCACGAACCGACCGCGGCTGACTACGCGACGCTCGAGCGGTTTTTCGACGCCGAACTGCGGGCGATCAACGCCCACATCCTGCTCCCGGTCGGCGAGCGAGCCACCGATCACGTCCTCCGCGAGTACACGACGCAGCGACACAAACTCGACCTCGACATGGACGGGCTGCACGCCCGCGAGATCCGGGGCCGGGGCTTTCTCGTCGTCCCGATCGAAGAGCCCGCCGCGTGGGCGGACGGCGAGTTCGACGCCATCGTCTCTCGGCTCGAGGCGATCCTCGGACGGGACTACCGGCAGACGAAAGGCGTCGCGACGACGGTCGGCTGAACCCGCGTCCGATCGCTACCGACCGAACCGCTTCTTGACGACGGCCCGAACGGGCAGCACGAGCCCGCCCAGCACCGGCACCACGACGAACGCGACCAGATCGATCGGCAACGACGAGACGCCGGCGACGCCGGCAGCCAGCCCGGCCGCCGGCGCGAGGACGGGGACGACGTAGAGGTACGACGGCGTCCAGCCCGAGCCTCGCCGGGTGTGATGGACCACGACCCCGAAGAGGAACGGCATCAGCGCCGCACCGGCCAGGAGCGGTCCGCCGAGCAGTCCCGTCGAGAGCCCCAGTGCGGCGGCGACCAGCACCGTCTCGTCGAGCGTGATCGGTCCCCAGGTTTCTTCACGCCTGAGCAGTCGATCGAGACCGACGACGACCAGCGCGAACGCGACGATGCCGCCCAGCGCGGCGTACCACTGCATCGGCTCGAGCGGAACCGTCACGGGTTCGACGCCGGCGACGAACGCGACAGACGTCTGGATGCCGTGGCGGCCCGTCGAAAGGGTCTCCCACAGCGCCTCCGGGGCCGGTCCGACCGCGAGCAGGTCGTCGAACAGGTCCACGACGGCCGACTCGTTCGCGAGGGCGAACTGCGCGAGGCCGGCGAGATAGGTCACCAGCGAGAGCCACAACAGCGGCATAGCGAGGTTTCGTCGCCGCCACCACCGAACGAGACGGGAGTCCGACGTCTCGCGGGATCGAGTCCGACTGTTCGTCCGTCCGGTTCCCGTCCCGGTGGAGACGTGGCCAGTCGCCGTCCCGCCGTCGGTGCCGGTCGCAGCACCCGACGCGCTCGCAGCGGTCCCGGACGCGCTCGCGGTCCGGGCCGTGGTACTGCTGGTCGCCGATCCGCCGCTCGAGCCCGTTGCCGTCCCCGAACTCGTCGTCGTAGACGAGCGCCGCGAGGACGACGTGGACGAGTCGCTCGATCCGCTCGTGGACGAGCGCGAGGAACTGGTCGACGTCGAACCCGTCGATCGGCTCGAACGCGACGTCCTCGACGACCCCGAGGAACTGGACGCGCTCGACGATCGACTCGAGTTCGACGACTCCGACGACCGACTCGAACTCGACGACGACCCCGAGGATCGACTCGATCCGGACGACTGTGACGTCCCGCTCGAATCGGAGGTACTGGTACGCCGACCGGACGACTGTGACGTCCGCGACGACCTCGAACTCGAACTCGAGCCCGAACTCGACCGTCGGCTCGATCCGGAACTGCTCGAGGTGCGGTTCGAGGTCGACGAGGTCGTCCGACTCGAGGACGAGGCGCTGGACGTTCGGTTCGAGGTCGAGGAACCGGCGGTTCGACTCGACGTCGACGAGCCACCGGATCGGCTCGAACTCGACGAACTCGACGAGCGATTCGAACTCGACGAACGGGACGGTCGACTCGAGGTCGACGAAGTCGTCCGGTTCGAGGTGGACGACCGGGAGGAGGACGTCTGTGACGTGCTTCCGGTGGTCGACCTGCCGGTCGATGAGCCGCCGGAACCGGAACTCGAACCGCTCGAATTCGAGTCGTCGGACGAGTCGTCGCTGGCCCACACCTCGGGGGAGGGAATGCCGCTGGTACGTTTGGCGACGTAATCCTCGTGACCGAGTCGGTCGTAGGCCTGTCGCTCGACCGGATCGGTGAGGATCTCGTTGGCCTTGTTGATCGCCGTAAACTGCGCGCGGGCCCGATCGTCGTCGTTGACGTCGGGATGGTAGGTACGGACTTTCTCGCGGTAAGCCTCCTTGATCTCGTCCTGGGAGGCGTCGGGAGAAACGTCGAGAAGGTCGTAGAAGTCGTCAGTCATGGGACGGGGACACCGATCGTTGTACAGTAGTTAGGAGCGATATCCTATAGTTCCGATGTTTCGTTCGGACCACGGGACCTTCTTCAGTCTGTGAGTACTCGAGCCGGGTAGTCGTTTCGGCCCAAGCGGTGTTCCGCACCCCTGCCATCACGAGAAGTCGGTCAGCGACGACTGTCCGCTCGAGCGAGTCTCGGTCGTTGGCTCGGACCCGCTCTCGTCCGTCGTCGCCGCAGCGCTCGAGTCGGCGGGTTCCCAGCTATCGAGGCTGGCCTGGTCCGCCGCCGCGAACTCGAGGTTCGCCACGCGGACGCCGACTTTCCGGACCGGTTCGGCCTCGAACTCCGCGAACAGCTCGCGCGCGATCCGATCGACGAGTTCGGGGTCGTCCACGGGACCGGGAAGCGACCGCTCGCGCGTGTTGACGTCGTACGGCGGCAGGACGGCCTTCACGCCGACGGTCCGGTAGAGCGCTCCCTCGCGCTGGGCGCGGTCGGCGACCGCCGCCCCGAGGGTCTCGATCTGGTCGTACTTCGGCTCCGGTTCCGACACGGGGTCCGCGAAGGCCGACTCCCGCGAGAAGCTCTTGGGTTCGCCCTTCGGTTCGACGCGGCGGTCGTCGTCGCCCCGGGCGCGGTCGTACAGTTCTCGACCGCGCTCGCCGAAGCGCTCCACGAGTGGCTCCGGATCGGCCGCGGCGACGTCGCCCGCGGTCTCGAGGCCCATTTCCCGCAACTCGCGGGCCGTCACCGGGCCGACGCCGTGCAGCAGGTCGACCTCGAGCGGCGCGAGAAAGTCGCGGATCTCGCCGGGTTTGACGACGGTGAGACCGTCGGGTTTGTCGAAGTCGCTGGCGATCTTGGCGGCGCTCATCGTCGGCGAGACACCGACGCTGACAGTGACGCCGACCTCCCGCCGGATGCGGTCCTTGATGTGGCGGGCGAAGCCCTCGGCGACCTCCCAGGCGGTTCGTTCGGTGACGTCGAGGTAGGCCTCGTCGATGCTCACCTCGCGGACGACGTCGGCGCAGTCGTGGAGGATCTCCCGGACCTCGCCCGCGATCGACTCGTAGTAATCCATGTCGACGGGCCGGTAGAAGCCGGTCTCCTCGCGGGAGAGGTCCGGATCGTAGTCGTCGGCGTCCGGGTCCAGGGCCGCGCGGCGGGGCAAACGCTCGAGGGCGGTCGAAATCGCCTGCGCGCTCTCGACGCCGAACTCGCGGGCCTCGTAGCTGGCCGTCGCGACAGCGCCGACGGTCTCGCCGGGTTCGTAGCCCATGCCGACGACGACGGGTTCGCCCCGCAGTTTTGGCTCGCGCAGCCGTTCGCAGGAGGCGTAGAAGCAGTCGGCGTCGACGTGACAGACGATCCGCTCCTCGTCCTCGTCGTCCGTCTCGACGCCCGGCAACCGCGGCCCGTCGGACATTCGTCTACTGATCGGTTCGTCCGAACGACCGTCAACGTTGCGTCCGATGGGAGCGTCGAATCGTTCGTAGAGTTCGGTACGACGGTTCGACTGATCAGTAAGCGGGAACGCTGTTCGGTCGAGGTACTGCGGTGGCGCGCGCTGTTGATCGCCCGAGTGATAACGAGGGCGGTCGACGAAGCCGCGCGAGGGATGAACGAGCGACCGACGGGAGCGAGTGAATCGGCTGGGGAGGGCGTGGCAACTCCTCATGTCCACGATAGCAGGACGCTTCAGTTCACCGTCCTCTTCACCAATAGCAGGACGCTTCAGTTCATCCCACTCTCCACAAACAGCAGGACGCTTCAGTTCATCCCACTCTCCACAAGCACGCCGTTTGACACTTCAGACCGATCACAGCGACCGAAACACAGATTTATTCGGGCCTCGGAGTTCGAGACGAACTCATGTCGACCGTCGTCGCCGCACCGCCCTCCACCGTCGCGACGCGGCCACCGAACGGGGTGAGCGCGGCGTGACCGACGTCGCGATCGACGACGCCATCGACGTCTACCTCGAGCGCAAGGCCGTCGCCGATCCCGACGGCTCGGGTGCCGGCGCATACGCGTCGAACGCCGAATCGATCCTCCGGCGGTTCGCGACCTGGCTCGAGCGCAGCCACGGCGTGACCGCCATCGACGCGCTCGAGGCCGAACACATGCGCGCCTACGCGGTGGAACTCCGCGACCGGACCGACCGCGGCGAGTACACCGCCTCGAGCGCGAGCACCTACTACGCGGTCGTCCGCGCGTTTTGCTCCTGGTGCGTAAGCGGCGGCCTCATCCCGACGAATCCGGCCGCCGCCGACGAGGCGATGGCGGCGGTTCCGAGCCCCGAATCGGGCGAGGACGACCGGCGCTGGCCCGACGACGAGCGTCGCCGCCTCGAGGCCTACGTGCGCGAACGAGCGATGGCCACGAGTGCGGACGACGACCGCGACGAGCGACTGACGCGGCTGCGCGAGTACGCGCTTGTCGCCGTCCTCGCCCACTCGGGGGCCCGCGGGTCGGAACTGTTCCGCGTCCCCGAGGACGACCGCCGGACGGGCGCGACCTGGGACGACGTCGACTTCTACGACGGGACGATCCGCGTCCTCGGTCGCTCCCAGCGCCTCGAGGAGGCCCCCCTTCGCGGACCCGCTCGAACGGCGCTGCGGCGGTACCGGGTGGTCCTCGATCCGCCGACGAACGAGTGGCCGCTGTTCCCGACCCGCCACGCCCCCTCCATCGCGAGCCACGTCCGCTCGGTGCTGGACGAGCGCGGTCACGACGAGGCGGAGATCGAACGCCTGCTCGAGGGGACGACCGCGATCGAACTCGCCCGGAAGCGCTCGATCGCGCCGCCGGCGATCACGACGGAAGGCGCGCGGTCGGTCCTCCGACGGCTCTGTTCGGACGCGGGCGTCGACGTCGACGCGTTGACGCCGCGGGACGTCGGTGCCGGCAGCGGCCTCGAGCGCGAGCGACGGGACGCGACGCCCTCGACCCCCGCGCTCCGCGCCTCGGTCGGCGAGGGGACCATCGCCGTTCCCGAACGCGTCCCGCCGCTCGAGGTCGACCTCGAGCCGGTCCCGCCGGAGGAGGGTTCCGACGGGAATCGGCCGAGAAACGAGGTCGAGTGAGGACGGGACGGCGACGCGGTTTTTCGGTTCCGGCGCGCACTCGAGCGAACGAAGCGAGCAGCCGTCGCTCAGCCGACCAGCAACCAGAGGACGACCGTGAGAACGATCGTCAACAGGAGGATCGCGGTTCCGATACTCGTCCGGAGGTGGATCGTCGAGGGACGGCCACCGTCGGCCGGCCGTCGATCCTCGACGTCGACCACCGGCAGCCGTCGCGCGGCCGCGTCGACGGCCAGCACGGGGTTGTCGCCGACCCAGTAGCACCGTTTGACGAGGCCGACGACGATCCGGTCGACCGCGGCGTACAGTTCGGTCGTCGCGAGCATCGACCAGCGGCCGACGTAGTAGCCGGCCGGGTAGAGGACCGTCGCCGGATCCGGCAGGTCGAGTTTCGACAGCGGCTTGCGGACGACGACGAAGGTGACGGCCGCGACGCCGGTGAGGATGGCCGCCGTCTCGAGGTGACTGAAGCTGTAGGGGAAGAGGTGCGTCTCGCCGCCGGGATAGATGGTCTCGATCACGCCGTCGTGGACCTCGGCCAGCGGCGCGAGGTCGGCCAGCCCCTGCCACCAGACGCCGAACAGGAGACAGGCACCGCCGAGGCCGAGCATCGCGACGGTCTGGCCGGGTTTGGCGTCCGCGACTTCGATATCGCTCTCGCCGTGGAAGAAGACGTAGTAGCCGAGTTTGATGAACGAGAGGAGCGTGCCGATCGCGCCGAGCCAGAGCAGGTAGTACAGGACCTGGAACTCCTCGACCCCGTAGTAGTGGGGGTCGGCGGCGTCGAAGATCATCCCCTTGCTGACGTAGCCGTTGAAGCCCGGAATCGCGGTGATCGAGAGCGCGCCGAGGCCGAAGGCGACGGCAGTCAGGGGCATCTCGCGCCAGAGGCCGCCCAGTTTGTAGAGGTCCTCCTCGCCGGTGCGGAAGATGACGACGCCGACGGCCATGAACAGCAGGCTCTTGAACAGCACGTTGTTGAACGTGTGCGCCATCGCGCCGGCGGCCGCGAGTTCGGAGGCCGCCGCCGCGGCGATCCCGATCCCGGCGACCACGTAGCCGATCTGGGCCTGGATGTGGTAGGAGAGCAGCGCCCGCATGTCGTGCTGGAGCAAGGCGAACGTCGCGCCGTAGACCGACATCAGGCCACCCATGTACGCGATGTAGATGGCGAGATCGCTGCCGGCGTCGACGGGGAACGCCCGGTAGAGGACAAAGGCGCTCGTCTTCGTCGTGTAGACCGAGAGGAACACCGACGCTGCGAAGTGTGGCCGCGGGTAGGTGTCGGGGAGCCAGACGTGGAGGCCGATGAAGCCGACGTTGACGCCCATCCCGACGACCGCCAGCAACGCGGGGAGTCCGTTGGCGATGCCGCCCGGGCCGTAGACGAAGGTGCCAGCCTCGACGTAGTGGGCCGCGACCGCGAAGAGGACGATCACGCCGCCGGTGCCGTGCAGCAGGGCGTAGCGGAAGCCCGCGCGAACGGCGTCGCCGCCGTAGTGCCAGACCAGGACGGTGCTCGTCAGCGCCATCAGTTCCCACATGAACACCAGCACGAGCCAGTCGCCGGCGAAGACCGCCCCGACCGACGAGCCGACGTACGACAGCGCGATGGCCGTCATCGCGCGGCTGGCATCGCTCGAGTAGGCGTAGAGGACGGCACAGACCCCCAAAAAGCCCAGCCCGATGCCGAGCAGTCGGGAGAAGTCGTCGACGTAGAACGGCACGACCTCGAAGTGCCCGAGGAACGACTCCATCGCCAGGTGCTGGCCCTCGGGGGCGAGCATGGAGATGCCCAGCACGGCCGCCAGCGAGAGCGCGCCGATGGCGTAGCCGGCGATCCGTGGAAGGACGAGCACGAGCAACGCGGCCGCGAACACCAGCAGCGGCGGGTACGCGACCGTCAACAGTTCGGACTCGATCATCCGTCGATCACCTCCAGGACCTCGGCCAGCGACGCGCCGGTCAGTTCACCGAAGGAGTCGACGCCGAAGACGCCCTCGACGATGGTCGTCGCTAGCTCGAGGAAGACGGCGGTGTCGGGAACGATCCCGAGGACGACCGCGCCGGTGGCGATGACGGCGATCGGCGCGAGCATGAGCCACGTGCTCTCGGCGAACGGGGAGCGACGCTCCCAGCCCGCGGCCGGCGGGCCGCCGGTGAGGTGGTCCTCGTGGTCGCCGTGGTGATCGACCGTGCCGACGCGTTCGCCGCCGGTGTCGGTCTCCTCGGGGACCGTGTGGTCGCTCGGGTACTTGTCGACGGCGTACTCGTACTCCTCGTCCTCGGCGGTCTCCTCGCTCGAGTGGGCGTCGGCCGCCGCAGTCTCGTCGCCCGACTCGGGGTCGGCCGAGTCGGCGTTCGCCGCCTCCGAATCGCCGTCGGACCGGGGCTCCCCGCCGTCGGTCGCGACGTGGTCGGCGTCCCCGAAGTAGGACTCGAAGACGCCGCCGCGGGGGAACTCGAGGACGGGTTTGGCGTCGTGGCGGTCCTCGCTCTCGAAGAAGGCGGTGTAGACGACCGGCCAGAAGTACGCGATGTTGAGCACGCCCGAGATGAGCAACGCGGCGGCGAAGAGCCAGTAGCCGCCGCCGACGTAGCCCGAGCCGAGCAGCATGTAGAACTTGCTGACGAAGCCGGCGATCAGCGGCATGCCGGCCATCCCCGCGGCACCGATCGTGAACGCCGACATGGTCAGGGGCATCCGCTTGCCGATGCCGGCCATCTCGCTGACGTAGTCGGTGTGGGTCTCGACGTGGATCGCCCCGGCACAGAAGAACAGGGTGAGTTTCGCGAACGCGTGGGCAGGGATGTGGAACAGTGCCCCGAGGATCGCGTAGGGATGGAGCAGCGACAGCCCCAGGACGATGTAGGATAGCTGGGCCGTCGTCGAGTACGCGAGCCGTCGCTTGAGGTGATCCTTGCGCATCGCGATGATGCTCGCGGCGGTCAGCGTGAAGGCCGCGAGGATGGCGACCGGGACGTTCAGCCCCACCTCGCCGATGCCGGGCACCGACAGCGGGAGGTCGTGGATGAGGCCCGGGCCGTAGACGTCGAGGATGACCCTGGCGACGCCGAACGCGCCGGACTTGACGACCGCGACCGCGTGGAGCAGCCCGGAAACGGGCGTCGGCGCGACCATCGCGTCCGCGAGCCACGAGTGGAGCGGCATCACCGCCGCCTTGACGCCGAAGCCCGCGATCAGCAGGAAGAAGGCGGCCTGCGCGTAGACCGGGTCGGTCTGGGCGGCTTCGGCCAGCATCTCGATGCCGCCGGACTCGAACGCCAGATGGGGCTGGCCGGCGGCGCTGTTGGTCAGCCAGTAGACCATCGCGGTGCCGGCCAGCAGGAAGACCCCGCCGCCGAAGAACGTGTACGCGAGGTACTTCCGGCCGGCGACGCGGGCCTCGTGGTCCTCGTTGTGGGCGACCAGCGGGTAGGTCACCAGCGACAGCAACTCGTAGAAGACGAAGATGGTCACCAGGTTACCCGCGAAGGCGATCCCCATCGCGGTCGAGAGGCTGGCCGCGAACGCGGCGAAAAAGCGCGTCTGTGAGTGCTCGGAGAGGCCGCGCATGTAGCCCGTTGCGTAAAACGACGTGAAGATCCAGAGGAAACTCGCCAGCATGGCGAAGAAGGTCCCGAGCGGATCGGCCCGCAGGACGAAGTCGACGCCGGCGATGAACTCGACGCCCAGCGACTCCTGGAGGCTCCACTCGTAGACCGTCCCCGACATGACCCCGGGAACCATGCTGGCGACGATGCCGAACTTCGTCAGTGCGGCCAGCACCGACCAGCCCTCGCGGACGTTCGGACGTCGATGCGACGCGACGATCAGCAACACTGCGACCGCCGACACCAACACGGCGGCCAGCGGACGAACGCTCTCGACCATCAGTTGAACACCTCCGTCACGAACGGCTCGAGTAGCTCGGCGAACACGCCGCCCCCGAAGCCGAGGACGACGACGGTGATCGCGGCGAGGACGGCGACCGCGAGCATCCCGGCCGAGACCGCGTCGGGCGAGCCACGGCCGCGCTCAGTCGGATCGAACGCGCCGGCAAGCGCGTTGTCGACGTCGTCGGGTTCGTCGTCGGCCCCGCCGTCGGTCGCGACCGTGCCGTGGGCCGCGGTCGGGGTCGATTCGGCCGGCGTGGCCGGCGTGAAGTACATCTTCTCGAGGAGTCGAGCGGCGTAGGCGAGGGTAAGCATCGTACTGAGGAAGATCACGGCCGCGACGGGCCAGAGCTGGGCTTCGACGGCACCGATGGCGATGTACCACTTGCCGACGAAGCCGACCGACGGCGGAATGCCGATGAGCGAGATCAACAGGACCGCGAGAGCCGCGGCGACGACCGGGCGGTCGTCCGCCAGCCCGGCGTACTCGTCGACGGTGCGAGCGCCGTAGCTGACGGCGATCACGCCCGCGGCGAGGAAGAGTCCGGCCTTCATCACGCCGTGGCCGACGAGGTGGATCGCGGCCCCGGTCAGGGCCCGCTCCGTGGCTCCGGAGATGGCGACGCCGTAGGCGGCCACGACGAGGCCGAACTGCGAGACCGACGAGTAGGCGAACATGCGCTTGACCTCGCGCTGGACGACCGCGAGCGTCGTTCCCGCGAGTACGCTGAGACAGCCGACGGTCACGATGATCTCGGCGGCGTACGGAATCGACGCGAGGTAGTCGACCCCGAAGACCGTGAACAACACGCGGCCGAACGCGTAGGCCGAGGCGGTCGAGACCAGCGCGGCGATCAGCGGCGTGACGCCGTCGGGTGCCCGGTTGTAGGCGTCGGGCTGCCAGACGTGCAGCGGCCACTGGGCGACCTTGGTCGCGAAGCCGACGATCATGAACGCCAGTCCGGCGTGAAGCAGCGTCGGTCGCTCGACCGTCGGAATCGTCTCGGCGAGGACGGCCATGTTGAGCGTCCCCGTCGCCATGAAGACGAACGCGACGCCGATGAGGTACATCGACGCGGCGACGGTGCCGAGGATCAGGTACTTCAGCGCGGCCACCGCCGCCTCCGGTCCGTCGCCGCTGGCGATCAGCGCGTACGTCGCCAGGCTCGAGATCTCGAGGAAGACGAACAGGTTGAACACGTCGCCGGTCAGCGAGATGCCCAGCAGTCCGCCGGTCAGCAGCAGATAGCCGCTGTAGAACGTGTTCCCGCGCGGACCGCCGCGACGCGTGTACGCGAGGACGGCGAGGGCGACGCCGGTCACGAGCAGGACGATCAGCGTCGAGAACTCGTCGGCGACGAGTTCGATGCCGTAGGTCCGGTCGTAGCCGCCGAGTTCGTGTCGCACGTCGATACCGGCGTAGACGTCCCTCGCGACGGTGACGGCCCCGGCGAACAGCCCGAGCGTCGTGAGGACGGCGATCGGCCACCCCGTCCGATCGGTCCACAGGCCGAACGCGACGGGCAGCGCCGCGGCGACGATCGGCGCGACGATCAGCAGGGGCAGGAGGAGGTCGCTACTCATCGGCACGCACCTCCCTGAGGGTATCCTCCCGGAGCGTTCCGTACTCCGAGTAGATGCGGATGATCAGCGCCAGCCCCACTGCCGTCAGCGCGATGCCGACGACGATGGCGGTCAGGACGATGACCTGTGGTAGGGGGCTCGCGACGTCGCCCTCGGCCGGAACGATGGGCGCGGCCCCGCCCTCGACGTAGGCCGTCGAGATGAAAAACAGGAAGATCGCCGTCTGGAAGAGGTTGACGCCGATCAGCTTCTTCACGAGGTTCTCGTTGGCGATCATCATGTAGATCCCGATACCGAGCAACACGAACAGCAGGGCGTAGGTGTACTTGCTCGCGAGCAGTTCAATCATCGTCGCTCACCTCCGCGTCAGCGCTCGTCGAGTCGGCGGGCGACTCCGTCTGCTCGAGCCCGCCGGTACCGCTCCGGTCCTGCGGGGAAAAGCCCGCAGCCATCGCGAAAAACAGCGTGATGATGACGCTCGAGACGATCAGCGAGACGCCACCGATCTCGATCGCCTCGAGGCCCCACTTCTGTTTCTCGCCGAAGACGTCGTAGATGCGGTCGAACTCGAGGAAGTTGCCGCCAAGCGCCATCATCGCGAGGCCGACGCCGGCGAAGATGACGACGCCGCCGGTCGCGAGTCCCACGAGGACGCCCTTGCGCAGCCAGCGTCGGGTCGGATCGATCCCGAAGGCGAACGCGAGCATGAGGATCGTGACCCCGACGACGGTGCCGCCCTGGAAGCTGCCGCCGGGCGTATCGGCACCGTGGAAGATCAGGAACATGCCGTAGGTGAAGGTAAACGGGGCGAGGATTTTGACGGCGGTCATGATCACCTGGCTCTCGGTGTAGGTGTCGTCGACGGAATCGGCGTCCGACATCAGGCGAACACCTCGCGTTTCAGGACCAGCAGCGTGGAGATGCCGGCGGCGAAGACGACGACCGCCTCGCCGAAGGTGTCGAACCCACGGTAGGCGGCCAGCACCGCGGAGACGGCGTTGTGGACGTGGGTCTCCTCGTAGGTCCGCTCCACGTAGTGCTGGGTCGCCTGTCCGTCCGCCCAGATGGGGGCGCTCTGACTGCCGAGGTCGTACATCTCCGGCAACACGGTGGTACAGATGACGAGCACGAGCGCCCCGACCGCGACGACGGCCGGCAGGTGGATCCGCTCTAACAGCCGATCGGTCGACGGCCGGGTCGTCCGCGCGATGGTCAGCAACAGCAGGATCGTCGTCACGCCGGCCCCGATGGCGGCCTCGGTCATCGCGACGTCGGGAGCCAGCAGGAACGTATAGAGGATCGCCATCCCGAGGCTGTAGGCACCGAAGACGATGATCGCCGACAACACGTCCCGGAACAGCGCCGTCGCGACGGCAGTAACGAGGATGAAGACGGCGAGGGCGTACGCGAACGCGCTCATCGGGACTCACCTCCGTCGATCCCGGCGGTACCGCCGTCAGTCGTGGCGTTCGGGTCGGCCTCGGAGTCGTCGGCGTCGGTTCCCTCCTCGGCGAGCAACGGCTCGACGCCCGTTTCGGCCGCGGAGCGGGCGATCGCGTGGGCTGCGGTCGGGTTCGTGATGAAGATGAAAAACAGCAGCAAGACGGTGTAGACCGCCGCGTGCTGCCAGCCGAAGGCGACGGCGACGGCTGCGAGGGCAAAGCCCGCCCCGAGCGTGTCCGTCTGGGAGGCGGTGTGAGCGCGCGAGTAGATGTCCGGCAGGCGGAGCACGCCGACCGTCGAGACGAACGTGAAGAACACGCCCAGCCCCAGCAGGACGACGATGGTCCAGAACCGCAGCGTCTCGAGCGACGCCTGCAGCGGAACGGGATCGATCACAGCACACCACCCCGATCGACGGTGAACTTCGAGATGGCGATCGACATCAGGAAGTTCAACAGGGCGTAGATCAGCGCCACGTCGAGGAACCACGCCTGGTCGAGACCCGCCGCCAGCAGCGCGAGGATGACGACCGTGTTCGTCCCGAGCACGTTGACCGCGAGCAGCCGGTCCTGGGTGGTCGGTCCAGCCACGGCGCGGTAGAACATCGCGATCGCCATCACGACGAACAGCGCCGCGGCGGCGAGGAACACGTCCTCGAGCGCGAGCGACTCGATCACAGCTCGTCACCTCCGACGATCTCGGCGTCGTCGCGTTCGCGGGGCGAGGGGATCGCGGCCGATTCGCGGCCGTAGAAGACGAACCGGATCGCCTTCTCGAGACCGCCGTCGAAGAGGTCCTCGCGGGCCGACGGGATCAGCGTGTGGACCAGTAGCTGCTGGTCGTTGGCCCGGACGGTCAGCGTGCCGGGCGTGAGCGTGATGCTGTTGGCCAGCGCGGTCAGCGGCAGCCCGCTGCGAACGCGGGCGTTGACGCGCGTCAGCGTCGGTTCGATCGGCATCGACGGCCGAAGAATGACCGCCGAGACCGCGAGGTTGGCCTTGACGATCTCCCAGAGCAGGTAGGGGACGTAGCACGCGAATCGAACGACCCGGATCGGCGAGTGGAGCCGATCGAGCGGGAACGAGAACGTGACGTGGGCGAGCGTCACCGAGACGATTCCGGCCACGGCGACCCCGGTCACGAGATCGAACCAGTAGAACGGATCGCCCAACAGCAGGTAGAAGCCAAAGGAGATCCAGAACGTCGCGAACAGTTGATCGAAGCGCTGGCCGCCGGTGACCAGCCGCTCGTGGCGGGCCGGTCGTTCGACGGGGGCTTCGTCGTAGGAGACGCCCAGGCGGTCGAGCTCGCGCTCGAGCGGTTGGAGCATCTGGGCGGTGACGCCGGGCTGGTACTCCGGATCGAGGACGACCCGGTCGATCCCGTGGTCGTCGACGTAGCCGGCGAACGTCTCCGCGTAATCGCGCGGCCCGAAGAGGTACTCGTCGGCACCGAGTGCCGTTCGTGTGACGGTCACGTCGGCGTCGCCGGCGTCCTCCTCGGCCCAGTTTTCCGCCCGTGAGAGCAGTTCGTCGGCCCGTTCGGCCTGGGCACGTCCTTCGGGCATCTCCTCGTCGTAGGGGAGTGCGACGACGAGATGACACTCGAGCGCGTCGGCGACCTCGAGCCCGGACTGAACTGCGTAGGCAACCGTCTGTCTGACGGTTACCGTTTCCGACAGCGGTACGAGGACGCGTTCAGCCGCCACGGCTCACACCTCCACCCGACCGTCGTTGGGCACTCATGGCTCTTGTCGTTAGTCGAGGTAAGCGCGAGCCGTGGGAAAACGATTTCGTTATCCAGTATCGAACCTGTTTCCGGCGAGTTTTCGCGGATCGACCATGATGGTTTTGGAGGCGGTTCGGCGAGCGACGGCGAGTGAGAGGAGGTCGCGAGCACCGGAAGCGGGCGGACTCCTGATCGTTCGGGAGCGACAGACACACACGCCACCGAAACCATCAACACGCTCGTTTTCGAGGTCCCCGTATGGTCGACAGGGAGCGGATCCGGCAGGGGTACGACGACGTCGCATCGGCCTACGCCGCCGAACGCGTATCGAGCGACGGGGAACGGGAGATTCTCGACGGCTTTCTCGAGTCCCTTCCCGCGTCGCCCCGAGTGCTCGACGCCGGCTGTGGGTCCGGAACGGGGGTTCCCGAGCGGCTGGACGACGGCGCGGTGTGTCTCGGCATCGACCTCTCACGGGAACAGTTACGGCGGGCCGTCGAACGCGTCCCCGAACACGAGTTCGCCCAGGGAGATCTGGCGTTCCTTCCGGCTCCCGACGGGTGGGCCGACGCCGTGACCGCGTTGCACTCGCTGATCCACGTACCGCCGGCCGTCCACCGCGAGGCGATCGCGGAGTTCGCCCGCGTGCTCGAGCCGGGCGGACGGGTCCTCCTGACGGACGGGAGCGCACCTTGGGAGGGAACGAATCCCGACTGGCTCGACAGCGGCGCTGAGATGGCCTGGCACGTCGCCGGCCTCGAGACGACCCGCGAAACGCTTCGAAACGAGGGGTTCGCGATTCGATGGGAGCGAGAGGCGGTCGACGAACTCGCCGACGACGAGGCGACGTGGGTGTACGTCGCGGCCGAACTCGAGACGGACGCCGATCGACCGGACCGATGACGCCGGCTCGACGGCGACGGTCGCGAGAGCCAGGCGGGATCGTCACTCGCGTTCCGAGTACGTCACGGTCTCGCCCCCATCGTTCGTGGAGTCGCCACCGTCCGCGTCGCCGTCAGCCCCCTCGATCCCGTCGGAGATTCGAACGTGACCGCCCGCGCGATCGGAGAGTTCCCGCTGCGGGAACGGGATGGCGATCCCCTCCCGATCGAAGGCCGTCTTGAGTTCGTGGACGACCGCCCGGATCGTCGTCCACTTCTTGTGCGCGTTGGGACCGCGAATCCAGAAGCGACACTCGAGGGTGATCGCCGAGTCGTCGAAGGCCGTCGGGATCACCTGGGGTTTCGGCGCAGTCGCGACGTCCTCCACGGCTTCCATCGCCTCGATAGCGGTTTCCTCCGCCCCCTCGAGGTCGGTCTCGTAGTCGACTCCCACCTCGAGACGGAGCCGCAGCCGGTCGCGTTTGCTCCGGTTGACGACCGTCTCGCTCGAGACGTTGTCGTTCGGGAGGATCACCGTCTCGCCGTCGAAGCTCCGCAGGCGCGTGTTGATGATCGTGATGTCCGTGACCATCCCCTCGTGGTCGCCGATGACGACCCAGTCGCCGATCTCGAACGGTCGGGAGAACATCAAGACGAAGCCGGCGATCAGCGAACCCAGCGTCTGCCGGGCGGCCATACCGAAGACGATTCCGAGGAAGCCGGCCCCGACCAGCAGCCCCCCGAGGTCGACCCGCCACAGCGAGAGCGTCGCCAGCCCGACCGCCACGAAGATGGTCACCTGGAGCACGCGGAAGACGACCCCCTCCTGGTGGGCCGTCACGTAGTTCGCGTCGGCGAGCCACTCGTCGAGTTGCCGCTCGAGGTAGCGCGTGCCGACGATCGCACCCGCCAGCAGCCCGACGGTCAAGAGGATCTTCGCGAGGTACGGGAACGCCGCCCGCAGCACGGAGAGCACGACCACCGCGTGCGAGGCGTACCCCCAGACGACCAGCAACGTCAGGCCGGTGACCAGGAGGACGACCGACTGTAGCGTTCGGACGACGGCACGCATCGGAAACGGGACGTTGAGAAGGTCGTCGACGGTCTCGAGGGCTGATTCGGCCTCGCTCTCGCGGAGCCGTCGGCCGGCGTACGTGACGAGTACGCGGACGACGCGTGGCGCGACGACGAACCCCAGCACGATCGCTGCGAGGACGATAGCGACGCTGGCCGCCAGCCGCGCTTCCGTCGTGGTGATCGTCTCGAGGATCGTCCGAATCGACTCGAGGCGTTCGATCGTCGCCACTGTCTGTCCCCAGTCGGTGGATCAGCGCCAAGAAACTGCTGGCCAACCGGCGGTTCGGCTCCCGGAACCGAGCGAATCGCCGCTGGCTCCGCGAAGCGAGTGGCACCGTTCGAACGGCGAGACGGACTCGAAAATTGAAGCGGCTCGACGTAGTCGTCGGTCGTATGTCAGTTCACGACAGCGATTCGATCGTCGTCCTGGAAGGTACCCGAACGCCACACGGGACCCTCCTCGGGTCGCTCGCCGACGTCGACGCGGTGTCGCTGGCCGAGACGGCGATCGACGGCCTGCTCGAGCGAACGCCGCTCGAGGGAACGGCGATCGACTGGGTGAGCCTCGGTAACGCCATCCAGGCGGGTATCGGACAGGTCCCCGGTCGTCAGGCCGTCGTCGAGTCCGACCTGCCCAACGAGACGCCGGCGACGACCGTCAACGAGGCGTCGGGGTCGGGCCTCCGTGCGATCACCCTCGCAGCGGACCGCATCGCCGCCGGCCGGGCCGATCTCACGATCGGCGGCGGCTTCGAGTCGATGACGAACGCGCCCTGGATCCTCCCCGATTACCGCACCGGGCGACGACACGGCGACGTCACGATCAAAGACTCGATGATCCTCGACTCGCTGTGGGACCGAAACCTCGACGTCCACATGGGCGAGATCACCGAGCGACTGGTCGACCGCGAGGACATCTCCCGCGAGGCACAGGACGAGTACGCCCTCGAGAGCCACCGTCGGGCGGCCGAAGCCATCGAATCCGGGGCGTTCGACGAGGAGATCGTCCCCGTCGACACCGGCGGGGAGACCGTCGAGCGCGACGAAGGTCCACGACCTGATTCGACGCTCGAGGACCTCGCCGAACTACCGCCCTCGTTCCGCGATGACGGCACCATCACGCCGGGCAACGCCTCGAAGCTCAGCGACGGTGCCGGCGTCGTCCTCCTGGCCAGCGAATCGGTCGCCGCCGACCGCGACTGCGAGCCGATGGCGCGACTGGTCGACTACGACCTCGCCTATCGCGATCCGGACGAGTTCAACGAAGCCGTCGGCGACGTCGTCGAGGCGTTGCTGGCCGACAACGGCCTCGCGGTCGAGGACGTCGACGCCTACTGGATCAACGAGGCCTTCGCGGCCCAGTCGGTCTACGTCATGGAGCGACTCGGCATCCCGCGCGACCGGCTGAACCCCCAGGGTGGGGCGGTCGCGTTCGGCCACCCCATCGGTGGCTCCGGGGGAATGCTCGCCGCAAGTCTCGCGTACCAGTTACGGGACGATCCGGACGTCGACCGCGGCCTCGTCGGCATGAGCGTCGGCGGCGGCGGCGCGATCATGGCGCTGCTCGAGTCGGTCTGAGAGCGACGGTCGCCGTCAGCACCCGATCAGTCCGCCGTCGGTTCCGTCGCGAGGTCGAAACACTTCTCGGCGAAGCCGACGATCGACACCGGTAACTCCACCTCCGTCGAGACGACCAGTCCGCTGGATTCGGTAACGGGCACGAAGATCAACAGCGCTTCCTCGAACCGGCGGACGGAGTACCGGAACTCGCCCACGTCGTACAGTTGTTCGAAGAAGTTGACGTTGAGCAGGTTCGACATGCGTTCGACGCTCATCCGCTCGAACTGCGACTCGGTGTAGAGGCCGGCGACGTCCTCGCGGATGTACAGCGACTCGTACTCCGTACTGTCGAAGTAATCGATCGCGCGCAGGTCGTCGCCGAGTTCCTCGCGGGCGTACGCGACGACGTCGGCGAACTGCGATTCGATGTCGGTCATACGGTGATCTGTGCGGGGAACGACCATTACGTTGGTGCCTCCGACTACGGAAGCAAAAGAACGGAACCCCACGGAGCACCCACTGTGCGGTTAATCCTCCCCGGAGATGCCGACCTGGGCGTTCGCGTTCACCTGGCTGATAGACTGGGTAACGTCGTCGGCGGCGTCGAGGTCGCCGTCGTCGACGACCGCGTTGACGCCGACGTTCACCTGACCAACCGACTGGTTCTGAGTCACGTCACCCGCGTCGGTCGAGACGCCGGCCTGTGCGTTCAGGTTCGCCTGTTCGATCGTCTGGTCGATCGAAGCGTCCTCGAGGTCCGCATCAGTCGCGACTACGTTCGCGCCGGCGTTTCCCTGCAGGACATCCTGTTCTTGCTCGACGTCGGCCGCCGCCGTGCCCGCAACGCCGGCCATCAGTACCGTGCCGATCAGCGCTACCGAAACCAGGATTGCTGTTGCTCGCTCCATAGTTTTGTGCTCCGGGCACGTACGCGAACCACGGCGTCGCCACTGGCTTCGACCCCCGGTGGGACGCCCCGTTGCCGGGACGCTGACGCCGTCTTCCGTGTCCGTGCCCGCTCGAGTGTGATACCGGACCGCGTATTAAACAGGAGCCACAGTTACACGGTGACATCCGAAATTTGTCACGGGAACGGCGCTCCGAGCGGCTGGGACGGAGGGCTACGTCGCGTTACGATCCGTGTGCCAAACGTTACCTCCAGACAGTGCGCCCGGGCTATCGTGACCGAACAGGTCAATCGGATTTGATATACAATGGATCCCTCAACGTTCGGATTCCCGATCCTTCGGGACGAACACCGATCACCGACTCGAGGAGTAACCGACGGTATCGCGCCGGAAACGGGGGTTACTCCAGGCCCGCGTCGATCGATGTCCGGAGGCGTCTCTCGAGCGGGTCCAACAGGGAAAACATACGGTCGAGCGTTACCGATCGTGGGTACTCGAGGCTGTCACGTGGGTCGACTGTCAGAGGCAGGTGACCCGCCGATCGTTCGGACAGTTCCGATTTCGATACCGTCCCAACTCCCGGTTATCGACGACGGGACGGCCCCCACGGTCACAGCGAGACGAACTGTCGCCGACGGCCGAACGTCGGCGGACCTATCTCTCACGCGGTAGTTCGGTTCGCAGTTCACGGGCGAGTGTGCGGTCCAGTCCGGCGTCACTCCGCGCGAGTGATGTGGAACGGCAGCCCTTCGACGCCGTCGCGCTGGAAGGAGTCGATCGCGTCGTTGACCTCGTGGTACTCGAGGATGTTCTCCTGGATCATCCGCTCGATGATGTCCGCGCGGAACTGCAGGTCGTCGTAGATGTCGCGCGTGTCGGCGTATCCGAGCAAGGTTGCGATCTGTTCCTCGAGCACGTAGGAGTTGTTCATCCCCTGGAAGATGATCTCGTCCTCGACGGGGTCCCAGTAGAAGACCTGGCGGGTGACGACGCCCTCCATCTCCTCGGAGTAGCCCTCGATCTCCTGGACCGAGGTGACGCGACGGAGGACGTCGTCGCCCTGCTTGACGCGGTTCTGGAACAGCGCCACGTCGGCGTTGTCCATGAACGTCTCGGGGACGTTGATCGGGTCCCCGGTGAAGCGCTGGATCATCGAGACGATGTCGCTCGCGTGGAAGGTCAGCATGACCGGGTGGCCGGTCTGGGCCGCCTGGAACGCCATGCGACCCTCCTCACCACGAACCTCACCCACGACGATGTACTCGGGACGGGAACGCAGCGCGGCCTCGACCAGGTTGAACATGTCGACGTCCGCGCTGTCCTCGTTGCGGCTCTCGCGGGTGAGCAGTTGCTGCCACGTGTCGTGGGGCGGCAGCACCTCGGCGGTGTCCTCCGCGGTGTAGATCTTCGAGTCCCGCGGGATGAACGACATGATGGAGTTCAGCGTCGTCGTCTTCCCCGACGCCGTCTCCCCGACGACGAACACCGTCCGTTCGTTCTCGAGGCAGAGCCAGAGGTACGCCGCCAGTTCCGGCGAGAGCGTCCCCCAGTTGGTAATCTGGGTGACCGACAGCGGCACCTCGTCGCCCTGACGGATCGTCAGCGAGGGCCCCTTCACGCTCACGTCGTCGCTGTAGATGACGTTCAGACGGGAGCCGTCCGGCAGCGTCGAGTCGACGATCGGTTCGGCGTCGGTCATCGGGTTGCCGATCCGTTCGCCCATGTTCGAGAGCCAGTTGTCGAACTCCTCGGGCGTCCCGAAGTCGACCGTCGTCTCGACCATCCCGTAGGTGCCGTGGTCCACGTAACACTCGTTGGGGCCGATGACGTGAATGTCCTCGTTCGCGGGGTCGCGCATGACCGGCTCGAGCGGTCCGAGACCGACGATGTCGCGGTTGAGCCGATAGCGGATGTTCTCGTAGGTCTCCTGGGGGACCTCCTGGATGCCGGGATGGAGCTTCGTCTTGAGCTGCTCCATGAGGCCTTCGAACTCCTCGCCTTTGATGTGTGTCGACTCGCTCAACAACTCCTCGATCCGGTCGCCGTACTCCGCGTCCCCCTCCGGGGCCTTCTTGGTCGCGCTGCGTCGGAGCAGGGAGTCTTTCACCGCCTCGAAGACGTCCTGCTCCTCGTCCGAAAGGGTCGGCTCGACGGCGAAGTACTGCATCTTCGTCCCGACGTCGCCGTAGATGTGGCTGAAAATCGGCCCCCCGACGGGGTAGATGACGTTCGGGTGATCGGACTCGTACTCCGCAGAGGGCTCGTCGATCAGGATCGGGAACTCGCCGGTAATCTGTCTGAACTTCTTCAGGTGTTCCCGAAGATGGGGACGACGGGCTGCCAGTTCTTTCAGCTCCTCCGACGGCTTCGGCGTTCCCATTTCGGTCATCGCTCGACCACCGTCCTAGGCGACGCTACGGTTCTCGATGACGATTCCGACGCCGGATCGAACGGAGTAGCCGATCCGGTCGCCGACCTGTTCCCCCATCCCGGCGAAACGCTTGATGAACAGCTGTCGCCGAACGTCGTTGCCGACCTCGATCATCTCGAGTTCCATGTAGACGTCGGCGATCGACCGGAACGGACCGATCGCCTCCTCGCCGACCGTCGACGGGTCGACGGTCAGGATGATGACCTTCCCCTGGGAGATGATGTCCCGGAAGAAGGAGATGATCTCGAGGGCGGCCTGTCGCTCCTCGTTCTGGCGCACGAGCGCCTCGAACTTCGGATCGTTACGCAAGATCGCGTCGAACGTGTCGATGATGATGATGTCGGCCGACCAGAGCGTCTCTTCCTCCATCAGATCCGTCAGCAGATCCTGTCTGTTGTCCTCTTGCTCGCCCGAGGAGAACACGCCCCCGCTGTCGAGGTCGCCGTGGAGGAACAACAGGTTCTCGAACAGCAGGTGTTCCTCGACGTTGTAGTTCAGCGAGTCCATCTGGTCGAGAAAACCACGGACCTCGAGTTCCGTCGAGAGGAACGTGACGGACTTGCCGGTCTCGCAGAGTCCGTAGGTGAACCGCTGGGAGAGGGCACTCTTCCCGGCCCCGTAGTCACCTTCCATCAGGACGATGCTGCCGGTCGGAATGCCGCCACCGAGTTCCTTGTTGAGTCGGTCTCTGTCGTCTAACCCGATCGAGAAGATGTTTTTGAGCGAGCTCATGTGATCACCTCCCCGAATCGTCGTCGGGTGCGAGCACCGAGCGAATCAGATCGATCTGCCAGGGCTCGAGGTCGGAGTCGTCCTCGGGCACTACGACCGGTTTGACGTGACTCTCCTCGTCCGTACCGGAGGAGTTCGTCTCCTCGAGCAGCGACGTCACGTACTCCGCGCGGTCGCGGCGGTCGTAGCCGCCCCGGGTGTCGCGCAGTTCCACACCCGACGCCGAGAGGACGACGTCCGAATCGACCCAGATCATCCGACCACCCTCCGTCTCGAGTTCGGCCTCCGGGGCGGGCGGCGCGTCCTGGACCTGCGTCTCCGCCGAGACAGCGACGTCGTCGCCCGAATCGTCGATCACGATCCTGTGGGCGTCGCCGTCCCCGGCTTCGGTCCCCTCGTCCGACGGTCCGGCGTCGGACTGGTGTTCGTCGCCGACGTCGTCAGCCTCGACCGTGGAGGTCGGGGCGTCGTCCCCGGCCGTCGCGGTCGTCTCCGCGCCGGTGGGTTCGGTGTAGCGTAACTCCTCGCCCGCGTCGGCAGTCCCCAGTTCGGGGTCGGTGCCGACGTCGATGGTCTCGGGCGACTCCTCGCCCGCGGTCGACCCGACGTCACCAGCCACGTCGTCCGCTTCCTCCATCTCGTCCGATTCGAGCGTCCCGTCGATGGTCAGTTCCTCTTGCTCGAGCCACTCCTCGTACTCCGGCGACTCCTTCTCGGGCGTCGCGATCCGGCTGATCCACCAGAGGCTCCGTTTGTGGTCGACGCCGAGCGCGGATCGCGGCTCGGGGTCCTCGACGTCGGGACCGCCGTGGAAGCCCTGGAGGATGGCCTGCAGATACTCCTCGACCGGGTCGCTGATCCAGTGGATCGAGCCGTAGAACCGGATCGTCTCCGCAGTACCGTCGAGTCCGGCTCGATCGACCAGGTACTCGAGCCAGTCCATGACGACGAACTCCGTGTCGTACTCCGACGGCACCGCCTCGAGGTACGGACGCCCGCCGTCGTCCCACGGAATGAGCGCCGCTTCGTCGGCTGCGTCCGTCGTCTCGTCCGCCTCGAGCGGCTCGGACTCGAAGCCTTCATCCGCCTCGAGGGAGTCTGCGCCCTCGTCGAGTCCAGTCGCGTCGTCCTCGAGGCCGAGGTCGTCGTCCGCCTCGAGGGACGCGTCGTCGTCGAACTCGTCCAGTTCGTCGCCGTCGTCGTCGAACTCGTCGTCCGCCTCGGCGAACGGCTCCTCGTCGGACGCGAACTCGTCGTCGGCTTCGGCGAACGCCTCTTCCTCGGGTTCGTCCCCGGAACCGGCCTCGCCGTGCTCTTCGTCCCAGTCGGCGTCGCCCGACTCGTACTCGGATTTCAGTTCGTCGAACGAGAGGTCTTCGTCGGCGGCGTCGCCGCCCCCGTCCTCTGCGTCGTCGAACTCGTCGTCCTCGAAGCTCTCGTCAGCGAACTCGTCGTCCGCCTCGCCTAAGTCGTCGAGGTCGTCCTCTTCGTCGTCGATGATGCTCTCGTCGAGGAACTCCTCGGCGTCGGCGTTCGCGATGTCCTCGTCGACGTCTTCCTCCTCGTCTTCGGTATCGGCGTCGAAGAGGCTCTGTCCGCCGAAGTTGCCGCTACCTTCGGCCTGCCCGGCACCCGGCCCGAACGTGTCGTTCAGCGAGTCGTCCTCGACGAAGGGGTTGACCCCCTGTGTCACCATCTCGTAGACCTCGAGGAGCTTCCGGATGTTCTCCTCGATGTCCTCGAGCGATTCGGAGATCTTCTCGTTCTCGCTCTGGACGGTGTTGACGGTCGAGGAGAGCGATCCGACCTCGTTTTCCATCTCCTCGACGCGGGCTTCGACCTCGCTCGAGACGGCGCTACCGCCACCGCCGCCGCCGTCCATCGCGTCCATGGACATGTCGCCGCCGTCGCTCATCTGCGCGCCGTCGCCGCCGAGCAGATCGTCGTCGCCACCGTCGTCGCCGAGGAAGTCGTCACCGCCGTCGTCCTCGAGGAAGTCGTCGCCGCCCCCGGAGTCCCCGAAGACGTCGTCCTCGCTCTCGGTGCTGCCACCGGACGATGCACCTGGAAGCAACTCCTCTTCGCTCATGCTTCCGGCAAGTTCGCCATCGAGCGATTCACTGCTTCCGCCCGCGGAATCGCCGTCCTCGTCCTCACGTCCGAGTATGTCGCCGATTATGGATAGTAGCATGGTGACCTCGTCACGATTGGCCGCGTTCGCACTCGATCGTAGCCCGCCGACACCGGACGTCGTCGGATCGTCGATCGATGGGGGTGGACCGTCCGGGTGGACTACGAGTAGTCATCTGTGCTGACTATGAGAATCTACGTATTAAGAAATTGTGGCCGGATATTCGGCGGCACACGTCGGTCATCTCAACGATTCTGCACGCGCCCGTGGAAACAGGCAACAGTTTCTTCTCGCCTCGCGTGTAACTCCCGCGTATCGGACAGTCCATGACGAACAGTAACGAGGGAAACGATCCCAAAGATCACGCCGACGTTCCGCCCGTCCTGCCGAACGAACAGCCCACGGCGTCGGACGCGGGCGGTGTACTTTCACCCGACGAACTCGACTTCACCGAAAGCCCTCACGTCGCGGAGGTGTCCGACGGCAGGTACGTCGTCTCCGCGGACAAAAGTCCACCCTCCGTCCCCAAGCGCAAGGAGGAGCCGACGACGACCCAGAACGCGGGCGGTTCTCCGGCACGACCGACCCGGAGCCAGGAGTCGGCTCCCGAACCGGACCCCGAGCCAGCCGAGACCAGTCCCGCTCCCCAGAAGGGAGCGATGCGGAGCCCGGAAGCCGCACGGTCGTTGCTGGCCAGCGAACTCGAGCGGACCGAGGCCCGGTACGCGATGGACATCGTCTCCCGGCTGGACGGCTCGACGGTTCGCCACCGGACTACCTCGGACGACGTCGTGGGAACCTTCGACAGTCTCGTGCTCTGGTACGCACAGCACGTCGCGAAAAACACCGGCACGCAGCGAACGGCGTCGCTGCTGCTCGAGAAGTCCGAGTTCTCGCCGGTAGTCTCCCCCGAAGCCGTCCGCCGCGCCGCGAAAGAAAACGGCCTCTCCCGGTCGAGTACGATCGGGGACCTGCTCGACGCGCTCGAGTAACTCCGGCGGCGATCAGTGGCCGTTCAGGAACATCACGGCGGCCATAAACAGCGTCAGCATGATCGTGTACCCGAACAGCAATACGCCGCTGTGGACCGATTCGATGGCGCGGGTCGTCGGGTCGAATCGAGGCGTGTCGGGTAGCATCGTCGTCTCGACGTTTCGATGGTGCGATAATCGTTCTTTTGGCCCTCGCAGTCCTCACCCGGAGCGACGGGGATAGCGGGAGTCCTCGCTCTCGAGTCGTTCACCTGGCGTGGTACGACGCGCAGTAGCGAGCGTCCGGAACGGCCGACCGTCGTTCACAGATCGACCGTGATGATCATGTCGACGAGTCGTTCGGTGATCGTCCCGGTGATCGCCCCGATCCACAGCAACGCCGTGAAGTGGAGATAGGAGTTGCCGAAGTGGCCGCCGTCGGCCACCCGCAACACCAGCGACGAGATGAAGGCGTTGAAGATCAACACCACCGTGATCAGGAACCGCAACACCGGAACGTCGTACTGGTCGGTGTGGATCAGGTTTCCGCCCATCACCTGTCCTTCCAGGTCGATGTCGAAACTCGAGAGCATCACCGCCAGCTCGAGACCGATGAAGAACGCGAACGCCGACGCGGCAGTGATGCCGTAGAGGACGCCGATGAGCGTCGTCGTCTGCTGGCGTCGCTCCTGGCGGAGGTTATTGATCTGGCTCATGTTGTCGCTGATGAGTTCGCCCAGGCGCTTGGGCGCGCCACCCATGTCGCGACCGATCAGGTACATCTCGCTGAACTTCTGGATCAGGTACGAGTGACAGTCGCCGGTGAAGTACCGCCAGGACTTTTCGGTGCTCAGCCGCATGTTCAGTCGCCTGTAAAGGTCGTCCACGTCCGGCGTCAGCGGACCGAAGTTCTTCGAGCGCAGCGTCGCCAGCACCTCGGACGTGGTGGACTGTTTCGCGCTCTCGCTGGTCCCGAGCGCCCGAACGAAGTTCGGGAACGCCTCGTCGCGATCCACCACGCGTCGTTCCTCGTGCCAGAAGAC
>NZ_HG315690.1:819741-1501333 GCF_000455345.1 Halopiger goleimassiliensis
GGACCGAAGTTCTTCGAGCGCAGCGTCGCCAGCACCTCGGACGTGGTGGACTGTTTCGCGCTCTCGCTGGTCCCGAGCGCCCGAACGAAGTTCGGGAACGCCTCGTCGCGATCCACCACGCGTCGTTCCTCGTGCCAGAAGACGAGCCCGGGAATCAACAGCGGCAACGTCGCGATTGGCAGATACATCAACAGCGGGATCGCATCGAAGTTGATCGACGACGCTCCGGGGAGCAGCCCCAGGAAGCCCAGCGTGAGGACGATGACGATCAGCGCACACAGCGTGAGTCCAACGGCCGTCGAAGCGAGCAGTCGTTTCTGCGTCGTCGTCCGGTAGCCGTCTTCGAGGTACCAGATCGGATCGTCCGGAACGATCGCCCGGATCAGGAAGAAGAACCCGATCTGGACGAACACGAACAACACGATGACGATGCTCGTGGTGAGCGTCGGATCGTTCCCCGTCAGCAACGGGAGCACGACCGCGAACACCAGCGCGAAGGTCATCGAGATAATGATCGACAGGTAGAGGTCCTTCAGCACGTCCAGGTTGCTGAGCGACTGGCGATACACCGTCGAGTACTCGTCGATCAGGACGTCCTGTTCCTGAAAGAGGAACTCGTCGAGTTCCTGACCGGCCTCGAGCGTGTAGGCCATCCGCTCTAAGAGGTCCTCGACGGACTCGCTCGGGACGGCCTTCGCGCGCCGGCGACAGGCGTCGCCGAGGCTCAGGTGCCAGACGTCGACCAGGTCGACGACCCGTTGCATCTCCGTCGCGAGTTCGCCGTACTCCTCCTCGGCGGCGAGCCGGCGCAACACTTCCATCCGGTCGATGTTCGTCGTCGACAGGATCGTCATGTGGATGATGAACAGATGGGAGCGATTCTCCATCTCGATCCGGCGCTGGTCGAGCGCGAGGCGCGGATAGGCGACGGCGGCCAGGAAGACCAACAGGCCAAGCACCGGGAGCAACAGCTGGACGAGGAAGAAGACGTCCAGCACGACCGCGCCGACGATCGTGAGCAGGAAGATCAAAAACGCCGGGATCAGGATCACCAGGGCGTAGATCCTGGTCGGGAGTTCCATCTCGTCGTACGCCCGAATGATGGACTTCCCGAATTCTCCAGCGGCCGCGGATTTATCCGTTATCCCCATAGTACACCGGTCGTTCGTCGGATCAGTCGACGAGATATCGGTCGCCGACCGCGTGCCGGTTCTCGAGCACTACGTCTCGATGGACAGCATACAAAACTTCTGGCCCGCCGTCGGTCGATCAAGCGGCGTCGACGGAATCGATCGCCGACTCGAGGGCCACGTCCCGTCCCTTCTCGGGCGTCGCGATCGCCGAGATGTACTGCAAACTCCGTTTGTGTTCGCTCACCTCGAGCGCCGAGCGCGGTTCGGGATCCTCCTCGGGGACCGCTCCCTCGTCGCCGAACCCGCGCAGTAGGGATCGAAGGTACGTCGCCACCGGGTCGGAGATCCAGCCGATCGACTCGTAGTAGGCGACCGTTCGTGCCGCGCCGTCCACTCCCGCCGTCTCGACGAGATACTGCATCCAGTCGAGGGTCGCGATCTCCGCCCCGTGTCGCGAGGGATGGCGCACCAGATACGGCGGCTCGCCGATCTCGCCGTTGACCTGGTCCTCGATCGATTCCACGTCGCTGGACGTCTCGGTCGATTCGAGTGGGTCCGCTTCGGTCTCGACCGACTCGTCGAGAGCGTCCCCGGTTTCGTCGGCGGACTCCTCCTCGCCGTCGTCTTCGTCCGGTGCGAACGAGTCGTCCTCTTCGTCCGGCAGGAACTGGGTCAGATCCTCGTCGTCCTCCTCGTCCTCCGGTGGCTCGTCGTCCTCGAGGTCGTCCAGTTGCTCGTCCTCGAGCGGTTCGTCTTCGAACTCCACTTCCTCGTCCTCGAATTCGTCCATTTCGTCCTCCATATCGTCCGTTTCGAACTCGTCTTCCAGTGGATCCTCGTCAGCTGTTGCCATCTCGTCATCGAGGTCGTCGAACTCCTCGGCCGCCTCCTCGTCGTCGATCGGCAGATCGTCCTCGAGGAGGTCGTCGGCGTCGGCGTTGGCGATCTCTTCGTCGACCTGGTCGTCGGGATCGTTACCGACGAGTCCACCCTGGCCGGTCGCGCTCTCGAAGGCGTCGCCGATCTCCTGTTCGGCCGCGAAGGGGTTGACGCCGTGGGTGACGATCTCGTAGAGGTCGACCAGTTTGTCGACGTTCTGTTCGACCGTCTCGATCTCGTTGCTGATCTTCTCGTTCTCGCCGCGGACCGTCTCGACCTTCCCCTGGAGGGAGTCGATCTCCTTCTCGACCTCGTCGAGCCGGTAGTTGAGTTCCGAATCGTCCGCTTCGCCCCCATCGTCGTCGTCGAAGAGCTCGTCGCCCCCGGTGAGGCTGTCGTCGCCGCCGGCGAGGAGATCGTCCGCCTCGCCCGCCTCCTCGTCGTCATCGTCCGGTTCGCCGCCGAGTTCGCCGAATAATAACAGTACCATTGTTCGATCAGGTCAGCTCCCGTCGTAGTAGAACGCGATCGTGTCCTCGTTCCCGTCCGCGATGACCGTCACCGTGGTGTCTCCGCTCACCGTCGACTCGGGCGTGATCGTCAGTTCGACGACCCCACCGGGACCCCAGTCGTCGGTTTTATCGACGTCTACCCGCTCGTATTCGTACGTGTTCGTATAGGACCCGTCGACGAGGACGTCGATCTCGGTCCGCGGAATATCGCCGTGTCCGATGTTCTTGGCGAGGATCGTGACTTCGTCACCGCCGTCCGATACGAACGTCTCCGACTGTGATTCGTCGCTGATGATCGCGACGTCGGTCTCGATTTCGTCCGCGATCGACGTCCCTCTCACCTCAATCGTGTCGCTCACCGAGCCGATCTCGACGATGACCGTACCCGCGACTGCCGACGCGATCACGAGACTGCCGATGAACATGATCAGATGGGTCGCTGAAACGCTTGACATTCGTTAGTATCCTCCGTCAGGGCTGGACGTCCTCGAGCTCGGCCGAGTCGGCGATTCCGTACTCGGTCGTCACCTGCACGCGGTCGTCGTGTTCTCCCTCTTCTTCCGTGTCGGGGTCCGCGTTGGGATCGAAGTTCTCGAGGTCGTTGGCCACGATCTCGACCTCGAGGTGCGTGTCGGGGGCCCAGATATTCGTCTCCGTACGCACGTCGTTGCCGTCGACGATCCGGGTGTCGTCCTCGTAGCCGTCCGTCCGATAGTACTCGCCGTTGACCAGCACGTCCGTATCGTGGATCGAGAGCGACTCGGTGCCGGTGTTCGTCACGTTGACCACGGCGACGGGGTCGTCGGGATCGGTGTTGTCCTTGAGTGCGAACCGTTCGACCTCGAGAGCGACGTTCTGCTGTTCCCGTAACTGATCGTGTTGGGCAGCGAACGCCTCACCGGTCTCCGCACCAACGGTAAACAGCGTCGGAACGAGGACCCCGAGCGCGGCGAGAATCCCGATCAGGATGACCAGGACAGCGCCGCTCGTACTGAACCCCATTGGTTCTTCCTGATGCAGCAACCGGTCAAAAGCGTGCTGGCCACCAGGGTCGGAACCGGTCGGCGGTGTCCAGTGACGCGACAGGCGCGGCTGCTCGAGCGAGACGCAATCGCAGCGACGAGCCGTCGCTTCGGCCGCCGTTACAGGCGAACCCCTTGGCCGTCTTTCTGGAACAGGTCCGGGGCCGACAGTTCGACGGAGGTCACTGCGGACGATGGCGAGACGATGTCGAGGGTCGCGTCCTGACTCTCTCCCATCGGACCATCCTCGTTAGCGAACGGTTCCGATTCGGCGTCGAAAACCAGGATGTACTCGCGGTTTTCGTTGTTGAGTACGGCATCGTCACGACCGACGGGATTCATGTCGAGGTCCATCGCGACGAACTCGTCTCCATCGGGAGAAGCGGGATCGGACGCGTACACGAGATTCTCCTGGCCGCCGGGTCCGGTGACCTGGACCACGGTGTCGACGAGGTTGATCTCGCTCGCGCCCGGCGCGGCGGAGACTCCCACCCGGATCTCCGTGAGGTCGCCGTTGGCTTCGTCCCCGACGATTCCGACGGCAGTGTTCGCAGTGAGTCGCTCCGAGACGAGTTCCGTACTCTCCTCACCGGTCGCTTCAGCCTGCGCCTGCAACATGCCCCCTGTATCGATAACCACACCGGCTGCGATTGCAGCGACCAGCACCATCGCGATGAAGATGATGAGGACGCCGATACCAACCTGGCCACGGTCGTTAGAGTCGTAGGGGGTGAACGTGTCTGTCATGGATACCACCTGACGATCGCCCACTCGGGAACCGGCACAGCGGCGAGAGCTGATCTCGAGCTGCCGTGCCAGTTATACGATCAGTTCGGTTGGATGATTCGTTCGAACCGTCTTAGTACTGTTGGCTACCGTACTATTCGAAGACGTGGTCTTCGTGCTAACACTCGACTCAGGCCGTGATACCGACAGCTATCGCCGTCGCTATGCGACGTGATAACCCAAAAGAAAAACGACCGTTCGATCGCGGCGGTCAGTTACAGTCGGACCGCTTCGCCGTCTTCGCTGAACAGGTCGGGTGCGCGGAGTTCGACCTGCGTCGTCGCCGACGCCGGCGAGACGACGTCGATCGTCGCCGTGTCACTCTCGCCGTACGATCCGAATGGGCCCGCGTTGGGGTTGAACACGAGGATGTACTCCCCGTTGTCCGCCGACAGAACCGCGTTCTGCCCGTCGACGACGGTAGTGGGGTCGTTCGGATCGACGACCGCGAACTCGTCCCCGTTGTCCGGGACGGTGTTGGTCACGTCGTCGTCGGTGAACGTGAGCGTATCCTGTCCGCCGGGTCCGACGACTTGCACGATCGTATCCACGAGTGCGATGTCGTCAGCACCGGGTGCAGCGGTCACGCTGACTTCGACCGATCCGAGCTGGCCGTTGGTCGCATCGCTAACGATACCGACAGCACCGGTCGCATCGATCCGCTCGGAGACCAGATCGGTCGAATCTTCACCGGTCGCTTCCGCCTGGGATTGCAGGAATCCCGCCGTGTTGATCAGGACGCCCGCGGCGATCGCGGCGACCAGCACCATCGCGATGAACACGATGAGTGTACCGATCCCTACCTGACCGCGGTCGTCGTCGTTAGTTTCCTTCCCGAACATTGTTACAGCCTCACCGATTCGTCGTCGTCAGTGATCGTCGTCGGAACGCGAAGCTCCGTTTCCGTCGTCGCGCCGGAGTCGGTGGTGAAGACCACCGTCAGTCGTTCACCTTCGTCGAGTTCCGTGTAACCGGTCACGTCGGATTCCAGGTTGAAGGTGACCTCGGCACGGTCGGTGCTGTCCTCGAGGACGGTATCGCTCGAGCCCTGCACCATCTCGATGTTCGTGATGTGCTCGACGGGCGCACCGTCAGAGCCGATGAACTGCACGGTCGTCTGCTCGAGGTCGATCGAGTCCGAACCGGGTGCGGTCGCGGTCAGGAACTCGAGGTCGGTCACGATGTTTTCAGCCGGGAGAACGTTACCGAAGCCGGTCGCGACCTGACTGATGGCACCAGTACTATCAACCGTGAGAGCAGTGTCAGCGACGGTGATGCCCTCCACGTTTCTGATTTCGACGTTGTAAGTACCTTCGTCTATATCCACGTCCGACGGGACGTTGAACTGAGCGTCACCGCTGGCAATCTGGTCGAAGTCGAGTTCGACTTCGTTTTCAGACATTACAACGACCTCGAGGTCCTCGGCGTCTTCCGCTTCCAGCGTCGTTTTGCCGTCGACTTCCGTTACCGTGGCGGCGTGGGTATCTGCGTTGGCACCCGCCGCGGGACCATCAGCAATGTCACCAGCAGTGAAGACGGTGACGTCTGTTCCGACATCAGCTTCGGCAATCGTTTCGGTAACGGCGATAACGTTCTCACCGTCCAGCGTAATTTCGATGTCTCCCGCGTTATTCGGAAGTTCGAATTCGGGGGTCGTAGCGAACGTACCATCGGCTTGGACCGTGATATCTTCTTCGACGGCGACGACCTCACCATCAGCGTCACTGACGGCAGCTCTGATCGTCACGACCTCGTCACTCGCGAGGTTAGTACCGTCGTCACCTGACGTCAGGGTGGTCACCTCGGTTTCTGAATCATCGAAACTCACTGGGTCCCCACCGCCGACGTCACCGGAGACGCTCAGCACTTGCAATCGATCGCTCACCTGTTCTGTACTCTCCTCACCCGTGGCTTCAGCCTGCGTCTGCAGGAAGCCAGCGGTGTTGATCAATACGCCCGCGGCAATAGCAGCGACCAGCACCATCGCGATGAACACGATGAGCGTGCCGATCCCCACCTGACCGCGCTCTCGGTCTGCATCTGTTTCGAACATGTTTCGTAGGGGGGAACACCCGAATCGCTCGGGCGTCGGCATACACTCTAAACGGATGGGTATTAAAGCTGAGCCAGTATTTTCATGTGTGGGAACGGTCGCTCTCGGCGGACAGACCATCTGTACTAAGTATTACGGCCAGTCCGCTACCGCCCCCTGTCGGACCCTCAACCGTTGATTGACCGACACGACCGCCGTCCCTGACCGCGTCGCGAACCCCGTCTCCAACGCTCGTTTCCCGCACGCCCACCCGAGTCCCGGCCATCGCCGAGCCCAGCCGAACCCGCGTCCTCGAGCCTCGAGGAGCCGATTCCCAACGGTGAAAACGGCCGCTCCCGCGGTCCGAATCGGCAAGTACGGTTATGTGGGTCCGGTCGAAAGGCAGGCGCATGGACCCGACCGAGCTCCTGAACACGCTGGGGCAGAAGTACAGCCCCGACATTCTCCGCTCGGCGGACGAGCCCAAGTCGGCCCAGGAGTTGAGCGACGAACTCGACGTTCCCGTCACGACCAGCTACCGACGGGTCGAAACGCTGACCGACCTCGGACTGCTCGAGGACGACGAGGACGACCCCTCGTTCGGTGAGACCGGCCAGAGCAAGACGCTCTACCAGCGCAACGTCTCCGAGATCGTCATCCGCTTCGAGGGCCAGGAGATCGAGATCGAATCGAAGGATCGCGAGGTGGCCGACCAGTCCCTGGCCAGCGTCTGGGACGACCTCAGCCGCAGCGTCGGTGGTGACGACTGAATGCAACTCCTCGAGGCCCTGTACATCGTCTTCAGCGGGACCGTGATCGCGTCCGGACTCGTGATGGCGGGCATGGCCGTGCAGGCGTACGCGGAAACGAGACGACAGTCGATGGTCTACCTCTCGATCGGCTTCACGCTGATCGTCGCCGCCGCCACCGCGACCACGATCAGCGCGTTCGTCAACGACTTCCAGAACCCGCGGACGCTGCTGACGGTCAACTACTTCGTGACGACGCTCGGCTTCACCGCCGTAATCATGAGTCTGTACGCCGATTGACGTGCATCCCTTCCGTTCGCAGTCTGGACTATCCGGATCGATCCTGCTCGAGCGTGTCCACCCAGGCCGTCGATACACCGCGTTGCCCTGCTGCTTCACGTAGCGCGCTGTCCTCGGTCACCAGCGTGAGGGCGTCCCGCCGAGCGACCGCGAGATAGGCTGCGTCGTAGACCGTCAGCCCGGTCTCTCGTGCTACGTCCATCGTCTCCACCCCAGTCGGGCGCTCGATAATCAGTTCCCGCTCGAGTCGATCGAGAATATCGATCGCGTCAGCCATCGCCGAATCGGATAGCTCGTTCCGGACCAGCCCGAGTTTCCGGATCGCGTTGCCCGCTTCGTACCGAGTCAGGTCGAGCACGTGTTCGTCGAACAGGGCGTCGATCGTATCGTCCGCGTTCCCCCGCCCGAGAACGATCGTCACGACCGAACTCGCGTCGAACAGATAGGCCACTCGTTATCGTTCCTCTCGCGTCTCCCGGACAGCCGACACGATCGCGTCCCGTTCGATGTCGTCGCCGAGTGCATCTCCGAGTGAGGCGGCGTCAGTCCGAAGGCGGTCGCGTCTGCGTTCCCGTAGTTCCTCCTCGAGGGCATCTCGGATTACTTCACTGACGTTGATATCCTCGTCTTCGAGGTCCGATTTCAGATCGTCGGGGATTTTCGCGGAGACCGTCGAGTCATACTGTTCCGTACTACGACTCAGTAATACAAAAGTCTTCTTCGGGGGCGTGGACGGATCAGGGCGACGTCGAACCGCCACAGAGCTGCTCGATCAGGGGTCGGGCGTCGAGTGAGCGACTTCGGTGGTTCCATCACGTTGGGCCACGACTCGACGGCCCCTAGTGATCGAAACCCAGCGGCAAGCCGGACGTCGCGGCGACTGTCGTCCGCAGTCACGGTCGTCGGAGCAGGGTATTTCAGTCGACGATTGATCACTCGCCTGACCGGACGAGCTGGAGGGGTTCGGCCGGGACACTTATCCCACCCTCGGAACCAATCTTGCGTCATGAATATCGTAGACGGCGATAAGATCGAGTGTAGCCGCTGTGACGATATCGTCTCTCTCGACGACGCGAACATCCTCGGCAAATCCCACAACCGGAGCTACGCGAAACCGCTCTGTGACGAGTGCCTCGAGAAGGTGGGCGTCCCGCAAGGATACGAACTCGAGCGGGACGTTAGCTACCTCAAAGAGGACTGACATCCACGAGTCGACGCCCGACTGATCCGTTCGGATAGCTAGTCGAACTGTTCTCCGCTCGAGTGCCCCGTTCTGGGCGAGCGTTCCCACGTGTCGAAACCGATCCGCTGCGTCGGATCACACGATCCGTCACGGAATCGGCCCGCAGCGGTCGGTTCGGCCGATCCGAAGCTATTTCGGTCCGGGCAGCGTTCGTAGTATCTATGTCGATACAACGCCGTGAGTTCGTCGCGGCTATCGCGAGCGGTGGTGCCGTTGGGGTCGCCGGCTGTGCGTCATTGACGGGCGACGGTGACGGGGACGACACCGAGGCCGGAATCCGCGGGGAGACGCTGACGCTCGCGACGACGACGAGTACGTACGATACCGGGCTGCTGGACGAACTCAACGCCCCGTTCGAGGACCGATACGGGGTGTCCGTGCATACGATCGACCAGGGAACGGGAGCGGCACTCCGGACCGCACGCAACGGCGACGCCGACGTCGTGATGGTCCACGCGCGCTCGCTCGAGGACGAGTTCATGGAAGCGGGCTACGGCATCAATCGACGCGATCTCATGTTCAACGACTTCGTCGTCGTCGGCCCGCCGGACGACCCGGCCGGCGTCGCCGACGACGAGAGCGTGGAGGCTGCCATGACGTCGATCGCCGAGACGGAGGCGACGTTCGTCTCCCGGGGCGACAGCTCGGGGACGCACACGAAGGAACTCGCGCTGTGGGACGCGGCGGGACTGACCGTCGAGACGTTCGGCACGTGGTACGTCGACGGCGGGGGCGGGATGGGCGAGATCCTGACCCAGGCGAGCATGCAGGCGGCGTACACGCTGGCCGATCGGGGAACCTTCCTCGACATGCGAGACGAAATCGATCTCGAGATCCACCTCGAGGGACCGATCGAGGATGGCCCGGACGAACTGATGAACCCGTACGGCATCGTCGCCGTCAACCCGGCCGTCCACGAGCACGTGAACTACGACCTCGCGATGGCCTACATCGGGTTCGTCACGAGCACCGAGGGACAGGCGATCGTCGAGGACGTCTCCTCGGACGGCGAACAGTTGTTCTTCCCGGAAGCGCTGTCGGCGGAGCCGAACTTTCAACAGTACGTTCCCGAAGGATGGGACCCCGCGAACGGCGAGTGAACGACGACCCATAGCATGACACTCGAGCCCGGTCTCCTGCCGCCGCTGCTGACCGAGTTTCCCTTCGAGTGGCACTACATCCGGAGCATCGTCCGGGTCTCCCTCTACGTGAGCCTGACTGCAGTCGGGCTGAGTACGGTGGTCGGCCTGCCGATCGCGCTTCTCCTGGGGTTCAAGGAGTTTCCCGGGAAGACGCTTCTCACCGCAGTCATCAATACGGGAATGGGGTTTCCGAGCGTCGTCGTCGGCCTCCTCGTCCTGTTCGCGGTGTCGAATCAGGGGCCGCTCGGATCGTGGGACCTCGTCTTTACGACCGAGGCGATGATCCTCTCGCAGTTCGTGCTGGCGCTGCCGGTCGTCACCGGCGTCAGTCTCGCGGCGGTCAGCAGCGTCGACGAAACCGTCCGGGACGCGGCGTACGCGATGGGTGGAACCCGAGCAGACGTCGCCCTGGTCACGATCAAGGAGGCACGGGCCGGAATCGCGACCGCAGTCCTGGCGGGGTTTGGCCGTGCGATCAGCGAGGTGGGCTCCGTCCTCATCGTCGGCGGCAACATCGCCGCCTCCGACGGCACGTCCATCACGCGCACCCTCACGACCGCGATCCAACTCGAGGCGCGACAGGGCCGCTTCGAGACGGCGCTGGCGCTCGGTGCGATCCTCGTGGGACTCGTCCTGATCGTCAACGCCATCGTCGTCCGACTCGGAAACGGTGGTGGTCGGTACGGATGACCGTAGAGGCGATCGACGTTCGCCACGGCTACGGGGACGAGACGGTGTTCGAAGACGTCTCGCTATCGATCAGGTCGGGGGAAGTCGTCGCGATCATCGGCCCCTCGGGCGTCGGGAAATCCACGCTGTTGCGATTGCTGGCTCTCTTCGAACCTCCCGAAGCGGGTGCGATCACCTACGATGCCGAGGACGTCTGGCACTGTTCGGATCGACGGCGACTCGCGTACCGCCGGCGAATCGGCATGGTGTTCCAGGAGGCGAGCCTCTTCGACGCGAGCGTCCGTCGCAACGCGGCGTACGGGCTTCGGGTTCGCCGATCCTGGCCGGATCGGATTCGACAGGCCCTCGCCCGGCTGTTCACCACGCCGAACGGAACCGGCGACGCGCTCGAGGCACTCGAGACCGTCGGGATGCGGGAGCAGGCCGACCAGCAGGCCGCCTCGCTGTCGGGCGGCGAGGCCCAGCGAGTCGCGATCGCACGCGCGCTAGCATACGATCCGGAGGTGCTGTTGCTGGACGAACCGACCTCGGAACTCGATCCGCGAAACACGGCCGTCATCGAAGACGCCGTTCTCGCGGCGAAAAACCGCGGCATCGGTGTGGCACTCGCGACCCACGACATGCACCAGGCCGAGCGGATCGCGGATCGCGTCGCGGTCTTTCTCGGCGACGGCATCATCGAGGTGGACGACGCCGAAACGATCTTCGAGAACCCCGCGGACGAACGCACCCGGAAGTTTATCGAGGGCGAACTGATATACTGATGGCACCACCGATGGATCGGCCGCCGTCACACGCTCGAGGTATCCACCGATGACGATCGAACGGGAGTACACCACGAAACTCGCCGTCGACGGCGTCACGATCGACCGTCGCGACGTCGAGATGCTGGACGCGATCGACCGACACGGCTCGATGCACAAGGCAGCGGAGGCCCTCGGCCGCTCCTACGCGCGACTTCAGAACCGCGTGGTCGAAATCGAGGACGCCGTCGGCCCGATCACCGAGCGTCAGCGCGGCGGCAGCGGCGGTGGGGGGACCGAGCTAACGGAGACCGCACGCGAGTTGCGCCGGCAGTTCGATCGCCACGACGCAGCCCTCGGAGGCGTCGCAGGGATCACAGAGTCGGTCTTCCCAGGTACCGTTCGGGATCGAACCGGGGAGCTCGCGACCGTCGAGACCGAGATCGGATCGATCCTCGCGCTGGTCCCCGACGACGCGACCGAGGTCCAGATCAGCGTCCGCTCCGACGCCGTCGTCCTGACCGACCCCGAGGAGACGCCTCGAGCGGACGGCACGAGCCTCCGGAACCAGTTCACGGGGACCGTCGAGGGGATCGAATCCGGCGACGCGATCACCAGGGTGACGATCCGATTCGCGCCCGAAGGGATGATTCAGGCGCTCGTCACCAACGCCAGCGTCGACCGACTCGCGCTCGAGTCGGGCCAATCGATCACCGCCTCGTTCAAGGCGACCGCCGCGCGGGGCGTTCGACTCGAGCCATCTGCCGACGAGTGACTTCCGGCAGACTCGTGGTGGCAACTGCGACGGACGTTCGACGTGTCACAGAAGCGTGCTCCGTCTGGGATTTGAACCACGCGAAACGCTCGCTGTCGCTCGCGTTTCTCTACTTCAAATCCCAGAGCGTGCGCTTCCTTCTTCACTCACGACGTTCGTTCAGAAGAGTGCTCCGTCTGGGATTTGAACCCAGGTCATCGGCTCGAAAGGCCGAAATGATTGGCCGGACTACACCAACGGAGCTCGTACTGCGTTCGCGTTCCGGGCCTCGACGGACGCGCCGTCGCCCGTGAAACGTACGCACTCAACCGTTGCCGAGGGCTAGTAAAAAACGTTCCGTTCCGAACCGAGGGTGAGATGAGGTGACGCAGTTGGATCCCTGCGGAACGTCGACAGTACCCGACCGAGCTGACGACACCGACGTATCGACGATCGAGATCAGTTTCGGTGTCCGCAGCAGCTAGTGACCGCGTCCCCGCAGGTCGCAGCGCCCCGGAGCCTGACGACGCGAATGTGTTCTCGAGTCCGGAGGGTCCGCAATCGAGACCCGACTCGAAAATCCGACGGCTCGTCGCCGACCGAGTCCGGCTCAGCCGTCGGGGCCGTCGGTTTCGTTCGTCACGTCCGCGTCGGACTCGGTTCCGTCGTCGGACGGGACATCGGCATCGCCGTCGACGGGTTCGGTGTCGTCGCTGTCGGCGGTTTCGTCGTCCCCGTCGGAGTCGTCTCCGCTGGGGAACGCCTCCCCCTCCTCGTCGTCGTCCGGCGCTTCCTCCTCGGGATCTCCCTCGCCGACGACGAACGTGTCCTCAGGTTCGGGGACGGATTCTCCCTCCTCCGCGGGGACGATCTTGTAGATCTCGCCCGTCTCGGGCTCCGGTCGGAAGTCCGTGTTCGCGAGGACGTACAGTTCCCCCTCCTCGTCGCGCTCGATCGAGTAGACGTACCGGTTCAGCGACTCGCCCGCCGCCCCCTCGAACCGGAGTTCGGTCAGGTCCCAGCGCCGGGTCTCGACGAGGTCGCCGTCTCCGGCATCGGTCGCTTCGTCGCCGTCGGGCTCGACCGCCACGAGGACTTCGCCGTCGGCCTCGGCGACCCCCTGGCTGCTCCAGTTGCCGAATACGAAGGCGTCCTCGAGTTCCGGGATCGCCCGGCCGGCGTACCGGTGGCCGCCGACGACGACCGAACTGTCGATGAACGCCTCTGAGATCCGCGTGTGCTGGTACTCGGCGATCGGGTCCCGCAGCGACTCCCCGGCACGCAGGTCACTGACGTCGGCGTCCTCGGGGACCTGGTCGGGACAGTTTTCGATCTCCTCCAGCGGTGAAGCGGGACTGAAGCAGAACGATCCCTCCTTGACGTTCCAGCTGTAGTTGCCGCCCGCCTCGACCGCGTAGAGAGACTCGTAGCGGTGCTGGCCGGCGTCGGAGACGAACACCCGCCCGTCGTCGTCGATCGACATCCCCCACGGGTTGCGAAAGCCCCAGGCCCAGTACTCGTCGCGATCCCGGTCGGAGCCGACCAGCGGGTTGTCGTCCGGGACGCCGTACGTGCCGAACTCGCGGTCCTCCTCGACGTCGACGTCGATCCGGTGGACACCGCCCAGCAGGTTCTCGGTCGTATCCTGGCCGTTGCCGCCCTGGTTCTCGTCGTACCAGTCGTCGACGTGACCGATTCCGATATCGTGGACGTTGCCGCCGTCGCCGTACGACGCGTAGAGGTAGCCGTCCGGACCGAACGCGAGCGGTCCACCGTTGTGGTTGTCCTGGGGCTGGGGGACCTCCATGATCGTCCGCTCGGTGTCCGGATCGGCGCGCTCGAGGCTCTCGTCGGTCTGGAACTCCGCGAGCACGTCGGTGTGATCGTAGCCGAGCCCCTCCCGCTCCGGCGCGCTGTAGCGGACGTAGAACCGACCGTTGTCGGCGAACTGGGGGTGGAGCGCGAAGCCGAGCAGGCCCCGCTCGTCGTAGCCGCCGAGTTCGCCGATGCCGAGGCTGACGAGCCGATCCCCGATGTCGAGGAACAGCTCCATGTCGTCGGGCGTCAGCGCCCCGCCGTCGGCCGGCGCGTCCGCTGGTTCGTCGTCCCCATCTTCCGCCGGCTCGTCGGCCGCGTCAGCCTCCGATTCCGCCTCCTCGACCCGAATGCGCCCGGTCATCGTTCCCGGGTGGACCTCGCAGACGTACCGGTCCATCTCCGGGGTCGCCTCGAACTCCAGGGTCTGAGTTTCCCCGAGTTCGCGAACGATCGCCGTCCGCTCGAGAATGTCGTCGTTGGCGTCGAGGATGACGACGTTGTGCGGCTGGCCGTCGCCGTTCTCCCAGGTGAACCGGTAGGTCTCGCCCGCGGTCAACTCGAGGGTCGGGTTCTCGGTGCCGTCGATCTCGGCCGGCTCCATGCCGAACCAGCCGGGGATGACGCCGTTGAAGACGAACTCACCGGCCCCGTCGTCCGCGGGTGCGTCCTGGTCCGACCCGTCCGCGGCCGCGTCGTCCTGATCGTCGACGTCTGCTTCACCGCCTCGGGTCGCGTCATCGTCTACCCCGGCCTCGTCCGGTTCGTCCGGGGACGCGTCGTCCGCATTCTCCGTCGACTCACCCGCTGTCCGTTCGTGGACGTTGGTCGCGAACACCTGTCCCGTCTGCGTGACGACGAAGTGACGAACCTCGCCGTCTATCTCGACGTAGTCGAAGTCCGTCGGAGCCGGCAGGTCCGCCGCGACTCTCCGCAGCCCGACGGTCTCTCCCGCGGGGAACTCACCCGCGACGGGGACGTCGTCCGCCGCGTCCGCCTCGTCCTGCGCGCCGACGGCCCCGGTCAGGCCGCCGAACGCGGCGACGGATCCCGAGGCAGCCAACGCCTGCAGGACCGTCCGTCGCGAGTGGCCACCGAATCGCGTATCGGCTGTGTGGTTCGTTGGATTCATAGGATGAACGGGGCGGGATCAAACGGTCGGCGCGCGAGGGCAGCGGTAACGCTCGCACCGCAGTGGCGTCGGCCGCCCCGACGGGACCGACGGGCCCCGGTCTCACTCGGCGTCGATTCGGCCGCCGGTCCGCCCGCCGACCCCGAACGACTCGCCCCGTCATGGGTCGTGGTAACACGGTAATAAAGCGCGAGAACCGTTCCGCGCACAACCGGCTCTTGCGTTCCGTTTCACGGGCTAACCGCGAGTTGGAACCGCACGTCGATCGCCGACTCCCCACGGCAACGGCCGGACCGGTACCGTCCGACGCGGTGGGACGTTGCAGTCGAGGACACGCCGACGCGAGACGACCGGTACGCGGCGCGACGTGTAAACGCAATCATTCTCACCGATTCGCGGACGGGCCGTCTGCCATCTCAACGTTTTTCACCCCGCGACCCGACCGCACGCCCATGAAATACGTCCGGTTCCGCGATCCGGCGGGCGCGGTACGACGCGGTGAGTACGAGAACGGGCAGGTCCACTTCGGAACGGAGAGCTACGCGCTCGAGGACGACGCGATCGACGTACTCGCCCCCTGCGAGCCGTCGAAGATCGTCTGTATCGGGCGCAACTACGCCGATCACGCCGACGAGATGGGGTCGGACGTGCCCGATCGGCCGCTGCTCTTTCTGAAACCACCGAACGCAGTCGCGAGCCACGGCGATACGATCACGGCACCCGCGGGCAAGGAGCGCATCGACTACGAGGCCGAACTCGGCGTCGTCGTCGGCGAGCAGTGTCGCCACGTCCCCGAGGACGAGGCGATGGACGTCGTCGAGGGATTCACCTGCGTGAACGACGTTTCGAACCGTGACGACCAGCGCCAAGAGAAAAACTGGATCCGCGGGAAGGCCTTCGACGGCGCAGCACCGCTCGGTCCGGTCCTCGCGACGCCCGACGAGGTACCCGACGACGCTGCGGTGCGCTCCCGCGTCAACGGTGAACTCAAACAGGACGGCCACCGCGGACAGCTCATCTTCCCCGTCCCCGAACTGATCGCCGAGATCACGACCTACCTCACGCTCGAGCCGGGCGACGTCATCGCCACCGGCACGCCCGAGGGCGTCGGCCCCCTCGAGGACGGCGACGAGGTCGAGATCGAAGTCGAGGGCGTCGGTACGCTCGAGCATACCGTTCGGATTCCCTGATTTTCGGACCCGACAGTCGGGTTCACTGGCTCCGAACGCCGGATCGATCGTCCACGGGGAGGGCCGCGATCGAGGAACACGAGAGAAAACCGGTTTTCGTTCCGTCGGTGGCGCTGTTCGAAGCGTACCGCGGTGAGCCGTGTGCCGACGGGAGTGCGGGCGTCCAACGTGTCGCATCGGGACTCGACTGGGCCGACCCGCTTCCGCTAACCGAACCGATGATTCGAGAGGCGGCGGTCATCGAGGCCGAACTGCTCGAGGCCGGCGAGCGGGTCAACCTCGACGAGACGCTTATCGCCGGAATCTGTCGCCACAACGGGGCTCAGGTCGTCACCCGGGACGGCCACTTCGAGCAGATTCCCGACCTGGACGTGCAGTCGTACTAACCGACCGTCACTCGACCGTGAACAGGTGCCCCTCGGTGGGTACGTCGAACAATCCTACGCGTGCGCCCGCGTCGAGCCACGCGTGGCCGTAGGAAAACGACGCCAGGGCGTTGACCGGATCGTCGTTCTCGCGGAAGTGCCGGCCGTCCGCGAGGTAGGACTCGGCCATCTCGTAACACTCCGCGGCGGCCTCGGCCATCGGCGTCCCCGCCGGCGGCGCGACCGTCGCCTCCTCGAGGGCCTCCGCGAGCAGTTTCCCGTAGCGGTCCGTCTTCTCCTCGAGATCGGCGGTCATATCGGATCCTGGTGCGGACCAGCCGTAAACCCGTTGCCATCGCGGGAACGCGCGCACCACCTCGGTACCCCGCGTCGAAGACGGACTACGGACCTGCTGGGAACGCAAGTCGTATACCCCTCGTATCCTTATTCGTGAGCATGAGCGACCAGCCGCGCGTCGAGATTTACACCAAGGAGGACTGCCCCTACTGCGAGAAGGCGAAGGACCTCTTCGACAGCAAGGGGATCGAGTACGAGGAGTACAACGTCACCGGCGACGACGACCGCTTCGAGGAGATGGTCGAGCGTGCGAACGGCCGCAAGACCGCCCCCGAAGTCTTCATCGACGACGAACTCATCGGCGGGTGGGACGACACGAGCGCGCTGAACGAGACGGGCGAACTCGACGAGAAGTTAGGTATTGCAGACGACAGCGACGACGAAATCGTCGAACACCGCAAGCTCATCATCGCGGGGACGGGGATCGCCGGCCTGACCGCCGCCATCTACGCCGGCCGCGCGAACAACGAGCCACTGGTCATCGAGGGCGACGAGCCGGGCGGCCAACTCACGCTCACGACGGACGTTGCCAACTACCCGGGCTTCCCCGAGGGGATCGGCGGCCCAGAACTGGTCAACAACATGAAAGAGCAGGCCAAACAGTTCGGTGCCGACCTGAAAAACGGCATCATCGAGTCCGTCGACGACTCCCAGCGGCCGTTCCGCGTCGAACTGACCAACGGCGACGTCTACACCGCCGACGCAGTCATCGCCGCCTCGGGCGCGAGTGCCCGCACGCTCGACATCCCCGGCGAGGACGAACTGATGGGATACGGCCTCTCGACCTGCGCCACCTGTGACGGCGCGTTCTTCCGCGGCGAGGACATGCTCGTCGTCGGCGGCGGCGACGCCGCGATGGAGGAGGCGACCTTCCTGACGAAGTTCGCCGACACCGTCTACATCGCCCACCGCCGCGAGGAGTTCCGCGCGGAGGACTACTGGGTCGACCGCGTCCAGGAGAAGGTCGAGGAGGGCGAGATCGAGATCATGAAAAACACCGAACTGATCGAGGTCCACGGCTCCCAGGAGGAGGGCGTCGACTACGTCACCCTCGTCGAGAACGAGAAGGGGCACCCGACCGACCGCCTCGACGACCCCGAGACCAACGAGTTCGAGTTCGACGTCGGTGCCGTCTTCCTCGCGATCGGACACACGCCCAACACCGAGTACCTCGAGGACACCGGCGTCGAGATGGACGACGAAGGCTACCTCGAAACACAGGGCGGCGACGGCGGCGGCCAGACCGAGACGGCCGTTCCCGGCATCTTCGGTGCCGGCGACGTCGTCGACTACCACTACCAGCAGGCCGTCACCGCCGCCGGGATGGGATCGAAGGCCGCACTGGACGCCGACGAGTACCTCGAGGACCTCGAACGCGCCGACTCGAGCGCCGAGGAGGCGGAGCCTGCGGCGGCCGACGACTGATCGCGGCCGCTCGAGTGCTGCCGGGCGACGCACGGCCGAGTCGATCGACGCACGATTCGCTTTTTCGATGCACCGCTCGCTTCCCTCACAGCCTGCCGTCGGGTCGTCCGGCCCGACCCGTCGACGAGGACCGCGAAACCCGTCAACGCGCCGGACAGTGCGGGAGCAGGTTGGCCGTGTGAGTTATGTGGGCAGAATCGAAACGAGCCACTCGAATGGCGGGACCCGCTCGGCTCTGCGTGACAAATCAAAAGGGAGGCGTCGGAAAGACCACCGTCGCGATCAACCTCGCCGGTGCGTTGAACGAACTCGACCGCGAGGTCCTGTTCGTCGACCTCGATCCACAGGGGAACGCGACGGAAGGGCTCGGCTTGCTCGAGGCCTACGACGCGGAACCGCCGACCCTTCTCGATGCACTGGTCGAACCGACCGACGTGTCGCGTTCGGAACTCGTCTACGACCACGAGGAGATGGACGTCGTTCCGAGCAACGTCGACATGAACGCGGCCGAGGCGACGCTCGCGCCCGAAGACGACGGGGCGACGCGACTCGATACCCTGTTGACGGAGCTCGAAACGGGGTACGACGTCGTCGTCGTCGACTGTCCGCCGAACCTCGGACAGGTGACCGACAACGCCCTGATCGCGACGGAGAACCTGGTCATCCCGGCGCTGGCCGAGTCGACCAGTAAACGGTCGCTGGAACTGCTCTTCGATTACGTCGGCGCATTGGAGATGGACTACGACGCCGAGATCGAACCCCGGGCGCTGGTCGCCAACCGGATCGAGACCACGCGCGAAGCCGACGAGATGCTCGAGTGGTTCGACGAGGCGCTGCCGGACGTGCCCCTCTATCGCATTCGGAAACGCGTCGCCCTCCAGCGGGCGTTCGCCGAGGGGACGTCGGCCTTCGCCGTCGAGGAGGAGATCGACATGTGCGAGCGGTTCCTCGAGCTCGCCGACCAGCTGGTCGAGACGCTCGAGCCGATGGAGGTAAACGCATGACAGACGACCGAGCACGCCGAATACGAGACCTGCGGAACCGACGGGCGTCGAGTGACGACGACGCAGCCGACGACGAGCAGACGTCGTCGGCGGACGAACAGCCAGCAGTCGCCGACGGGGACGGATCGGATCCGTCCGACGGCTCGACCACCGAGACCTCCGAGACCGACGAATCCGACGAGGCGGAATCCGCGGCCGACGACGCTCCAGAGCGAACCGATGCGGACGACGATCCGGCGGTCGACGAACAGCCGGAGTCCGAGCCCGCCGAGGCGACCGACGGAGCCGAGGAGACCGACGACGCGGAGACGGATCCCGAGCAGGTTCCCGAAGCCGGATCGGAACCCGACGACGCGGATGACGTGCCCACCGAAGCGGTGGCTGAAGCGACCACGGCGGCGGCACCCGCACCGACGGACGCGGACGGGGAGGCGGGCCAGTCGCTCTCGTTCGAGGAATCGGCGGCGATCGGGACCCCGGACTCGAGTGCCGGCGACGGCCTCCAGCCGATGGTCGACGCCGACCAGGCGACCCAGTCGGCGTTCGGCGGTGCGATCGCCAGCGACGACGTCCTCTCGGAGTTCGTCGACGACGTCGGCACGGAGGGCGCGGGAGGCGGAGCGGCGGCGGTCGAGGCCGGCGGCTACGGCAGTCGCGGCGCGGCCGTCTTCGAGCAGGGCGACACCCTCGTCGCGTCGGCACACGACGACGAGGCGATCCAGATGCTCGAGTTCTACCTCAACGACAACCGCTACGCGATCGAGATCGATCGAATCAGCGCGATCGTCGAGATGAAAGAGATCACGCGGTTCCCGCGCGGTCCCGACGCGATCGACGGCGTGACCGACCTGCGCGGCGAGATTACGGCCGTTCTCGATCCGACGGCCCTGCTCGACGTCGAGCGAAACGAACTGAGCGACGACCAGTACATCGTCGTGCTGGAACGCGACGACGACAAGCAGAAGCTGGGAATCCGCGTGACGGACGTCTCGCAGGCGGTCACCTATCGCGAGTCCCAGATCGACGAGACGGCAGCGGCGATGGACTCGGCGAACGAGAGTCAACACGAATTCATCAACGGCATCGTCAAGAAACCGATCGACGACCGGACGGCGCTGGTCACGTGGCTCGACATCGACGCCATCATCGAGAACACGGACTGAGCCCACCACTACTATCACACAATGGCTACGACGAAATCGACAGCGGACACGAGCGAGAGTACGCACGTGCTCGAGTTCGACCTCGGGGAGAATCGGTACTGCGTCGACATCGGCTACGTCGCGGAGATCGTCAACACCGACGAGCTGACGCCGATTCCGAACACCCCGTCACACATCGAGGGCGTGATGGATCTGCGCGGCGAGACGACGAAGATCGTCAACCTGCGGGAGATCTTCCGTGACAGGGCAGGTGACGGCGACGACGTCATCGGAAATCGGATCATCGTCTTCAAGCGCAAGCGCGACTCGAACGAACGGATCGGCTGGTTAGCCGACGAGGTCCACCAGGTTCGAGAACTCCAGACGGACATCGTCGATACCGCCGTCGAAGGCTCCCAGATCGCGGGGATCGTCCGCCGCGAGGACGAGTTCGTGCTCTGGATCGATCCGACCGCCGTCAGGGTGTAGCGCGGGACCATCGACTTCTTCGGTACCGTTCGACACGCTCGACCAGTAGTAGCGGGTCCGTCCTCGATCCGAAGGGCCGTGGGCGGGCGATGGATCGTCGCCCCTCGAGAGCGAAAACCGCAGGCGGGCTCGCGGAATCGGCCATGAGAGCTATAAAACGAACCCCTATTCATGGGTGTAATGGGAACGTCCGTTTCCGACTACAAGATCGACGACGAGAAGCGACGAACTGTCGACGGCGCAGCGCTCACCGACGAACTCGGGATCGACCGCCGCGAGATCGAACGGCGCAAGGCGTTCACCCGATTCGACGACGCCGACGCCGAGCGGCTCGAGTCGCTCGCGCCCATCGTCGAGGAACTTGCCGACGACCTCGTGGACGACTTCTACGATCACCTCCAGTCGTTCTCCGACTCCGCGGCGATTCTGGACTCCTCCTCGAAGGGGCTCGAGGCGCTCGAGCGGACCCAACGCCAGTATCTGACGGATCTCGTCGGCGGCGAGTACGGGCAAGGGTACTTCGATCGACGGGCCCGCGTCGGGAAGATCCACGACATGCTGGACCTCGGGCCGAAGTTCTATCTCGGGAGTTACACGATCTACTACGACGGCATCATTTCCGCGATCGGCGACGACGCCACGGAACGGCTGGATGCGGCGGCCAGCCACGCCGAGGCGGACCGACTCGAGGGTCCTGACGGCCGCAACGGAGCCGACCGACTCGAGCGAGCAGCCGAGCAGAACGCGGCAGAGCAAGCCGAGGGCGACGCCGTCGTCTCCCTCGAGGACGCCCAGCGCGTCGTCGACGACGTCGTCGCGGACGCGCTCTCGGTGCTGAAGCTTCTCACGCTCGATCAGCAGACGGCGATGGAGACCTACATCCACTCCTACGCCGACGTCGAGGCGGAACTCGAGCGACGGCGACAGGTCGCGGAGAACGTCTCGACCGAGGTGACCGAACTCCGGGAGGACTCCGCGGACGTCGGCGACCGCTCGGCCGAGATCGCCGACCTCGCGGACGACCAGTCGGAGACGATGGCGGAGGTGGCGACGGAGGTCTCGAACCTCTCGGCGACGGTCGAGGAGATCGCCTCGAACGCCGAGGAGGTGAGCGCGACCAGCGAGCGCGCGGAGACGATCGCGACGGAGACGGTGGAGACGGCGACGGCGGCCATCGAGCGGATGGAACGCGTGGAAACCGCGGCGGCCGACGTGACCGACGATGTCGAGGAACTCCGAGAAGGGGTCGATCGGATCGACGAGATCGTCGACGTGATCAACGATATCGCCGACCAGACCAACTTGCTCGCGCTGAACGCCTCGATCGAGGCTGCCACAGCCGGCGAAGACGGCACAGGGTTCGCCGTCGTCGCGGACGAGGTCAAGTCGCTGGCCGAAGAAGCACAGGACGAAGCCGCGGAGATCGAACAACTCGTCGGCACGATCCAGGAGAACACCCGCGAGACGAGTCGGAGTCTCGAGACGGCGACCGACGAGATTTCGGCGGGCGTCGATGGCGTGAACGAGACCGTCGAGAACTTGCGGCGGATCGAGGAGACGATCGAGGAAGCCAGCGTCGGGATTCGGGAAGTCGCGACGGCGACGGACGAACAGGCCGCCGGCACGGAGGAGGTCGCGAGCGCGACCGACGCGGCCATGCAACAGGCCGAGGAGGTCGCCGAGGAAGTCACGGCGATCGCGAGCGCCAACGAGCGACTGCGCGAGTCCATCGACGAGATCGACACCGAGGTAGGGCGACTCACGGGCGATGACGACGGGGGTTCCTGATCGCAGGCGGGGTCGGGGCAGGGTAGCCGTCGGGCGGTTCCGGTCCGACTCGTGCGGAACTCGCACGCGCAGTGTGGGGACTTGTCATCCCGTTCCCCAGTGTAAAGAGATATATATGTCGATCCCCGAATGACGGTAACGAACCCTTCACGTTCGTCGCGCAGTGAGTTGACACCGGACCGAACTATGACAGAGGACATCGTCGCAGACTTTACCGCCCGATTCGTGCTGAACGAGGGAGCGGACGGTGCGGGCACGCCGGTCAACGGGCGGATCATCACGACCAAGCGACGACTGGTCCTCGCGACCGGTGACGACAAGACGACGATTCCGCTGTCGAACGTGATCGACATCAACGTCGGATCGGTCCCCAGCCACGTCAAACAGTTCTTCGACGACACGGTTACCATCGGCTTCGAGGGGCCGACCGGCGTCAGGAGCGTCGTCATCGAGAGCGAAGGTGACACGCTCGAGACGTTCGTCGCGATCCTCTTTCGGGTCCTGTTGAACGGCCGCACGGTCGCCGTGAAACACCCGGCACGGGTCGGTGGTCGCGTGAAGGACAGTCCCGTCACGAAGGGGAAACTCCGGATCAAGAAGCGCTCGATCGAGGTCGCGACGAACGGCGAGCGGCTCCGGTTCGCCGTCGAGAGCGTGATGAACATCAACCGGGCGAACAAACTCGGCGAGCGGGACGACCGCGTCACGCTGGTCGTCAAATGGGTCGACGACGACGGCCTGACGAAGACATCGCTGATCGCGCCCGCGAAGAGCCAGTACGTCAATCTGCTCGCTCGGTTCCTCCGCCTCGAGTTCGACGAACTCCGCGAGGAGATCGAGGAGATCGAACTGACCAACCCCGAGAAACGGGTGCTGGTCAGCGTCCACGCGACCGGCGGAGAGATCGACTTCACCAACCTGCTCGACGGCGATCCGGCCTACGTGACCAACGTGTTGAACTCGGTCAAGAACAAGGACCTGATCCTCGAGAACGGCGACGGCATCACGCTGACGCCGAAAGGACGGATCATCGTGAGCCAGCGGATCGAAGACGTCAACGCCTGACCGGCCACCCGGGAGCGTGAACGCATCGGAACGTTTAGCAACCGCAAGCCCGGACGGTGTGATATGGGGCTGCTCGACGCGCTGTTTCGCTCGAACGAAATCCTCGGCATCGCCGAGGAGACGCTCGAGTTCGCCCTCGAGTCCTCGGAGGCGGCCCATCCGAACGAGTACATGGGGTTTTTGCGAGGAACCGAGGCGGACCAACTCGGTCTGGACCGGGACGGACTCGTCATCACGGACGTGCTCGTGATCCCGGGGACCGAATCGAACAGCGTGAGCGCGACGGTCAGGACGAACCAGATCCCGAACGACGTCAAGGCGCTGGGCAGCGTCCACTCCCACCCGAACGGCGTCATCGAGCCGAGCAGTGCGGACCTGGGGACGTTCGGACGGGGCAGCGTCCACATCATCATCGGTGCCCCGTACCGGCGACGCGACTGGCGGGCGTTCGACTCGTCGGGGGAACCGACGAACCTGAACGTAATAGACGTCGAACTGCCCGACACCGAGGAGTTTTTCGACTTCACACAGGAGGACATCGACGAGGAGCTTCGGGGATGATGCGACACCGTATCGCTCGACGCGAGCACGACGGATGGGGTGACGGTCACGAATCAGCGTTCGCCCGACAGGGAACCGACAACCCAGTCGTAACTGGTTCTCCGAGGTGGCGACCGTGACGCGGACGGTCATCGCCCAGGGTACCTTCGACATCCTGCACCCTGGTCACGTCCACTATCTCGAGGAGGCGGCCGCGATGGGTGACGAACTGATCGTTATCGTCGCCCGCAAGGCGAACGTCGACCACAAGGCGAAACCGATCTGTCCCGCCACGCAGCGACGGGACGTCGTCGACGCCCTCGAGGCCGTCGACGAGGCGATTCTGGGCCACGAACGGGACATCTTCGTCCCGATCGAGGAGATCGATCCCGACGTCATCGCGCTGGGACACGACCAGCACCACGACGCCGACGCGATCGAGGCCGAACTCGAAGCGCGCGGCGTCGACTGTACGGTCGAGCGAGCCAGCGCCCGCGAACCCGCGAGCGAGGACGAACTGCTCTCGACCCGACTCATCGTCGACGAGATCCTCGAGCGGCGTGGCTGATCCGCAACCCCCACGTAGATGGGTCCCAGAGAGCGCGTCGCGAACAGTTCGTTCGATTCGGGACCCGGCCCGTTCAGTTCTCGAGGATCTCCGGCGGCGGGAGCCGAAGCGAATCGACGGCGTGGCCCGTCTCGACGAAGTGCTCGATCGCCTGCTTCGACACCTCGGCTTCGGAGTAGCCGTCCGACGTCGACACCTGCCAGCCACACTCGAGACAGTACTTGTACATCCCTCTCGTCGTAGTCGGTGATAGGGGCCGGAAAGGTCAGTGCAGGAAATCGAAGGGAACGAGCCTGCGGTTCCCGATAATGGGTGTGATCGACCTCGATCGACGCCGGGGTTCGGTCGGTGACGCTCGAGCAGTGATCGAACTCCTCGATGGTGGCGGACCATCCACGAAGAGGGTATCCCCGAAGATATTCGCCGGAGAGCGCCGGGATCGTTACGGCATCCGGGGCCTTTATGCGCCGAGGTTTCGTCGCTGTTCGTATGAGCCAGGAGTCACAGGGGGACTCGCCCGTGGAGGGCAAACCCGACGATCTACCGAGCAGCGAAGTCACGGAGGGGACCGAACGGGCACCCCACCGTGCGATGTTCCGGGCGATGGGCTACGACGACGAGGACCTCTCCTCGCCGATGATCGGCGTCGCGAACCCGGCGGCCGACATCACGCCGTGTAACGTCCATCTGGACGACGTCGCGGAGTCGGCCTACGAGGGGGTCGACGAGGCCGGCGGGATGCCCATCGAGTTCGGGACGATCACCATCTCCGACGCCATCTCGATGGGCCACGAGGGGATGAAAGCCTCGCTGATCTCCCGAGAGGTCATCGCCGACTCCGTCGAACTGGTCGCGTTCGGCGAGCGCATGGACGGCCTCGTGACCATCGGCGGCTGTGACAAGAACATGCCGGGCATGATGATGGCCGCCATCCGCGCGGATCTGCCCAGCGTCTTCCTCTACGGCGGATCGATCATGCCGGGCGAACACGACGGTCGGGAGATCACGATCCAGAACGTCTTCGAGGGCGTCGGTGCCGTCGCCGACGGCGACATGAGCGAGGACGAACTCGACGAGATGGAGCGCAACGCCTGCCCCGGCGCTGGAGCCTGCGGCGGGATGTTCACGGCCAACACGATGTCCTCCATCTCCGAAGCGATCGGGTTCGCCCCCCTCGGTGCGGCCTCCCCGCCGGCCGAACACCACGGCCGGTACACGGTCGCCCGCGAGAGCGGGAAACTCGCCGTGGAGGCCGTCGAGAAGGGCATCCGGCCCTCCGATTTCCTCTCCCGGGAGTCTTTCGAGAACGCCATCGCCTTGCAGGTCGCCGTCGGCGGCTCGACCAACGCCGTGCTCCACCTGCTGGCGATGGCCGCCGAAGCCGGCGTCGACCTCGACGTCGAGGACTTCAACGAGATCAGCCGACGTACCCCGAAGATCGCCAACCTCCAGCCCGGCGGCGAGAAGGTGATGAACGACCTCCACGAGGTCGGCGGCGTCCCCGTGGTGTTGCGGGAACTGCTCGAGCACGACCTGCTGCACGGCGACGCGCTGACGGTCACCGGCGAGACGATGGCCGAGGCGCTCGAGCGCGACGACCCGCCCCGCATTTCGGACCTCGACGCCGACTTCCTGCACACCGTCGACGATCCGATCCACGAGCGCGGTGCGATCCGCATCCTGACGGGCAACCTCGCGCCCGAGGGTGCGGTCATCAAGATCACCGGCGAGGACCACCTCCACCACGAGGGGCCGGTCCGCATCTTCGAGAACGAGGAGAACGCGATGAAGTACGTCCAGGAGGGGCGCGTCGAGACGGGCGACGTCATCGGCATCCGCAACGAAGGCCCCCGAGGCGGCCCCGGCATGCGGGAGATGCTCGGCGTCACCTCAGCCGTGGCGGGCCAGGGGCACGCCGAGGACGTGGCGCTCTTTACCGACGGCCGGTTCTCCGGCGCGACCCGCGGGTTCTCGATCGGCCACGTCGCACCCGAGGCCGCCGTCGGCGGTCCCATCGCCGCCCTCGAGGACGGCGACACCGTCACCATCGACATCGACGACCTCGAACTCTCAGTGGACCTCAGCGACGAGGAGATCGAACGCCGACTCGCGGAGCGGGATCTCCCCGAACCGCAGTACACGAGCGGCGTGTTGGCGAAGTACGGTCGCGACTTCGACTCCGCGGCGAACGGTGCCGTGACGAACCCCGCGGCGAAGCGCGACGACTGACGAGACCGATCCGATCGAGTCAGGCTGATGGTAATTCCAGACATCTCCCCTGCGATCCCCGACGACGCCGACGCGCTCGCCGCCGTCTACCGGAGCGCGTACCGGGAGAACCGGGAACTCGGCTTCCCCGCGAAGGCGGAGTCGGTCACGGCCGCGATCGTCTCGACCTGGATCGCGGAGGCGCGCGTCTACGTCGCTACCGTCGAGGACGAACTCGTCGGTGGCGTCCGGATCGAGGAGACGGCCCCGGACCGGGCGAAACTCAGCCGACTCGGCGTCCACGAGGAGTGGAAAGGCAACGGGATCGGGAGCGAACTCGTCGACCACGCCGAGCAGGCGGCTCGAGACCGCGGCTTCGATACGGTGTGGCTGACTACCCCGCCGGAGCACCCGTTTCTCCCCGCGTTCTATCGCGGCCGCGGCTACGAGAAGACCGGCGACTACCCGCTCGAGTACCGCGACTACGACGAGATCGTCATGGAAAAGCGGCTCCGATAATCGAATCGGCTCACCCCTCGGAGCGATCTCCATCCTGCTCGAGTCGTCGCCGCACGTCCTCCAGTTCCGTCCGCGTCTCGACGCTTTCGAACGTCGCCGGACCGACGCAATCGAGGTCCTGCTCGGAGACCGTGACGGTCTCGAGGCGATCGACCGCGTCGAAGACGCGCTCGTCGTCGGACTCGAGGACCTGCTCGCAGGCGGCCCGCATCGCGTCGGTCCGGTAGACGGCCTGGAAGGGTTGTCGGTAACCATCCGTGAGACGAACGAGCGCGCCGTCGTGGCCTCGCGCTCGCTCGGCCAACACCTCGAGCAGGTCCGGATCGACGAAGGGCATGTCGCAGGGGACGACGGCGGCGTACTCCCGGTCGATCGCGGCCAGACCCGCGTGAACGCCGGCGACCGGGCCACGATCCGGAACCCGATCGACCGAGAACCGTACGTCGGCGTGGCCGGCCAGCGCGTCTCGGAACGGATCGACCTGCGCCGGGCGGCAGTTGACCACGACCGGGGCTGTGACCCGAGCCAGTCGGCCGACGACCCGTCGAACTAGCGGTTCGTCGCCGATCCGCGCGAGCGCCTTGTCCCGGTCGCCGAAGCGCGTCGAGAAACCGCCGGCGACGACCAGCCCGGCGAGCGATCGATCGGACGTCACGTCACCGCTTTCCGAGGAACGAAAGATAAGCGTTGGTGATACGTTTCACCATATCGATAGGTTTCGGCGGACGCTCGGGTCGAATCGATAGACTGCGGCGAGTCGTCGCCTCATCTCAACTGTGAGAATCACGGATATTTACACTCTCGAGGGGCTAATTCCCGCGTTCTTACCGTTTCTCGAGCAAGAAAGCTTATACCGACCGATTCGACTCATCGAAGCATGGCACGCGATACTCCGGTACGCAGCCAGACAGCACAGGACGACGACGCACTCCCGAATCTCGTGACAATCGTCGGTCGCGGCGTTCCCTCGAAGTTCGAGATCGCCGTCGACGGCGAACTCGAGATGGTCGGCGACGACCCCGTCGCAGAGGCGACGATCGTCACGGAACAGGTCGCCGAGGGCACGATCGACGTCGGCGTCCAGCGGTTCCGATTCTCCGGCGAGATGGCCAACGTCCGCCTCGTCGACTGGAACGGCGTCCCCGCGCCCGAATCGCCCAGTACCCCGAACGTCCACGTCGACTACAACGTTCCCCAGCGATAAGCCACAGTTCTTCGCTCGAGACGTCGATTTCTCCCGGTTTTTCGTCCCGTCGGCGATAGCCTGACGGTCGACGGCGACGGTTGCATCCGTTCCCAGGCGTTGCCACCGTCGAAACCCCCTTTGATCGGGAGGCGCTACGATCCGGGGAATGCCAACCGCGACCGTCTCGAGCGGTGCCCGCCTCCACGTCGGCTTCCAGAACCTCTCGCTGGCCCGGCAACGGCTCTACGGCGGCATCGGCGTGGGCCTCGCGGAGCCGCGGGTCACCGTCAGCGCCGAACCCGCCTCCGAAATTCGAACGGCGGATCCGCTCGTCCGCGAGTACGCGTCCCGTGCCGTCGACGTCCTCGACGTCCCGGGCGTCTCGGTGTCGCTCGAGGAAGGCCTGCCGCGCCACGTCGGCCTCGGCAGCGGCACGCAACTCGCGCTCTCGGTGCTTGCCGCGACGGCCCGAGCCCACGGCCTCGAGCCCCGCGTTCGCGAGCACGCGCCGGCGATGGGACGAGGCGGTCGCAGCGGCGTCGGCGTCGCCACCTTCGAGGACGGCGGCTTCGTCGTCGACGCGGGCCACCCGACGAACCGGTTCACCACCGAACCGCCCGCGGAGGGCGACTGGACCGTGCCGCCGGTCGTCGCGCGCCACGACGTGCCCGCCGAGTGGCGATTCCTCGTCGTCGTCCCCGACGCCGAACCGGGTCGCAGCGGCGACGACGAGGACGCGAGCATGCGTAGCGTCGTCGAACGTGCCGACCCCGCGGTCGCGGACGAAATCGCCGGCGTCGTCACCCGCAAACTCCTCCCCGCGGCCGCGGAAGGCCGACTCGAGGCCTTCGGTGAGGCGATCGCCGAGATCGGTCGCAAAAACGGTACCTGGTACACCGACGCCCAGGGCGGCGTCTTCCGTCCGCCAGCGGGCGAACTCGTCGAAGCGCTCGCGGACTGTCCCGTCCTGTCGGGCGTCGGTCAGTCCTCGTGGGGCCCGGTCGTCTACGGGGTCACCGATCGACAGCACGCCGGAGAGGCCCGATCCGCGGCCGCGGACGCGCTCGAGGAACTGGGGCTCGAGGGTCGGATCGTCGTCACGACGGCAGCGGACGAGGGCGCACGCGTTCGGTAGCCGTCTGTAGCGGCGGTGAGCACGATAACCGCGAGCAGGGAGCGAGAAGCTTTTGATCGACCGTTTGCCGGGTGCGGTCGCAGAGCGACCTGACACAGAGCAATCGGTCGGCCCACAAACGGTATGCGTCTGCCCGCGTAGTGGTCGGTATGGAGCGGATGCCGCTGGGAGTCTCGCGGCTGGATCGGACGATTGGCGGGGGTGCGCCCGCGGGCAGCGTCGTCCTGGCGGCCGGCGAATCCGGGGCCGGTGCCCGCGAGTTCTGTTATACGAGCGCGATCATGAACGGCCTCGCCATCGCCGGGGACGAGCTGTTCGATCTGCACTACGGAGATCTCACCGGGGCCGCGACGGTCCCGGACGAGATCCATTACGTCTCGTTCACCGACGAACGCAACGCGGTGATCGACGAGATGACGGTCGTGATGGACGACGACCTCGTCAGCGCGGGGATGGACGACGTCGAGTACGTCGAACTGGCCCAGGAGTACTTCCAGCTGACCGCCGTCCCGCGGGAGTGGTACGCACCCGGCCCGACCGACATCACCGAACTCGGGCACAACGCCGGCGGGACGAACGTCCTCGAGGCGTTCGCCGACTACCTGACCGAACACGCGGCCGGCAACCTCGTCGTCGTCGACTCGATCACCGACCTGATCGCGGTCGCCGACCACCACCTCGAGTGGTCCGACCTCACGGTCCTGCTGAAGGGGCTCGCGCGGGCCTCCCACCGCTGGGGCGGGATCATCCTCCTGCTGGTCAACGCAGACGTCCTCTCGGGGACGCAACTCGGGCGACTCAAGGAGGCGACCGACGGGACATTCCGGTTCGAGTGGGAAAGCGGCGGCTCCGAGCGCGCCCGGACGCTCGTCGTCGAACAGTTCCGGGGCGTCCTCTCCCGCCTCGAGGACGAGGACATCGTCCGGTTCGATACGGAGGTCCACGACGGCGGCTTCGACATCAGCAACGTGCGAAAGATTCGTTGACCGATCCCCACGCGTGCAGCGCCGGCAACAACCCTTATCAGCCGCTCGCACCAAGCCGCTGGAAATGGCGAGCGATGACGCGGATGGGGGATCGATCTCCGTGTCGCTTCCGGCCGAGGTCGACGACTGGCTCGCCGCAACCGCCGAGCGACGCGACGAGGACAGGGCAACGACCTGTCGACGGCTGCTCTCTGCCGTCCACGAGGTCACGACGGGGGCGGACGATCCCGTCGACCCCGAACGGATTGTGGACCTCGAGCGCGAACTCGAGGAGCAACGCGAGGAGTACACGGAGTTGATCGAAGACGTCCGCTCGCGCGTGATCCAGGTCAAACGCGAGACCGACGGCCGGGCACCGGCCGATCACGACCACGAGGCGTACGCGAGCGACGCGGATCTCGAGGCGCTCGCGGCGGACCTCGAGTCGATCGTCGCCGACCTCGAGCGCCTCGAGGACCGGCTCGAGGGCGGGTTCGACAACTTCGAGGAGGTGCTCGACCACCTGCTCGATCGAACGGACGCGCTGGAGAACCGCGCGGCGGTCCTCGCCAGAACGATCCTCGACGTGCGCGACCGACAGGAGACGCTGCTGGAACGGGAGCGTCGCCGACGGAGAGTCGAAGAGCTTCAACTCGCCGCGAACCAGCTGGGCGTGCGGACGGCCGCCTGTGAGGAGTGTGGCGCGTCGGTCGACGTCGCCCTGTTGACCGCACCGGAGTGTCCGGCGTGTGCCTCGCCCGTCGCGGACGTCGCGGAGAACACGTCCTGGTTCGGCTCGCACACCCTCGTCACCGGCGATCCGCCGGCGCTCGAGGGCGAGGTGGCCGACGCCGAACCCGCGGAGGAACTCTACGACGTGATCGAGGCCGACGCGACGGACGACGCCGGCCCGACGCCGAGCCTCGAGAGGGAGCAGCGATGAGCGAGGACGACCCGGCGGACGAGACGGGCTCGAGCCCGGAAGAGCGTCCCGATTCCCCGCCGGGATCGAACGGTAGCGACGGCGACCCGGACGCGACGGGCTCGAGCGTCGACGAACCGGACGTCACGGACTCAGTCGACGACTCGCGTGTGCCGGCTCCGACCGCGGCGGACGTCACGGATGGCGGGGGAGAGACGGTCCGATACACTGGCCCCGACGTCGACGCTGCCGGAGAAACGGAGGGCGACGACGATCGCGTCCCCCTGTCGGACCTCGCCGACCGGGTCGCCGATCGCGACGCCGACGGGGCGACCGCCGATCCCGACGGGCTGTTCGAACGGGAAGACGTCGCCGACATCGACCGCGACCGCCTCTGGCAGCGCCTCGAGGAGGAAGACCCACCGGAGCCGGAACCGATGCCGGGCGAACGCGACGTCCGGGAAGTCGACGCCCACGCCTACTGTCACGGCTGCGAGCACTTCGCGGAGCCGCCGACCGTCGCCTGTCGCCACGAAGAGGCGACTATCCTCGAGATTCCTTCCCTGGGAACGTTCCGTGTCGCGGATTGTCCTGTCGTCCGCGAGGAAGAGCGACTCGAGGAACGGGACCACTGACGACCACGCAGTCGATCGAGCGGCGCGGGATCGTGTTAGATACTACCGTGGGGTATCAGTTCTGAACACCACGAAAGCCCCTGCGCCGCTCGACTCCTGCGACTCGCTGCGCGCCGCCTCCGGCGGTGCTTGCGTCGTCTCGTACGTCGAGCGACGCAGCCCCTTTCATTCCCACCCGCGGTGGCTTCCCGGGCAGCCGATACGGATGGGGATGAAAGGGGCTGGCGTTGAGCGAACGCTTTGCGTTCGCGATCCGTGAGGGAGCAGCCTCTCTCGGGGCAGGGAAAGCGTGCAGCAAGCCCATCGACTGGATGGCATCGGGAGCTTCCGTGGTGGTCGCACTCATTTCGGTACTGCAGACGCGGACTCCGACCACCACCGGGGCGCGGGACGTGAGGATTTTTGCTCTCGGATCGACTACCGTCGGACATGCAATTCTGCGACGAGTGCGGTTCGATGATGAAAGCCGACGGCGACCGGATGGTCTGTACGAACGAGGCGTGTGCGGCCTCGAGCGAACGGGACAGCGACCTCGAAGACCAGTTCGTGACGACCGAGAGCCAGTCCGATGACGACGTCATCGAGTCGACCGAGGACGCCAACTTCGAGGGCAAACCCAAATCGACCGACGTCGTCTGCGACGAGTGTGGCACCCAGGAGGCCTGGTACACGCTCAAACAGACCGCCTCCGCCGACGAACCGCCGACGCGGTTTTTCAAGTGTACCGAGTGTGGCCACCGGTGGCGCGAGTACAACTGAGCCGTGCTGGGCAGCCGACCGTGACGACTGATCCGTGATCGTCGGGGGCCGTCCAACCCAGCGTCACCGACTGATCGACCCTGCGCCGACGGGTGGGTTTATAATCGTTCCGCGAGCCACCGCTACGTGATGACAGTTCGGTTCGCAGCCGACGACCCCGGTACGACGGTCGCCATCGCACAACTGCTCGCGTATCTGGTGATCGGCGGGACGGCAGCCGTCTTGCTCTACTACCTGGCGCAGTACGTCCGCCACGTGCTCGCCGACGGCTCCGGCTACCAGTCGTGGTACCTGTTCGTCGGCGTCGGTGCCGGCGTCGTCTACGCCGTCGCCGGAATCGGGTCGGTCCTCCTCGAGTCGACCTGGATCGATTCGTTCGTCGACGGCGCGATCCTGTTTTTCATCCTCTTTCTCGCGTTAGGCATTCGGGCGATGTACCTCGCCGACCCCGGCGGGGTCGGCCGCTCGAGTCGGCTCCCGGTCTGGGTCGACTACGCCGTCGTCGCCGTTTTCGTCGCCGCCTGGTGGGGGACGTTCCTGGTCGATACGACCTGGACGCGACCGGTCGTCGCGGTCGGCTGGATACTCACCTCGATCTGGGCGGTCGGCTACGCCGTGCTGGCGGTCCGACGCCACGAGGGGACGACGTTCGCCGCGCTCACTCGCCACCTCCTGCCGACGATCGTCTGCGTCGTCGCCGTCGTCTTCGTCGACCTGCTCACCCGGTTCGCCGGGGCGTACGTCGCCGTCGCGGACGCCGTCTGGCTCGTCGGCACGACCCTGGTCGGCGCGTTCCTGTTCAACACCGCCGTCGCCATCCGCCAGCAGGGCGGCGAACTCGAGCGGCTGTACGACTGGACCACCTGGCGGGAACAGCGCCTCGAGGACGGCGACTGATACGGGGCGAACCGCCGCCGCGGACGCCTCGTGGGAGTCGATCCCGATGTCGGTATCGATACGTCAGTTCACGACGCGTTCCAGGGTGTCGTGGAAAAGAACGGATTGGCCAATCCCCCGTACTCCCCGCGAGGGGTTTCCCCCTTTGACGGTTTTCCGGGACCGCGTTTCGGGAGCGTCCCGGTGGGTCCCGTCGTCGATCGTCCGGACATCCACCCGGGGCCGAGCGGTGGGGTCTCCACCGTCCCCCGGATTTGGTCTTTCTGATCTCGGTTCCCACTGGTCGAAGACGACCGTTCGACGCGAGCCGATGTGAAACCGTCGACGGCCCGGATCGAAACCGGTCGCAGCCGTACTGCAACTGAGGAAAGCAGCTGCGTTTCCGGCGGTCCCGCGGTGCAGTTAGCCCCGTCTTCGGCATCCTCATCCAGTTTATTTAAATCCACCCGACTCGTGTTAAAGCTAGTCTCTCGAGGGACGACGACCCGTCTCACTCGAGGTACCCCAGATCCGCGAGTCGCTGTTCGACGCCCTCGTCTTCGGTTTCGACGGAAGGAGCGTCGTCGCGGCGGGCATACGTGTCGACGCCCGGGTCGTCGACACAGGGAAGCGGGTCGCCGTCCATTCGCTCGCCGAACGGGACGTCGAGGGTCGCGAGGACGGTCGGGGCGACGTCGAAGAGGTGGGCGTCCCCGACGCCTGCCGCGTGGTCGACGGCGTCGCCGCGGGCCGCGATCGTCCCGTCGCGTTTGTGGTTCCAGGGTTCGGTCGGCGGGCCGAACTGCTCGTCCCGGAGCGTCGCCGAGAGGAAGTGATCGAAGTCGGCGGGGACCGCCACGATGTCGACTGCCCGGTCGGTCTCCGGGCCGTGGAAGTACTCCTCGCGCGGACGGACGGCCTCGAACACCGGCTCGCCGTCGGGCGTCCGGACGGACCTGAGGGCGTCGATCAGTCGCGTCCGGACCGCCTCGTACTCCTCCTGCGGGACGACGCCGTCGGGTTCGCGCCCCTCGAGGTTGATCCGGACGCCACACTCGATCCGCGAGCGGACGTAGGCCTGCGAGTCGGGGAAGTCGACCTGCTCCGCTCCCGCGTTGACCAGCCCTGCCGGCGCGTGTTTCGCGGCGACGTCGGCGAGCCCCAGCCGCTCGAGGACGGCCTCGATGCGCTGGCTCGTCAGGCCGACCCTCGCGGCGACGGCCATCGCTCTGGCAGCCGGTCCGGGGTCGTGATCGGTGGCGTCCTCGCCCGCTTTCAGGGCGTCGTCCCGGACGGTCGCCCAGGTCGGCATCCCGTCGCCGCCCTTGCGCGTCGCGACCAGCCCCTCCTGGCGCAAGAATTCGTTGACGCGAAACTCCCGGCCGTCGTAGGGACCCATCCCGTGGTCGCTGGCGACGATCACGGTGTCCGGGTCGTGTGTCTCGAGGATGGCCGCGAGCTGGCGGTCGAGTTCGCGGTAGATCGCCCGGATCGCCGCTTCGTCCTCGGGTGTCTCGTGGAAGATCGAGTCGGTCGCCTGGAACTCGACGAAGCCGAACTCGGGGTCGAATCGATCCGAGAGGTAGCGAAACGCCTCGCCGCGCATCCGAACGCAGTCCGCGTAGGCGTCGCCGAGGTCGCTCGCGTTCTCCTCCGGATAGACCCGATAGTCGCCGATGGCGTCGCGAACGTCCTCGAGCAGTCCCTCGGGGTGACAGTCGGGATCCTCCGGCGCGGTGTAGCCCGGCAGCAACGCGCCGTCGAACGGCCGCGGCGGGTGCGTGACCGGCGCGTTGACGACGACGCTCGTCAGCCCGTGTTCGTCGAGGATCTCCCACAGCGTCGGCTCGCGAACGTCCGAGGCGTTGACCACGTCCCAGTCGTAACCGTCGAACCGCAGGAAGCCGAAGACGCCGTGTTTGCCGGGATTCTTCCCCGTGTAGAGCGAGGGCCACGCCGAGGCGGTCCACGGCGGGATCTGTGATTCGAGCGTACCGCCCGTCCCGTCGCGGTAGATCGACTCGAGCGTCGGTACCGCGTCGTCCTCGAACAGCGGAGCCAGCACCCGATCGCAGGCGGCGTCGATGCCGACCAGCAAGGTCCGGAGGGAGGAGTCGTCGTCCATCGTCGACCCCTCCCACGGATCGGGCCTTGGTTATCCGCGCGATTACCCGCCGAATCGACTCCTTTCTCGTGCCGATTCGTGGGCTCCGACGTCGCGGGCGACTCGCGGACGGACGCGACCGGCGTTCGCCGGGTGATCCGCGACGCTCCCGCTCGCGAGTAACGGACGCCTCGAGTCCCGGAGAACTGAAACGGCGCTTACTCCTCGGCCGGAGCGCTCCGCGGGGTGATCCACTCACGGACGCGGTCCGAGTAAGCGCCGATGCCGATGCCGGCGAGCAACGACGCGAAGCTGGGCACGAGTATCCAGAGCAGGTCCGGGTGTTCGGAACCGGTGTGGAGTACGGTCTCGAGCATTCGTTCGTTGCGTTCGCCGGCCGGGGTTCTCAAGCTATCGTTTCGGCGTCTGCGCTGGGCCGGCGATTCGGGAAGGCGGGAGCAAAACGGAGAAGTCTCCGCGACGGAGCCGGCGGAGGCCGGTTACTTCACGCTGTCGTACACCGAGGCGATGGCCCGCATCCCCAGCGAGCCGTACTCGAGGCTGTAGTAGGTCTCGAGGTCCGGGTTGAACTTCGCCTTGTAGCGGTTGATCCGGCGGGTGTCGGCCCCGACGAGGTCGTAGACCTCGAGGCCGCGCTCGCGGCCGTCCCGCATGATCGCCCAGTCCAGCAGGTCGTTCGTCGGCACGTCGACGTCGGCCCCGGTCCGGACGCCGCCCATCCACCGGCCGATCCGGTCGCCGTACTCGAGCGCGAGGATGCCGCCGACGAACTCGCCGTCGACGCGCAGCGTGTAGGGTCTGACGGCCCCACCGACGGTCGCCTCCGCGAGGTCGCAGACGAACTCGAGGGGGACGTCGAAGTCGATTCCCTGAGACTCGTAGCGATGCCGAACCTGCTCGTGGATCAACCCGATCTCCTCGGGGCCGCCCACCTCGATCTCGTAGGCGTCGTCGGCCGTGTTGCGGACGTTGCGACGCGCGTCGCTGCTGAACGACGCCAGCAGGTCGTCCTCCTCGCGGGTGAGGTCGACGGCGTAGGTGTACTCCGGCGTCGCCTCGAACGCGTTCCACTTGAACGGGCGCGCGTCCCGAACGCCCGGCGAGGTCCGGACGTGGCCGTAGCGCGGCCCGAGTTCCTCCTCGATCCACTCGAGACAGCCGTCGACGAACCGCTGGCGGCGTTTCTCCCGCTTGCGCTGTTTCAGCTTCCCCATGTTGCAAAACGCCGGCCCGAGATACGGCACCCGGAGGTGTGGCGGCGGGGAAAACACAGTCGTGACGAGGCGTTTGTCGATCTCGAAGACCGGGAAAATGCCAACGGGTTCCTGGCCTTTGAAGCCGACCAGCGGATGCAACGTCGCGTCGGCGTGGTCGGCCAGCACGGAAAGCGCCTCGCGTTCGTGGGGGAGCCGTCCCTGCGGCGAGCGGTCGACGTAGCCGTTCCAGCGCTCGAGGTCCTCGTCGGTCGCGCGCCGTACCTCGATGCTCATTCGATCACCCCGCGCCGTGCCGGGTCGCTATCGGTCGCTCGGTGAGCCATACTCGAGCGGTCGCGCCGGGAGCACTTTGTAATCGCCTCGCTTCCGGGATGCTCCCGGGATCGATCGGTCACAGCGGCGGTCGCGCCGGTGGCTCCCGCGACGGGAGTTGCCCCTCTACAGCCACGTCCTCCCTCGTTTTCGTCGTTTCGAGCGTACTCGGTCCCGTTCCGCCGTATTCGGGGTACAACCGCTCGACGGGAAATGCGGTCTCGCGCGATGAGACTCTCCGTTTGGTGAGTTATGGGACGGCTAACAATAGTTTCTGCCGTCGGTCCATCGGTACCCGAATGAGAGAGCTACTGATCAGAACGGTCCGGCCGTTCTCGGCAGTCGGTCACGGGACGAGGGTTCTCCTCGAGCGTACCCCGGCGGACCTGATCGGCGTCGGCGGTTTCGCCGCGCTCGCGGCAGTGCTACTGGCGGCCCTCGACGTCGCCTCGCCGGTCGTCCGCGGCGCGATCGGGTTCCCGCTACTGTTTTTCGCACCCGGATACGCCGTCGTCTCCGCGCTGTTCCCGCGCCGAACCGTCCCCCGGGACCTGCGGGCAAGCGACTCGAGCGGGGAGACCCGAACGGTGACCGACGTCGAGCGCATCGCGCTTTCGTTCGGACTGAGCGTCGCCGTCGTCCCGCTCGTGGGACTCGTGACGGCGTTCCTCTTCGGGACCGTCACCGGACCGTCCGCCGTCGGCGCGATCGCCACCGCCACCGTCGTCGGCGTCGCGCTCGCGACGGTTCGCCGAGGTCGGGTTCCCCCGGAGGAGCGGTATCGGTTCGACGCCCGGCGCAAACTCGGGACCGCCGCTCGAGCGATCTTCGACGCGCGTTCGACGCTGCACCTGGCGGTCAACCTCCTGCTGGTTTCTACCCTGATCCTCGCGTTGACGACGGTCGGCTACGCGTTCGTCGCCCCGCAGGACGGCGAGGAGTACACGAACGTACAACTGCTGAGCGAGAACGACGCCGGCGAGTACGTCGCCGGCGACTATCCGGAGACGGTCGAGTCGGGCGAGCCGCTCTCGCTCGCCGTCGGCGTCGAGAACCGGGAAGACCGGACGATGGAGTACACGCTCGTCCTCCAGGAGCAGTGGATCAGCGACGGCGACGTGATCGAGCGGACGGAACTGCAACGCACCGGGTACGCCATGAACGACGGCGAGTCGGTGACCGACGAGGTGTCCGTCACGCCCGCAGCCGAGTCGGGCACCGTCCGAATCGCCGCGCTGCTGTACGCCGACGACGTCCCCGAGACGCCGACGCTCGAGAACGCCGACGAACGCGCCTACGTCTGGACCGAAATCGTCGACGAGGTCGGCGGCGAGTGATCACCCGCACGAGCGACCTCCGCCGTCGTGTGGATCGGTGCCGCTTCACGTTCGTCGCCCTGGCGTCACGCTGGCGGTAGTGAGGCCGTACCCCCGACCCAACAGGGACATAACAATTCACCGATCCGGCCTCGTCCGGACCGAGAGGAATGTCATCGCACTCAGCGACTACGACGTCGGCGTTCGACGGCCACCTCGCATCCAAGTTCGCACTCGCCTGTGGCTTTCTCGCCATCGCGCTGGCCGCGCTCGCCGCTCGATCCGCACCGGCGACCGGCTACGAGGTGTCGATCTTCGCGTCGACGCCGACGCCCGTCTGGGCCGGTATCGGGGTCGCCCTCTTCGTGGCGGTCTTCGCCGCGCTGACCGCGACGACCGATCGGGGCGTTCGCGGCTGTGCGCTCGCGCTCGGCGGCCTCGCGACGGTCCTGTTCGCCGGACTGCCGCTCGTTCGAAACTACCTCTACTACGGCTATCACGACGCGTTGACCCACCTCGGCTGGGCGCGCGCCCTCGAGCAGGGGTCGATCCTCCCGTTCGACCTCACCTATCCCGGCATCCACACGACCGGCGTGTACATCGGCTCCGTCCTCGAGATTCCGATCGCTCGCGCGATGGTGTTCGTGACGGTCGTCGCGGCGCTGTTGTTCTTCGTCTTCGTGCCGCTGTCCGTCCGTGCGATCGTCCCCGACGCCCGGGCGACGGCCCTCGCGGCGTTCGGTGCCTTCCTCCTCCTGCCGATCACGACCATCGCGACGCATCACCACCCGCACGCGATGACCCAGGCGATCATGTTCTCGGCGGCCTTCGTCTACGTCCTCACCCGGTACCTCCGGTCGGATCCCGCGGAAAACGGCACCGCGTTTGGGGCCGCGCTGGCGCTCGCGTCGGTCGCAGCCGTCGTCTTCCACCCGCAACTCGTGGCCCACCTGCTCGCCGTCGCCGTCGGCATCTGTCTCGTCCAGTTTCTCGCCCGCCGGTTCAAATCGGAGGGGGCCGTCACCCGGCACCGAACCCTCTACGGCCATACGCTGTTTCTGTTCGCCGTCTTCCTCCTGTGGACGGCGAACAACACCTTCTACTTCGACACGGTGGAGTACATCGCCAGTCGCGCCCTCGAGTTCGTCCTCGGTGTCGGCGAGGCCGGCGCGTCGATCGGTGCCCAGGGGGCGTCGCTGAGCGAGATCGGGGTCAGTATGGCGGAGATCTTCGCCAAACTGTTCGGTCCCCACCTCGTGCTGTCGGTGCTCGCCGCAGGCCTGCTCGCCGGCGTGCTCGTCGGCGTCCGGACGCGATACGACCACCTTCCGGCGATGGCGACCTACTACGGGGTCGGCCTCGTTGCCCTCGGAACGTTGTTCGTCGTCTACTTCGTCGCCTCCGGATCGGAGATTTATTTCCGCGTTCTCGGGCTCATGATGGTGTTCGTCGTGATCCTCGGCTCGATCGCCATCTCGCTCGGCTACGACGCCCTCTCGAGTCGGATTCCGTCCACGGTGGCCGGGTCGGTCGTCGGCCTGACCGTGCTCGCGTTGCTCGTGATGTCGCTGCTCGCGGTGTTCCCGTCGCCGTACATTTATCACGCGTCACCGCACGTCACGGAGACGACCGCCTCCGGGTACGAGACGGCGTTCGCCGCCCAGGACGACGACGTCGAGATGGTCGGGTTCCGCGGGACGACGAACCGGTTCGACGACGCGATCCACGGCAACGAAGAACGGATGCGCGCCCACGGTAGCGTCTCGGAGGAGACCTTCGACGAGGGACTGACGGAGTACTACGACGAGGATCGGTATCTGATCGTCACGGAGGCCGACTACCAGCGGGAGCAGGTAGCGTACCAAGAACTCCGGTACGGCGACGGCGAGATCGAGGCGGCGACGAGCCAACCCGGCGTCAGTCGAGTCCTGTCCAACGACGAGTTCGAACTGTACTACGTTCACGCCGAGGGGACGTTCGCGTGAGCCTTCGACCGGTTCGAACGGCCTCGAGCGGGCGACCGGTTTCGAAACGCGTCGATAACAAAGCCCCTCCCGAGAGCCTCACGAAACGATGGATACGGAAGGGAGCCCGGTAGCCGAATACGACGGTACCGCGACCGCGTCGACTGACCACACCGTCTCCTCGAGCACGCGATTCGATCGTCGGATCGTCGAACGGACACGAACCGAGACCGCGGTGTTCCGCGCAACTAATGTCGAGTAACGAACAGGAACTCTCGGCGTTGCTCTCGAGTGCGGCGCTGGTGATGGTCGGCGGAATTGCGAGTTCGCTCGCCAACCTGGGTGAGCGCGTCGTCGTCGGGCGGCTGCTGTCGCCGGATGCGTACGGTGAGGTGAGCGTCGGGCTCGCGTTACTGACCTTCACGCTGATGATCGCGCTCGCGGGCTGTGAACAGGGGGTCTCCCGATTCATTCCCCGGTACGAGTCAGACGAGGATCAGCGAGGCGTCTGGGTGAGCGGGCTCGTCGTCACGATCTCGCTGTCGGTGGTGTTCGGCGCGGCCCTGTTCGCCGCCGCGAGTCCGATCGCAACTCGGTTGTTCGAGACCGAGGAGGCCGTAACGTTCGTCCGATTGATAGCCGTCTCGATACCGTTTATCGCTGCGTTCCGGATCGCCGTCGCGGTGATTCGCGGCTACGAGAACACGGTCTACAAGACGGTCGTCCAGAGCTTCCTCGATCCACTGTTGCGGATCGGCTCCATCGCGGTACTGTTACTCGCTGGGGTCGGCATCGTCGCCGTCGGCTGGGCGTACCTGCTTGCCGCGGTCGTGACGTTCGTCGTCGCTCACGTCCTCCTCGGTCGGCTGATGGCCCTCCGCGGTGGGTATCGGACCCACGTCAGGGAGCTACTCGCGTTCTCCGCGCCGCTCGTCGTCTCGACCGTTATCGGGACCATGCTGGCCCGAACGGACACGCTCATGCTCGGGTACTTTCGCAGTTCGTACGAGGTCGGCATGTACGACGCCGCGTATCCGATCGCAGCCGGGCTGACGATCGTCCTCTCCGCGTTCGGCTTCCTCTACCTGCCGATCGCGTCCCGTCTCGAAGCGGACGGCGATCGGGAGGTCGTCGACGACATCTACGCGACGTCGACGAAGTGGGTGTACATCATCACGTTCCCCGCGTTCCTCCTGCTGGTCGTCTTCCCGGAGGACGTTATCGCGCTCGTGTTCAGTCCCTCGTATACGGACGCCGCTACAGTGTTGCCCGTCCTCGCCATCGGCTTCTTTTTGAGCGCGACGGCGGGTCGCGACAGGGAGACGCTGTCCGCAGTGGGTGCGACCACCTGGATCGCAGTCGCGAACGGCGTCGGGTTGGCGCTCAACGTGCTCGTCAACCTCGTGCTCATCCCCCAATACGGCTTTATGGGTGCTGGCGTCACCTCCCTGCTCTCGCTTATCGTCGTCCACGGAATCATCTGTGGCGTTCTCGCGATCCAGTACGGTATCACCCCGCTCTCTCGAGAGGCAGTTCGGTGTTACGTCGCCCTCCCGGTGGTGTTCGTACCGCTGACTGGAGCCCTCTCGCCCTGGATCTCCATCACTCCGGTGACGCTCCTCCCCTTCCTCGTCGTCGTCGGCCTGCTGTCGATCGTCGTCACCGGGCTCGCCGGCGGCCTCGAGCCCGACGACGTCGTCGTGGTCGACGTCGTCGAGGACCACACCGGCATCTCACTGTCACCGATCCGCCGATGGATTCCGGATTCAGAGGGGGAGCCGACGGACTCCCTTTCGGCCGACTGATCGTTCGATACTGCCGCCTCGCGGCTCCGGGAAACGTTCATTCGCCGCCTACCGTCCGCGATGCGTCGCTCACCGTCCCGTTAACTATGCCACACCGTCGGGAGGGACGACACGAGCAGATGATACCGATCGTTGCTACGGTCCCGTCCTCGTCAGGCGAGCGGCCGAGCGACCGACCGAGACGACGAGGGGTGTGTGACTGACGTATGGAGCGGAACGTCCCCCTTCGCGGCCTCGAGACGAACGCGATCGAGAACGTCTACGTCTTCGTCGCGGACTCGGTGCGGTACGACGAGTTGCCCGACCGCGTGGCCGACCGCGGCCGATCGTTCAAGATGGCCGCGTCGGCGCTGTGTACGCCCCAGGCGATGTCGAGCATCGCGACCGGCCGGTACGCGCCCCGCCACGGCGTCACCTGGTTCAACGACTCGCTCAACGCGTCGATGCCGACGGTGTTCGACCTCGAGATCGCGTCGGGATACAACGAGGTCGTGTGGGACGGCCGAGCGGTCGGCGACGTCCTCGGCGAGCCGGGCTCAGTAGACCTCGAGACCGTCGAAGAACCGTTCGTCCTCTTCGAACACGACAACGGCGGTCATTCGCCGTACGTCGGGTACGAGGATCGATCGACCGCCGAGATGTTCGCGGAACTCTCCGACTGCGAGGAACTTCGCGACCTGTACCGGCGGACCGTCGAAGCGAGCACGGACCGCTTCGAGGAGCGGCTGCGGCTCCTCGAGGAGCGGGGGTTGCGGGAGAACACGCTCGTGATCTACCTGGCCGATCACGGCGAACTCCTCGGCGAACACGGCGGGTTCGTCGGTCACGGGCTTCCCTCCGCACCCGAGGTCGCCTACGTGCCGGCCGTCTTCGTGCATCCATCGCTCGGGAACGATCACGGTGAGACGTTCCTCCAGCACGTCGACCTGTTCCCGACCATCCGATCGCTCGTGGGTGGGACCGCCGATCGAGTCGAGACCGATGGGAAGTCGCTGCTGTCCCCGATCGAGCCGGATCGGCCGGCCTACACGCAGGGAATCATGCGTCCGAACGAGTCGTACCGCGATACGTTCATGGACCCGAACTACGACGCCCCGAGCGTCTGGACGGCCGACGGGGGGTACGTGTTCAACGAGACGAGCACGCTCGTTTTACCCCTGACCGCGACGTACGATGCGCTCTTCTCCGGGTACACTGGTTCGTTCGCCGGCGGACCGAGCACGCCGAAGCGGCTCCTGAACGCCTACCGTCACTATCTCGCCGGCGAACGAACGTACGGCGAGCCGTCGATCTCGAAAGCCGACGCGCGAGGGATGGCCGAGCGGATCTCGAGCATCACCGTCGAGACGGAGACCCGATCGCTCGACGAGGAGACGAAAGCACATCTCGAACAACTAGGGTACCGGTAGGAGCCGGCCAGTTGCCGGTTCGAACCGAGTTGACCGACGACGACCCGTTCGACGGGACGGACAGTTGTCCTGTTTTGATCGGTAGTGGCCGCTCGAGTGTCGAAGACCGCCGAGCGTGACTATCTAGGTATTGATATTTGCCCGCGCCTAAAGACGCGGGAATTCACGAAGTGGCTGTTCAGGTTGCGCGGTTCTCTCCCTGTAGAAAGATAGTCGACCCGACAGGCAGTAACGGGCGACTTTCTCGTTCGTAGCTCGGTAAATGTGATATGTATTACATAAATTCCAGATAGTTCGCATCGGTATAAAGGAAGCACTGATTAATGGGACGGTGTTTGCACCCTGACTCTCTTCCTCGAAATAGCATGACCGAAAGAGAGTCAGGCCACGGTGATGAATCCGAGAGTTCGCTGTTCAACCGTCGAACGTACCTGAAAGGGGTCGCGACGAGCGCTGCACTCCCGGTCGCCGCCGCGACGTCGGCCGCTGCAGACGATGGCGACTACGAAGAGATCGTCGTTCCGTCGAACCAGCGGTTCACGAAGACCCTCTCGAACGGCGAGACGTGGGGGAACGTCGTCATCGACATTTCGGCGCGGGGCGCGAAGTTCCGCATCAACGCCACCGGTAACGACTGGACGATCCGGAACGTCGGCATCCGTGGCGTCTGGGACGACCCGTCGAAGGACGAACCGATCATTCTCTCCGGCAACGGCCGTGTAGAGAACTTCTACTGGGCTGACGGTACCAACTGGTCGGCCGGTGGCGGGTCCGCCACGGGGATGTTCGTCCCGCCGAGTCACTCCGGACGGATCGTCATCGAGAACGCCCACTTCCGGGACTTCGGGGACAACGCCGTCTACGCCTCGAGTCCGGGGAACCCCCGCCAACACCCGGCGACCGGTTCCGGCGGCGAAGTGATCATCCGGAACTCCTACGCCGCCGAGTGTACGCCGGCCGGCTTCCGGCTCGGAACCGACGGGTCGAAGATCGAGAACTGCGTCCTCTACCGGAACTACCGGAACTACTGGGCGTTCTACCAGCACACCGAAGTGATCGACAGCGACCTGAGCAACGCCGACGGGACGGGCGACATCAGCCACCGAAACGGCCTCGGCGACATCGTCCTCGGCGATAGCTCGTGGTCGGCCTCGGCCCGGGCCCAGGTCACCGCCGAAAACAGCTACTGGGAGTCGGCCGGGAGCCACGGCGGTGCGAGTACGTCGAACATCCACGGCTCACCCGCAAACCGATCGCCACGGACGAAACCGAGCGAAGTCGAGGGCGTTCCCCTGACCCCCGAGGAAGCCGCCTCCGGCACCGCCTCGAGCAACCCGCCCTCCAACCCGCCGAACGACGAACCCGAGGAGAGCCCGGACATCGAGGACGTCTGGAAGGACGACGAACCCAACCACGTCGAACTGACCGGCGGCTCCCCGGACGACATCGCCGAGTATCGGCTCGCCGGCTTCGGCGACGTCGAGTACGGCGGAAACGCCAACACCGGCGAGAACGACCCCTACCGCGAAACCATCTCCGGTACCAGCGACGGATTCACCGTGGAAGGCTACGTCGCCGGCGGCACCGACGACTTCCACGTCACGGGGTCGGTGGTCGACGTGAACGCGAACATCGAGGTCACCGCGACGGTCAACGGCCACGAGTTCGCCCTCGAGGACCTCGAGGGCGTCGGTCCCCGCGACGAGGACGAGTCGGACGACGACGGACCGAAGGTCGAGGAGATCTGGAAGGACGACGCGCCCAACCAGGTCGAACTGACCGGCGGCTCCCCGGACGAGATCGCCGAGTACCGCATCGACGGCCGCGGCGAGGCCGAGTACGGTGACGGAGCCGACACGAATCCGGACGACCCGTACCGCGAACGGATCTCGACCGACGGCGACGCCTTCTCGCTCGAGGGGTACGCCGCCGGGGGCACCGACGACTTCCGGATCAGCGGCGCGGTGACCGCGGTCGACTCCAACGTCGACGTCGTCGCCACCGTCAACGGCCACGAGTTCGCCCTCGAGGAGCTCGAGGGCGTCGGTTCCCGGGATGACGACGACGAAGACGACGAAGAGGAGGCCCCGGAGCTGCCGAACATGCTGATCGTCGACGGTGCCGCGGCCGAGGGGACGACCGAGTACTCCTTCAGCGTCACCGGCGACCTCGTCCAGTCCGAGTACGACGACGCGACGATCGACGCCGACGACGAGGTCGACGGCCGGACCGCCAGCGGCACGGTCGACGACGGCCGTGACGCCTACTGGTTCAGCGGCGACCTCGAGGACTTCACGATCGCCGGCGAGGCGACTGTCACCCTCAAATACCAGGCTCGAGTGATCTAACCCGGGTCACGCGATTCGACCGACGGATTCCGTCTCGAGCGCGGCCTGCACGGTCCGATCGAGGAGGTCCACGTCGACGCGCAGGTCGTCGCCGGTCGTCGGACAGGCGACGTAGCCGTACCAGCCACCGATCTGTTTCGTGAGCATGTAGTAGATGCCGTTGACCCGATCTTCGGGCATCAACTCGACCACCGAGACGTCGTCCGCGTAGATGAGGTCCGTCAGCCCGGCCCCGTGCGGCGTGACGACGCAGTCGGCCTGGGCGAACAGCGCGATCGTCTCCAGGACCGACATCGAGGCGAGCTCGTAGCGTTCGAACCCCATCGGCTCGAGTCGGTCGAGCGCGGCTCCTTCGTTCAGCAGCCGCCGGGTCGCGGCGTCGTCGCGGCTGACGTAGACGCGATCCGCGAAGCGGTCGGTGTCGACCGCCTCGAGCGCCCGCTCGCGGAGTTCCGAGCGCAGCCAGCGGTGGGAGACCGGCGACGGATTGGGCGGATCGATCTCGCGGCGCATCGAGGGCACGACGAGTCGATCGACCCGACAGGTGGCGGCGTTCCAGTGGACGAGGTCGTCCTCGTCGTAACCCAGTAACGCGAGGGTCTCGCGCTGGAAGCCGTTGAGATCCGGACCGACGATCAGTTTCGGGCGTCGCCCGGTCTCCGCCTCGTACCGCTCGACGCCCTCGAGTCGCGTCAGCGTCTCCGCGACCCAGTGGAAGTAGCCGTCCTCCCAGCTGTTGTGCAGCAGGACGGCCTCCTCGAGGTCCTCGCGCCGGCCGTTACCGGCGACGATCCGTCTGGGAGTCTCCCGCAGGGAGTTGACGACGTTGAGCGTCTGGACGTTCGGGCTGATCGAGGCCTCGCCGACGTACTGCCCGTCGGTCACGGCGAGCGGCGGCGAGCCGACGAGGCGCACGTCCTCGAGCGCGCCGACGAACGGCTTCGAGATCGTGTAGGTTCCCGTCCATCGCTCCATCGCGGGGAGTTCCCCGGCGACGGCGTCCGGCGGCGGGACCGTGACCGTCTCGGTCTCGCCGTACTCGATCAGCGAGCCGTTCTCGTAACAGCGGTCGAACAGTTCGACCCTGGTCAGCCGGTTCCGGTCCGCCGCCGTCGCCCTGACCGCGCAGGAAAACCCCTTGCGCTCGATCGCGTCCGCGATCGTCTCGAGGTTCATTACGGGTGTCCACCCCGACGGAACACTTGAGTATGCGCGAACTTACGGGCTCCCGACGGGTTGGGGAGCGGACGCCGTCCGACCCGAGCGGACGTCGGAACGGGACGGTCACCGTTTCGTGACCGTACTCGGCGGCGATAGGCGACGGCTGGTCGCCGGAAGCGCTCCCATAACAAAACCCGAGGCGGGAGTGGGGTCACCCACTGATCTCCGGAGCTATGTCAACACCCACTGCTCACGCCGAGACGGACCGCGCGTTCGTCCTCGGGATCGACGGCGTCCCCTGGGATCGGCTCGCCGGGTGGATCGACGCCGGCCAACTCCCGAACTTCGAGCGTCTCGCCGACGAAGGTGCGTGTTCGCCGCTGTACAGCACGACCCCGCCGACGACGCCGACCGCATGGCCCACCATCGCGACCGGCGTCCGCCCGGACAAACACGGGATCTACGGCTTCCAGCGGCTGAATCCCGACTACACACAGCAGATGTACACCAGCGAGGACCGGACGCGACCGGCGCTGTGGAACCTGCTGTCCCCCGCCGTCGTCGGCAACGTCCCGATGACGTATCCGGCCTCGGAAATCGAGGGCTCGATGGTCGCGGGCATGATCTCCCCGTCGCTCGACGAGCGCGCGACCCACCCCGACGACCTCGCCGGTCGACTCGCGGATCGGGTCCCCGACTACGAGATCGGCCTCAACTGGCAACAGTACTCGGGCGAGGCGGAGCGGTTCGAGCGGGACCTCACGTCGCTGCTCGAGGCCCGCCGGGACGCCATGCGCGAGCTGATGGACGACGAGGACTGGCGGCTCTTTTTCTTCGTCTACACCGCGCCGGACCGCCTCCAGCACCTGCTGTGGGACGACGACGTCATGCTCGCCCACTACGAGCGCCTCGACGAGATCCTCGGCGAGGTCATCGACTACACCGATCGCCTCGGAGCGAACCTGTTCGTCGTCTCCGACCACGGCTTCGGCCCCATCTCGAAATTCGTCAACTTGAATGCCGTCCTCGCGAACGAGGGGTACCTCACTCGACGTGATCGAAGCGCCGCGCAGTCCTCACTCGAGGGGCTGGGCATCACGAAGTCCGCGATCCTCGGGTCGATCCGAAAGCTCGGCATCGACGACGGCCACCTCGTCGACGCGCTGCCGAAGGCCGTCGTCGATCGGGTCGCCTCCACGGTCCCCGGCGATCACGGCCTGTACGACGTCGACTTCGCGGAGACGGTCGCGTTCGCCCACGGGCCGAGTCACGTCTACGTCAACGACACGGAGCGCTTCGAGAACGGAGTCGTCGATCCCGCGGCAGTCCCCGAGATCAAACGGGAACTGACCGCGTGTTTCGCGAACGTCACGGATCCCGAGACCGGGCGGCGAGCGCTATCGGTCTCCGACGGCGACGACCTGTTCCCGACCGACGAGTTCTCCCCGGACCTGGTCGTCGTCGGGACGAACGGCTACGAGGAGAAGACGAAACTGGCCGACGAGGTCTTCACGCCAGCCGGGGCGAAGGCGGCGAGCCACCGCAGCGAGGGCGTCTTCCTCGCCCGCGGGCCAACGATCGAAGCACGCGGCCGGGGTTCGCCGGCGTCCGTGCTCGACGTCGCTCCCACGGTGTTGCACAGCGTCGGCGAACCCCTCCCCGACGACCTCGACGGCTCCGCGCTGACCGCCTGCATCGCCGGTCGCGAGGAGCCCACGACGCGGAGCGTCGACCAGCACGTCGCGGCTCGAGGCGAGTCCGACGACGCCGGACACACCGACGACGAACTCGACGACGTCGAGGACCGACTGCGCGGCCTCGGCTACATGGAGTAACGCTGGCCCAGCCCCGTAGCGAAAGGATCCGTTACTTCCGGTAGTGGGAGCCATACGCCCGAGATGGATTCGTCTCCGAAAGCGAGGCGCGACGCATTCAGCGACTAACTAACCGTGTTAGGGCCGACACCAGGACCAGTCCATGAGAGAGGTCGTCCGTTCTACACAGGCCGCCCACGAAACTCTCGCCGATCGGTCGATCCTGATCACCGGTGGCGCAGGCTTCGTCGGCAGTCACATCGCGTCCCGGCTTCCAGAAGCGTCCGAGGTCAGGGTACTCGATGCCTTTACCACCGGTCGACCGGAGAACGTCCCGGACGACGCAACGATCGTCGAGGGCGACGTACGCGACGACGACGTCGTCGCCGAGGCCCTCGAGGGGATCGACCTCGTCTTTCACGAGGCGGCGCTCGTCAGCGTCGAGCGATCGGTCGCGGCACCGGCGACGAGCCACCGAATCAACGCCGACGCGACGCTGCGGCTGCTCGAGGCGGCCCGGGACCACGACGCACGGGTCGTGCTCGCCTCGAGCGCGGCGATCTACGGCCAGCCCGAGACGGTGCCGATCCCGGAGTCGGCACCCAAGGAGCCGGCGTCGCCGTACGGCCTCGACAAACTGACGATCGATCACTATGCCAGGCTCTACCACGAGCTGTACGGACTCGAGACCGTCGCGCTCCGGTACTTCAACGTCTACGGACCGGGGCAGACGGCCGGCGAGTACAGCGGCGTAATCAGCGCGTTCGTCGACAAGGCCCTGGCCGGCGAGGACATCACGGTCCACGGCGACGGGGGCCAGACGCGGGACTTCGTCTACGTCGAGGACGTCGTCCAGGCCAATCGCAAGGCCGCAGTGACGGACCACGTCGGGACGGCCTACAACGTCGGCAGCGGCGAATCGATCTCGATCCGCGAGCTGGCCGAACTCGTCCGCGAGGTCACCGACTCCGACTCCGACATCGTTCACGTGGACGGCCGAACGGGTGACATCGAACACTCGGAAGCGGACATCTCGAAAGCGAGAGACGGCCTCGAATACGAACCGACGGTCTCGATTCGGGAGGGCCTCGAGCGAACCGTGGAGTGGTACCGAACGCGAGAGTCCTGACGGATCGACGCCGGTTCGGGTGTCGCTTCTGGGACCCCGACGACGGTGTCACTCCGAACGGCACCTATTTGATTTCAGCAATCCAACTGCTTCGTATGACGGCGTCGGAGACGGACGGTTCGAGCATCGGTTCCCGTAACTGGAAACTGGCGATCTTCGGGGTCGCCCACGTACTGGTCGGAATCGGCTTCTTTTACGGCCTCGTGACAGATTCGATAACGCTGCTCACGGCCGTGCTGGTCGGCGTTCTCGGATTTGTCCTGCTCTCGCTGGCCATCGTCGTCCGACGCGAGGGGCTTATCACGCCCGAAAACAAGCTCATCGGCGGTTTCGTGCTGGTCGCGATAGTGCTTCTCTTCGGTCTCGAGACGATCACTGACCTCCCGTCGGAGGTCGTCTTCGGGATCGTGTTCGTCGTCGGCGTCGTCCTCCCGCACCTGGTGCTCGAGTACACGGATTACGGACAGCTAGTGTGAGCCACAGCGTCCAGCCGGCACCCCGAATCGAACCGACGCCCCGATCGCAGTCACTTCAACGATCCGGCCATCCGCTGATACACCGTCTTCGCGACCGTCATCTCCGGCCCCGAGGATTCGACGACGTAGTACGGCCGGAGTTCGCCGTTGAACTTGCCTTTGTACTCACAGAGCCGTTCCGTGTTCGCGCCGACGAGGTCGTACCCCGTCACGGACTCGAGTTCGGGATCGGTGACGACGTCCTCGAGGATCGCTCGATGCAGGAGGTTGTTGACGCTGACGTTGTCGTAGGAGGCGGTGACGCCGCCCTGCCAGTAGTAGGCCAGGTCGTTCGAAATCAGCGTGATGATGCCGCTCTCGTACTCGCCGTCGGGGGTACGCGCGACGTAGACCCGCCAGCGGTCGTCGTCGAGATTCGAGAGGAGATTGCGGAGGAACTGCCGCGACATCGGGGCCTCCTCGCCGAACTCAGCGTACTGCTCGACGACGTCGTCGTAGATCCGCAGCGCCGCGCCGATCCCCTCGGTGTCGATCTCGAGGTCGACCTGGTCGTAGCGGCGCATCTCGTTGCGAAGGCTCTTGGAGAAGCCCATCATCGCGTCGTCGACGTCCTCGGCGTCCGCGAGGTCGACGACGTAGGTAAACTCCGGTTCGACGCTGCAGTCGTTCCAGGTATAGGGGCGCGGATCGTCGTACCCCAGCGGACACGTCATCCGGAACAGCGTCGACCGCCGGCCGACCTCGAGGTCCTCGAGGACGCCCTCCGCGAGGGCCGCGTTGATGCGTTCCGCCTTCCGGCGCTTCGGACTGTTCGGGTCGAGAATCGGTCCCAGGCGGGGCACGCCCAGCGACAGCGGTGGCGAGAAGACGGTCCGCCCGACGGCCCGGTCCGCGACGAAGACCGGCAGCAGGCCGACCGTCTGCTGTCCCTTGAACGCCCCGTAGAGCCGTAACTCGGCGTCGGTGTGCGACTCGAGGACGGCCAGGGCGTCCGGATCGTGGAACACCTCGACGCCCCGATCGGGGAGCGCGTCTCCCCATTCCGTGAGATCCAACCGTTCGACGTCCATGTACGTTCGGGTCCGACGACTATTCGCTTTGTTATCGGATCGCTACCGACCGAGCCCGATCCGGAGTCGACGGGTAGCCGCCGGGTACCGTGCCGGTCGAGATACCCGTCCAGCGACGGCTCTGCGAGACGAGAATCAGCCCTCGAGCGTCGCCAGGATCCGCCACCAGTCCTCGCTCGCCCGGTCCATCGAAGCCGTGTCGCGAACTCCCGTCGCCTCCGCTGCGAGCGCCTCCCGGAAGTCGGTATCATCGAGACAGCGGGCCATCGCCGCAGCGTACGTCTCGGGGTCCCGATCGGGGACGACGATACCGTTCTCGCCGTCGGTGACGACGTCCTCGATCGAGCCGACAGCGGGAACGATCGCCGGCAGGCCAGTGGCCATCGCCTCGAGCATCACCAGCGGCATCGCGTCCCGTCTCGAGGTGAGGACGAACAGCCGCGAGCGGCGGTAGTAGGCCGCCGGTTCGTCCACCCAGCCCGGCAGGTCGACCCGATCCTCGAGGTCGCGGGTGGCGAGTTCGTCCGCGACGTCCTCCCGAAGGGGGCCGTCCCCCACCATGACCGCGCTGAACTCGGTCCGGCGCTCCGCGAGGGCCTCGAGCGCGTCGACGAACCGCAGCGGGTCCTTCTCGGCGCTGAACCGGCCGACCCAGACGAGGTCGTACTCGGGGGAGACGTCCGCGGCGGGCCGGTAGGTGTCGACGTCGATGGCGTTGGTGAGCCGTTCGATCCGATCCGGCGGGACGCCGTAGCGGACCAGCTGTTCGGCGTGAGCCGATCCCGGAACCGACACGGCGTCGAATCGCCTGAACGCCCACCGTGGGATCGGGCCGTACCACTGGTGGACGTGGTGATCGAGATCGATCCCGATGATCCCCAGGTGAGCCGGGTAGCCGTAGACGGCCTTGCAAACCAGCGCGTAGAGGCCGTACGGGAACAGCGAGATCGACGCGACAGCGTCGTACTCGTTGCGATACCCTTCGTAGAGGGCGACCACGAGCAGCATCGCGATCCGGAGGATTCGCGGACCGACGTCCGGGACGGGGACGGCTCGCGCCCCCTCGAGGTCGGGATCGGGGTCGAGACAGACCAGCGTCGTCCGGCCGGCGACGTCGGCCAGCGGGCCGTAGTGGCGCTCGTTCTTGTGAGCCAGCCCCGAGACGACGAGGACGCGTTTCTCGTCGGCTCGAGCGGCCGGCGACCCCTCGAGCCAGTCGTCGCCTTCGGTTTCCTCGGCGGGGGACTCGTCTCGGGATCGGGTCGTCGAATCGTCCTCCGGCCGGGTCGTCGATTCGTCCCCTGAACTGGCTCCGGCGGGATCGATCGAGCCCGATCGGTCGGTCCCGGCCTCGCTCATAGCGAGTGCGGGCTCGAGGGGCCGCCGGTAGCGGCGTCGGCGTCGGTCGCGGCGAGGAGGTACTCCGACGTCGCGTAGCTCATCCAGGCCTGGCACCACCGCATCAGCGTCACGCGCTTGGTGTGGAAGCGGTATTTCCGGTAGTAGAACCGGCCGTCTTCGACCTGGAGGTTGGCCAGCACCCAGCGGAGGATGCGTTCGGCCATCTCGAGGTCGCCCTCGCGGGTGAACACCAGGATGCCCTGCGTGCTGGCGTGGATGTCCCGCGGGTAGGCGCTGGTTTCGTCGAAGTTCGGCGCGCCGTCGAGTTCGAACAGGTCGTTCCGGTAGAACTCGAGGGCGTCAGAGAGCGTGTCGGCGTAGCGATCCGAGCCGACGAGATCGCGGTAGCGCTGGAAGGACTCGATGACGAAGCCGTTGTGGTGGCTGTCCATCGAGAGGTGGGAGGCGTCGGCCGGGAGCCGGTAGGGCCAGCCGCCGACGTCGGTCTGGTTGGCCGCGATGTGATCGAGGACCTTCGTCGCGCGCTCGCGGTACTCCTCGTCGCCGAAGTGGTCGTAGAGGTCGACGAGCATCCCCGCGCCCAGCGCGGCGGCGTTGATCGTATAGGCGTCGTCGGGGTGGTTGAGGTGGTAGTCGACCTTCGCTCCCTCGTCGACCTCCCGGTAGTTGAGGTCCTCGACGAGGAAGTCGGCGGCCGTCCGCGCGATCTCGGCATAGCGGTCGTCGAGGTGTGAGGCCTGGAGCAAGGCCCTGACCGCGTAGGTCGTCGAGACGATGTCCGGATCGCTGGGCTCACCCTTCGTGTGGAGGTGCTGGATCTCGTGGCGATGCCCGCCGCAGAAGCCGCTGTAGCCCTCGATGCGTTCCTCGAGCAGCCAGTCGGCCAGGTAGCGGGCCTCCTCGACCGGATCGAACGCCGGTTCGTCGATCGCGAGGTCGAGCGACTCGAGATCCACGTCGGCCCGTCCCCTGTCGGTTCCGTCACCCTCGGCCGTCGCCGCCCGCCGGGCCAGTTCGTGGTAGTTCAGGTTGGCCATCGTGAACAGCGCCGCGCCCTTGTAGTTGCGACGGTGCTCGACGCGGAACAGCGGCCGAACGTCGACGGGCGCACGCTTGACGACCTCCTGAACGACGAGGTTCACGAACCGGTTCTCGACGGGTAGTGCCTGGAGTAGCTGACTGCTCATCCCGTCGCCGTAGTCGGGGCCGCTGTACTCCCGGGTCCGGGCGTACTCGAGCGTCGAATCGAGAACGGGGAGATACCGCTCGAGTTCCGGCGACGGTTCCGCCACGGCGGTCTCGTCGGTGTCTGGAACGCCTCGTGACTGCATCGGCGACACGTAACACGTTCCGCGGCATTGGTATCCGGCCGCTACCGTCGCTCGAGCGGCTGCTCGCACTCGTTTCTGAGGGTGGCAGGCACGAACTGTGATGGGGTCTGCAGCCCGTTACTGGAGGTACGAGCCCGATAACAAATCCAGTCGGGAACGCAGGAGAGAGCGATGACCGACTCGTCCATGAACTACCTGTTTTTTACGAACACGCCGGCACACGTCCACCTGTACAAACACGCCGTCAGACGGTTACGCGAGCGGGGCCACGACGTCTGCGTCCTCGCCAGGGACTACACCTGCACGGTGGAGTTGCTCGAGTGGTACGACCTCCCCTACGAGGTCTACGGGGGGTGTGACACCTCGAAGGGGTCGCTGCTGAGTCGGCTCCCCGCCCACTACGTGCGGGCGATCCGGTACGCCCGGCGGTTCGATCCGGACCTGATCTTCGGAATGGGGGGTTATGCGGCCCACACCGGCGCGGCGGTCCGTGCGCCGACGGTCCTGCTGATCGACTCGGAGCCGGCGTCGTTCGATCACACGATCTCGACGCCCTTCGCCCGGACGATCCTCACGCCCAACACGTTCCGCAAGGACCTCGGTGAGAACCACTACGTCTTCCCCGGACTCAAGGAGTGTGCGTACCTCCATCCCGACGTCTACGAGCCGGATCCCTCGGTGCGGGACCGACTCGGTCTCGAGCGCGACGAGCCGTTCGTCGTCCTCCGGCTGAACGCCTTCGGTTCGCAACACGACGTCGGCGAGCGGGGGATCTCCGGCGAGTGGCGACGACGCATCGTCGAACGCCTCGCCGAGGACGCGACGGTACTGGTCTCCGACGAGGGCGGCGATACCGATCTCTCCGCGTTGCCCGCCGAACCGTTCGACCTCCACCCGGCGCTGATGCACGACGTCCTCTCCGAGGCGAGCCTGCTGGTCGCCGACACCCAGACGATGGTCACCGAGGCCGCCCTGCTCGGAACGCCCGCGATCCGATCGAACTCCTTCGTCGGCGACGACGACATGGGCAACTTCGTCGCCCTCGAGAACCAGGGCCTGATCCGCAACGTCGAGTCCCCCGCAGCCATCCTCGAGACGGCGACGGACCTGCTCGCTCGCGACGACCTCGAGGAGGAGTGGCAGCGCCGCCGCGAGCAGTTCCTCGCGGACAAGGCGAACCTCACCGAACTCGTCCTCGACGTCGCCGAGTCTCGCGGCCGAGTCGACGACCTCGACGTACTCGAGGGGTACGGGCGCACGACGGAGCCGCAACCGGCGAGTGCGGTCGGCGTGGGAAGCGATTGAAGAACTCCCCCTCTCAGTCGTCGCCTTCCTCGAGAAGGTGGTCGCAGCCGGCGAACTGATCGCCGTCCGTCGTGCTCGGAACGAGCGCGGCGAATCTCACCCGATCGATCGCGGCCTCAGCGAAATCGGATCCGATCCCTGTGGAACGAGGTCGTACTCCGTCCACTTTCCACCGTCGATACGGTCCTCCGTGACGAACGCTCCCTTCACTCGTCGACCAACACGTCTTCGTTGACGACAGCCATCCGGCAGGCACGCGCGGTCTCGTTCCTGCCGGTGATCGGACGCAGGCAGCCACCATTCCGACGACGGACGTACGGATGCTGGATCGGAGAATCGCCCGCCTGTCCATCACCGCGCGGACCGATCGGAAGAGCATAATTCGTGGTCGTAGCCGCGAATCGATCCGATACGCCCGCCGAAAACAGGGTTCGACCGACCTATCGACTACGTCTCGCCAGCGCCAGGGCGGTCAGTAAGAGCGCGCCGATCGAGACGATCGCCGCGAAGCCGGACATCGGTAACGCGGCGCTGTCCTCGTCGGTTCCTCCGGCGTCGGGCGCTGGCGCGACGGTCAGCGCCTCGAGCGAGTCTACCTCGGCCTCGTACCGATAGCTGGTGCCGGGCTCCTCGACGAGCGTCGTGTCGGCGGGGGTCCATTCGCCGTCTTCGGCCGCGTAGAGTGCGACTTCGTCTGCCTCGTAGCCGACGTCGTCGACCCAGTCGCTCTCGACGGTGAACGTGACCGTCGCCGACGCCGACGTCGCGTCGGTGTCGATCGTGAGAGACGCCGGCGGATCGACGTCCTCGTACGGCGACGCGGGGAGGTCGGCCGGTCGGTCGTGGGACACCGTCAGCGTCGCCGTCCCGTCGATGCCGGTCAGCTCGAGGGCGTCGATGCTCGCGTTGTCGCTCGAGCCGACCCCTGGCTGGACGGAGACGACGTCGTCGGGTGAGGCACCGGCGATTCCGATCGCCGTCCCGCCCTCGTACCGATCGTAGGTGATCGAGGGGTCGTCACAGGTGCCGGTCCGGATCGTCACGGGTTCCGCGAGGTCGAGCGACTGGCGGTTCGGCGCGTCTTCGTCGCCCGAGAGGAACTCCCAGTCCTCGATTTCGCCGTCCTCGTACCACTCGAGGTCGTCCAGCATCTCGTCCCCGTGGAAGTCCGACGCCTCGTTGAATCCCGGCTGGATCGTCACGGCGAACTCGCCGTCGAGCCCGCCGTTGATCGCGCCGCCGTCGGTGCGACCCTCGCGCCAGAGCCAGGAGGCGTAGGCCCAGTCGCCCTCGCGGTCCCACTCGACCACGTTGCTCGGGGCGTCGTAGCGGTCGTCCTGGACGGTCCACTCGGCTTCCGCCGGCAAGCCGACGATATCGAACGTGACCATCCCGCCGGTTGATCCCTCCTCGAACCGGTCGTGGACCATCACGAGACTCGTGCCGTCGGTTCCCTCGTGGAGCATGAGGGCGCTCGTGTTCTCCTCCTGGAGGTGGGTCGTCCCGTAAGAACTGTAGAGTCGTTCCTCGTCGGGCAGGTCCGGATGGGTCTCGTGATTGCGGTAGTCGTAGAACGACTCGACGGTCCCGTCGGTCTCGAGTGGTTCGACGGCGCGACACATCTCGCCCTGTTCGACCACGTAGGAGTCGGGCGTCGACTGGGCCGGGTTCGCACTCACGGCGTCGGCCACCCCGAGCGGAGCCACGCCGACCAGCGCACCGGTCACGAACAGCGCGACGATCGCACAGGCTCGTAGCGTGCCGCGGCTCATCCGTCGTTCACCACCGCCGGGGGTCGCGGGTTACGGGTCGCCCCCTCCCCGGCCGTCGGTTCGGGGTCCGTTCGCGCCGGCTCGAGGCCGGTCGCCGTCGATTCGACGTCCGCCCCGGACGCTTCGTCGGCTGGGTTCCCTTCCTCGCCCGTGCTCTTCTCGAGAGCCAGTTCGTCGTACAGGTCGCCCGGCGTGCCGATCCACGCCCCGAGGTCGCGGGCGCGCTGGACGAACCAGCGGTACAGCTCGCGATGGCCCGGGAACTCCCGCTCGTTGAACAGCCGCGGGTGCCACAGCACCGTCATCACCGCGTCGTTGGCCGCGGCCTCCTCGAGCACCGACTCGCAGGTGCGACGCGCGGCGACCGGGTTCGCGCCGGGATCGGGCAGCGCCTGATCCATGATCGTCAGCGGGAAGACGACGAACTCGTCGTCGAACGGCCGCAGCGGCCGATAGCCGTGCTGGAAGCCACACTCGGTCGCCGACCCCAGGCTCGTATCGTACGAGAGGCCGATCCGCCGGTAGTGACGCCACGTTTCGGGCCGCTCGAGTCGGAGGTGGTGCTGTCGCCCGCCCCGGATCGGGCCGTCGAGGATCTCCTCGAGGACGGCCCGCTCCTCGCGCAGTCGTTCGGGGTCGTCCGCCGTGTGGTACGAGCCGTGGAGGCCGACCTCCCAGCCGCCGGCCTCGAGATCGCGAAGTACCGACGCGACGTCCTCGGCCGTCGGATCGTACCGACCCAGATGCTGGATCCAGTTCTCGGACGAGAGCCACTCCCGGACCGGCCGATCGGCCAGCAGGTGCTGTTCGTTGAGGACGTAAAAGGCCGATCGAACGCCGAGGTCCGACTCGAGGGCCATCAGTTCCTCGAACTGCCAGTAGGGGTTCGCGGACGACAGGGCCGTCGAGAGGTGATAGGCCGGTCGTTCCTGCGTGGCGTAAAACAGCGAACGGAGCCCCTTGTACGGCCGGTCGACGTCGTGGGTGAGACAGAGCGCGAACGTGGCGTCGTCGGGGAGGCCGTCGACGCGGGTTGGAGGGCGGTTCGTATCACTCATCACAGGATCACGCTCACGCGAACCGATACGATAGTAAATGACGACATTATCAACTGCCGACGTGCTGGGCCGCGCGTCGTCCGGGCTAGGTATCGGTTACCCGTCGCTGATCGTCTGGAAGCGGGTCGTTACCACGCGGAGTCTCCGTACCCTATCGTCGCTTTCCCACGTCGTTCCACGACCGCCGTCCCGCGTCTACCAGCGCGAACAGGAGGCGTTTCACGCCTACGAGACACTCCCGGAGCACGGGTGCACCGTCGGCGAGCCAGACCAGCGCCGCCGCTCCGGCGAGTCCGACCTGAATCCACAGGTAGGTCGAGGGCTCCCCGGTGAGAAACTCCTGGTGGTAGTTCTCGAACAGCCGCCAGAATTCGTCGGCGAAGGCGGTGTGGTCCGCGGGCGACTCGATCCGCCGCACTGGCCACAGCACCAGCGAGACGTAAATGGTTCCGTCGCCGCGGACGGCAGCGTCGAGGACGTCACCCGGCAGATGTAACAGGTAGCCGACTCCGAAGGCCAATCCCGCTCGAGTCCGTCCGACGCGTCTCGCTACGAGGCCGACGACGATCGACAGCGGCACGGCGACGAAGATCGAGTGGCCGAGCGCGTAGCCGGACTCGAAGACGCCGAACTCCCAGGCCAGGGGTTTGTCGATGACGTCGGGCAACACCGACGCGACGACGACCGTCAGCGCCTCGAGGCCGCCCGGCGGCTCCCGGTAGACGAGCCGCACGAACAGCGAGTACGCGAGGTAGCCGACGATGGCGTGTTCCCACGGCCACATCGGTACCTGCTGGCCGTCGTGCGTGGATAGTTATGGGATCGCTACTGGCGAGCGACCGGACGATGCCCCGGTCAGGTGCGAAGACCGATACGACTCGAGCGACGACTGGGTACCGATGACGGAGGTTCACCGGATTCCGGTCACGGACGACGAGGCGGTCGCCGCCGTCCACCATCCCGCCGACGGCGACGGCTGGTTCGTCCCCTGTCACGGCTTTCGAAGCGACAAATCCGGCAGCTACGAGCGTCGGTGCCGCCGCGCCGTCGAGGCGGGCTACGACGCGATCCGGTTCGACTTCCGGGGCTGTGGCGAGTCCGACGGCGCGTTCGCCGACTCGACGCTCGGCGCACGGCTGGCCGACCTCGAGGCCGTTCTCGAGTACGTCGATCCCTCGCGCTGCGTGTTGTTCGGCTCGAGTTTCGGCGCGAAGGTCGCCATGCACGCCGCAGCGACCGTCGCGGCCGATCGCGTCGAGGCGGTGATCGCCCGCGCGCCGGTCACGTACAACCGGGCGTTCGACGACTACCGCGACACCGTCGCCAGCGACGGCGAACTCACGTTCGAGGACGGCGAGCGGATCGACGAGCGGTTCTTCACGGACCTCGATCGACACCCGTTCACGGCGGTCGAGCGCGACCTCGACGTCCCCGTCGCGATCTTTCACGGCGACGCCGACGCCTCGGTGCCCGTCGCCGACAGCCGACGGGCCGCCGCTGCCCTCGAGACCGACGTGCTCCTGCAGACGTACGCCGGGGAAGGACACCTGTTCTCGAACGCCGCCGAACGTCATCTCCTCGCGGTCGCGTTCGCCTGGCTCGAGGGGATGGCAGTTTGAACCGTAGCTACTACTCGCAACAGTGGGTACGGATCGATCCCTCCCGAGACAGTCGCCCGAGAGCAGTCACCGAACCGCTGCCAGGTCGACGAACGCCGTCCGGTCGGCCGACAGCCAGGTAGTGATTCGCTCGGCGTCGGAGCACTCTCGGGGGGTGATCGTACACCGGTCCGGCTTGTTCTCGTATCGCACGACGATCAGCTCCAAGTCGACGTCGTCGTCCACCCGTTCGGTGGCCGCAGCCAGTCGTTGTCGAACGCCGTCGGAGTCGTACTCGCTCCCGGATCCTGTCATTGGGTGTCAAACGTCAGCGACGTTGTACTCGAGTCCAGACCCGAAATCAACAAAGCTGCTTCTAGTTGGTATCGTGATCGGTATTGATCGCTCCGGATCGATCCATACGTCCCGATACCGTCGCGTCGCCGTGAGCCGCCCTTCGAACGTCGGTGGACGCGCTACCTCCACGAGCCACGTCGGGGCATAGAGCACTATGGACCGCTCCCGTCGGCTACGTAGCCGGTGGCAGCGCTACTAGTTAGCGTTATATGAACGACGTAGCGAGTGTCACGTACTGTGACTGACGCTTCGCCGACGACGACGATCCTCGAGCCGGCGATCGCCGTCCTCGAGCGGGAACGAGAGGAGGTACTCGCCGAACGGCGGGCGTTCGATCGATTCGCCAGTCGAGTCGCGGACCTCGACGCCAGGCCCGCCAGTGCGACCGCCCAGTTCGCCGGACCGGGAGCCGTCACTCACGTCTCCTCGACGGGCAACGACTGTTCGGCCGTCCGGGAGGCTTTCGACGAGACGGTCATGAGCCTCTCGCACTATTCGGACCGGTACGACGAGACGTGGATCGAGAGTATCGCCGCGGAACTCAACCCGGACGTGGCCGCGGCACTGCAACGTCACGAGCGGCTCCATCCCCCGCTGAAACGGTCGCTCCAGTTGGCGGCCGAACAGGCCGTGACGAACCGAACGGAACTGCTCGACCTGCTCGAGACCGAACGCGACGCCCTCGCCGAGTACGAGTCGGAGCTGTCGGACGCCGAAGGCGAACTACAGTCGCTGCTCGACCAGCCGATCTCGAACCTCGAGTTCAACGCGTTACGGCTGACGAGAACCCGACTCGAGGAGTTAGGGGACCGGTGTGATCGCCTCGCAACGGAGCGACAGCGCCAGCTTCACGAGCGTCGGTGCCAGTTGTCCGTGATCGACGGCGACGTCTTCGAGGCGTACCTCTACGGGAACTACGAGCACTCCTACCCCGTCCTCGCGGCGATCACGCTACTCGCCGACCGGATCGAATCGAGTATCGCCGACGTCGACCGGTTGCTGGTGCGGAGCCACTAGGCGATCGGCCGGATCAGTCTCGACGACGAGGTGTCGAAGTATTCACCCCAATAGAGACAGGAAGAATAAGTGAGAATCATAGTTCGTTGGAGAGGTTTTCCCTTCCGAAGACGCCCTGTCCGTTTCGGGTGAAGTTCGCTCGTCCCGTTCGTTTCCAAACGTCCCCGAATACGGCCGGTACAGTAGGAATCACGCAGGTAATGGGTAATGATTGATGGGGTCGACATCGATCCACACGCAGAAACGAATCTTAGTAATAAATACCACTATGTATATCTATACATTATCAGTTCTGTTTGGTTATCCATCAGTAAGTATACTCTGGACAACACTATGTGGGAGAAGTCGAATACGTCCAGATAGCAAATGCGCGAACAGAACGGGCGCGGTACCCACCGGACGGACCGAACGAGGGGAATCGACTCGGCGTCGGATTCGCGGACCCGGTCGGTCGATCGGCTCTCACGACGGTCGACGCTGATGCACCTATCCGCTGCCGTCGGCCTCAGCACCGGATTCAGCGGCTGTCTCGGACGAACGGTCGCCAGGGAAACGGAACTGCCGATCCAGGCCCATCGCTGCTTCGGCAGCGTCTATCCCGAGAACACCGTTCGCGCGGCGGTTCTCGCGGCCGAAGTGGCCGATCAGATCGAGTTCGACGTCCGACGCTGTGGCTCGGGCGAAATCGTCGTCTTCCACGACGAGCGGGTCGATAGACTGACCGACGAAACCGGCCCCGTCTCGGAGTTCGACGCCCAGGAACTACGGAGGCTACACGTCGCCGACAGCGACGAGCGGATTCCACTGCTCTCCGAGATGCTCGAGGCGATCCCCGGGGAGTGTACGGCCAATATCGAACTCAAGGAACCCGGCCTCGCGGCCGATGCGATTCGGAAGGGGCGGGCCGCCGATCCGGATATCGTGATCTCCTCGCTCGAGCCCGACCTGCTCCGGGAAGCCGAGAACGCTCCCGGGCGGGACGACGTCGAGACCGCGCTCGTCGGCGTCGGCACGGTCGGCGACAGCTACGCCGAGGGGATCGCGACGGCGGCCGCGATCGGCTGTGATCGGGTCCACCTGTCGGCCGAACTCGTCGCGAACACCGACGCGGTATCGCTCGCCCACCGTGAGGGGCTGTGGGTCAACAGCGCGACGCTCCGAACCTCGCGGGGGGTGGATCGAATGCGACAGACGCCGGTCGACGGTCTGAGCGGCGATCGACCCGACATCTTCTGACCACGGAGGTGAGCGGCCTCGAGCGCGGCGACGTCGAACCGCTCACGCCCGGTCCAGATCGAGCGTCCAGGAGCCGGCTTTCGCCCAGCCGTCCTGCTGACGGATCCGGAGCCGGTTGATGGTCGCGTCCTCGCTTCGTATCGTGTCGACCTCGGTCCAGGAGCGACCGTGGGATCGCGAGACGAACCCGGAGACGGTGTCCTCCGTGATCGACCAGCCGAACTTGATCCAGCCCCTCCGGCGCTCGATCCCGGTCTCGTGCCACTCGGTGCCGTCGTACCAGCAGTAGCGGTCCCCGTCAGCGGTCGCCGCCTCGTTGCGCCCGATGGCGAACTCGTCGTTCGTATTAGTGACGACGCCGAGGGAGATCTCCGCGCTGGCGCTGCCGCTGTCGAAGAACCAGACGTCGATCCAGCCGACCTTCCGCTCGCCGCTGCCGCGGGTCAGTTCCATCGTCTCGACGCCCGAGGTGTCGAGTACGATCGCGCCGTTGCCGCCGATCGAGCCGTCGGAGGCGTCCCACCGGCTGAACGAGGCGTTGCGGTGGACCCCGTACCGCTCCGTGCCGCGGTAGATGGTGCCGAGCCCGCCGCGGTCGACGAGGTACCAGACGCCCCGCTCCTGATCGTAGACGAGTTGCTCGAGGACGTCGCCGTCCGCGAACTCGTAGGCCCACTCGACGTCGTGGGCGACGAGTTCGTGGCCGTCGGCGAGGCGATCGGCGTACGGGAGTCTGGATTTGACGATCCAGGCGTGGGTGGTCGTGTACAGCCAGCTGTCGTGCCAGGCCATCGTCTGGGGATTCGTCCAGAGGCCGTTTCGAAGTTCGCGGTCGACGTTTCCGGCCGTCGTGCCGTCCTCGAGCGTGTCCTCGAGGTCGACGAGCCAGGCCCTGTCGCCGCGCCACTCGTTGAACAGGAGTTTCCGGGTGCCGTCGGTCGTCGGCACGATCGTTCGCCAGGTGCCGGTCACCGGGTCCGCCTGGTCGAACTCGTCGACGAGTTCCAACTCCTCCCAGTCGACGACGTACGTTTTCATCGTCGAGGAGTCGGACACCCAGAGGTTCCCGTCGACCCAGGCCATGGTGTTGGTGTGGTCGATCCGCAGGTCGTCGAACGTGAACTCGCGTCCGGTGGGCGTTCCGTCGGTTTCGTACTCCCGGATCGTCGCCGGCCCGTCGCGCTCGCCGGTGTAGAGGTTGCCGTCGTGGTACGCGAGGCCTTCCGGCGTGTAGTCGCCGTCGATCTCGACGAGCGGTTCGAAGTCGATACCGAGACCGTCGGGACCGATCCGAACGGTCGACCTCGCGTCGTCGGTGGGGGGTGCGTGCATCGATGTGGACTCCGATCGCCGTTCGGTGGGTTCGGCGTTCGCGTCCGTGAAACAGCCGGCGAGAGCCGCTCCCAGAACGGCGGTACTGCCGCGAAGAACGCGTCGTCTCGTCGCAGGTCGGTCCGTCATCTATGGTTGCGGTCGAACGGGGTCGCTCGAGGCCGTCTCCGGCTCCGACGCGGCGGGATCCGAGTGGTAGAGCGCCTCACCGGTCTCCGGATCGTAGAGGTGGATGCGCTCCCGGTCGACGGTCAGCGACACGCGGTCGTCCGGTTCGATCGACCGCCGCGGGTCGGTCAGGAACCGGAGTTGCTGCGAACCCGTGGTTCCGTAAACGAGCAGCGAGTCGCCGAGCGACTCGTGCATCGTGACCGTAACCTCGAGCGGGGCGTCCGCTCCCGGGTCGTCGTCCGCGAGCGAGAGGTCCTCGGGTCGGATTCCGACGTCGACCGGTCTCGAGTCCGCCGGCGACGGGGGCTCCGGATCGCCCGGGAGGTCGATCTCGTCGTCGTCGACGAGCAGGCGGCTGCGCCCGCCGGCGGTCGAGAGCGACGCCCGGAACACGTTCATGCGCGGGCTTCCGATGAACTCCGCGACGAACCGGTTCTCCGGGTAGTCGTAGACCTGCTGGGGATCGTCGATCTGCTGGATGCGACCGTCGTTGAGAACGGCGATCCGGTCGCCGAGCGTCATCGCTTCCGTCTGATCGTGGGTGACGTAGACGGTGGTGACCCCCAGTTCGCGGTGGAGGTCGAGCAACTCGGTCCGCATCTGATCCCGGAGTTTCGCGTCGAGGTTCGACAGCGGTTCGTCGAGCAGGAACACCTCCGGATCCCGGAGGAGCGCCCGCCCCATCGCGACGCGTTGCTTCTCGCCCCCGGAGAGTTCCGCCGGTTTGCGATCGAGGAGGTCCGCGATGCCCAGCATCTCCGCGACCTCCCGCACGCGGGCGTCGAGTTCCTCGCCCTCGAGGTCGGAACCGCTCGAGCCGAGGCCGAAGGTCATGTTGCGGCGCGCGGTCATGTGTGGATACAGCGCGTAGTTCTGAAACACCATCGCGACGTCCCGGTCCGCCGGGTCGAGGTCGGTGACGTCCTCGTCGTCGAGGACGACCGATCCCGCCGTGGCCGACTCCAGTCCGGCGATCGTCCGCAACAGCGTGCTCTTCCCGCAACCGCTCGGGCCGACCAGGACGACGAACTCGCCGTTCTCGACGTCCAGCTCGACGCCGTCGATGGCCGTTACGTCGTCGAACCGCTTCGTCACGTTCCGCAGTGAGATGCTACTCATGGTGGATCGAGCCTCGGAATGCTGGCGAAATCACAGTTGAGGGGAGGCCAACGCAGATGGATAAAATTTTCGTACGGTTTGGGATGTGTTTTTCATTGGCATACGGATCAGACACGACGAACTAGTACCGACATTGAAAAATCATATAAAGATACTACAGAGCCTGATCGAAATCCGCACTCGCATGTCTCGCAAGGGTACGCGACGCCGGTTTCTGACCGCGGGTGCAGCGACGGTCGGCGTGGCGATCGCAGGCTGTACGAGCAGCGACGACAACGGAGGCGGAAACGGCAACGGTGGTGGTACCGGTGCCGGCGGTACCGAGGTCGATCCGGAGGTAGAAGCGGCCGGCGATTACGAGGTCGACGAGGAGGTCGAAATCGACTTCCTCTACTCGATCGGCGGGGAGAAAGGCGAAGTCGTCCAGGGCATGGTCGAGGACTTCAACCAGCTGAGCGATACGATCACGGTCAACGCGGTTCACGAGGGGGGCTACGGCGACGTCTGGAACGCCACCCTGCAGGGAATCCGTGCCGACGATCCGCCGTCGATCGCCCACCTGAACGCCGTACACACCCTCGAGGCGTGGGGGACCGGCGCGACGGTGCCGGTCGAACGCGTCCTCGGCGACCGGTTCGACGCGAACGACTTCATCGACGCCGCCGGGGACTACTACGTCATCGACGGCGAACTGCAAGGGTTGCCGTTCGCGATGTCGACCGTCGTCGCCCACTACAACGTCGACGCGTTCGAGGAGGCGGGACTCGAGACGGATCCCGAATCGGTGCCGATGGAGACGTTCGACCAGTACCGGGAGACCGCCCAGGCGCTCATGGAGAGCGACGCCACGCCTCACGGGGCGACGTGGCCGAACCACACCTGGTTCTACGAGTCGTGGTTCGCCAACCAGGGCCAGGACTTCGTGAACAACGACAACGGGCGGGCAGCGCCCGCGACCGAGTCCCACCTCGACAGCGACGCGAGCCACCGGCTGTTCGATTGGATGACGACGATGTACGAGAACGACGAGTACCTCCACGCGGAGGGGTGGGGTGACGCCCGCCAGGGGTTCATCAACGAGGAAGCGGCGATCCTCATCGACTCGTCGTCGAACATCGCCGAGATGAGTTCCGGGGCGGCCGAGGCCGGCTTCGAATCGCGCGTGGGCACCGTTCCGGGTTACGACGACTGGAACGGGCTGGTCATCGGCGGCGGCTCCCTGTTCGTCCCGACCGGCGTCGAGGGGACGGAACTCGAGGCGACGGCCGAGTTCCTCCTGTGGATGGCCGAACCCGAACAGCAGGCGCACTTCCACTCGAACACGGGCTACTACCCGACGAGTCACGAGGCGGTCTCGATCCTCGAGGACGACGGCTTCTACGAGGAGAACCCCGGCTTCCATCGCGCCTACCTACAACTCGACCAGTCCGAGGAGAGCACGGCGACGGCGGGGGCGCTCATGATGAACCACGGCGAGGTGCGCGACGAAGTGACCGACGGCGTAACGCGGATGCTCCAGGGCGATCCCGTCGACGAGGCCCTCGAGCAGACGAAAGCCGACGTCGACGAGATCATCGCGGCGGCGGCCGAGGACGACCCGCGGGCCTGATTCGGGCGGAGAGTCACACCAATGTCCGAAACCGATTCTCGGCTGCGAATCTTCGATAGTACCTGGCAAGCGCTGCTGTTGCTGTTGCCGACGCTGTCGTTCCTGCTGGCCTTCCTCTACTGGCCGTTCGCGGAGACGATCTGGCTGAGCCTCCACGAGACGACGCTCATCGGCGAGGAGGTCTGGGTCGGCCTGGAACACTACGTCGACCTGGCGACCTCCGCGGACTACCGCTGGAGCGTGTTCGTCACGGTCGCGTTCGCGGCGCTGACGGTGTCGATCTCGATGCTGATCGCGCTGGTGATCTCGTTTCTCATCTACGAGGTCGACCGCTGGAGCGGTGCCTATCTCGTCGCCGCGATCTGGCCGTACGCGCTCCCGCTGTCGGTCGCGGCGGTGATCCTCGAGTTGATCGTCCACCCCGAACTCGGCATCGTGACCTACGCGATCCAGGAGACGCTCGGCCTCGAGTTCAACTGGTACCTCGACGGCCGACTCGCCTTCCTCGTGATCACGCTCGCCGCCATCTGGCAGGGGCTTGGCTACAGCATCATCTTCATCACCGCCGCGCTGGGACAGCTCCCGTACACCATCACCGAAGCCGCGGAACTGGACGGCGTGAGCAAGTTCGACCGCCTGTTCCGGATCTACGTGCCGCTCATCTCGCCGACGCTCGTGTTCCTGCTCGTCGTTCGGAGCGTGAGCGGCTTCTTCGGCGGGTTCGCGCTCGTCGACCTGATGACCGACGGCGGCCCCGGCGACGCGACGAACATCCTGATCTACAACCTCTACATCGACGCCTTCGAGTACAGCGAGTTCGGCTACGCCGCGGCACAGTCCGTGATCCTGTTCGGCTTCGTCGCCATCCTGATGGTGATCCAGCTGCGCGTCTCCGAGAAGTACGCCTACTACGGAGGTGCCTGAACCGTGTCGACGATTGGCGGCCGGTTCCGGACGCGCCTTCGGAACGCCCTGGAGCGGGGCAGATCCGTCGGCGTCGACCTCGAGCAGTTCGGCATCCACGCCGTGCTGGTGGGGATCATCGTCGTGTTGACGATCCCGATCGGGCTGGCGTTTCTCTTCAGCACCCAGACCGCCGTCGAGGTCTACGAGATCCTGCACCTCGCGCCCGGCGGATCGCTGCTCGAGAACTACCTGACCGTCTGGACCGAGTACAACTTCGGCACGTACATGCGGAACTCGCTGGTCATGACGGTCGTGATCATCGCGGGGAAGCTGTCGTTCTCGTTGCTCGCGGCGACGGCGCTCGTCTACTACGACGTCCCGTATCAGCGGTACGTCTTCTACGTCATCCTGTTCACGCTGATGCTTCCGATCCCGGTTCGGATCGTGCCGCTCTACCAGCTGCTCGTCGACGTCGGCTGGGCGAACACCTTCGCCGGGTTGACCGCGCCGTACATCGCGAGCGCGACGGCGGTCTTCCTGTTCCGACAGCGGTTCAGGTCGATCCCGGCGTCGGTCGTCGAGACGGCGAAACTGGACGGCGTCGGCCCGATCCGCTTCCTGGTGTACGTCCTCGTCCCGATGTCGAAGGGGATGATCGCCGGGGTCACCGTCATCATGTTCATCAGCATGTGGAACAAGTACCTCTGGCCGCTCGTCGTGATCAACGACCAGGGGAGCCAGGTCGTCCAGGTCGGCCTCCGATACATCCAGGGGGCCGCCGCCGGCGGCCTGACGCAGTGGAACCTCGTGATGGCCGGCGCGATGATGGCGTTGCTGCCGCCGCTTGTCGTCCTGATCGTCTTCCGGAACACTCTCCTCAATACGTTCGGCGTCCAGCGGGAGTAACGCCCCCCTGACCGCCTGCTATCGCTCTTCGATCTACCGACTGGTTCTTAGCAGACATCGTTCGGTTCCGGACCGACTTTCACGGGAACCGCCGCCACGGCCGACCCCGGACCGCTTACGCCCGCGACGGGGACCCACTGTCGACGCTCGAGACCAGCGGGTAGAACGTACCGAGGAGGAAGCCGTAGACGAGAAGCCCGAGCAGCAGCAGTTGGTCGACGTACGGGAACGGGAGCGTACCGATGCGGAGGGCGTCGAACCAGAGCGGCATTACGACGGCGACGGTGACGATCCAGAGCACCCCGCCGTAACAGGCCCCGATCAGGGCACCTGTTCGTGGGTCGGCCGTGAGGTTCCGGTACGGGTTCCACGGCCCCTCGACGGCGATTCCGTACAGGAGGGCGAAGCCGACGCTGTGGAGCAGGTGGACGATCCAGCCGTCGATCGCTCTCGTCGCCCCGTACAGTTCGGCGAACGTCGGCATGAAGACGGCCGTCGGAAGCATCGCCCCGAACACCACGCCCGCGATGACGCCCGACGTCGACGCCGAGAGGAGGTCGTCGACGGCCGGCAAGCCGAAGCCGACGTGCTCGAGTCGCGATCGTTCGGCGTCCTCGTCCCGCGGCGTCGATACGCCGGACTCACGCCCGAAGAGACGCTCTCTCAGTCCCATACGACGTGTGGGACGTTCCGACGACTAATAGTTTCGCACTCGAGCGGTACTTCAGGGAAACTGATACGATACGGAGGCGAACGGACGGGGGGTGCCGCCTACAGTTACAAACATACGGGTGTAAACGGTTGGGGGCACTACATATCGCTATTGAGGCCGCCGTGCGGAACCGAGAGTGGCGTTCGTCGGACCGAATCGCACGCGAAAAACGACGACGGCGACCGCACCGCTGGAGGTCGGAGCTATTCAGTTTCTCGGAGCGTCTGTTGCTCGAGGAGTACGCTTCCGATGGCCTGCTTCGGATGCGCGGCGAGCAGGTGGGAGAAAACCGTGTCCCGGGCCTCGTGGGTGAATCCACAGAGCGGGCAAGCGTATTCGTCCGGTTCGCCGTCATCCGTTTCCTCCTCGAGGGGATGGTGTAGCCTCCCGGTTTCGTCGGACGCTCGGCCGTTTCCCGAGGCCTCTTCGTTCGTCTCGACGTCCGCTCCCGTCGCCGGAACCGATGCGGAATCAGGTGCCATTCGAGTACGACCTCACCGACGCGATACAAGAGGATTACTAGGAGCGGTCCCGGGCGTCGGTGATCGCTACGTAGCAGTACTGACCGATCTACACGGCGGTGGGCGTGTAGATAGCCGTGGCGGCCGCGAACCGCCGCTACGTTGGGATCGGTAGCGACAATATAAACGGTATTTAGGTCCAGGATCGTGAAGCCGTCTATGCGCCACCGAACCGACCGAAACGGCGTGCTTCGTCGGACGATCCTCGAGTTCGCTCGCGATCGCGGTCACTGCGCAGGCGGGGGGACGACCGCATGACGGGGCCGCCGAGCGACCTTGGTGACGTCGGTGAACGCGTCCTCCTGGCGCGACTGGAAGAACCGCGCGCCGCGACGACGACCCGGCTCGCCGTCGTCGGCGACCCGCACGTCGCAACCCGTTCCGAGGGCACGTATCGCGTCTTTCACCGGACCGAACAACGGTTACGGACCGCTATCGCTGACGTCAACGAACGCGACGTCGACCTCGTGTTGTTCCCCGGCGACCTCACGAAGGACGGCGAACCCTGGAACTACGACCGGGTCGACGTCCTGCTCGAGGAACTCGAGCAGCCCTACGTCGCTACGCCGGGGAACCACGACCTCCAGAAGACCCACGACGAGCACCGGTGTCCGTCCACGACGGCGTTCGCGGATCGATACGCACCGGAACCGTTCCCGTTTCACCGATCGATCGGCGACGTCGACCTCTTCGTCCTGAACAGCGCCGCAGGGCCGGAGGGACCGTACGCCGACACACACCGCGGTAGCGTCTCGGAACGGCAACTCGCGTGGCTCGACGAGCGACTCGAAGAAGCGGAGACGGCCATCGTCGCCTGCCACCACAACCCGATGCCGATCGTCAGCGACCCTCTGTGTCGAATGGAGCCCTGGAACGTGTTCACGCTACAGAATCGAGAGCGGGTCCACGCCGTGCTGGCAGACCACGACGTCTCACTGGTCGTGTCGGGACACCACCACCTCCCGGCCGTGGTACAGCGATCCGGCCTCACCCAGCTCATCGCGCCGGCGGCGTCCCTCTATCCACAGGCCTACTGCCTGCTCGAGATCGACGAGCGCGGAACGAACGTCTGGCTGGTCTCGCACGCGACCGCGTCGGGCAGGGAAGAGGCGTACCAACTGGCCGCCGAGGGGCCGGCCTACCAGCGAACGCTGCTCGGACTCGTCGAGGACGCGCTCTGTGACTTGCCGCTGTACTACGAACCACCACGGATCCGCGGCACGCCGTTGACGGACTGACCGAGTACGTCGGTCGACCCAACGCGTATCGACGCCACCGGTTCAGTGCCAGTGCCACGTGCCCTCGCGGGCCGCCTCCATAAACGTCCGGTGGGCGTCGACGGCCGAGTCCGCCCCGTCCTCGAGGCCACGGGCGCGCTCGTATTGGCCGTCGGATCGCATGATCCAGCGGTTTTCGGTATCGGCGAGCAGCGTCTCGAGAACGTCGTCGAGTTTCCCCTGGAGTCGGGGGTCGTCGATGGGGGTGACGGCCTCGACGCGGTTGTCGAGGTTTCGGGACATCCAGTCCGCGGAACCAATGTAGTAGCGCTCGTCGCCGCCCGCGCGGAAGTAGAAGATCCGGGAGTGCTCGAGGAACCGACCGACGATGCTGTGGACGTCGATCCGGTCGCTGATCCCCTCGATGTTCGGGCGGAGGCGACAGATGTCCCGGACGACGAGGTCGATGTCGACGCCGGCCATCGACGCCTCGTAGAGCTCCCGGACCAGTTCGGGATCCTCGAGCCGGTTCATCTTGGCGATAATCCGGGCGTCCTCCCCGTTTCGAGCCCGTCGGACCTCCGCACGGATCAGCTCGACGAGCCGCTGGCGCATGTTCCCCGGAGCGATCAGAAGTCGGCGGTACTCGCGGTGCATCGAGTGGCCGGTGAAGTAGTTGAACAGCCTGACGAGGTCCTGCCCGACGTCACGGTCGGCGGTGAGCAGGCCGAGGTCCTCGTATCGCTTCGCGGTTTCGGAGTGGTAGTTTCCGGTACCGACGTGGGAGTAGAGGCGAACGCCGTCGTCTTCCCGGCGGACGACCAGCGAGGTCTTCGTGTGGGTCTTGTAACCGATCGTGCCGTACGCGACGTGGATCCCCTCCTCCTCGAGTTTCTTGGCCCACTCGAGGTTGTTCTTCTCGTCGAAGCGCGCCTTGAGTTCGACCATGACGGCGACCTGCTTGCCGTTCCGGGCGGCCTCGAGCAGGCTCTCGATGACCTGCGAGTCGCTCGCGGTCCGGTAGATCGCGGCCTTGATCGCCAGCACGTCCGGATCGTTCGCGGCCTCCTCCAGGAAACGCTGGACGGTCCCCTCGAAGGAGTGATACGGGTGGTGGACCAGGACGTCCCGTTCGCGAATCACCTCGAAGACGCTACGGCCATCGTCGGGACCACCGAGTCGCGGGTGCGGCTGGGGCGTCCACTCGGGTAACCGCAGGTCGTCCCGATCGAGGTCGGTCAACTCGCTGAAATCCCGGTAATCGAGCGGGCCGTCGAGGTGGAACACCTCCCGATCGTCGAGGTCGAGTTCCCGCGTGAGGATCTCGAGGATCGTCTCGTGGGCGTCGCGTTCGATCTCGAGTCGCACCGCGGTCGCGAACCGCCGCTCCTCGATGACCTCCTCGATCATCTCGATCAGGTCCTCGGCGACGTCCTCGTTGCGCCGGACTTCGGCGTTGCGAGTCACGCGGAACAGGGCGGTATCGACGATTTCGACGTCGGGAAACAGCAGATCGAGGTTCGCCCGGGCGACGTCCTCGAGGGGGACGAATCGGGTCTCCCCCTCGTCGCCGACCGGGACGAACCGGACCTGGTTCCGCGGGATCTTCACGCGCGAGAACGTGAGGTCGGCGTCGGGTCGTTCCCTGGTGAGAACGGCCAGCGAGAGGCTCTGGTTCGAGATGAACGGGAACGGATGGGCCGGATCGAACGTCAGCGGGGTCAGCGTGGGCAACACCGAACTCTCGAAGTACTCCCGGAGCCTGCGTTTCTCGGCCGCCGAGAGGGCTTCGTAGTCGTGGACGTGGATGCCCGCGTCCGCCAGCGCGGGACGAATCTCCTCGCGATAACACCGGCTCTGTCGCTCGAACAGGCCGCGGGCCTCCTCGAGTACTGCCTCCCACTGTTCAGTCGGCGTTCGCCCGTCGGGAGTCTCCTCCGTGACGCCGGCGGCGATCTGTTGTTTCAGCCCGCCGACGCGCTTGCGAAAGAACTCGTCGAGGTTCGTCGTGAAGATGGCGAGGAACTTCACGCGCTCGAGCAGCGGCTTCGACTCGTCGAGCGCCTCGTGGAGGACCCGTCGCTGGAACGCCAGTTCGCTGAGTTCGCGGTTGAGATAGTACTGCGGGTCCGAGAGGTCGACGTCGTCGGGATCGAGGGTCCCGGCCGGGTCCGAATTCGCGTCCGCGTCGCTCGACTCTCCGTCGTCGGAATCCACGTCCAGGGAGTCTCCGCTCTCCGCAGCGGCCGTCTCGTCACCGATCGTGGCGGCGTGATCGCCCGAGTCGGCGTAGCTAGACGAGAACGCGAACTCCGTCCCGTCCTCCGCCGTCGGCGAGTCGTCCCCGTCCGTACCGGCGGTTTCCCCGGCGCTCGGTTCGCGTGATTCCGACTCCGCGTCGGAACCTCGTGTGGGATCCGCTTCGGGACTCGTTTCGTCGTCGGGACCCTCGTCAAGTTCCGACGTAGGTCCGTTCGTGTGATCGTCACCCATCCTCTCACCTCAGCTACCGTTTCTCGACGTCGACGAACTTCGCGTCCGGCCGGTTCTGATAGCCATCTGCGGAGACGCTCACGAACCGCTCGCGGCGCAGGTCGTACGCTGTCAGCGCACCCCCGTAGACGCAGCCGGTGTCGAGTCCGATCACCCACTCCCGTTCGAGGGGTTCCTCGAGGACGGTATGGCCGAAAAACACCCGCGGTGGCCCCTCGTACGCATCGAACCAGAACGGCCCGTCGTAACCGTCCCCGTCGGGCGAGCGCATCGTCAGCACGTCGCCATCCGAGTGCGTCCCGAGCGGGCGGGACGGATCGACGCCGCCGTGGACGACGAGCCCGTCCTCCCAGGCGATGGCGGTCGGTAACGACGTCAGGAACTCACGGTCGGCCTCGTCCAGCTCCGGAAGCGATGCCTCTCCATCGAGCAGTTTCTGTTCGTTGTTCCCGCGAACGGACAGCAACTGCGGGGACGTTCGGATGCGCTCGAGGACCGCGGCGCTCTCCGGACCCTTCCGCACCAGGTCCCCGACGAACACGGCGAGGTCGTCCTCGCCCAGTTCGAGCGTCGATAGTAAGGTATCAAGTGCCTCGTAACAGCCGTGGACGTCGCCGACGACGTAGACGTCCTCGTAGCGCTCGAGGTCGATCACGCGCCGGGAAAACGACGGCCCCTCGTTCGTCCGGGAAGCGGTGTGTATCACGCGTATCCGAGACGAGGAGCACGGCGTGATAATTCCTTTATATGTTCTCAACGTACCGATACGTACTGGTACGTAGGAAACGATGGAGAGTCGACCAAATCGAACCGAACCCGTGAGAGGGACAGCAGTCCGTCACCTGGCTCACTACCGGACGCTTTTTCTGCCAACCACGTATCTGAATAGTAATAAAAGGTACTAAGTGGCAGATATCATACTACTATATCGACGGACAGTGCTTCGCGGATCGAGGTTCGAGGGTAGTGGCAACTAATTAGCCACAGACACCCATCAAACGATCGAATGTCCGCGCTTTTGGTCCTACCCCCGATAGGGAACTCCGGGAAGTAAACCCGTATACCCCACAACACGATTTACGCGTTTCAGTGCGGAAGAGACGTTTATTACGCCCTTTCTCTGCCACACCGGTTACCGATCCCTCTCTGGGGCTAACCGATCGAGTACGCAGAGTACAACCATCATTTCTATTTTGGATATTGTATTTCATTCTGATGGTTATTGTATCTGGCCCAGTGCATCTACTCGAGCGATAGCGTTCCTATCGGAACGCCGAACGAGTAGCTGGCATCCTCGAGCGAGTTCGAATCCGAAACGTGGCCATCGCGAACCTGTTAGCACCCCATCACTACTGGCCACGGCTGGGCCGACATCCGAAGACAGCGCACCGAACTCGGGGACAGAGCGGGTATTTTCTCGGTCAGAAAAACCGGATCGCTTTTCATACCGATGCCGGAACGATGAGGTACAAGTGAGTGAGGATATCGACCTGTCGACGGTCCTCTCGGTCCTCGACGACGAGTACGCCCGTGAGATCCTCACCCATACGAGCGTCGAACCCATGTCTGCCAGTACCCTGAGTGAACGATGTGACGCATCCCTGCCGACGATCTACCGCCGACTCGATCGGCTCGAGGAGTGTCGACTCGTAACCGAAGAGACGGAACTCGCCCCCGACGGGAACCACTACAGCGTCTACAGCGCCAATCTCGAGAAACTCGAGTTGACGCTCGAGGACGGTGGGTTCGATCTCGAACTCACCTACCACGAGGAGGACGTCGCCGACAAGTTCACGCGCATGTGGGAGGGATTGCGATGAGCCAGGACGTCGTTCGCGTCGACGAGGCCACCCTGTTCGAACTGCTGACCGTCGCGAGCCTCTTTCTCGTCGCCCTGTTCGGGACGGTCATCGCCTACCAGGCCTTCAGGGGGTACCGGCGGAACGACGCGACGTCGATGTTCTACCTCGCCGTCGGGCTGCTGTTGTTGACCCTGTTTCCGTTTCTCATCAACGTCGTCGTCAACACGGTCACCGACACCGATCGGATCGTCACTGTCTTCCTCGAGAACGTGAGTCGGCTCGCGGGACTGCTAGCGATTACGTACTCGCTGTACGGACGTCACTAATACTGGCAGACGCGACGGATTCTACGGGACGCTCGTCACCGGGCAGGAACAGTCTCTCGTCGGATACTGGCAACGAGCAGACTGACTACCAGCACGAACCGGCGTACACGCCGGGCCGAAGCGAAAATGGAACGGGGTGTTGGGGAACCGTTCCTGGGGTGGGGTGGGGCGGAATCGGCCGACGTGTCATCTCCCAGACGAGAGCGATGGGGCGAGAGAGGGCGGGCGTCAGCCGATCCGGGTGATCGGGCAGAGGGGGGACCATTCAGGTGGGTTAGATCGGACCTTTTCTCGTCCCCCACGTACGGCTACCGGGGGAGACGTATTAGTGGTGGGCGGGCGTTTTCTGGGTCGGAAAATCCACCCCGACGACGGGCCAGGAATGCAATATCGCCCGGTAACAGCCGTCCGTTTCGGGCGGTTTCTTCATTCCCAGCGCCGAAGGTCGCGTATGCACTACCTCGCCGGCACCGACTCCGTTCACACGACGGCGTCGATCTGTGACTACCTCGAGGATCGGGCGACGGCCGACGACACCGTCACGGTCATCGCGACGGTCCCGCCCGACGAGTCGAACGCCCGCCGCGACGGACGGGAAGCCCTGAACGTCGCGCCGATCAGGCTCCAGGCCGTGGGCGAGGTCGAGACCGACCTCCGGGACGGCGATCCTGCGACCGTGTTACTCGAGGCCGCGGCCGAGTTGGACGTCGACGAACTCGTCGTCGGCGTCCACGGCGGTGCCCCGGATGCCGGCCCCGGAGTTGGAACGACTACGGCGACCGTTCTCGGCGAGGCCGAGCGGCCGGTCGTCGTCGTTCCCCACCCCGAACGGTGACGGTCCCTCGTGCGATTCACTGCAAATCAGCTTCGGCGCACCCACCGCCCGGGTCGTGGGTGCACCAGTATCGGTACAGCAATCCGTATCAATCGTCGCTCGGGGTCGTTTCGGGCCGGTACCCTCGGCTGATGACCTTCCACCGACCCGTCGAGAACCGGTAGTAGTTGATCGCCGCGGGTGCGGCGGTCTCGGCGAAAAACGAGAGATAGAGTCCCCAGAGGCCGATCGCAGGGATCGACAGTTCCGGAGTCGTCACACCGAGGACGGGCAGCGTTTCGAGCGACGGAATCGTGAGTCCGACGGCACCCAGATAGGCGAGCGGGATAGCGAACCCGATCATCCCGAGCAACTGGCCGTAGAACGGCCACCGCGTGTCGCCGCTGGCCTCGAGCGCGCCCGCGACGGCCGTCGAGACACCCCGGAGCAACACGGCGACGCAGGCCGCGTGGACCAGCGCGACGGCCGTCGGCACCGCGAGTTCGGCGGGATCGTCCGCGAACAGCAGCACGATCTGTTCGGCGAAGACGGCGACGAGCGCCGCAGCGACGAGGTAGGTGGCGATGGAGAAGCGAACGATCTCCCGACCGTACACCTCCGCCGTCCGCTCGTCGCCCGTTCCGAGTTCCTGGCCCACCAGGCTGGAGGCGGCCAGCCCGAACCCCCACCCCGGCGTGTTCATCAGTCCGTAGATGCGACGGGTGATGACGTACGCGGCGACGGTGTCCTGGCCGAAGACGTCGACGATGGCCAGCAGCGGGAACTCGGCGACGGTCCAGACCAGTCGCGTCCCGAGAACGGGCAGGCCGATCGTCGTCAGGTCCCAGATCGTCTCCGGATGGACGTAGCTCCCGAACGGATCCACGCTCGTGGGGAAGGTCGCCATCCCCGGGAGTCGGCCCGCGGCCAACCCCAGTGCGAACGTCCCCGTCACGACGACGTTCGAGAGAACGGTTCCCAGCGCCGCCCCGACCACGCCGAGGTCGAGGACGAAGATCAGGACGGCGTTGAGCACGATGTTCGCGACGGCTCCGCCCGCCCGAACGACCATCGGCGTCCAGGCGTCGTCCATCCCGACGAACGTCCGGCTCCCGATCAGGTTGAGGCCGGCGAACGGGACGCCGAGACCGACGATTTGGAGATACCGTGCACCCAGACCGACCGCCTCCGGATCGTTGCTGACCAGCGAGATGAGTTGCTCCGGATAGAACCAGAACGCCGCCGTAATGGGCAGGGTCAACGCGACCACGAGCAGCACACTCGAGCGGATCGCCTGGCCCAACTCGTCGTAGGCCTCTGCGCCGAAGCGCTGTGAGACGAGCGCGATGGTCCCCCCGGCGACGCCGCCGCCGGCGGTAAACGCCAGTCCCCAGTACGGCGATGCAAAGCCCACGCCGGCGATCGCCGCCGGTCCGACGGCGACGCCGACCATCGCCACGTCGACCGCGCTCTTCGACATGCGCGCGAGGCCGGTGACGATTCGCGGCCACGCCAGATCCGCCGTCCGTCGCGCTCGCTCGGCATCGATCAGGCCGAATTTCGCGAGCGCCAGCCCGATCCAGAGGATGGTCGCCCGGACCGGATTCGGAAAGCGTCGAAACACGCGAGACGCTCCCCACTTGCCAACTGTCGTAAAAGTAGCTTCTCGAGGCGGCAGTGGAATCCGGTTTCGTTTCGAAATGGGGTCGGACGACCGAGTTCCCGGTACTCGGCATCGTTTCCTCACGGTTGTTCAACACGACCGAACGAAGAAGACTGGAACTGCGATGACGACACTGCTGTGCTTCCGTCGCTGTCGTCAGACTCACTGTTTGGGAGATAGTATCCAGGTAATGACATAGATATTAGAATTTCATAAATGAGGAAGAAGGGTATCAGACCTATCCAGGTCGTCCCGATAGACGGGCCAGTTTAGGTCGGATCGTCCGTAGTAATACATTCGATCAACCGCCTCAGATTCGGAGAGCGGACATCAGCAAACACGCGAGGAGACTGGCCGGTAGCATCAGCCTCTCGTCGAAGGAACTTCCTCTGGTAGTGTTATAATACTGTTTAATTACAAAAACCATAGTCATTTTGGTAGTAATCGAGACGGAACGTCGATCGCTGGAAACGAGTAGAACCACCAACGGCCACGTTCCACAGTGGTACGGAGCGGACGCCGGTATCCGACAGATCGTTACGATCGTATGGCTGTAAATAGCTCGTTGGAAGCACGCGAGAGGGCGTAGCCAATCTGTTCGACCTATCTGAACACTATGCGAACAACAGGTTGACTTCGATCGTGTTCGTCGCGGAGAGCAACTGGTTCTGCAACTCCTCCACTTCCCACTCGTTCTCGAGGCGCTGCTGCGGGCCGGAGATCGCCACCGCACCGTAGACCGTGCCGTCGTTGTCGAGAATCGGCGCGCCGACGGCACTTACGCCGGGGAGGTACTCGCCGTGGTTGTAGGCGACGCCCTCCTCACGCACCTGCTCGAGTTCGGTCTCGAGCGTCTCGCGATCGGTGATCGTCTCGTCGGTGAACGCCGGCAATCCCCAGTCGTCGACGATTCGGTCGACTTTCGACTCGTCGAAGTGGGCGAGCATCGCCTTTCCGCCGGCCGAACAGTGGAGGTACGTCGGCGTTCCGACGTCGATGTCGGACGTGACCGAGCGCTCGCCGTCGTGAGCGCGGACGATCGTTCCGAGTCCGTGCTGCTCCGTCGAACAGAAGGCGCGTTCACCGGTGCGTTCGGCGAGCTCCGCCACGGCCGATTCGGACGACTCGTACAGCGGTTCGGCCCGTTTGACCGACTCGCCGAAGGAGAGAAACCGGAGGCTCAGTCGGTACTCCTCTTCCTCCTGGACGACGTAGCCCTTGGAGTACAGCGTCTGGAGGTGCGCGTGAACGGTGCTCTTCGCGAGGTCGGTCCGGTCCGCCAGCGCCGTCACCCCGGCACCGCCGGTTTGCCAGAGCGCCTCCACGATGTCGAGAGCCTTCACCACGGCGTCGATCCGATCGACCTCGTCCCGTGCGTCTGCGTCCATACGTGTGCATTCTCGAAGGACCCCTAATGTGTTCTGTTCTGTTGAACGGATGCCGGGTTCGTTCGAAGTGGGACGGTCCCGTCGACCCCCGGGATTGCGTTCGTTGCAACCGTGAGACACGACAACAATTAAATAGGCAGTTCTGTCATATGGGCTATGGACTTCAGCGAGCCGTCGGAAGCCGTCCAGATCAAGCGAGCGATCGACGAGTTCATCGAGCGGGAAGTCGCCCCCCTCGAGTCGGAGTACGACGAGTTCCTCGGCCCGGATTACGAGAAACATATCGTCGACGAGAACCACCGACAGGTCCCCGAGTACCGCGAGGTGATCGAGCAGATCAGAAAGAAGTCCGTCGAGGCGGGCTTCTACGGGATGACGATGCCGGAGGAGGTCGGCGGCGGCGACGTCGACATCCTCACGCGCGCCATCGTCGGCGAACACCTGTCGAACCGACCCCCGGGGTTCCACCGGGCCATCTTCGGCGGCGCGGGCGGGCCCACACCGATCCTGCTCGACTGTGACGAGGCTCAACGCGAGGAGTACCTCGATCCGCTGATGGACGGCGAGATCACGACGTGTTTCGCGCTCACGGAGCCGGGTCACGGCAGCGACGCGCATCACATGGATACGCGGGCCGAACGGGACGGTGACGAGTGGGTTATCAACGGACAGAAGTGCTACATCACGAACGGTCCCTACGCCGACTTCGCGATGGTGTTCGCCCGAACGAGCGGCGACGACGGGGATCTCCACGGGATCACCTGCTTCCTCGTGGACGCCGACAACCCCGGCTACGAGGTCGGAACGATCCACCGGGCGATGGGGATGACGCCGGGTACGCACTCGGAACTCCGGTTCGACGACTGTCGCGTCTCCGAGGACCAGGTGCTCGGGGAGGTCGACCAGGGGTTCCAGTCGGCGATGAGTTGGATCGGCGGCGGTCGGATTAACATCGCCGCAGGCTCCGTCGGTGCGGCGCAGTACCTGCTCGACATATCCGTCGAGTACGCCCGCGACCGGGAGACCTTCGGGAAACCGATCGGCCACCGTCAGGGCGTTTCCTTCCAGCTCGCCGAACTCGCGACGGACATCGAACAGGTCCGCCAGCTCTACCGCTACGCCGCCTGGAAGATGGACAACGGCGAACGGGCCCGCAAGGAGGAGTCGATGGCCAAACTGCGGGGTGCGAAACTCGCGAACAAAGCGGCCGACGTCGCGATGCAGGTCCACGGCGGCGCTGGCTACATGAAGGATCTGCCGATCGAGCGCCACTACCGCAACGCCCGCGTCTATCGCATCTTCGAGGGAACCGACGAGATCCAGAAACGCACCATCGCCCGCGAACTGATCTGAAACCCCGGCTCGAACCGATTCCGCGATCAGACGACGCGATTCTCGAGCGGCTCACCCGAGACGAACCGCTCGTAGTTCGCGACGAACAGGTCCGCACAGCGCTCCCAGTAGTGGGGCGTCGACCCCGCCATGTGGGGCGTCACAAGCACGTCGTCGCGGTCCCACAGCGGCGACGACTCGGGGAGCGGCTCCTCGTCGAAGACGTCCAGCGCGGCCCCGGCCAACTCGTCCGCCTCGAGCGCATCGACGAGCGCGCTCTGGTCGACGACCTCGCCCCTGGCAACGTTGACGAGTACGGCGTCGTCGGGCAGCGTGGCGAGCGCGACGTCGTCGATCAGGCCACGCGTCTGGTCGGTCAGCGGACAGGCGAGCACGAGGTAGTCGCTCTCTGCGAGGACCCTCGGCAGATCGTCGGGCCCGTAGACGGCCTCGAGCGCGTCGGGTGCGTCGCTCGGGTCGCGCTTGACCCCGAGAACGCGGGCGTCGAAGGGGCGACAGTACCGGGCGACCTGCGAACCGATGGCACCGACGCCAACGATGCCGACGGTTCGATCGCCGAGTTCGCCGCCCCCGTAGCGGTCCCACTCGCGACGCCGTTGCTGAGTGACCGCCCGGTCGAACCCGCGTTCGAAGTACAGCAGGTAGCCGAGCACCTGCTGACCGATCGGTTCGGCGTGGATGCCCGAGGCGTTCGTCAGTGCGACGTCGTGGTCGGCGAACGCGTCGTGGTCGTACGAGTCCGTCCCGGCGCTCACCGCCTGGACCCACTCCAGGTTCGGGGCCCGCTCGAGGACGTCCACGGACAGCCGCTGTGTGATGACGACTTCGGCGTCGTCGAGATGGGCCTCAAAGGTTTCCTCGTCTTCGACGTGCTCGAGGTCCAGATCGGAACGTCGCTCTCGAATCTCGTCGGTCAGGGCCGATCCCCCCTCGCCGGCTACGAACGGAGAGACGAAGACGGTCATGCCCACTGCACCCCACCGATCGGCTGTAGACGGCGACGCTCGTTCGCGGTCGGTTCACGGTACTGGAGACGACGGCAGTTCATGACGCGTCGTAACACGAACGGCTACAAGGAACCTGCGACAGCGGTCGATCCAGGGTGCGTCTCAAGCCGGACCCTCACGACGGAGGACCGTTCCGGGATCCGTACACTTTTGGGCATTTCCGAACAACGCCGTCGTGTATGAACGGATCGCTCGGTCTGGCTGAACGACACGGTGGGCACCGGAGGCCGGGGACTCGACTCGAGCGATCCACGGCGACGCGGAGCGTGACCGGACCGTGACTGCGGCGGAGACGTTCTCGGATGCGGAGGTTCGGACCGTTTCGCTGGCGGTCATCGCGGGAATCTTCTTCGGCGGCGTCGCGACCGGCGTCGCGTTTCCGACGCTGCCCTTGCTGGACGAGGAGTTGCTCATCGGTGCGGTCATGCTGAGTCTGATCCTCTCGGCCAACCGGATCGCGCGGCTGGTGATGAACACGCCCGCAGGAACGATCATCGACCGGTACGGTGCGCGAACGCCGATGATCGTCGGCCTGTACACGCAGGCGCTGGCTCCGTTCGGCTACATCGTGGGCTTACTGGCACCGTCGTACGTCTTCGGAACGGTCCCGGTTCTGGGAGCGGTGTCGCTCCCGGGCGTCGTCTTCGTCCTCGCACGGCTGTTCTGGGGTATCGGAAGCGCGTTCGTCTTCCTCGGCGCGTTCGCGACGGTGACGTACGTGACGACGAGTGAGAACCGGGGCCGGTGGGTCGGCTACATGCGCGGCGGCCAGTCGCTGGGCTTTCCGACGGGGCTGGTCGTCGGGGGCGTGATGATGGACGTCGCCTCGATGCAGGCGGCGTTTTTCGTCGCCGGCGTCCTCGCGCTGATCGCGGGCACCGTCGCGACGCTCGTGTTGCCCGAGGTCCACTCCGGAACGGAGTCGGAGACGGCACGACTGCGCGACGTGCCGGGCCTGGTATGGGGCCGTCCGACAGTGCTTTTGATCGGGTTCGGTAACTTCACGGTCCAGTTCCTCTGGGGTGGCATCATCCTCTCGACGCTGGCCCGCTACGCGAACGTCTACGGGCTGGAACTGTCGTTGCTCGGAGCGGCCGGCGTCAGCGGCGTCGTGATGGGCGTCGGCGTGATCACGTCCGGGGTGACGACGGTCGTGACGGGCCGAATCTCCGACGTGATCTCCGACCGGTCGCTGTTGACGGTTCCGGCGTTCGGATCGATGGCCGCCGGGTTCCTGATCGTCGCCTACGTCCCGGTGATCGAGGCGTTACTCCTGGCGATCGTTCTCATCGGTGCCGGGATGGGTGCCGCCGCACCCGCCCTGATGGCCATTCTCGGCGACGTCACCCCCGGCGACGAACTCGGCCGAATGGGTAGCGTCTACAACGTGATGGGCGACGTCGGGTTGAGTCTCGGCCCGCTCGTCGCGATTCCCGCCGTCGACATCTGGTTGGGCTACCAGTGGACCTACGTCCTCTGTGCCGCGCTCGTGTTCTCCTGTCTCACGCTCGTTTCCGTCCCGCTCGTCCGTAACCCGGACGTCTCGAGGGACGCGATCCGGGCCGATTGAAACGGACGACGGACCCCATCGCCGGCAACTCGCGGACGGAGAGACGATCGTGACGAGCCTCGAGTGCAGGCTTAGCCGGGTAACTCGCCGGCCTCCTGCAGGCCCTCGACGATGTCGTCGGCGATCGCTTCGGGGCTATCGTACGGGAACCGTTCGGTGGGATCGCCCTCGCTCGCGCTCTGGATCTGCATGATCGACATCGAGAAATCGCCCGATTCGAACGTCGTCGCCGGACCGTTCGGCAGCGCCGGCAGGAGTTCCATCGGGTTCTCGACGGGGTAGTCCGCGCCCTCGAAGGCGTCGACCAACTGTTCGTGGATTTCGTCCGGATCGGCGTCGGACATAGTTCGACGATACGACGACCCGCCACATAATCGTTGGTCGAACGATACACCGATTCGGCGCTTCCCACCCGGTGGTTACTCCTCGAGGGTCGCGCTCGCGGTACCGGAAAGCAGCGTCTCGCCGCGGTCAGCCCGGGCCTCGAGTTCGACCTCGACCGTCCCATCACCGACGTCGACGACCTCGCCGGTCGCGATCACCGTATCGCCGGGGAAGACCCGCGACTGGAAGCGGACGCCGAAGGAGTCGACGGCGTCGATACCGAACCAGTCGGTGACGACACGGGAGGTGACGCCGGCGGTGAACATCCCCTGGCCGAAGACGCTGGGGTTGCCCGCTTCCCGGGCGTAGGGTTCGTCGTAGTGGATCGGGTTGAAGTCGCCGCTCGCGCCGGCGTACTTGACGAAGTGCTTTCGCTCTACGTCGTCCACCACGACCGTCGGCCCCGAGTCGCCGACTGCGAGGTCCTCGAGCGAGCGAACGGGGTCGACCGAGTCTGGGTCGGCCACTGCGGTTTCGCTTCCTTCCTCGTCGTCGGCGTCGGTCTCCACGTCGTCCGTACTATCCTCATCGTCGACGGCACCCTCGGTTTCGATCGCCGTCGCCCGGGCGGTGAGGACGAGGTCGCCGTCCCGATCGCGGTACTCGGTCTCGAAGACGGCGAAGGTCATCGTTCCCGCGCGGCCACCCTCGCGCTGGAAGACGTCCGCGAGGGTCGTCTCGCCGGTCACCACGTCGCCGACGTACAGCGGCCGTTCGTACTCGTAGGCCTGTTCGCCGTGGAGGACGTACTCCTGGCGAAAGCCAAGGTCGAAGCCGTAGCCGTCGTCCTCGGTCGCACTATATCGGGGAAACCGACTCACGCGCGTGTAGGTCAGCGGCGCGGGAATCCGGTCGTGACCTGCCTCGCGAGCGGCGTCGGGGTCGGAGTAAATCGGGTTCGGATCCGTGATCGCCCGGGCGAACTCCGCGACCTTTCCGCGTTCGATCCGGAAATCCTCGACGGTCACCCGCGACTCCCCGACCAGTCCCTCGAGTTCCGACAGGGGTTTAGTCGGCACGGCGGTCACCTCCCGCGGGAAGACCGTCTGCGAGTCGCTTCACGATAGATCCCCGGGGTCCGGGTGAGCATCGCTCCGGCGTTCCTGTCTCGACTGTCATTTCCCGACTCGTTCGAAGACCTAACCCATAACTGTGTTCCTCGAAAACGCTAGCTGGAATCGACGGAGTGGCTACGGCGACGCCCTCGACTCCGGGACGGAACGGCTATCCGGTTCGCCGCCGTAGGCCGGCGTATGAACGACGCAGTCATCGTCGACGCTGTTCGAACACCGTTCGGCAAGCGAGACGGCTCCTTCCGTGATACCCATCCGCAGGACCTGGCCGCGAAACCGCTCGAGGCCCTCGAGGAGCGAAACGGCTTCGGTCCGGAGACGGTCGAGGACGTGATCTACGGCTGCGTGACCCCGATCGACGAACAGGGACTCAATATCGGCCGCATCGCGCCGATGGTTGCCGGATGGGGCGACGGCGTTCCCGGCGTCCAGCTCAATCGGATGTGTGGCTCCGGCCAGCAGGCGGTCAACTTCGCGGCGACGAACGTCATGGCCGGCCAGCACGACGTCCTCGTCGCCGGCGGCGTCGAGCACATGACCCGCGTGCCGATGGGATCGGACGGGGCCGACGGCGTCGACGGCGACGGCGCGGTCACGGACACCTACTTCGAGCACTTCGACGAGTTGACCCACCAGGGCGAAGGGGCCGAACGCATCGCCGAGAACTACGGCTTCACGCGCCGGGAACTCGACGAACTCGCCGTCGACTCCCAGCGCCGGTGGGCCGAGGCCTGGGAGGACGGCCGGTACGACGACCAGATCGTCCCCGTCGAAACGGAACTCGATGGTGACGGTCTCACCATCGAGCAGGACGAACACCCCCGCCCCGACACCGACCTCGAGACGCTCTCGACCCTGCCGCTGTCGTTCCGCGAGGAGGGCGAGGGCGTCCACCACCCCGGCAACGCCTCGGGCATCGTCGACGGCTCAGCGGCCCTCCTGATCGCCAGCGAGGAAGCCGCCGCGGCACACGGCTGGGAACCGATGGCCCGGATCGTCGCGACCGAGGTCGTCGGCGTCGACCCCGTGACGATGCTCACCGGCCCGATTCCGGCCACCGAGCGCGTGCTGGAGAAGACCGACCTCGAACTCGAGGATATCGACCGCTTCGAGGTCAACGAGGCGTTCGCCTCGGTCGTCGCGGCCTGGCTCGAGGAGACCGGCGTCTCCTGGGAACGGGTCAACGTCAACGGCGGGGCGATCGCTCACGGCCACCCGCTGGGCGCGACCGGCGCAGCACTGCTGACGAAACTGGCCCACGAACTCGAGCGAACCGGGAAGAACCGGGCGCTCTCGACCATGTGTATCGGATTCGGGCAGGGGATCGCGACGATCATCGAACGCGTGTAACCGCTCTCCCGAACGCCGATTCCAGTGTAAACCCACCCTATCAACCGAGTATTGCACTGATTATCCGCGATCCCGACCAGTCTCCGGCCGAACACGTGTCATTCACTGAACAATAATTAATTGGCGGGGACCGCTACGTCGGTCCGTCGATGTCAGACGATCCCATCCAAGACGACAGTCGGTGGAGTCGCAGTCGCCGCACGGTGCTGCGCAGTCTCGGTGTCGCGTCGGCCGTCGGGGTCGTGGGTACCCCGACGGTGCTCGCGGGCGGGGACGACCACGAGATCCCCGAAACGGTGCCGACGCCCCACGTGAGCAGGCTCTCGGGCGGGCACGCAACCGGGCAGCCACAGACGTCGGCGGTTCACGACGTCTCCGAGTACGGCTACGTCGAGGAGGAGTTTATGGTCGCCGGCGAGGCGCGGCCGACGACCCATCCGCCAGTATTCTTCGAGGAGGAAGCCCCGGCCCTCCCCGAAGAGCACGCCTCCTACGCGACCCGAATCCTCGTCTATCGGCCCGCCGATCCCGAGGCGTTCAACGGCGACGTCGTCGTCAACTGGGCCAACGTCTCGACCCAGCGCGACGCGCCGGTGACGTGGGTCAACGCCTACGACTACCTGATGCGCGAGGGGTACGCCGTCGTGGTCGCCTCCGTGCAGAAGGTCGGGGTCGACGACTCGGCCGAGGGACTGGATCTGGTCTCCTGGGACCCCGCGCGGTACGGCGACCTCCACCACCCGGGCGACGAGTACGCGTTCGACATCTTCTCGCAGCTAGTCAAGGCGCTCCGGGCCAGTCCGGACGTCGACCCCATGGGCGGCCTCGAGACGGAGTACGTCTACGCGACCGGGGAGTCGCAGTCTGCCGGCTTCCTCCACCCCTACATCACGGACGTCCAGCCGGTCCACGGGATGGTCGACGGGTTCATGCCGACGGCCGCGGTGGGGTCGTCGGAGATCGTCGACGCTCCAGTGCCGGTCCTGTGGCTCAACAGCGAGGACGAAGCCCCCTGGCTCGATCCGGAAACCGGACGGGAGATTCCAAACACCAAGTCGTTCGTCCTCTGGGAGGTCGCCGGGGCCTCGCACGTCAACTTCTGGCTGTCGGCCTGGTACGACGTGATGAACGCCCGCGACTTCGACGAGGAACCGGACTGGTTCGCGAGCGACGACCCCGAGTGGGACCCCGGCTACGCGGGCCAGTACGGCCAGCTCGAGGACGCCGTCTACGGCGTCTGCGGGACGAACTACACGCCCTCGCGGTACGCCTACGCCGCCGGCGTCGAGCGGTTGCGCAACTGGGTCCGCCACGGCGAGAAGCCCCCCGAACCGCCGCGGATCGAACACGACGGCGACGACGTCGCCAGCGACGAGTACGGCAACGCCTTGGGCGGCGTTCGCTACCCGCCGATCGACGTCCCCGTGGCCACCTACCACGCGCGCGACGAGGTCTGCGGCGGTGCCGAGGGCGAATCCGAACTGCTCGGCGCGACCGTCCGCTTCGACGACGCGGCGATCCGGGAGCTGTACGGCTCCGTCGACCGGTACGTCGCCCTGATGCGCGAGGCGGCCGACGAGGCGGTCGAGCAGGGCTACCTGCTCGAGCCTGAACGCGAGGAGCTGCTGGCTCGAGCGCGGACGATCGACGGCCTCCCGCGGAACTGATTCGCCTCCCTCCGGGTAGGTCCAGCGGAGAGCGGCGGGCTAGTCGTCGAGTTCGTCGATCCGCAGGTCCTCGTCGAATCGCAGTGCGTTCTCGACCTCGGACGTGTCGACGTCCTCGAACGCCCAGCGCGCGATGGTCCGCCGGTGGACCTCGTCGGCACCGTCGACGATCCGGAACGCACGGACGTTCTCGTAGAAGTACGCGATCGGCAGGTCCTTTCCGATGCCGTTGCCGCCGCAGCACTGTAAGGCGAGGTCGATCGCCTCGTTGGTGACGTTCGCCGTGTACATCTTCGCCATCGCGACCTCGATGCGGGCGTCGCTGCGGTCGAGTTCGCGCGCGGCGTGGCGGACCATACAGCGGGCCGCGTGCAACCGCGTCTCGGCGTCGGCGATGCGGTGGCGCAGCGCCTGCTTCTCCTCCAAGCTGGTGCCGAAAGCCTCCCGTTCCTGGAGGTAGGCCTTCGCGATCTCGAGCGAGCGCTGGGCCATCCCGGAGTAGCGCATGCAGTGGGTGAGCCGTCCGCCGCCGAGTCGCATCTGGGCGATCCGGAAGCCCTCGCCTTCCTCGCCGACGGTGTTCTCGACGGGGACGCGGACGTTATCGAACTTCACCTCGGCGTGGCCGCCCGTGCGCTCGGTGATGCCGTGCCCGCCCAGGTGAGGGACGTTTCGGACGACCTCGACGCCGTCGGCGTCCGCCGGCACGAGAATGATCGAGGTCCCTTCGTAGGGGTGAGCGTCGAGGTCGGTCCGGGCCATCACGAGGTAGAAATCGGCCTCGAGACCGTCGGAGGTCCACCACTTGTGGGCGTTGACGACCCACTCGTCGCCGTCCTTGACGGCCGTGCTCTGGAGCATCTTCGGGTCCGAGCCGCCACCCTGCATCGGTTCGGTCATCGCGAACGCCGACTGGAGTTCGCCCTGGACGAGCGGGCGGAGGTACTCCTCTTTTTGCTCCTCGGTCCCGACCATCTCGAGGGTGTGCATGTTACCCTCTTGTGGTGCGTTCGCACGGATGGCGACAGCGCCGGTCAGCGTTCGACCGACCTGTTCGAACGACGGAAGCATGTCACTGAAATCGAGTCCCTGCCCGCCGTACTCCTCGGGGACCTGGGGTGCGAACAGGTCGCGCTCCTTGGCCTGTTCCCACCAGTCTTCGATCTCGTCCATCGGGATAGGCTCGCCCGTCGCCATGGCCTCGCGTTCGCGCGGGATCACGACTTCCTCCATGAAGTCTGCTACCCGTCCCGCGACCGCCTTCGCTTTCTCGGAGTCGTGGTACTCCATATCGAGGCCATATACGTACAACATTGTAAATGTGCAACAACCCGATCAACTACATCGTTGTGAAAGCAACGACGACGTCACACCAGCCAGGGTAGGGATTTCCGCTCGAGTCCCGGAAGCCTCCCAACGGATCGTTGGCAAGTTGCTGGACGCCGGCCCCGTAAACGAACTGTAGTAGATCCTGTAGAAACGTACGAATCCAGCCACAAAATCCATCATACCTAATTATTTATATACCAGACTCGAATGCCTCGTATTACCGTGGTCGATACCGGGAATTGTGGAAAGTCGCCCACGAGCGGTGACTGATTCGGCTGTCGTCTTCGGTTCCGTCACGTGGTTTCGTCGGTTCGAGTTTCTCAGGATCCTTCTGAACACGCGTTTCTCCGGTCCGACGCTAGTCCCTTCGGCTATATCACCAAACACATCATACTACTGACTATCAGGTTGAGATGATACGATTGCGAGTCTAGAGGAACGGCGAGTCACGAGACGCGAAATCGGTCTCGCTTCGAGACGTTTACCATTGGTCGGCCCTAGATACCGGCAATGACGCTGTACTCGCGGGTGCGACCCCTGGCGTTCACGTTGCCCGCCGAGACGGCCCACGAACTGGGCAAGCGAACGCTCCGGGCCGCGCAGTCGACCTGGCCCACGCGGCAGGCGCTTCGGGCGGCCTACCGGTACGAGCATCCCGCCCTCGAGGTCGATCTGTTCGGGACCCGGTTCCCGAATCCGGTCGGGGTCGCGGCCGGATTCGACAAGAACGCCGAGGTGACCCACGCGCTCGAGGCGCTGGGATTCGGGTTCGTCGAGATCGGGACGGTGACGCCCTATCCGCAGGCGGGTAACGAACGACCCCGACTGTTCCGACTTCGGGAGGACGAGGGAATGATCAACCGGATGGGGTTCAACGGCCACGGGATGGAGTCGGTCAAAGAACGCCTCGAGGCCGACGGCACCCCCCGCATCCCGCTGGGGGTCAACGTCGGCAAGATGAACGCCTCGAACGAGCGCGAGGCCGTCGAGGACTACCGGCGCGTCTTCGTCCGACTGGCACCCTTTGCGGACTACGTCGTTGTCAACGTCTCCTGTCCGAACACGCCCGACGAGTTCGACGAGGCCTCGCCCGAGCACCTGCGGACGATCTTCGAGACGCTCGAGGCGGAAAACGAGTGGGACGTCCCCATTCTGGTGAAGATCGGCCCCGACGAACCCGAAGAGGCCGTGCTGGACCTCGTCGACATCGTCCAGGAGTTCGGCCTGGACGGGATCGTCGCGACCAACACCTCTACGTCCCGCGAGGGCCTCGAGTCACCCAATCGCGAGGAGTGGGGCGGACTCAGCGGGAAGCCGATCGCGGATCGCTCGACCGACGTGATCCGAACGATCGCGGCGTACACCGACGGCGAACTGCCGATCGTCGGCGTCGGCGGCGTGGACTCGGCCGAGAGCGCCTACGCGAAGATCCGCGCGGGGGCCTCGCTCGTGCAACTCTACACCGGGTTCGTCTACCAGGGTCCCACGACGGCAAAGCGGATCAATCGCGGGTTAGTCGCGCTGCTCGAGCGCGACGGCTTCGACTCGATCGAAGCGGCCGTCGGTGCCGACCTCGAGTAACTCCGGGGTCGTTCTCCCGATCCGTGGTAACTCGTCGGCCGAAGCGACGGCACTCGACCCATCGAGACGGCGGCTGCGAGGACGTCGTGCAATCGGGCGTTCGTCTCGCGTCCCGTCGGGTTCAGTCGACGTCGACCCGGGTCCCGTACCCCGGATCGCCGACGACGGTTCCGTCCTCGTAGACGACCTCGCCGCGGACGACGGTCGCGACCGCCTTCCCGACGAACGATTCACCTTCGAACGGCGTCACGCAGTTCTTGGAGTGCAGGCCGTCGCTCCCCTCGAGCGTCCACTCCCGGTCGGGATCGACGATAGTGAAGTCGGCGTCGGTCCCGACCTGTAGCGATCCCTTCCGGGGATACATTCCCCAGACCTGTGCCGGCCGGGTCGAGTGCCGACGGACCCACCCTTCGAGCGAGAGGCGGTCCTCGTCGACGAACGTGAGCATCGCGGGCACCTCCGTCTCGAGGCCGACGAAGCCCGAAATAGCGTCCCACGTGTTGCCGAAGGGATCGTCGACTTTCTTCTCCTGGGGGGTGTGGGGCGCGTGATCCGTCGCGATGCAGTCGATCGCCTCGCCGTCGATGCCGACCTCCCAGAGCTTCTCGCGCTCGGCGGCGTCGCGGATCGGCGGCTGGATGCGGGCGGGATTGCCCGTCTCGCGCATCACCTCCTCGGTGAACCAGAGGTAGTGGGGCGTCGTCTCGGCGGTGACGTCGACGCCGCGTTCCTTCCCGCGGGCGACGGCCTCGGCGGCCGATCCGGACGACACGTGGAACATGTGGACCTTCGCACCGGTCTCCTCGGCGAAGGTGATCATCCGCTCGACGGCCTCCTGCTCCGCGATGACGGGCCGGGAGTGGGAGTGGTCGATCGGGTCGTTCCGGCCTTCGGCCTGGAACTGCTCCGTGTAGTGGTCGATGATCTCGCCGTTCTCCTCGTGGAATCCCAGTCGCTTGCCGGTCTCCCGAATGCGCTCCATCGCCTCGAGGATCTCGCCGTCGTTCGGCGGCGGCACGTCGCCGACCGTCGAGCCGAGGAAGATCTTGAACCCGAGCGCGCCCGCCTCGTCGATCTCGGGGATCAACTCGAGGTTCTCGCTCGTGACGACGGCATAGCTCTGGAAGTCGACGTGGGCCGACGCCTCCCCGCGTTCGAACTTCAACTCGAGGTGTTCGGGCCGGTCGATGACAGGATCCGTGTTCGGCATCCCGACGACGGTCGTGACGCCGCCGGCAGCGGCCGCCCGGGTCGCGGACTCCCAGTCTTCCTTGTACTCGAGGCCGGGTTCCCGGTTGTGGATGTGACAGTCGACGATCCCCGGCACGAGGACGCTGCCGTCGGCGTCGAAGACGCGGTCGGCATCGGGGAGGTGGTCGGGGCGGCCGACGGCGGCGATCCGGCCGTCCTCGACGGCCACGCCCGCGTCGGGCACGCGGCCGGCGGCCGTGACGACGGTACAGTTTCGGACGACGAGGTCCACGGTCATTGTGCGAGGCTTGTAAAGGGGCGTGCATATAGCTTCTGCTGGGTGCCCATCGGGCGGTCCGGCGGCGCTCCCGGCACGGATCGACCCCGTCGAACCCCCCGTATCGACGATCGAGTAACGCCACGTTACGTCCGCTCAGATACGAATACCGGTGGCTCGACCGTCGTCCGTCCGAGTCCGCTGTGAGACGCCGAGCGACTGGACTCGAGCAGCGCTCACCGTCGCGTCGTCGTTCCGGTTAGTATCGGAACAGTGGAGGAGCAACCACACGCAGCCCGACACGGAAAACCGGAGAGTCGCAGTCGGCCGGGACGCGTCCGCCACGATTCGCTGCCGATAACTGTCGGTCATCGTTCCGCGAGTACAGACGTATTTCGCCTCGGCCGCCCACTTGGAACGGCCGATTTCGCTACTCCGAGACGTTCTCATTGCCGATCAGGTTCGTGTACGTGGGAGATAACTAACGGAATCGGCTGCCTTATCGAAGACTATGATCGAAACCGCCAGTCTCGGTGCCGTTCCCCTACAGATGGACGGGGTCGGGATCGACAGCCTCATCGTCTTCGGTGTCAGCCTGCTGATCGGCGCGCTCGGGATCTATCTGGGCGCGAAGGTCATCGTCGACGCCGAGGATTACACGTACGCGATCATCACGGCGCTGATCGGTGCCGTCGTCTGGGCAGTGGTCGGCTTCTTCTTCGGCTGGGTGCCGCTGTTGGGTCCGCTGCTGGTCTTCGTCGCCTACCTGGCCGTGATCAACGCCCGCTACCCGGGCGGCTGGGTCGACGCGGCAGCGATCACGCTGATCGCCTGGATTTCGGTGCTGGCCGTCCTCTACGTGCTGGCGTTCATCGGCGTCACCGGGTTCGACGCCATCGGCGTCCCGGGCATCTGACGCCTCGAGGCGTCCGTCCCAGCTGTTCGGCCACCGACAATGCGGCCGTCCCGGAGCAACCCGGACAGAACCCGCTACAGTCGAGGGGAACGTTCGGCCGGGTGTATCCGATTCGAATCTCCGCTCTCGGCGACGAGTTCGATCGCGTGGACCGATGACTGCAGTTTCAGCCCCAACCATCTCACCTCGATCCGTCGAACGAATCTACTGTCATCGACGTAACCGTCTCGGCCACGAGTCGTCCTGCGGTCGAGCGACAGCTACAGGATGCCAATATGATCGATAGTCGAACACTGTCGAGATGAAATAACAACGCATGATCCATAAAAAACACTTTGTGGGACGGCCACGACAGTATCGCACCGAGTGACCGAGTAGAGACCGAATAAGATGCTATGAACGTTCAGGTTCTGGACCCGATGCACGACGTTACCGATTCGATATGGAACGTAGTAAATACCTTTCTTCCGATAGATCTGATGCCGTCGGACGGGTCCCTCGTCCCGTCACAACTCGGCGGTCCTCACATGGCTGCCTTCGCCGGTATCGTCGCCCTCGCCGTCCTCGGCGGCGCACTCGTCGCCCGCAATCGGCTCGGGCGACGCCACTCGTTTGCCGGCGACCACGAGTCCAATCGAGAGGAGTTCGTCACCGACCGGGAGCGGGTCCGGCAGTTGATCCGGGAGAACGGCGGCCGAATGAAGCAGTCACAGATCGTCGACTCCGTCGACTGGTCGAAGGCGAAGGTGAGTCGGTTGCTCGCCGAACTCGAGGAGGACGGCCAGGTCACGAAACTCCGGCTCGGGCGTGAGAACCTGGTCTGTCTCCCGGGCCACGAACCGACGGCCTCGAAGTCTCCCGAGCAGCCAAACGAGTGACGGCAGCGCTCAGGTCAACAGCTGGTAGAGGCTACTCGCCGCGACCAGCAACAACACGAGAACGCTCCAGAGCTGTGGATCGATACTCGAGAGCACCGGGAGGTCCAGCCCCGCGAGCGCGATGACGACGAGTGCGAGCAAACAGAGTCCGAAGTGAAGCTGCAACACCGTCGACCGATCCTGGCCGTGGCCGTCGATGTAGGTGAGGACGTCGTCGAAGTTGGGACCGGGCGTGATCGTCTTCGCGTCCGAGTCGTACTCGATCACTGCGTCTTCCTCGAGTTGCGGGAGGTGGGTCTGCTGGAGGGAGACGTAGACGCTCTTGTAGAGGTTGTTCGGCACCGGCGTCGTATCGGACTCCGTCGACGCGATCTCGGTGGCGACGTCGGAGACGTCGACCTGCCCCGATTCCTCCGCGAGTAACTGGACGATGGCCCGGCGTCGATCGTTGCCGAGGATGTGAAAGACCTCGCTTTCCTCCAACGAATCGGAGCGGCTCGTCTGCACGGACATCTATCAATAGGAGACCCCGTACTCGGCAGGCCGTCCGTCGTCGCTCATCTTGTCTCTCCACTTCATCGACCACCGACTTTAACCTCCGGTAATCGTTCCGGCATTTCCGCAATCGAAAATAAAGGGCCGATACGGTCTCGAGGACGCTACCGGCGTCGGTCGCCCGGCAGGTGGCCGCCGGACTGCATCTCCCGGTAGGTCGTACACGACGGACAGCCGTGAACGACGTCGCCGTTGTCCCCGAAGACGCGGGCGAACTGCTGGGTGACGTGGGTGCCGCAGTTTCGACAGCGTGGGCCTGCCGTCGACGATTCCATCGGTCGCCAGTCTTCCTGTGGTGATCTCATGGGTTACGTGTGACGTACGCGGACGGTATCGAAGCGGTTCTTCGTTCGAAGCGCTGCGTTCGGTTCCCTCGGCGGCCGCCGTTCGAACGATCGACTACCCTCCGCACCGACGGCAGGTGGCGGTCGTCGAACCGGTACGCGCCCGAGCATCACTACAACCGAGGGGAGTAGACCCGAATAAAGGACAGCGACCGTTCACCGGACGGTGATCCGCCGCGGACGGAAATATCCGGTTTCCGGTCGATTCCCGTCCGTAGACCGGTCTTCTCGTCGATTCGTCGAGTCGCGGATCGGCGGATTTCAACGCGAGTTCAGACGGATTAGGCCGGTTTCGTCGTCGAAAGCGACCACTGCGGCCGATCGGGACTGGAGAAACGAGAGCTTTCGCGGAGGTAAGTCCAAATTATTCGCAGGAAGGGGATTCTTTCGCTCGATAAGGTCCATCGTTATAAAATACCGATATCGCTTACCGATCGTCGTGTTGGAACGTAATGCTGGTAGCAACGATCCCGGTTCGCGACACTGCGGCCGACAGCGAATCGTCTCCACTCCGGCGAGCGACCGATCGACTCTCGAACCGACAGTCGGGTGACTACTGAATGTCAACGAAAGCAAGTAACACGCAAACGGAACCGACAGTCGACGCCGCGGCCCAACTCGACGTCCTCGGCGACGAGTGCGCACGAACCATCCTCGTCGCGACGAGCGAGGGACCCAAGACGGCGAAGGAACTGACCAGTCGTACCGATAGCTCGTCGGCGACGGTGTACCGACGGATCAACAACCTCCTCGAGGCGAACCTCATCGCCGAGTGCGTCCGATTCGACGAGGACGGTTCACACACGACCGCGTACGAGGCGACTATCGAGGAACTCTGCGTCCGGATCGGCGTGGACGGCATCTCCGTCACGCGCCCCAGTCCACCGGAGTGAGTGTCACCGGCCCTCGAGTCGAACGTCTCCGACGGTGACCCCCTACGGAGGCCGGGCCGGCACTGCGATCGGCGTGATCGCGAGGCCCAATCCACTTTTACGTGCCGTGAACGGCTGGCTACCGGCCTGTACGAGACGGATAACAAATATTCGTTCAGTAGAACGGTCACCGTGATTGAACGATGCACGACCTGACCGGCTTCCAGCGAGACTTGCTGTACGTGATCGCGGGCGCTGATCGGCCATCGGGCCAATCCGTCAAAGACGAGGTGGAGAAATACTACAGCTCCGAGATCAATCACGGACGACTCTATCCGAATCTCGATACGCTGGTCAACAAGGAACTGGTCGAAAAAGGCCAACTCGATAGACGAACCAATTATTACGCGATTACCGAGGCCGGTCGGGAACGGATCCACGAGCGTCGCGAGTGGGAAGAGCAGTACGTCGATTTTTGAACTCGCTTCGGAAGGGCGTCGTCATCGAGAGCTACAGCGACGGCCCTGCCGATCACGCGGTTTCTGCGAGTGGTGTGGCCTCGGGCACGATTCCGACTCCGATCTCGACGGCGGGTCGATCGACGACCGATCGCCGTCCGAGTGTCCGGCTGCCGTCTCGAGGAATCTATCGCGTGCCTGACCGGACAAGCGGCGAGCGAACCCATCGCTCGCCGAACCGGAACATAACCCGGACATAACAAAGCAACGGACCGGAAAAGACGCGGCCGATAATGGTCATCGGATCGAAAACGGGGAGCGCGGCGACCGATCGACGCTCCCGGGTGAGACGATGAGTTTCAGTACCCGCCGGTGGACGCGACTCGGGGTCGGCTACGTCAGACAGTATCCGTTCGACCTCGCCGTCGTCTCCGTCGCGGCGGTCGGTGCCTACGCGATCGTCGGCGGCCAGCCCGAGGGGACGCCGCTGCGCCTGTTCGGGACCGTCCTCCTCGCGTTGTTTCTGCCGGGATACGCCTTCGTCTCGGTGCTCTTCCCGGCGATCGAACGCCGCAGTCCCGACGCCGCGTCGAACGGCCTCGACTCCACCCCCGGGGGGATCGCGGTCGTCGAACGGTTTGGCCTGGCGTTTGTCCTCTCGATCGCCATCGTCCCGATGGTCGTCCTCACGTTGGCCGTGACCGACTGGGGGCTCGGGACCGAACCCATCGCGGTCTCGCTGACTGCGATTACCGTCGTACTCGCACAGCTGGGCGTGGTTCGGCGACTCCGAACCCCGGCCGGGAAGCGGTTCACCGTTTCGCCCATCGCCGCGATCGACCGCTTTCGCCGGGCGGAAAACTCCCTCGCGACGGTGTCGTCGATCCTGCTCGTGGGTGCAATCGTCGTCGCGTCCGGTGCCTTGCTACTCGGCATGTTCGCACCGGCGTCGGCGGGTGGGTTCACCGAACTCGGCCTCTACAGCGAGGACGAGGACGGCGACCTCGTCCCCGGCGCGATCCCGGACGAGGTCGAACCCGGCGAGTCGGTACCGGTCACGATCGCGATCGAGAACGAAGAAGGAGAACGAATGGAGTACACGGCCGTCGTCCAACAGGGGCTCCTCGAGGACGGCGAGGTCGTCGAGCGGACGACGCTCGAGGAACTGAGCGCGACGGTCGCGGACGGGGATACGGCGAGGACGCAGCACCAGGTGACGCCGACCGTCGAAGACGGCGAGAGCGTCCGCGTAAACGTGTTGCTGTACTACGGGGACGCCCCGGACGACCCAGCGCCGGGCACCGCCGTCGAAGACGCACACTTCTGGACGACGGTCACCGAGGACACCGACGACGGCTGATCGCGGCCCTCTTGGAGCCGAGCAGCGTACCGCGGCGATTCGCGTCTCGGACTCGAGCCGAGACGCGCCCGCTGTGGCCGTTTCGATCCCACCCGTAGGTGATCGTCGGCCGTCGTAGCTGTGCGTTGTTCGATCGGTCCTGAAGGCCTCAGAGAGCCTGTCGAACGCCGTCTTCGACGAGTTACACGCCGAGTACCCGTCCCGCGAAGAGGGAGGGAGCCGACTCACCCGAGAGAACGTCCTCCCTGACAGGGTACTACCAGCGACACGTTGCCGCAGTGCGGAGAAACAGCCCGTGACGAACCGACTAGTGGCTCGCACGACCGATCGGAAGGCCGAGGTCGGAGCGTCGAGAGACGAACTGGACGAGCGATATCGCGAGCACGACGAGACACAGCGCGAGGACGACGATGGGGACAACGGCGCTCGAGATCGGCGCGATCCAGGTCGCCGCGACGATGGCCGCCCCGAGGACGGTCACTCCGAAGTACGCGAGGTGCCACCGACGGCTGCCCTCGAGGTGGCGATCCAGGTAGGGTTCGAAGACCTCCTCGCTGGGGAGGAGTTCGATCGTGTGGGCGTCGGGGTCCCAGTCGACGATGCCGTGCTCCTCGAGCATTGGCAGGTGGGTCTGGTAGAGGGAGATGTACACGCGCCGCCGTTGCGTGCGGGTGACGTCGTCGGGGTCGGTGTCGTTCTCCCAGGCTGCGACCTGCTCGACGAGCGAGGACAGCTCGCAGTGACCTCCCTGCTGTTTGAGGTACTGGACGGTTCGTCGACGCCGTGCGTTACTGAACACGTCGAACAGTTCGGCCTGAGTGAGTTCGTGGTCAGACATGGATGCCCTCGTGGTCCCGATCCTGGTCTCGGTCGGGGGTGGACGGATACCTCACACCACGTGTGCCAGTTCCGCACCCTTTACTATCGCAGGGCTACCCTGTCGAAAGCGAATTATACCCGTTAGCAGCCGTGACTGACGCGATATGCGACGTTTCAACGATCGAATGCTGTTCGAACGGACGGCCCGATGTTGGGGTCGATTGCCCCCGACGGACGATCGGTCGGGCGCGTGGAACGGCTGTAGTTCGTCGCTACGAGGGCTCAGGCCCGGGATAACAAAACCTCGGTATCGGCTGTATCAGGACGATTCCCACCCGGGTATCGAGTAACCGATGATACAACCACATCGACGACACGACGTTCTCACGCCGTCGGACGACGCGATACGGATCGCACGCGGCGGATCGTCGCCTGCGACGACCAGTGCGACGCGAACGGGTGTGTACGGGTCGTCGTCCGGCCCTGTCGCGCGACGGTCGGAGCGATCGAGACGTCACGCCGACACGAACGGAGGTGGCCGTGCATGACCCAGTCCGCTCTCGGTGACGGCTGTGCGATCGACGACGGCGCGACGATCGGCTACGGAGAGTTCGACGAACCGACCCGCATCGGTCGCGACGCGACGATCAGAGAGGGATCGATCGTCTACGGCGACGTGACCATCGGCGACGGTCTCGCCACCGGTCACGACGTGTTGATCCGCGAGGGAACGACCATCGGCGACGACGTCCTCGTCGGCACGAAGACGGTCATCGACGGGCAGACGACGATCGGCTCGCACGTGAGCCTCCAGACCAACGTCTACGTGCCGACCCGGACGACCATCGAGGACAACGTCTTCGTCGGACCGGGTGCCGTCCTGACCAACGACGAGTACCCCGTTCGGACTGACGACGACCTCGAGGGACCGACGATCCGCGAGGGCGCGTCGATCGGCGCGAACGCGACCCTGCTGCCCGGCGTGACGATCGGCGAGAACGCCTTCGTCGCCGCCGGCGCGGTCGTCACCGAGGACGTCCCGGCCGACACCCTGGCCGTCGGAGCGCCCGCAACTACCCAGCCGTTACCGGACCCCCTCGAGGGGCCGAACGATCTGGCATGAGCGACAGCGAGACCAGCACCGACAGCGGGATGGACGCCCCCGGGACCGAGACGGACGTTGCCGACGAGCGCGACGATGACGCGACCGAACCGGAGAACGACGACGTCCCGATCGCGGCCCCTGACGTCGGCGCGGCGGCAATAGAGCGCATCGGGTCCGTCCTCGAGAGCGGAGTCCTCGCCGCCGGAGACGAAGTCGCCGCCTTCGAATCGGCGTTCGCCACCTACTGTGGGGTGAGCCACGCCGTCGCGACGTCCAACGGGACGACCGCGCTGCACGCCGCCCTCGAGGCGCTCGGCGTCGAGGAGGGCGACGCCGTCGTCACCTCGCCGTTCTCGTTCGTCGCGAGCGCGAACGCGATCCGGCTGGCCGGCGGCAAACCGGTGTTCGCCGACGTCGACCCGGAGACGTACACGCTCGATCCGGTCGACGTCGAGCGGGTGCTCTCGCGGCGCGACGACGTGGTGGGACTGCTCCCGGTCCACCTCTACGGCCTGCCCGCCGAGATGCCTGCCCTCACCGATATCGCCGACGAACACGACCTGTTCGTCCTCGAGGACGCCTGCCAGGCCCACGGCGCGTCCATCGAAGGGCGACGGGTCGGGGCCATCGGTGACGCGGCCTGTTTCTCCTTCTATCCGACGAAGAACATGACGACGGGCGAGGGCGGGATGGTCACGACCGACCGGGCGGACGTCGCGGATCGGATCGCGAGCTACATCAACCACGGCCGCGCGCCGGACGACGACGGCGGCTACGAACACCGCCGACTCGGCCACAACTACCGGCTGACCAACGTCGCCGCCGCCATCGGCCGGTGCCAACTCGAGCGCCTGCCCGAGTTCGTCGAGGCCCGCCGGGAGAACGCGGCGGCGTACGACGAGGCGTTCGCCGATCTGCCGGTTCGGACGCCGACAGTACCCGACGGCTACCGGCACGTCTACCACCAGTACACGATCCGGTACGACGACCGCGACGGACTGGCGCGGGCGCTCGCGGACCGGGGCGTCGATACGGCGGTCTACTACGATCCGCCGATCCACCGCCAGCCCGCGTACGAGACGGTCAGCACGGCCGCCGTGGAGCTTCCGCGAGCGGAGCGGGCGGCCGAGACGGTGCTGTCGATTCCGGTCCACCCGGGGCTCTCGGAACGCGACCGACGGACGGTCGTCGAAGCGGTCCAGTCGTACGTCGATTCAGATCCCACATGAGTACACCAACACGCGATCAGCCACGGTCGATTCGCGCCGGCGTCGTCGGCGTGGGTGCGATGGGCGAGAACCACGCGCGCGTCTACAGCGAACTCCCGGCCGTCGACCTGGTCGGCGTCAGCGACCGCGACGCCGCCGTCGCGCGGGAGGTCGCCGCCGAGTACGGCACCGACGCCCTAGACGTCGAATCGCTGCTCGAGCGGTGTGACGTCGTGACGGTCGCCGTCCCGACGCCCGCCCACTACGAGACCGTCTCGCGGTGTCTCGAGGCGGGGGTCCACGTCCTGGTCGAGAAGCCGATCACCGAAACCCTCGAGCAGGGTCGACGGCTGGCCGAGCAGGCCGACGAGGCGGGCCTGGTCCTCCAGGTCGGCCACATCGAACGGTTCAACCCCGCGGTACAGACCGTCGACGACCTGCTCGACGACCTCGAGGTGATCAGCCTCGAGGCCGAACGGCTCGGCCCGCCGGTCGATCGGACGAACCGGGGGAACGTCGTCTACGACCTGATGGTCCACGACGTCGACATCGTGGACTCGCTGCTGGGCGATCGGCCGGACTCGATCACCGCGATGGGGACCGACGACGGCCAGTACGCGACGGCGACGCTCGCCTACGACGACGTGCTCGCCTCGTTGACGGCCAGCCGGGTCACCCAGAAGAAGGTCCGGAAACTGACCGTCACGGCCCGCGAGTGTCTCGTCGAGGTCGACTACCTCGAGCAGTCCGTGCTGATCCACCGGGATTCCTACCCCGAGTACCTGAACGACGACGGAACGCGGCGCTACCGCCACGAGAGCGTCGTCGAACGACCGCGCGTGGACAACGGCGAACCGTTGCGCCACGAACTCGAGGCGTTCGTCGAGGCGGTCCGCACCGAGTCCGAACCGGAGGTGACGGCCCAGGACGGCATCGAGGCCCTCGAGACGGTCCAGCGGATCGACGCACTGGTCGACGACCAGCCGGAGCGCGAACGGGAGGTGGAAGCCCGATGACGCGGGCCTCGAGCGACGAACGGAATCCGGACGCCGAGAGCCCGAACGACGCGCCCCCGCTCTACGGGACCGACGCGTCCGAGGAGCGACAGCGCGACCTGCTGACGGGCGGCGAGATACCGGTCGCCGTCTACGGACTCGGTAAGATGGGACTGCCGCTGGCGGCCGTCTACGCGGAGACGACCGGGAACGTCACCGGCGTCGACGTCGATCCGTCGGTCGTCGAGTCGGTGAACGCGGGCGGGAGCCACGTCGTCGGCGAACCCGGCCTCGACGACCTCGTCGGCGAACAGGTCGACGCAGGGCGGCTCGAGGCGACCACGGACGGCCCCGAAGCGGCCGAACGCGCCCGCATTCACGTGATCATCGTCCCGACGTTGCTCGACGAGGACGACGAGCCGGAGCTGGCGACCGTCGAGTCGGTCGCCGACGCCATCGCCGCCGGGCTGGCTCCGGGCGACCTCGTGATCGCCGAATCGACGCTGCCGCCGGGCACCTGTCGGGACGTCCTCGAGCCCCACCTCGCGGCCGAGTCGGGGCTCGACCCCGAGGCATTCGGCCTCGCGTTCTGTCCCGAACGGACCTCCTCGGGGACGGCCCTACGGGACATCCGCGGCCAGTACCCGAAGGTCGTCGGCGGGGTCGACGACGAGAGCACCCGCGCAGCGGCGGTCGTCTACGACGAACTCTCGAGCAACGAGGTTCACCCGGTCTCGGACGCGACGACCGCCGAGGCCGTCAAGGTGTTCGAGGGCGTCTACCGCGACGTCAACATCGCGCTCGCGAACGAACTCGGACGGCTCGCGGACGAACTGGACATCTCCGTCCGCGAGGCTATCGAGACGGCCAACGAGCTGCCGATGTGTCAGCTCCACGACCCCGGCCCGGGCGTCGGCGGCCACTGCATTCCCTTTTACCCGCACTTCCTGCTGTCCGGCGCGGACGAGCCGATGGACCTGACCCGTACCGCACGCCGGGTCAACGACGCCATGCCGTCGGTCGTCGTCGACCGCCTCGAGCGGGAACTCGCGGCGGCCGCCCGTTCGGACGGTTACCCGGACGTCGAACCCGACCTCGCCGACGCGTCGGTGGTCGTCCTGGGACTGACCTACCGCCCGGGCGTCGAGGAGACCCGCGCCTCCCCGGCGCTCGGCGTCGTCGAGGCGCTCCGCGACGCCGGCACGGCGGTCGCCGGCGTCGATCCGCTCGTCGATCCCGCCGAGTTCGGCGTGCGCGCCGTCGACTGCGACGCGCTGTCGGTCGAATCGTTCGACGCAGCCGTCCTCGTCACCCCCCACGAGGAGTTCGGGCGGATCGACTGGACCGACCTCGAGCCGATGGTCGTCGTCGACGGTCGCGACGCGCTGACCGGATACGACGGCTGGCCGGCACACGACGGCGACGCGACGGACCACCGCGTCTACACGCTCGCGGGCTCGGCCACCGGTGCGCCGCCGGGCGGCAGTCGCGACTCGAGCGACCGGACGGAACCGGAACCACCGCGAGCGACGGACGGTACCGCTTCGGGTAGGACTCCCGGAGACGCCGGGCGGACCGACGGTGGCAACGATGTATAGGGGCAAGCGCATCGGGGTGGTCGTGACCGCCTACAACGAGGAGGGGTTCGTCGGGAACGTCATCGAGACCGTTCCCGAGTTCGTCGACCGGATCTACGCGGTCGACGACGCCTCGAGCGACGAGAGCTGGGCGGAGATCCAGGCGGTCGCCGAACGGATCAACGACGCCGAATCGGAGCCCGAACTGGCGGTCGCCGACGGCGGCGAAGACGCCCGCCGCGTCGTCCCGATCCGTCACGAGGAGAACAAGGGGTACGGTGGCGCGGTCAAGACGGGCTACCGGCGCGCCGTCGCCGACGAGATGGACGTGGTCGCGGTGATGAACGGCGACGGGCAGATGGATCCCGAGATCCTCGATCGGATCGTCGACCCGGTCGCTACCGGCGAAGCCGACTACGCGAAGGGCAACCGCCTGCTCCGGCCGGAGGATCGCGAGGGAATGTCGACGTTCCGGTTCGTCGGGAACGCCGTACTCACCGGGCTCACGAAGTTCGCCTCGGGCTACTGGACGGTCGGCGATCCCCAGAACGGCTACACCGCCATCTCCCGGGAGACGATCGAATCGCTCGACCTCGAGTCGATCACCGACCGGTACGGCTTCCTGAACCACCTGCTGACTCACCTCAACGTCGAGGACCGCCGCGTCGCTGACGTTTCCATGTCGGCCGTCTACGGCGACGAGACCAGCAGTATCCGGTACGTACCCTTCGTTCGGTACGTCTCGGTGTTGTTGCTCAGGAGTTTCCTGTGGCGGCTCAAACGGGAGTACGTCGTCGAGGGGTTTCGGCCGACCGTCCTGTTCTACGGCACCGGAACCGCGGGGCTGGCTGGCGGTACGGCCGGGACGCTGGCCTCGCTCCGGCGGCGGGTTCGAGGCGACGACACCGGCGCGTTCGTCGGGTTGCTCGCGTCGTTCGTCTCGCTCCTGCTCGGCCTCCTCTCGCTCGGACTCGCCATCGCCTTAGACGCCGCCGAGAACGACTCGCTCGAGGTGACGCGCTACGAGTACGACGATGCCGACGGCGACGACGGACGCGAACCCACGCGGACCGGGGACGGTCAGTCGATGGAGTAGACCGCGATGTCAGCGGCGTCACAGACCGGGCAGCGGGTCGTCCCGGCCGAGACGTTCGTCCCGCAGTTGCGACACTCTCGAACCACCGTTCGATCGTCTTCCGATTCTGATCGCCCCTCGGAGTCGGACGAATCGGCGGGACCCCGCAACCCCGAGAGTAGTTTGGAGAGGGCCATCGGTAGATCCCGTATTCCGGGACCCCGGATAAGTGTTGGCGGACTAATCGTCACGTAACACGACGTAACCGTCGGTTCCCGTCCGAAACCGTCGGTCACGTTCCACTCGAGTGCCACGCCCGCCGACGATTTCCGTCGAACCGAACCGCGACAGGCGCGATCGAGGGCTACGGATGCTCGCGACGCGGCGGCGCGTCTTCACGGTGGCGTAACTGACGTCGCGTCGACGCCCCGAGTCGATCGACCGCTCCGCGGACCTCGGCGACCGAGACGATGACGTCCGTCAGGTCGACGAGGTCCCCGACGTACTCCCGCCTCCGCTTCTCCCAGCGGTCGGTCGCCCCCTCGGCGGCCGCCAGGGCGAGCGCGCGGTCGCGGACGCCCTCATAGGCGTCGAACTGTTCGGCCAGGCCGACCCGCTCGAGTTCGCGGAACTCGCCGTAGACGTGGTCGTCCGACCCCCGGTAGCGAAGCGCCGGCGTGCCGAGCAGGCCGGCCTCGGTCACCATCGTTCCGGTGTCGGCGACCAGCAGGGCCGCGTCGGCCATCGCGTCGTGCATCAGCGCCGGGTGGAGGTCGTAGGGCCGTGCGGGCAGGTCGGCGAGGTCCAGGTCGTCGCCCTCGTCGGAGACGAAGACCGTCAGTCGCTCGCTCAACCGCTCGATCAGGTCCCGGCGCTGGGCGAGCGAAAAGCCCTCGAGCCCGGCGTCGTGTAACGCCTCGAGGGCGTTGAACCGGACGATGGCGTAGGGCTCGTCGGGACCGACCCCGAGGTACTCGCGGACCGCCGGGTCGGGGTCGAAGACGTCGGGGTGGAGGTACGCACACTCGACGAACCCGTCGAACGTGTAGTGGTCCGCACCCAGGTCCCGCCGCGTGACCCGCGGCGAGAGGACGGTGTCGGCGAACGGCTGGGAGACGACGTGGTTGACGTCCGCGGGTTCGTCGTCGAGGACGAGGACGGTCGGCGCGCGCGCGAGCGTTCCAGCGGCGGCGGCGTAGGGACCGCGGCCGAAGACGACGTCGGGCCGGAACCGGACCGCCGTCGTCGCAATGTGACGGAACTGGTCGGCCACCCCGCCGACGAGACCCACGAGCGACCCTTCCCCGGGATCGTGCTCGCCGTAGCTCCGGTAGGGGAGGCCGTAGAACTCGAGCAGATCGGTAGTACACTCGTACTCCCGGCCGAGTACGAGCACCTCGTGACCCCGCTCTTCGAGGCGGGAGACGGCGTGGCGATACAGGTGGACGTGTGCGGGCGTGTTCGCGAAGACCAGAATCCGCATCGGCGACGACTACGCCGACGTGACGTTTTGTAATGGGAGGGGTACACCGGCCGACCGCCGATCGGGGCCGGCGTGAAGCGTGTTCGCCCGACTAGGCCGTCCGTCCTCAAAAGACTTAATGGCGACATGCCGTTATCGATAGGTAATGGCTTTTGAGGAGCTGCTCGAGGATCCGGTGATCCAGAAGTACTTACACGAGTTGGTCGGTCCCAAGGGGATGCCCGTCGCGGCCGCGCCGCCGGACGGGGAAGTGACCGACGAGGAACTCGCGGAGGAACTGGACCTCGAGTTGAACGACGTGCGGCGGGCGCTGTTTATCCTGTACGAGAACGATCTGGCGACCTATCGCCGGCTGCGCGACGAGGACTCGGGGTGGCTGACCTACCTCTGGACGTTCGAGTACGAGAACATCCCGGAGAACCTAGAAGAAGAGATGTACCGCCTCCACGACGCGCTCGAGGACCGCCGGGAGTACGAACGCAACCACGAGTTCTACCTCTGTGAGATCTGTTCCATCCGGTTCGAGTTCGGCGAAGCCATGGACTTCGGCTTCGAGTGTCCCGAGTGTGGTTCGCCGCTTGACTCGATGGACAACGACCGCCTCGTGAACGCGATGGACGAGCGCATCGACGCGCTCGAGGACGAACTCAACATCGACGCGGACGCCTGATGGTCGTACTCGCAACCAAATGCTACGTGGAGGGGGACGCTCGGCAACGGGCGACCGACTCGCTGCGGTCGCTGATCGACAACGAGATCGGCGACCTCGCGGTCGCGTTCGAGCTCTCGATCCGCGAGGACGATTTCCCCGAGGTGACCCTCGAGGGCGAGGACGCCACCGTCGCCGCGAACGTCCTCCGGGAGGAGTTCGGCGAGATCGCCGACGCGTTCGAGCCCGGCGAGACCTACGTCGGCACCCTCGAGTCCTGGGACGAGGACGGCTTCGTGCTCGACGCCGGGCGGCCGGTCCGGATCCCGGCCGACGCGCTCGATCTCGGCCCCGGGTCGCCGGTCCAGTTGCGCGAGCGGTTCGGCCTCGTCCAGCACATGCCGCTGCGGTTCGTCTACGAGGGCGACGCCGAGAGCGAGGACGTGGACGAAGCCGGATCGACCACCGCGAACGCGGCCGAGGGCGAGGGGGTCGTCGTCGCCGCCGGCCTCGCCGACGAGGACGTCGACAGGCTCTACGAGTGGACCCGCGGCGACGGCCGACTCAACGTCAACAGCGCCACGCGCGCGGAAGTCCGGGCGACGCTCAACCGCGCGGGCCACGCCCAGGACTACGTCACCGTCGAGCGACTGGGCCTCCTCGAGCAGAGCGTCGTCTGTACCGAAGATACCGACCCGCCGGGACTGCTCGCCAGCGTCGGCGACTACCTCCCCGCGGAACTGCGCTGTGTCGTTCCCTGATATGAATCGCCGGATCCTCCTCGCGACGGTCGTGGTCGCCCTCCTGGTCGGTTTCGCCGGCTGTTCGGCGTTTTTCGGCGGCATCTCGGACGAGGATCTCGACCGCGAGCAGGAGTACGACGATCTCCGCGATAGCGACGCCGACGTCGCCATCGGCATCGAAAGCGGCAGCATGATCAGCGACGGCGAGTTCCGCGCCGTCTACGACCTCAACGACACCGCGGAGCTGTCGATGTACCGCTCGAATTTCTACCGCGACGAGGCGCTGGACGTCTACGCCGTCCGCTACTGGTATCCGAACGGGACCGAACTGACCGGCTCCGAACTCGAGGTCGAACAGGAGGGGACGAGTACCGACATCCGGGTGCCCGACGGCAACGGGACGCTCGCGGTCTCCGGGAGCGCCGGCAGTCGAACGTTCCAGCTCCCGGCGTACGTCGAGGGGTCCTACGAGGTCACCCTGCCGGAAGCCTACCGGACGTCGAACTTCCTGCTCGGCGACGTCAACCCCGGCGACTACGAGCGCGAGGTCGTCGACGACCGCGAACGGCTGTGGTGGGACGAACTCGAGGGGACGATCTCGCTTCGGTACTACCAGTCGCGGGACATCCCGCTGTTCCTCGGACTGGTCGCGATCGTTACCCTCGTCGGCGGTGCGGGGATCGCCTACTACTACCGACAGCTCAAGCAGCTACGGAAACAGCGCGAGGAGATGGGGCTGGACGTCGAGATCGAGGACGACGATCGAGGGCCGCCGCCGGGACTCCGGTGAGCGGTCGGACACCAGCCTGCTGTCGGTCACGCGTGGATCGCCTGTTCGTCGAGTAACAGCGCCGGCCCGCTCTCGAGGTCGAGTCGCCCACGGACGATCTGCGCGCTCGGGAGCGTCGATTCCACCTCGTCCGGCCGAACGGTCTCCGTGTCTCCGATGTCGTCGACCAACCAGCCGAACCGCGCCGTCTCGCCGATCGCGTCGTCGAGGACGAGCAACGCCGCCTCCGCCGGACGCTCGACGGACGCCGACGGTGAGGCGACGACCCGTGGGAGGTCGACGACGCGAACCGACGTCCCGTCGATCGAGACGGTCCCCGCGTTCCACGGGTCGGCGGCCGCCTCGAGCGAGTCGGGCGATTCGACGCCGACCACGGAGTCGACGGACGCGAGGCGAACGCAGTACCGGTCGCCAGCGAGGAAGAAGGTCAGCAGCGACAGCGTCTCGCGGTCGTCGTCGACGTTGGACCGGTCGGAGGTGGTCGTCATCTCTTCCTGGAACTCTCGGCACGAGCGCGTAATAATTGTTGTGAGATGGCTTTCGATACGAACGGGACGGCGCTGTGGCGGCGGTCGGTCCCGAGCGGATCGGCGAAAACTGGCGACCCACTGCGCGCCAGTGGAGTGGTCGATGGCTCGAACGGGCCGAGGAGGGAGGTCGGTTTCGTTGGCCGCTCAGACCGGGGAACTGAGCGGGTACTCGAGATCGCGTTCGGAACGGGTTCCGTCTCGAACGGTGACAGTCGCGGGAGTCAAGGTTTTGTCGCTCGAACGAGACGGTGAACCACGAACGATGGCCCCGGACCTACCCGAGAAACTCCTCGGAATCGACATCGACCCGGTTACAGACCGCGAGGATTCGGCCCGTACGTCCGCCGACGAGGACGCCGAGGACCGCGAGCGGTTCGTCGTCTTCACCGTCGGGGACAACCGTCTGGCCGTTCCCATCGACGACGTCGTCTCGATCACCGACCTCCCCGACGAGGTGACGGACGTGCCACGGACACCCGACGCCATCGAGGGCGTCACGGACCTCCGGGGCGAGATCACCGCCGTCATCGATCCGCGGGTGTACTTCCCGACCGCGGCGGATCGCAACGAGTACGAACAGTTGCTCGTCTTCGACTCCCCCGACGACCAGCAGTCAGCCGCGCTCCGGATCGACGACGTGATCTCGGTCGAATCGATTCCCGAAAGCGACGTCCTCAGTGCCGACGACCTCGAGTCGCGACCGGTTTCGGGGGACGCGCTCGAGCACCCTCTCGTCGAGTCGCTCATCGAGCGCACCCGCCGCCAACGGGGGAGTATCGAACTCGCCGACCGAACGGCACCCGCCGACGGCGAGACACCCGCGGACGGTCCGGATCCGACCGTCGCTGCGGACGCGGGCGAGCAGCGTGAGGTGCTCGAGGTCGTCCCCGTCATCGAACTCGACGCACTCCTGTCGGCGTCCAGCTATCGGGTGTCGACGGCCGACGCCGCTACGTGAGCGAGCGACGGTCGCGTTTCGCGTATAACAGCGGATTCGAGACTCACGTCGTCGACTCTTCGTCCGATCGACCGAGAATCCGGCAGCGCCGGGCGGTGTGTGTAGGTTATCACGAATGATAATCGAAAGACAGGGTTTATAGTTGCGCTATCGGTACTTCCGTTCGGTGTACCAGTGAATGTCGACAGGGGTTCTCATCGTGGACGACTCTCATTTTATGCGGAATCTGCTTCGGCAAATCCTAGAGCAGGACTACCGCATCGTCGGAGAGGCCACTAACGGTGCCGAGGCCGTCAAATTATACAAGGAACACGACCCGGACATCGTCATGATGGACATCGTGATGCCGAAGTGTAACGGCATCAAGGCGACCGCGGCGATCAAGAAAATCGACCCGGACGCCCACGTCATCATGTGTACCAGCGTCGGTCAGCGTGAGAAGATGAAACTCGCCGTCAAGGCCGGTGCGGACGGCTACGTGACGAAGCCGTTCGAAGAACCGAACGTCAAGAAAGCCCTCACGGACGTCGCCGCGGCATGACGACCGTACTCGTTGTCGAGGACTCGCACGCGGTGCGATCACTCGTCGACGACGCGCTCGAGACGGCAGGCTACGACGTCGTTACGGTCGATCCCGAGGCGGGCCTCGTCGAGGCCGTCTCCCAGGTCGACCCCGACGTCGTGATCGTCGACCTCGAGACGTATCCGTCCGATGGGGCAGCGGTGCTCGAACGGCTCATGTCCCGAAACCCGACTCCGACGCTCGTACTCGCGTCGCCCGACGCCGATCCGGCCGCGTTGGACGCCTTCGCGTACGGTGCCGTCACGGTCGTCCGAACGCCCAGCGACAACGACCGGGCGTCGGTCGCGGCGTTCGTCGACGACGTTCGCACGGCGGTCGAGGACCTCGACGCCGTCGACGTATCGGCGCTGGCGGTCGCACAGACGACGGCGACCGCCAGATCGATCCGAACGGCGTCGGCAGTGGAGACGACTGCCGGCTCGTCCGGCGACGCCGTGAGTGCCGAATCCGCCGTCGCCGGCGTCGAAACCGGAACGGTGCGGCCGACGACCGCAGGGGAACCGACGACGGTCGAATCGACGGACGAGCCGATCACGGTCGAGAGAACCCCGTCCGAGCCGCCCACGATCGTCGTCGGGGCGTCGACCGGCGGCCCGAGCGTCGTGGAAGGGTTGCTCGAGCGGCTGCCGACCGCGCTGTCGGCGCGCGTGTTCGTCGTCCAGCACATGCCCGCGGCGTTTACTCCGCGGTTCGCCGATCGCCTCGACGCGAGAAGCGAGTACCGTGTGCGCGAAGCCCGAGACGGCGACCCGGTGACCCCTGGAACCGCCGTCGTCGCCCCTGGAGACGACCACCTCGGGGTGACCGTCGACGACGACGGCCTCTACGTCCGCCTCGAGGACGGCGATCCGGACCACGGCGTCCGACCGTCGATCGACCACACGATGAGACGGGTCGCCGAGCGGTGTCCCGGCCCGCTCTGTGGCGTCGTCCTCTCCGGCATGGGCCGGGACGGTGCCGCGGGCATCGAAGCGATCGACGACGCGGGCGGACACACGATCGCCCAAGACGAAGCGACCAGTTCGGTCTTCGGTATCCCGTTCCGGGCGATCCGGACCGGCTGCGTCGACGAAATCGTCCCCGCGAGCGCCCTGGCCGACAGGATTACCGCCGCGATGGCGGGTGAGAACGATGAGTGACGGCTGGACCGACTTCGTCGCCGAGACCGAAGAGCGGATCACCGAACTCAACAACGAACTGCTCGCGCTCGAGCGCGAGCCCAACGACGAGGAGGCGATGCGACGGGTCTTCCGGATCGCCCACACGCTCAAAGGCAACTGCGGGGCCGCCGGCTTCGAGGCGGCGAGCGACGTCGCACACGCGATCGAGGACCTCCTCGACGCCGCCCGGGCCGGTCGCCTCGAGTTGACGTCCGACGTGATGGACGTCGTCTTCGACGCCGTCGACGAACTCGAGACGATGGTCCGGGAGGTCGAGACCGGTGGCGAGATCGAAACCGATCCGACGGAGACGATCCAGCACGTTCGGGACGTTCTCGAGCGCGAGACTCGTGCCGGGGCGACGTCGGTCGAGCGACCGACGCCGCAGGAGATCGATCGGGTCCTGTCGTCGGTGTCGCCGCCTGACGACGGCAGCCACCGGGGGTTCCTCGTTCGGTTCGCGGTCGTCGAAGAAGACGCCGGCGACCCCTCGAACGGGAGCCTGGTCGTCGACGCCCTGATCGACGCGTTCGACCTCCTCGGGACCGATCCCGGTCAGAACGCGATCGCCGAAGGGACCTACGGCGGCCGGTTCGACGCCGTCTTCGCCGGCTCGGTCGACGAAACGTCGATCGCGGCCGCGCTCACGGACGTCGACGAGATCGCCGACTTCGAGATCGTCGACGTCACCGACCGACTCGAGGACACAGCCGACGACGCGCGAGCGAGCGCCGACGCCCTCGAGGCGGACGACGCCGAGGAGCTCGAAGTGGACGAACTGCTCGACGAGGTCGACGAGTTCGACGACTTGGACGAGAAGGTCAAGGAGGTCGAAGACGACGACGACCTCGACGTCTTCGACGAGATGGGCGAGGCCGGTTCGTTCGACGACCTCTTCGAGGAGGCGGACGTCGAACCCGAGGTCGAACCCGGCGAACCGGACGACGCCGACGCCGACGAGTCGACGGCCGAAACGGAGGCGGAAGAGGAGGTCGACGACGCCAGCGCGGTCTTCGAGGAACTCAAAGATGAGGTCGACCCGGTCGGCTTCGACGAACTCCAGGACGAGCTCGACGAACTCGAGTTCGACGAGTACGGCGAGGAAGAGGTCGGCATGGAGGACCTGCTGGCCGACGTCGACGAACCACTCGACGACGGGAGCGACGTCGCGGACGGCACCGAAGACGCCCTCGAGTCGGAAGCCGACGAGTCGGTCACAGCAGCGGCCGAAGACGAGCCGCTCGAGGGCGAGGCGGGCGACGAATCCGTCGACGACGGCGACGCGGTAGCTGTCGGTTCGGCGGTCGAGGAAACAGACAGCCCAGCCGACGACGCCGCCGTGGACGCTGAAACGGGTGCCGCTGCCGAAAGCGAAAGCGACGCCCGATCGAAGACGGACGACGCGGCGGCGGTCGACCCAGCGGAGTCGGACGCCGAAGACGAAACCGACTCCGCCGAGGAGAGCGGAACGGTCGTCGACTGGTCGGAGTCGGCCGACGCGGCCGATGCCGCTCCCGACGCAGCACCGACAGCGGACGAGCCGCCGGCCGACCAGACCCCGTCCGACGACGCCTCTGTCGAGGCCGACGCGGCGTCGGCCCCCGAGGGAACCGAAGACGGGCCGACGCCGGCGGAAGCCGATTCCGACGACTCGGTCGAATCCGACGACGCGACCTCGACGGACGACGCCGACGTGGCTGCAGCGGCGTCCGAGGGCGAGCCAACGGATACCGAAGCCGAGACGGATCGCGACGACGCGTTCACGGAGTCGACCGGCGGCGACCGCTCCCACGAGGACGCGTTCGGCGACGAGAGCGACGGGTTCGCGGTCGAGGATACGTTCGACGCCGACTCGGTCAGCTTCGAGAGCGACCTCGAGTCAGCCGAGGACGAGTTCGTCGACGCGGAGCCCTCTCCCCTCGACGAGTCGTCGTTCGATCCGACCGACTACGCGGGCGACGAGACGGTCGACGACGCGTTCGCAGTCGACGACGACGTCGAAGAGGCGTGGGCCGATCCCGGACCTGCCGACGACTCGTTCGGTGCCGACGCGCCCGAGGAGCCGTTCGACGACGATGACGCCGACTTCGAAACGGAGGACGCCTTCGAGTCCGACACCCTCGAGTCCGACGCCGGCGACTCGTTCGAGGACGCCTTCGACGACGGGTCGTTCGACGCCACGGACGACACGCTGTCAGGCGACGCCGACCGCGAGTCGACCGAGGAGACCGGCTTCGAGTCGGTCGACGATTCGGGCCTCGAGCCCGCCGACGACGCGGACCTCGGTCAGTCCGGTGTAGAATCGACCGACCTCGAGGCGGGAGCCGAGACGGACGACGTCGAAGTGGACGAGTCCGAACCGGTCGACGCGGACGTCGCTGGCGTGACCGACGCCCTCGACGATACGCTCGACTCGATCGACTTCGATCCGGACGCCGACGACTCGTTCGAGGACACTTTCGGTGCCGACGCGTTCGACGATCGCGACGAATCCACTGGGTTCGACGACGCCGACGCATCGTCGGCAGCCGCCGACGAACCGACGACGGTGATCGAGGAACCCGTCCTCGAGATTCCGGACATCACGGTTCCGGAGCCCGAGGACGACGTCGACGAGGAGGAGGACGAGGCCGACAGCCAGTCGGTGCGCGTCGACCTCCAGCAGGTCGACGAGTTGCTCAACCTCGTCGAGGGGCTGGTCACCACCCGCGTGCGGCTCCGACACGCCGTCGAGACCGACCTCGACCGCGCGGAACTCGAGGACGAAGTCGACGAACTGGACGAACTCGTCACCGAACTCCAGGGGACCGTGATGGACGTCCGTCTGGTGCCGCTCGACTCCGTTACGAGTCGGCTCCCGCGGGTCGTCCGCGACGTCGCGCGCGATCAGGGCAAACAGGTCGATCTCGAGCTCTCCGGTACGGACGTCGAGATCGACCGGACGATCCTCGATCGACTCCGCGATCCGTTGATCCACCTGATCCGGAACGCGGTCGACCACGGGATCGAAGCACCCGAGGAGCGAGCCGAAGCCGAGAAACCGGAAACCGGCCAACTCGAGGTACGCGCGACGCGGAACCGCGACCTGGTGACGATTACGGTCTCCGACGACGGCCGCGGGCTCGATCCCGACGCGTTGCGGTCCGAGGCCGTCGACGCGGACGTCCTCAGCGAGGACGAGGCGGCCGCGTTGAGCGACGAAGAGGCCGTCGATCTGGTCTTCCACTCCGGCCTCTCGACCGCCGACGAGGTGACCGACGTCAGCGGCCGCGGCGTCGGGATGGACGTCGTCCAGCGCACCGTCGAAGCGCTCGACGGCTCGATTTCGATCGACAGCGAGGTCGGCGAGGGAACGACCGTGACGCTGACGGTGCCGGTCTCGATCGCTATCGACGACGTGCTGTTCCTCGAGAGCGGCGGCCGGGAGTTCGGCGTCCCGACGGACGCGGTCCAGGACGTCGAACCCGCGGAGCGGATCGAGACCGTCGACGGCGAACCCGTTCTACAGGTCGGCGGGGAGTCCTGCCCCGTCATCGACCTCGGGGACGCCCTCGAGACGGCGGACACGGTCGTAGACGGCGACGAGAGCATGGTCGTTCGGATTCGCGACGACGTCAGGCCGGTCGCGCTGCGCTGTGATCGCGTCCGCGGCCAGCAGGAGGTCGTCGTCAAACCGTACGAAGGGTTCATGGCCGACATCCCCGGGCTGAGCGGAGCGACCGTTCGCGGCCGTGGGGAAGTCGTAAACATTCTCGACGTAACAACACTATGAACGAACACATCCACCTACGGAGGAACAGATGACGCTGATGGTCGACATTCGGAAGCTGAGTTTCATCAACGAAATGGCGAAGGTCGGGACGAACGGCGTCGCCGACAACATGAGCAAGCTCACCGGCGAGGACGCCCAGATGGAGGTGACGAAGACCAACTTCGTCGACGTCGACGACATCCAGGGCCAACTCGAGCCGGGCAAGCGCGTGGGCGTCCGCGTGCGACTGTTGGATCCACCCCACGGGCACATCCTCGTGTTGTTCCCGGAAGCCAGCGCGAAGAAGATCACGGCGATCATGCTCAACGACGTCGTCGACGACATGTCGAACGTCTCGGGCAAGATGGCCAGAAGCGCCGTCGAGGAGATGGGGAACATGATGGCCAGCGGGTTCATCGACGGTTGGGCCGACGTGCTCGGCCGGGTCATCGACGTCGCAGCGCCACAGCTCGTCTACGCCTCCGGAGAGGACATCGTCACGCGGACTGCCGGCCTCGGCGACGACGATCTGGCGCTGTTTTTCGACTCGGACCTCACCGTCCCGAGTTACCAGATCGAAGCCGAGATCTACGCGTTCCCGGACCTGGAGGAGTTCGTCGAAATGGTCAACGCCATCGACGTCCAGAGCGCATGAAACTCGACGTGAACGTCCTCGGAACGTTCTACCGCATGGCCCGCGAGGGAACCGGCCTCGCAGCCGGCAGGCTGACCCACATGACCAACGTGGAGACCCGCGTGGGCGTGACGAAGCTGAACTTCATGCGGGGACGGGACATCCGCCGGGACCTCGCGGAGTCGACCGACACGGTCGGCGTCCGCGTGAGCCTCAGCGGGGCGATCGACGGCCACTCGATGGTGGTCTTCGACCGCGAGGACGCCGCCCAGATCGTCGACGAACTGCTCAGCGACGCGTCCATCGACGCCGACGTCGACGAGTTCGATCAGATGTGTCAAAGTGCCGTTACCGAGGTCGGACAGGTCATGAACAGCGGCTTCATCGACGGCTGGGCCGACGTGCTCGAGGAGATGATCGACGTCTCGACCCCCGAGTTCGTCGAGGGTGACTCCGCGGCCCCGTTTCTGGACGACCTCGCGGATCCGCCGGCCGACGACGACCTCGCGCTCCTCTTTCAGAGCCGGATCGAAACCGTCGACGCCGAGATCGAGTTCGATCACTACCTCTTCCCCAAGCGCGAATCGATGGCGCGACTCTTAGAGCGCCTTCGCACCAGTGACGGCATCGAGTACGACAAACTCGACGGCTTCGATCGGATGGCCGAACGCGGTGCCGAGGAGATCGCCGAAACCGCGACGACGCTGACCGGTATCGATACCAGCGTCGAGATCCGCCGGCTGAACTTCGTCTCGCTCGAGGCGATCCCCCAGCAGGTGCCCGACGAACGCCTGGTCGGCGTCGCCTTCGAGTTCGACGGCGTCCCGAGTGGGTTCCTGTTGTTCCTGTTCGACGAGGAGTCGGCCCACGAGATCGTCGACGCGATGGTCCCCACGTCGGGCGACACGGCCGGGGCCGATGGCTTCGACGAGATGGGCAGAAGTGCGATCACGGAACTGGGGAACATCATGGCGAGTGGCTTTCTCGACGGCTGGGCGAACGTACTGGATACGACGATCGACCACTCGACGCCGGAGTTCATCCACGACATCGGGACGGCGGCCGTCGATCCCGTCGTCGTCCGTCTCGGCGAGAACCAGGAGTACGCGTTCGTCTTCGACACGGTCGTCGTCGCCGACGGACAGGCCTTCGACTGTGAGGTGTACGCCATCCCCGACGAGGAGGACCTGGAGCGCGCGCTGAACGACCTCGACGTCGATCGGATCGAGGACACCCCCACGACTGCCGAATTCGGCGAGATCGATCAGCCATGAAGACCTACGGGAGCGAACCCGGCGCACCGTCACCGGTCAAAGTCGGCATCTCGGAACTGGCAGTCAGCGACGGCGACGAGACGCTCACGTCCTACGGACTGGGCTCCTGTCTCGCCATCGCGTTACACGATCCAGAGGCCGAGATCGGCGGGCTCGCCCACGCCATGCTTCCAGACGGCGACGCGGCCGAGAACAGCGACCGCAAACCGGGGAAGTACGCCGACACGGCCATCCGTGCGTTGCTCCGGCGGATGGTCGAACAGGGAGCGACCTACACGTCGGTCGAAGCGAAACTCGCCGGTGGCAGCGACATGTTCGAGTTCGAGAGTTTCGGCGACGGCGTCGGTCAGCGAAACGTCGCCGCTGCACGCGCCGAACTCGAGAAACTCGGGGTTCCGATCGTCGCGGAGGACGTCGGCGGCGACCACGGCCGAACCGTGAAGTTTACACCGGAAACGGGAAAACTCGAGGTGAAGACTGCCGACGACGAAGCCCACGGAGTGAACATACTGTGACAGACGACGCGTTCGACGACATTCTCAGCTTCGTCGAGGACGAACTTTCGTTCGCGACGAGCCACTACAACGACAGTTATCTCGACCGACGGATCTCCTCGCGGATTCGCCGGACGGGCAGCGACGATTACGACGAGTACTACGAGTTGCTCCGTTCGGACCCCGACGAGCAGGAGGCGCTGATCGAATCGATGAGCATCAACGTCACCGGCTTCTTCCGCAATCCGGAAGTCTGGGACGGCATCCGGTCCGTCCTCCGCGAACTCGAGTCGGAGACGGACGAGATCCGCATCTGGAGCGCCGCCTGCGCCGACGGCCGGGAGCCCTACTCGCTGTCGATGCTCGCCCACGACGACGACCGGGTCGACGAATCGAACGTCCGAATCCTCGGGACCGACATCAGCCGCCCGGCCCTCGAGACGGCACGGAAGGGCGTCTACGAGGAGTCCCGAACGGTCGACATCGCCGAGCAGCTCGAGTTTCTGGACAACCACACCCGTTACGTAGACGTCGACGACCGCACCTACCGAATCGCGGACGACGTGAAACGAACCGTCTCCTTCGAACGCCACGACCTCATCAACGACGACCCCAAGTCCGGGTTCGACCTCGTGGTCTGTCGCAACCTGTTCATCTACATCGACAACGAGTACAAGTCGCCGATGCTCGAGGTGCTCTCGGAGTCGCTTCGACCCGGCGGCTACCTCGTCATCGGCAAGGCCGAGACGATCCCGCCGAACCTGAAATCCGCCTTCGAAGTCCAGGACGCCCGCCTGCGGATCTACCAGCGGGAGTAACCCCCGACTTCGGTCAGTGACGAGCGACCGACCGTTACATATGCACCACGGCCGAATAGCGTCACGAATGACCGGCCAGGAGCTTCGTTCGTTCGTCACGCGAACCCAGTCGTTGCTCGAGTCGGCACCGCCGACGTCCGGCCGTGAAACCCACACCTGGCTCGTCGATCCGTTCCTCGAGACCCTCGGCTGGGACGTCCACGCCGACGACTGTCGCACGAACGCGGTCGTCGACGAGACCGGACTCGAGTACGTCTTCTCGGTCGACGCCGTCCCCGCCCTGTTCGTCGCGGTCGAACCCGCCGACGAGTCCCTCCAGGAAGCCCGTGCCGCAGAACTGCTGGAAGCTATGGCCTGGTCCGGCGTCGACCGGGGGATCTACACCAACGGTCGAGACTACGTCTTCCTCGCGGGGACGACCGACGCCGACCGCCTCGCCTGCCGACTGCCCGCACTCCCGGAGTACGGCGACTCGATCGAGCACTTCTCCCGGACGGCGATCGAACGCCACCTGGAACGCCACTCCCGCGAGTTCGTCGCCCGCCGATTCGCCCTCGAGCGGTCGGAACTCGTCGAATCGATCGTCGATCACCTGACGGGGCTCGCCGACGAGAACGAGGTCTACGCCGACGAGTTCCGGGCCGCAGCCGAACGGTTCCTGGATCGACTGATCGTCAGTTTCGCCGACGAGGACGCCGCCTTCGACGCCGAGAGCGGCGACGTCGCGCTCGCGTTCACCGACCCGACGACCGACCGATCGCCGACCGGGGATTCCGACGAGTCGACTGGTGCTGGATCGACCTCGAGAAGTCAAACGATCGACTCGAACCCGAAGCGTCGGGGTACGACCGACCGTTCCGATCCCGTCGATGCTCGGGAAGCGACCTCGAGCACCCGATCAGACGGCGCGAGCGAAGACGGACGAGTCGCCGACGGAACGAGCAACTCCGAGGGCAGTACTCGGTCGAGACCGAACGGGGAGAACGGCGAGAGAGCCAGCGACGCCGCCGAGGAGAGCCACGGGACCGACGATGGTACCGACGACGGCCACGGGGACGGCGATGCCGAGGGAGACGGCGAGTTCGTCGTCCGCTTTTTCAACGAACGTGGTTCGATCGGTGCGATCGGTCACTCGAGTTCGCGGGCCGCGCTCGCCCACGCCGCGGAGTACCTGTTCGAGCGGGGCCTCTCCGGGGTTCGCGTTCCCTGGAGTCCCGACGGCGAACCGACCGTGCTCCACGAGGAACCCGTCCGTGACGACGGTACGCCCATGGAACGACCACAGCAACTGTCGAGCGGGTACTACCTCGAGACGGGCGGGAGCGTCGCCGATCACGCGCGTCGCGTCCGGGCGATGGCCGCCCGTGCGAACCTCCGGGTGATGCTGACGGGGTCCTGGGAATCCGCGACGTCCTGAGCCGGTTTCCGTCGGCTCCGGTCGGTTCCTCCCCGGCGGATCAGAAGTCGACGTCGGCTTCGACGATCGTTATCACCACTCGATCGACGTCCTGACCGTCGGCCCAGCCCTGCTCGTCGAGGTACGTCTCCCACGCCCGTTCGGCGTGTGGCGAGGAGTCCAGTTCGATCGTGACGTCGTCGACGACGTCGTCGGTGACGACGGTGCGGTTCTCGACCGTCATCTCGAAGCCGACCGACCCGTCGCTCCGGATGTTCCCTTCCTGACCGTCGATGGCAACCAGCGAAACGATCGCCGTATTATCGCTCGCCGACAGGAGCGGCTGCTCGAGCACGAAACTGGTGTCGCCGTCGGGCGTTTCGGTCGCGCGAACGACCGCGCCGCCGTCGTAGGCGATCCAGGTCCCGTCGTACTCGTAGTGGAACTCGCCAATATCGACGGTGTCGTCCCCGAGGTGATCGAACTCGTCGTATCGGTCGACGATCGGTGTCCCGTCGACCGAGACGTTCAACTCGGTGCCGTTCGAACCGATCGTCACTTTCCCTGCTCGCATCGCGAGTTCGCCTTCCCGTTCCTCGAGGCCGTCGTACCGCGCGAGGTCGTTGAAGTTCTCCGCGAGGGCGTCCATCGCCCGTTCGGCGTTCTGGAGTTGTTCGTGATCGTGGTACTCCTCCATCGCGTCGAAGGCGGTCACCGAGAGAATCGCAACGGAGCCGAGGATGATCGTGAACGCGAGGATGAACCCGATCACTTCCGAGGCCCCGCGTTCGGCGTCCGAGTCGTCAGTTCCGCCGTCAGCGTGTGTCGTTCGGTGCATCAGTATGCCCTCTCGAGTCGAATTTCGTCGTCGTCACCGTCGTAGCTGACCTCGATCCCGCCACCCCTGACCGAACTGTCCGTCTCCAGGTCGGCGTCGGTCTCGAGGGGGACGTAGACGGGGGCGTCGTCCCGGAGCGTGAGTATCACGCAGTCGCTTCCGTCCTCGAGTAACGGCCCGTCACAGTCGTCACCAGTTCCCAACGACACCGTGTACGCCCTGCTCCCGATCCGCCGCGGATGATCGGTCGTCACGTTGACCTGGCCGTCGTCCCCGGCCATCCGATCGACGCTCTGGATCTCACCCGCGAGTCGTTCGCCGATCGTCTCGAGGGACTGGTCGGTCGATCGCTCCGTCTCCCGCTCGAGCATCCCGCCGGCACTGAGCAACAGCCCCGAAATGAGGATCGTCGTAATCCCGATCGTCAGGGCGTGCGTGACTGTAATCGATACCGCGCGTTCGTCTCGAGGTCCGGGGCGTCGGTTCATCGGTTCCCTCCGTAAATCTCGATTTCTCTGTCGGCTTCCTGGTACGAAACTCGATTCGAATCGTAGGTGACGTCGACGGAGACGGCCCAGATCCCGTCGCCGGAGTTGACGTTGTTCGTATCTTCGGTCGCGACGATGTCGTAGCTACCGATGCGGTCGCGGTCGAACCGCACTTCGGTATAGTCCTGCTCCGGATCGATTATCGAGAGATCCGACGACGTACAGTCCGTCTGCGCATCGACCGCACCCGATACCAGATCGAAGACGGCTTCCTCGGCCTCGACGGAACAGCGGTCGCCAGCGTCGGTCTCGATCTCGAGGGTGCTTCCGTACGTATCGATCGTCACCGTCTCTCCCAGTCCGGTCCCGATCTGGATTTCGCCGTCGTCACTTCCCTCGATCTCGAAGGAGAAGTGGCCGATGTAGGCCCTGTTGTGGAAGTTTATCCTGTCTTGGTCGGCCGGATCGATATCCGACAGGACGGTGCCCGCCGTTCTGACGACGTCGACGTCCGAGACGTCCGTAACCGCGGACCGACCGTTCGCGGTCGTCGTCCTGTACAGGTCGTTGAACCCGTCGCCGTTCTCGATCGCGTCCGCGAGGGCGTTCTCGTCTCCCCCTTCGTGAACGTTCACGCCGTGGCCCAGTTGCGCGACCCCCTTCTCGAGTTCGACCTCGGCCAGTTCGGCGTGAGAGGCCCCCTGACTGGTCGAACTCGAGGAGATGGTTTCGGTGTAGAGGACGCCGTTGAAGACGACGACGATCCCGAGGATGATGAACGCGAGCGCGACTGCGCCGACGAGGATCACCTGGCCGCGGCTTCGGTGGTCGGAATTCGATCGGGTTACCATACGATCAGTCGCACCTCCACGACGTTGTAGACGATCTCGCCATCGTTGGCCTGTGGAATTAGCGAGTTGGCGTCAGCTACCTCGTCGAGCCGATCGTTCCGTTCGGGTTCGACGTACTGGTCGTCGTACAGCGTGACGACGTGGCTCGCGACGACGGCCTCGGACGGCGGGCTCTCGGCCTGCCGGTGAAGGTCCGTCGACTCGGTCGCCTCCGTCGACGATCCGCTCACGTAGTGTACCTCCACGTTGTAGCTCCGGCCTTCGTCGGCGAAGCTCTGGTTCAAGATCGCTCCCAGCGTCGAATGCTCCGCGAACGACTCCTGATCTGTAGGATCGATGTCGGCGAAGCCAGTGCCGGTCGCGTCCCACCGCCGAACGGTTCGGGACAGGTCGCCGTCCTGACCGGCGACGACGAGTGCGTCCTGGGCCTCCTGCTGGAGCTGGGCCTGAAGGGTTCGGTCGACCTGTCCGCCCGTCGTCGGCGTGATAACGACCGCCTGCAGCGCGAACAGCACCGCCATGAGAATGACCATCGCGCCGATGAACCCCTCGAGGGTGTAGGCCTGCCCACGATCGGTCCGCGATCGGAGTGTCCCGCTCATGGTATCACCACACCCTCACGACGAGTCTGTACGCCGGTTCACCGCCCGGATCGACGTCGCCCTCGAGGGAGACGATCCGTGCGGCCACCGCGGTCACCTCGCTCCCGTCGTACGATCGGGTACCGGCCGTGAGGTTCTCTCCCCCGGCCGGTGACTCGACCGTCGATCCGTTGAGAGTCTGGATCGTCACGTTGACGCGGTCGGTGGTACGAAGGCCGACGAGGTCGGACAGGTGCTGTTCGTCGTCGGCGTACGTCTCCCGGAACGCGGTCACGTTGAGCCGGTTTGCGGTCCCCTCGGAGAGGTCGTCGACGAGTTCGTCCGCGACCCGGTCCGCTTGGGCGGTCTCCGCGCCGCTGACCGTCGAGTCGAACGGCGTGATAAGCGACGGGAGAAACAGGAACACAAAGGAGATAGCGAGGATGAAAACGCCGATGCCGATAGCGAAGTCCATGTTCGTCTGTCCGCGACCGTCCGACCGGTCGAATTCTGTGATCGATCGCCAGCGAACTCCGCCGCGAGTTCGACTCCGACCGTTCATGTTAGGCCACCAGCGCCCAGCCGCCGAGCGCGATCGTCGACAGCACGACGACGTACTTGAGCCCGCTCAGGATGTCCGCGTCCCTGATGTACCCACAGATCAGCCCCGAGAGGATCGCCTGCAGCGTGACCGCGTGGAAGAACAGCGTCGACAGCATGTCGACGTTGATGTTCTCGGTCAGGTCGGCGTTACCCAACCCGGCACCGGCCGCGCTCGCATCGACGTCCGTGTCGCCGGTCTCGAGGCCGGCCATGGTCTCGATGAACTGCGTCTGGAGGATCGCGATCACAGCGAGCACCGTCAGGAACGTCATGATGATGATCACGACCTGCATCCGGGTCCGGGACTTGCGCTCGCGCTCGATGTCGTCGTGGTTCTCGCTGGCCTGTGCGGCGGTCCGCAAGACGTCGGAGATCTGATTCGACGCCTCCTGGGCCTCGCTGATCAGCCGCGTCGTCCGGGCCATCCGCGGGATGTGATACTTGTTGTTGAACTCGATGAGCGCCTGCTTCAGGCTGGTCCCGTAGTTGACCTTCGTGTGCATAATCTCGAACTCGCGGGCCAGCGTCCCGCTCGTGGTCTCGGCGACGGCCTGGAACGACTCGAGCAGCGTCATCCCGGTCTCGTTCGCGCTCGAGAGCTTCCGGAGGTCCTCCGAGAGCTGGCTGACGACGGCGTTTCTGTGGCGGACGTTCCACTCCCGGAAGATCGCGAGCGGTACCGCGACGATGTACAGCGGGGCGTAGACGTATATGAACGTCCCCCAGATGGGGTTGTCTATCATCGCCGACCAGGACGTCGGCGCGGAGCCACGGACCATCGCCGTCGCGACGATGACCAGCGAGATCGGGACCGTCAGTGCGAGGGTATAGAGCGGGTTATCCCGGAAGAAGATGTGGGGCTGGCGCAGCACTTCGATCGTCTCGTGGGTTCCCTCGCGGTTCTTGATGCGATCGAAGATGCTGTGCTCGCCGGTGAACTGTTCGACGAGCCCGAGGTCCAACACGCCACTCTCTTTCCCATGCTGGATCCCGTCGTTTCCCCGTTCGAGTTGCAGGTAGCCGTCCCCCGGTTCGTCGTGTTTGACCGTCGAGACCAGGATCAGAAACCCGATCCCCAGGAGCGGGATGAGCGCGTAGACCGTCATGTAGAGCATCTGGTCGGTGACGGTCGCGTCGGGGATCATCTGCATGACGACCATGATGATAATCAACAGGAGCGGGAACAGCGAGAGCGTCATGTACATCTCGCCGAACAGCTCGAGGGTGTCCAGGGTGAGCTCCTGTTCCTGTTTGGCGGTCCGCATGTGCAGTTCCTTCTTGTCCTCGAGGAAGCTCTCCATGTCACCGCCGCTGTTGATGATCGAGAGCATGTCCGTCAGGAACTGCGAGAGCTCGTCGCTCGGCGTCTCGAGCGCCTGTTTGCGGATCGCCGTCCGGTAGTCGACGTCGAAGTACTCGGTCTCCTTGACGATGCTCTGGAACTCTTTGGAGACCTCGCCGTAGGTGTCGTCGGCCTGGGCCATCGCGTCGATGATCTCGAGCTGGTTGAGCCCACCGACCGACAGCGCGTACATGAACGAAACGGAGTCGGAGAGCAGCATGTTGATCTCGCGTTTCCGAGCCGACGCACGCGAGTAGGGGATCGCTACCAGCGAGCCGAAGCCGATGGCGAAACCGATCCCGCCGAAAACGACGCCGATGACGAGTACCAGCGCCGGGACCCGGATCATCTCGAGAATCTGGAGGACCGTCTCGTTGCTAACCGGGACCCCGATGAGGTGATCGATCTGGATGAATCCGGTCCCGAACAGGGCATAGCCAAGCAGGATCCCGAGCAGCCACAACACGAGTCCGCTGATGAATCCGACGCCGAGCGCCCGAGAGAGGTAGAGTTCGACCGTATCGGTCATCCGGGCTTGCGCGAGCTTGGTTTCGACGTCGTTGACGAACTCGCTGTCCTCGCTGAACAGCCGATCGTACAGCGGGTAAAACAGCTGGCTAACGGAGTCCGAGCCGGTCGCGATGCCACTCGCTGGCGTATCGTCGGTCTTGAGACTCATGTCTCTCGGTCCTCGGAGTCGTCGTCCGCGTTGCTATCCTCACCGCCGCCGAATATCGAGTCGTCGTCCGGCGACTGATCCGCTCCCTCGAACAGCGAGCCGTCCTCGTCCGCTGAGCCGGCGTCCTCGTCGGAAAACGGCGACCCGGAGCCGGAGCCGAAGATCGATTCGGCTTCGTCGCTCAGATCCAGCGTGTCGTCGTCGACGAACGCGTCGGAATCCGAGTCCTGACCGGAGGCCACGTTGTCGACGCCCTCGAAGCCTCCCGTCGACGACCCCCCGAACTCCACGGCCGACGTTTCGTCCGCTTGGTCGGCCGACGGCTCCCCTGAATCGCCCGCCGATTCGGGTTCCGTGATCGACTGCCGGCCCTCGCTCGCGGAATCGCCGTCCGATTCGGGATCGAACACCGACTCGAGTTCACCGTCGGGGAACATCGGGTCGTCGGTCGACTCCTCTTCGGGTTCCGGTTCGTCGATGGCTTCGGGCGGGTCACCGACGTCGTCGAAGAGGCTCTCGAGGTCGCCCGTGTCAGCCGTCACGTCGTCGCTTCCGGTCGCTTCGTCGGTCGAGGTCGACGTCGTGGCCGGCACGTCGCTCGACGTCCCACCCGTTGCCGGTGCCTGGGCCGTCTCATCCGTGGGTGCCGGCGCGTCGGTCCTCTCATCGGACGTGGCGTCGGGCACCGACGACTGGCCCGCATCCGCATCCGCCCGAACCGGCTTGTCGGTAGTCCCGGTCGACTCGTCGGGCTGATCGAACGGGTCGTCCTCGGACAGCCACGCCGGTTGCTCCGCGGCCGCGTCCGCCGAGGTATCGCCGTCGTCGTCGAACTCCCAGGCGTCCACGCCGAACTCGTCGTCGAAGTCGAACTCGTCACCGTCGTCCTCGACCTCGATCGGCTCTTCATCCTCGAGGTCACTCAGCGCGCTCGCGAGACCGCTCGGCACCGTTCCGCGGTACTCCTCGAACAGCGACTCCTCGGCCCGCTCGAGGATGTCCATCGAGGTGTTGTACGTCTCGGTCGTCGCCTCGGGACGCGGGACGAGTTCCTCCTTCGCCGGATCCACGTCGATCAAGACGCTCTCCATCTCCCGGAGGTCCTCGAGGCTCTCCTCGAGTTGGCCGTTCGCGATGAGCGTGAGGATCGTCTCCGGATCGTTGATGAAGGCTTGGACCGTCGCGGCGACTTCGGCGTAGGTGTTGAGGTCGTTCTTGATCAGGTATGCGAGGATGACCTGCCGCTTGAACAGTTCCTCCTCGAGTTTCTCCTTGCTCCAGCCGCGGTCGAACCGGATCTCCTCTAAGGTGTTCGAGTCCCCCATCTTGAGGAACTCGTCGGTCTCGGCCTGCCACTGGTAGACGTCCTGGACGTTGATCTCGTCGTGTTCGGCCTCGTAGTGGTTGATCTCGGTAAGCGACTTGTTCCGGCGTACCTTCCGTCCCTGGACCCGCGTCTGGGTCTGGATCGAGACCAGATCCAGCGCGGTGAACATCGTCTTCGAGACGTTGATCGGGTCCGTCGTGAACCGCTTGAGCACCTCGTCGACGGAGTCGGCGTGGAAGGTGGTGTAGGTGGTGTGGCCCGTCGACATGACCTGGAACAGCGTCCGTCCCTCTTCGCCACGGATCTCACCCATCACGATGTAGTCGGGTCGCTGGCGCAGCGCGGCCTCGAGCAGGTCGAACTCGTCGACGTCGCCCTGTTCGTCGTCCGCGAAGGACGGCCGCGTGACGCTGGCGATCCAGTTTCGCTGAGGGAGTTCGACCTCACGGGTGTCCTCGATGGAGACGATCTTCGCGTTCGAAGGGATAAACAGCGAGACGGCGTTCAGCGAGGTCGTCTTCCCCGAGGCGGTACCGCCGGCGAAGATCAGGCTCTTGTGGTTCTCGATACAGAGCCAGAGAAACGCCATCTCGTCCAGCGAGAAAGTGTTCCAGTTGATGAGGTCGATCGGCGTGAACGGGACGTCCTTGAACTGACGGATCGTGTAGTTGGTCCCGTGGTCGGAGACCTCCTTCCCCAGCGTCAGTTGGGCGCGCGAACCGTCGGGCAGCGTGGCGTCGACCTGGGGCAGTCGTTTACTGATCCTTTTCCCCGAGCGCTGGGCGAGTTTGACGACGAAATCGTCGAGTTCGTCCTCGCCGTGGTAGACGTTCGTGATGATCTGCTCGTAGTCGGAGTGGTAGACGAACACCGGCGAGTTGTAGCCGTCGCAGGAGATGTCCTCGACGTTGATGTCGTGTTTGATCCCGTCGATCCGCTCGTAGCCGATGAAGTTGCGCTTGAGTAGATAGAGCAACTTCTCGACCTGGTACTCCGACAGCGTATCGGAATCGTCGGCCAAAATGGCCGGCTCCGGACGCGCCGCGATCCCCTCGAGTTCGGTCCCGCCCGCGTCCGTCTCGGGGAGCTCGTCGTCCTCGTCGTCGTTCAGCATCGTCTTGATCGACTCGAGGACCCCCTCGCTCGTCGAACTGGCCGTCTTCTCGAAGAGGTCGTACCGCTTCAGTAGCCGTTTGGTCTCGTCCTCGATGACGGATCGACGGCCCTCGTCACTGGTGCGTTCTTTGATCCCCTCGTCGGAGTACTTGATCCCGGTTCGAAGCTTTCCGGAGAGGAACTCCTGGAGTTCCGTCTCGATCTCGTTCAGGTAGGGTTCGACGACGTAGTACTTCTTCTCGTTTTCCTTCTCCGAGTGGAAGATGACGACGAACGCGTACGGTTTGTTCACCCAGTAGCGTTCGACCTCCCGGAAGTGGCCCTTCTTCTCCATCGGGACGGCTTTCTCGAGGTCGTAGCGGTTCGTGACCGTCGTCGTCCCGTCGGCGTTCGAGAAAAACTCGTCCTCCTCGAGGTCCTCCTGGACGTCGACCGTTCGTTCGTCGACGAGATCGTCGAGCGCCACTGCAGCGTCCTGACCGGCCGACAGTAGCCCCTCGATCTCGTCGGGGTCGAAGCCGAGTGCTTCCTCCTCGTCGTGCGGGACTACCTCGCCCGAGGAGTCGGTCGGTCGACGTCCGTCGTCCTCGTAGTAGTACTCCCACTTGTAGTGTTCCCACGTCCAGACGTCCTTGACGACGGGGGTCGTCTCCGGATCGACGTACTCCAGAAATTCGGTCTCGAGGACGTCCTTGTTGTCTCCGGCTCTGGGCAATAACTGGTCCTCCAGGTCGTCAGGATGAAAACCGAGATACGACGACGGGTCGAAAGAGACGGCATCCCAGTCCTCGCCGCTGGGTGGGTTGCGACCTTCACCGTCCTCGGTATCGAGTCCGAGCTGTTCGGACGGCTCGGGGTCGTCCGGGTACAGCGCCGAGATTTCGTCGCCGTGCCCGTGTTCGTCCATAAACTCGGCCCACGTGTACGCGCCGACGCGGACTCGTGACCTCGAATCCGAGTCGGCTGCGTCGTCTTCCCGTTCCTCCGACGCTCCGGACGCCTCGCCCGTGGAAAAGTCCCCGGCGTCCGACTGGTCGGCCTCGTCAATAGCCATTGGCTTCACCCAAACCCTCACCCTTCAAAAAATTCATGTGCTGATTACTACTTCTGATAATCAGGACCGCCCGTTTGCTGGCGGACAGACTGGGCGTAATTTGCCGTGTTCGATACTTCACTGTCGGATATATTCCGCAGTTATTTCGAGAACGAGGCATAACTACTACCATTTAACAAGAGAATTTAAGATTGGAACTGTGTAATTGGAAGTGTATCGGTCCGGGTTCCAAACGGCGGTGGCGCGAACACCTTGATGTACCCGGCCCCGCCACTGGAAAACGATGTCGGACCCGTTCGACCTCGCGGAGCGTGTGGCGATCGTCACCGGCGGCGGGCGAGGGATCGGCCGTGCGATCTCGCTGGCGCTCGCCGACGCCGGGGCGACAGTCGTCCCGACGGCACGCTCGAGCGACGAACTCGCGGCCGTCGTCGACGAGATCGAGGCCCGCGGTGGCCGCGCAGAGGCGGTCCCGGCCGACGTCACCGATCGTGACGCGGTCGAGGCCGTCGTCGAGAAGACCGTCGACGCCTTCGGCGGCATCGACGTCGTCGTGAACAACGCCGGTTTCAACCCGGACGACGCGCTCGGCCCACCGGAAGCCGTCGACGCCGACAGCCTCGAGCGAGTCCTCGAGGTCAACCTGACCGGCGCTTACGAGCTGGCCGCCGCGGCGAGCGAATACCTCCTCGAGAGCGACCACGCGGCAGTGGTCAACGTCGCCAGCGTCGGCGGCCTCGTCGGGCTTCCACGCCAGCACCCCTACGTCGCGTCGAAACACGGCCTCGTGGGGATCACCAGGAGTATGGCCCTCGACTGGGCACCCGACGTGCGGGTCAACGCCGTCGCCCCGGGCTACGTCTCGACGGAATTGACCCGCGACCTCGAGGCCGACGACGAGCTACGGCGCTCGATCCTCGATCGGACGCCGCTCGAGCGGTTCGCCGATCCGGCGGAGATCGGCAGCCCAGTCGTGTTCCTCGCGAGCGACGCCGCCTCGTTCGTCACCGGGACCTGTCTCTCGGTCGACGGCGGCTGGACGGCCCGGTGACAGGATGGACTGGATCCCTCCCGCCGCTGGCGAGCTACTTACACCCGTGTCGAGACGGATGACGGAGCAACCATCGTAAACTGAAATGGAAGTATTGGAAAACAATCTTAAATATATTTCCCTCGTTCCGGCTCGCTGAGAAGACCCGACCCTCTTAACCCCAGCGGGTCGTCACTGCGTGTATGCAATACGCTGACTCGGAGCAGGCACAGGAACTCGCTACCCGGGCACGCGAGTTGATGGAGGAGGTCGTCCTCCCGATAGAACGGGAGCGAACCGGCGGAATGGCCGTCTCGAGCGGCACCGTCGCGGAGTTGCGGGCGGCCGCCAAGGAGTACGGCGTCTACGCGCCCCAGATCTCCGAGGAGTACGGCGGAATGGGATACGACTTCCGCGACGCCCTCCCGGTCTTCGAGGAGGCGGGTCGCAGTCTGCTCGGACCCGTGGCGATGCGCGTCGACGCGCCCGACGAGGGCAACATGCACCTCCTGGAACTCGCCGGCGACGACCTCCAGAAGGAGACCTACCTCGAACCGCTGGTCGAGGGCGAGATCGCCTCGGGCTTCTCGATGACCGAACCGATGGACGGCGGCGGTTCGGACCCGAAGATGATCGAGACGACCGCGGAGAAGGACGGCGACGAGTGGGTCATAAACGGCCACAAGTGGTGGACGTCGAACGGCCTCGAGGCCGACGTCCTGATCGTCCTCGCGCGAACCGACCCGGACGCGCACCCCTACGAGGGCTGTTCGCTCTTTCTCGTCCCTGCCGACGCCGACGGCGTCGACGTCGTGCGGGACGTCCCCCACATGGGCGGCGGCTACCGGGAGGCCTCCCACGCCGAGATTCTCTACGAGAACGTCCGCGTCCCCGAGGAACACCTGCTCGGCGAGTTACACAACGGCTTCACTCACGCCCAGGAACGGCTCGGTCCCGCCCGCCTGACCCACTGTATGCGGTTCTCGGGGATGGCCACGCGCGCCCTCGAGATCGCCAAGGCCTACCTCACGGAGCGCGAGGCGTTCGGCTCGAGCCTCTCGGAGAAACAGTCGCTGCGCCACCGCATCGCCGAGGCCGAGACGAACCTCCACGTCGCGCGGACGGCGATCCGCGACGCCGCCGACCGGATCGCCGCCGGCGACGAGGCCCGGGTGCAGGTGTCGATGTGCAAGGTGTTCGCCGCACGGGTCACCCAGGAGGCGATCGATCTGGCGGTCCAGTGTTGCGGTGCCAACGGCATCGGCAAGGACCTGCCGATCGCGGACTTCTACGAGGCGATCCGCAAGTTCCGGATCGTCGACGGCGCGGACGAGGTCCACAAACGGGTCATCTCCCGGTACGCCTTCGAGGACGTCGACGAGACGGAACTCGAGCCGATCACGCGCTTCGGCGACCCGGCCAGCCGACGCGGGACTGACGACACGTAACTGAGACGAAACGACGCACCGGCACGGTCACGGAACCGGCCGCGAGCGTACCGGAAACGCGGCGCGACGACAATCCTGCGTTGTGGCTCGGCAACGGAGCGGAATCGGTAATAAACGGTTGTTTTCGTCCTATCGTGAGCGTCGCTGCGACGGCCGGCCCACTGAGCATCGGGGTCGGTGGACCAGCGATCCTGGCGACGGTTTATCCGACGCGGCGACGTCATCCCATGGCGCTCCGAGAGCCCGTCACGTGGTTTCGGTCGTTCGAACGCGCCCACCGAACGTTAACTCGCGTAACGGTGTCCACGACTCATACCCAGTATCGTTCACCGATGACTGGGGTGACGCCCGCCCCGATCCGGCATGACGGACGAACGAGAGACACACGACCGGCGATCGATCCTTCGCGTCGCGGGGGTGGCGAGTCTCGGCGGCGTCGGTCTCACCGGCGTCGCGAGTGCAGGGTCGGACGGCGACGGAACGAGCGACAAAACCGACGACGCAAGACCGGAAGCTACGGAAACGCGAGACAAGCAGTCGAAGAAGTACGGCCGTACAGGTGAGACCGACGACGAGGACGAATCCGACGACGAGGCGATACCCGTCGCGGAGGACGAACGGAAGGAACGGAAATCGAAGTGCGAGGACGATCACGATCCGGACGCCGATCCACAGACGGACGCCGAAGAAGAAGAACCGGAGCCACGACGCACCGTCGAGACGAGTAACATTACCATCGAACACTACGAGAACGGGACGCGAATCAGCACGAGCAACGTCGAAATCGATACGCGATCGGACGACGGATCCGACGAGTGACGACGGACTCGAGGATCGTGCTGGCGAATCCGTCTACGCCCCTTCTTTCACACTCGGAGTGGAAGCCGAACCACGACGTTCGGTACGATCAGCCGTCGACAGCCGTACGGACCTCGTCCGCGCCCTCGTACTTGTCCTCGAACTCGTGGATGAGTTGTCCCAGCTTCGCGTACCAGTCGTTCAGCGTCCGTTGCATCTCGGTTGCGATCTGAGTGGGGTCCATCGGATAGTAGACGTGGTAGTACCCACCCTGGTCGTAGTTGATCTGCTCCTTCTGGATGAAGCCACTCTCGAGTAGGCGCTGGATCGATCGATAGGCCGTCGACCGCTCCCGATCGACCGCCTCGGCGACCTCGTCGATCGTCAGGGGTTCGTCGCTTTCGACCAGAACGCGGAAACACTCCTTGTCGAGTTGCTTGAGCCCGTGAATGCACTCGAGTAACCCCTCACACTCCATGTCCTGTTGCAGGAGTTCCGCCATCGATTGTGCCATTCGTGGAATCGAGTAGACTCCTCGGTGGCATAAGAGTTGTGTGGAGACTGTGCAACTCCGCTTCGAACGCCGGTCCGAGGCGTGAAACCGGTCGTCTTCGTCGTGGAGTCGTCGATCTCGAGCGAACGTCCGTGATACCGATCCTGATGAACTGCTATCGGAGTCAGAACTGCGTTACTGGATGAATCGAGAAGCGACGACGATCCGGTGCATGGCCGAACGGCTACTCGTGCGAATGGAACCGGGGTGCGGACGGCCGAGCGTCGTCACGCCGCGCAGTTGTTCGGCCCGAGTTCGAGTTCCGTCGCCTCGGTCTCGTCGACGGACGCCCGGCCCGTATTGATCTCGATGACCCGCTCGTAGTTCGGCGGTTTCTCGGGCAGCTCCGCCGTCAGGCGCTCCCCGAACGCTTCCTCATCCAACCCGAGTAGCTCGAGAGTCTCGCGTAACGTTCCGAGTCGTTCCGCGATCGGTTCGCCGGGGGAGCCGACCTCGTACCGGTTGTCCGCCGTCACCGAGACGTGACCGGGACAGACCTGCGTCTCGTCCGGAAGTTCGAGGATCGTCCCGTGGAGGGTCTCGTAGAGCAACTCGGCACCCCTGGCGGCGTCGCCCTCGCCCGTCGGGTCATCGTCCTCGTTCGTTCCAGTATCCGTCTCGTCGGCCCCGAACTGGAGTTCCGTTCGTCCGACGGAGTCGACGAACAGCGTGTCGCCGCTCAACAGCGCCTCCCCGTCGACGAGGTAGTTCACCATGTCGGACGTGTGCCCCGGTGCCGCCAGCGTCTCGATCTCGACGTCGCCCATGGCGATCGTCTCCCCGTCCGCAAGCGGCTCGAACTCGTAGGCGACGTCCCGCTCGGCCGCCCGTTCGCCGAGATGGTAGGGAACCTCGAGTTCGTCCGCCAACTGTCGGCCGCCGGAGACGTGATCGGCGTGTACGTGGGTATCGAGAACCCGCTCGATGGTGAGGCCGGCCTCCTCGGCGGCGACCTTGAACCGGTCCGTCTGGCGGGTCGGATCGACCGCGACCGCCCGCCGGGACGCCGTCGAGCCGACGACGTAGCCGAGACAGCCCTTCGCCCGCCGCTGTAACTGGACGATCTCGAGGTCGTCGCTTCCCGTCTCGATCGGGACCACCTCGTACACCTTGCTCCAGTCCTCCATGCCGCCTTTCACGACGGAGACGTCGTCGTATCCCCGCTGCTCGAGTTCGAACGCGAACGCCGTCGACGTCAACCCCTTGCCACAGATCGTCACGATCGACTCGTCCTCGGCGTCGTCGATGGCCGACAGCTCCTCGCTCGAGAGGTCGTTCCCTGGACCGAACGGGACGTTCGTCGCCCCGTGGATGTGCCACCCCTCGTAACTGTCCGCAGGGCGGGTGTCGACCAGCCGGAACGAATCCTCCGAATCGAGTTTCGCCGCGAGGTCGGTCGGAGAGAGTTGTTCGATCAGTGGCATCGCTCGCCACTATCGTCGACGGGAGCGCCCAAAGAACTACCCCTGCGAGGACCACAGCTACAGACCGCGAGACGGATCCTCCCTCCTCGAAACGACTTTAGTCCGGGCAGGACTGTTCACAGCCGTGACGATGCCCGAAATCGAGGCGGTGACCCTCGATCTCGACGGCACGCTCGTCCGATACAGGCGCACTCCCGGAGAAGTCCTTCGGACGTCCTACGAGCGCCTCGGGATCGAGCCGCTGTTCTCCGTCGAGGAGTACTACGCCCGGTACGACGAGTTCGCGGCCAAACACGAGTCGATGGCCGCCATGCGATCGGACTGTTTCGCGACGCTGGCCGCCGAGAACGGGTTCGACCGCGACCTCGGCCGAGAGGTCGCAGCGGCGTTCGACGAAGTCCGCGACCAGTCGAACGTCGAACGCCGTCCCGGCGTCGAGCGAGTGCTGGACGCGCTTGCCGAGACGTACCGGCTCGGAATCGTGACGAACGGCACGGCAGACGCACAGCGACGGAAAATCGACGCCGCCGGTCTCGAGCGCTGGACTGACGCGGTCGTCGTCGCCGGAGCACAGGGAGCGCCCAAGCCCGCACCCGATCCCTTCGAACGCGCGCTTACAGCCCTCGAGGCGACGCCCGAGATGGCCGTCCACGTCGGCGATTCGCTCGAGACCGACGTCGTCGGTGCCAACCGGGCAGGACTCGACTCCGCCTGGCTCTCGGACGGTACCGATCCCGGAGCACACGAGCCGACGTATCGGCTGGACGAACTCGGTGACCTGGTCCCCGAACCCTGGCTCGAGGAGTGAACTCCCGACCTGCCACCGGGACCCCTACTGCTCGGCTGCGGGCAGGGTCACCGACACCGTCGTCCCCTCGCCGGGCTCGGAGTCGACCCAGATGTCGCCGCCGTGGCGCTCGACGATCCGTTTGCAAAGCGCCAGCCCGATGCCGGTTCCCGCGTGTTCCGCCTGGGTGTGGAGCCGCTGGAACACCTCGAAGATCCGGTCCTGATCGGCCGGATCGATCCCGATGCCGTCGTCACTGACCGAGACGATCCACTCGCGGTCGTCGTTCGTCGAGGGATCACTGCGTGAGGCCGTTCCGCGTCGCTCGGCCTCGATTTCGATCCGTGGACGTCCGTCCTCGCTGTATTCGATCGCGTTCGACAGGAGGTTCTGGAACAGCTGTCGCAGCTGTCTCGGATCTCCCGTCACGCGGGGGAGGTCGCCGTACTCGAGCTCCGCGCCGGTCTCCTCGATACGCATCTCGAGGTCGGTGCGAACGTCTTCGAGTATCGCCTCGAGGGAGACGGGTTCGAACGGCTGTCCCTGGGTGTCGACGCGGGAGTACTCGAGCAACGCGTCGATCATCGTCGACATCCGCTCGGCACCGTCCAGCGCGAACTCGAGGAACTCCTCGCCCTCCTCGTCGAGGGCGTCGCCGTGGCGGTCGTCGAGCAACTGAAGGTAACTCGAGACCATCCGCAGCGGCTCCTGCAGGTCGTGTGAAGCCGCATAGGCGAACTGCTCCAGCCGTTCGTTCGACTCCTCGAGTCGTTCCTGCATCGACTCGAGTTGCCGGTTGCGCCGCTCGAGTTCGAGTTCCCGGGTTTTCGCGCGTGCGTCCAGCCTGCCGGCGACGAAGCCAGCGACGCCCGCGAGTCCCGTGAGGATCGGCACCGACCGGTACGGTTCGTCGACGCCCATGCCGGGCTGGACGTGATAGAGTCCGAGAATCACGAGCATCACGCCGATCCCGGCCACCGTTCGGACGAATACGGCCGTGTAGAACCGCGGATCGACGTCCGTTCGCGGGAGCCGAACGCCGCCCGCGAGCAGGACGAGTCCGGGACCGGCGATGAAGCCGAACGTCACGAGGATCGCGGAGATCGACTCGTGGTGTGACGTCGGCACGACCGCCGTCACGAAAGCCACGAAGAGATAGAGTACGCCGAGGGCGCTGACGAGGTGTCTCCCGTCGACCGACACGGGAATCCGGAACATTATCGGTTGCTTTTGGGCCAGAAGTACAATAACGGTTGTGTCGGACCCTCTCGCTCGAGTCGGGGTTGCGGCCGGATACGTAGCGGTCGGATCGGGTCACCTCCCGAGCGACGACTCGACCGGACCGTGGTAGGGGCTACGTCCGGTTCTATCGACGTGCGAGCACCGCCAGCGTCTCTGGGCGGTCGTGGGCACGCTCGACCGCGAACCCGGCCCCCTCGAGGTGACTCACCACCTCGTCCACGCCGAACCGTTCGTCGATGGGCGGGCCGTCCTCGCCGGCCCCGTCGGCGGACCAGTCGACGGTCACGAGTCGCCCGTCCGGTCGAATCACGCGGGCGAGTTCGGCCATCGTCTCGTCGGCCGCGTATTCGTGGTGGCTCATCGTGGAGAACGCCGCGTCCAGTTCGTCGTCCTCGAACGGCAGCGCGTCGATGCCCGCCGTGACGGGTTCGACGTTCGCCGGGATCCCCGCTTCGCGGTGGCGCTCGTGCATCGCTGCCTGGACGTCGACCGCGTACAACGTGCCGACGCACGGTGCGACGTCCCGGGAGTAAAACCCCGTTCCCGAACCCAGGTCGGCGACGACGGCGTCCGACGTGGGCGCGAGCAACTCGAGTAGTTCCTCGCGAGAGCAGTAGCGGTACCGCGACGGGTCCTCGAGCGCGTCGGCCCGGTCGATCGGGTACGTGTGAAATCCCATACCGCGAGTTCGGGACAGTATTGGAAGAACCTGCCTATCGTCCGCCGGCGACCCGTAGTCACCGGCAGGTTGGTCACCGAGGCGGGACGTTCGGTGACGCGGTATTGTACTACCCGTGGGAAACCGTTATGCCGACCGAACGGCTACGCTCCCGCATGAACGAGTCACCGGACGACGCGCGAGAACGCATCCGCGAGCGCAAAAAGCGGGAGCTCAAGCGCCGCCTCGAGAACGGCGGCGAACTGGGCGGGGTGGCCACGCCGTCCGAGCCGATCGCGATCGAGGGAGGGGACCACCTCCAGGAGGTCGTCGAGAAGTACGACGTCGTTCTCGTCGACTGTTACGCCGATTGGTGTGGCCCCTGCCAGCTGCTCGAGCCGACTATCCAGGCGCTGGCTGCGGAGACCGACGCCGCGGTCGCCACGGTCGACGTCGACCGACACCAGCGACTGGCCCAGCAACTCGACGCCCGGGGCGTTCCGACGCTCGTGCTCTACGCGGACGGTCAACCGGTCGAACGCCTCGTCGGCGCACAGGATCGCGGAACGCTCGAAGGGCTGATCGAACGGCACACCGATTGACCGTCGCCGTCGGTCACCCGTCCGTAGAAGCGGGTACGCTACCGACCTCGGGACCGTCGCGTGAGGAGGACCGAAACTCACTCCTCGCTCGTCGGTGACGTGTACCACGACTGAGCGAATGTCGTCATCGAACGGGGAGGACTCGACCGACGAGGAGGAAACAGACGACGGGGACGACGGCGGCCGGTTCGACAAGGTCCTCGACGTTGTCCTCGAACTTCTCGATTTCCTGTAAGTCGCCGTCCAGACGGCCGGTTCCCCAGGCCGTTTTCCGACGACGACTTGTACGACCGTTCCGAACGGCGACGTATCGATGGCGCTTCTCGAGAACGTCGGCTTCGTCTTCGTCGCCGGGCTAATCACCGCGCTGGCGACCGGCCTCGGGGCGATTCCGTTTTTCTTCTTCGACGACATCAGCGACCGGCGAAACGTCGTCCTCTGGGGTCTCTCCTCGGGCATCATGCTCTCGGCGTCGGTGTTCGGGCTCGTCGAGGAGGGACTCGCGGAGGGGACGCCCGCCCAGATCCTCGTTGGAATGGGCGTCGGCGTTCTGCTGGTCGTCGTCGCCCACGACGTGCTCATGGACGCCGACATCGACCCTCGCCAGTACGAGGAGGCCGACTTCAAGAAACTCGTGCTCATCCTCGGCATCCTCACCGTCCACAGCTTTCCCGAGGGAATCGCCGTCGGCGTCTCCTTCGCGGATCTCGGACTCGAGGGTGGCATGGAGATCCTCGGCTTCACCGTCCCGCTGCTGGCGGTGTTCATGACCGTCGCCATCTCGATTCACAACGTCCCCGAGGGGACCGCCATCTCGATCCCGCTGCGCTCGATGGGCGTCGCGCGCTGGAAGATGGTCTGGTGGGCGGTCTTCTCGAGTCTCCCCCAGCCGATCGGGGCCGTGATCGCCTTCTACTTCGTCCGGATCGCCCGGGAGTTTCTCCCGTACGGCTTCGGCTTCGCCGCCGGCGCGATGATCTACCTCGTGCTCACCGAGTTCGTCCCGGAGGCGCTCGAGATCGGCGAACGGTTGCCCCGCGGCGGCAAACCCGAACTCGCCGGCGGGATCGTCCTCGGCGTGCTGGTGATGGTGCCCCTCGCGTTCATCTGAACGGTACTTCGCGATCGAGATCGATCCTCGCACAACGGGACGACGGAAGTCCACTCCCGCTCGAGACCGTGCTCGCGTCGCTCACGAGAAAACGGACGTGGGAGGATTCGACCCCGTGGCGAGTCCACGGTTCGCTCGACGGTTCGCTCCGCTCGCCGGCTCGTTTCGCGGGCGTGACGGGATTCGAACCACGCGAACGGCTCGCTGCGCTCGCCGTTCTCTCATTCGAATCCCGCACGATCCGTTATCGGCCTCGCTATCGCTCGGCACGATAACGGGCGTGGCGGGATTCGAACCCACGATCAGAAGGTTAGGAACCTCCTGCCCTCTCCGCTAGGCCACACGCCCTCGAGAAAAATTAGTTCGTCTCCGTCTCTTCGTCTTCGGTCGTGACCGGTTCCGTGTCGACGAACTCGGAGTCGTCCTCCGCGTCGAAGTCGTCGTCTTCGAAGTTCCCTTCGCGCATTTCCTCGAGTTCCGTTTCGACCTTTTCACGCCCCTTCTGGAATTCGCCCATGGCCTCGCCGGTCGACCGTGCCAGTTTCGGGATCTTGTTGGCCCCGAACAGCAGGATGGCGATGAAGAGGATGATCAGGAGTTCCGGACCCCCGGGAATGGGGGCGAACAGCGGTGCGATTTCGGCTACCATCTCTATGCGTGGCTTACCCGCTGGCAATTATAACCTTTTTGGACCACACAGACGAACAAGAGTTACCGAAAGTCGCGGATTCGGTCGACAGAAGCTCGCAGAAATGGCGTTGTATCCTATATAAGTTCGGAGCCGTGTGCTCAAGGTGCTCTGAGTCGGGAGGGGTACGTCCGCCAGAACTGTCGATCACACCACCGTGGCTGGTGGACCGGTATCGTCCGCGAGCGAAACTGTCTTTCCTGCCAACCAACAACGACCAGTCGATGCCCGAAACTGGAGAAACCGCGCCTGATTTCACTGCACCGCTCGCAAACGGCGACGTCGAGTCGTTCTCGCTCTCCGACCGCCTCGCGGACGAGGCACCTATCGTCCTCGCCTTCTTCCCCGGCTCGTTCACCAGCGTCTGTACGAGCGAGATGTGTACGTTCCAGGACCGACTCGCCGCGTTCGAGGACCTCGACGCCACGGTCTACGGGATCAGCCGCGACTCGCCGTTCACGCTCAACGAGTTCCGCGCCCAGAACGACCTCGAGTTCGGCCTTATCAGTGACCTCAATAAGGAGGTCATCGAAGCCTACGACGTCGCGATGGACTTCGACGACCTGGGCGTCTACGGCGTCGCGAAGCGATCGGTCTTCGTCGTCGACGGTGACGGCGAGATCACCTACGCGTGGGTCAGCGACGACCCGGGCGTCGAACCGGACTACGACGAGGTCGAGGAGGCCGTCGAATCGGCCGCGTAACGACGAACGGAGCCGCGCCGTCGGCGAGTTTCCGACGCCGCAGGGCTTTTCTCGCGGGCGGGTGACTGTCGGTGTATGAGCGATTCCGCCGCCGAACGGGAGTCACGCCGGGTGTACGATCCCGACGCGAGTCACGAGTTCCCCGACGAGAAACTCAACACCGTCCTCGAGTTCCTCGAGAACGACGAGGAGATCCAGACCTACCTCGAGGCCCAGAACGTCAACGCGGTCGACCGGATGCGCTACAACGACCACGGCGCGAAACACATCGAGATCGTCCGCAACCGCGCGCTCTGTCTGTACGACCTGCTCAAGGCCAGCGACGTCGACTTCAACGGTGCGCGCCAGCAGGGGCTCGAGGAGGAAGACGAGTCGGTCATCATCGCGCTCGCGGCCACGCTCCACGACATCGGCCACGTCGTCCACCGCGACGAACACGCCTACTACTCGATCCCGCTCGCTTCCGACGTTCTCGATCGAATCCTGCCGGAGTTTTACGACGTCGCCGAGACCGTCCGGATGAAAGGCGAGGTGCTCCACGCGATCCTCTGTCACCACCGCGCGGAGACGCCGCTGACCACCGAAGCGGGCGTCATCCGCGTCGCCGACGCCCTGGATATGGAGAGTGGCCGCTCGCGGATCCCCTACGAACACGGCGGGCGCGGCATCAACACCCTCTCGAGCCAGGCGATCAAGCGCGTCTCGCTGTACGAGGGCGAGACGAGCCCCGTCATGGTCGAAATCGCGATGACCAACGCCGCCGGCGTCTACCAGGTCGACAACCTGCTGAAGGCGAAACTCGAGGGGTCGGGCCTCGAGGAGGAGATCCGGATCGTCGCAGTCAACACGAACGAGAACCACGACCAGCTGGTCGAGCGGATCGAACTCTGAGACGGATCGCTGTGACGATGTCCCGGCACGCTCGCGACCCGGGCGGCAGGTCACCGGAACTAACGCCCGTTTGAAGGCGGTCGGCCGGGTCCGCTGATACGGACCGCCAGGCCTACTGGTCCTCCTCCCGTCTCCGCCCTCGAACGAGCGAGACTTTCGTCCGTCGCACCGTTATCGGCGCGTAGCAGAGCGCAATCGCCGCGACGAGCACGAGAACGACTCCAACGCCCCGTCCGTCCGGGACGGTCACCGCAGTGACGGCCGACAGTATCGTCAGCACGAACGCTACCAACACGCTACAGAACGCTCGAAGATACGCTTCGACGACCGGATACTCGGCGAGCGGATATCGTCGCTCCGTCATTACCTTCGCGGATTGACAGCCAGCCGGCAAAAGTGTTTACGAGACGACCACCGCTCGGACTCCAGGTAAACGGCGTCCGCGATCAGGCCAGAACGAACTTCCCGTCTTCCCGCTCGAGGTGGCCGCGGTCGCGCAGCGACCTGCTGATCGAGAGGACGGTTCCTTTCTTCATCCCGAGGTCGCCACAGAGTCGGTCGACGCGAGCCGTGCCGTATGCGGCCAGGTAGAGATACACGAGTTTCGCACGCGGTGACTCGAGGTCCTCCGGCAGCGTTACGTTCGGCTCCGTCTCCGCATCTATCTGCATACGGGACAGTCCCGGCTTCGACAATAATAAACCTGAGTGTCGACAATAGTCGAAATAGCGGAGACGAGGAGGGAATCGAACGCGACGTCCCGTCGAACGAGGCGAGCGAGGCGAAAGTCAGAGCCTTTTCGGTCGTCCCGTCCCGTGTACCGGTATGAATTACGAACTCGTCGTCCTCGGACTGCTCACCGGTGGGATTACGGGCGCGTTCTTCGCGCTGTTCGACGTCCCGATCCCTGCACCGCCGGAGTTGCCGGGGCTCATGGGGATCGTCGGCATCTATCTGGGCTACAAACTCGTCACGGCGCTCGACCTGACCGTCGACGTCGGCGGCTGGTTCGGGTTCTAACCTGCGACCGTATTTCGTCGACTGACGAATCCTCCTTCGTCAGTGTGCGGCGTCGTAATCGGCCGCGTATTCGCGGGCACGCCGTCTGACCGCGGCGGCGTCGGCGACGAGAACCTCGCCGTCGTCCATCAGCACCTCGCCGTCGACCATCGTGAACCGAACGTCGTCGCCGTGGGCGGCGAACACGAGGTGCGAGAGGACGTCGTGGACCGGCGTCGCTCGCGTCAGGCCTTCGGTCTCGAGGCCGATGACGTCGGCCTTCCACCCCTCCCTGAGTGCGCCGACGCGCTCGAAGCCCGCGGCGCGCGCCCCGTTGATCGTCGCCATCTCGAAGACCGTCCGTGCGGGCAACGCCTGGGGCTCGAGTCGGTCGACTTTCTGGAGGAGCGTCGCCTGACGCATCTCCGTGAACGGATCGAGCGTGTTGTTACACGGCGGCCCGTCGTTCCCCAGCGCGACGTTGATTCCCCGATCCAGGTAGTCGTGGATCGGCGCGACGCCGCTGGCGAGTTTCATGTTCGAGGACGGGCAGTAGGTGACGTTTGTCCCGGTTTCGGCGAGCAGTTCCCGCTCGCTCTCGTCGGTCCAGACGCAGTGGGCGAGGGTGACGTCCTCGCCGGTGAGCCCCACCTCGTGGAGCCAGTGCACGTTCCGGCGACCGGTCTCTTCTTCGACCGTAGCGACCTCGTCGCGATTCTCGCTCGCGTGCGTGTGGATCGTGACGCCGTCGTACTCGTCGGCGAGTTCCCGGGTGCCGCGCAGGCACTCCTCGGTACAGCTAACGGCGAATCGCGGCGTCAACGCGTACCGAATACGGCCGTCTTCGGTCCCGTGATACCGGCGAATGAGTCGTTCGCTCTCGGCGAGCGCCGCGTCGGTGTCCTCGAGCAGCCCCGGTGGGGCCTCCTTGTCCATCATCACCTTGCCGAACCGGCCGCGAACGCCGAACTCACGGGCCGCCTCGAACGCCTCCTCGGCGTGGTGAACCGAGAGGTGGTCGATACAGGTCGTCGTCCCGCTCTCGATCAACTCGAGGTAGCCCAACTCGGCGGCAGCCCGCATCTCCGCGGCCGACAGCGAGGCCTCCATCGGGAGCACGTACTCGAACAGCCACTCGAGCAACGCGGTGTCGTCGGCGATGCCGCGCCCGAGGCTCTGGACGGAGTGAACGTGCGCGCCCACGGTACCGGGCGCGAGCAGGTCGTACGCGCGCCGTTCGTGGTCCGGATACCGATCGAGACACGCCGCTCGCTCCCCGACGTCGACGATGCGATCGTCCGCGACGACGACCGCGCCGTCGTCGATCACGGTTTCGGCGTCGACGATGACCGTCCCCGACAACAACATACCGACACACGATTCCCGATCCGTCGCCTTATCTCTGTGGATTCGCCGTTCCACGAGCGAGCGTCGCCTCGAGTGTACGGACGCGCCGATTCGGCGTGACCGTTCGAACACGCCGGGTCAGGGTAGCCGCCCGAGACCGGCGTCAGGACGATTCGGTCGCTAGCGACAGCTTCGACAGCCCCCACGTGAGCACGATGATCGCGGCGAACGTGACGTAGGCGACGCCGACGTACCACAGTAACAGCGGAATGGATTCGTAGTAGAAGTACGCGAGGGCCAGCAGTATCGGGACGAGAACGACGTTCACCTTGGCGAATCGCTCGAGACCCATCGAGTAGAACCCATCCCGAGCGGACGTAAAGCCCTGCTGGTTTTCGGACGATAGAAGCCGACTGAACGTGAGAAAGGACGGTCGAGAAGCACCGAGCGCGGTGATCAGTAGCTGCGCTCTTTGGGTTCGTAGGTCTTGTCCTCGCCCTCGAGGATGACCGGCCGGTAGAAGATGTCGGGGTCGCCGTCGTTCCAGGAGATGAGCGTGTGCTTGAGCCAGTTCTCGTCGTCGCGCTGCTGGTTCTCCTGACGCCAGTGGGCACCGCGGAACTCGTTGCGAACCAGCGCCCCGAGCGCGATGGTCTCGGCGACGTCGATCAGGTTGCGCGTCTCGATGGTCTGCTGGAGGTCGGTGTTGAACGTGCGCGAGGGGTCGTCGACGTAGACGTTCTGGTACTGTTCGCGACACTCCCGGATGATCCGCAACGCCTTCTTGACGCCGTCCTCGGTCCGGAAGACGTTGACGTAGTCGGTCATCGCGTTCTGGAGTTTCGAGCGAATCTCCGCGTGCTGGACGCCAGTGTCGCGGTCCATCAGGCGGTCGACGCGTGCACGCTCGCGTTCGACGGCTCGCTCGAGCAGGCCGTCGACGTCGGCGGCGACGCCGCCGTCTGCGGCTACGTCCGTCTCGGCGGTGTCGAGCCCGGCCGATCCGGGCTGGACCGGCAGATCGGCGTCGGTCTCGTCCTCGACGTCGTCGCCGTAGCCCGTCCGGATCTCCGCTTCACCGAGGTCCTCGCCGGCAGCGTGACGGCCGGCGCGTTTGCCGAAGACGATCAGTTCCGGTAGGGCGTTGCCGCCGAGTCGGTTGCCGCCGTGGACGGAGACGCAGGCGCACTCGCCGGCCGCGTAGAGGCCGTCGATGCAGGTTGCGCCGTTCTCGTCGGTCTCGATGCCGCCCATCGCGTAGTGCTGGCCGGGCTTGACCGGCATCGGCTCGACGAGGCCGTCGACGCCCTCGAAGTCCTCCGCGAGGTGGAGGATGTTCTCGAGGCGGTCCATGATGCGCTCCTCGCCGAGGTGGCGCATGTCGAGGTGGACGTACTCGTCGTCGACGCCCCGTCCCTCCGCGACCTCGGTGAGTTCGGCGCGGGCGACGACGTCCCGGGAAGCGAGTTCGCCGGAGTTGTTCGCGTAGCCGTACTCGAACATGAACCGCTCGCCCTCGCTGTTGTAGAGGATGCCGCCCTCGCCGCGGACGCCCTCGCTGATGAGGACGCCCGTGGAGGGGAGCGAGGTCGGGTGGAACTGGATGAACTCCATGTCTTCCAGCGGCGCACCCGCACGATAGGCCATCGCGTGGCCGTCGCCGGTACAGGAGACGGCGTTGGTGGTGTGATCGAAGGCCTGGCCGGGACCGCCGGTCGCGAGGACGACTCCCTGGTTGGCCTTGAAGCCCTCGATCTGACCGGACTGGACGTCGTAGGCGACGACGCCGTGACACTGGCGGTCGTTGGGGTCGTCTTCGTCGGTCGTCGCGAGGTTCATCACGTACCACTCGTCGTAGACCTGGATGCCACGCTTGACGACCTGCTCGTACATCGTGTGCAGCAAGTGGTGGCCGGTCTCCGCACCGGCGTAGGTCGTCCGTGGGTAGGAGAGGCCGCCGAACGGCCGCTGGGAGACGCGGCCGTCGTCCTCGCGGGAGAACGGCATGCCCCAGTGTTCCAGCCGCATGGTGTCCTCGGGGGCGTCCTGTGCGAGGGTCTCGACTGCCGGGGCGTCACCCAGGTAGTCCGAGCCCTTCATCGTATCGTAGGCGTGGAGTTCCCAGTCGTCGCCCTCCTGGAGGGCGGCGTTGATCCCGCCCTCCGCAGCGCCGGTGTGGCTGCGGACCGGGTGGAGCTTCGAGACGATTGCCGTGTCGGCTCCCGCCTCGTGCGCTGCGATCGCGGCTCGGAGGCCGGCACCGCCCGCGCCGACCACGATGACGTCGTGTTCGTACATAGATTACCAGAACTTCAGGTTCTTCTTGACTGCTTCCCGCTTGAGCTCCTGAATGTGCTCGGTCAGCGGGATGTCCTTCGGGCACACCTCGGTACAGGAGAACTGGGTCTGGCACCGCCAGACGCCGTGTTCCTGCTCCAAGATGCGCAGGCGATGCTCCTTGACGTCTTCGGGTTCGCGGTCGTCCATCGCGAACCGGTAGGCCTTGTTGATCGCCGCCGGGCCCAGATACTGGTTGTCGCCGGCCGCGATGTTACACGAGGACATGCAAGCGCCACACCAGATACACCGCGTGGACATCTTGATTTTCTCGCGGTTCTCGCGGCTCTGGCGCTGCTCCTCGAGATCCGTCGGATCGGGCGTGTCCTCGTTCTGGAAGTACGGCTCGACGGCGTGCATCTGGTCGTAGAAGTGATCCATGTCGACGACCAGATCCTTGACGACCTCCTGGTGGGGCAGCGGTTCGATCCGAACCGGCTGCTCCAGGTCGGCGATCTGGGTCTTGCATCCCAGGCGCTGCTTGCCGTTGACGAAGAAGGCGTCGGAGCCACAGACGGCCTGCCGACAGGAGTGACGGAAGGTGAGCGAGGAGTCGAAGTTGTCGCGGGCGTACATCACCGCGTCGAGGACCGTCATCCCCTTCTCGAAGGGGACGTGGAAGTCGTCGAACCGGGGTTCCTGTTTCCCTTCGACCTCGGGGTCGTACCGGAACACCTTGATGTGGACGGTCTCGCCCTCGAGGTCGGCGTCGTCGACGCTGGTCTGGTCGACCATGCCGCCCTCTTTCTCCCGCTCGTCGACGGGCGACTCCGCGCCTTTCATCTCGGGATCTTGCGGTGCTTCCTGCGTCTCGGGTTCTTGCTGTTGCGTACTCATATTAGGTCCACCCCGCCATAGCGGCTGCCACCCAGATACCCTGTGCGACGAGGCCCACACCTGCAATGGTCAGGACTGCGAGCACTACCTTCTTTGGGGTCCCTTCGAGTCCCTGGTTGACCAGCGCGTTGTAGACGCCGTTGATGCCGTGGAACGCGCCGGCGATCAGGAACAACACCATCGTCAGGAAGTAGCCCAGATTGTCCATGCGGATCTGCGTATTCTGGAACGTCACTTCCGCCGCGTGCTGGACGAAGTGCAACTGGAAGAAGTGGAAGGCGAGAGTCACGACGAGAAACGCCGCGGTGATCCGCTGGAGCAGCCAGCCGGTACCGCCGGGCGTAAAGGAGGAGTATCGTTCCGCCATCTCAGAACACCCCGTAGAGGAACGTCGGAATGCTCGCGACGGTGATGACGCCCGTCAGGACCAGCGAGGCGTAGAAGCTCTTGTCCTGGGCCTCGAGGCCGATGCCGAGGTCGACCATCAGCAGTCGGAGACCGTTGAGGATGTGGAAGACGGCGACGGCGAGCAACCCGACCTCGAGCACGCGGATCATCGGCAGACTCTCGAGCCCCTGGATCGTAGCCGTGTACACGTTGACCATCTCACCCTCGAACTCCGTCTGTTGTCCCTGTGCACCGCCGATCGCTGTACTCAACACGGCGATGTGGGTGAACAGATAGCCGATCAACATCCACCCCGTGAACTTGTGGAAGATCCACGCCCACATGCCGGCCGAGAACTCCTTCCAGCGACCGAAGTCCTCGATGAGGCCGCGATTGTAAGACTGACTCATACGCTCACGTGGAACGTTTGACCGTGGGGGTATAGAACTTACTTTTATCGTCGCCCGCGTACGTCTCGGCTCGAATACACCCGTCGTTCGACGGGCCATCCGATCGGGCGTCCGACCGATCCCAACGACGGATCGCCTCAGCGAAGGTCGGCCTTCGACCGGTCGGTCGTCCGCTCGCGCTCGAGTGCGATTTTGGTGTCCGGCGAGAGCCCCACGAGGTGACAGAGCGGATTGCCCGGGTAGACCACGGGGTTCTCGAGGACGCCGACGATCAGCCCGGTGAACGGGGCCTCGACGGTGACGACTTCGTCGTCCTCCTTGAACGGGTTCGTGATCGTACAGATCACCTCGCCTTCCTCGACGAGCGCGCCGCGACCGCGCTTCATGTCGACGATGCCGCCGGCGTCGGCCCGCAGCCAGGTCTTCTCGTCGTCGTCGTCGATGACGGTCCGCCAGCCCGGCCAGTGGACCGACGACTCCCGGTGGAGGCCGAACTCCGCGAGGACGCTCGCGACGCCGGTCAGGGCGCGGTCGATCAGCCGGCGCTGGAAGCGGTGGGCCTCGCCCATCTCGACCGTGATCGTCGGCACACCGGCGTCTGTCGCCTCCCGGCGGAGCGTCCCTGAAGGTCCCTGCCCGGCGATGACGACGTTCGAACTGAACGCCTTCGCGAGGCGATCGACCGTCTCGTCCTCCATGTTGGCCCGGACGTGGAGCATGTTCGTCCGACCCCGCGTCGAGGTGTGAAAGTCGATCCCCAGGTCGCAGGGTTCGACGAAGTTCGTGAAGATGCGATACGCCATCCGTCTCGCGCTCGTCGACCCCTCGCGGCCGGGGAACGACCGGTTCAGGTCCCGATCGTAGATGGGGAGATATCGCTCCTGGGCGAGGAAGCCGGGGACGTTCATCACCGGCAGGCAGACGAGCGTCCCGTGGAGTTCCGAGTGGTCCCAGTCGTGGGCCACCTCGCGGACGACCTCGATGCCGTTCAGTTCGTCGCCGTGGGCGGCCGCCGAGAGAAAGACGGTCGGCCCGGCGTACGCGCCGTTGACGATGGTCACGGGGATCCGAACCGGATCGCCGAGATACGTCTCGCTGATGCCGTACCGGACGTTGGCCGATTCGCCGGGGTCGACCCGCCCGCCGTTGTACGTGAACGGTTCGGGGTCGGACGGAACCGCGTCGGGTGGCTCGCTCGAGGAGACGTCGTCGCTCACATCCCTCACTGCGACGGCAAGGACGTGAATCTTGCCCTCTCCGGCGTCCACCGCTCCGTTAGGTTGACTGTTCAGACGGCCTACTGTACCGCAGTGCCGTCACAACCGCAACCTGGCGGCGGTTGTGCCGGGAGACCGGTACAACAGGCCGTCCCAGCCGGTGTGGCGGACCGGTCGCCTTCACGTCGCGTGATCGTGGCCATACGTTTTGTAGGAAGGAATGGTACGGTGGCCCATGGAGATTCGCGAAGCAACCACCGACGACGTCGACGCGATCCGCTCGATCGCCAGGGAGTCGCTCAACTCCACGTACACGGACTTTCTCGGCGAAGACACCATCGAGGACGCCATCGAGAAGTGGTATGGCGAGGACTTCGCCGACGAGATCGACGAGGACCACCTCGTCGTCCTCGGCGTCGAACACGACGGCGAACTCATCGGCTTCTCACAGAGCGATTTCATCGGCCAGCAGCACAAGACGGGGCGGATCCTGTGGCTGCACATCGATCCGGACCACCGCGGCGGCGGGACTGGCGTGCGGTTGCTCGTTCGAACGCGTGAGAAACTCATCGAGGACGGCGCAGAGAACGTCCAGGCGTTCGTCCTCGAGAACAACGAGGGCGGCAACGAGTTCTACGCCAACCACGGCTTCGATCGGGCGAGCAAACGCGAGGTCGAGATCGGTTCGGAGACGTTCACCGAGAACGTCTACGTCGAAGGCGAGACCGGCGACGAGGAGTGGGCCGCGATCGACGAACTCGAGGTCGACGACGAGACCGTCTACGTCAGCTACGGCGAGGCGGCACGCGGGGCGAAAGCGCCGTTTTACGGCACGTACAAGACCGAAGACGCCGAGGAGCTGTACGCCTGGTTCTGCGGGAACTGCGACTCGCTGGAAAACACCATGGACACGATGGGACGCATCGAGTGCAACGTCTGTGGAAACCGCCGGAAGGCCAGCCGCTGGGACGCCTCCTATCTCTGAGGAGGGACCCGGCGGACGGCGTCCGTCCGATCCACCGTCGGCGAATCTCCGATCGAACGCTTCCGTCAGGACCGACGATTCCGACTCGTTGTCGTCGGGACAGTCTTCGTAACTGACCGTTTCACGGAGGGTAGCGGGCGGCTACAGCTGTTGTCACCGCATTACAATTGGGCGACTGCGCAACCGACGGAGTGACCGGAGCCGATCGAACCGGCGGTCGGCGGTCGGAACTCGACGACCTATGAGTACACGGGAGCACATCGTCCGCGGGTTCAAAGCGACGCTCGTCTCGCGGGCCATCTACATGGTCTCGAGCGCGGTGTTGATGTTCGTCCTCGCGCGCTGGCTGAACCCGGACGGCTACGGCGCGCTCTACTGGGCGATCGGGATCCTGATGGTCGTCCAGCTGTTCGCCGACCTCGGGCTGGGCAAATCCACGGCCCGGTACGTCTCCGAGTACCGCGAGCGAGAGGAGGGTCAGATCCCGCATCTGTTGCGCTCTGCGATCACGTACAAGGTGATCGTCCTCGTGGTCGTCGCCTACGCGCTGTTGCTCTTTCACGAGGAACTCGCGATCGTTCTGGGCGATCCCGAGGCAGCGCCGTTCCTCGCGGCTGGCGTGTTGTTCGTCGTCGCCAACTCGTTTTCCGGGTTCGCGATGATGGCCTTCCAGGGGTTCAACCGCCTGGGATACAGCGCCGCGGTCCAGGCGACCAGCGGGGCGGTCCGCCTCGTCGTCGCCGTCGCCCTCGTCCTACTCGGATTCGGCGCGCTCGGTGCGCTGTTCGGCTACATCGTCGGCTACGCAGTGGCCGGAACGTTCGGGCTGGCCGTCCTCTACTGGAAGTTCTACCGTCGCTACGAGCCAGCCCCGGAGTACGAGGAAGGCCTCTCCCGCCGGCTGGCCGAGTACAGCGTTCCGCTGACCGCGACGCGAAGCGCGAACGTCATCGACAAGCGCCTGGACATCGTCCTCATCGGCGTCTTCCTCCCCTCGGCCGCCGTCGGCTTCTACCAGCTTGGGAAACAGATCGTCGACTTCGTGCTCGCGCCCGCGGAGTCGCTGGGGTTTGCCATCTCGCCCAACTTCGGCGAGCAGAAGGCCTCGGGGCGGCTCGAGCAGGCCCGCCGGATCTACGAGGAGTCGTTGACCCACACGATGCTCGTCTACGTGCCCGCGGCGACCGGCATCGTCCTCGTCGCGGACCCGTTTGTCACGATGGTGTTCCCGCAGTACGAGGGGGCCGTCCCGGTGTTGCAGGTCCTCGCGGGGTTCGTCGTGTTACAGGCGATCACGAACCTCACGAGCGACAGCCTGGATTACCTCGGCCGTGCCCGCCACCGGGCCATCGCGAAAGGGGTGACCTCCGTCGCGAACTTCGGGTTGAACCTACTGCTCATCCCGACGGTCGGCGTCGTCGGTGCGGCGCTGGCCACGGTCGCGACCCACTCCGTGTACGTCGCGGTCAACCTCTACATCGTCCACCGGGAGCTGTCGCTGCGTCTCGGCCGCCTGGCCCGCTCGATGGGGACGATCTGTGCGATCACGGCCGTGATGGCCGTCGCGGTGTGGCTGGTCACGCCGCTCGTCTCGAGCCTCCCGATGCTCGTCGGTGCCATCGCTCTCGGGGCGACGACCTGGGCAGTCCTCGCGGTCGCGAGTGGGATGGTCGATCCGCGCGAGGTCAGGGCGGTCGTCCGCTCGGGAGAGGGCCATTGAGCTCCGAATCACGCAATCCCGTCGCTTGCGAACAACTGCTAGCACTTATCCGACGGTCCGGTGTCTATCGGATATGGCAGTCGCCGATCCCGTCACCGTCGGGGTACTGAGTCTCCACACGAGCAAGGAAACGAAAGCGATCTGTAACGCCATCGACGCGCTCGGCCACGACTGCGAGTGGCTTCGAACCGAAAACACCACGATCAGCGTCACGGACGGCAGCGTCGTTCTCGAGCCCGAGGTGGACGTCATCGCGAACCGGATGCTGCTCTCGAACACCGAACACCCGGCCGAGGAACTCGGGCTGGCGAACACGTTCGCACAGCTCGTCCCGATGCTCAACGAGCCGATGACGGTCCTGACGGCGATCCACAAGCTCTCGACGGCGGCGGCCCTCGCGGTCAACGACGTACGAACGCCGAACGTTACGCTGGCGCTCAATAGCGACCAACTCAACGCCGTGCGAGACCGCTACGGCGAGGAGGCAGTCTACAAGACGGCGATCGGTACCCACGGTGGCGGAACCTGGAAGGTCGGGCGCGACGACCCGATCAACGCGATGGTCGGCAACCGGTACGCGTTCCTGCAGGAACTGATCGATCGGGGGGAGACGCGCCACCGGGACGTTCGGGTCTACGTCGTCGACGGGACGGTCGTCGCCGCGATGTACCGCTACGCGCCGGACAACGACTGGCGGACGAACGTCGCTCTCGGCGGCAGCGTCGAGGACGCGACCGCCGACCTCCCCGAGGAAGCCCGGGAGATGGCTCGCCGCGCGTCCGACGCCATCGGCCTCGATTACGCGGGCGTCGACCTCGTCGAGGGCGACGAAGGCTGGTTCGTCCTCGAGGTGAATCCGACGGCCGGCTTCAAGGGGCTCTACGAGGCGACGGGAGTCAGCCCGGCCCCCCACATCGCAAAACTCGCGATCGAACGCGCCGGTGGGTCGGTCGACGACGACCGGGTCGAGGAACTCTCGACGGTGCTCGACGACAGTCGGCCGGCGGCGATGCCCGCTCGAGCGACGCAGGCCGAGGTAGAGCCCGCGGACATCGGCTACATCGAGGAGGTCATCGTCTCGGGGACCAGCGGCTCGCGGACGGTGCTGGCGAAGTCCGACACGGGGGCGACACGTACCAGCATCGACACGTCGCTCGCGGCCGAGATCGGTGCGGGGCCGATCAAGTCGATCACGCGGGTCAAATCGGGCAGTTCCAAGACCACCAGAAGCCGCCCGGTCGTCGACGTCGTCGTCGGCGTTGGCGGCAATCGCCACACCGTCACCGCCAGCGTCGAGGACCGCGAACACATGGATTACCAGGTCTTGCTAGGGCGTGACATCCTCGAGAACTACCGCGTCGACGTCAGCCGTCGTGTCGACCAGGACGCGACCGATACGCCGGAGGAAGAGGAGTAATCGGACCCACCGACTGACGATCGAATCGCCGCGCGACGCGCGTCAGACGCGGAGATAGTTTTATTTTCTCGACTGTTGACGGCCGCAGTATGTCCACTGTCCTCGCCCAAACGCTCTCCGGCAAGCCCGTGATGAAATCCGACGGCACGGAACTCGGTACGGTCGACACCGTGACGATGGACGTCGAAACCGGCGAGTTGCACCACGTGCTCGTCCGGCCATCGTCCGAGGAGGGCTATCGACCCGAACGCTTCGAGCGGACCGACGACGGCGCGTACGTCGTCCCGACCGGCCGACTCGAGGGCGTCGACGATTACCTGGTGGTCGACTGATACTACCGGACAGAAGTCAGTACACATCTGACCGCGTCTCGACGCCTGTCGCGGAACGCGACGGCATCTCGAGTGAGATCGGTGTGCATCGTTTTGTCCGGCAGTATGAGCGGCACCGGTTGCGAGTTACGGACGCCGCCGTCGATCATCGCTTCCGACGCGCTCCGGGAGACGCAGTAGTCACGCGATTTCGAACCCCGATCAGTGTCGGGAGTCACGCCCGATTCGGGACGGGTCGTCGGGTTCATAGAACGAGGCGACACTCACTCTCGAGAGCTGGGGACGAACGGCCGGTTTCGACCCACGAGCACCGACGGATCGGGGCCGTACCGACCCCGACGGACGACTCGAGGCTTCCGACGACGCGTATTTCGTTTCGTACTGACCCGGGAAAGCACGAACGGAGCCCACTTTCGAGTTAACACATTCCGAAGAATGGTTTCGACAATAGGAAGAGAGCGTTACGAGATGGAAAATATTAATAGCTAGAAGCGGCAGGTCACGAATGATGACATGGTCTAACCAAGACTGGTGGCCGGACCTATTGCGATTAGACGTTCTCGACGATAACGCCCAGGACGTCGGTCCGTACGACGAGGATTTCGACTACGCCGAGGCGTTCGAGGAGCTCGATTACGAACAGGTGAAGGAAGACATCGAGGACGTGATGACGTCCTCGCAGGACTGGTGGCCGGCCGACTACGGCCACTACGGGCCGCTGTTCATCCGGATGGCCTGGCACAGTGCCGGGACGTACCGCACCGCCGACGGCCGTGCCGGGGGTGCCGGCGGCCTCCAGCGCCTCCCGCCGGAGAGCAGCTGGCCGGACAACGTCAACCTCGACAAGGCCCGTCGGCTGCTCCAGCCGGTCAAACAGAAGTACGGCCGCAAGCTGTCGTGGGGCGACCTCATCCTGCTGGCCGGCAACGTTGCGCTCGAGTCGATGGGATTCGAGACGTTCGGCTTCGCCGGCGGCCGCGAGGACGAGTACAAGTCCAACGAGGCCATCGAGTGGGGTCCCGAGGACGAGTGGGAGACGACCTCGCCCGAGCGGTTCGAGGGTGACGAGGAGGTCGGTGCGCTCAAGAACCCGCTCGCCAACACCGTGATGGGCCTCATCTACGTGAACCCCGAAGGTCCCTACGGCGAGCCCGACGTCGAGGGATCCGCACAGAACATCCGCGAGGAGTTCTCGCGCATGGGGATGAACGACCGGGAGACGGTGGCGCTCATCGCGGGCGGCCACACTTTCGGGAAGGTCCACGGAAAGGACGATCCCGACGAACACGTCGGCCCCGAGCCCGAGGCGGCTCCCATCGAGGAGCAGGGGCTCGGTTGGGACCAGGACTTCGAGGACATCGGCGGCATGATCACCAGCGGTATCGAAGGACCCTGGACCTCGAACCCGATCCAGTGGGACACGGGCTACGTCGACAACCTGCTGGAACACGACTGGACCTCGGTCAAGGGTCCCGGCGGTGCCTGGCAGTGGGAACCCGTCGGGGACGACGCCGGGACCGCGCCCGGCGCACAGGACCCCGACGAGGAGGAGAAGCTGATGATGCTGACGACGGACGTCGCCCTCAAGCACGACGACGACTTCCGGGCCGTCCTCGAGGAGTTCCAGGAGGACCCCCAGGCCTTCCAGGAGGCGTTCGCGAAGGCGTGGTTCAAGCTCCTCCACCGCGACATGGGCCGGCCCGAGCGGTACGTCGGCCCGGAGGTCCCCGACGAGACGTTCGCCTGGCAGGACCCCATCCCGGACGCCGACTACGAGATCATCGGCGAGGAGGAGGCCGCCGAACTGAAAGCGGAGATCCTCGCCACGGACCTGACCGTCCCGCAACTGGTCAAGACCGCGTGGGCGTCGGCCTCGACCTACCGCGACAGCGACAAGCGCGGCGGTGCCAACGGTGCTCGCGTCCGCCTGGAACCCCAGCGCAGCTGGGAGGTCAACGAGCCCGAGGAACTCCAAACCGTCCTGGAGACGCTGGAGGGCATCCAGGAAGAGTTCAACGCCTCGCGTAACGACGACGTGCGCGTCTCGATAGCCGACCTCATCGTGCTGGGCGGCAACGCGGCCGTCGAGCAGGCGGCGGCCGAGGCCGGCTACGACGTGGCGGTCCCCTTCGAGCCGGGCCGCACCGACGCCACCCAGGAGATGACCGACGAGGAGTCCTTCGACGTGCTCGAGCCGGAGGTCGACGCCTTCCGCAACTACCTCGGCGACGGCGACTTCGACGACGACCTCTACGGCACGCCCGAGGAGCGGATGGTCGACAAGGCGGAACTGCTGAACCTGACCGTCGACGAGCTGACGGTGCTGGTCGGCGGCATGCGCACGCTGGGCGCGACCTACGGCGACTCCGACCGCGGCGTCTTCACCGAGGAGCCGGGGACGCTGACCAACGACTTCTTCGTGAACCTGCTCGACATGGACTACGAGTGGGAGCCGGTCGACGAGGACGAGCAGGTCTTCGAGATCCGTGACCGCGAGACCGGCGACGTCGAGTGGGAGGCCACTCGCTTCGACCTCATCTTCGGGTCGAACGCCCGCCTCCGCGCCTACGCCGACGTCTACGGTGCCGCCGACGGCGAGGAGAAGCTCGTCGAGGACTTCGTCGACGCCTGGCACAAGGTGATGACGCTCGATCGCTTCGACCTCGAGTAAGCCCGACGGCAGCGACGTCGGCACTCGCCTCGAGGAGATAGGTTCCTCCTTTTGCCGCGTCGGCCCGATCGAGGGCCGCGTCACCCGCTCCGGAGGACGATCTCGTCCTCGTCGACGGCCTTGATCTGGGCCGGCTCCACCGGATACTCGTCCTCGGCGTCGCTCTCCCAGCCGAGTCGCGCCCTGAGGCGATCGGTCAACCCAGGCTCGGGATCGACGTAGACCGTCCCCTCCTCGATTCGGCCGGCGATTCCGATCTCCTCGCCCGACTCGTCTACGACGACTTTGCCCTGGTCGTCCCGGGAGACCGTGGTGGTCGCGTCCGAATCGGCGGCCGACGCCCCCGTTGCGTCGGCGTCCGCCTCTGCCACGGCGTCGGTGTCACCGCCCGCTGCACCGGCCTCGGAACGGGCGTCCGGTTCGGCACCGGTCGTCCCTGCAGTCCCGCCAACTGACTCGCCGGGCTCACCGGTCCCTTCCGGAACCGACGCCCGCTCGTCCGCCGTGAGCGTCTCGTACTCCTCGACGTCGACGATCTCCCCCTCGAGCAGGTCGCTGCCGATCACCGAGGACTCGAGCAGTTCGGTCTCCTCGAGCGTGAACCGCTTGCGGGTCCGTTCCTGGATCTCCTCCTCGACCGTGCGCCGTTCGATGAGTTCGCTCCGGACGGTGTCGCCCTCGCCGCGGGTACTCTCGATGACCTCCTGTTCGATCACTTCGTCGGGCTCGACGTCGGTCCGGACGACGTCGCTCTCGAGGATCGACCGCTGGATCCCCTCGAGGTCGACGTCGGTCCGGATCTCGTCGCGTTCGAGTTCGTCGTCGTGCTCGAGGTCGACGTCCACGATTCGGCTCTCGACCGTATAGCGTTCGATCTCCTCGACGGTGTCCAGTCGCGTCTCCTCGGTCGTGACGTCGATCTCGTCGGCGCTGACGAACTCCGTGTCGACCAACTCACGAGTCAGCAGTTCCGAGTCGACGACGTGTCGGTCGGCGAGTTCGGATTCGACGACCTCGCTCTCGATCGTATCTCGTTCGACGATCTCGCGTTCGATCACTTGCGTCTCGACGATTTCGGTCGTGACCGTCTCGCCCTGGCGGAGTCGGTCCTCGAGTTCGCTCCGTCCGAGATCCACGCGCTCGAACGCCTCGTCGCGTTCGACCAGGTCGAAGTGGCCCACCCCCTCCTCGGGGTCGGTCTCCTGGTAGACGAACACCAGGTTCTCTTCCGTGACGGTCCGTTCGAACTCGTCCCAGGTGAACTCCTCGTGGTCAGGACCGAGGTCGTCCGTCCGGGCGAACGTGGTGCCGTGGCCCTCCCCGCCGTGGGTCCTGACGGGGACGACGTCGCGTTCCTCGGCCCACTCGCGGATCCGCTCCGGATCGGTAGTCATGCGTCGTTGCGCTGGTGTGTCGTCCGTCGGAGTATCGTCGGCCATCTCACTAGGGACCGACGGCGGTCGCCACTTGAGTCGGCGGGGCCGTCTCGTCGCCTCAGTGGGTCGTTTCTCGACCCCCCGAATCGTGCCTGCTCGTGCGGGGTCGTAATCCGCGATTGACCGTCTCGTCGGCGAGGTCACCGGTCGACGTGTCGAGCCAGTGCCGGATTACCGCCCGCGACGGTGACACCCTATTTGAGCGCGAGGGTCGCGGGCGCGTCGGCGGTCCCCTCGAGCAACGCGCTTTTGGTCGCTCGAACCTACGAACCGTCGTACGCGAATGACGGTCGATGCTCCCGCCGGAACCGACGCCGATCCCGAAACGGTCCTCCGAGCCGATCCCGTGATGGCCGAGGTGATCGAACGGCGAACGCCACACCCACTCGACCCGGACGTCGACGAGTTCGAACGGCTCTGCGTCGCGATCATCAATCAGCAGTTGTCGACGGCCAGCGCGACGGCCGTCCGCGAACGCGTCTTCGACCTCCTGGACGGGACGGTCACCCCCGAAACCGTCCTCGCGGCCAACGGTGACGCGCTGCTCGAGGCCGGCCTCTCGCGGACGAAGGTCGACTACGTTCGAAACGCCGCTCGAGCCTTCCAGGAACGGGACCTGACCCAGGAGGGGTTGGCCGACCACTCTGACGAGGAGGTGATCGACGAACTCACACGGATCAAGGGCGTCGGTGCCTGGACCGCCCGAATGTACCTCATCTTCGTCCTCCAGCGCCCGGACGTGCTCCCGCTCGGCGATCTGGCGGTCCGTCGCGGCATCGAACAGTTGTACAACGACGGCGAGGAACTCACCCGCGCGGAGATGCGGGAGATCGCGGAGCCGTGGCGGCCCTACCGGAGCACGGCGACGCGGTACATCTGGGCCGAGTACGAGGCCTGAGAAGTTCGTCAGTACTGCCGACGAGCAGCGCCACTAGACGCGTCTCGATGGGAGTCCCCGTTCCGGACGACGTACGTGCCCAGCCCCGCCAGTCCGGACACTGCGACGATCAGGCCCGTCGACACGGCGACCTCGAGGTAGGCGAGCACGAATCCGGCCGACGAGACGGAAGAAAACCCCAGCAACGCCTGAAGGGCAAATAGTGTCGCGACGCTGCCAGTTGCACCCGCGAGAAAGAGCACGATCCCGAGCGTCGTGATCGACCGTCGTGGCGCGATCCAGCGGCCGCAGTAGTAGCCGACCGCGAAGATACCGATCGGGACGATCAGCACGGAAGCTAGGCGCGAAACGAGCGCCAGGACCGTGAGCGACTCCGCGTCGAACCCGAAGAACCGTAGGCCAATCAGCGTCGACTGCCGAACGAGTACCTCCGTGACGCCGGCGATCAGTGCGACCAGGGCGGCGATCCCGAACGATTTCCCGGACATACCGGAGCCGCGAAGCGTCGGCGTAAATGTCTTTTCATCCAACAGATCCTGGCCGACGTTTCCGCCCCGAGGGAGGACCCGCTCGAGAGGCGTTCGCGGCCGACCGGGGTCGTCGCCACGTCTTTCCCGGACACCGGCGTAGCGGACGGTGATGCAACCGGTCGTCCACCTCGCCGTCGGTTACCTCTGTTGGGCGGGCTACACCCGCGCGACTCGAGGGGGTGCGCCGACCGAAGAAGCCACGCTCGCGGCCCTCGCGGGCGCGGCGCTGCCGGACCTGCTCGACAAGCCGCCGTGGCTCGCCGGCGTGGTCGACGTCGGCCGCACGCTCGGACACTCGCTGCTGTTCGCGATCCCGGTCGTCCTCGGCGTCTGGTGGCTCGCCCGCGCTCGAGGCCGGACCGCGCTCGGCATCGCGTTCGCCGTCGGCTCCCTCTCGCACCTCGCGACCGACGTGCCGTGGCACGTCGTCTCCGGCGACCTCGAGGAACTCGGCTTCCTCCTGTGGCCGGTGACGCCCATGCCCGCCTACAGCGGCACCAAACCCCTCGGCACCGTCGCCGGCCTCGAGATCACGACGCTGTGGCTCGAGGCCGTGATTCTGGTCGCTGGCGTCGCGCTCTGGTGGGCCGACGGCCGGCCGGGAATCGAACCAATCCGACGGGCTATCCGGCGATGACCGCAGTCCGCTACTCGTAGCGCTCTTCGATCACGGCGGCCTGCGGCAACTCGAGTATCGCCGTCGAACGGACACCGATCCGGCCGAGGATTCCATGTACCGCCCGTTCCGGTCCAAGCATCGCCGAGGGTCCGAGTTCGGCGTGGTGGGCCGGTAGTCGTCTCAGTTCAGAACGCGGCGTTCAGGCACCCTCCCGCTCTACGGTTTGCTCCACCATCACGCCGGTCTGGCAGGTATACTGCTCGTCGTCCAGTTCGACCGTCATCGACACCGATTCCGGTGTGGCGGCGACCAGGTCCGAGAACTCGACCTCGGGAGTACTCACTACGTCGTCGTCCCCAGTCACCGTCGTCACCGCCCACACCTCCAGTTGGAACTGCCCCGACGAGAACAGGAGTTTCGGAGACACTGCCTCGAGCGGCGCGTCGAGTTCCGACTCGAGGTGGTCGGCGACGGCATCCCGTGCCTCGTGATGACAGATCGCATCCCGCTCGTCTGCCTGCTCGAGGAACCCGCCGTGTTCGCGCCGTGCCGCCTCGAGGGTCGTCTCCACGCTTCGTTCGATCCGTTCGTCCCCGCCGCGTTCGCGTTTCGGTTCCGGAATCCGTTCCGAGTTCTCGGTACCGGCACCGGATCCGAGACACCCCGATAGCGGCGCGCTTGCGACCAGCAACCCCCGGTCTTGACCACAGCTCTCCGTCTCATTCTCGTTGTAATCTCCCCTCGGAAGCAGAAATTAAATGTTTTGTGAGAGACGGTGTCGGTCTTCGATCGGCGTCTCGGACGGAAGTGCGGGAACAGAACGGATTCCGTCACCCGGAAGGCCGTCGGCGACTGGACCGGGGCCGGTCTCCGCGAAGGCGAAGCCGAACTTCCCGATGGCCCTCGCGGGTCGCGAGCCAAACCGGTTTCCCGCTTGCGGTCGTAGACGGCCCAATGGTCCCCTCGTCGTCGACGCGACGATCGACGGTGGCCGTGCTGACGATAGCCGTGACTCCTGTCGGGGACCGAATCCGCCGATTCTGGGCGTTCTACCGCCGGTATACCGACACGACCGCCCACACGGCCGCCACGGTCGCGCTCACCATGTTCGGGCTCCTCGTCTTCGTCGATCCGTGGTTCGCGGCGATCGCCATCGCCTGTTACGTCGTCCCGCCGCTCGCGCTGTACGTCCTCGAGGACGAACCCGGGTTCGACGAACAGGCCGACGACGAGCGACCGGACGAGCAGTGGGCGGCAACTCCCGACGAACGACCGAACTCGGATCGGACGAGGGACTCGAGTGAGCGGCCGACCTCGCCTGCCCTCGACTCGTCCGGCCGTGTCCGCGACGATGGTGACACGGACTCCGACTCGGACGGCGGAAACGGCGACACCGATTCCGACGGCGACGACGGTGACACCGACACCGATAGCGACGACGGTGACACCGACACCGATAGCGATAGCGACGACGGCGACACCGACTCGGACGGCGACGACGGCGATACGGATTCCGATGGGTGACGACACGTAACGGTGCCGTCGAGCAACGGGCAGTCGATCGAACCGGCATCTCGGCGTTCTCGAGGGAGCGAGCGGCCGAGGTCGTCGTTCGGCAGTACCACGCAGGCTCCAGTACTTTGGACGGCAGTCACGGACGCTCCCACGATGACCCACATCGACGACGATACCGACGAACTGCGGTCCGTGGCGGTGGGCTCGGTAAGCGGGTTGTTCGAGAACGCCACCTTCCCGGCGACAACCGACGAGGTGCTCCAGGAGTTCGGCGAGACCGAGATCCGATACCCGCGTGGTTCCGATTCGCTGCGGGTGATCCTCGAGACCTCGGGCCACGAAACCTACGAGTCCCGCGACGAACTCGAGTTGGCCATCCTGAACGGCGTGCGGCGTGACGCCGTCGGCCGACCGCGATACAGCGACCGCAGCGACGAAGTCCCGCAGGAACTCGACCGGACCCAGCAGTCGTTCTGACGGGTCAGCAACCGCGAACCGGAGACGACAACACCTGGAGAGCACTACTATGGCGACCGCACAACGGGACGCGTTCACGGCCGAGTTGGAACGACTCTACAGCGTCGAGCGAACCCTCGAGACGCAACTCGAGGTCGTAGCCGGCGACGTCTCGATCGACACCCTCGACGGCGTACAGATCGGCGACTGCCGGGAACGACTGTACGAGCGCATCGAGACCCATCGCGAGGAGACGACGACACACCGCGAGCGTCTCGAGGCGGTCTTCGAAACCACGGAGATCGAGCCGTCCGCGGGCGACGTTCCGGCGCTCGAGGGCTGGATCGCCGACAAGGAGCAGTTCAACAACGTGGTCCTCAACGACGCCCTCCGACCGCCGTACTACCTCGCCGCGGCGGCGAAACTCGAGGAACTCGAGCGCTCGGCCTACGGGGGCGCGATCACCCTCGTCGAGGGGCTCGTCGCCGACGGCGACCTCCCCACGGCCGAGGGGGCGGACGCGGACGACGTCCTCGAGACGCTCGAGGCCAGTTACGAAGACGAAGTCGCGATGCTGGAAGATCTGGCCGACCTCGCCGGCGGCGACCCCATCGCGTCGTTACTCGAGGAAAGCGACGTCGGGCCGAGCGGGCGTCCCGCGCTCGATCGGTCGGGAGGGCACACGCAGTCGATCAACGTCGAGACCGTAGACGATCTGTTCGTCTACCAGCTTTCGAACGCGTTCTACGTCGAGGACGAACTCGTGGAGTTCTACGACGAGCTGGCCGCGAACGTCGGCGACGACCACGCGGAGATCCTGGCCGACCGACGGGATCACGCCCGAACGCGTCGGGACCGCCTCGAGACCGTCTTCGACGCGCTCGGATCGCGGCCGGCGACGAGCCGCAACCATACGATCGACGGCGTGATCGAGGACGGCCGGTCTCGCGTCGAGAGCGCCCCGGACGACCGATCCGATCGCCTCGCCCTCGAGACGGCGCTCACGATCGAACGGCTCCAGCAGCGGTGTTACGACGAGTTGCACCTGCTCGGGAGCCACATCGACTACGCTGGGAGTGTCCTCGAGGACCTCGAGGCGACCGCCGACGAACAGCGGGAAATCGTCGACCGACTCGAGGACCGCGTTCGGAACTGACTCCCAACGGCCGGTTAGGCGACAGCGGGTCGCGTTCACGCACCGCATTCTTATTAGGGGTGGTGTGGACGGGCGGCGTATGTCCGACGGATCGACATCGGAACGCATCGCACAGCGGCGACGGAACGCGGTCGATCCGGAGACGTTCCTGCTCGAGGCCGGGTGTATCGAACCGACCGACGACGAGGAGGGGCTCCGGTTCACGCCGTCGTTCGCTGAGCGGGTCGACACGCGGCTCGAGGGGGTTCGATCGGCAGGCGTCGGAGCGGCGGACGTGGCGGCGATCTTCGGCGTTCCCGAAGGTGACGTCGCGGACGCCGATCGGTCCTACCCGGCGTTTCGGATCGAACACACCGTCAGAAGTTGGCCCGCCGAGGGCGCGGTCGAACTCGACGTCGCCGTCGATCGGGCGCTCCGGGAGACGACCGACGACTGGGAGACCGTCCCGCCGCGCCAGCGCTACCGGATCCTCCAGTCGCTGCGGTCGTTCCAGGACCGATGTCTGTTCTGTGACGGCGAGATCTCGCTGCGGGACGAGACCGTCGACTCCTGCTGTAGCGACGTCGAGGTCGTGACGATCGAGTGCCGGGACTGCGGGCGACGGTTCCTGGAGTTCAGTCCCGGTTCGGTTCCGGGGACCTGACAGCCGACAGATGTCGAGTTCGACCCTCCTCGAGCGGGTTCGTGGGTCCGCGTTCGGTCCCGAGCGATTTCGTGGGTTCGTATCCGTCCTCGAACGGTACCGTCGACCCGCCTACACCGGCGAGAACCGCTGTCTGCCGTGTACCGTCGCCAACGTCGCGATCGGCGCGCTGGTGGCCGTCGCTATCACCGTTCTGGGACGCCGATTCGTCGACACCACCGCAGCGGTCGCGCTCGGCGCGCTCACGCTGGTCGGCTCCCTGTTCGCGATCGCGCTTCGAGGGTATCTCGTCCCGGGCACGCCCCGTCTCACGGAGCGGTATCTTCCCGACGGGATCCGACGGCGGTTCCACGACCGCCCGCAGGGCATCGACGACGAGAGCCTCGCGCTGGCGATGGAGGGCGTCGGTGCCAGCCGCGGTCGCTCCCGGAACTAATCGGATTCGCCCCTGGCGACGGGACCGTCGAACTCGTCTCTCGCGTCGGTCTCGAGTAAGTCGCCGGGATCGTACCGCAGGCAGGCGATCTCGTGGGTCGGCGACTGCTCGTAGTCGGGCGGCACCGTCGTCTCGCACGGCGACGTGAACGCCGCCTCGAGCGCGCGTTCGCACGCCTCGAGCTCCCCCTCGTGTACTCGGTCGATCGCCTCGTCGACGGCCGATTCGGCCTCGAGATCCCCGAGGTCGGCGGGAATGCCGAACTCGTCGCGGACGTGGGTCGCCAGTTCGGAGCGCGAGAGCGACTCGACGGCGACGCCCTCCTCCTCGTGGGCGCTCGAGAGCGTCACGAGGTCGTCGACCGCGTCGGCGTCCTGTACCCTGAGTTTGAAATCCAGCACCGAGCGCCAGGTGGACTGCTCGAGGTCGATCGACTCGGGCTGAATGACCCGCGGACACCGGGTGTGGAACCGACAGCCCGAGGGCGGATCGATCGGCGAGGGCACCTGCCCCTCGAGGAAGATCCGGTCGCCTTCCCAGAGCGGATCGGGCTCCGGAATCGCCGACAGCAACGCCTCCGTGTAGGGGTGGTGGGGTTCGTCGAACACCTCGTCGGTGGTGCCGACCTCGGCGAACTCGCCCAGGTACATGACGGCGATCCGGTCGGAGATGTGCTCGACGACGCTCAGGTCGTGGGCGATGAAGACGTACGAGAGGTCGAACTCCTCCTGGAGGTCCTCGAGCAGGTTGAGGATCTGGGCCTGGACGCTGACGTCCAGCGCGCTCACCGGTTCGTCGCAGACGATCACCTCGGGATCGACCGCCAGCGCGCGTGCGATGCCGATCCGCTGTCGCTGGCCGCCGGAGAACTCGTGTGGATGCCGGTGGGCGTGACTCGGGCTGAGGCCGACGGTGTCGAGCAGTTCGTAGACCCGGTCGGTGCGGGCCTCTCCCTCGGCGATCCCGTGGATGTCGAGCGGTTCGCCGATGATGTCGCCGACCGTCAATCGGGGATTCAGGCTCGAGAACGGGTCCTGGAAGATGTACTGTAGATCCGTTCGCAGGTCCCGGAGCCGACTGTCGGAGAGTCCGGTGAGTTCGATCGGCTCCCGGCTGTCGTCGCCGCTCTGCGGCCGGTAGTAGACTTTCCCGGCCGTGGGTTCGACGAGTCGCAACATCGCCCGGCCGAGCGTCGTCTTGCCGCAGCCGCTCTCGCCGACGACGCCGAGCGTTTCGCCGGGGTAGAGCTCGAGGTCGATCCCGTCGACGGCCTGGACGATCTGCGTCCGACCGAGCACGGTGTCGATCAGGCCGCTCTGTGAGGTGTAGTGTTTCGTCAATCCCTCGGTCCGGAGGATCGGTTCCCCGCGGCTACTCATGGCTACCACCCGGAACCGGGTCGTCCGTCTCGCCCTCGACCGAGACCTGGAAGTCGAGGCCGTACGTGAGGTCGCCGGTGTACTCGAGACACCGCGCCGACCGCTCGGAGGCGTCGGCGTCCTCGTCGGGCGGGGCCAGCGGCGGGTGCTTCCGCTTGCAGACGTCCTCCGCGTACGGACACCGCGGATGGAACCGACAGCCCGAGGGTACCTCGGCCTCGTCGGGCATCGACCCCGGAATCGTCCGCAGCCGTTCGCGGTCGTCGCCGACCCGGGGAATCGAACTCATCAGGCCGACGGTGTAGGGGTGTTTGGGATCGTAGTAGAGCTGTTCGACCGACGCTTTCTCGACCGCCTCGCCGGCGTACATCACCATCACCCGGTCGCAGAGTTCGGCGACGACGCCGAGATCGTGGGTGATCAACTGGACGGCGGTGTCGAACTCGTCGGTGAGGTCCTCGAGCAGGTCGAGGATCTTCGCCTCCGTCGTGACGTCGAGCGCGGTCGTCGGCTCGTCGGCGATCAACACGTCCGGATCGCACGACAGCGCCATCGCGATCACCGCGCGCTGTTGCATCCCGCCGGAGAACTCGTGAGGGTAATCCGAGTAGCGGCTTTCGGCGTCCGGAATGCCCACCTGGTCGAGCAGTTCGATCGCCCGCGTTCTGGCGGCCGCGTCGTCGTAGTCGAGGTGGTGTCTGATCGCCTCGGCGATCTGTTCGCCGATCGTGTAGACCGGGTTCAGCGCCGTCTGGGCGTCCTGGAAGATCATCGCAATCCGGTTGCCCCGGATCCGCCGAACTTCGGTCTCGCTCATCTCGAGTATGTCCTCGCCATCCAGCAGGATCTCGCCGCTCTCGATGCGTCCGGGGCTCTCGATGAGGCGCAACAGCGACAGCGCCGTTACGCTCTTGCCGGCCCCGCTCTCGCCGACGACGCCGAACTTCTCGCCGCGCTCGATCGTGTACGAGAGGTCGTCGACCGCCGTGACGACGCCCTCCGGCGTGTAGAACGAGACCGTCAGATCGGAGACTTCGAGCAGGGCCATCAGCCGCCACCTCCGGGCGTGACGTCGTCGACCTGGGCGTCGAGCGCGTCGTTGACGGCGTCACCGATCATGTTCATCGACATGACGAATATGAAGATCATCAGCCCCGGGAAGACGGTCGCCCACCAGTACCAGTCGCCGCCCTCGCCCGTCGCGAGCGTGTCGGCCTCGGCGTCGAGGATCGTCCCCCACTCGGGGGTGCCGGGATCGAACCCGAGCCCCAGGAAGCCCAGTGCCGCGACGCCGATGACGACGGTACCGATGCTGAGCGTCGCCTGGACGATGACCGGCGCGATGGCGTTCGGGACGACGTGGCGGAACAGCACCGTCCGATCCCGCGCGCCGAGGGCCTTCGCCGCCAGCACGTACTCGTTTTGCTTGACCTTCAGGATCTCCCCCCGGATGATGCGCGCGTATGTCGCCCAGCCCACGAGCGCGAACGCGCCCACGAGCGGCCAGAAGCCGCCCCCGAACAGGGCGACGAGGATCAACGCGAGCACGAGCGAGGGGAACGCGAAGACGACGTCGAGCAGGCGCATCATGACGGCGTCGGTGCGTCCGCCGAAGTAGCCGGAGATGCCGCCGTAGACGACGCCCCACGTCGCCGCGATGGCCGTGACGATCAGCCCGATCGAGATGCTGTACCGTCCGCCGGTGATCACGCGGGAGAACATGTCGCGGCCGAGGCGATCCGTCCCCATCGGGTGACTCAACGACGGCGACCCGTACCGGGGGCCGACGCCCGTCGCGACCGGATCGTACGGCACGATCGAGAACGGCTGGACGGTCACGCCGGCGATGGAGATCGGCCGCGAAAACAGTGCCGCGACCGTGAGGACGACGACCACCGTCGCCCCCAGCAACGCCAGGCGGTTGCGGACGAGGCTCGCGCCGATCTTTCGCCAGAGGCGCGTGACCTCCTCGCCCTCCCGTTCGCTCCAGACCACCGCCGACTCCTGGTCCTCGATGCGATCGGTTTCGAACCCCGAAATCCGAATGCGGCCTCGTTCTGTGGACATGTCTGATCAGTATTCGTCCCGAATTCGTGGATCGAGTATCGCGTAGACGATGTCGGCGAGCAGGTTCGCGACGACGATGAAAAAGCCCGTCAGCAGTGTGATCCCCAGGATGAGGTTGATCTCCCGGAGGTGGATCGCCTGGACCAACTCGAGTCCGAGTCCCGGCCAGCCGAACACCGTCTCGACGACGACCGAGCCGGAGATGAGACTCGCGACCAGGAACGCGGCGACCGTCGTGACCGAGATCAGCGAGTTCCGGAGGACGTGTTTCAGCAGGACCGTCCGCTCGGGCAGCCCCTTCGCGCGGGCCGCGGTGACGTACTCCTTGTTCAACTCCTCGGCCATCGACGTGCGCATGATCCGCATCATGTTCGCCGACGCCGCCGTCCCGATCGTCACCCCCGGCAGGATCAACCACCACAGCATCTCCGGGGAGAGCAACCCGGTCTGGGGATCGAGCGTCGGGAACCAGTCCAGCGAGACGGCAAAGACCGCCATCAGCATCAGCCCGAGCCAGAAGTTGGGGATCGAGATGCCTGAGAGGGCGACGAACCGGCTCACGTCGTCGCCCAGGTCGTCCTTGTTCGCCGCGGCGTAGATGCCACCCGGGATGGCGATCACGATCGCGAACAGCCAGCCGAACACGGCGAGGGCAAGCGTCTCCGGGAGTCGGGCCGCGATGACCGCGCCGGCGTCGCGGCCGGTCGAGTACACCTCGCCGAAGTCGCCGGCCAACGCGTCCCGCATCCAGTCGAGGTACTGCACCCAGATCGGTTGATCCAGCCCGAACTCGCGGCGCAACCGTGCCCCTTCCTGGGGCGGGACGTTCGGATTCGCCCCGATCAACTGATCGACCACGTCGCCGGGCGCGACGTGCATGAGCGAGAACGTGATCACGGAGACGCCAAACAGGACTGGAACCGCGGCGAGCAGCCGTTTGAGGACGAATCGTTGGAGACTCATACGTGTGCGAGTTCGTCGCGTCGGCTCACCGGTCCAGATAGATGATCTGCTCGTCGGTCGGACTGTACAGCGCGTAACTCAGGATCGCCTGTGTCTGGGGGTGGACGTTGAACCCGACCACGTCGTCGTTGGCCGTCCCCGTATTCAGCGAGTAGTCGACGATCGTGTTCGCGGACAGGTCGGTGAGTTCCGGCCACAGTTCGTCGTAGCGCTGTCGGCGGGTGTCCTCGTCCTCGGCGACGTCCGTGGCGAACCGGCAACTCCGCAGTAGATCGATGAACTCCTCCGGGAACGTGCCCTCGGGGAAGAAGAAATTACAGCAGCCGTTCCAGTTGTCCGGATCGTGGATCGTCTCCGGATACCCGTGGGGCTCCGGCGTCCCCGCGAGACCGATAACTGCGGCAGCGTTGTCCTCGGCGTAATCGTGGCGCGCCCCGTCGGTGTACAGTTCCGGCGTCCAGTCGCCGAGCGCGGCCGGCGTCTCGAGTTCCGCCTCGAACAGCCCGCTGGCGTTCAGTTCCTCGACGACCAGTTGCATCTTGTCGATCCGCTCGTCGTCGTCGGAGTTCGTCCTGATGATGACGTCGATCGGTGCCTCGAGACTCGACTCCTCGACGAGCTGTTCGGCCCGTTCGACGTCGGGCTCGACGGGGTAGGCCCACTCCTCGTCGAAGAGGTCTTCGTAGTCGCCGGCAGTCCCGAGATCGGCCGCCGGTTCCGGGAACGGAACGCGGGCCGGATCAGCCCACCCCTGTTCGACGAAATCCACGATCTGCTGGCGCGGGACGAGCGCGTTGACGGCCTGTCGGATCTCGCGTTCGGCGAACGCGCCGCCGGTTTCGGTCTCGGCGACCGGGAACTGCATGAACAGGAAGCCGAAGGCCTCCGTCGCGGAGACGACGTAGTTGTCCGAGTCGTAGAAGCTGTTGCGTGCGTCCGAGGGGAGTTCGTACGCGATGTCGACGTCGCCGTCCTCGAGCGCGGCGCTTCGCTGGACGGACTCGTCGACGAACCGGATGTTGATCTCGTCGATCACCGGCCCCTCCGGGAACTCGTCGGGTCCGTCCCACCACGGGATGTTGTCGAGGCCGACCTCCTCGACCCAGTAGGTGTCGGTCCGCTCGAGCAGCAGTCGCGACCCCTCCTCGAAGTCCGCGACCTCGTAGGGACCGGTCCCGATCGGAACCATCTCCTCGTCGTCCCGGGGATCGAGGTCGCCGGCCGGCACGTCGAAGTGATCCGAGGGGTACAGTAGGAACGGCGGAATCTCGACGAACGCCGCGGCGTCGGGCAACTGGGAGTACAGTTCGTAGGTGTAGCCATCCGGTCCGTCGGGGGCCTCCGCGTGCAGGAAACTGTCGAACAGTTGCCCCTCGTTGTCGGAACCGACGTATCGGTCGTAGGAGCCGAGGACGTTCTCGGCGGTGAGTTCCTCGCCGTTGTGGAACTCGATGCCCTCGTGAAGGCGACCTTCGACCATGGTCCCGAAGACGCCGTCGTCGACGGCGTCGCCGGCCTCCTCCCGCGTCAACACCCGGACCGTATCGCCCGCCTCCGCGGGCATGTCCTCCGGGTGGCGCATCATGACGAGGTTGTTCTCGTCTTCCAGTTCGAAGAACGGGTAACCGTCCTCCGCGTCGACCGCCTCCATCTCGACCATGTACTCCTCGTAGTCGAGCACGTCCACGTCGTTGGCCTCCGTGGCTTCGTGTTCCACGGCCATCCACGGCAGGTACTCGCCGTCGCTGCTGACGGTTATCAGCCCGTCGTAGACGGCTTCGAACACCACCGAGTCCTCGGCGGCGGTACTCTGGGCCTGGTCGTAGTCGGAGATGCTGTTTCGCGGAATCGCGAACTCGAGCCGACCACCCTCCTGAATGTTACCGTACTCGACGTCGTTTCGTTCCAGTGCAGCACTGACGTCGACTGCTTCGTCGTCGCTTTCGTCACCCATACAGCCGGCGGCACCGATCACCCCGGCCGCCGCGATACCCTGAAGGAGCCGTCGTCGATCGAGAGTCGGTTCACGTGTCGTCGTCGGTTCGGACATTGTAATCGGTGTTCGCGTTCGGAGTGCCGGTCGCTCGCGGCGGCGAGACGGGCTCGCGGCGGAACGATCGGCAGTCACGGATAGTGTTCGTGTGTTCCATACCACCACAGCACATTTCCCAACGGTGCGGGAACACCACAAGGAGCCACAAAGGTATTTTTATGATACGTCCGAAAATACATGAAAGGACGAATAATTGTTGAGTTCATTCGGGAATCTCGTTCCACAAATGCATGCATCCGTCCGAATTTCTGCCCGCTATCGGGCGGAAATCGGCATTCCATAGCGCCGGTTCGAACCTCGAGGCCGGACGTCACGGCGTCCTGGTACGTCCTCCGTACCGGACGGTCGGCGCTGCCTACCAGTCGAACCGGTGGTCGTACGGCGGATGGAACCGATCGGTAGCCGATCCCTGGCCAGCCACCCGTCCGCTCGTCGGTGAGTGTCGTCCGGCGGGACTCCGATCGCCATCGCCGAACCGTCCCCCACCTTTTAGCTCCCCGGTGTGGTGTAGTGTCGCATGCGCCGGATCTACGAGTCGGACGCGCTCGAGCGGGACGACGGCCCGTTCACGCCGAGCGAGAACGATCCGCGGTCGCGAGTGCAGACGGCCCGCTCGGTCGACTCGACGGCGCTCAGCCGGTGGCTCGTCCCGCAACGAGTGCGGTACCGGGCCATCTCCGTCGAGATTTCGACCCCCCAGACGTCGTACGCCGGAGGCGATCCGATCCCGTTCACCATCACGATGTCGAACGCGTTGCCGGTGCCGGTCGTGCTCCGAACCGATTCGCCCGTGCGGTGGACCTGGGCGGTCGACGGGAAGACCGAGGCGTCGGAACGGTTGCGCTACGATCCGCCCGCGGAACCCGGCCAGTTCCGCTTCGATCGGGGGGAACGAAAACGGTTCAGACGACGGTGGGACGGGCTGTTTCGGGTATCGGACAGCGAGTGGGTGCCGGCCGAACCCGGCGACCACACGATCGGGGTTCGACTCAACGTCCCCGACGCCGCGGCGAAGGGACTCGCGGCCGAAACGACGGTCCGAATCCAGGAGTGACGACCTGATGGGAGACAACGGTGCTCCGATCGAAACCGCCGACGAAAAAGGGTCGGCGGCACGTCTGCAACCAGGAGAGGTGGGACCGACGAGTGCGTCGGGAGTTAGAACCCTTTCCCGAGCAGCTCGCGTGCGATGACGTTCTTCTGGATCTCGGTGGTGCCCTCGTAGATCTGGGTGATCTTGGCGTCGCGGTAGAACCGCTCGACGGGGAAGTCGTTGACGTAGCCGGAGCCGCCGTGGATCTGGACGGCCTCGTTGGCCGCGTCGACGGCGACGCGGGAGGCGTACTCCTTGGCCATCGAGGCCAGCTTGGTGATGTCCTCGCCCTGGTCGACGTGCCAGGCGGCCTTGTAGGTCAGGTTGCGCGCGGCCTCGGTCCGGGTGGCGATGTCGGCGAGTTTGTGCTGGATGGCCTGGAACTCGCTGATCGGCTGGCCGAACTGCTCGCGGTCCTGGGCGTACTCGAGCGCCTCGCGGGTGGCACCCTTCGCGATGCCGACGCCCTGGGCGGCGACGCCGACGCGGGTGGCGTCGAAGAACTGCATCTGCTGCATGAAGGCGGCGTCGCGGGTGCCGATGAGGTTCTCCTCGGGGACCCGAACGTCGTCGAAGATGAGTTCGGCGGTGTCGGACGCTCGAATGCCCATCTTGCCGGTAATCTTGTCGGCGCTGAAGCCGTCGCGGTCGGACTCGACGACGATCTGGCTGAAGCCGTTGTAGCGGCCCTCGGCGTCGGGGTTGGTCTTACAGAGGACGACGAAGAAGTCACCGACGCTGCCGTTGGTGATCCACATCTTGTTGCCGTTTACCACCCACTCGTCGCCGTCCTTCTCGGCCTTCGTCGAGACCGAGGAGACGTCGGAGCCGGTGTCGGGTTCGGAGATCGCCGCGCCGGAGATCTTCTCGCCGGTCGCGACCGGCTCGAGGAACCGTTCCTTCTGGTCTTCGGTCCCGAACTCCCGGATGGCTTCGGTCCCGAACGAACAGGCCATGATCGACAGCGCGATGCCGGGGTCGTAGGAGAACAGTTCCTCGGCGATCAGCGCCGTCTCGAGCGTCGAGTAGCCCGCGCCGCCGTACTCGACGGGGATCGACGCGCCGACAAGCCCCATGTCGGCGGCCTTGTCGACGATCTCGTGGGGGAACGTCTCCTCCTCGTCGTACTCCTCGGCTTCGGGAACGATTTCGTTCTCGGCGAACCGCTGTACCTCTTCGCGGATCTGTTGCTGTTCTTCGGAGAGACCGAATTCCATGTGAGGTCATTTCAACCCCAGCGATAAAGTCCTTTGTAACCCGATGTAAACTGAAACCGAGTTTCCTCCCGCAGGGAGGGAAACGTTCAAACCGGTTCCCGACGCATGTTCGTCCATGGGAGTCGACAATATCAACACCATCGCAGTTCTCGGTGCAGGGAATATGGGCCACGGCATCGCGGAGGTCGCCGCGATCGCCGGCTACGACGTGAACATGCGGGACATCAAAGAGGAGTTCGTCGAAAACGGGTACGAGCAGATCGAGTGGTCGCTCGACAAACTCGCCGAGAAGGATCGGCTGAGCGAGGAGGAAGCCGAGGCCGCCTTGGAGCGCGTCACGCCGCTGGTCGACATGGAGGAAGCCTGTGGCGACGCCGACGTCGTCATCGAGGCCGTCCCCGAGCAGATGGAGATCAAGAAGGATGTCTACGGGGAACTCGAGGACGTCGCCGCCGACGACGCCATCTTCGCGACCAACACCTCGAGCCTCTCGATCACCGAACTCGCCGACGTGACGGAGCGCCCCGAGCGGTTCTGCGGGATGCACTTTTTCAACCCGCCGGTCCGGATGGACCTCGTCGAAGTGATCTCCGGCGCTGAAAGCGACGAGGAGACCCTCGAGACGATCGAGGCCCTCGCCGAGGACTTCGGCAAGACGCCCGTCCGCGTCCACAAGGACTCGCCCGGCTTCATCGTCAACCGCATCCTCGTCCCGCTGATGAACGAGGCCTGCTGGCTCGTCAGCGAGGACGAGGCGACCATCGAGGAGGTCGACTCCACCACCAAGTACGGGATGGGCCTGCCGATGGGTTCGTTCGAACTCGCCGATCTGACCGGGATCGACGTCGGCTTCCACGTCCTCGAGTACATGAACGAGGTGCTGGGCGATGCCTACGAGCCGAGTCCGCTGTTCGAGTCGAAAGTCGAGAACGAGGAACTCGGCAAGAAGACCGGCAAGGGCTTCTACGACTACGAGGACGGCGAGGGCGTCGACATCCCGACCGACCAGCAGTCCGACCTCGTCGAGCGACGCCTGCTGGCGACGATGGCCAACGAGGCCGCGAAGCTGATCGGGAACGACGTCGCGCCGCCGGAGTCGATCGACGAGGCAACGCAGTTAGGCGCGGGCTTCCCCGAAGGCCCCGTCACGCTGGTCGACGACTACGGCCTCGAGACGCTGCTGGAGACGCTCGAGAAAGCCTACGAGGAGACCGGCCACGAGCGCTACGCTCCCGCCGACTACCTCGAGGAACGCGCCGCCGAAGGCGGCTTCTACGAACAGGAGACCGAAGAGGGCGTCTCCTTCGAGGTCATCCGCATCGAGTACCCCGAGGAGTACGTCGCCCACGTCGTCATCGACCGCCCGCACCGGATGAACACGATCAGCGACCAGGTGCTCGAGGAGCTCTCGGAGGTGATCGACCTGCTCGAGGAGGACGACGAGGTGCGCGCGATCCTCGTCACCGGCGAGGGCGACCGCGCGTTCTCCGCGGGTGCCGACGTCCAGAGCATGGCCGGCAGCGGTGCCGACCCCCTCGAGGGCCAGGAACTCTCGCGGCTCGGCCAGCAGACGTTCGGCAAACTCGAGGCCTGTGATATGCCCGTCGTGGCCGGCATCGACGGCTACTGTCTCGGCGGCGGGATGGAGCTGGCGACCTGTGCCGACCTCCGCGTCGCGACCGACCGCTCCGAGTTCGGCCAGCCCGAACTCGATCTGGGCCTCATTCCGGGCTGGGGCGGCACCCAGCGACTCAAACACGTCGTCGGCGAGGGCCGCGCGAAGGAGATCATCCTCACCGCCGAGCGCTTCGACGCCGAGACGATGGCCGACTACGGTTTCGTCAACGAGGTCGTCGACACGGACGAGTTCGAAGAACGTGCCCTCGAACTGACGGCCGACCTCGCCGGCGGCCCGCCGATCGCCCAGAAGTTCACCAAGCGCGCCTTCCTCGCCGGCCGCGACGACACGGAGTCCGGTCTCGAGTACGAGGCCTCCGCGTTCGGCCACCTGATGGCGACCGACGACCTCATGGAGGGTATCACGGCCTTCATGGGGGACGGTGAGCCGAACTTCGAAGGGAAGTGAGGCGAACGTCGAACGGCTCGCGATGCGAGCCGTTCGGAAGTGAGCCGGAGTTCGAAGGGAAGTAACGCTCGAGGGCGACCGTCGCCACGACGCAGCGATTTCAGTTCGGCGTCGGGGACGACACTGTGAGCGTTCACCCATGACGACCACGAACCGACGGCGACGACGTTCGTAACCTGTTATTTTTCGAAAGTCCCGATTTCGCGTTCGTATCGGACGACCAGAACCGAAGTCGTTATGGTCGTTTAGGCGAGCCTAAAATACATGGCAACGATTCAACCGAAACGGCGACGGCCGACGCGGCGAGCGTCCGCCTCGAGACGAGCGGCGACTGGCGGATCGCTCGCGTTCGGTACCGGCCTGACGGCAGAAGTGGCCGCGGAACCGGCCGACGGAACGGAGGCGAACTGAGCGATGTCGAGCGTCGATTCGGATGCGATCGATTACGACGTCGTCGTCGTCGGCGGCGGTCCAGCCGGCGCGGCGGCCGCGGTGTTCACGGCCCGGTACGGCCTCGAGACGGTCGTCTTCGACCGCGGCAACGCCGCCCTCGCACGTTGTGCGTTCCTCGAGAACTACCTGGGGTTCCCGGCCGGCATCGACATCGACACCTACTACGCGCTGGCCCACGCCCACGTCGAGGAAAACGGGGGCGAACTCGTTCCGGAGACGGTTACCACCGTCGACCGCCGCGACGCGGAGACGTTCGTCGTCGAAACCCAGGACGGCACCACCGTCACGACCGACTACGTGATCGCGGCCGCGTGGTACGACGGCGAGTTCCTGCGGCCGCTCGACGGCGACGCGATGTTCACCGAACACGAACACGGCGAGGACACCTACGAAGGGTTCGATCCGGAGTACGCCGACGAGACCGGTCGAACGCCGGTCGACGGCCTGTACGTCGCCTCGCCGGCCGGTCGCCGCAGCGCTCAGGCCATCGTCGCGGCCGGCCACGGTGCCCACGTCGCCAGAAGCCTCCTCGAGGACCATCGACTCGAGCGCGACTATCCCGAGGGTGTCGCTACCCGTTACGACTGGCTCCGACGGGACGCGGAGTTCGCGGGCGAGTGGGCCGACCGCGACCGCTGGCGCGAGTGGTTCGAGGAACAGGCTCCGTCCGACCACGACGTCCCGGAGGATCGGTTCCGCGACCGACAGGAACGGTACGTCGAGGACGTGTTCGACCGTCGGCTGACGGAGGACGAAGCCGAGACCCGCGCCCGAGAGGGGATCGGTCGGCTGGTCGACGTCATCGGTACCGATCGAGTCCTCGATGCGATCGACGACGAAACCCTCCAGGAGTACCTGCAGGCCAGTGCCTCGGACGACGGCCGGTAACGCAACGGTCTCACGGGCAGGTCGGCCACCGAACACGGCCGTCGGTCGCGTCGACCCCGCGACAGAGCGGCCGAACAGGGCAGTTATCGAACTAAAACCAATCGAACAGTGATAAGATACGATACATTTGGTCGCGAGCTTTAAGAGCCAGAGGGACGATGACTGACGCGTGGCTGAAATGACGGAGCGAACGGAGGGGGATCTTCGATGAGCGGTGAGTTGGAGGTGCTCGTCGTCGACGACGAGGCCCGTCTCGCCGACCTGTTCGCAGCCTGGCTCGAAACCGAGTGGGCCGTCGAGACGGCCTACGACGGCGAGGAAGCCCTCGAGAAGGCAACCGAGAGCGTCGACGTCGTGCTGCTGGACCGCCGGATGCCCGGTCTGTCGGGCGACGAGGTGCTCGAGGAACTCCGAGCGGAGGGCTACGACTGCCGGGTCGTCATGGTGACGGCAGTCGATCCGGACTTCGACATCATCGAGATGGGGTTCGACGACTACCTCGTCAAACCCGTCTCGAAGGACGAGTTGCTGGAGATGGTCGAGGAGGTCTCCGAGCGCTCGGCGTACGAATCCGAGATTCAGGAGTACTACGCGCTCGTCTCCAAGAAGGCCCTGCTCGAGTCCGAGAAGGCCGAACGCGAACTCGCGACCAACGAGGAGTATCAACAGTTGTGTGACCGGGTCGTCGACCTCGAAGAACGCGTCGACGACGCCGTCTCGGGTATGGAGTCACACGAGGACTTCGTCGGCGCGTTCCAGGACCTGCAGTCGGAGAACTAATCGTCGAAGGCGAACTCGAACCGGGCCCCTCCGTTCTCACTTTCGGTCGCGGTGATCGTCCATCCGTGTCCCGTAGCGACTTCGCTGACGATCCAGAGCCCGATGCCGAGGCCGTCCGAACCGGTCGAGACGGACGGATCGAACAGGTCGTCGCGAACGTCCGGCGGGAGGCCGTCGCCGTCGTCGGCGACGTAGAAGCCGCGTCGGCCGTCCTCGAACGGGCCGACACGGATGACGTCCGCGTCGCCGTGTTCCATCGCGTTCCTGAAGAGGTTCTCGAACAGCCGTAACAGACTCGAGCGGTCGCCCTCGAAGCCGACGGAGCCGTCGACCGAGAGCGACGCCTCCTCGGTCGCGACGTGGTCCCAGGCCTCGTCCGCGATCGACTCGAGGTCGAGGGGCTCCACGTCGGTGGTCCAGTCGCCGTCGCGGGCGATGGTGAGGACGTTGTCGACGATCGACTCCATCCGGTCGAGGCCGCCACGCACCTCCGGGACGTGTTCGATCGAGCCGGTCTGCTCGATCAAATCGAGATAGCCCTGGGCCACGCTAAGCGGGTTCCGGAGGTCGTGACTGACGATGCTGGCGAACGCGTCGAGTCGCTCGTTGCGCTCGCGCAGCTGGCGCTCGTTGCGCTTTCGCTCGGTGATGTCCCGGATGACGCCGACCGAGCCGTGGAAGAGCCCCCGGTGGACGAGGATGGCGATCTGGGCCTCGGTCGGCACCCGCTGGCCGGATTTGGTCTCGAGCGTCATCTCGACGGTGTCGGTCGCCGCGTCGCGATCGAGCAACGACCGGATCGTCGACCGGGCGGCGTCGATGTCGTCTTCGTCGAACAGGATGGAGGCGTGTTCGCCGAGCAGCGCCTCGCGCTCGTAGCCGGTCATCTCGACGAGGGCGTCGTTGACCGTCGTGAAGTGGCCCTGGTCGTCGAGGACGTACATGCCGTCGCCGGCCGTCTGCACGAGTCGTTCGTATCGCTGGCGTGCCCGCTCTTGCTGGTCGAGACGGCCGTGGACGGCGATCGTCTCGAGGACGGCCGAAACGGCGTCGGCGAGCGAGCGGATCGCCCGCTCGTCGGCGTCCGACAGCGCCTCGTCCGCGTAGATCATCAACACGCCGTAGACCCGCTCGGAGGACGCAAGCGGTACGACGGTCGTCGACGCGACGCCACGCTCCCGTGCCGTCGCACCGAGGGGCGCGTCTCCGAGCGCCTCGGTGGCCGTCCGGGGCTCGGTGGTCTCGATCGCCTCGTCCAACAGCGGATACGTCCCGTCGCCGACGGAGAAGGTGCGCCCGAGCGGCCACGACGTCGCGTCGGGGTCCGTGAGCCACGGAACGATCTCGCGCTCGCCGCGGTCGTACTCGCCGATCCAGGCGAAGGCGATCCCCTCGAGTGCGGTCCACTCCTCGCGAACGATCCGTTCGACGATCCCCGGCGAGCGAACGTCCAGCAGCCGGCATCTGACCGCACCCAGTGCCGCCGCCAGTTCCTCGGGGAGATCGGGGTCCTGGACCGTGGGGCCGTCCCGGGACGAAGGCGACGCGTCGTCCGAAGCCGTCGACGAGGCCTCGAGCGGGGGATCAGCGTCCGCCTCGAGACGCGTCCGAAGCAGCGTCGCCAGCCGATCGGTCGCGTCGTCGCGGCCCGTATCCGACCCGGTCACGACCTCGCTGACGACGGCGTCGTCGCCGCTGCCCCAGTGAACGAACGTCGGACTCCCGGGGGCGTGCGTTTCCACTGCCCCGACGACGGACGGGACGTCCGAGACGGTCGCTGCGTCGACGACGACCGCGTCGATCGACTCCTCCTGCAGACGGGACACGGCGTGAGGTGCTCGTTGAGCGATGACGACGTTGACCGGGGCACCCGTCAACGAGAGCGTGACGGCGGCCCGCGTCGTCCGATCACCACTCACACAGAGCACGCGTGAACGAGTCATCTGAGATAGCTGGTTGCTACGGTGGGCGGTAACGCCTCTTCTGTTTGGCAGGGGGAACAATCGTTCTTTCGGCAGGAAACCGGGAAAACGGAATTTGCGTTCACTTCCGTGGTTTCGCGTCAGTCGGCGCGAACCTTAGCTCGAGGGAGCCTGCCCGTAGATCAGGTTTCGCTGGATCTCGTTGGCACCCTCGTAGATGACCGGAATCCGTGCGTCCCGGTAGAGGCGGGCGATCCGGCGTTCGTCCAGGATCGAGCGGCCGCCGTGAAACTGCATTCCCTGTTCGGTGACGTCGACGGCCGTCTCCGTCGCGCTCGTCTTCGCCAGCGCGGCCCAGTAGCCGGGGTTCTCCCCGTTCTGTACCTTCTCGCAGGCGCGCCAGGAGAGGGCACGCGCGCGTTCGAAGTCGATGAGCGCGTCCGCGAGTCCGTGCTGGACCGCCTGGAACTCGTTGATCGTCCGACCGAACTCCTCACGGTCGTGAACGAACTCCCAGGTCTCCTCGATGGCCGCCGCGGCGATGCCGAGGCCGTGGCCCGAGACGACGATCCTCCCCTGGTTGAAAAACTCCGCGAGCATCCAGAAGCCCGCGCCCTCGGTGCCGATCAGGTTCGCCTCGGGGATCCGGCAGTCCTCGAGTTCGACGTGAGCCTGCTTCGAGGCGCGCATCGCCATCTTCTCGGGGATGTGTTCGGCCTCGTAGCCGTCGGCGTCGGTTGGGACGATGAACATCGAGTGGTTGCCGTAGCGGTTGGTCTCGTCGTCGCCCGTCCGCGCGTAGAGGGTCACCCAGTCGGCCTCGACGCCGTTGCCGATCCAGTACTTCTCGCCGTTTAACACGTACTCGTCGCCGTCCTTCTCGGCGCGAGTCTGCATCCCCGCGAGGTCGCTGCCGGTCTCCGGTTCGGAGACGGCGAGTCCGGAAATCTGGTCGCCCTCCGCGACCGGGCGGATGTACTCCTCGCACTGCTCGTCGGAGCCGTACTCGTAGGTGATCTCGCAGCCGAAACTCGCCAGCTGGAGCGTGAGCGCGATGCCGGCGTCGGCCCGGTAGAATTCCTCGGTGAGCGCCAGCAGTTGCGGGAGGTCGAGACCCCGACCCCCCCACTCCTCGGGGATGTCCTGGCCGACCAAATTCGCCTCCTGGCCGGCCGCCAGTACGTCGTGGGGGTACTCGCCGGACTGGAACCGTTCCTGCGCGTTGGGTTCGATGTGTTCGCGGGCGAACGCCCGGGCCTCTGCCTTGACGTCGCGAGCGTGATCGGGGACGATGTCGTCCTCGAGCAGATCCATGCACCGGGCCACGGGGGCGAGGCCCAATTAGCCGGTGCCTGCGCTTTGCAGTTAGCGAAGCGCCCGCAGGAGTTCCGCTTCGTTCGCCGCGGTCTCGGCCTGGTGGTCGAGTCGGTGAATGTCCCAGACGACGTCCGTTACGACGTGGACGTAGAGGACGATTCCCGTCAGGATCGACAGCGGGACGCTGACGGCGGCGAGCAGGGGAACCACGAGGCCCGCGAGCAGGAGGTGGCTCAACAGCCGCGAGAGGACGCCGACGTCACCGGGCCGGAAGATGCGATCCTGTGCCGCGACGGCGGCGGTCGGGTTCCGGAGGCAGAAGCGGACGGCGTCCCAGGTGCCCGTCTTGAGTCGGGCGATGAGGAAGTGATCGAAATCGATCGCGACGCCGAGGACGGTCCCGTAGCCGACGAGGACGGCGACCGGGATCGAATACCCCGCGATCGACACCGGCGGCAACGCGAGCACCAACGGGACGGTTATCACCAACGAGACGAGCGCGTGATGTGTCGAGTAGATCGCGACTCACCCGCTCTCGAGCACCACATCGATCACCAAAACCCTCACGGCGTCGCTTCGTCGCACCGACGGCAGAGTTCGTCCGATCGAGGGGCGTGGGTCGTCACCCCGCGAACCCCGACAACAACCACTCGCCGTCGTCGCCGTCCTCGTCCTGAATGCTCGGCGCGCTGACGAGGACGAACGCGCTCTCGGCGTCGCCGTTTTTGATCTGGCGCGTCGATTCGGGCGGGATCCACAGCGCGTCGCCGGCCTCCATCGTCACCGGTTCGTCGTCGACGACGACCGTCGCTTCCCCCTCGATCAGCACGTAGACCTCCTCGTGGTCGTTCTCCGTGTGATCGTGCGGTTTGCTGTTCCAGCCGGGATCACAGCGAGCGACGGTCACCCCCACCTGCTCGGTCTCGAGCGGGTCCGAGAGGAAGTGCATCGCGCTCGAGACCTGCTCGACGTCCTCGTAGTTGACCTTCCGGTAGGACATGGTGGCTCGTAGGGCGGAGACCGGTAAAACGATACTGATCGGTCAACACCGCGTGTCCGTTCACAATAACAGAGCGGAAAGAAACGGAATGTCAGCCGAACGGGAGTCAGACCCGAAGACCGTCGTCACCGTCGTTCTCGTCGCCTTCACAGCGGTCGGAATCGTCGGTGCCGGTCAGACGGCGGACGCGGGAACCGCCGTCACGTGGCTCTGGATGGGGATCGGCCTGTCCGTGACGTACCTACTGTACGAGATCCGCCTCGCGCTGGAACGGATCGCCGCGGGTCACTGAGAAACGACGATCGCGTCAGATTCCCTCATCGGCCCTGCGAGATCGGATCGAAGTCGTCGACCGGAATCACCGAGTAGTCGACCGTCAGCGCGTCCTGAGTCGCGCGGATCTTGCCGACGAACGTCGAGATGTCCTCGAGTTCGCCCTCGAGCACGAACAGTTCCATGCAGTAGTGGTCGCCGACGTGGCTGTGGAAGTTCGAGGCGACGAGGTCCTCGTGCTCGTGGCGCAGGTGCATCATCCGTTCCTCGACGCTGGTCGTCTCGTAGTCGAAGAGGACGGTGACGATCCCCATCAGTTCGCGGTCCTCGAGGCGGGTGTCCTCGAACTCGCCGAGCAGGTTCCGGGACGCCTCGCGGACGACCTCGCTGCGCCCGGTGTAGCCGTGTTCCTCCGCGAACTGGTCGAGTCGCTCGAGTAACTCGTCCGGCATCGAGACGCTGACGACTGCCATATAATAACTCGACGCGACTCAACTATTAAGGCTTATCATCACATCCCAGTCCGGCTGAGCCACACGAGGTTTGGGGCTGGGGAACGGATGAGGAGGGTATGTACCTGCCACACCGGACCTGGGAGGAGGTCGCCGACTACGTCGAGGACGAGTCGCTGGCGGTCGTTCCCGTCGGCTCGACGGAACAACACGGCCCGCACCTGCCGGAAGGGACCGATCACCTGATCGCCGAGGCGCTGGCCCGCGAGGCCGCCGACCGGAGCGGCTACCTCTGTACGCCGCCCATCCGGATCGGCGTCAGTTCCCACCACCGTCAGTTCCACGGGACGACGTGGGTCGACGCCCCGGTGTTCCGGGACTACGTCGAGAGCTTCTCGCGGAACCTCACCTCCCACGGTATCGACCGCATCGTCTACGTCAACGCCCACGGCGGCAACGTCGCCCACCTCCGGGAGGTCGGACGACGCCTCCACGAGGACGGCACCGCCTACGCCATCGAGTGGATGTGGGACGAATCGATCCCGGAGGTGATCGACGAGGTGTTCGAGACGCCCGGTCCCCACGGCGGCCCGAAGGAGACCGCGATGATCATGCACATCGCGAACGAGCTCGTTCGCGAGGACCGCCTCGAGGACGCCCGCGACGGCGGCGCGGTCTTCGACTACGACGCCGAGCGCGTCAACGGCGCGACGACGTTCTACGATTGCATCGAGAACAGCCCCAACGGCGTCTTCGGCGACCAGACCGAGGCGACCCCCGAGATCGGCGAGCGCCTCTTCGAGGCCGCGACCGACCAGTTGGTCGCGTTACTCGAGTGGCTCGACGACCGCTCCCGGGCGGAACTGCTGCCGGAGCCACACCTCGAGCCACGGTCCGAGAACAGTCCGGAAAAGGGCGACGAGCGACGGTAGCCTCGTCTCGAGACGCCGGCGAGACCGGGCCGACCCAACAGCTATATAATCGACCGGCTATACGTGCCGGCAAGGCGGTGCACGACGTGATTCCGACACCACTCCGTTCGGATCGATACCTGCTCGCCGTATCGTTCGCCTGTTTTGCGGTCGCAGGCCTGACGAACGCGACCGTCGATGCGCTGGCGCCGACGCTCGGAGCGACCGCGCTGGCGGTGGCCGGCGTCTACTTCGTCGCCACGTACGCGCGCCGGGTCTCCCGACGGACGCTCGTGTCGCTGTCGCTGGCGCTGTGGATCGGCTTCCTGGCCGTCGCCGGCCTGCACGCGGTCGGCCTCGAGACCGTCGCCGGAGCGGTCCCGGGACACGCCGAGACGCTGGTCCACTCGCTGACCGCAGTCACCTGGGGAACGCTGCTGATCGCGGCCTCCACGACGGTGTTCCTTGGCTTTCGCGAGTACGGGTCGACGGTCGGTGCCGACGCGCCGGAAGAACAGGTGCTCGAGGGCGAGTCCTCGGAGTATTCGACCCGGTAGTCGGATCACTTTCAGACAGTCGTCCGTTCTCCCACGACCCAACCAATCGATCCCTGTGGAGTCACGACGCCGATCACCCGGGCGGTTTCGACTCCATACCGCGGACGAAGTGCGTCCTTACGCGATCCGGTAGCTGACGGCGATTCCCTCACCCAGCGGGAGGACGACCGTCTCGAAGGCCGGATCCTCGCCCACTCGGTCGAGGTAGTCGGCGATCCCCCGCGTGTGTTCGTTGGGGTCGTCGGGCGTCGCTCCCTCGGCCCACGCGAGGAGTTTCTCGAACTCGATGGGACCCGCGGTGATCGCGTTGTCGGCCACGACGACGCCCCCGACGGGAACCTCGTCGCGGACGGACTCGAAGGCCTCGACGTACCGGTGTTTCTGGTGGTCGATCAGGACCACGTCGAACGGCCCGTCGTAGTCGTCGATCGTCTCGAGGGCGTCGCCGAGTTCGTACCGGGCGCGGTCGTCGTAGCCGCCTCGAGCCATGTAGTCGCGGGCCTGCTCGAGTTCGTCTTCGTCGACCTCCGTGAGAACGATTTCGCCGTCCTCGGGGAGCGCTTCGGCGAACCAGTAGGCGGAGTAGCCGAAGCCGGAACCGAACTCGAAGATCCGTTCGGCGTCGGCGAGGCGGGCGACCAGCCGAAGCGTCGCGCCGACCTCGGGACCGACGTGGGGGAACCCCTCGCGTTCGGCGTAGGCGTCCATCTCGGCCAGTACGTCGTCGGGGTCGGGACCGGCCGCCCGGACGAACCGTTCGATCTCGTCCGACAGAACGTCGACCATACCCGATCGGTCACCCGGCAGCCACAAATACCGCTCGCTCGTCACGGGCGGTCCGAGAATCGACGCAGATTCCCCGCCCCCATTAGGCCGGCTTTGACCGCCGATTCACGGCGGAGAGCGCCGAGAGAACGTGGACGGCGTCCATCGTCCTGACGGCGATATGGTCCCGTTACGGCCGACGGACGGCCCCTGCAGGCGTCTATAACTAAGCCGCGGTCATTTTTACGTACTACGCATGGACCGGCCTGGCCAGGGGCCCGACGGAACCGTCGTCGTCCCGGCGATCGACGCCGCCAGCAGCGTCGCCTGTATGCGATCGCTGGGCCGTCGGGGCATCGACACCATCGGGATCTCCGAGCAACGGCGCGCACCGGGGTTCAGTTCCAGATACGTGGGTGAAACGATCAGAGTCGCCGACCCGAGCGCGGATCTCTCGGCCTACGAGGACGCGATCCTCGAACTCGCGCACCGCAGTGACGTCCGGACCGTCATCCCGGTCCGGGAAGCCGACGTCTACGTGCTCGCCAGGAACTACGACCGCCTGGACGACCTCGTCGCAACGGCGTGGCCGACGCTCGAGCGACTCCGACGTGTGCAGGACCGTTCTCGACTGTTCGACGCCGCACGATCGGCGGACGTAGCGACCCCGGAGACGAAACCGCTCGACGCCTGGACCGAGTGGGACGACGACGTCATCGTCAAACCCCGCTACACCGTCCACGCACCCGAGTACAGTACCGACTTCGACGAGCGACGCGTGAACGAGCGGTCGACCCGGTACGTCCCGGCCGATGCGACGCCCGACCAGGCCGCGATCGTCGAGGAGATGGGCCACGTGCCACTGGTCCAGGAGTACGTCCCGACGACCGACGAGTACGCCTTCTTCGCGCTGTACGATCGCGGCGAACCGGTCGCGACCTTCCAGCACCGACAGGAACGGGCCTGGAAGTACGCCGGCGGCCCCAGCGCCTACCGCGAGTCGATCGACGTCCCGGAACTCGACGCGGCCGGGCGACGGCTCCTCGGGGAACTCGACTGGCACGGGCTCGCGATGGTGGAGTTCCTGCGTCACCCCGAGACCGGGGAGTTCCTCCTGATGGAAGTCAACCCACGGTTCTGGACGTCCCTTCCGTTCACCGTCCAGGCCGGCGTCGACTTCCCGTATCTCTACTGGCGTCAGTCGACGGACCGGCCGATCACGACCGAACCGAGCTACGAGGTCGGCATCGGCGGCCACCTCCTGCGCGGCGAACTGCTCTACCTCCACAGCATCCTCTCCGAGGAGTATCCGGTCGTCGAACGCCCGTCGTTTTCGAGGGCCGTCCGCAACGTGCTGACGTCGCTGGCCCGGGAGCCGCGGTTCGACTACGCCGACCTCGACGATCCGCTCCCGTTCCTCCGGGACAGCCACAACACCGTCCGTCAGTTGTTCGGCGAACGCGACCCCTCTCGAGACGAGAAGCGGCGTCAGGAAAGCGATCCACCGGCGACCCTTGCGCTTCGGTCGATCGGCGAGACCATTCGAGGGACGATCGACCGCTTCTAACGCCACGACGAGAGGGGACGTTTTTTGACCGTCGGAACCGTCAGTACGACCGATATGTCCGGCGAACACGCGCTCGCCGACGCGGTCGACAACCTCGTCTACGAACCCGTACAGGTCCACGACCACGGGATCGATCTGACGGTCAGTGCGATCTACGAGGTCGCCTCGCCCGGCCGACTCGACTTCGGCGGCGACGAACTCGAGGACGCCGACCTCGACCCCGTCCCGACGGAGTTGCGGAATCCGGACGACGAGTACGGCTGGTGGAACCTCGAGGGCGGCCAGTACGTCCTCCAGCACAACGAGTTCCTCACCGACCTCGAGGAGCCGGTCTCCCTGCAGCCCCGGAACGAACTCCTGGCCAGGGGTGGTTCCCATCCCTCGATGCTGGTCGCCTCCCACCTGCCGTTGATCCCGCTGTCCGTCGCCGAGGGTGGGCTGCGGATCAAAGAGAACGCCCGCGTCTCGACGCTGGTGCCGACGACCCCCTCGCGAGAGCGACTCGAGTGACGACTCGGCATCCGATTCGGTCCGTTCGGAGAGCGCAGTGCGAGTAGCAGGCCGGCGAGAACGAGTCCCCTACTCGGCTATCGGCCCTGGAACTCGGGCTCGCGGTCCTCGAGGAAGGCCTCGACGCCTTCGGCGTGATCGTCGGTGTCGAAGACGATCCCCTGGGCCGTGGCCTCGTCAGTCAGGGCCTGCTCGAGGGACTTGTTCAACCCTTCGCCGACGAGCCGGTTCGCGTGGCGCAGGGCGATCGGCGGGCCGGAGACGACCGTCTCGACGAACTCGTCGACGCGCTCGTCGAACTCGTCTTCGGGGTAGACGTGGTTGACCAGGCCGATCTCGTTCGCCCGGTCGGCCCCGAAGATTTCGCCGGTCAGGACGAGTTCCTTCGCCACGTTCTCGCCGACGATCCGGGGGAGCAGGTAGGAGGTCCCGGCGTCGACGCTCAGGCCGACCCCCCGGAACACGAAGCCGAACGTCGAGCGGTCGCTCGCCAGCTGGACGTCACAGCCGATCGCGAGGTTCGCGCCCGCGCCGACCGCGGGGCCGTCGATCGCCGCGACCGTCGGGACGGGGAACTCGACGAGCGTCGTCATCATCTCCTTGGTCCGCTCCTCGAGGCGGCGCGCCCGCTCGTCGGCCGGCTGGTCTCCCTCGAGGGCCTCGACCATCCGCTGGACGTCGCCGCCGGCCGAGAACGCCCCGCCGGCCCCCTCGACGACGACGCAGCGAGCGTCCGTTCCCCGGATCTCCTCGAGGGCCGCGACGAACCCCTCGTGGATCTCCGCGGAGAACGCGTTGCGTCGATCCGGCTGGTTGAGGACGATGCGAGCCACGTGGTCCTCCCGCTCGAGGAGGACGGCGTCTCCGAGCGCCATTATTCGGCTTCCGCCTCCTGCTCGCGGAGCTTGAACTTCTGGACCTTGCCGGTGGTCGTCCGTGGCAGTTCGTCGACGAACTCGACCTCGCGGGGGTGTTTGTACTCCGCGAGGTTGGTCAGACAGTACTCCTTGATCTCTTCTTCGGTGACGTCGGCGTCGGGCGTCGGCACGATGAAGGCCTTGACGGTCTCACCGCGCCGTTCGTCGGGGATGCCCGCGACGGCGGCGTCGGCGACGGCCTCGTGTTCGAACAGGAGTTCCTCGACCTCGCGCGGATAGACGTTGTAGCCGCCGGTGACGATCATGTGCTTCTCGCGGTCGACGACGTAGAAGAAGCCGTCCTCGTCGTGATAGCCGAGATCGCCGGTGTGGAACCAGCGTTTGCCGCCGTCTTCGGTGAAGGCCTCCTCGTTGGCCTCGGGCAGCCCGTAGTAGCCTTTCATCACGTTCGGGCCGCTGACGACGATTTCGCCGGTAATCTCGTCCAGGTCGGCGTCGTCCTCGTCGACCGGCCCTTCCGAGACGGGATCGACCGCCTCGAAGTCGTCGGTGACGACCTTCGACTCGACGCCGGGGACGGTCTTTCCGATGCTCCCCACCCGGCGACCCTCGATCGGGCTGTTGAAGTGGGTGATCGGACTGGTCTCGGTGAGGCCGTACCCCTCGTAGATCTTCGGCTCGTAGAGTTCCTCGAACCGCCGGAGCACCTCGACCGGGATGCCGGAGCCGCCGACGCCACAGAGCCGTAGCGAGGAGAGGTCGAACTCCTCGGCGTTGGGCTGGTTGATGACGTCGTTGTACATCGCCGGTACGCCGTGCATGATCGTCAGCTCCTCGTCTTCGATCAGCGAAACGGCGTCCTGGGCGTCCCACTCCGGCATGGGGTAGTAGGCCGCCCCGTTGAACAGCGCCGCATTCATCGTGACGGTCATCCCGTAGATGTGAAACAGCGGGAGGACGCCGAGTCCCTTGTCGTCAGGGCGGATCCCGTCGGGAATGAGCTGCGACGCCGCCTTCGCGTTCGACGCGAGGTTCTCGTGGGTGAGCTGGACGCCCTTGGGCTGTCCGGTCGTCCCCGAGGTGTAGGGCTGGACCGCCACGTCGTCGTCGGCCCGGTCGACCACGTCCGGATCGCCCGGCTCGAGGAACTCCTCGAACGGCGTCGCCCCCTCCGCGTCGCCGCCAACCGAAACGACGTGTTCGACGCTGGTCTCGTCTTCGACCTCCCGGACGAACGGAACGAGATCGGCGAGCGCGACGACCACCCTGGCCTCGCTGTCACCCAGCAGGTGGCCGATCTCGCGGGACTTGTACTGCGGATTCATCGGGACGACGGCACCGCCGGCCCGTAGCGTCCCGTGGAAGGCGATCAGGAACGGCGGGACGTTCGGCAGGTAAAGCGCGACCCGGTCGTCCTCGCCGACGCCGCGTTCCTCGAGTGCGGTCGCGAACGCGCCGATCTGTCCCCAGAACTCCTCGTAGCTCGTCTCCGCCCCCTCGTAACTGATCGCGGTGTTTTCGCCGTGTTCCTGTACGGCTGCCGCGACGTTGGTGACAAGATTTGTCATGCCTCATTCTGTCCGTCTTCGCGTGTCGTAAAAAGATTTTACATTGTTGATATCGGGGGTCCATCCAGTTAGCAATGCAACCGATCCAGCAGGAACTCCTGCGAGAGGGACGGACTCCCGGAACGGACCCCGGCTACCTTAAACGTCCCCGATATCGTGGTCGAAGGGCTATCCCCGAACGGACCGTACGTTCTTGTATGGAGACGTACGAATTCACCTGCCCGGACTGTGGCGGCCGGTTCGTCGCCGACGAACCGACGCTCGAGGCGATGGTAACGAACGGGTGTCCGCTCTGTGGCGGGTCGGTGACCACGGACGATTTCGTCGGTGTGGACGACGAAGCCGTCTGTTGACAGTCCCCCGAAACGACCCCACTGGCCTAGCCGAGCGACCGGCCAGGCGGCTGACCCAGACGACAGTACTTCTCCCCGTTCCCCGTGCTCGGGACGACTCGAGGGTATTTACGTCCGTGGTCCGAACGTCGTAGCGATGTATCAGGACGTCCTCATTCCGACGGACGGCAGCGACGGGACGCGGCGCTCTATCACCCACGGCGTCACTATCGCCGACCGGTTCGACGCGACGATCCACGCCCTCTCGATCGTCCCCGAGGGACCGCTGGGAACGCTCGAGAGCGAGACGGCGACGCCAGCGGCCGAGCGGGCCGTCGAACGCGTCGAAGCCGAAGCGACGCGGGAAGGCATCGAGACGGTGACCGCGGTCGAACACGGCGTTCCCCACGAGGAGATCCTCTCCTACGCCGAGGACAACGACGTCGACATGATCGTCATGGGGACCCAGGGCCGGACGGGGCTGGACCGCGTCCTCGTCGGGAGCGTCACCGAACGGATCGTCCGGATGGCCGAGATCCCCGTCGTCACCGTCCGCCTCACCGACGAGATCCGGATCGAGGACCCCGACGAGGCCGAGCGGATCGCCCGTCGCGAAGCCGAACGGGACGGGTACGAGGCCGTCACGATCCTCGAGGAGCCACACCGGACCTCCGCTTCCTGGATCGTCCGCCTCGAGACCGACGCCGGCGACCTACACGTCCACGTCGACGCCGTCTCCGGGGAGGCCCGCATCGGACGCTCGCGGTCTGACGCCGAGTAATACTGCCGGACACCACTCTTCTCGTCCGTCCGCGCACGAACGCTCCTCGCCGGGAGCGGCGAGGGATGAGACGGCCCGTTGGAAGTCACCCCGGCCACGTACGACCCGGGCCGCGGTTGTGCCGGGAATTCGTTTCAACGGTTGGTCGGAAAACGCGCTCGGGTGGTCACTGACCGTCGTCCGGTAGCACACCGAGCGGTCGACACCCGTCACGCGTCGGATCTCGAAGGTTTCGAATCGAAACAGTTTTTCCGGCGGTTGACTAGTCGGTTAGTTAGTGACCGACGGCCACCACTCGTGCGTCGCGACCGCTCCGTCCGGGGAGTCGTCGGACTCGAGCGACGCGCGGTCGGCCGTCGAACGACGTTCGCAGAGCGTTCCCGGGGGTGTGCCGTCACGATGAGTCGGAAACGGGACCGATCGGTGAACGTCACCGACGGTGACCTGTTCAAACCGATGATGGTGCTGTCGGCACCCATCGTCGCCTCTCAGTTACTGAACGTCGGCTACAACCTCGCGGACACGTTCTGGGTCGGCCGACTCGGCGGCGACGCCATCGCGGCGCTGTCGTACGCGTGGGCGGTCGTCTTCCTGATGATCAGCGTCGGCGGCGGCCTCACCGTCGCCGGGACCGTACTGATCGCCCAGCACAAGGGCGCGGGTAACTACCGACGGGCGAGCCACGTGGCCGGCCAGACGCTCACGTTCGTGACGATCGTCGCGCTCGCGTTCGCGGCCGTCGGCTACGTCCTGACGCCGCTGCTCATGGACCTGATCGGTGCGGAACCCGGGTCGGACGCCTTCGCGTACGCGGTCGGCTACACACGGATCATGTTCGTCGGCATCGCGTTCATGTTCTGGTTTTTCATCTTCGACGCCCTCTCGCGGGGCTGGGGCGACACCAGGACGCCGCTGTACCTGATGGGCATCAGCGTCGCGCTCAACGTCGTCATCGACCCGTTCCTGATCCTCGGCTTTCAGGAGAACCCGCTGTTCGCCTGGCTCGGCGCGACCGGCCTCGAGTCGTCGCTGTACGCCGCGACCGGCTTCGGCGGCTTCGGCGTCGAAGGGGCGGCGATCGCAACCATCTTCTCCCGCGGCGTCGCCGCAGTGATCGGGCTCACGCTGCTGTTCACCGGCCGGGTCGGCCTGGAGCCGACCCTCGGCGACCTCCGCCTCGAGTTAGACAGCGTCCGGCGGATCGTCGACATCGGCGGGCCGACCGCGACCGAACAGGGCTTTCGCGGCTTCGGGATCACCGTCCTGACCGCGGTCATCGCGCTGGCCGGCACCGAGGCGGTGGCCGCCTACGGCATCTCGACGCGGCTATCCTCCCTGTTGTTCATGCCCGCGCTGGGACTCGCCCGGGGGACCGAAACCGTCGTGGGGCAGAACCTCGGCGCGAACCAGGTCGACCGGGCGCGCCGCGCGGTCAAACTCAGTTCGATCGTCGTCGCCTCCGTCTTCGCGGTCGTCGTCGCGGCGGCCTACCCGTTCGCGGAGACCATCGCCGGCGTCTTCATCGAAGTCGGAACGGAGAACGCCGACCAGGTGATCGAGTACGCCGCCGCCTTCATCGTCATCGCCGGCCCGTCGTACGTCTTCCTCGGCGTGTTCCAGATCCTGCTGGGCGGCTTGCGCGGCAGCGGCTCGACCCGCGAGGCGATGGTCCTCGCCATCCAGGAACTGTGGGTCTGGCGCATACCCATCAGCCTCGTCGGCATCCTCTGGCTGGGGCTGGGCGTTTACAGCGTCTGGTACGCCATCGCCATCTCCTACGTCGCCTCCGCGCTCGTGACCGCGGCCTGGTTCCTCCGGGGGACCTGGACCGAGAACGTCGTCGACGAGGGCGAGGAGGCGACGACGCCGACGGCGAGCGATTGAGCCATCACGGGATTACCGCGAACTCGCCTGCAGTGGCGATTCCGCCGTCGGTTCAGAGCCGGTGTCGTTGCCCGTCGTTGCGGCGGTATCGTCCCTCGGTTCTCCCGGCTCGGTTTCGTCGTTACCCCTGATCGGGCTATCGCCCACCGGCCAGGCGTTCGTCCCACGCTCGGGATCGGCCGCCGCAGCGGCCATCGTCTCGAGGGCCGCAGGTGCCAGTCCCTCGGTGAGCCGTCGGGCCAGCGTCGCCACCGCAGCCCGCTGGGCCGGCGTGAGCTCCGCGTCGGTCGCCTCGAGGCGCTCGAGGGCGGTCGCGACCTGCTCGCGTTCGGTCTCCCGGACCTGGTACCACCGGGCAGCGGGATCGGGCACGTTCTCCGTTCGCGAACTGGACTCGCCGGGCATCGACCGTCGATAGCCGCGACACTGCACAAAGGCTACTCCCGAACGTCTTCGGGACGACCTACTGGGGGCTCGGCGACGTACGTTCGATCGAGATGAACCCGTTCTCCAGCGCCCGTCCAGCGACCGACGACGACGCCGAGTTCGACGACTGGGAGACGTTCGCCCCCGAAAGCGTTCCCGCTCCCGGCCCGTTCCTCCAGGGCCACGACGTGCTCGAGGGCGAGGCGCACGTCCACTTCCACGACACGACCCGCGACCTGTTCGAGGAACGCGGCGTCTACGACGCGACGTTCGGCTACAACCTCGCCCGTCTCAACCTCGACCGTCGCCACCCCGAAGCGGGCTACCGGTACGCGGTCGAGGCCGACGACGACAGCGTCCTCCGGGCGGAGTTCACCCCGACCACCGAGTTCTGTCCGCAGGCCGACGCCCTCGTCAAGGGCTCGTTCCGCGCCTGGAACGGCCTTCGCGACCGCCACGACTACGACGTCGTCCGGGTCCGCGTCCACCCCTCGCACCACCGCCACGGCCCCCTCAACGAGACGTTGACCGAACTTGAGGAGGCGTTCCTCGAGACGGGCGAGGTGCCCGACCCGGGGACCCGCCACCCCTCCGAGGAGTCGCCGTTCTGATCGGTCGACGCCGATGGCGTCTTCGAACAGTGCGCGGGTCAGCCGCTGGTCCCGGGGACTAGTCGTCGCCGGCGTCCTGTTGTTCGTCGCCTGGCAGGTCGCCGTCCTCGCCGGCCTGTCGCGGTCGGCGACCGTCGTCCTGGGCGTCCACGGCTTCGTCTTCCACGTCGTCTTCGGGAAGGCCTACGCGCTGGTTCCCTCCTACTTCGCTCGTGAACTCGCGGTGCCGTCCGCACCGCTGGTCCACCTTCCGCTCGGGACGCTGGGGACGGTCGCCCTGTTCGCCGGAACGGCCGACCTCGCCCCCGGGGTCGTCGGCCCCGTCGGCGCGACGCTCTGGCTTGCCAGCGTGGCCGTCTTCGTCGCCGCCCTCGGCTGGACGATTCGGGACAACCCCACCGGTTCCGAGACCGGAACCGGCGCGTCGAACGCCCACCGCGAGCGGATCGACCGGTACGCGAACGCCGCCGTCCCCGTCGTGATCGCCTATCTCGTCCTCGGCGCGACCGCGAGCGCACTCGAGGCGTGGGCGTTCGAGACCTCGGCGGTCGGCGATTTCGTGCCGTTCGTCGCCGGTCCCGCGACCACGCACCTGCTCGCAGCCGGGACCGCGACGTTGCTCGTGTTCGCGATCGGCTTCCGTCTGCTGCCGCGCCTGCTGGTCGTCTCGCCGCGACGGTGGCTCGTGATTCTCGTGCTCGCGGCCGGTGCGGTCGGCCCCGCGCTGCTCGCGTTCGACTTCCACGGCGGCCGACTCTTCGCTACCGGTGGCGCGATCCAGGCGCTCGCGCTCGTCGGGTTCGCCCTGGGCTACGCGGACCTCTACCACCGGAGTGAACGGCGACGCGTCGGCGGCTGGACGATCCTCCTGGCCGCCGGCTTCGCCGTCCTCGTCGCCGTGCTCGGCCTCTCGTTCGCCCTCGGCCACGCCGACGGCGCGGCGTTCGACGCCCACTACCGACTGGCCGTCGGCGGCTTCCTCGGACTGACCATCGTCGGCGTCAGCTACCACTTCTATCCGCCAGCCATCGCCGCGCGCCGGTTCGTCGGGCCGCGCCTCGCCGCCGTCGCCGTCGTCGCCCTCGCCGCCGGACTGGCCCTCGAGGCCGGCGGCCTCCTCGCGGCTCTCGAGGCGGTCGTCGTCGCCGGTCGCCTCCTCGCGGTCGTCGGCGCAGTCGGCTACGCGACGGTGCTGGGGACGATCTTCCTCGAGCGAGCGGGGTAACGGTGGTTGGTCATCCGGGAACGGGGGTCTCGCGGTCGACCGCAACCGGTCCCCAGGCGTCGATCGCGTGACCGTCACCGCCGCGCTCGAGTCGCGCTCACGGGCCGGACGTCGCGTGGGTGATTTCGATGGTCCCTGGGGCCGTCGGCGACTCCCCCGGCCGACGACCACCGCCGCGGACGAGACGGACTGCCGTCGGCTGGCCGGCACAGCCACAGGGTGGTCGCGGCTGCGCTGACACTGGCGGCCAGCAGCCCGTCCAACTGTCGCCGCGACGCCCGGCTTGCCGCCGCGACTCGAGCGGGGGCCTACTCGAGCCGCGAGGACGTGACCGATCCGGGAGCGACCCGACAGCCACAGGGGCCGGCGACGGCCTCCGTCGGCCCGACCATCGTCACGGTCGCGACCGGGCGATCGCAGCGGGGACACCTCGCGAGCGGCGTGTCGGCCTCACCGCTCATGGGTGGGGGTAGCGACGGCTGGATCGGTCGGACGGGATCGTACTCGAGGCGGGCGATTCGGCGGTCGTGCGGGACGTTTATATCCCGGTAGAAGCAACGTAATCATGCTTGCAAACCCTCCCGGGTTTGGAAGCACAGTCTCGGGTGCTCCGACACCCGGGACGTTTGCGCGAACGTCCCCGTGGAGACCGGCTTCCATTTAGTGTGTTGATGTGAGTTAACTTATATCTACTGTTGTGGGTGGCGGATATTAGTCTCAAAGCCCCATGCGGTTCAGCATGGGCGTATCGGTCACGTCTGTCTCCCGTAGGCAAAGTCGGCAAGCGCTTCAACAATCAGGAGGTCGTCTTGTGATTCACGCATCATCTTGGTTGGTTCCACTTTCGTATTTGAACCTATGGATCCTCCTAAGCTGACTCGTCAACCAATTTTGCGGTGTAAACCACGAGGGGAAATGTGGGTGTGGAACCCCAAGGTATTATACTTGACAAAGTATAAACCAGAGGCATGTGGGAATACGAGAGAATAGAATTGAGTGACGAGAAGTTATCAGTTCATAACCCTTCTCCACAGCTTCAGAAATTCATCACTTGGTTTCGGAATCAGGATTTCTCCCCCTCTCGCTGGCAACGAATCGTATATGCGGCCCTATCTTTAGCTGTTGATGAGGTAACAGGGTTTGCAACAGCTGTTCTTAGAGAACTCGCTTCCTTATGTCTTGAGGAGATACAGAATCTAAATATCGCGATGTATCATAAACGGACTGCCACTACATACATGGGTCCAGTGAGTTCTTCAGCCGAAATTGTCTAAATCGCGAATACAAGGGCACCCCTATTTCGACTGTTTCATGTAGAATAGAGGGGCGTTTCGCACGCAGCGCGAAACCGCCCCGCAGGCGACCCGGCGCGATCGCGCCGGGAGCCCCACCCTCGAACCGAGTGAGAGAATTAAATCCGAGCGGCAACACGTACTCGAGCTTCACGAGTTTGTTCGGTGCGAGAAGTGGGCCGGCTCGGATTGTGAACCACCGGTAGACGGTCTCACTCGCTTCGCTCACGGCTTCGCCGCTCGCTTCCCGTGGCGCTACGCGCCACGCGTCGCTCGTGAGCGTGCGACTTCCGTAGTTCAAATCGAACCGGAGAACGGATTTCCGGCTCGCGAACTTGCTCGCCGGAAAATCAGTGGGCCGGCTCGGATTTGAACCGAGAACCTCCACCTTATCAGAGTGGCGCTCAACCTAATTGAGCTACCGGCCCGCGTTCGCATCCTGTAGTTGCCGGGTGGTACGTTTAAGCGTTTCTTTCCGTCGGAGGAGTGAGAACCGCTACCGAGCGCGGGGGTCGTCGGGATCGTCCTCGCTCGAGCGATCCGCGGTGCGTTCGTCGCCGAGGTCGATCGAGTAGGAGGCGGAGTTCTCGGTGTCGACGTCGTAGGCGTCGGCCCCGAGGTCGTAGGTTCCGGGGTCCTCGCCTCCCCAGGTGGCTCCCTGGGACGACTCGTCGTCGGGGAAGCCGGACGTCCAGACCGCTCCGGTGGCGAAGCCGCCGGTCTTCTCGTCGAGTTTGGGGACGATGACCCAGCGTTTGAGGGCGGCACGGATCGGAATGCGAGTGAGCGGGATCACGAGCAGGAAGCCGATCACGTCGGTCACCAGCCCGGGCGTGAGCAGGAAGGCACCGGAGGCGATCAGCAGGCCGCCGTCGAGCAGTTCGTTCGTCGGGGGTTCGCCCCGGGCGAGCGACCGTTGCATCTTCCGGATCGTCCGCCGGCCCTCGGCCCGGACGAGCAGCATGCCGACCAGACCCGTGAGAACGACGATGAGCACCATCGCAGCCCAACCCAGCGCCTCGACCTGGGTGACCAAAACGACCAGCAACAGGGCGTCGAGAAACGGGATGAACAGCAACGCCAGGATCCACCGGAGCATGCTCCGATATTACCAGCGAAGCGTGAAAACACTTTACTCTCGGTTCACCGAGGGGTTCTGGCGCGTGGGAACGAAGGGCTTACCCTCGAGACAGGCTACCGTCCGGTATGGACGATCAAACGCGCGTCGAGTGGCGCGAGTGGGGGCAGGCGGCCTTCGACGAGGCCGCCGAGGCCGACCGGCCGGTCTTGCTCTCGCTGACCGCGACGTGGTGTGACCACTGTCACGAGATGGACGCCGAGACCTACGCGGAACCGCGGATCGCGGCCAACGTCAACGACAGTTTCGTGCCGGTCCGGGTCGACGTCGACCGCCATCCCCGCGTGCGGGACCGGTACAACATGGGCGGCTTTCCCTCGACCGTCTTCCTCGCCCCCGACGGGAACGTCCTCACGGGCGCGGGCTACCTCGGTCCCGACGGGATGCGCCAGGTCCTCGACAGCGTCCGCACGATGTGGCAGACCAAGGGCAGCGGCGCGGCGCGGGTCCCCCGCCCGTTGCGGGAGGACAACCCCCCGGCCGGCGAGTTGACCGAGGACGTCGAGGCGGCGATGCTCGGGCAACTCACCGAGACCTACGACGAGGTCGCGGGCGGCTGGGGTCAGGGCGCGAAGTTCCCGCTGCCCGACGCCCTCGAGTTCGCGCTGAAACGCGACCGTGAGATGGCGCTGCGGTCGTACGACGCCGTCGGCGCGAACCTGCTGGACGAGTACGAGGGCGGCTTCTACCGGTTCGCGAGCGAACCCGACTGGTCGGGACTCCAGCACGAGAAGTTGCTCGACTCCAACGGGGCACTCGTCCGGGCGTTCGCGAACGCCTATCTGGTGAGCGGGAAAGACGAGTACCGCGAACCGGCCGAACGCACCGTCGAGTTCCTGACGACGACGCTGTGGAACGACGCGGTCGACGCCTTCGCCAACAGCCAGGCCCCCGGCGAGACCGACGCGCACAGCATCGACGCCACCGATCGCGCGGCCGCCGACGAGCCGCCCGTCGACGACGGCGTCTTCGCCGGCCCGAACGCCCTCGCCATCGAGGGGCTGTTGACCTACGCCGCCTACACCGATGACGAGCGCGCGCGTCGCTACGCCGAACGCGCCCTCGAGACGCTCCGCGAGGACCTGCTCGTCGATGGCGTCGTGGTCCACCAGCACGGCGAGACCCTCGGCGACGGCGACGACCCGACGCCGCTGTTGACGAACCAGGCCCGGGCGCTCGCCGCGCTGACGACCGCCGCCAGCACCGTCGATCCCGACGCACTCGAGGACGCCCGGGCAGTCGCGGACGCGACGATCGACGCGCTGTACGACGAGGATTCCTTCCTCGACGGCCCAGCCGAGGGCCCCGGGTTGCTCGATCGGACGCTACGACCGCTCGACGCCAACGTGGCGTTTGCCGACGCCGCGCTCGATCTGGCCGAACTCACCGGCGACGACGAGTACCGGGCCTCCGCCCGGGAGACGCTCGAGGCGTTCGCCGGCGCGAGCGAGCGCTTCGGCGTCCAGATCGCCCGCTACGCCACGGCCGTCTCCCGGCTGCTCGAGGGGCCGCTGGTGATCCGGGTCGGCGGCGATCCGGGGACGGAACTCCACCGCGCCGCGTGGCGACTCGCCGATCACGAGAAGGTGGTCGTTCCCGCGGCCGAGGACCTCGAACCCGGAACGGCCCGGATCGAACGCGGCGAGCACGTGTCAGCCGTCGTCGAAACTCCGGAACAGTTGAGCGACGCGCTCGAGACCGTCTACGAGTGACACCACAGCCGTTGAACCGGGAGATCGGGAGCGGTGGCAAACTACCACAGTGTTTATGTTTCTTCGGGAGTCATAGCCCGACATGGCCAGTCTGAGGGATCTCGGGCTCTCGGAGTACGAAGCTCGAGCCTACCGCGCGCTGCTGAACACCGGTCCCACAACAGCCAAGGAGTTGTCCCGGGCGAGCGACGTCCCGATGGGCCGGATCTACGACGTCCTCAACAGCATCGAGCAGTACAACCTCGTGCGCAGCCAGACCGCGAGCCGGCCGAAGAAGTACGTCGCCGTCGAGCCCGCCACGGCGCTGGATCGACTCCTCGAGGACAAGAAACGCGAACTCGAGGAGAAGGTCGACCAGTACGAGTCGATCGTCGACGAACTCTCGGACGAACTCGACGCCGCGGATCCGGTCGAGGAGCAGTTCTGGACCGCCGCCGTCGGCCCCGAGGAGACGGTCGATCTCCTGCTGGAACGGCTGGCAGCCGCGGACGACCACATCGTCATGGTGGCGGCCGATCCGACGCCGGGGCGGGACGTCCAGGCGTTGAGCGAGGACGTGACGGCCCAGATCGAGGACGCGCTGGAGCGAGGCGTCTCCGTCGACGTGTTGATGACCCGCGACATGGTCGGTGCTCTCTCGGAGCGGGTCGGCGAACGCTACCGAACCACCCTCCAGAAGCGCGACCACTTCGACGTCCGTACCGACGACGCCGTGACGGGATCGTTCAACATCATCGACGGCGTCGAGGTCTGTATCCAGGTCCCGAACCCGCTCTCCTCGGGCGAGGCCTTCGGCATGATCGACCTCAAAGACCCCGAGTTCGCCGCCAGCGTCCACGAGGAGTTCGCCCCCCGCTGGGAGCAGGCCGAACCGCTCGAGTTCTGATCGGCTCGATCGTCCCCGCCGACCCGACGCTCGGTTTCCGACCTCGCTGGGGTTACTGCGCCTCGTCGTCCGCCGCGGGAAGCGAGATCGAGAACGTCGATCCCTCGCCCGGTTCGGACTCCACCCAGATCTCGCCGTCGTGGCGCTCGAGAATCCGTTTGCACAGCGCGAGCCCGATCCCCGTCCCGTCGTACTCCTCGCGGCTGTGGAGCCGATCGAAGACGGTGAAGACGCGGTCCTGATCCGCGGGGTCGATGCCGATGCCGTCGTCGTGGACCGACACGACCCACTCCGTGCCGCGCCGGTCGGCGTCGACGCGAACCGTCGGCGGCTCGTCGCCGCTGTAAGTGATCGCGTTGGTGATCAGGTTCTGGAGCACCTGTCGGAGCTGGCTGGCGTCGCCTCGCACCTGCGGGAGCGGTTTCGTCGTGACCGTGGCGTCGGTCTCCTCGATCTGGAGCTGCAAGTCGTTGAGGACGTCGCCGAGGACCCGATCCAGGTCGACCGGCTCGAACGGCTCCCCCTGGGTTTCGACGCGGGAGTACTCGAGTAACGCGTCGATCATCTCGCGCATCCGCTGAGCGCCGTCGACGGCGAACGCGAGGAACTCCTCGCCCTCCTCGTCGAAGCCGTCGCCGTACCGGTTCTCGAGCAACTGGAGGTAGCTCGTCACCATGCGCAGCGGCTCCTGGAGGTCGTGACTGGCGGCGTAGGCGAACTGCTCGAGCCGTTCGTTCGACTCGCGGAGCTGGCGCTCGTGCTGGCGCTGCTCGAGTTCGTACTTGAGCCACTGGCCCATCAGGTGGTGGAACGTCCGGTCGGCGTCCGAGAACGATCGCTCGCGCGGCTCCGAGGAGACGAAGAAGAACGTCCGATCGGGACCGTTCTCGAGCCTGATCCGCGTGCCGAGATACGACTGGACGCCGAACTCCTCGTACGCGAGGGTGCCTTCGAACCCGCCGGTTTCGGGATCGGTCACGTCCGCAGTCTCCTCGGCTGCGACCGTCGCCCGACAGTACGTCTCCGAGAGCGGCGCTTCGGCACCTGGCTGGAGGTGTTCGTGCTCGCCGCTGACCGCTTCGACCTCGAAGCTGTCCTGGGCCGGATCCACCGCCGCCAGCCCACCGAGTTCGAGATCGAACCGGTCACAGCCCAGTTCGAACAGCGCCTGGAGCTTCTCGTCGAACGACCGGTCGGAGTCGGCCGCGATTTCGATCTGGTGCTCGAGGTGTTGCTGGTGATCGCGCAGTTCGACGCGGGCCCTGGTGCGGTCGAGCAGGGTCCCCATCATGCGATCGATCTCGCGTTCCGGCTGGTCGCGTCCGAAGAACTCCTCGGGCGGCGTGTAGTAGAAGTTCTGACAGACGGTATCGTCGTAGATCAGGTGTGGGTGCGTCTTGATGATGTCCCGGAGGATCTCGGGGGAGAACCGCTCGCGGTTGTACTGACAGAGCGCGATCCCGTTGGCGTCGGGCAGGAGGTCGTTGAGTTTGCCCTCGTACTCGACGAGTTCCTCGAGCGGCGGGTCGTCGCCGAAGACCCACGTCATCTCGCCGGTGATGCGGACGCCCTCGTACTCCTCGGTGCCCGCTTCGATCACGTCGGAGACGAACGCGATCATCTCGTCGGGATCGAACGACCCGTTTCGGAGGTACGAATCCTGTGCGGTGTACATGACGAGCGCGCCGGAGTCCAGCGCCGCGTCGACGTCGACCCCGCGGTCCGCGAGCGCGTCGCGGATCTCCGTCGTCTCGTTCTCGTCGGCGATGTAGACGCAGCGCTCACCGCGCTCGAGACCGTGTTCGATGAAGGGGATCGCCGTCGCGAACTGCTCGGCCCGTGACTCGTAGATGAACGCGAGGTGGTCGTAGGACTCGTGTTCGGCGACCGGTTCGACCAGCCCGTCGAACGCCGAACTGTTCTGGAGGGCCTCGAGACCGGTGTCGAGTCCGAGGAGGTCGTCGGTCGCGGTGTGTGCCGTTTGACTCATGGTGGTGGGAAATCGCAGCGAACGTCGAAGACAGCGGATGATCGGCGAGCGGGGCGTCGTCCGGAGACCGTAATGATCGGTTGAAGCGCTTACACGGTCCGTACGGATAAAGAGCGCGGTCGTTCCGGTTCCGGTCGGACCCACGGCTCGAGACCGTCGTAACCGTCGGATACCGGCCACAAAAGAGGGTTTCGCCGTCGAGGCGTCTCCCGGTTACGCGTCGCCGTCGACCTCCTCGCGCAGCGTCGCCATCTCGACGACGCGCTCGGCGTGGGCGTTGTGCTGGTGGATCGACTCGTCGTTGGACTGTTTCATCGTGATGACCGCATCGTCCGCGAGGTGATCGAACTCCTCGACGACGCCCTCGGCCATGGAGCGCACGCAGTCCTCGACGAACTTCGCGTCGGCGTGGGCCGCGTAGGTCATGTGGTCCTCGTCGGGTCGCTTCGCGAGGTTGTAGATCCGCGCGCTCATCGCGTCGCGAGCGACGTCGATGACGTCGTTGAGGTCGACCTCCGGGTCGCCGTTCGCTTCGATGGTCAGCGTCGCGTGGCCACGCTGGGAGTGACCGGGCTGGGGGACCTCCTCGAGGAACTCGGTGATCGTCTCCTCGTCGACGCCCAAGTCCTCGAGCGTCTCCTTCGCTCGTGCGGCGGACATCCCCTGCGAGCAGGGACAGACGGTCATTCCGGTGACCTGTGCGCCGATCTCCTCGCGGGTACCCTCCTCCGTCGCGGTTGCGGAGGCGATCACGTTCACCGTGTGCTGGGTCTCGCGGTCCGTCGCGGGCGTCTTCTCCCGGCGCATGAACTCGGCCTCCATCGAGACCTCGGCCCGGGAAGTGTACTCGTGTTTCCCGAGGAGTCGTTCGGCGACTTCGCCACAGACCTCCTCGACGCGGTAGGCTTCCTCGCGGGTGGCGTCCTCGAGGATCTCGTCGATGACCTCCATGTTGCGGCTCATGTCAGCGCCCTTGCGCCAGGCGGGGAGGTCGACGAACACCTCGAACTCGGCGGTGAACACGAGCGGCCGTTGCTCCTCGCGGGCGATCTTGACGAGTTTCTCGACGCCGGTGACGCCGACCTGCCCCAGGCCGACTGTCACGTCGGGCGACGACGCCTGCACGTCCGGCAGCTGATGACTCATTGTCCGCATTCGGGACAGCGCGCGAATAGGGGTTTCGGAACCTGCATATCGTGGGTCCGATTCCGGTCGCTGGCCGTCCGGCGCGCGACGATCATCCCTCGATCACGGTCCGGTACCCTCCGTCACACCGCTACACGAGCGGCCGAATTGCCCAGCGGCCGCGACGTTCCGCGTCGTTTATCCGGCCCTCCCGAATAGCCCACCCTATGCTGTCGGGTACCGCGTTTTCGTTGCTCCTGCTCGCGGGCGGCGTCGTCGCCCTCTACGGCGGGGCGGAACTGCTGGTCGCCGGCGCGGGTCGACTCGCGATGGGGTTCGGCCTGCGGGCGGCGACCGTCGGCGTCACCGTGATCGCGTTCGCGACGACCGCCCCGGAGCTGTTCGTCGCCGTGATCGGGGCGTTGACCGTCGGCACCGATACCGGCCTCGGGACGATCATCGGGTCGAACGTCGCGAACATCGGGCTGGTCCTCGGGCTTTCGGCGATCGTCAAACCGCTGACCGTCAGCGAAACCGTCATGCGCCGCCACGTCCCGTTCATGGTCTTCGCCGCCGTCCTGCTGGTCGTCCTCGGCGCGAACGGCACCATCGGCCGGCTCGAGGGCGCGATCCTCCTGCTGACCCTCGCGGCCTTCACCGGCTACCTGCTGTACTACGTCAACGCCGATCCGGCACCGGTCACCGACGACCCGGACGGGGCCGAGGGGGTCTCACTGAAGGACGTCGCGCTGGTGCTGGCCGGGCTGGTCGCGCTGGTCGTCGGCTCCCGGTGGCTCGTCGAGGGCGGCTCGAGCCTGCTGCTGGCCTTCGGCTTCCCGGAACTGTTCGTCGGTCTCACCGTGTTGGCGCTCGGGACCTCGCTGCCGGAACTGGCCGCCTCGGTCGTCGGCGCGATCCGCGGCGAGACCGAGTTCGCCATCGGCAACGTCGTCGGCTCGAACATCTACAACGTGGTCGCCGTCCTCGGGTTCGTCGGGATTATCACGCCGATTTCGGTCTCGAGCGCGACGCTGCGGTTCGAACTCCCCGTCCTCGTCGTCTTCACGGTCGTGCTGGTCGCGATGATGGGCTACGGCCGGCGGCTCACCCGGCTCGACGGGGTGGCACTGGTCGCGGGCTACGTCACGTTCATCTACCTGCTGGTTCCCTAGTCGTCGACTCGAGTCCGACGACCGCGGACCTCCGAACCGTCGACGGATTGCCAACCGATTTTTTATTCGCCAGGTGTGAGATGGCTGACGCGTATTCGCCCTCCATCCATGCTAGCCAGCCGAACGCGCCGTCGCGTCCTCGCGACGCTCTCGATTAGCGACCCCATCACTATTATTAGGCATCCGACCTAGCACCAAATATAAAATATAAGATATATACATTCAGGCTAGAAAACACTTTTTAACTATAGCCGATAGATATAGCATATGGTGAAAACCATTGGAGAGATGTAGTTGATGGGACGGCGACGCTTCCTGAATACAGTTGCTGGACTTGGCGCTTCCGCTGGTGCAGTGGCAGGGATGAGTCAGTCAGTAATGGCAGATCTGATTGACGATCCCAAACGTGAGGTGCCACGCGTGCATTCGTACGTCCATACGAATCACGAAGCAGTGAAAGATGGTGCATCACCGGAGAGAGAACCAATTTATTACAAGATTCCACGAAGCCAATGGCGACGTGTTGAGAGCGCCCACGACGCCCGTAAACAGATCGAAGACAAACTGAAAGATCGACCTGAACCGACCGCAGTCTGGGTCACGACGAATTCAAACGATGAAAAACAAATCGAGGTCAGCGTCTACGATTCAGGAGATATAAAACAGAGCACGGTCCGAGAACTCGAGGATACACTTCCCTCTACTGTAACTGGCGTTGCTGGACGAGATACGATGATGGAAGATACAGTCCAGGACATCCCTATTTCAGTCGATCAGATTTCAATTAATACAGCAACTCCGAGGCCACAAGGCGATGAACCTGAATATTTTTGGCATGAGTGGGACGAAATACCAGGAGGAAGCGGATTTGTTGGAGATATTTATGATGGGTCGGACCACATAACTGATGCATGGTGGACATCATGTACACCAGTTGATGATAATGGTACGACAAAGATGGTAACTGCTGGACACAATATTACAGTACCACCGCTATCAGGAGAAACACGTCTCATTTATGGCAGGCCACCAACAACTGGGGTTGATTTCATTCCAGAAGAGGAGGTTGTTGACTTCCCCATTGATGAACCATCGGGTCCAGAGACGTTTGATGCGGCAATTTTAGATCCTGCGACAGATACAGAAGTCACATATGAGCTGGCACGAGGTAACGGCATGACTGGAAATGATATTTTAGGAGTTGTTGCAGAGGATAATTTGAAAGATATAGAAGAGAATGGTACAATGGACGGTGAATCCTTCCAACGGCAGGGTTCTAGAACAGGTACAAGTCTTGGATTCGGAATTGAAAAACTTGGGAGCGAAGCATATGTGACAACTCTAGATGAGGACGAAACGGATACCGGAGATTCTGGCGGACCGTATCATCTCGCAACTTCGCCCTCAGAAGCAACTCGCCTTGTTATGCCAGACGAGATTATGAGTTATCCAGAACCAATCAGTGAAATTGCAGGGGTTCATCATGGGAACGCATCTGAACACCCGTATACCATAGCAACATCAATGTACAGGGTTGAAGAGAAGTTTGGAGTCACTATTTAAACAATAGAGAATAGATCAAACATTGACCGTTTTGTTGGACAATATAGCCCCATCTATTATAGAAGTGATTTTCCACTCATTATCCAATATCCATTGAACATTGTCTGTTCCTAATGGGAAAGAATATATGCATCCAAAATATAATAAGTTATTGGTGCCCTCCACTAATGGTATCAGAATCTTTCTCGAAAAAGACGCGCCGCCGCGTCCTCGCAACGCTCTCGAGCGCCGGCCTGGCCGCCGTCGCCGGCTGCTCGAGTGACGAAACCGATCCTGACGAGTCGAGCGATCCGCAAACCGAACCGTGGGACGGCCCCGAACTATCGGGAGCCGTCACGTTCGCGGACGATCCGAACTGGCGACTGCTCGGCCACGATACGGGGAACACGTTTACGAACCCGCATGCCGAGGGACCGAGCGACGACCCGTCGGTCCAGTGGACTCTCGAGCGGACGGCCTCGCCGATCGTCGACTGGTATCAGCACCACCAGCCGTTGATCGTCGACGGAACCGTGTACGCGACCGTCGAGGAGCCGGCCGACGACGAACACAACGGGCCACGGTCGGTCGTTACCATCGACGCCGAGACCGGCGAGACGGAATCGCTGTTCAGCACGGACGAACGCATCCGGTGGCGACCGACCATTGTCGACGACACGCTGTACGTCTCCGTCGGGCGAACGATTCGTGCGTACGACCTTCCCGGTGGAACCGAACAGTGGCGTTCGGAGAGCCGTTCGTTCTGGACATCGGCCATCCGAGTGGTCGACGACGTCGTCCTCGCGACCAACAATACGATATGGGGAGAACCGGATGGACAGTACTGGCCGCAGATACGCGCCCTCGACGTCGAGACCGGTGACGAACGCTGGGATGGCGAGCGGGCGTACGGGGGCACGAGGCCACTGTTGCCAGTGATCGCGGACGGGACCGTCCTTCACCACGGTGCGAGCCCACTCAGGGATCTCGAGTCGGGCGAGTCGCTGGCATCGGTGCCGTTCGAACCGCTGTATCCGGTACTCGATGACGGGGAACTCTATGCATATATCGATCAGAGCGACGAACCAGGCGAACACGACCCCCTGCTCGTCGCCTACGGCTGGGCGTCGATGACCGAGCGCTGGACGTACGAACCGGACGGACGTGTCGGGTGGGGGTGGGTCGTCGCTATCGACGACGTGATCGTGGCCCACGACTATTCGAACGGAGTCGTCGGAATCGACCGCGAGACCGGCGATCAACGCTGGCAGACCGACCCCTGGGACGACGGCCTCCGCTCGCGGTTTCGGGTCGCGACCGACGATACCGTCTACGCCGTCTACGGTAACGGCGCAGTCGCCGCGCTCGAGCCGACCGACGGCTCCCTCGAGTGGACGCTCCGGACCGACGCGATGGAGGGCCGGGCGATCGCCGGCTGTGCGCTGGCCGACGACCTGTTAGTTACCGTCGGGGCGAACGGCACCCTGTTCGGGATCTCGTGAACCGTTCGCCCGTCGGAAAGCCGGGGCGAGGAAGTGAGCGACCGGATACCGAATCCGGGGACGATGGCCGACCCGAATCACATCGGCAGCGCCGTCGTGCCGTCCGTTCGCCCGCCGTCGTCCCGTTCGCGCTCGAGGCGATCCAGTCGCGGGCCGACGTGTTCGCGGACGAGCGACACGAGGGCGTTCTGCGATCCCGATCCGGTGATGGCGGTGACGTCCGGAACGTCGCGCTGGGCGGTCTCGTCGATCGATACGAGCATGACCCGCTCTCGGTCCGAGAAGACCATCCGGCCGTGCTCGAGGTGGTCGACGGGGAGGTTGAGCCAGTCGAACCGGGGTTCACAGATCGTCGCGTCCGGAATCGTCTCGCGGACCCGCTCGCGAACCGCGGGGGACCGCGAGCCGACGTAGAGGTCGACGCCCCGTTCGACGGCCGCGTGCCAGCGCTCGAGACAGCGGTGCTGAATCAGTCCGTCGTCGGGGACGGTGACGAACAGTTCGTCGTCGGTCAGATCGGCGAGTTGCTGTCCCCGCGCGATGACGCGTTCGGCACCGTCGATCGTCCAGCAGCCGACCGACCGGTCCGACTCCGTCGCGGTGCCGTCGGTGCCAGCCGGGGCGGACCGCCCGGCCGGTTCGAGCCGCTCGACGACCGACTCGAGTGGCCCCTCGGCCAGCCAGGCGGCGCGCCACTGGGGCGCGTCGAGCGAGATCGCTGCCGTCCGGTCGTCGCGATCGAAGCGGACGAGGCCGGCGTCCGCCAGCGCCGGCAGGTGACCGTGGACGAGTTCGATCGCCGTCCGCTCGGCGTCCGACGCGGAGACGTCGACGATCCTCACCTCGTCTTCCTCGGCGACGACCATCGTCGCGAGGTCGGTGACCGGGACGCGACCGCGCCGTCGCGCGAGGACGGCACAGACGGTGTGTCGACGGGGGGTCTGCAGCGCCTCGAGCGTCCGATCGAGGACGCGTTCGTCGTCGATCACTCCGCCGGACGGATCGTCGAGCAGGGTACGGACCCACTCGTGCTCGAGGACGGGATGGTCTTCCGTGGAGACGACTCTGGAACCCTCGCGTTCCTCGCAGGTGACGATCCCGGCGGACTCGAGGTGGGGGAGGTGTCGGTGGACGAGTTCGACCCGCACACGGGCGACTTGCTCGTCGGTGACGATCGGGTGGCTGTGCACCAGACTCGCGACGTCCCTCGCGAGCACGTCGACCGACACGGCCTCCACGGACGCCAGGTCGTCGCCGGGATCGGCAGCCTCGAGGAGCCGAGAGAGGAGATATCGGCGGGTCGAATCGCCGAGAACGTGGAACGGGGTCGACGGATCGTCTGGCGAGCGAACTGTCATTGGTCGAGGAAGGCGATCACGACGGGTAAGGGCCATACCAGCGCTATCTGGTATTCGCCGTGGTACCGCCGAGGAATATCGAGCGCATCCCCGTCAGGTACCGCCCTCGAAGTACGCCGTGAGCAGCTTCTCCAGCGCCACACGGAGGTGCTGGTGGAACGTCTGTCGGGCGATGTCGAGTCGGTCCGCCAGTTCCCCGGCGTCGGCCGATCGCGTCGGCCACTCGAAGTAGCCGCCGTAGTAGGCCGCCTCGAGCGCCAGCCGCTGTTTGTCGGTCAACGCGTCCGCGACCGTCCGCCGAAAGTCCGCGTGGGTCTCGATCGGTCGGTCGACGCTGCGTTTGGATTGCAGCGTGGTGTCGGGATACCGGTCGGTGACGGCGTTCACGAGGCTCCGGATGTCGACGTCGGGACTCACCTGAATCACGGCCTCGGCGAGACCGTCCTCGACGGTCAGCGAATCGATGCGCGCCCCGTAGTCGGCGACTACGCCCGCGAGGGTCGGCGAGGTGACGACGAGTTCCCAGTGACTCTCGGCGTCGGCGTCGATGCGCCGACACTCTGTGACGGCCGGATGCTCCCCGGCGAGGTCGCCGAATCGATCCGCGTCGACGTCCGAGACGGTAAGGTAGAAGACGAACCCCTCGTCGGTCAGCGGCGACAGGTGATCCAGCGTCAGCCGGCAGCCAGCGCGGGCCGAGAGATCGACGAGCGTCTGCCCCTGGTCGGTCGACTCGAACTCGAGTTCGACGACGGCGTCCAGATAGAGCAGGCGTCTGACCGACACCGCGTTGATCGCGTGGCCGACCGTCCCGCCGAACTCCTGGAGGACCTCCCGCTCGCGGTCGGAGAAGGCGTCTCCGTCCGAAGCCCCGAGGATCAACGCGCCGAACGCGCGCCCGCCGGCCGCGATGGGGACGACCGCGACGGCACCGTAGCCGCAGTCGCGGGCATGGGTCCGCCACGGACCGACGTCGCTGTCCTCGAGGTGCCGGAACGAGCGGACGGTTCGGTTCTCGAGCGGTGACGCGTCCGGGGCCTCCGGAGGCGGATCGACGTACGACGAGACGACGGTCTCGAGCGCCGACTCCTCGAGTCCCTCCCAGTGGCGCGGCTCCCAGGTTCGGTGAGTGCCCGTGACGTCGGAATCGACCCGCCCGATGACCGCGAACGGGTAGGCCGCCGCCGACGCGAACGTCTCGACGATGGCGCGTTCGATCTCCTCGCGCGTCTCGGCCGCGACCATCGTCTCGTCGATCGTTCGGACGATGCCGTTCAGTCGCTCGAGGCGCTCGAGTTCGCGCTCGCGGGCCTTCCGGTCGCTGACGTCCCGGCCGACGCCGGTAAAGCCGAGCACGGTCCCGTCGTCGTCGGTGATCGGCGCGCTGTTGAACTCGTAGGGGACGCGGCTCCCGTCCGCGGCGACGACGCGTCCCTCCGCCGTGACGTGGTCGCCTTCCTCGAGGATCCGGTCGATCGCTGCCCGGAGGTGTGGCCGGTCCTCCGGAGCGATGAACTGGAGCGGTTCCACGTCCTCGAGTTCGTCTTCGTCGGCCCCTGTCAGTTCCCGAAACCGGTCGTTCCACGCCATGAGCGTCCCGTCGACGTCGTACGCGTACAGCAGGTCCGGCTGGGCCGCGAAGATGCTCTCGGTGAGGGCTTTTTCCTCGCGGAGTTCCCGTTCGCGGGCCTTCCGGTCGCTGACGTCCCGGCCGACGCCGGTAAAGCCGAGCACGGTCCCGTCGTCGTCGGTGATGGGCGCGCTGTTGAACTCGTAGGGGATCCGATCCCCATCGCTCGTAAGCAGGGCGGTCTCGACGGTAACCTGTCGCTCCTCGTTCAGCACCCGTTCGATAGCGTCGGCGACCCGGGACCGGTCTTCCGGAGCCACGAACTCGAGCGGTCCCATCTCGGCGAGTTCGCCGTCCGAGTAGCCGGTCACCTCCGGAACCCGATCGTTCCAGGCGAGATAGTTGCCGTCGGCGTCGAACGCGTACAGCACGTCCGGCTGGGCCGCGAAGATCCCCTCCGAGAGCGCTTGCTCGCGCCGGAGGTCCAGTTCGCGTTCGCGTTCCTCGGTCCGATCGTGAATGACCCAGCCGAAACAGCCCTCGTCTGTGGCGTCGTCCCCGGCGGCCTCCGGGCCGACCTCGCCCGCGGAACCGATCCGGACGAACAGTTCGGACGCCCAGAACGCCGATCCGTCGGCCCGAACCCGCCATCCGCGATCCGTTGCGTAGCCCGTCTCGCGTGCACGCTCGAACGCCGTCTCCGGCTGGTCGTCCTGATCGGCCGGCAACACCTCCCGGTAGTGTGCGTCGAGTGCGTCCGTACGATCGTATCCGGTTAGCTGTGCGACCCCGTCGTTCCAGTCCGTGACGTGGCCCGCTGCGTCGAGTGCCACCGCTGCGTAATCGGGAACGAGTTCGAGGACGTCGCGAACGTCCAGGCTGCAGTCTGACATGCTGACCTCTATCGGATAGCAGCGCAGTCCCTCACCAGTGCCAGGTCCTGCGGACACCGGTCGATACTGGCCCGTTGGACGGTACCGGTATGCGTTACTCGCTACCACACTGAATCCAATAAAGCGTTGGCCCGTTCTCACCTAGCGGTCAGCACCCGCCAGCGAGTCGGGTGCCCATCCACCTCCCCCGGTTGTATCCGACCGGAGGGAACGGACGAAACCGGCGAGTTAACGGACACCGACGCACGAGGGCGAGTATGAGCGAGTTGGCCATCGTCGAGAGCCGGGCGGACCGCGCGTCGGTCCACATCTGCGATCACCTGCGGGACCTCCACCCCTGGGAGGAGCGCGAGGACGACGACCGCCCCGACGCCGCCGGCGGCGGCACCTACTACCGGGGCGAAGGAATCGAACTCCGCTCGTTCGACCAGCTCCACATCGAACTCGAGCGGCCCGTCGAGGCGTTCGACTGCGACCCCGACCTGCTCGTGTTCGCCTCCCGACACTCCGGCGACACGGGACCGCTCCTGACCGGCCACTTCACGGGGAACGTCGGTCCCGCCGAGTTCGGCGGCGCGGACCACGCCGTCGCGGCCGCCGCACCGAACGCCCTGGCGACCCTCCTCGAGGCGTTCGACGCGTACGCACCCGACGGCTACGACGTGGGCATGGAGTGTACCCACCACGGGCCGACCGACGTCGGCCGTCCGTCGCTGTTCGCGGAACTGGGCAGCGGTGACGAACAGTGGGACGACCCGGCCGGTGCTGAGGCCGTCGCCCGTGCCATCCTCGAGTTGCGCGACGTCGCCCCCCACCGCGAGCGGACCGTCGTCGGCGTCGGCGGCAACCACTACGCCCCGCGGTTCGAGCGCATCGTCCGCGAGACGCCGTGGGCGGTCGGCCACGTCGCTTCCGACTGGGCGCTCGAGGACCTGGGCCATCCCGACGCCCACGGCGAGGTGCTCGAGGGGCTCTTCGAGGCCAGCGGCACCGACCTCGCGGTCGTCGACGGCGAGTGGCCGGTCGTCGAGGAGACCCTCGCCGAGCGCGGCTACCGGGTCGTCAGCGAGACGTGGGTTCGGGAGGTCGGCGACCGACCGCTCGAGGTCGTCGAGACGGTCGAAGCCGAACTCGGGCGCATCGACGACGGCGTCCGCTTCGGCGACCGAACGGCGTCGTCGATCGCCGTCGAGAAACTACCAACTGAGTTGGTCGACATCGCGGAGGGGATCGACCCGGAACGGGTTCGGTCCGCGGTCGCGGCCAACAGCGTCGCGTTCGAGACCGACAACGGCGGCACCCGCGTCGGTTCGCGGGCCGCACTGCCAGCGGATTCGGCTGAAGCGCGCACCGATGCGATCGTCGAGACCCTCGCGACCGTACTCGAGGAGAAGTACGAGACGGTTGCAGTCGAAGCCGACCGCGTGGTCGCCGAGACGACCGCCTTCGATCCCGCCCTGGCCCGCGAAGCCGGTGTCCCGGAAGGGCCGGCGTTCGGCCGTCTCGCCGACGGCGAACCGGTCACCGTCGAGGGCGAGGAGATCGATCCCGAGGCGGTTCACGTCGATCGGACTGACGTATTCGAAATCTGACTGCTCGTACGACCGCCAATAATCAGCGATTACCTGCGTCCGTTATGGCGTCGTATAACGTCTACAATAGGACAGGTAACGACCACGTAATATGTCCGACGTTCGTCAGACGAACAGGGGAAAGGTAATTACGCTCCGCCCTATAGAAAGGGCCAAGAATGGACTCACTCATCGACGACGCCATCGACGAGGCCGAGGACGGGGAGCCGGTGGCCCCGGACGACGGCCAGGCGCCCGACGAGTCATCGAGTAGTCGCGATTCGGGGACGATGACCGACGAGGAGCTACAGGACGTTCTCGAGGACCTCCAGACCGACATCACGGTCGTCGGCTGCGGCGGTGCCGGCGGGAACACCATCAACCGCATGCACGAGGAGGGCATCCACGGTGCCAAACTCGTCGCCGCCAACACCGACGTCCAGCACCTCGTGGAGATCGACGCCGACACCAAGATCCTGATGGGCGAGGAGAAGACCGGCGGCCGCGGTGCCGGCTCCCTGCCCCAGGTGGGTGAAGAGGCCGCCCTCGAGAGCCAGAGCGACATCTACGAGGCCATCGAGGGCTCTGACATGGTGTTCGTCACCGCGGGACTGGGCGGCGGCACCGGCACCGGCTCCGCGCCCGTCGTCGCCAAGGCCGCCCGCGAGGCCGGCGCGCTGACGATCTCGATCGTCACGACGCCCTTCACGGCGGAGGGAGAGGTCCGCCGGACGAACGCCGAAGCGGGCCTCGAGCGCCTGCGCGACGTGAGCGACACCGTGATCGTCGTCCCGAACGACCGCCTGCTCGACTCCGTCGGCAAGCTGCCCGTCCGACAGGCGTTCAAGGTCAGCGACGAGGTGCTGATGCGCTCGGTCAAGGGCATCACGGAACTCATCACCAAGCCCGGTCTCGTCAACCTGGACTTCGCCGACGTCCGCACCGTCATGGAGCGGGGTGGCGTCGCCATGATCGGCCTCGGCGAGGCCGACTCCGAAGCGAAGGCCGAGGACTCGGTCAAGACCGCCCTCCGATCGCCGCTGTTGGACGTCGACATCTCCGGGGCCAACTCCGCGCTGGTCAACGTCACCGGCGGCAACGACATGTCCATCGAGGAGGCCGAGGGCGTCGTCGAGGAGATCTACGACCGGATCGACCCCGACGCCCGCATCATCTGGGGGACCTCGATCGACGAGACCCTCGAGGGCAGCATGCGGACGATGATCGTCGTCACCGGCGTCGAGTCGCCCCAGATCTACGGCCGCCCCGAGGGCGAGGCCGTCCAGCCCGAGATGGGCGACGACATCGACTTCGTCGACTAGTACGGCCAGTTGTCCCGGACGTTGTCGGTGGATGGTTCGTACTCTCTTTGCTACGAGCGCTCGATGAGCGGTCAGTATACGGTGAGAGACTGGCTGGGTGTTAGCCATCTATCGATGGCAGGCCACCGATTGCGCCGTATCTGAAATCGAGTAGCACCAACGCCCCGAAAGCCCCCGGCGTGCTCGAGTCGGGAGGCTCGCTGCGCGCCTCACTTCGCTCGGTGCTTGCACCGCCTGCCTTCCTCGAGCACGCCGGCCCCTTTCAGTCCCGCCCAGAGCCTCACCCTCCCCAACCGACTCGTTCGCTCCCGGTGGTCGCTCACTCGTCCCTCGCGTCTCGCCGAACCGTCCTCGCTGTGCTCACGGCTCGCTTCGCTCACCGTTCGCTTTCCGAGGACGGTTCGCCAGCGCGCCATGGGTCGACAACGCGTCTCTGCACACTCACTCACAAAGTCGGCTGATACGGGGACGGGCAGGCCGCCTCTTGACGAACTGAAGGGCGAGGCGTGTTTGATCGGGCCGACGCATGGAGCCAGGTATCCTCAGCAACTCGAGGCGTTAACGTGTGCCGGGGACAGAGATCCGCTGTCTGATCAGTCACCAACGGATCACTCGAGAACAGACACCACCATCCACAGCGACCGCCATCCACAGACGGGACCCTTTTCCGCTCGCATCGCCGACCACCGGTATGGCCACAGACGACCCGAACCCGACGCCGGAGGGCCCGATTCCCGGCGGGCGGGTTCGCCACGGCACGGGCGTCGACGCGACGCGAGCGTTCCCGACGAACGCCTATCCCGACCACCTCGATCCCTTCGTCCTCTTCGAGCGCTTCTACATCGATCCCGACGCGGGGTTCCCGATGCATCCCCACCGCGGATTCGAGATCGTCACCTACATGCTCGAGGGCGGGATGGACCACGAGGACTCGCTGGGCGTCTCGAACACGGCGAGGGCCGGCGACGCGATGCACATCACGACCGGGGAGGGGATCCGCCACTCGGAGTTTCCCGCCGACGGCGCGGCCTGTAGCGGCCTCCAGCTGTGGGTCAACCTTCCCCGGAGCGAGAAAGACGCCGACCCGGACTACGCGGACGCGGCCGCCGCCGAGTTACCGACCGCCGAATACGAGGGGGCAACCGTCACGACCGTCGTCGGCGAGGGATCGCCGCTCGAGACCCACACGCCGCTGACGTATCGCGACGTCGAACTGACCGACGGGTGGACCTGGACGATCCCCGACGGGTGGACGGGGTTCTGTTTCGGCGTCTCGGGATCGGGTACCGTCGACGGCCGGGAGTTCGAGACCGGCGACGTGCGTGCGGTTTCGGACGCCGCGTCTGTCGACCTTCGAACGGACGATGAGTTGCGCGTCGTCGCCGTCGCCGGTCGGCCCCACGGCGACCCGATCGAGCAACGCGGCCCGGTCGTCTTCTAACCTCGCGACGCCGACTCCAGTAGCGTATAGAACAGTTAGTCGTCGGCCGCAGCACCGGTCGCGGAATCGCCACCCTCGAGGTCGGCCTCGATGCTGGGCGGGTACTTCCCGCGCTCGAGTTTCAGATCCGACTGGGGACGGGCCATACAGGTCAGCGCGTAGTTTTCGGCCTCCTCCTCGGTCAGCCCGCGAGCGGCGGGCTGGGTGACCTCGCCCTCGACGATCTCCGCGGAACAGGCCAGACACATCCCGACCCGACAGGAGTATTCCTGGGCGATGCCCTCCTCGAGACAGCGGCTGAGGATCGTCTCCTTCTCCGAGCAGGTGATCGTCTCGCCCGTCCCGACGAATTCGATAGTGTACTCCGCCATACGCGTCGGTACGGCCGACCCCGTCAAAATTCTTTATTACGGATTTGTCGCCGCTGGGACGACGAAACCCCTGTGCCGTGAACGTGTTCGGACGTTCTTGCTGGCATCGACCCCACTCGAGCGCCGGAAGACGGCGAAATGTGGCGGTTCGACGGCGACACAACGACTATAAAACGTTTTCTTGCCTGGGTGTCCATACTGTTGGTATGAGTACGCAGGAAGGGTCGGCCGCCGACGCGACGCCGCGGTCTCACTCCCCGGACGTCGTCGTCGTCGGTGCCGGGACCGCGGGCTGTTACGCCGCCGCGACGATCGCTCACGAGGGGTACGACGTCGTCGTCGTCGAGCGCAAGTCCGAGGAGAACGCCGGACACATCGCCTGTGGCGACGCGCTCAAAGGTGCGGACGCGTTCCCGGACTCGATCCCGAAGTCCCAGATCGAACCCGCCTTCACGAACACCGGCGTCGACCACGGCCGCTTCGAGATCCCGCAGGAGGACACCGTCCTCGAGATCCCGATCCCGGGCGAACTGGCCGTCATCGACCGCTGGGACTACGGCCAGCGACTGATCGAGGGAGCGATCGAGGCCGGCGTCGAGATCCACTACGATACGGTGGTCCAGACGGTTCGCCAGAACGACGACGGCCGCGTGACGGGCGTCGAGGCGACGTCTCAGGGCGAGCCAGTCAGCTACGACGCCGAGTTCGTCGTCGACGCCGCCGGCGCGCTCTCGATCCTGCAGGACGAGGTCGATTTCTCCGAGTCGACGTTCGACACCAACGTCAACTACACGCACTTCTGTTCGGCGTACCGCGAGATCGTTCACGTCGAGGAACCGGTCGAGTGGCACGACGCGCTCGTCTTCAAACCCACCGATCGGGCCGCGGGCTACCTCTGGTACTTCCCGCGGACCGAGACGGAGATCAACGCCGGCCTCGGCTTCCAGATGACCGAGGAGCCGATGACGTTGGTCGACGACCTGAAACGGGACCTCCGGAACCGCGCCGAGTTCCAGGGTGCGGAAGTCGATAACAAACTCGGTGCCGCCCTTCCCACGCGCCGTCCGTACGACTCGGCGGTCCACCCCGGCTACGTCGCCGTCGGCGACGCCGCCGGCCACGTCAACCCCACCACCGGCGGCGGCATCGCCGGCGCGGCCTACGCCGGCAAGTACGCGGCCGAGGCCATCGTCGACGGCCTCGAGAGCGGCGAGTACGGCGAAGCGGCCCTCTGGGAGTACAACGAGCGCGTGATGGACCACTTCGGGGCTCGCTACGCCGCGCTGGACGTCTACAACGTCCTCGCGACGGCCGCCGACGTCGACGAGCTGATGGGGTTGCTCGCCACGCTCCCCGGCGAGAGCCTCGCCGAAGCGCTCTACTCGGGCAGCACCAGCATCGGCCCGAAACTCGCCCTCGAGTGTCTCGTCAAGAGCCGCGGTCACTGGGGCACCATCTGGAACCTCTTCCAGACCAAACGCCGGGCGGACGAACTGCTCGAGCACTACGAGCACTATCCCGACCACCCCGACGCGCTCGCACACTGGCAATCGCGTCGCGACGCCCTGATGGAGGACGTCTACGAGACGACCGGTGCCGATCCGAAGTACTAGAAACGAACTTTTTCTCTGCGTGCGGTCGCTTCGCGACCGCACTCGGACAAATCTCGAGAGAGCGCATAGCGCTCTCGCGGACCTCGCGGGAGCTTTGCTCCCGCTTAGCTTCGATGAAAAGCACTCCTCCTTCCCCGCCAGCCGCGCGTCGCGCGGCTTCTCGGCCAGTCGTCGGCCCGCGCTCCCTGTCGTTCGAAAGGCGCGAAGCGTCTTTCGTGATGACGAGAGAGCAAAGCTCTCTCGAACCACGGTCGCTCGCGGTGACTACGCTGGCTACAGCCTGCCCTCCCCCGAGTCGCGGGCTTCTCACGGTGCTCGAAGCCCGCTCCCGGCCAGCGGGGTTCGTGGAACGGCGAAATTACGCTCGAGCGCGCAGCCGCTCGATCCGCGTTTCGGTCGCCGGGTGGGTCCCGAACACCGTTCGGGAGACGAACCGTTTCGTCCGGTCGAAAAACCGGTGCTCCTCCCACGGCGGCGGGACGATGGAAAACGCCGTCGCGAGGTCGCCGGTCCGAAGATCGGTCCGCGGTCGGCGCTCGAGGTCGTCGTCGAGGGTCTCGAGGGCGGCCGCCAGGGCCGCCGCGTCGCCGGTGATCGCGACGGCACCGTCGTCGGCGGCGTACTCACGCCCGCGGGCGACGAAGGCGACGTACCAGCGACTGACCCCGCGGACGAGCCTCGCGATCGGTTCGACGACCGGATTGAAGCCGTACCGACCCCGCGAGAGCGCGGCGACGGCACCGGGCACCGACAGCGCGGTCAACACCGCCGCGTCACGGTTTTTGACGTGGGCGAGTTCGTGGGCCAGGACGGCCTCGAGTTCACGACCGTCGAGCGTCTCGACGAGGCCCCGCGAGACGACGACGGTGGACGACGACGGGCGGTAGCCCACCGTAAGCGCCGTCGGGGTTGCCCGATCGAGGACGCGGACCTCGGGGGCGGGGACGTCGGCCTGTCCCGCCAGCCGCGTGATCGTCGCCTCGAGCGAGGCGCGTGTTTCGGGATCGAGCGGGCCGTCACCGTCGGCGGCGTCCTCGAGCGATTCGAGGTCGAAGCGCGTCTCGAGGTCGCGGACGACCGCGCTGTCGCCGGCGAACTCGTCGCGGACGGCACCGCCGACGTGACGGCCGACGAGAGCGACGCTCGAGGCGGCGGCGAAGCCGAGCGCGAGCGCGTCGCTCGAGACGATCGTCGTCGCCCAGCCAGCGGCGAGCGCGACCGCGAGCACCGTGATCGCCGGAAGGAGCAACGGCGGGCCGGGGGTCCCCTCGAGGCGTGTGAGGTGTCGTCGGGTTTCGTCGGTAATCCCGTAGACGGCGTCGGGGTCTACCGGTTCGGTCTCCTCGGCCGCGGCGGCGCGTCGCTCGACGTACTCGCGCACGCGGTCGACGTGGCCGGGAGCGACGGCCGAACCGACGAGGAGCCAGACCAGCGCGGCCGGCACGAGGGCCGCGAAACCGGGCCACACCGCGCCCGCGAGGTAGGCGACGACGAAGATGCCCAGGACGAGCCAGTCGCCACCCGACGTCCGTTCGGCGGGCACGTCGTCGTTGCGCGAGCGGAGCCACTGGTAGGCCGTCCAGACGTACGCGACCGTCAGGAGATAGCCGAGTCCGAGGAGGACGAGCAACGCGAACACGGGTGTCGGCAACACCGACCGCAGGGGAGCGACGGCAACCACCGCGACGAGCACCGACGAGAGCAGGAGGGCGTACGAGCCCAGTTGGACGGCCCCTTGCGCGAGCGCGCCGGCGGGTGCCGAACGGTCTCGAGCCTCCCGCAGGGTTCGCAACGACAGTTCGACGGCGATCAGGGAGACGGCCGTTACCGTGACGATTACGCCCGCGGCGACGGGCGTGGAGACGAGCGGCTCGAGCGCCTCGATACCGTACGACAGCGCGCCGAAGACCGGCAGTCCGACCAGCAGCAGGGCGGCGACGACGACCACCGCCGACAGGGCCAGACAGCAAACGCCCGCGACGGCCAACCGCAGCCAGAGGGGAAGTCGCGTTCGACTCGGGGCCATGGTTTGATCACCTCCGCGTCGAGCCCGCGTTGGGCGTTCCGTAGGTTACGGGGCAGGACGCATCGATCGTTCGAACGTTGGGTCCGAACGCAAATAAATGTTGGTTTAAGAACAGGATTCGGACACGGACGCGAACCGGGACTCAAGCACGAGGCGCGGTCAGTGATACGGTAGCGAAGTCGTGGTCGAGCCGGCGTCAGGGACGCTCGAGGGCGATCCGCTCGATCGCACCCGCGAGGACGTCCACGCCGTGACCGATGCTCGGTTCGTCCACGTCGAACGTGGACGTGTGGTGGCCGCCGGGGTGGTCGGTACCGACGCCGACGTAGGCGGCCTGGCCGCCGTCGTCCTGGACCGCCTTCATCAGGTAGGTCGCGTCCTCGCTACCGCCGAGTTCGTCGCGCTCGAGGACCGAGTCGATACCGTCGGTTGCACCTGCGACGTCGGCGACGATCGAGACGAGGTCCTCGTCGCTGGTCGCGCTCGGGGCCTCGGCACCCGTCTCGAAGGAGACCTCGCAGTCGTGCATCTCCGCCGCGTTGCGGATGACGCGTTTGGCGTTCGAGCGCATGTACTCCATCAGTTCGGTGGTCTCGCCCCGTATCTCGGCGACGATCCGTGCGTACTCGGGGATGATGTTCGCCGCGCTGCCGCCCTCGACGACGCCCGCGTTGATCCGCGTCGCGCCGTCGTCGTGGCGGGGGATAGCATAGAGGTTCTGGACGGCGGTCGCCATCGCCTGGACGGCGTTTCGCCCCTGTTCGGGGTGGCCGCCGGCGTGGGCCGGTTCGCCCGTGAACTCGGCCTCGAGGTGGGCCACCGCGAGGAAGCCGTCGATGCCGGCGACGATCTCGCCGGTCGGATGATCGAGGCCGATGTGGGTCGCGAGCAGGTAGTCGACGTCCTCGACGTGTTCGCTTTTGGCCATCGACTTCCCGCCGCCGATGACCTCCTCGGCCGGCTGGAAGAACACCTTGAACGTGCCCGAGAAATCGCTCTCGGCGATCCGCTCGAGGACGCCGATCCCGATCGTCGCGTGGGCGTCGTGGCCGCAAGCGTGCATCGCGCCGGTCTCCGAGCGGAACCCCTCGGCGGCGGGGACGTGATCGGGATCGTCGCTCTCTTCGCGGGGGAGGCCGTCGATGTCGACGCGCAGGCCGACCGTCGGCCCCTCGCCCTTCTCGAGGACGGCGACCGCACCAGTGTAGCCGCCCTCGAGACGCTCGAGGATCGCCTCGTCCGTGCCGTTCTCGCGGGCGCGCTCGTACCAGGCCTCGAGTTCCCCGTCCTCGGGGACCGCGAGGCGATGGTCGGGGGCAATCGCGTCCGGTCCAACGTGGAGTTCGTCGCAGTCGACGCGTGACTCGAGTTCCTCGACGATGCGTGCGGTGGTGTAAAACTCCCGCCAGGCGGGTTCGGGTCGTCGGTGAAGCTCCCGTCGCAACGAAACCAGGTCGTCGGCTGTCATATCCGTATCTTGTCGGGGAGCGTAAAAAGTGCTGTAGCTCCGGACGCGTGGGCAGCCCGCACGCGTTCGGGGGAAATCGAAGATCCGCGGGACCTCGCTCTCGCTCGATTACCCGTCAGCGCCCGCTCCCCCCGACGCCACGGCGGCCGCGAGGTCGGCAAGCGCCTCCTCGACACCCGTGAGTTGCTCGTCGACGCCCTCGAGGTCGTGGCGGGCGGCGAGGTGATCGGGATCGTTGTACGTGACGTAGCCGTCGCCGTCGGCCGCCCAGACGAGCAGCTTCTGGGGCAGATCGATGGCGGTCGATCGACTCGCCTGCATCAGCGGCGTTCCGACCGCCGGGTTCCCGAACAGGAACAGCATCGTCGGCGGAAGGTCCTCGTCGACCGTCGTAGCGTTCGCCGCGTGATCGACCGTCGCAACGAGCGTCAAGCCGCGTTCCTCGAGCGCCGGCCCGACCCTGGAGACAGTCGTCTCGAAATCGGCGTCGCTCTCGAGGGTCACGAGGCCCGAATCCGAGTGGGTCGACGGCCGTTCGGCGTCGTCGTGATCGGTTTCAGCCTGGGTTTCATCACGTTCGTAGCCGTCTCGATCGCGGTCGTCGGCCGCGGCCGTCGACGACGTGCCGACACCGAGCGCCGCTCCGGCACCGAGCAGCTGGACGAACCGTCGTCGTGCAGTCGCGTCTGGATCCGATGGCATACGCCCGAGCACCGCTCCCGGCGTCCGTAACGGTGGGGAATCGATCGGGCCGATAACGTATCGTTTGGCCGTGAAACGATAGAAAGGGAGAGGAAACCGAGCGTCGTGTGTCGATAGCCCGCGTAGACTATCAGTTCCCGCGACCCGCGCCGTGGATCTGTTCGACCTCGGCCTCGACGTGGACGGAGTCGGGGAACTCGCGGGCGGCGATCCGGCGGGCGAGGTCGTCGTGGCCGTGGATCTCGAGTTCGCGGGTGAAGACGGTGTACTCCCAGGAGCTAAACCGGCGGTCGTCGTCTGCGTGAAGCCGACAGCGCTGGGGCACCGTGAGCTTCTCCGGGGGGTGGGTGTGTGGCCCCTTCAGCGCGGCCCCCTTCCGTTCCGCGGTCGATTTGATGTCCTCGACGATGCCGTCGAGCGCGGCGCGATCGCCGCTCTGGAGCGTGAGACGGGTGACGAAGGTCATGGCTGCGTTGTCACACCGTCCACGGTCGGCGCGTAAAAACCTGCTGAGATCGACCCCGATCACGAGGGCACCCCCCGAACGGACGAGTCGATGCCCAGCGCGGCCGGACGGCCCCGAGCGGACGAGTCGGGTGTCCAACCGCCATACACGTCGCGAGCAGTCCGATATTCTCTTAACGACGTATCTATTAGTTCAGGTAATGGCAGTCGAAGCTACGAGCGCAGGCGCGATCCTCTTCCGCGATACGCGGGGCCGGCGCGAGTATCTTCTACTCAAGAGCCGCCCGGGTGACTGGGAGTTTCCGAAGGGCGGCGTCGAAGGGGACGAAGAGCTACAACAGACGGCGATCCGAGAAGTACAGGAAGAGGCCGGTATCGAAGATTTCCGGCTCATCGACGGCTTTCGCGAGGACTACGACTACGTCTTCGAGGCGAACGGCAAGACGATCCACAAGACCGTCCACCTCTTCATCGCGAAGTCCTACGAGGCCAGCGCGGAACTCTCGAACGAGCATCGCGACCTGCAGTGGCGCGATTACGAACAGGCCGTAAACACCGTCACCCAGGACGGTCCACGCGAGATTCTCGAGCAGGCCCACGAGTTCCTCGACGAGCGCGAGGAGGAGATGTAGGCCGTCGGTCGACCTCGATCTCGAATCGGTCGCTCTCACGACCACCGACGGCCTCGGCCACCCGACGGAGTCGAAAGATCGAATCGGAGGCGGCGGCTCCGGTACAGTTACTACCAGTTACAGGTTCGTCATAACAGTGACTCGGAACGAGCCCGAAATCGGAGCAGAGATCGGAACCGGAACCGGCTCCGGATCGTCCGCCGCGGACGCGCTCGAGGACGACACGCCGCTCGTCCGCCCCAAGGGCTACGTGGCCGACGAGCCGATCATCCGCCGGATCGGCGATCGGGAACTGTTTCTCGGGAACGAGCACGCCGCCGATCCGACTCGCCACGACCGAGCGTTCGAATTCGTCGTGTCGGTCAGTAGCGAGTCACAGCCGCTTACAACCCATCATCGACCGCTTACGGATGGTCCCGGAACCGAGTGGAGCGCCTTCGAAACCGCGGTCGACACCGCCCGGCAGTGCTATCGCCGGAACGGGGCGACGCTGATTCACTGCGCGGCCGGTATCTCGCGAAGCAGTACGCTCGTTGCGACGACGATCGCCGCCGAAGAGGGGGTGTCGTTCCGCGAAGCGCTCGAGCACGTTCACGACGCGCGCCCGCTCGCGTTCCCGAACCCCGCTCTTCACGAACTCGCCGTGGTGTATCTCGCCGCGACCGCCGATACCGATCGGCCGATCCGACGGTCGAACCGCGACTGAGCACGCCGAACTGACGCCAGTCGACCGAGCAGCCTTTCGTCTCCCGGTTCCAAACACGAGGAAGACGTGGCCGCACACACCGCCGAGTCCGAGTTCGCCTTCGAACTGCGAACCTGTCGGTGGGCCGAACGGACCTGGCCCCCCGACGGCGACGACGCTCCCATCCCGATCGTCGCCCGCCAGCTCGGCACGAAGCGCCGCCGCTGGGACACTATCGTCCTCGAGTGCGATCCCGACGCCCTCGAGCAACGCGCGAACTTCGGCCCGGAACGGCTCGACGGCGACCTGCTGCACGTCGTCCGGAACGCGCCCGCGGAGTGGGCCTACTACCGCGACGCGCTGCCGTATCCCGGCTACCCGTGGCGGTACGTCCGGGAGGCGATCCACCGGGCCGACGACCGGGGGATCCTCGAAACGCGCAAGAACGGCAATCGCATCGAGATCCGCCGCAAGTGGGCCTACCCCGACTGGGTCGACCGGATCGTCGCTATCGAGAACAAGCCCGATTTGGACGCCAGCGCCGCCCGCGTCCTGGCCGACCAGCTCGAGTACGACGTCGGGATGGCGCTGGCCGACGAGGTCTGGGTCGCGACGGAAGCGACCGGCGATCGAATCGAACCCGTCCTCCTCGAGGACCTGCCGGTCGAGGCGGGCGTCCTCGCGCTCGAGCCCGAGACGCTCGCCGCGACCGTCGAGTGGTTCCCCCGGTCGCTGGCCGTCGACGACCCGGGAACGCGCATCCTCGAGCGAGCGAGCGGCGACGGTCGGGACGCGTCGGCGGCCCGCTTCGAGTACGTCGATCCCGAGGAGAAGGCCCGAACCCGTCTCGAGATCGCCGAACGGGCTTACGAACGCGGCTGGCGCTCGTTCCTCGACACGATGCGCCCCGACTGTCGCCACTTCGAGGCGCGGGCCGCGGACGGACTGCAGGCGCTGCCGTACTGTCGCGCCAAGGGACGGTGCCAGACGGCCGCGGAGTGTGCCGGCTCCTGTCCGTCGTTCGAACCGGAGCCCCCCGCCTGGCGGTCGCGAGAGTGGCCCATCGAGGGCGGCCCCGGGAAGACGATCCGACGTGTACTCGAGGGCCGGCGTCGGCGGCGGCGACCCGGACAGGACGCGAATCGATAACGGATCGAAAGACGAGTACCACGGTAGGACGCTGGAGGTCGATCCCGCACGAGACAGTTACCCGACGATACCAGCCACCTCCTCGAAGCGTACGGTCCGAGTCTCGCCGTCGCGGCTCTCGAGTTCGACGGCTCCGGTCTTGCGGTATCGGTTCCCGAGAACCACCTTCCAGGGAACGCCGAGCAGGTCGCTCTCGGCGAATCGCTCGCCGATCGTTCGATCGGGGTCGTCGAACAGAAGCGTATCGGTTCCGAGTTCCTCGTACAGTCGATCGGCAATCGTCTGCAAGTCGCCGTCGTACTCGAGGGGAACGATGGAGACGTCGAAGGGTGCGAGAGAGCCGACGTCCGCCCCAGCGTCGGGCCAGCGACAGCCGTTCTCGTCGCCGTGTTGCTCGACGAGGACGTGGAGAAGCCGGTCGATACCGATCCCGTAGCTTCCCATCACCACGTCGCGTTCGCCGCCGTCGACCGTGTCGATCGTCAGCCCCATGGGCTCGGCGTAGCGCGTCCCGAGTTCGAAGACGTGGCCGATCTCGATCCCGTCGCCGGCCTCGAGTCGACTGCCGCAGTTGGGACAGGCGTCGCCGGCCGACAGATCGTTCCGGGGTGACTCGTCGGTGACGCCGAACCGGCAGTCCCTCGCGGGACAGCTGCGAAGCGACACCGTTCCCTCGTCGGCGAGCGCGACGAACTCCTCGGACCTCGAGCCGCCCATGACGCTGTTGTCGGCCAGCACGATGGCGAACTCGAGGTCGAGCGCGTCGAAGATCCGGACGTAGGCCTCGCGAACTCGTTCATACCACCTCGAGAGGGAATCCTGGCTCGCGTGCAAACTGTAGGCGTCTTTCATCGTGAACTCCTTCGTCCGAACGAGACCGTTTCGCGCGTGGTCGTCGCGGTACTTCGACTCGACCTGGTACAGCAGAAGGGGAAGGTCGTCGTAGGAACGGACGACGCCGTCGACGAGGTGTGCGACGCCCTCCTCGTGGGAGGGGGCCAGACAGAGCCGTTTCCCGTCGCGGTTCTCGAGGGTGAACATCTCGCCCTCGAAACTCTCCCAGCGACCGCTCCGTCGCCAGATGCCGCTGTCGTTCAGCGAGGGGAGGCTGATTCGCTGGCCACCGATGGCGTCCATCTCCCGTTCGACGACCGATATTACGTTCTCTCGGACGCGGTAGCCCGTGGGCGTAAAGCCGTATCGTCCACTGGCGAACTGTCGGACCAAGCCAGCCCGTAACGTCCGGGCGACGGTCTCGTTCTCGTGACCGTCAGCCTCCCGGCTCGTGAACAGGAGCGTCTCGCTACGCCGCATCGCGATCACCCCCGGTGTGAGCGGTGTCCCAGCGAGTCGCTCGCTCGAGTCCGTCGAAACTGAATCGATCGAAGGAATCACAGCCGTCGCTACGACGCTTTGTGACCAGTCGTTCGTCTACGTGAGTAGAACCAGCGGTGTCGCTACGACCGTCGCGGAACCCAGCCGTGGGCCGCGCCGGACCCACGGTTGCTGAGTCGTGCAGTTCGAGACATACAACTGTCGTGTTGGAACGCGGATATAAATAGATTCGGATTGGCGGTGAGGGTCAGTCCGCTTCCTCGACCTCGATCTCGTTGCGTTCGACGGCCAATCGGAACGTTGGGACGGTGCGGTACTCGACCTCGACGACGTCCTTTCGGCGGAGGCTCTGCAGGCCCGAGCGGACGTCCTCGGCCTCGGGATCGACGTCGAAGGCGTCCCGGAGTTTGTGTAACACCGAGACGACGCTCTCGGATTCCTCGTCGGGACCGGCCAGTACCTCGACGATCTGGACCTGCAGTCGGGGGACGCGAATCCGGGACGGAGCGCCTTCGTCGTCGGGATCGCTCTCGATCCCCGGTTCGACGTCGACGAGGTCGGCGGCTTCGTCGGTCGCGCGGATCAGGCTGTTGTCGTCCCGGTAGTAGTAGTCGCCCAGTTCGTTCTCGAGGTACTGGTGAACCTCGCTGCCGCTGTCCATGCCCCACCGTTCCTGGAGTTCGGCGTTCTTCGTCGGCTGTAGCTCCACCACGTCCCCCAACCGTTCTCTGGCCTCCTCCGAAAGCGTCATCGTCGATACGTATGGGGATCCGGTACTTTTGCGTTGCGTCCCCGCGGGGCGGCGCGGCTCAATCGCCGCCCACGAGCGGCACCGGGAGCGAGGCGGTTCGCTCGAGCGTCTCCTCGATCTGCGTGTAGACCAACAGCGCGCCGGCGGCGGCGAGGACGGTCCCGAAGATGAAGGGCACCGCGAAGCCGTAGCCGACCAGCCCACCCGAAAGCAGCGGACCGAGGGCGATGCCGAAGCCGAAGGCCATCGTGAGGATCGAGAGCTTCGATCCCGACTCACCCTCGCCCGCGAGGTCGCCTGCCAGTGCGAGCGACGGTGCGAAGACCATCGCGCCGGCGATGCCCTGCACGAGGCGGGCGAGGAACATCGTCTCCGAGGTGGTGACGAACCCCTGGGCGAGCGTCGACGGGATCAACAGCACCATCCCGAAGAGGATGAACGGCCGCCGGCCGTAGCGATCACAGGCCCGTCCGACCGGCGTCTGCAGCAGGACCTGGGCGATCACGAACGCCGCGAACTGGAGACCGAACCAGGTCTCGCCCTGCGAGAGGCGCTCGTTGACCTGGGGCTGGATGGTCGCGAGCAAGGCGATCGAGGCGGCCATGAACAGCGACGCGACCCCGAGCGTGAAGATCGGATCGAGCAGGTGCCGTCCCGTCGGATCCCGGATCGAGATCGAGAGATCGGCCCCCGCGTTGGCCTTCGTCGACTCGGGGTCGGTGATCAACACCGTCACGAGCAGGTAGCTGATCGCCGCGGCGACCGCCGCGACGTAGAAGGCGGCGTCGAAGCCGGTGATCGTGATCCCACCGGGGAGCGAGAACGGCCCGAGGGTGACGACCGTCCCCGCGGCGATCGGACCCGCACCGAAGCCGAGCAGCCGGAACGTGTTGTAGACGCCCATGTTCCCGCCGCGGTCCCCGGTCGTCGCGAGTTCGTTCACGAGCGCGACCGACGCCGGGACGATGAACGAGACGCTGATGCCCTGCAGGCCGCGAACGACCAGCAGCGACGCGTAGGAGTCCGCGAGCAGGTAGGCGAGGTTCGTCACCGTCAGCCCGCCGAGTCCGATCAGCAGAAACGGTTTTCGTCGGCCGTAGCGGTCCGAAAGCCGGCCGGTGAACGGCTGGAAGCTGCTGTTGAGAAAGCCGTACAGCGAGAGGATGATCCCGATGACCATCGACTCCGCGAGACCGAACGTCGCTCCGCCGACGGCGGGGCTCGCGACGTACAGCGGGATCACGATGACGAGAAACGAGTTCCCGATGCCGTCGGCCATCCGGGCGAACGCCAGCGCCAGCACCCGACGGTCGACGACGAACTGCGCGACGATCCCCCTCGCGAGGGTCGCCACCATCGCGACGAATCGATCCACCAGCCGTCGCATCGAGCGTAGGTCCGTCCTCCCGACCGATTATAGTTTCGAATCGAAATGTCCGGTCGCGGGAGTGTCACGCTCGAGTGCGCGGAGTTACAAGCGCCTGGCAGTCGTCGGCCCCGATATGGCCCGCGAGTTCAAACTCAACGAACTGGACGCGGCGTTGGCCGACCTCGAGTATCCCGTCACCCCCGACGAGGCGGCCGCCGAGTTCGACGACGCGACCCTGTTGCTCGCCGACGGAGAACGCAACCTCGGCTCGCTCCTCGAGCGTAGCGACGCCGAGCGATTCGAGTCGGTCGACGATGTCGAGTCCGAACTCCAGAACCTCCTGCCGCGGGAAGCCGTCGGGGAGCCGTACCAGTCGGAAGGCGAAGGGTGAGCGACCGCCGGGTACAGCCCAAACGGGTCGCTTAAGTCGCTCGGCCAACGTATCCCGGACAACGATGGAATTCTGCGACGAATGCGGCTCGATGATGAAAGCCGACGACGGCCTCTGGAAGTGCGGTAGCTGCGGCTACACGGAGCCGAAGGGCGACGCCGACGAGTACGTCGTCACGGACAGCCAGGAAGCCAGCGAGATCATCGAATCCTCCGAGGAGACCTCCCTGCCCGAGACCGACGCCCACTGTCCCGAGTGTGGCAACGACCGGGCCTACTGGTACATGCAACAGATCCGCTCGGCCGACGAGTCCGAGACGCGCTTTTTCATCTGTACCGAGTGCGAGCACAAGTGGCGCGAGGACGACAACTGACGCGCCACGAGGTCGATCTCCTCGCTCGAGCCCGACTCAGATCTCGTCGACGACGTTCGAGAAGTCGTCGGTGTCGACGATCCGCATCGTCTGGGCCTCGAGCCCGTGCCGGCGAAGCGTCAGCGCACACTTGAAGCCGGCCTCGTTGTCCTCGGCCTCGAAGATCGCGAGGAAGTCGTGTGGACCCATGACGGCGTAGGAGTGCTCGAGCGAGGCGTTGTGCTGCTCGAACTCGGTTCGGATCTCGCCCCAGATGGAGGCCATCTCCTGGGCGTTCTGGACGTCCCGATCGTCCAACTCGATGAGCGAGGCGTAGGTCGGCATACCCGGGCGAACGATAGGACCGGGGAAAACGGTTGCCGTGGCAGTCGACGGCCGAATTCCCGCTACCGTGACCCTCGCGGGCCGTCTCCGGCGTCGGTACCGTCTCCGAGAGCGACGGTCACCTCCTCCGCGAAGTCGAACTCGGATCCGAGTAACTCACGCACCTTTTTGGGGACGGTCGCGGTATCTCGAGCCATGCGAAACGCGAAGATCGTCTGTACGCTGGGGCCGGCCTCGAACGACCGGCCGACGATCCGTGACCTCGCCGACGCCGGGATGTCCGTGGCCCGGTTGAACGCGAGCCACGGGAGCCGCGAGGGGCGCGCCGAGTTGATCGATCGGGTCCGGGCCGTCGACGAGGCCCGCGACGACCCCGTGGCCGTCATGCTGGACATGCAGGGGCCGGAGATCCGAACCGCGCCGCTACCCGACGGGGAGACCGTGACCCTCGAGACGGGGTCGGAGATCCGGTTCGTCGAGGGCGACGAGGTCTCACCCGACACCGTCGGTCTCTCGTTGCCGATCGAGGCCGTCGAACCGGGTGATCGGATCCTGCTCGACGATGGCCTGATCGAGACGACCGTGCTCGAGCGCGAGGATGGACGTTCCTCGGAGTCTTCGAGCGGTGAGGAGCCGCGAGAGCGCGACGAGAACGCTGTGCGGGCCCGCGTCGACACCGGCGGCGAACTGGCGGGTCGCAAGGGCGTCAACGTCCCTGGCGTCGACCTCGACCTCGAGATCGTGACCGAGGAGGACCGCAAGGACCTCGAACTGGCCGCCGAGAAGGAGGTCGACTTCGTCGCGGCGAGTTTCGTCCGGGACGCCGAGGACGTCTACGAGGTCAACGAGGTACTCGAGGAGCAGGGTGCGGAGATTCCGATCGTCGCGAAGATCGAACGCGCCGGCGCAGTCGAGAACCTCGAGGAGATCATCGAGGCCGCCGACGGGATCATGGTCGCCCGTGGCGACCTGGGCGTCGAGTGTCCGATGGAGGAGGTACCGATGATCCAGAAGCGGATCATCCGCGAGTGCCGCGAGGCGGGCCTGCCCGTCATCACGGCCACGGAGATGCTCGACTCGATGGTCGAGGCCCGGCGGCCGACCCGCGCGGAGGCTTCCGACGTCGCGAACGCCGTCCTCGACGGTACCGACGCCGTCATGTTGTCGGCCGAGACCGCCGTCGGCGACCACCCCGTCGACGTGGTCGACGCGATGGACAGCATCATCCGCGAGGTCGAGCGCTCGGGCGAGTACGCCGAACTGCTCGAGCAGCGAGTCCCCCCGGCGGGCGAAGCGCGGACGGACGCGCTGGCCCGCTCGGCGCGGTTTCTCGCCCGCGACATCGACGCCGACGCGGTCGTGGCCGCGACCGAGTCCGGCTACACCGCGTTGAAGACCGCGAAGTACCGTCCCGGCGTGCCGGTCGTCGCCTCGACGCCGAGCCACGAGGTGCGACGGCGACTCGCGCTCTCGTGGGGCGTGACGCCCCTCTATGCGGAAGTGTCGGATCAGGGGGCCGACGCCGTCGTCGAGCGGGCCGTCCAGGCCGCCCTCGAGGCCGGCGTCGCCGAGAGCGGCGACACCGTGGTCGTCCTCTGTGGGATGATGACCGAACTCGAGGGGGCAAACACCACGAACATGCTGAAGGTCCACGTCGCCGCCGAGGCACTGACCACCGGTCGGGTGGTCGTCGAAGGGCGCGCGACCGGGCCGCTGTACCGCGTCGAAGACGGCGACCTCTCCGAAGTTCCGGGGGGAGCGATCCTCGCGCTCCCCGCCGAGTTCGAAGGCGAGTTCGCGGGCGACGTCTCCCGGATCGGCGGGATCGTCTACGGCCGCCGGGGGATGACGGGTTATCCCGCCCTCGTCGCCCGCGAGATGGGGATCCCGATGATCAGCGGCGCGGACGTCGACGCCGCCGCCGACGGGACCACCGTCACGATCGACGCCGAACGCGGCGTCCTCTACGAGGGGGAGATCGGCGACGACTCCGATCGAACGGCCGGCCGAGGGCGCTGAACCTCCCGTCGGCGGTTCGGTCCCGTGCAACCGAACGCCGAACGGGAACCCACAGTATAAGAGCGACAGTGCCGTTTCCCTCCCCATGCGCGAGGCCGACGAAACGATCCGGCAGCGACTCGCGAACGCCCTCCGGGAGCGTGCGGCGACGCCGAGCGAACTCGCGACTCACCTCGACGTGACGCCCCACGCGGTCGTCTCCCACGTCGAACACGTCGCTCGCTCGCTCGAGGATACGGACGAGCAACTGCTGGTCGCGCCGCCGACCTGTCGCGACTGTGGCTTCGACGGCTTCGACGAACCGGCGAACCTCCCGTCGCGCTGTCCCGAGTGCAAGAGCGAGTCGATCGAGGAGCCGACGTTCACGATCGAGTGACCGCCGGATCGCCACGTCCGACGTTCAAGGGTGTGTGACGATCACGATCGACAGACGGCATCGGTGAGATCCGACACCCATATTTACCGGGCCGGCGAGGGATCGACACGAACCTTCGAGCGCGACACCCCGAACCGGTCCCATCGGATCGCGGCCACGTCAGCGCGACTCGAAGGGCGAGCCCACCCATGAGTCCAACGTCTCACACCGAGTTCGATGCCGCCGAGTTCGTTTCGGCGATCCTCGACTGGCTCGATAGCCGCGAGGACTCCCCCGAATCGGTCGACGAGACGCTCGAACTCCTCGCCAACAGCCGCCGGCGGCGCTTCCTCGAGGTGATGCGAACCTACGACGAACAGCTCACCTTGCCCGACGCCGCCGAGGAGGTCGCCGTCCGGGAAGCCGGCCAGTCCGTGCGGGACCTCTCTGCCGAACGCGTCAGGGACGTCTACATCTCGCTGTATCACGACCACCTACCACGGCTGGTGGACGCCGGCCTGCTCGAGTACGATCAGGAACGCGATCTGGTCGCGCCCCGATCGATCTCCCGGTGAGCGATCCGACGGTGCCACTGACGCCGTGCGAACCTCCGATCCGATACCTGCGGTTGGAAACTCACGGTGAGTTCGAACGAAGGACGTCGAACTGAAGCGTCCTGCTCTCGTGGACGCGAGGAACTAACCGGCCCGTTCTGGCCGGGAGCTTCAAAATTCGACGTTCGAGGACGAAGTGAGATCGGTCTCGTCGTCCTCGATGGGGCCGTCGCCGAGGTAGTCGTAGTCGTCGTCGGTGAGGTAGACGTCGCCGTCCTCGACCGTCACGTCGACCGCGGGCAGCGTCGCGCCCTCGCAGGGGCCGAACGTGCACAGGCCCGAGTCGACCTCGAAGTACGCGCCGTGGTTCTCGCAGACGATCTCGCCGTTTCGCATCGCCGCGCCCGAGCCCTTGTCCAGGTTGATGTGCGTGAAGTGCTGGCAGTAGTTGAGCCAGCAGGCGACGGCCGGCGCATCGTCACCGTCGCCGTCACCGTCCTCGCCGCGAACCAGAATCGCTTCCTTTTCGTCGCCGTCGGCGTTCTCGACGCGGAAGAGGTACGACGACTCCGCTGGTACCGCAGAGAGCGCGGTGATCCGTCGATTCCCGTCCATCGGGACCGGGTTTTCAGTCGGTCGTAGTGAACGTTTCGGAGCAGCCGTCCGTCTGACGAAGTTTTACTTCCCCGTAGCCGACAGGGAGGGGTATGGATTCCCTCCTCGTCTACGGCGCTTACGGCTACACCGGCCGGTTGATCGCCCGCGAAGCCGTCGCTCGAGGAGGATCGCCGATCGCCGCCGGACGGGACGCCCGTCGGGTGGCCGACCAGGCCGAGAGCCTCGACGTGGAGGGACGCGTCTTCGACCTCGAATCGGACGACGTCGCCGCCCACCTCGCGGACGTCGACGCCGTGGTGAACTGCGCGGGGCCGTTCACGGAGACCGCCGAGCCGATGCTCGAGGCCTGTCTCGCGAGCGGAACGAACTACCTCGACATCACGGGCGAGTTCACGGTGTTCGACCGGCTCAGCCGGCGCGACCAGCAGGCGGCCGCAGCCGACGTGACGGTCCTGCCGGGCGTCGGCTTCGAGGTCGTTCCCTCCGACTGTCTGGCCGCGTTCCTCGCGTCGCAACTCCCGGCAGCCGACGAACTCGCGCTCGCGGTCCGGGCGAGTCCGACGGTCTCCCACGGCACTGCGCGAACGATCCTCGACCTTGCCGGCACCGGCGTCGTCCGTCGCAACGGCCGACTACTCCAGGTGCCGACGGCGTACCAGCACCGTGAGATCGACTTCGGCGACGGGCCGACGCCCGCGGTCACGGCCCCGTGGGGCGACGTCGTCACCGCCGCCCACAGCACGGGTATCGAGACCATCGAGGTGTACGTCGGCCTCCCGCCGGCCGCCCGTCCGGCCCTGCCGCTGGCCGGTCCGCTCGCCTGGATGGCCGATCGCGGTCCCGTCGCAGCACTGCTCGAGCGCGCGCTCGAGGCCGTCGACGGCCCCGACGAGCGGCAACTGGCGACCGGCGAGGCGGTCGTCTGGGGCGAGGCCACGGACTCCGCGACCGGCCGAACGGTCCGCGCTCGGGTGCGGACGCCGAACCCGTACGCCCTGACCGCCGAGACCGCCGTCACGGCGGCCGAACGCGTCCTGGCGGGTGACGTCGATGCGGGCTTCCAGACGCCGGCGACGGCCTTCGGTTCCGAGTTCGTCCTCGAGTGTGCCGGAACCGAACGCGAACGGCTCGTCGCGCCGCCGGACCCGGAGGCCGTCGACCGCTCGCTCGAGGCGGACGACTGATTCCGGCTCCGACGATCGATCGGCTCAATCCTCGCTCGGCGTACTCCCGCGTTCGTCCATCATCGTCTGTGTTCGCTCGACCCAGTCGCCCCGGTAGAAGCCGACGGCGACGTAGATCGTCGCCCAGACGTAGTAGACGACGATAGAGGCGTAGACGGCTGGAACGCCGTACCCCAGGCCGATCCCGGCGACGGCCGAGACGCCGAGCATCCCGACGAGCATGCCGCTGACGCGGGCGATAAACGGCGTCGTCGTGTCGCTGCCGGCCGTGAGCGCCCCCGATAGGACGATGTACAGCGCGGTGACCGGGGCGGCCACCGCGTACGCGCGGGCGAAGCCGCTCGCGTAGGACAGCGTCTCCGGATCGTCGGTGAAGAAGGCGACCAGGGGGTCCGCGGACACGAACAGTACTGCGCCGAGCGAGCCGATGGTCCCGACCGCGAGCGCGGCGGCGGCCCAGCCGTTGTACCGCGCGCCGGCCGGGTCGCCGTCCCCGAGCATCTGGCCGACGACGATGCTCGTCCCGGTCCGGTAGCCGCGGGAGAGCGGCCCGGTGAGTTGCTGGTAGACGCGACGACCGACCTGGTAGGCGGCGTTGACCTCGGTCCCGAAGTACAGCAGGATGGAGTTGAAGGGGAACTCGATGGCGGTCGTCACCAGCCCCTCCGCGATCCGCGGGGCGCTGATCGCCAGCAGTTGTTTCGTGATCGTCCACTGGTACGGCCGGGTGAACCCCGCAGGCGTCCAGGGGCTGTAGATAGCCGCGACGAGCGCGAGCGCGGAGAAGACGTTACCGAAGGCGGTGGCGATACCGACGCCGACGATGGCGAGCGCGGGAAACGGTCCGAGGCCGAGGCCGAGGACGACGGTGCCGACGATGTTCAGCGCGTTCGAGACGCCGTTAACGTACATCGGCGTCCGGGTGTCGCCGGCCCCCTGGATCGACCGCGCGGCGACCAGCGCGACGTGGCGCGCCGGCGTCGTCGCGAAGATGATCGCCAGGTAGAGCCCGCCCATCCTGGCGGTCTCGGGTTCCGCACCCAGAACGCCGATCGCCCACTCGCCGAGCAGGTAGCCGAACAACATGAACGGGATCCCGGAGACTGCACCGATCAGGACCGCCTGCGTGATCGCCTCGTCGCGGTTGGCCGTCGCGCCGCTGCCCGTATCTTGGCTCGAGAGCGCGATGACGCCGCTGCCAAGGCCCAGCCCGATCCGCAGGGGCAGGCGCGCGTAGAGGTCCGCCAGGCCGACGGCCGTGATCGCCGCGGGCGAGAACAGGCCGGTGACGACGATGTCGGTCGTCCGCATCAGCGTCCGCAGGAACTGCTCGACCATCACCGGCCACGAGAGATCGAACACTCGCCGCCAGACGTCGACCAGCCGTCCTCGGGCCTCGAGACGCACGCTACGCACTCGCGTTGTGTCGGGCTTGAAACTGTTGAAGCCGGCATTCGGGACGCCGGGTGCTGACCCGCGGCGACACGGAAGAGGACGACCGGCGAGAAACCGGCTCCGCCGCGTTCTCAGGCCGACTCGAGGCCGACGCCCTCGGCGAGCAGTTCGTGGGAACGAAGCGCTGTCTCGTGGTCGGCGACGGCGTGCTGGATCATGACCTCGTCGACCCCGACGCGGTCAGCGAGTTGCTCGAGCAGGCTGGCCAGCGTCTCCGGGCTCCCGGAGATGGCCCGCGGCCACTCGTCGGCCGGCAGCGGGTCCGGCGTCGGCTCCGGAACGCCGCCCAGTTCGTCGATGGCTTCCTCGATGGACGGTCGCGTGCCGGCCTCGCCACGCTGGAGCCGCTGGAACGACGCCTCGGCGACCGCACGCTGGCGCGCCGCCTCCTCGTCGGTCTCCGCGCAGACGGCGTTGACCGCGACCATCCCCTCCGGTTCGTCGATTCCGCCGGGCAGCGACGACGGCCGGAACTCCTCGCGGTAGGTCTCGAACGACCGCTCGGCGAGGGTCGGACGGATGAACGCGGCGAAACAGTACCGGAGGCCGAGGTTCGCCGCGATGGCCGCGCTCGAGGGGCTCGATCCCAGCACCCAGGGGACCGGCGGCTCGGCGGCCGAACGGGGGATCTCGAGGTCGCTGTAGGCGTGGCCCCCGGGGAAGTCGTCGTAGAGGTGGCTGACGACGGCTTCGATCTTGGCCTCGTGGTTCTCGTCGGGGTTCTCGACGCGGCGCTCGGTGCCGAGCGCGTGGTCGGCGGCTGGCGAGCCGTTCGCGCGCCCGAGTCCGGCGTCGATGCGCCCCGGCGCGAGCGCGTCCAGCGCGCCGAAGGCCTCGGCGACCTTGAACGGGCTGTAGTGGTTGAGCAGAACGGCCCCGGAGCCGAGGCGGATCGAGTCGGTCTCGGCGGCGAGGTGGCCGAGCAACACCTCGGGCGTCGTCCCCGCGATGGTGTCGGCCATCCCGTGGTGTTCGGCCACCCAGAACCGCTCGAACCCGAGTCGTTCGGCCTGTCTGGCGGCTTCGACCGTGTTCGCGTAGGCCTCGGTCGCGGTGCCGTCCTCGGGCACCGGCGAGAGGTCGACGGCGGAGAGTTTCATACCGGTCGTCGGGACCTGTCGAGGATAACGGTTCGGATCGCGGAACGTATCTGAGCCGGCCACACGCCAAGGCGCGCGCTGTCGACTGGCCGAGCAACAGCGAGGCCAGTCGATGAAGGCGCGCGAGGGATGAGTGAGGGAACGACGTGACCGAACGAATCGGCTGGGGAGGGCGTGGCAACTCCTCGTGTCCACGATAGCAGGACGCTGCTCCGTATTCCCATTTTCACCGCGCCGCATTTTCACCGCGCATATCACGCGAGCACCGACCGGCTACTCGTAACAGCACGCCTCGACGCGCTCGTCGTACCGCCGGGCGAGATCGTCGGTGATCGGTCCGCCGCCGATCGGCTCGCCGTCGAGGCGGTTGATCGGCCGCAGTTCCCAGGTCCGGTTCGTCAGGAACGCCTCGTCGGCCGCACAGACCTCCTCAAGGGCGTATCGGCCCTCGCGGGTCGGGAGTCCGGCTTCCTCGGCGAGTTCGAGGGCGATCTCGCGCGTGATCCCCGGCAGGACTGGCCCCTCCGTCGAGGGCGTGTGGAGAACGCCGTCGCGAACGAAGAAGAGGTTGCTCACCGCCCCCTCGGCGACGAATCCCTCGAGGTCGCGGACGAGCGCCTCGTCGGCGTCGGGATCGGCGTCCGCGAGCTCCGTCCGCGCGAGGATCCCCCAGAGGTAGTTGTGGGTCTTCGCGCCCGCGGGGACCGCGGCGTCGGGGACGCGCCGGCGCTCGACCGCGTGGACGGTTGCAGGGTCGTCCCAGACCCGCTCGCCCTCGAGACCACCCCGGGGAAGCGGCTTCACGTAGATCACCACCGTCGGATCGACCTCCGGTTGGGGCGTCAGCGTCCCGGGCTGGACGCCCCGAGTGATCGACAGTCGGACGTAGGCGTCCGCGAGGTCGTTCGCCGCGAGCGTCTCGTCGATGCGGTCGCGAAGAGCCGCGTACTCGAGGCCGTGCTCGAGCGAGAGCGCCTCGCAGGTCCGCTCGAGGCGTGCGCGGTGGCGGTCCCAGGCGAAGATCGTGCCGCCGTAGGCGCGCATGGTCTCGAAGGCGGCGTCGCCGTACCGGAAGCCGCGATCGTCGACGCTGACGGTCGCCTCGCTCGCCGGCACGAGGTCGCCGTCGACGTGGTACAGGCGGTCGTCTGTCATGGCGTGCGATCCCCATCGCGTTCGTTCCGTCGTCGCGCTCGGAGCACTATGAACCCACCGTCCGACTGATCGTGAACACGCCGCTACTCCGGGAGGGACTCGGTCACCCGGTACTATGTGGGGATATCAGACTCCCGTGTTCCACGGTGGGGATTGGTGTGGAGTGCTCGATGAGTGACGCTGGTACACCACGGTCTCGAGGCGATGGGTCTCTAATTCAGTAGAAGCGATCAATGGTTGAGACCACGAGATCTCTTCTCTGACGAAATAAACGCTTCAACGAGTCGAGTTTGAGCTCGACGAAGCCGTTCCGAGAGCGCCGGAGCAAAGCTATCCAACTTGTGTGAGACTTCGTTGAGGGAAGTGGCCCGCGGAATCTCGAAGTAACCCATTTGTACGTGGTCTGTATGGCCTTACGTTGACTTGGGATTGGTCCATCGTTCGCATATCGGCTCTCGGTATGCGAGAGCCGATGGAGGGTGACCGAGTCGATTTCATCTCGCCAGAAGGTGCAGAATGCGTCGAAAATCGTGCGATCGGCGAACCAGCCGTTTGAGTCCTGCCAGTTGGTGTGACCCGAATCCGATCGATGATGGAGTCAGCGCTAGCGAGTTCGCGTACCTCCGCGATGGTATCGACACGATCGCCGAGCCACGTTTCCATCCCGAATGCCGGCAGAACCTGACAGCTTTGTGTCCCGGCGACTTCGCCGATCCGCGTATCTTCCTCCACAACCGCCGCTGACTCGATGGCGTGCTCGATCACGTCACGTTCTACGTCCACCAGACGGGTGAGAACGGATTAGCCTGCCGCACTAGCCACCAAATCGACCTCGAGCGTCGCTTCCGGCACAGCCGCTGCGACCTCAACGAGTGGCAGATGGGGACAGCCGAGACGATATTCTGCGACGAGTACCATTCTTCTTTGCTACCTGCTTAATATGCACGCCGGTAAGCGGACCGACGAACCGCTGTCGTGCAGTTAATTCAACGGTACTGTCAGAACAATCAAACCGCGTCGTCGAGTTCCAATCGTGGGGCGATACCCAGCGCCTTCATCTCGTCAAGTAGGAGTTTGAATGCGTAACTGGTTTCGATCTCGTGAATGTCAGTCTCCTCACCACAGTTCGGACAGTGAACCCGGTCCTGCGTAACGTTCTCAAAAGCGGTCATCCCACAGTTCCCACAGATGGGCACGTCTTCGCGATCGGACTCGTCGAGCAACCGTTCCTTGAGGGCCATTGCAGCACCGTGGCCGATGAAGACGTCACGTTCCATGTGCCCCACACGCAGGCCACCTTCGCGAGCACGGCCCTCGGTCGGTTGCCGAGTGAGTACCTGAACAGGCCCGCGCGAGCGGGCGTGCATCTTGTTCGAGACCATGTGGTAGAGCTTCTGATACAGGATCGTCCCCACGAAGATCTCAGCCTCAATCTTCTCGCCAGAGATACCCGAGTACATGACTTCCTTCCCGGAGGAATCGAAGCCACACTCCTCCATCGCATCACGGAGGTCTTCCCGGTCCTCTCCGGTGAAAGGGGTCCCGTCGACGCGGCGACCCTCGAGCGAGCCGACCTTACCACCGATCATCTCGAGGATATGCCCGACAGTCATCCGCGATGGGAGGGCATGCGGATTCAGTATGAGATCCGGGACGACACCGTCCCCAGTGAACGGCAGATCTTCGTGGGGTGCGAGGCGACCGACGACGCCCTTCTGCCCATGTCGCGACGCGAATTTGTCCCCAATTTCGGGAATCCGCTCGTCGCGTACCTTTATTTTCGATAGTTTCGAACCGTCCTCACCTTCCATCAGTGTCACGGTGTCGACGATACCGGACTCACCGGAGCGCATGGTGACGGAGGTTTCGCGGCGCTTCTGGGGAGAGAGACCGCCCACGTCGTCTGGTTCTTCGAGAAATCGCGGCGGGGAGGTCTTGCCCAGCAGGACGGAGTTCTCGTCGACCTCCGTCTCCGGATTAACGAGACCGTCCTCGTCGAGGTGGGTATACGCGTCCTCACCGCGGGCACCGCGGACATCTTGGCTTGGAACCTCGAAACGATCTTCCTGACCCCCGGGGTACCGTCGCTCCTCACCATCGTAGGTGCGAAAGAAGTGCGAGCGAGCCAAACCGCGCTCGACACTAGCCCTGTTCAGGACCAGCGCATCCTCGATATTGAACCCCTCGTAGCTCATAACGGCGACAACGAAGTTCTGTCCGGCAGGTCGCTCGTCGTATCCAATCTGCTCGGTCGTTTGCGTCTTGACCATCGAGAGCTGCGGGTAGTGGAGCAAGTGCTGACGCGTATCCGGTCGGATCCGGTAGTTTGCCGACGGCAGCCCGAGCGACTGTTTCATCATTCCGGATCCCATCGTGATACGAGGTGAGGCGTTGTGCTCCGGGTAGGGAATCATCCCCGCGCCAATTCCGAAGAGTAACTGCGGATCCAGTTCGAGGTGCGTGTGCTCCTCAGTGAGCTCATCCTCGTCGACGGCTACAAGGATATCCTCCTCCTCCTCGGCATCGATGAACTCGATGTAGCCGCTATCAACGAGGTCCTCGAACTCGAGGTCACCCTCCTTCAGCGCCTCGATCTCAGCTTCGGAAACACGAGGTTCGCCCCCCTCGACGACCAGCAAGGGACGTCGCGCACGGCCCGCGTCGGCATTGATGATGACCTCGTTGGTTCGCTCTTTCACCGAGACGTTGACCGTCTCGCTCACGTCACCGATACGGCGTGCTTCACGGATTTGGTCTGCGAGCTGTTCCGGATGGGGGTGGGTCCCAACTAAACTGCCATTGACGTACACGTTGGCTTCTGACTCCTCATTCATGGTCTGTTATTCAAATAGCAAGGTCAGTGTCCAGTCCACGGTCGATCTGGAACCACATCTTCGGGAGGGAGTCGCGTAAGAGATTCTATAATTGATTAGGGCTTTTATATACGAGACGCCAGGAAGACTCTCCTCCGTATGTTGAATGTACGTCAGCAACCGTCGCGTCGGAGCATCGTCACCGGCTAAACAGTTAGTCTTCGTTCTGTTCCGACGCAACACATATCGGACGGGTCAGTTAGGCACCGAGCGCCCTTTCGGCCCGTTCACTCGCCGACTCGAGCGGCGAACCGGCAGAAGTTCTCGATCATTCGTTTGCCCACGCGCAGCGAGATGCCGTCGCCGCTCGCGGCGTCGTCGTGGCCCCGCGTGAGGATGCTCTCGGGATGGAACTGGACGCCGACGTGGGGCTGCTCGCGGTGGCGGACGGCCATCAACACGCCGCGTTCGTCGGTCGTTCGGGCGGTCTCCTCGAGTTCGTCCGGGAGGTCCACGCGGTCGACGGCCAGCGAGTGGTAGCGACCGACCTGGAACGTCTCCGGAAGGCCCGCGAAGACCCCTGCGCCGTCGTGGGAGACCGTCGAGGGCTTCCCGTGGACGACCTCGGGGGCGTGAACGACCGGCGTGCCGTTCGCGGCACACAACGCCTGGTGGCCAAGGCAGACTCCCAGAATCGGGTACTCGGTCTCAGCGAACAGCGGGATCGAGATCCCCGCCTCCTCGGGCGTCCCGGGTCCCGGCGAGACGACGATGCCCGTCGGCTCGAGGTCGCGCACGCCCGCGAGGTCGATCTCGTCGTTGCGACGGACGACCACCTCGTCGGCGACCTCCCCGACGTACTGGACGAGGTTGAACGCGAAGGAGTCGTAGTTGTCGACGACGAGGATCCGCGTCTCCTCACTCGGCACGGCCTCACTCATCGGGATCACCGCCGCCGCGGCCGTCGAGCGACGTCGGGTCCCCCGCGGCGTCCGTCTCGGCACCCTCGATCGGGTCGCCGTCGGCGGCCTCGAGCGTCATCCTCGCTCGCTCCCCGAGCGCCTCGTCGACCGCCGTGATGAGCGCGCGGGCCTTGTCCAGCGTCTCGTCGTACTCGCGGAAGGGGTCGGAGTCGTGGACGATTCCCGCACCCACCCGGAGGTGGTACTCGTCGGCGTGGCGGACCAGCGTCCGGATGACGATGTTGAGCGTTGCCCGCCCGTCGAAGCCGAAGAGCCCGACGCTGCCCGTGTACGGGCCGCGGCGGGTCGCCTCGAGTTCGTCGATGATCCCCATCGTCCGGGGTTTTGGCGCGCCGGTGATGGTCCCGCCGGGGAACACCGCCGCGACGGCGTTGGCCAGCGTCTCGTCCTCGCGTAGCCGACCCGTAACGTTCGAGACGAGGTGCATCACCTCCGCGTAGCGGTCGATCCGCCGGTACTCCTCGACCGCGACGGAGCCGTACGCACAGACCTTCCCGAGGTCGTTGCGCTCTAAGTCGACCAGCATGGCGTGTTCGGCCCGTTCCTTCTCGTCCGACCGGAGGTCCGCCTCGAGCGTCGCGTCCTCCTCGGGCGTCTCGCCGCGCGGCCGGGTGCCCGCGATCGGTTCGGTCCGGACGAAGTCGTCGTCGCCGTTCGTCCCCCGCTCGAGCAGCAGTTCGGGACTCGCGCTCACCAGATCCGCGGCGCGGAACTCGAGCAAGCACGAATAGGGGGCGGGGTTCACCCGCCGGAGCGCGTCGTAGGCCGCGACGGGGTGGACCGCGGCGGGCGCGACCAGCCGCTGGGAGACGTTCGTCTGGAAGGTGTCGCCGTCGCGGACGTACTCCTTGACCCGGCGGACGCGCTCGGCGAACGCCTCGCGCCCGCAGTCGCTCTCGAAGGTCGCTTCGCTCGCCTCGACGGGTGGCTCCCCCACCTCGGGGTCGCCCTCCCGGACGGCGCGAGCCAACTCGAGCGCGCGTTCGCGGCCACGCTCGTAGGCTTCCTCGAAGCGGTCGGCCTCGAGGTCGGCCGTCCCTACTCGGGGACACGCCGTCACCCGCAACGTCACCGTCTTCCCCTCGACCGGTGCCTCCCAGGCGGCGAACCGGTCGTAGACGGCGACCTCGAGTCGTGGCAGGCCGCGGTCGTCGACGGCCGACTCGGGTAATTCCTCGAGTTCGCGGGCGACGTCGTAGGAGAGCCAGCCCACGGCACCGCAGGGGTAGGGAACCGCACAGTCGCCGCGAGCGAGGGCGTCCGTCTCGAGCAGCCCTTCCAGCGCTGCCAGCGTCGGGGACTCGACGCCCGCGTCGGGTCGGACGACGGCATCGCTCGAGACCGTCAGCCGGTCGATCGGGTCGACCCCGAAGTAGCCCCAGCCGGGCTGGCCGCCGGTCGTCTCGAGGAAGGCGTCGCCGTCGCCCTCGCGGGCGCGACGGTAGGCGAGAAAGGGGTCCGCGACGTCGACGCGGACCTCGATCGGAATCCTGACGCCGCGCGTCGACGACTCGGGGCCGGCGGCGGAGACTCCCCGTGCGCGGCTGCGAAACGTATCGAGCGACGTCACGACGCGCGGATCGCTCATGTGCCTCGAGAGGGGATGCTGGGCTAATCGTCTTGTGGTTTGGACGGTCGATCCCGCTCGAGAGAGCGATCGGGAAGAATCGAGAGTCGACGGGTTACCGAACTTCCGCGCGGTCGATCCAGCCCTGGATGCGTTTCTCCGAGATGTCGGTCTGCTCGGCGAGTTCGGCAGCGTCCGCGTCGGCGAGTTCGGCCACGTTCTCGACGCCGGCGTCAGCCAGCCTGTCGGCGTAGGCCGGACCGATGCCCTTGATCTCGGTGACCGGTTCGCCCGGCTCCTCCGCCGTCTCCTCGGACTCTTCGGCCTGTTCGATGACCTCCTCGGTCGTCGGCTCGTCGGCGGCCGCGTCCTCGTCGCCCGGTTCGTCAGCCGTCGATTCCTCGGCGGCGTCGTCCGCCGCAGTCGCGTCTTCCTCGGCCGGTTCGTCCTCGACCGCCTCGTCTTCGGTCGCGTCGTCCTCGTCGACCGACGGTACCTCGTCGGTCTCGTCGGCCGTGACCGGCTCCTCGGGCGCGGCCGTCTTCTCCTCGGTCGGTGCCGCGTCCGTCTCCGTCGGCCCGGTCGCTTCCGCCGGTTCGGCGGCTTCCTCGGGGTCGTCGGTCGGTTCGGTCATCGAGCCGGTCGACGCAGAGGCGGGAGCCCCGGGCGCTGCCGTCTCGTCGGCCCGACCGGTCTCGTCCGCCGAGCGTTCCCGTTCGACCGTGACGCCGACGTCCCGGTCCTCCCCGCGGTGCGAGTTCGCGTCTTCCAGCCCCAACAGCGACTTCAGCTTTTGGAGGATTGCCATTGCGCCGATATTGTCGTCACCATCACTTAAATTCGGTTGATGGGGACGGTGTTCCCTGCGAACTCGCCGTCGATCAGAGCCGCGACCGCAGCGCCTCGTTCATCGCAGCCACGGGGGCCTCCCGTCCCGTCCACAGTTCGAAGGCCTCGACGCCCTGGTAGAGCAGCATCCACGCGCCGTCGACCGTCGTCGCGCCCGCGTCGGCCGCGTCCCGCAGGAGTCGCGTCTCGAGCGGCCGGTAGACTGCGTCGAGCACGGCCAGATCGCCGTGGAGTGCGTCGGCGGGAACCGGCGTCGCGTCCTCCTCCATCCCGACGCTCGTGGCGTTGACCAGCACGTCCGCGTCGGCGAGCAAGGAGTCGAGGTCGTCGAGACCGTGGCCCGTCGCGTCGGGCACCTCGCTCGCGAGGTCGTGGGCCGACGACTCGGTCCGGTTGGCGACGGCGACCGTCGCGCCGGCATCGGCGAGGCCGAACGAGACCGCTCGGCCCGCGCCGCCGGCACCGACGACGACCGCGTCGCCCCCCTCGAGCGTCACGTCGTGCTCCCGGAGCGCGCGGATCGCGCCCGCGGCGTCGGTGTTGTGGCCCGTCGGCTCCGCACCCGTGAAGTCGATCGTGTTGACCGCGCCGATCCGCTCGGCCATCGCGTCGGGCGCGACCACCTCGAGGACGTCCCGCTTGAACGGGATCGTCACGTTCAGTCCCGTGATCCCGAGCGATTCGGCCCCGCGGATCGCGGCCGCGATCTCGTCGGGTGCAGGTTCGAAGGTGACGTAGCGGGCCTCGAGACCGCATTCGTCGTAGGCCGCCTCGTGCATCGGCGGCGAGAGCGAGTGTCCGACCGGGTTGCCGACCAGTCCGAAGACGTCCATCGTCATGGTGGTCGCTCCGGGCGGGCTCCCTATAATGGGTGTGCTTCGCCGGGCACCGGCCGTCGCGGCGTTTCGCACGACGGCCGAAGGGCTTAGGGAGTCGACGGCGTCGCGGCAGGTGTATGATCGAGAGCGAGCGCGACCTCTTCGTCGAGCAACTCCGGGAGCTGTACCACATCGAGCGCGAACTCGAGGAGCTCCAGGCGGAACTCGCCGAGTCGGCCACCCGGGAGGAACTCGAGGAGTTCTACATGGCCCACGGCGAAACCACGACCGACCAGATCGGCCGGCTCGAGCCGATCTTCGACGCCATCGAGGCCGAAGTCGAACCCGGCACGATCGACAACACGGCCCTCGAGGGGCTGCGAGCCGAACGCGAGGAACTGATCGACGAGTTCGAAGATCCGACGCTCGCCGACCTGACCGACGCGGAACTCGGGCGCGCGATCGAACGCCTCGAGATCACGAAACTCGAAACCCTGCTGACCCTCGCGGATCGGCTGAACCTGCCCGAGGAGGTCGTCGACCCGCTCGAACGAACTCGCGACGAAGCCGCGGACGGGCTCGAGCGGTTGCAGGGCGTCGTCCAGTAGCAGCGGCCGCCATACAGCAGTAAAACCCGGCTCCGGCGTGCCCGTCACAGCAGCTGGGGCTGCTGGGTAGCGATCGCCGCGTCCCGGTCCTCGGGATCGGTGTGGGTCCACCACGCGATCCGATCTAGCTCGAGCGGGCGGAAGTCGGTGACCAGCGAGAGCCACTCGCAGGAAGCGATCGTCCGCCGCGACGTCGACGCGTCGATCGGCACTGGCTCGTCCGGAAGCCGATCGGCGAGATCCGCGGCGACCGCCTCGACGAACTCGACGACCGTCGGATCCGGCCGGACCGTATCGACGCCGGCCAGCTGGCGGAGGTACTGGAAGCTCCCCGGACCGACGCCCGTGATCTCCCCGATGGGATCCTCGTCGTACCGGTAGTGGTCAGCTTCGGCGGCCCACCCCCGGAGGGACGCGACGTCGTCGCCCTCGGGACGGTCGGCGAGAACCGACGCGACCTCGAGCAACACGTGACGTTTCCGCTGTGCACCGAACGCTTCGACCAGCGCGTCGTCCTCGAGGTCGAGCGCCGCCAGGTCGGAAAGCGAGTCGACGCGACCGCTCTCGACGAACGCCGCCCGGAACCGCGAGACGGCCGGCTCGATCCCGCCGACGAAGCTCTGTCCCGTCGTGGAGGCAGCCGCTTCGGCGACGAGCAACCGGGGGTCGTCACCGGTCCAGCGGTCGAAGTCGAGAAACCCGCGGGCGAGGTCCTCCGCGGGGACGCCCTCCGCGTACGTCTCGAGGACGGTCTGGACCGAACGCATCGTTCGTCCCAACGTCACACGGGGGCCGTATAGCTGTGTCGCTCGAATCGGGTATCACAGCGGGATCGAGACGACCCGAGCGATCAACGCGAGCATGACGAGCGCACCGAGGAGTACGAACAGGACGTTCTCGAGCGATGGATCGCCGGCCTCGATCGGCGCGTCGTTGGGCTCGGGAGCGTACTCGTCCTCGTCGGCATCCTCGTTCTCCTCCTCGTTCTCGCCCTCCGATTCGTCTCGCGAGAGGTCGATTGGAATGCGATCTCGAGCAGCCCGTCCGTCGTGTTCCTCGTGTTCGTCGCGTTCGTCGATCCAGCCGTGGTTCCAGCCGGCGGCCTCGGAGTCCCGATCGGTCTCCCGTTCGCGACGCGGTTCCTCGTCGGAGAGCGGCCGGTGAGACGGGTTCCAGTCGCCGCCGTCGAACGGCGAGTCGTCCGGCTCCGAGCGGCGATCGGTCGGGGCCGACGACTGGTGTCGCTGGTCGTCGGTATCGTCGCGGTCCTCCCCGGACGCCTCGTCTGCCATAGCCGGTCGTAGGTGGTCGCGCGCCAAAAACCCGTGGTCCGCGGCCGCGGTCACGAGGAGTCAGCGAAGCGACCGACCGGGTCCGATAGCGAGCAGCCGGTCGGACGGCACACGAGGACGCATCGGCCGATCGAACCGCGCATCGAGACGAGGGATAAAGGTCTTACCGCGCGGCGAAGAACGCGAGAGCATGAAAGCTGTCGTCCTCGCGGGCGGTTACGCGACCCGGCTGTGGCCGATCACGAAGTATCGGCCCAAGATGTTCCTTCCGATCGGCGACTCGACGGTCATCGACCGCATCTTCGCCGAACTCGAGGCGGACGACCGGATCGAGGAGGTTTACGTCAGCACGAACGAACGGTTCGCCGCCGACTTCGAAGCCCACCTCGCCGACAGCGAGTTCGAGAAGCCCCGGCTGTCGGTCGAGGAGACGACCGACGAGGACGAGAAGTTCGGCGTCGTCGGCGCGCTCGCCCAGCTCATCGAGCGCGAGGGGATCGACGACGACCTGCTCGTGATCGCCGGCGACAACCTCATCAGCTTCGACGTCGCCGATTTCGTCGACTACTTCCAGGAGCGCGAGGCACCGACGCTGGCCGCCTACGACGTCGGCTCCCGCGAGAAGGCCAAATCATACGGCCTGGTCGATCTCGAGGACGACCGGGTCGTCGACTTCCAGGAGAAGCCCGAGGATCCGAACTCCACGCTGGTCTCCATCGCCTGCTACGCGTTCCCCCAGCAATCGCTGTCGCTCCTGTCGACCTACCTTGAGGGCGGCAACAACCCCGACGAACCCGGCTGGTTCGTCCAGTGGCTCCAGAACCGCGAACCGACCTACGCCTACACCTTCGAGGGAGCCTGGTTCGACATCGGCACGCCCGAGAGCTACCTCGATGCCGTCGCCTGGCACCTCGACGGCGAGTCGCTGGTCGCCGACACCGCGACCCTCGAGGACACGACGATCGGCGAGAACGTCCACGTGATGGGCGACGTCACTCTCGAGGGAGCCCACCTCGACCACGCGGTCGTCTTCCCGGACGCAACCATCCGTAGCGCGGACGTCCGTCGGTCGATCATCGACGAAGGGACCCACCTCGAGGAACTCGACCTCGCGGGCGCGCTCATCGGTGCCCACACGACGATCACGAACGGGTCGTCGTAGCCGCCCGATTCGACGGGCGGTGTATCGAAGAACGTAGATTGGCCACGCAAGCCCTGGAGGCGGCCTGTTCGGCGGAAGAACCGTTCGACAGTCGAAATGTCGATCGCGCGGTAAACATTTAATCGGGGAGAGCCCAAACGACAAGATATGCTCGACGCCCTCTTCGGGAACGTCCCACTCTTGTTGCTGTCCGCAGGGCTCGTCTTGATGCTCCTCGAGGCCATCTCGCCGGGAGCCCACCTCATCGTGATCGGCGTCGCGCTGGTCGGTGCCGGCCTGCTCGGCGTGTTCTTCCCGATCTCCAGCCCGTTCATTCTGGCCGGGATCACCCTCCTCATCGGCCTCGCGGCGACGTACGTCTACCACGAGTTCGACTTCTACGGCGGGAAGGGGACTGCCCAGACTAAAGACTCGAACTCGCTGTCGGGCGCGACCGGCTACGCGACCGAACGGATCACGACCCGTGACGGCGAGGTCAAACTCGACGAGGGCGGCTTCGCCCCTTACTACAGCGCGCGGACGACCAGCGGTACGATCGAAGAAGGCGAGGAGATCATCGTCCTCGATCCGGGTGGCGGCAACGTGCTGACGGTCGAATCGATGGAGAGCATCGCCGAAGACGAGATCGATCGCGAACTCGCGAAAGGTGCCGCGAACGACCCAGCAGACGCCGACCCGGACGCGGAGGCCGGGGATTTGGTCGAGGATCCGACAAACACGGAGCCCGAGCGGGAAACCGAAACTGAAACCGAAAACTCGAGTTAACGCCGCGTAGCCGTCGGTGTTCGGGATCGAACCGGTCGGTCGGACTCGCCCGGGCGGGAACCCGCCGATCGCGTTCAGCCAGGACAGAACGATCGAATCAACACCGATTTCTCACCCCAACCCCCACACCTGTGCAGCAATGGCTACTCGTGACTCGTGGGTTTCGAACGTCGGATTCGTTCTCGCCGCGATCGGCAGCGCGGCCGGTCTGGGGAATATCTGGCGGTTTCCGTGGCTGACTGCCGGTAACGGCGGCAGTGCGTTTCTCGTCGTATACCTGCTCATCGTCGTCGGCGTCGGCGTCCCGGGACTGCTCGCCGAGTTCGTCCTCGGACGGCTGGGCCGACAGACACCGATCGGGGCGCTTCGCTCGCTCACCGGCTCCCGGTGGGGATCGGCACTGGGCGTGTTCAACGTCGCTACGGCACTCGTACTCCTCTCGTTTTACTCGGTGGTCGGCGGATGGACCCTCCGGTACGTACTCGCCTCGCCGTCCGGGGCGTACTTCGACCAGCCCCAGCAGTACTTCGGGGCGGCGAGCCACGGCCTCGAGGCGGTCGGGTTCCACCTGCTCTTTCTCGGCATCGTCGCCGCCATCGTCCTTTTCGGCGTGAGCCGCGGCATCGAGCGCGCCTCGAAGGTGATGCTTCCCGCGGTCGTCCTGTTGCTGGTCGGCCTCGCGGGGTGGACGGCGATGCAGCCCGGAACCGACGCCGGCTACGCGTTCTACCTCGGTTTCGACGCCGAGTACCTCGCCGCGAACGTCACGAACGTCGTCGGCCCGGCGGCGGGACAGGCGCTGTTTACTCTCTCGCTCGGCACCGGGGCGATGCTGACCTACGCCTCCTACCTCGACGAGGACGTTTCCCTCCCACGGGACACGCTCGTCATCGCCATCTCGAACACGTTCATCGGCGTCCTCGCCGGACTGGTCGTCATCCCGCTGTTGTTCTCCCAGGGTATCGATCCCGGGCAGGGTGGACCGGGTACGCTGTTCGTCGCGCTTGCGACGGCGTTCGCGTCGCTGCCCGGCGGCTCCGTCCTCGCGACGTCGTTCTTCGGGGCCGTCCTGCTGGCCGCGGTAACCAGCGGGATCAACTTGCTCGAGACGCCGGTGGGGACGCTCGTCGACCGCCTCGACGTATCGCGGCGTCGGGCGACGGTGCTGACGACGCTTCTCGTTGCGGTGACCGGGACCGGGCTATCGCTCGCCGGGTCGGCCTTTCAGTTCGTCTCCGGCACCCTCGCGGACCTGCTGTTGAGCGTCGGCCTGTTCGGGTTCCTCGCGATCGTCGGCTGGCTGCTACGCGGGGAAGCGATCGCGGAGTTCCGCGCCGGTGCCGGTCGGTTCGCCCCTCTGGCCGAACCGTGGCTGCTGACGGTCGGCTGGGTGTTACCGGTCGTCGTCCTGTTCTCGCTGACGAACACGCTCGCGTCGCTCGCCGGCGTCTCGCTGGGCCTGGGCGTCCGGGCGATCGTCGCCGTCGTGGGCACTACCTGCTGTCGGCTAGCGGTCACGACCCGAACTGACGACCTACGAGATCTACAGCGCAGTCTCCGAAGCCTGCGGTAAGCGTCCGCTCTACCAGTTTCGCGTACTTGCCCAACAGTTACGTTCGCTCGCGTCCGATTCGAGCACCACGAACGGAGAGTCGACCTTCCCTCCGCTCGCACACACATCCCCAGTCGGACATGTCGTCGGGACAAGGGAATGTTTTTCACCTCACCGGCATAAGTCCGGAACATGGTCGTAGACCTACTCCCACTGCAGGCGTCGCCGGGCGGGGCACTCCTGTTTATCGGTGCCCTCGTCCTCGTCGTCGTCATCGCCGCGTTACTCAGCGCGATCGAAATCGTCGACGCGTACGAGAAACGCGCGTTGACGGTCTTCGGCGAGTACCGTAAACTGCTCGAGCCGGGGATCAACTTCGTGCCGCCGTTCGTCTCGAACACCTACCGGTTCGACATGCGTACCCAGACCCTGGACGTGCCGCGGCAGGAAGCGATCACCCGGGACAACTCGCCCGTCACCGCAGACGCCGTCGTCTACATCAAGGTCATGGACGCCAAGAAGGCCTTCCTCGAGGTCGACGACTACAAGAAGGCCGTCTCCAACCTGGCCCAGACCACCCTCCGGGCGGTGCTGGGGGACATGGAACTCGACGACACGCTCAACAAGCGCCAGGAGATCAACGCGAAGATCCGCCAGGAACTGGACGAGCCCACCGACGAGTGGGGGATCCGCGTCGAGTCGGTCGAAGTGCGTGAGGTCAACCCCTCGAAGGACGTCCAGCGCGCGATGGAACAACAGACCTCCGCAGAGCGCAAACGGCGTGCCATGATCCTCGAGGCCCAGGGTGAACGCCGCAGCGCCGTCGAGAAGGCCGAAGGTGACAAGCAGTCCGAGATCATCCGCGCCCAGGGTGAGAAGCAGAGCCAGATCCTGGAAGCCCAGGGTGACGCCATCTCGACCGTCCTGCGCGCCCGCTCCGCCGAAGCAATGGGCGAGCGCGCGGTCATCGACAAGGGGATGGAGACGCTCGAGCAGATCGGTCAAAGTGAGTCGACGACGTTCGTCATGCCCCAGGAGCTGACCTCGATGGTCGGCCGCTACGGCAAACACCTCTCGGGCAGCGACGTCAAGGAAGACGGTGCAGAACTCGAGAGCCTCGAGTTCGACGAGGAGACTCGCGAACTGATCGGCCTGGACGACATCAGCGAGATCATCGGCGAGATCGACGAGGAAGCCGAGATGGACGTCGAAGCCATGGAACAGGAAGCCCAGGCGATCAAGGAAGGCGAGGACCCGTCGAACATCAGCGATCCCGAGCAGGTGATCGAGGAGATGGACCAGGACTTCCAGCAGACCGACGGCGGCACCGAGACCGACGTCTCGATGCCCGAGTCGGGCGAGAACCGCCAGGACGACTGATCGCTGCCGGCGAGTCGACGTTCGCTTTTCCTGTCCGTCGTCCGTGAGGACGGCGTCGAGCCAATTTCGTTCGAACCGAGTCCGATCGGTGCGTCGGCCGTGTTCTGTCACTCGTAAAGAAAATTTTTATGATGGCTCGCGACGCGGCTAGCGTATGGTCCCTGAACTACTCGCAGTCGTCGGACCGACAACCGGCGCACTGTTGGTCGTCGCCGCGCTCGTTCTCCTCGTCGTCATCGCCGCGCTGTTGAGCGCGATCGAGATCGTCGACGCCTACGAGAAGCGTGCGCTGACCGTCCTCGGCGAGTACCGCAAACTGCTCGAGCCGGGGATCAACGTCGTCCCGCCGTTCGTCTCGAACACCTACCGGTACGACATGCGTACGCAGACCCTGGACGTGCCGCGGCAGGAAGCGATCACCCGGGACAACTCGCCCGTCACCGCAGACGCCGTCGTCTACATCAAGGTCATGGACGCCAAGAAGGCCTTCCTCGAGGTCGAAGACTACCAGCGGGCGGTCTCCAACCTGGCCCAGACCACCCTGCGTGCCGTGTTGGGCGATATGGACCTCGACGACACCCTCAACAAGCGCCAGGAGATCAACCACCGAATCCGCGAGGAACTCGAGGGACCGACCGACGAGTGGGGGATCCGCGTCGAGAGCGTCGAGGTTCGGGAGGTCAACCCCTCGAAGGACGTCCAGCGCGCGATGGAGCAACAGACCTCCGCCGAGCGCAAACGGCGTGCCATGATCCTCGAGGCCCAGGGTGAACGCCGCAGCGCCGTCGAGAAGGCCGAAGGTGACAAGCAGTCCGAGATCATCCGCGCCCAGGGTGAGAAACAGAGCCAGATCCTGGAAGCCCAGGGTGACGCCATCTCCACGGTGCTCCGGGCTCGCGCGGCCGAATCCATGGGCGAACGCGCGGTCATCGACAAGGGGATGGAGACGCTCGAGCAGATCGGTCAGAGCGAGTCGACGACGTTCGTCATGCCCCAGGAACTGACCTCGATGGTCGGCCGCTACGGCAAACACCTCTCGGGCAGCGACGTCAAAGAGGACGCCGAGCAACTCGAGAGCCTCGAGTTCGACGAGGAGACCCGCGAACTGATCGGCCTGGACGACATCAGCGAGATCATCGGCGAGATCGACGAGGAAGCCGAGATGGACGTCGAAGCCATGGAAGGGCAAGCCCAGGCGATCAAGGAGGGGAGAACGGAGCCCGACATCGCCGATCCCGACGAGGTCATCGAGGAGATGGACGGCGAGGTCGACCACCCGACCGACGACTGACTCCCGTTCGCGACCGGGAGCCGTCGGTTCCGGCAACTATCCGGTCGTCGTGAGCGAACCGAGGCGAAACCTGTTTTACCGTCGGCCGCCATTCGGACGGTAGACAGCAATGAGCTCACCCGACGGGGTCGACGACGACAAACGGGCGACCCTGCGCCGTTTCGCCGCGCTCGGTGCCGCCGCGCCCTTCGCCGGAGCGGCCGGCTCCGCGGCCGCCGAGACGGGTGACAGCGACGCACGCGATGCGATCGCCGGCTACCTCTCGACGACCCCCGGTGCCCACTTCTCGAAGATTCGCGACGACCTCCAACTGGGAACCGGTGAGACCCAGCACCACCTGCGCCGCCTCGAGGAGGTCGACGCCATCGAACGGTATCGCGACGGCGACTACAAACGGTTCGTCGTCGCGGACCGATTCGACGAGTTCGAAAAGCAGGCGCTTGGCTACCTCCGTCGGGAGACCCCACGCGGGATGTTGATCGAACTGCTGGCGAACCCCGAGGCCACGGGCGGCGACATCGCGGACGCACTCGGGGTATCGCCGCCGACGGTCAGCAAGTACGCGGGCGAACTCGAGGAGGCCGGCCTCCTCTCCCGGGGCGACGGTTACGCGGTCGAGCGCCCCGAGACCGTCCTGTTGCTGGTCGTCCGCTACGCCGATTCCTTCGGCGACCGGGCGGCGACGCTCGCGACCGAGGCGGATCGGTTGATGTCCTACGACGGCTCCGCGGCGACCTCGGAGTAACGCGCTTCGCCGACGGCCGACCCCGAGCAGTGTCGTTGTCGTCCCTGTAGGGAGCGCCTACCAGCGGCGGCTACGAAGCGCTAGTCCTCGCCGCCGTCGCTATTCCTCGAGGAGGTCGGGAACTGTCCACAGCGACTCGAGTTCGTAGGTCGTTCCCTCGGGGAGCTCCACGTCGCGGTTGTGCGGGCGACGGACGAACGCCGTCTCGAGGCCGGCCTCGCGGCCGGCGACGACGTCTTTCGGTTTGTCGCCGACGTAGATCCCGTCCTCGAGGCCGAGGTCAGCGAGCGTCCGCTCGAGGTAGTAGGGGTCGGGTTTTCGTCGGCGAAAGCCCTCGAGCGTCGGATCGCGCCCGCGGACCGCGTCGAACGGGAAGTCGTAGAACTCGGCGACGAACGTCGTGGTCTCGTGGCGATTGTTGGAGACGAGCGCGGTGGTCGTCCGCTCGGTGACGTCGTGGATCACGTCGCTGTCCTCGTAGCGGCCGCGTTCGCCCGATCGGAGTCGGTCGTGGGTGCGCACCGACGCGTGGCGTTCCTTGCGTCGCCAGAACTCGTCGGGATCGATGCCGAGGGCCGTACAGCAGTCCCTGACGCCCTCGAGGCCGTGCTGGCGGAGCGAGTCGCGCTGTGCGGGCGTCGGGTCGACCCCGAGGTCGGCGAGGGCCGCGTCCGCCGCGTCGGCGTAGGTTCCGGGGACGGTTCCCGGCCCCTCGAGGATGACGCCGTCCATGTCGAACAGTACCGGTGTCGGCATTCGATCGTGCGTACGCCGGTCCCCGGGAAAGCCGGTTCGATCGACCGCGAATCAGATCGGTGGCCGCGTCGCCGGTCGACGTCGACTGAAAAACGCACGGTGAAAACGCGTCGGTGGGAGGGTCGGCAGTCGACTGGTTCGGCGCGTCGACGGGAGGATCGGTGGAGGGACCGATCGATACCGACCGCTCGCGTCGGCCTAGACGTCGACCTTCCAGGTGGTGCTCGAGGAGTAGCCCCACTTCTCGATGTCGACGTCGTACTCGCCCTCCTGCAACGCCGTAATGTTGGAACCGACCTCCTTGGCCGTCATTCCCAGTTCCTGGCCGATGAGTCGGGACTTGAAGTAGGTCTTCGTGTCCGCGTTCTCCCGCAGGTACTGGAGAATTTCGCGTTGTTTGCTCGTGAGGTCGGGGGCCATTGCAGTGCTCATACTCACCGAGAGACCGCCGACGCTCTTAGGGGGTTTGGTACGACGAGTTAACCCGCCGCCCTCCGGCGATTTTGGCTACAAGTAATCGTCGCATAACGGCCGGGAAAGGCGGCGTTGGTACGGCCGGTTAATTCCCCGACTATCGTGAGTGTCAAAAAGTCCGATCGTTTCAGGTTCGGTAACGAGCGATTGGGCCGACGAAGACGCTGACGTCGGCAAGGAGACGATTCGATCCGGCCAGTGCTACTCGTAGTGGGAGACCAGAAACGGGCCGAACGCACACGCCACGGCTTCACCCAGGGCCTGGCTTCGGTCCGTGAGGCCGGCGGTGAGGACGCCGGCGGCCCCCTCGTTCTCGGCGACGTCGTTCGACCCGAGCAGGTCGTCCATAACCGGTCCGAGTTCCGCACCGTTCTCGAGGCGGGCCGCGACCCGTTCGGGGAGGCGCAACGTCGGACCGCTCCCCCGTTCGATCCGGCGGCCGTCGGTCACCGCGGCCCACATGATCAACGACAGGCCCGGGACGCCCTCGAGGTCGGCGACCCCGCCCTCGAGTCCGACGCCGTAGGTCGCGTCCGTCCGGTCGAACGCCTGCTGGGCGCGATTCTCGGCACCGGTGACGGTTTCGGGGATCGACCACGGCTGTTCGGGCACGCCGGAGTCGACGGCGACGGCAGTGACGACGGGGTCGTACCCCTCGAGCGTCCGTTCGACGGCTTCGACTTTCACCGGGTTCGTACTCCCGACGGCGACGCGCATACCCGTCGTTGGGTGGAGCGGTATTTGGAATCGGCGGTTGCGGCCAACTCACCTCCTTTAATCCATCGGTTCGTAATACCAGTTCGGACGAATTACCGGTTTTCGGGCGTTGTCGCAATCCGATTTCGAAATCTTTAAAGCTCGAGTCTCTGAACGAAGTAGATAACGACTCCGTCCGGGCTTTTGCGGCCGTCGTCCGGGCAGCACTCGCCATCGTATGACCGACGCAACACAGAACACGAGAGTACGGGGTAGCGAACGCGAAACGACCGACGAAACGGAGAGCGAACACGACGAACTGGTCTGTCCCGAGTGTAGCGGGAACCTCGTCGTGGACGACGAACACGGCGAGACCGTCTGTGAGGAGTGTGGCCTCGTCGTCGAGGAGGACTCCGTCGACCGCGGGCCGGAGTGGCGCGCCTTCGACGCCGCCGAGAAGAACGAGAAATCGCGCGTCGGCGCGCCGACGACGAACACGATGCACGACAAGGGCCTCTCGACGAACATCGACTGGCGCAACAAGGACGCCTACGGCAACTCGCTGGGTTCGCGCCAGCGCGAGAAGATGCAGCGCCTGCGCAAGTGGAACGAGCGGTTCCGCACGCGCGACTCCAAGGAGCGCAACCTGAAGCAGGCGCTCGGCGAGATCGACCGGATGGCCTCCGCCCTGGGGCTCCCGACCAACGTCCGCGAGACTGCGAGCGTCATCTACCGGCGCGCGCTCGAGGAGGACCTGCTGCCCGGTCGCTCCATCGAAGGCGTCTCGACGGCCTGCGTCTACGCCGCCGCGCGCCAGGCCGGCGTCCCGCGCTCGCTCGACGAGATCGCGGACGTCTCGCGGGTCGAGAAAAACGAGATCGCGCGCACCTACCGGTACGTCGTGCGAGAGCTGGGGCTGGAGGTTCAGCCGGCCGACCCCGAGAGCTACGTCCCCCGGTTCGCCTCCGGGCTCGACCTCTCGGACGAGGCCGAGCACCGCGCCCGCGCACTCTTGCAGAACGCCAAGGAGAAGGGCGTCCACTCGGGCAAGTCGCCGGTCGGCCTCGCGGCTGCCGCCGTCTACGCCGCTGCACTGCTGACCAACGAGAAGACCACCCAGGCCGCCGTCAGCGACGTGGCCGACATCTCCGAAGTCACCATCCGGAACCGCTACCACGAACTCCTCGAGGCCGAGGAGACGCTGGGACTGGCCTGAGACGGGTTACTGTCCGTCAGTTCCGGCGCAACCGCCGCCAGACCGCGGTTGCGGCAGTAGCGTTACAGTAATTACCCGTCCGAAGCGACACCGTTTTTCATCCGGTCCACGCAGTCCGTAGCGATGGAGATCGACTTCGACTCGTTCGTCCTGGCGGCCGCCACGGCCGACCTCGCGGACGAACCCGACGCGCGCGACCACGCGGACGTCGTCGAGTTCCGCATGGACCTCGCCGAGGAGCCGCTGGCCGCCCTCGAGCGCTACGACGGTGAGCTACCGATCCTCGCGACCAACCGCGCCGCCTGGGAGGGCGGGGAGTACGAAGGGTCGGACGACGAACGGCTGGCGGACCTCGCGACCGCGGCCGAGCATGAGGCCGTCGCCGCCGTCGACGTCGAACTCGCGTCGATCCGGGACGGCGACGCCGACGACGTGCTCGCGACGGCCGACGATCACGGGGTGCGGGTCGTCGCGTCGGCCCACGACTTCGAGGGGACGCCCGACGAGATCGAACTGATGGACACCCTCTCGACGGCCTGCGAACGCGCCGACGTGGGCAAACTCGCCGTCACGGCCGAATCCCGGGCGGATACGCTGGCGTTGCTCGCGGTGACGCACCGCCTCGCGAGCGACGGGAAGCAGGTCGCGACGATGGCCATGGGCGAAGCCGGCAGCCACACCCGGGCCGTAGCACCAGTCTACGGATCCTGCATCGGCTACGCGCCGGTCGACCCCGCCGAGGCGACCGCCCCGGGACAGTACGACCTCGAGACGCTCGCGACGCTGGTGGATCGACTCGAGTAGGGGCGGTCGCGCCGAACTACACGTCTCGCGCCCGTTCGACCTCGTCCCGAACGTCGGCGACGAACGGCTCGAACGCGGGGTTCTCGTCGTCCCGGACCCAGCGGTAGGTGACGACGCCGTCGGCGTCGAGGACGAAGACGCTCCGTTCGGCCGCCTCGATCATCCCGGCCATGTCCTCGTAGACGACGTCGTAGGCCCTGATCAGTTCGTGGTCCCAGTCCGAGAGCATCGAAAACGGGAGGTCGTGCTCCCGAATCCAGATATTCTGTGCGAACGGGAGGTCGACGCTGACGCCGTAGACCGCCGCCTCGAGTTCCGCGAACGCGTCGAAGGAGTCGCGGAACGCACACATCTCCTCGGTACAGCCGCCCGTAAAGGCCGCCGGGAAGAAGGCGAGGACGATGGGACCGTCGCCGAACTGCTCGGACAGCGTGAACGGTTCGACGTCGTCGTAGCCGTCGCCGCCCGCACGGGGCACCGTGAAATCGGGCGCTCGATCGCCAACTTCGACCATGGCCCTCGATTACCGCCGAAGGTATTGAGTGTGTTGTCCGCGGGAGGTCGGCGACGGCGACGGAATCGGGGCCTGCGGCGTCGACGGATTCACGTCGGAACCGGAATGTTAACCAGTCACCGACCCGTAGGGAAACCTATGAGATGGTTTCGTGCGATCGCGGCCGGCGGGCTCTCGATGTTCCTTCCGGGGGCCGGTCACGCGCTGTTGCGCGACTGGCTTCGCGCCCTCGTGTTTGCCGGACTCTACCTCTCCGCGGTTGCTATCTTTCTCCCGATCGAAGAGTTCGCTACCGTCGATACGATGGGCGAGACGTTCGAGGTCCTCACCACCGACACCAACGCCATGGGCCAGTTCTTCCTCTCGTTTATCGTCCTCTTCGCCGCGGTCGACGCGGCGTTCCGGGCCCTGGGCTTTCCGCCGGGAGCGAACGCGGACGCCGACGCGGACGGCCCTACCTGCCCCGAGTGTGGAAAGGAACTCGACGAGGACCTCGAGTTCTGCCACTGGTGTACCGCCCGCATCGAGCCCCGTGACGGCGACGTACCGAAAAACGAGTAGGGCCGACGACTGACGACAGCGATCGTGGGCAGCAGTACCACGCGAACTAGCCACACTAGTAGTATCCCTACGGAGCCCTTTTCCGGCGTCGGCGGCCGTCCGCAGGTACGCGACGCTCCCCAACTAGCTATGAACCAGCACTCGACGCCCGCCGAGCGAGAACCGAGTCCGACGACGTTCGACGAGTACGTTCGCTACGAGGACGACGACGCTACAGTGATCTGCGACCGGACGAACCCGGCGGCGTGGATCCGATCGAGCGTCCTCGAGCCCTGTCGACGCTAAGCGTACCGGTACCGGACGACGAGCGGTGAGCGACGCCTACCGACAGCGCCGACAGACGAACGTCGTCGATCCGGTCGTCCGCAGCTGTGGCTCCGGCAGGTAGCGCCCACACTCCTCACACCACGTCCAATAGATCCGGTGGGTCTCCGCCTCCGCCGTCGACTCGTCCGGGCGGGCGTCGATCCTGATCGAGCGGGATCGAACCTCGGTCACCGTCCCGTCGATCGGCGCGTGCTGGGCGACGCTGATGCCCTCGCCCGGTCGGGCGATCATCTCCCCCGCTTCGACGTCGTCGCCCGGCCCGACGATGGGGTCGCTGGGCGTGACGACGCCCTCGAAACTGGGATTGGTGATCAGCGGCACCGCGACGCGATCGGGCTCGAGCGTCTCGGTCGGTGCCGTCTCGTGGACGCTCTCCGTCCAGGCCGCCGGCGCGAGGACGTTGACCCGTCCGTTACCGAGGGTGTTCTCCTCGACGACGGAGTCGTCCATCACGAGCAGACAGTTCGTCCGCTTCGTGACGCCGAAGCGGTCCGGCGCGGCGTCGATCTCGAAACACCAGCCGGGACCGCCGTCGAGCAAGACCTCGTTGGAATCGATGCCGTCGGTCCGCCCTGCCGCCGCGAGCACGTCCGTCGCGGGCGTCCCCACGGGAACCTCGAGAAAACGGTGTCGGGGAACGCGCCCGTCGACGTGGACGAACTTCCGCGTCGCCGGTTCGCTCTCGACGAGCGCCCGGCGTACGTTCGACAGCGTCTCGGTGTTCTGGACGATCCAGCCGTGATCCATCGGCAGTTCGTCGCCGCTCAGCACCTCGCCGGCGACCAGCCGCACGAGTACGCTCTCCATCCCGTACTCGTAGCGGTCCTCCGTGTACGCGACGACGACGCCCGTCTCGTCCTCGGCGACCGGTAGCTCCTCCGGGTCGTAGACCGTCGCATCCGTGGCCTCCTCGAGCGGCGCGACCCACGCGTCCCGGTCGGTCGCTTTCGCGGCGACGACGATCCGTTCGAACGGCCCCTCGAGCAAGGCGTCGAACAGCGCGGCGAGGTCGTCCGTCCGCTCGCGACCGAGCCACTTGTCGATGTAGTAGTTCGGTTCGCTCTCCTGGTGGTTGACCAGCAGGGAGTCGACGGACGCGAGTCGCTCCCACTTCGCGTAGGTGGGAAAGCCGGCCCCACCGGCCCCCGCGACCCCAGCGTGACGCAGCGTCACGGCGAACTCGGGCTGTTCGAGCGATCGGACGCGCTCTCGAGTGACGCTCATGTCCATTCGTGTTCCACGGTACCGACCCACATTGTATGTGCCCGCCTTCAGTAGAAACGTCCGGATAGCGAACTCGGTAAGTCGGATTTGGTGGTCTTCGCGTCACACAGTCTCCGGCGATGACACGTCGCGTCCGGCGACTCGCGAGTGCGATCGATCTATGTAGTACGGTAGCATTACCCGCAATAAGACGACGGAGAAGTCGATCGACGTCGCTACTTCTCGATAATACTCTCCTCGACGGCCTCGCCGAAGTGTCGCGCCGTGTCCTCGTAGTACAGCAGCAGTTCGTCGCCGGCCTCGAGGTCGGTCACGGCCTTGCGGCCTTCGCTCGAGGCGACCTTGATGGTCTCTGCGTTCTGCAGCAGGGTCTCGACCCGGTCGCCCTCCGCAGTCTCTACGGCGATCCGGAACATCGGGCGCTGCTCGATCTTGACGCGGCCGACGATGGCCTCGCGGGTGTTGCCGTTCGTGTCGACGACCTGGACCTCGTCGCCGCTTTGCAACTCGGAGAGGTACTTCGTGCCGCCGTCGGGCGTGCGGACGTAGGCGTGGACCGCGCCCGCGTTGACGCGGAACGGTCGGGAGGCGACGTACGGGGACTCGGCGGTCTCGGCGTGGACGAAGACGAGGCCGCGACTCATAGAGCCGACGAGCATCCCCTCGTCGTGATCCAGCAGGTTCCCGGTGTCGATACAGACCCGGTCGGCGCTGCCGGCCCGTTCGACCTCGAGCACCTCTGCGTACTCCAGGTCGAGCGATTCGCGCTCGGCCTCGTCCCGGACCTCGACGGTCCGGCGGATCTCGTCGGGATCGTCCGAATCGAGCAACACGGCGTCGGCACCGATCTCGAGCGTCTCGAAGGCGGTCTTCGCTTCCTCGGCGCTGGTCACGCCCGCGACGAGGTCGGTCTCCTCGCCGATCCGGGCGATCAAGTTCTCCAGCGGGATGATCGTCCAGTCCTCGCCGACGACGATGGTGTAATCGGCTTCCTCGGCCGCCGTCTCCGCGAAGCGTTCGTACTCCGTATCGAGGATGCGGACGTACGCGCCACGCTCGAGGTCGCCGTCGCGCCGACGCAGCGTCGTCAGGTCCGCCGATCCCGAGAGGTCCTCGGGCATGTCGATCGTCCCGTCGCCTTCGCCGTCCTTGCCGACGACGACGGCGTCGGGTTCGACCGCCGCGTCGCCGTCCGCTTCGGCGTCGTCGACCAGCGTCACGTCGCCGTCGGTTCGAAAGGCGGCGACGTCGATGTCGCCGAGTTCGCGCACGCGGGCCACGTCCTCCTCGTCGACGAGTACCCAGTCGACACCCGCCTCGAGCGCGGCGGTGATCCGCGCCCGGCGGTCGTCCCAGTCGCCGACGGTGTCGTCGGCTTTGATCCAGACGGATCGGGTCATACCCTGACGGTCGCAGGGAATCGGCTTGAACGTGGCGAATCGCGCAGGCACGGCCGATCGCTGCGAACGAGAGGGGAGATCAGCCGTCGTCGGACGTCTCGAAACGGGTAGTGTCGACGGGATTCGTGGCAGATTCGACCGATAGTTCAGGAAGTAACGATAGTAACGATAGTACGAATACTTTCTTCAAAGTAGCTAATATTCGACCCCGAGAGCACTCGAATATGGGTCAGCGCCAGTTACAGTCCGGCGACGGATCGTGTGTCGAACGTGTCGCCCGTCGCATCGAGGCCGAGGAGTTCGTCGACGTCGCCCGGGCCGCGTACGAACGCGCGGGCGAACTGGCGGCACGCGAGTACGGCCACCGCGCTGCCGTACTCGGTGCTCTCCGACTCGCGAGTCGTCGCAGCCGTCGCCCGACCCTCGCCGCCGACGAGGTCGCCGCGCCGTTCGACGTCGCTCCCGAGACGGTCGCTGCTGCCGAGGAGACGATCGCGAGTCGGCTGGCCCCACCTGCTGACGAGGAGGTGATCCGGTCGTGTCGACGGCGACTCATCGTCGCCCGAGAGCTGCTGACCGCAGTCGAACACGACCGGCTCCACGCCCTCCAGTTGCCGGACTCGTATCTCGCCGACGAGGCTCCCTGGCTTCTGGGGCGGGCGCTCGGATCGGTCGCCGATGCCGGCGAGGGCACCGACGCCGACGATTGCGATCCCGCTGACGGCGTCGCCGAGAGCGACGGGGGCGACAGCGCCGACGATAGCCGCGATGACGAGCGGGTGGGGGATGCCATCGACGCGGAACAGCTCCGCGATCACGTCGAGCGCCTCGAGGCCGACCTCGAACTCGCACGACTGGGGTCGACGCTCTACCGGGCGCTCCACGAGGACGCCGACCGCGATGGCGCGTGCGAACACGACTAGGGGGTGACGAATCGCTGCCGCACAGACGGGCAGTCCGTCCGGGTGGGGGAACGCCACGGACGAACTGCTACCGCCCAACCACGAATCGGGCGGTCCGCGTACCGAAACTGACCGGGAGCGGCCCGTCTCAGTCGCTCGCCACGTCGAGGGAGTCGGGCGCTCTAATCGCTTGGGGTATCGACTCGAGGCCCTCGAGTTTGTGGCGGAACGCCCGGTAGGCGTTCTCGCCGCGGTCGGTGAGTTCGACCACGCGGCGACGGCCGACGGATTCGATCGTGACGTAGCCGTCGTCGAGCAACGGCTCGAGGACGTGCGTATCGAGGACGCGGAAGGCACCCTTGTCCTCGCTCGTGCGGTCCTCGGGCGATCGGCGATCGGCCATAAACGAGAGGTCGACGTCGCGGGCGAACTCGATGAGGTCCTTCTTCTTCGGCGGCGCGGTTCGATCCTCGTGGTAGCCGTCCCAGGCCTCGGGCGTCGCGAGAAAGCCCATGATCGCGACCTGATCCCGGGTCGGCGAGTCGATCGGGTAGATCGGTAGCTCCTCGATCTCGTCGACGCCCCCAGTCACCGGTTCGCTGTGGCCGTCGTGGGCGTACTCGTCCGGTTCGACGTAGTAGGCGTGGGCGTCCGTCGAGACGTCCATGCACGCGATCGTCATGCCGATCGCCGGGATCGTACCGGCGCTCGAGACGTTCACCGAGACGATGTCGTCGGCGTGACGGGAGGCGATCGTCGTCACGTCACCGAGGACGGCGTAGACGTCCGAGAGGTCACACGGCTGCGTTCTGATCTCGGGGACGACCGACTCGAGTTCGGCACGGAGGTCCGCGTGGTAGTCGGCCGACGTCGCCCCGTTTTCGTCCTCGAGGAGGTAGACGAGGTCGGCACGCTGGTCGCGGATCGGCTCGAGAATGCGGTCGAACTCGTAGCCGAGGGCGGCGATATGGACACGTTTGACGACGTCCATACTGCGTGAGGGGTCGCCGCCGAAATAATGGCACCGAAACGCGGATTCCCGTGACTGACACGACACGTTCGAAGAGCGCTGCTTGGCTTCTCGGTCGAGCCAGTCCCGCAGAACCGCGGGGAGGCCGGATCGAGGAGGTCGAAACGTTCAGGAGGTCCTCGACCCTACCACTGGCAGATGGCTGCCTACGACGCGATCTGTTTCGATCTCGATCGGACCCTCTGCGAGTCGACGCAGGATCCCGACGCCCTGCTCGAGTCAGCTTTCGCGAGCGTCGGCTGCGACCCGTTCTGTGCCCCCGCGGACCTCCGCGACGCGATCCCCTCGTTGCCGACCGCGGAGAGCGACCGGGAGTTCTACGAGCACCTCTTTACCGCGGTCGCCGAACGTGCGGGACGTGATCCCGCCGTCGCACCGGCGCTGGCCGAGGCCTACCTCGAGGCGTACGATCCGACCGCCGTCCGGTTCCGGCCGGGCGCGGAGACCGTCCTCGAGTACGCCCGGCAGCGAGCGGGGGTCGGGCTCATCACCAACGGCGGCCGCGAGACCCAGACGCAGAAACTGCGGACGCTGGGCATCGAGGACGCCTTCGACGTCCGCGTCTTCACGGAACCGAGCGCGGGCATCTACCCCAAGCCCAACGCCGAACCCTTCGAGTGTGCGCTCTCGGCGCTCGAGACCGCGCCCGACGCGGCGATCCACGTCGGCGACTCGCTGCACGCCGACGTCGCGGGCGCGAACGCGATGGGGCTCGACTCGGCCTGGATCGTCGGCGACGGCCGGCCCGACGAACACCAGCCGACCTACGAACTGTCGTCGCTCGAGGGCCTGGAAGCGATCCTCTGAGGCGGGTGGCAGACCCGTGCCGCCACCGACCCGTACCGCCAGGGGGACCGCTCTCGAGGTAGGAGGGTCGCTACAGAAGAGCTATAATCCCTGGCGAGAACTGTTTGGTATGGAACAGAACGTCGTCGAACGAAATTTCGTCCTCCGGTTCGCCCTCGGAATGGCCGTCTTCCTGACGATGGCATACGTCGGGAAACTGTTCGGTCGTGCCCTGCTGGCGTACGGCGTCCCGTACGGGGACTGGATCGGCGTCGGAGTCGGCGCAGTAGCCGTCTTCGTCGTCTTTTCGATCGGCTACACGCGCTTGACCGCCGACAGGGAACCCACTCCGTAGTCGACCACCTGGCGGTTACGGCGTCGTCGCTATCCCGACCCGTAGCTCGCGAGGGGACCCACGAGCAACTCCCAGCAGATCACCCCGAGCGCCGCGACGGACCCGAGCGTCGCCAGCGGGAGCGCCAGCAGTCCCGTCCCGACGCCCGTCGCCGCGATGACCGATCGGAGGACGAGCCCACTGACCGCCAGCAGCGGAATCGCTGCCAGGACCGCGTCGGCGCGCTCGAGCATGGCTAATTATATCTCATTACGGCCGCGCCGATAAGGCCGGGACTACCAGCAGGGAGTGACACTTCCATCGGGTCGTGACAGTACTCGCGTGATGACCACGCGGCCTCGTGGTCGGGGCGGCCAGAATTACTGGAAATCGGCGTTCTCGAGGACCTCGTTCAAGTCCTCGCGGATGCGTTCGCCCATCTCGCGGTTGCGCGCGGTCGTCACCACGCGGTTCTCCTGGACGCTCGAGCCGTCACGCAGGAGCATGCGAACGTTGCCGCCGTCGTCGGCCCGGGTGACCTTCGCGCGCAGGCCGGACTGCGAGCCCTTCCCGCCGGCGTCGATGGGGCCCGGAATGACCTTCTTCACGTGGGGGTGGTCGGCGACGGTCCGGATGGCTCGCATCCCCGTGCGGCCGCCGATCAGCGTCGAGTGACTCCCGCTGATCTTCTCCGCGGGCGGCGTCTCGACGACGTCCAGCGCCCGATTCGAGCGCCGCTCGAGGACCGCCCGGACCGGATCGTCGTCGCCGACGCGGTAGAACGGATGGTGGACGTCCTCGCGGACGGCCCGGATCACCTCCCGGGAGCCGCCGGCGTAGACCTCCTCGGGACGTTTGCGGCGGATCTCGTCGCCGATCAGGCCGGCGAAGTTCCGCAGTTCGACGACGCCCGACTCGCCGCCGTCCTCCGGCGTCGTCGTGATCGTCGTCTCGCCGAGCACGAGGTCCTCCTCGCCACGCGCGTCGTCCTCGCCCGCGAGCATCGTCAGCGTCGCCCGGTCGCGGGCCGCCTCGAGCACCACCGCCTCGGCGTTTCGCTCCCGGCAGACCAGACAGAAGTCGCCGGGTTTCTCGAGGGGCGAGGCACAGTGGCGACACTCCATGTATCCGTGTGTTCGAGCGAGCGTGTATACGTGTTTTCGATCCGGTATTCGTCTCCCAGCGACGGACCGACCGATACTCCGCCGATCCGAGTAGCGGTCCGTCGGAGTCACGTCACCTGACAGGTGGCAGAACTGAGGGGCTCCGATGGATAGTTAACAGTCGGGGCAGAATAGAAGGTATTGTTCCACAGGTCGTGGAAACCGAACGTTCGTACTGGAAATGTCCGATAGAAATGACATAGATCCGTTCTACGACGATCGGAGTGACCCGGTACGGGTCCTCGTCGTCGACGAAGCCGAACGCGGGGAGCGACTGGCGACCGGACTCGAGGCGGAAACTGACCGGATCGCGGCCGATACCGTTCCGACGGTCGACGCGGCGCTCGAGGCCGTCGACCGTCGCCCGATCGAGTGTCTCGTATCGACGGTACACGGCCCCGACGGGACGGGCGACGAACTGCTCGCGGCCATCCGAGACCGGTATCCGGCGATACCGGTCGTGCTCGTCGTTCCGGACGAAGAGCGTGCCCGTGAGGCGATCGATAGTGGTGCGAGCGATGTCGTCGTGGCGGAGTCGGTCTCCGAGCGGTGTTTCGTGCTCGCGAATCGGATCACGACCGCCGCCGACCGGTACCGAGCCGATCGCCGGGCCGACCGCCAGCGTCGGCGATTCCGGGAGGTAACCGACGCCGTTCCGGACTGCCTCTGGATCGTCGACCCCGAGTGGAGCGAACTCTCGTTCGTCTCGGGGTACGAACGGATCTGGGATCGGACGGCGGCGGAGTTGACGGGGACGCCGGAGGACTTCCTGAACGCCGTCCATCCGGACGACCGGGAACGAGTTCGGGCGGCGATGGACCGCCTCTCGGACGGCACCTCGGTGGATCTCGAGTACCGGATCCGGCGCGACGACGACCTCGCCTGGGTTCGGACGCGGGGGGAGCCGATCGTCGACGACGGATCGGTCGTCCGACTCGTGGTGCTGACGCGGGACGTTACCGATCGGAAAGAACGCGAGCGAACGTTGTCCGCACTCCACTCCGCAGCCAGGGAGATCGGAAGCGCGGACGAACCGGCGGCCGTCTACGAGACGCTGATCAGGACGGCGGACCGGGTCCTCGAGTTCGACTACGTCGCCGTCGACATCAAGCGGGACGGCTACCTCGTGCAGGAGGCGTCGACGCTCGACCTCAAGGACGGGGGCTACTACGAGCGAACGTCGCTCGAAAACGACGACACGTTCGCCGTTCGATCCTACAAGCGCCAGGAGACGATCCTCGTCGACGATCTACGGGAGTTCGACGTCACGCCCGCGGACCCGGACTACCGATCCGCCCTGACCGTTCCCATCGGCGAGTTCGGCACGTTCCAGACCGGCGCGAGCGAGGTGGGCGCGTTCGACCGGGACGACCGCGAGTTCGCCGAGTTACTCGTGGGCCACGCCCGCGTCAAACTCGCCCAGCTTCAGGACAAGCGGGTACTTCGGGAACGGACCGAGCAACTGGAGCGACAGAACGATCGCCTCGACGAGTTCGTCCGGGTCGTCTCACACGACCTCCGGAACCCAGTCAACGTGGCGAAAGGGCACCTCTCGATCGCCCGCGAGCAGTACGACGACGACTCCCTCGAGGCCACGATGGAGGCGCTCGAGCGAATCGAGACGCTGATCGAGGACCTGCTCACGCTCGCCCGCGAGGGCGAAGAGATCGACGACCTCGAGCCGGTCGACCTCGCAACCCTGGTTCCGGAGTGCTGGCGGTATATCGACACGAAAGACGCGGCGCTCGAGGTCGAGACCGACCGGACGATCGCAGCGGATCGCAACCGACTCCGGCAACTCCTCGAGAACCTCATCGGGAACGCCATCGAACACGGCGGCAGTGACGTGACGATCACGGTCGGCGATCTCCCCGAGGAAAACGGGTTTTACGTGGCCGACGACGGCACCGGGTTCGCGAACGGCGAACGCGAGAAGGTGTTCGACCCCGGCTACTCGACCGGGGTCGACGGGACCGGACTCGGCCTCGACATCGTCAGGCGGATCGCGGACGCACACGGGTGGGACGTGCGAGCGACCGAAAGCGACGCCGGCGGTGCGCGGTTCGAGATCGTCGGCGTCGAGTGAGCCGTACCGGCGTCGCCGAACCCATTCGTCCGGACTGCTGTACCGGCTTACCGGTGAACCGCGATCCAGCGACGGTTGCGCCGGAACTGACGGACAGTCGACCGTCTCAGACGGCGTCGACCAGTCGTCCAAGGAGCGACCGGACGGGGTCGGTCTCGACGACTTCGTAGGGGACCTGCATCGGCGAGATCGAGACCGCGCCCTCGAGCAGGGCGTGGCGGTCCGTATCCTCGGGGTCCGGGATGTCGCGGTTGGCCATCTGCTGCCAGAGGCGGTTCGTCAACTGGAACTGACCGTCGACCAGCGCCGCGTCCATCTCGTAGACCTCCGTCGGGCGCGTGATCGCGACCTCGCCGGCCATCCGGTCGGGCCGGGGGACGTTCACGTTCAGGTAATCGACGCGGTCGAACAGCCCGGTTCCGGGCACTCCCTCGACGAGCGTTGCGGCGAAGTCGCCGGCGCGTTCGAAGTCGTCGACCGTCGGTTCTTCGAGCCCCAGCGTATCCATCGAGACGGCGATGGCGGGCGTCTCGAGGAACGCGGCCTCCATCGCGGCGCTGACGGTGCCCGAGCGCGAGAAGACGTAGGCCCCGAGGTTCGCCCCGGAGTTGCAGCCCGAGACCACGAGATCGGGTTCGGGCTCGATGGCGTTGACGCCGACGATCGCACAGTCACAGGGGGTCCCGTCGACCGCGTAGCCGAGTTCGTGCTCCGCGTGCGGAACTGGTGACGTGAACGTCGCCTCCGCGAGGGAGGTCGACAGTTCCTCGCCGTCGCTCTCGTCGCTGGTCCGGCCGTAGGACAGCGATCGTCCGACCGCACTCTGGTTCCCGTCGGGAGCGACGACGGTGACCGAGGCAACGTCGGTGAGCGCGTCGTACAGCGCCTGGATACCGGGCGCGTCGATCCCGTCGTCGTTCGTCAGGAGGACGTGGGGCTCCCCGTTCATAGCCGACCCGTTCGCGCTCGGGATGGATACGCCTAGCCATTCCGGTCGGTCGATCCCGTAGAGCCGGGACGACCCGAAACTTGCCCCCCGAACCCTCAAGGTTCGCCCTCGCATACGGGGCATAGATGTACCGCCGTGCGTTCCTCGCGCTGGCAGCCGCCGTCTCGACCGCGGCCGCGGGCTGTCTCGAGTACGTCACCGACGACGACGGCGAGGAGATCACCGACCCCGGCGACGTCGAAATCGTCTGGCACGACCTGCTGCGGGACGACCCCGGCACGGAGGACGAGCGGGTCGCCGTCTGGGGAGCCGTCCGTAACGTCGGCAACAGGACCCTCAGCTACATCGAGATTCGGGCGACCTTCTTCGACGCCGAGGGCGAGCAACTCGAGAGCGTCATCGAGAACGTCGACGCGGACGTCACCACCGGCCGGGAGTGGCCCTTCGAGGTCGAGTACCCTCACTTCGGCGAGCGGGCCGCCGAAGTCGAATCGTACGAACTCGAGCCGGCGACGGGGGTCTAATGGTGCCGTTCGTCCGGTCGCGTCGGCCGGTCACGTCCGGTCGATCGCACCGACAGCCGACCGCTCGTTGGCCCCGAACTCGAACGCGCGGCGATGGCTAACCCCGACGATCCTCCGACCGGTCCCGACGCACCCGGTCCATCCGACCGTGCAGCGGACCGATCCGACGACGGTGACGCCACCGACGGCGACTCCGCGTCCGATCGGGACGAGGGCGTCACGACGCTGGCGAAACAGGGATCTATCACGTTCGTCGGCAACGTCGTCAACGGGGTCTTCGGCTTCGCCATCGTGATGTTGATGACGCGGTTCGTCAGCCCCTCGGTCTACGGACTGTTCGTGCTGGCGACGTCGGTCATCCTCTTCATGCAGGTGTTCGCCAACGTCGGGCTGCCGCTGGCGATCGATTACTTCGTCCCGCAGTACCTGGACGAAGGCGAACGCGGAAAGGCGAAAGGCGTCATCGTGCAGGTGACGGCGACGGTCCTCATCACCTCGTCGGTGGTCGCGTTCCTGCTCGCGGCGAGTACGCGCGTCGTCGGTCAGTTCTTCCAGGAACCGGCGATGGCGATCGCACTCCTGTTGCTCTCGGTCACGATTCCGATGCTGGCCATCTACAACGTCCTGCTGACCTCCTACTACAGCATCAAGAAACTCCAGTACCGGGTCGTCATGCGGGACCTCGTACGGCCGACGGTGCGGTTCGCCGCCACCGCGGGCCTGCTGCTTGCCGGCTACGGGCTCCTCGGGCTCATCGTCGGCTACGTCGTCGGCCTCTTCGTCGCGATCAGCGTCGGTGCCGTCGTCTTCGCGTACAAGGCCTGGGACATCGTCTCGGCGGACCTCGAGCTGGTCGCGGCGAAGCCACTCGTCACCTACTCGGTGCCGCTGGCGATGACCAGCGTCGTCTTCGTGTTGATGGGCCACGTCGATTACTTCGTGCTCGGTTTCTTCCTCGCGTCCGAGGACGTGGGAATCTACCGGGTCGGCTACATGCTCGGTTCAGGGTTGATGATCGTCTTCAACTCGCTGTCGCCGGTGTTCAAGCCGCTGATCGCCGAAACCCGGGACGACCTCGAGCTGGTCGAGCAGCGGTTCCGGATCATGGCCCGCTGGATCGCCGGCATCACGCTGCCGATCACCATCGTCCTCTCGCTGGGGGCGAGTTCCTACCTCGCCGTCATGTACACCCCCCAGTACGCGGAGGCCAACGCCGTCGTCGCCCTGCTGGCCGCCGCCTTCCTGTTCAACGTCACCTTCGGCGGTCCCGACGGCTCCCTCTTACAGGGATTGGGCTACTCGCGGTTCGTCTTCGTCAACACGCTCGTCCTCTTCGGGGTGAACTTCCTCGGCTCGGCGGCGCTCGTCCCGCTCGTCGGGATGGAAGGTGCCGCGATCGGATCGGCCACGGCCCTGTTCCTGGTCGGCGCGCTCACGCTCGGCGAACTCTACTACCTCGACGGGATCCACCCGTTCACGGCGGACTTCGGGAAGGTCGTCGCCGCCGCCGTCCCTGCCACCGTGGCCGGCGTCCCCGTCGTCGTCTTCCTCGAGTCCGACCTCGTGATCGTCGCCGCGTTGCCGGTCGTCGTCGTCGGCACCTACGCGCTCACCCTGATCGCGACGGACGCGTTCACCGACGCCGACGCCCAGATGGCCGCCGAGTTCAGCCCGACCCTCGAGAAGTGGCTCCCGGTCGGGCGATCGCGAAACTGACCGGACGGACGCCGGTACCTGAACGGCCGTGCTCGCGGAGGCGATGCGGCCGAAAGGTTGAACCCCGTAACCACGAGCCTTGATGACGAGGCGAATGTCAGAGCAGGGAGGGAACCGCGGGTCGGGAGCGCCCCCTCGCGTGCCGGCGCTCGTCGTGGCCGAGCGGCGCGACTGGGCGCGGACGGTCGAAACCGCGCTCGAGGAGACGCCGATCCGGATTCACGTCGCCGCCGGCCTCGAAGCCGCACGCGAGTGCCTGGCGGAAACTCCCATCGACTGCGTCGTCTGTCGCGGTCGCCTGCTAGACCGGGACGGGACGGCACCGCTCGAGGCCCTCAGGGAGTCGGCACCGTCGATCCCGATCGTCTGCTGGGAGGAGCCGGCCGGCCTCGAGCCCGCAACCCTCCTCGAGGCCGGCGCGACGGACGTCGTCACGGGGCCCGTCGAAGACGCCGATGCGCGTCTCGTCGCTCGGCGAATCGAGGCGTACGCCGAGCGGTACCGGGCCGAACGCTCCCGATCGCAGTACCGATCGGCCGTCGACCACGCGCCCGACGGCATCCTGGTCCTCGATCCCGACGGGACGATCCGACTCGCGAACGAGCGGACGACCGACCTGCTCGACCCGGAGGACGACGTTCTCCCCGGATCGAACCTCGCCGACCTCGAGGGGACGATCGATCGGGCGGAGCTCCGGTCGCGACTCGAGGGTTGTGGGGCCGGCGAATCGGTGACGATCGACGGCCGAACGGATCGAGGCGACGGCGAGGAGGCACCGATTCGGATACGGGTTCGACGGCGCGAGGACGACCGCTTCGTCGCGACCGTCCGCGACGCGTCCGCGTTGCACGAACGCGAGCAGGAACTCGAGCGGAGCCTCGACCTGCTCGAGAAGACCGAGGAGCTCGCGAACGCCGGCGGCTGGGAGATCGACCTCGAGTGCGACGAGTTGCGACGGACCGCGGGTGCGCGACGGATCTTCGGCGTCGGCCCCGGCCGGGACACGGACCCGAAAGCGACGATCGACCACTACCACCCCGACGACCGGGACCGAATCGAACGGGCGATCGAACACGCCATCGTGGAAGGTGCGACGATCGACGAGACGGCACGGATCGTCGCCGAGGAAGGGACCCGCTGGGTCCGCCTGCGTGGCGAGCCCTACGAGGAAGACGGACGAACCGTCCGACTCCGGGGCGCGATCTGGGACGTCACCGAACGGGAGCGCCGACAGCAGGCCGTTCGTGCGAGCAACGCGAAACTCAAAGCCGTCATGGCGGCGTTTCCGGACGTCGCGATCGTCTACGACGAGGACGGCCGCCACCTGGAGGTGTTCGCGAGCGAGCGTTCGACGTCGCTGCTGATCGACGACCCCGACGACCTCGTCGGCGAGCGCCTCGAAGACGCTCTCCCGCCGGAACAGGCCGACCGGCTCCGGGCGGGGATCGACCGCACACTCGAGACCGGGGACGTCCAGACCGTCGAGTACCGACTCCCGGTCCCGGCAGGCCACCGGTGGTTCGAGGGGCGATTCGCCCCGGTCGATCACCTGGTCGACGGGAACCGGGCCGTGGTCCTCGTCGCCCGCGACGTGACCGAGCGCAAACAGACAGCGGCGACGCTCCGGAAGCGAACTGCCTACCTCGAGCAGGCCCAGTCGGTCGCCGACATCGGAAGCTGGACGATCGACGTCCAGGCTGACGAGTTCGAGTGGTCCGACGAGGTCTACCGCCTGTTCGGCCTCTCGTCGGAGACCGTCGAACCGACGTACGACGTGTTTTACGACGTCGTCCATCCCGACGACGAGCCGGCAGTCAAAGCGGCCTGGGAGGCAGCCCTCGATGGCGAACCGTACGACGTCGAACACCGGATCGTCGTCGACGGCGAGACGAGGTGGGTCCGCGAGACGGCCGAGTTCACCTTCGACCAGGACGGCGATCCGGTCACCGCGGTCGGAGTTACCCAGGACGTGACCGATCGCGTTCGCTACGAACGCCGCCTCGAGGCGCAGAACGAACAGCTCGCCGTGTTGAACCGGATCATCCGCCACGACATGCGCAACCAGATGAACGTGATCGACGGCTACGCGGCGGTCCTCGAGGATCAGCTCTCGGAGTCGGAGCCGATCGCCGCCGAGATCCGCCACGTCGCCGAGGACCTGCTCTCGATCAGCGAGGACATCCGGACGGTCAACCGGTTGCTCACGGACGAGCGCGACGAGACGCCGCTCGAGATCGGCGGCGTCGTCATGGAGACGCTGGCCACCCTCCGTGAGGAGTACGACGCGTTCGAGTGGGAGCTATCGGTTCCGGACCGGTGCTGGGTCCAGGGCAGCGAAGCGCTGGGGATCGCTCTCGAGCACGTCCTCGAGAACGCCATCGAGCACAACGACGCGCCGACGCCGCGACTCGAGATCAGCGTCACCGACCGGGCCGCCGAGGACGAGGTGGAGCTCCGGATCGCCGACAACGGTCCCGGCATCCCGCCCTCCGAACGCGAGTTGCTCACCGGCGAACGCGAACGGTCCCAGCTCGAGCACACCAGCGGGCTCGGCCTGTGGATCGTCCACTGGATCGTCTCGAGTCTCGAGGGCGAACTCGCGTTCGAGTCCAGCGACGACGGCGGGACGGTCGTGACGATTCGGCTCCCGCGGGCCGCGACGCCGAGCGCGGAGTTGCCGCGGTAGCGACCGTCGCTCGAGGTCGATACAGCATGGCTCTCACGTGCGAGCGCACACGCCCGATCGCGCGCACAGCCGCGCTGTCTGCCGGTTTTGGCGAAAGCGTTATCAGCAACTCAATCGTAGCGGGCGACGATGGACGACACTCGCCCACGATCGGGAGGGACCCGGAGCCACCGCGGAGGTGAGCCACGGTGGAACTGATCATCACCGAGAAGGACAACGCCGCGCGGCGGATCGCCGACATCCTGTCGGGCGGCACCTACGACTCGAGCCGCGAGAACGGCGTCAACGTCTACGAGTGGGGCGGCAAGCGCTGCGTGGGGCTGTCGGGCCACGTCGTCGGCGTGGACTTCCCGCCGGAGTACTCGGACTGGCGGGACGTCGAACCCGTCGAACTCATCGACGCGAGCATCGAGAAGACGCCGACGAAGGAGAACATCGTCGCGACGCTGCGGATCCTCGCGCGGCGGGCCGAACGCGTCACGATCGCGACCGACTACGACCGCGAGGGCGAACTCATCGGGAAAGAGGCCTACGACATCGTTCGCGACGTCGACGAGGACGTACCGATCCGCCGGGTTCGGTTCTCCTCGATCACGGAGAACGAGGTCCAGAGCGCGTTCGACGACCCCGACGACCTCGACTTCGATCTGGCGGCCGCGGGCGAGGCCCGCCAGATCATCGACCTCGTCTGGGGCGCGGCGCTCACGCGCTTTCTCTCGCTGTCGGCGGGCCAGCTCGGCAACGACTTCATCTCCGTCGGGCGCGTCCAGTCGCCGACGCTGAAGCTGATCGTCGACCGCGAGCGCGAGATCGAGGCGTTCGACCCCGAGGACTACTGGGAACTGTTCGCGGACCTGCAGAAGCGCCGGGACGACGCCGAGACCTTCGACGCCCAGTACTTCTACTACGACGAGGACGACAACGAGGCCGAACGCGTCTGGGAGGAGTCGATCGCCGAGGACGTCTACGGGACGCTCTCGAGCGCCGACGCGGCCACCGTCGTCGACGTCAACCGTCGCACCCGGACGGACGCGCCGCCGACGCCCTTCAACACCACCCAGTTCATTCGCGCGGCCGGCGCGATCGGCTACTCCGCCCAGCGGGCGATGTCGATCGCCGAGGACCTCTACACGGCCGGCTACATCACCTACCCGCGAACCGACAACACCGTCTACCCCGACGACCTCGAACCCGACGAACTGCTCGACGAGTTCGTCGGCCACCCGACGCTGGGCGAGGACGCCGAGGCGCTGCTCGAGGCCGACGAGATCCGCCCGACGGAAGGCGACGAGGAGACGACCGACCACCCCCCGATCCATCCGACGGGCGAGATCCCCTCCCGCGGAGACGTCTCGGACGACGAGTGGGAGATCTTCGAACTCGTCGTCCGGCGCTTCTACGCGACGGTCGCCGACGCCGCCGTCTGGGAACACCTCAAGGTCGTCGCCGAAGCGGGCGAGCACCGGCTGAAGGCCAACGGCAAGCGCCTCGTCGAACCCGGCTACCACGAGGTCTACCCGTACTTCTCGACCACCGAGAACTACGTTCCCGACGTCGAGGAGGGCGAGGAACTCTCGATCGAGACCGTCGACCTCGAGGAGAAACAGACTCAGCCGCCCCGTCGCTACGGCCAGTCCCGGCTCATCGAGACGATGGAGGAGATGGGCATCGGGACGAAGGCGACCCGCCACGACATCTTAGAGAAGCTCTACGACCGGGGGTACGTCGAGGGCGATCCGCCGCGACCGACCAGACTCGCGCGGGCCGTCGTCGAGGCCGCCGAGAGCTACGCCGACCGCGTCGTCAGCGAGGAGATGACCGCCCAGCTCGAGGCCGACATGGACGCCATCGCCTCCGGTGAAGCCGACCTCTCGGAGGTGACCGACGAGTCCCGCGAGATGCTCGAGGAGATCTTCGCGAACCTGGCCGACTCCCGCGAGGAGATCGGCGACCACCTCCGGAAATCACTCAAGGACGACAAGCGCCTCGGACCGTGCCCCGAGTGTGGGGAGGACCTGCTCGTCCGGCGCAGCCGTCACGGCTCGTACTTCGTCGGCTGCGACGGCTACCCCGACTGCGAGTTCACGCTGCCGCTGCCCTCGACGGGCAAGCCCCTCATTCTGGAGTCCGAGTGCGACGAACACGGCCTGAACGAGGTGAAGATGCTCGCCGGCCGCCAGACGTTCGTCCACGGCTGTCCGCTCTGCAAGTCCGAGGAGGCCGGCGAGGGTCCCGTCCTCGGGGAGTGTCCCGACTGCGGGGAGGAACACGACGGCGAACTGGCGATCAAGACCCTCCAGAGCGGCTCCCGGCTGGTCGGCTGTACGCGCTATCCCGACTGCGACTACTCGCTGCCGCTGCCCCGCCGCGGCGAGATCGAGGTCACCGAGATGCGCTGTGAGGAACACGACCTGCCCGAACTCGTCGTCCACAGCGGCGACGAGCCCTGGGAACTGGGCTGTCCCATCTGCAACTACCGGGAGTTCCAGGCCCGCGAGAGCGATTCGGGATCCGACCTCGAGTCGCTGGACGGTATCGGTGCGAAGACCGTCGAGAAACTCGCCGAGGCCGGCATCGAATCGATCGACGACCTGACCGAGGCAGACCCCGACGACGTCGCCGACGACGTCGAAGGGATCAGCGCGGATCGAGTGCGCAACTGGCAGGCGGAAGCCTAGCAGCCCCTAGTTTGATTTTCGGGCATCGGTCGCCGACAGTAGTCGTCTCGAGGCTGTCAGGAACGGCCCGACGGCGTCCGCTCGAGATCCGAACTCGACCGATAGAGGAGAAACACTGTAGGTTGCGATTCTCCGGTGGCGCGCGCTGTCGGCCAGCCGAACGGCTGGGAGGCTGGCCGACGAAGCCGCGCGAGGGATGAGCGACCGAAGGGAGCGAATCGGCTGGGGTGGGTGTGGCGACTCCTCGAGTCCAGGATAGTAGAACCCTCCAGTCTGTTACCATCTCCCTTTTCAGCTACCCGACCGCCCAATGAGAAGGGTCGATGATCAGCCGATTCATCGACCTTCGACGGACGACTCGAGTTACGGCTCCCACGGTTCGCCGGTCGACTCGCCGAACAGTTCCCGCATGAGCGTCACGACGCTCTCGGGCGGGAACTGGCCGCGTTCCGTGACGATGGCGTCGACGTGTCGCGGCGGCGTGACGTCGAACGCGGGGTTCTCGACCTGCAACTCGTCGTCTCCGTGGTCGCCGCCGGCGATCTCGGCGCGTTCGACCTCTGGGAGCACCTCGCTCTCGTCGCGCATCTCGATCTCGACGGTGTGGCCGGTCATCGTGTCGGGGTGGAGTTTGATCGTCTGCGCCGCGACCATCACCGGCACGCCGCGCTCGCGGGCGTTGACCGCCAGCCCGCTGGTGCCGACCTTGTTGATGACGCTGCCGTCGGCCGCGATGCTGTCGGCACCGACGAGGACGTGATCCGCCCGGTCGAGGTAGCGACGCGCCGCGTTGTCGACGATCAGCGTCACCGGCACCCCAAGCTCCCGCAGTTCGCGAGCCGTGATGTGGCCCTGCTTGCGCGGACGGGTCTCCTTGACGATCGCCTCGATCTCCTTTCCGTCCTCGAGCGCGGCCTCGATGCAGGCTAAGGCGTCCGTCGAGTGACAGTGGGTCATCACCACGTCGCCGTCGCGCAGGCGGTTCGCGCCGATCTCGCCAAGCGTCGACTGGGCCTGCTCGAGGTCGCGCTGAAACGCCTCGGCGCGAGCGATCGTCGCCGCCCGTAGCTCCGAGACGGTCTCGCCCTCCATGCCCCTGAGGACGTACCGGAGCGCGTTAGGCAGGCTAACCGCGGTCGGGCGGGTCTCGTACAGCGTCCGCGCGGCGGCCCGAAGCTCCTCGCGGAAGGCCTCCGGGCTCGCGGCCGTGGACTCGCTTGCCTGTGTCGCGAGCGCCTCGGCGGCCGCGTCGGCGATGGTCGCGGCCCCGCGGATCTCCATTGCGGCGATGTCCTCGGCGGTCGATTCGACGGCGGAGACGACGCCGGACGTGTCGGTTGCCATGCCCCGGAGTAGCGCCCGACGGGACAAAAGGAATCGGGCGGGTTTTTCCCCGTCCGGCGAGTCGGCCCGGGTATGGACCGGAGCGAACTGGCACCACTGATCGACCACACCGTCCTCGGCCCCGAGACGACGCCCGCCGACGTTCGAACCGTCCTCGACGAGGCGGCCGAGTACGGGATGAACGCCTGTATCCCGCCGTACGCGCTCGAGACGGCCATCGAGTACGCGCCGGACGTGACGGTGGCGACGGTAATCGGCTTCCCCCACGGCCAGCACGCGCCGGAGACCAAACGCCACGAAGCCGAGACGGCCTGGAAGGCCGGCGCGGACGAACTCGACGTCGTGATCAACGTCGGCCGGCTCAAAGCCGGCGAGGACGACGTCGTCCGGGCCGAACTGGCCGAACTCGTCGCGGCGGTGCCGATCCCGGTGAAGGTCATCATCGAAACCGCGCTCCTCACCGACGAAGAGAAACGCCGCGCCTGCGAGGCCGCCGCGGCGGCCGACGCGACGATGGTCAAGACCTCGACCGGATTCGCGGACGGCGGGGCGACCGTCGCTGACGTCGAACTCATGAGCGACTACTTGCCCGTGAAAGCCAGCGGCGGCGTCGGCAGCTACGACGATGCGATGGCCATGCTCGAGGCCGGGGCCGAACGCATCGGGGCCTCGAGCGGCGTCGAGATTCTCGAGGGCGCACCCGAGTAGTCGCGAACGGGGTGCCAACTCCCGTCGGAACCCGAACGGTTTTCGTCGCGTCCGCCGCAACGCATCGTCCATGCTCGAGTCGTTGCGGACGCGGTTTCGGTCGCTGCAGCGGCGACTCCGTCGGCTGGAGCGGCGCGAGCTCGACGCGTTCGTCCGCTGGCTCGAACACACCGGGAACCTGCTGCACCTCTCGGTGCTGATCGTCGTCCCGCTGTTGATCGGGGCGGTGACCTGGATTGCAAACGTCTCGGCGGCGGTCTCGTTTCTCCTCTTTCCGCCGTTGGCATCGGGCACGTACACGCTCTTCGCCGATCCCGAAGGGCGATACTCCACGCCGACGAAGTTCGTCGGCGGGATGACCGCCGGCGCTTGCTGTGGCTGGCTCGCGCTCGAACTCGTCGGCGCGGCGGGCCTCGACGGTGCCGCCGGCGTCAGCGCGACTGGAGCGGCACTGGGCATCTTCTTCACCGGGGCCGTCACCTGGGCGCTCGACTTGGAGGAGCCGACGGCGTTCTCCACCGCGTTGCTCGTGCTCGTCACCGGCAACGCCCAGGTCACCTACGTGGTCGGGATCGTCGTTTCGAGTTCGTTCGTCGCGGCCGCGTTCGTCGTCTGGCACAATCGGTTCTACCAGCGACGCGCCCGCTACCTCTATCAGACGACCAGCGGGGACGATCACGTCCTCGTCCCGCTGTGTGGGAGCGGCGACGGGAACGGGTCGGAGTCGATAGCCGGCACGGACGCCGGAGACGCCCAGTCGGTGGTCCGGTTCGCGGCCGACCTCGCCGCCGCCCACGACGCGGGGAAGGTCGTTCTCTTCGACGTCGAGGACGCTGCCAGCGGCGAGAACGGCGACGACGAAACCGCCGACGCCGGCAGTGAAGACGAGCCCGGGCCGGCGGCCCGTCGCCTCGAGTCGATCGCCGACGAGATCACAGCGTCGTACGGGCTCCCCTGCGAGGTCGTCGTCGCGGCCGGCGAGCGCTCGGCGTCGGTCGCGCTCCGGACGGCCCGGGAGCACAACTGCGATCTGATCGTCACACCTTACGCCGAACACGAACGTGGCGGACTCTCGTCGTTCATCGCGGGGCTGTTCGACAGCGAGATCGACGTGATCGCCTTCCGCGGCGCGGACGGCCGACGGGAGTGGCACCACTCGCTGGTCGCCGTTCGGGGTGCCGGCGACACCGCCCGCGCGATGGTCGATTTCGCCCAGCGGGTGACCGGCACCTGGCAGCCCACCAGCGTCTGTACCTGCATCGATCGCGAATCCCAGCGCCGCACCGCCGAGAACACTCTCGCGGACCTCGTCGACGCCTTCGACGGCCGGTTCGAGACCCACGTCGTCACCGAACCCGTCGAGTCCTACCTCGAGCGGGTCTCGCCCCAGTACGACGTGGTCTTCGTCGGCTCCAGTACGGATCGGTCGGCCGCCTCCCGGTTCGTCTCACCGCCGACGTTCGAACGGCTCAGCGACCTCGAAGCTGACGTGGCGATCGTGCATCGCGGCCGCCATCGCTGATCGGCAGGGTCGGTGGGCCACCTACGGGGTGTGAGCCCGGACACGTCAGAGCGTCCCGCGAAGCACCAGTACCGTCAGGACGCCGGCGAGGAGCCCCAGGACCAAACGCTCCGTCCGCCAGACGACGACCGCGACCACGGCCGCGCTGGTCCACTCCGGCGGGCCGCCCTCGAGGACCTCCGCCGCGAGGATCGAGACGACCAGGACGCCCGGGAGGATCTCGAGGGCGCGTTCGAGCCGCAATGAGCCGTCGATCCGGCCGATCAGCCAGAGGCCGCCGGCCTTCGTCGCGTACGTCACGAGCGCCATCCCGAGGATCGTCGCGACCACGGGCCACTCGAGGGTGAGTGCCCCGTCGGTCATCGGTCGACCTCCGTGGCGGACGCGTTTGCGTCGTCGTCCACGTCCACGTCGACGATGCCGACCGAACAGCCAGCGACGGCCCCCGTCAGCACGTACCAGTGGCCGGGAACGGTAGCGGCGGTGGCCAACGCGACGACGAACGCGGTCACCCACGGGACGAGGTCGTCAGTTCCGTCCCAGAGATCGACCGCGATCGCGACGAAGACCCCGAGAAAGACCACGTCGAGGCCGTACCGGGCCGGCTCGCCGATCGCGTCGCCGGCGACGGCACCGACGATCGTCGCCGCGACCCAGCACGTCCAGATGGCCAGTCCGCTGCCGAGGAGATACGCACCGGGGACGCGACCGTCTCCGGCGTCGGTGAACCGGCCCATCGTCAGCGCCCAGTTCTCGTCGGCCGTGAAGAAGACGCTCCCGTAGGCCGCCCGTCGCGATAGCTTCGCGAACCACGGCCGGAGGGCGGCACCCAGCAGGAGATACCGGAGGTTCACCAGCAGCGTCGTGCTCACCACCGCGGCGACCGGAACCGTCGCGGCGTCGGCCCAGACCTCGACCGCGATCAACTGGGCGGCACCCGCGAGCACGGTCGCGCTCATCAGCGTCGCCTCCGCGACGCTGAGTCCGGCCTCCCGCGCGAGGATGCCGAAGACGAGCCCGTAGCTCGCGACGCCGAGCGCGATCGGGAGTCCGGCGAGAAACCCCTGCCGCGCCCCCTCGAGGGTAAAGGTCACCGACCCCCGCGACTCACCGGTCACGGGACTCACCCCGCGTGGCAACTCGGAGACCACCGCTTCGATCGGAAGACGCTGCTCGTCGGCTGCGCTGCCTGCGTTCCATCACCAGTCGATACGAAGCGTCCTCGAGGGGCCTAAATTCTCGGAGAACTGGCGTTCTCTACGTCGTTCGACAGGAGTCGACCCCGGTCCGATCGGCTACCGACGGCGAACGGTCGCGGCGAGCCGTCGACCCCGGTCTGTCAGATCGTACGCGCCGTCGGCGTCGGTCACGAGGCCGTCGAGCCGACGGAGGTGGTAGTTGAGCTTTCCGTTGTCCTCGATCGAAATCGCCTCGCGGAGGTCGGTGTACCGGAGCGAGTCGTCCGCCTCCGCCAGTGCGAGCAGGATCTCGAGTCGGATCGGACTCGAGAGTAGGTCGAACTCGCTCGAGAGCCGGTCGACGTCGGCAGCCGCCGCTTCCGCGGCGTCACGCCGGCATCCGTCGGCAGGAGTCGCTCGAGCCGTCGCGGTCGAGCCAGCGTCGGCACCGTCGCCGGCTCGTCCGGCCCACGACCACGTCGGTATCGCCATGTCCCCACATTCGGCGGTCGTGACAAAACGGTACCGCAACGACGCCACGACGGAACCGGAACGACGCCACGACGAGGCCCTACTGCCGTCGGCTCACTCCCCGCCGACGATCTCCTCGATCAACGCGCTGTCGTCGTTGCCCAGCGCCGAGCGGACGAGCAGGTGGCCGCCGAGCACCGCGGGGCTGATGACGGTGTCCGCGCCGGCGTGTTCGAGTTTCTTCGTGTTCTCGCGGTCGGTCGCACCGGCGACGATGCGGGTCCCGGGGGCGAGTTGTCGGGCCGTGAGGATCGCCAGCGCGTCGCGGGCGTCCTCGTTGGTCGCGACGACGATCGCGCTCGCCCGGTCGATCTTCGCCCGCTCGAGCGGCCCTTCGTCGCTGGGATCGCCGGTGACGACCCGGAAGCCGCGGTCGGACAGCGTCGTCGAGACGTCGCGGTCGTCCGTGACGACGACGAACGAACGGTTGCTCCGCGCGAGTTCGTCGACGATCGGTTCGGTCAGTTCGCCGTAGCCGAGCACCAGGATGTGGTCCTCGAGCAGTTGGAGTTCTGAGTCGGTCATCTTTCCGAGCGTGCTTGAGATCCGGGCCTGGATCGCCGGCCCGACGAGCGCCCCGATGGCGATACCGAAACTCGCGACACCTAACACGAGCACGGTCATCGTAAACAGCATGGCCTCGGTCGAACCCGGATCGGGGTGGATGTCGCCGTAGCCGACCGTACTCGAAGTGATCAGCGTGAAGTAGAAGGCGTCGAGGATCGTGTCGATCCCCTCGAAGTGCTCCCGGAGCGCGTAGCCGCCGACCGTACCGTACAGCTGGACGCCGAACAGGGCGGAGCCGGCCGCGATCTGGGTCGTCGACAGCGACAGCGAGTTGTCGAACCGCTTTCGCGTAACGAGCAGGATCGGTATCGCCAGCAGGGAGAGGACGATCAGCGGCAGGGAGTACTGGCTCAGCTGCAGGAACCCCTGGGCAGCCGTCAGCGGCAACAGCAACAGCGTCGCCCACCAGCCGACGCGCAGTCCCCGCCGCAGGGCGAGCGCGCTGGCGAGCATCAGGAAGCCGGTAAGCGCGCCGGTAAAGCCCGCTGCGTCCCTGACGGGATCGGGGACGTAGCCCGCGAGCGGGCCGTAGACGGTGTCGGTGCTGATGTTGACCATCGCCGTCGCGACCGACAGGAAGGCGACCGACAGCGCGAGCCAGACGGCCGCACGCGTCGTGAGGATCCCCCGCCAGTTGTCCGGCAGGCGCGATCGAACCGACCGGTCGGCAGCCATACGCACCGATCCGCGTCGGCGTCAGTTAACGGCTCCGTCTCCGGTCGACGACGGTCACGGGCCTCGGCGACCTCGAGCCCCCGCGGCCGGTTGCCCGTGCCGGTACGCCTTTGGGGTTGCCGAACCTGCGGCCACCAATGGCGCTACCGGTCGAGGTCCTACTGGGGATCTATCTCGGCCTGCTGACGGGCATCGTTCCGGCGCTCGTCGCGGGATCGCTGGGGTTCGTCGTTCGGTATTTCTCCGGCGTGACGCTGCCGGGGTTCGGTGTCGTCGTCCTCTCGCTGTCGATCGCCAGCGTCCAGGGCGGACTGCTCGGACTCGTCGAGCCGACGATCTCCCAGTCCCCGCGGTTGCTGGTCGCCGTACTGGTCGTCCTCATGCTCTCGCTGTACGCCCACAACCAGGGCGACAAACTCGGTGCCACCCTCCCACACAGGCTCTCGCTGACCTCGCTTCGCCAGCGGACCCTCTCGACGGACGTCGTCGAACTCGTCGGCACCGTCGGCCGAGTCACCGTTCGGCCGACCGGCGAGATCCGCGACGTGGAGGGGTATCCACCGCTGCCGGCCGACCTCCGGCGGACGCTCCGGGAAGGCTCCTGGCGGCTGCCGGCCGATCTCCCGCTGTCGGAACTCGAGTCGCGCCTCGAGGAACGCCTGCGGACCGATCACGACCTGGCGGACGTCCAGGTGTCGATCGACGAGCGGGCGCGCGCGACAATCACCGCTGCACCGCCTTCCGGCGGCCTCTCGCGGCGTATCCCGTCGGATCGACAGGCGGTGACGCTCTCGACGCTCGTTCCGACGGGACTGGCCCGCGGGGACGAGGTGACCGTTCGAACCGGCGACCGATCGATCGACGGCACGGTGGTGAGCGTCCGCACTGAACTGGACGAACGGCGGGCCGAGGAGGCCTCGCCTCCCTCGGTCGACGAGGAAACGGAACTCGAGGACGGACACGCGACGACCGAGCCGATCGCGACGAAATCGACCCAGACGTCGGCCGGCGGGGTTGGACGGGTGACCGTCTCGGTACCTCGACGGCACGCGAAACTGTTGCTCGCGGCCGACGCGCCGACGATCGTCGTCCGGTCGCGGGGCTCCAGCGGCGAGTTCGAAGCCCTCGCGCTCGTTCGCCGCGCCGGCTACGCCTTGCGACGACTCACCGTCGGCCCCGCGGCCGGCGAACGGGACGGCCCGGCGGTCGACCCTGCCGAGCCGGACCACACCACCGACGACGTGCAGGTGCTGGCGGTGCGACGCGGGAGCGACGGAACCGGCGGTCGACGGCAGGGGTGGACGTTCGCCCCCGGGATCGACGGTGCGCTCGAGCCAGGTGACGAAGCCGTCGTCGCCGGCCCGGAGGAATCGATCGAGACGTACGTGGAGGCGATCGGCCGATGATCGGCCTCCTCGACGCGGGAACGAGCGGAAGCGTCCTCGTCGACCTCGAGACCGAGACGCTGCTCGAGGCCGCGGTCCACATCCTGGGGTTCGGCTTGCTCGCCGCGGTGACGGCCGCACTGGTCGCGTTCGCGTTCCGCTGGTACAGCACCGAGGAGATTCCGGAGGGCGTGGCCGTCCTGGTGGGCATCTCGCCGGTTGCGATCTGGCTCAACACCCAGACGGCACTGCAGGACGCGATCATCGGGACGAGCCCGCTGCTGGACTCGGAAATAGCCGTCTACACGATCGTCGCGTTCCTCGCCAGCGGACTCGCCGCCGCCGGCGGCCGACGGACGGGGGACTACCTCGCCGAGAACGTCCTCGAGGCCGATACTCCGCGGACGATCGACGACGTCAGCCAGCTCGTCCGGTCCGCGGGTCGGGTCCGCACCGTCGAACTCCCCGAGACGATCGAAGACGCCGAGGGATACGACCCGGTCGACGAGGCGACGAAGGCCGAACTCGCGGGCCAGACGTTTCTCTTCCCCCGGCGGCTCTCCGCCGAGCAGGTCCGCGAGCGGCTGATCGACCGCCTCGAGCGCGATTACGGGATCGGCCGCGTCGACGTCGAACTCGGCGAGGAGAAGACGGTCGACTACCTCGCGCTCGGCAGTCGACCCGCGGGTATCGGACCGACGATCGCCCCCGGGAGCGTCGTGGTCGCGATCCGGGCCGATCCGGCCCCCGACGCGACGCCCGGCGACGCCGTCCGGGTCTGGACCCGCGACGGTGAAGGACTCCGACGAGTCACCGACGGCGAACTCCGCGGGGCCGCCGACGACGTCGCCACGATCGCTGTCGACGCCGACGACGTCCCGCAGTTCACTGCGGACGGCGACTACCGCCTGGTGACCCTGCCCGGAGCGCCCGGTGCAGAACGCGACCTCGTCTCCCTGCTCCGGGCGGCCGACGAGACCGTCACGCGGATCGCGTTGCCCGCCGACGACCCGCTCGTCGGCGAGACGGTCGGCTCGCTGCCCGCGTTCGTCCTCGCGCTCGAGCGCGCGACGGCCGGCGAGGGGACGCGAGCGTCCGGCGGTGGCACCGTCGAGAGGTCGCCTGACGCGGTCGCGTTGCCGGACGCGAACGTCCGTCTCGAGGCCGGCGACGTCTGCTACGTCCTGGGCAGGCCGGAAGCGCTGCGTCGCCTCGCCGAACGCCGCGAGGGCGAACGGCCCGACGAAACGGCGACGGCTCCGCCGTGATCGGCGTCACGGCGGACGACAGGGTACACGAGACTCGTCGTCCTTTTGTACCGGCGGTTCCGATTCGAGACCGATCACCGTGTTCGGGACGATCGTGACGCTCCTGGCAGGCGTCGTCTTCGGGCTGGCGCTGGCCGCGCCGCCGGGGCCGATGAACGCCATCATCGCCGAGGAGAGCGTCGTCCGAGGGTGGGGTGCCGGGTTCCGGGCCGGACTCGGTGCCATGTCCGCGGACGTGCTCTTCTTCGGGCTGACGCTCGCGGGCGTCGTCGCCGTCGTCGATCGGTATCCGACCATCACCCCGATGCTGTACCTCGTCGGCGGCCTCCTGATGCTGTATTTCGCCCGCGGGGCGGTCGCCGACGCCAGAAGCGCCGACGCGTTCACAGCCGGGAACCACGGCACCTCCACCGGGTTCCGGAAGACGTTCGTCCTCTCGCTGACCAACCCCTACCAGATCGGCTTCTGGCTGACCGTCGGCGTCGGCCTGCTCGAGTCCGGGCGTCTCGACGTCCTCTCGTACGTCCCCCTCGCCGGCGACGCGCTCGAGGAGGTACTCGTGGTCCAGACGGGATCACCGTCGCTCCTGCTCGGCTTCTTCGCCGGTATCGCGGTCTGGATCGTCGTCTACCCGGCCGCGCTCGCGGCGGCGGGACGGCGCGTCGACGCCGTCGCACCGATCATCGCGGCCGGCAGTGCGCTCGTCCTCGCCGGCTTCGGGGCCGTCTTCCTCGCGATGGGCGCGACCGGCCTCGTCTGATCGGCGGTCTGGAAGCTGTGGGATCGAATCCGCAACCGATCAGAACAGGGTGTGTCGTTACCGTTCCGCATCTGGCCAACCACGTGCGGTGGCGCGCGCTGTCGAGCGGCCGACCGAACGAGAGGGCGCTCGACGAAACCGCGCGAGGTCTTCGTGAGCAACTGCGAACGAAGGCTTGTCAGAGCTCGCTCTGACAGTGGATGAGTGAGGGAGCGTAGCGACCGAACGTTAGCGCGGAACCTCTGGTTCCGCGAACCATGCGAACGGGCAGAGCGCGGCGCTATGCGCCGCGATATCGGGGCGGCGCAGCCGCCCCGCCGCGCCCGTGAGCAGAAATCGGTTGGGGAGGGCGAGGCGCGAACGGAGTGAGCGCCTCGAAATGCGAACGGGGAACGGAGTGACCCGTGAGCGGCGTGGCTACTCCCCGTGTCCACGATAGCAGGACGCTTCGGTTCACCGAGTTCTTCAACGAACCCTCCGATCAATACGCAGGCCTGTTGATCGACTACCCCACGCTCGGAAGACCGAAATTTCGCCTGAAAACGCCAGCTATGTCGCGTCTGGTCAGCACTCGAGCACTGGCGTCGAACACAGCGATACACCAGCAGCTACGGCTGGCGGCCGCGAGCCGACGAGGGTCCGAATCCGTCAGAGGCCGGCGATCTCGTCCTCGAGCCACTCGCTGAACCACTTCACCCGCTTCAGCCGCTGGTGAGCGATGCTCTCGGCGGTGTCGCTCTGGACGCGCGAGGCGGCGTCGTAGCCGCGCTCGAGCACCCGGTCGACCATCTCGTCGGCCTCCATGTGGGTCCGGGCCTCGTAGCCCATGCGCAACAGCATGAGCGTGGTGCCGTTCGCGCCCACCTTGTCCAGCAGGTCGGCCTCGATGAGACACTGGGTCTCCAGGGCCAGGTCGGTCAGGTCGCCCTGGTAGGAGTGGTGTTCGATCGCGCGACACACCTGCTGGATGAACGACTCGGGGTACTCCGCGCGAGCCTCGAGGTACTCCCGGGCGACGCGAGCGCCGGCTTCGGCGTGCAGTTCCTGGTCGGTCTCGAGTTTCGCGACGTCGTGAAAGAGCGCCGCGACGCGGGTGATGTCCACGTCCGCGCCTTCGCCCCGGGCGATCTCCTCGGCGAGATCGACCACGTTCAGGATGTGGTTGAACCGGTACTCGGCGGAGTGCCAGGGGTACCAGCGCATGCGGCCGCCTTCGGTCTCCTTCTCGACGCTGGCCGCGAGGTACTCGTAGACGAACTGCTTCATCTCCTCGAACTCCGCGTCGGACACCCTGGTCTCTTTTATCTCGACGCCCACGAAAGATCCCTCCGCAATAGACGAACGATAGTCATTACTGGAATGTTCGATCGATGCACTCTTTAGCCTTTGGTTCGCGGGAATGACGGCCGCTCTGACGGTCACGGAACGGGAACTCTCATCGGATCGTCGGTGTCGAGTTCGCGCCGGTTCGTTTCCCACTCAACCCGAATTGTCCAATCGTTTTCCCGGTGAAATTATCGAGAACATCCGTTAGAGTCAAACAGTCGGGCGGGGAAGGCCAATGCATGAGCAGCGAACAGGAAGGGGAGTCGATCCGGTGTCTGGTCGCGAAGGTCGGCCTCGACGGTCACGATCGCGGCGCACACGTCATCGCCCGGGCGTTTCGCGACGCCGGCTTCGAAGTGATCTACTCCGGCCTGCACAAGGCACCCGAGGAGATCGTCCAGGCGGCGGTCCAGGAGGACGTCGACGTCGTCGGCATCTCGATTCTCTCGGGTGCCCACGACACCCTCGTCCCGAAGGTCATGGACGGCCTCGAGGAGTACGGTGCCAAGGAGGACACGCTCGTCCTCGTCGGCGGCGTCATCCCCGAGGAGGACCGCCCCGAACTCTACGAGGAGGGCGTCGCCGAGATCTTCGGCCCCGGCACCTCCGTCGAGGAGACGATCGACTTCGTCCGCGAGAACGCACCCGAGCGATGAGCGACGAGGAGTTGCTCGAGGCCCTGCTCGCGGGCGAACACCGGGCGCTCGCCCGCGTCATCTCGAAGATCGAGAACCGCTCGCCGGGCTACCGCGAGCTCGTCTCCGAGCTGTACGCCCACACCGGCGGGGCCGACGTGATCGGCATCACGGGTTCGCCGGGCGCGGGGAAATCGACCCTCGTGGACAAACTCGCCGAAGCCTACCGCGAGCGGGGCGAGACGGTGGGTATCATCGCCATCGATCCGTCCTCGCCGTTCACCGGCGGCGCGGTGCTGGGCGATCGCATCCGGATGGCCTCCACCGTGGGCGATATGGACGTCTTCGTCCGGTCGATGAGCGCCCGCGGGACGCTGGGCGGCCTCTCGACGGCCACCGCGGACGCCGTCAAGGCGATGGACGCCTTCGGCAAGGACAAGATCATCATCGAGACCGTCGGCGCAGGCCAGAACGAGATCGACATCGTCCGTACCGCCGACACCGTCGCCGTCCTCGTCCCGCCGGGATCGGGCGACGAGATCCAGACCCTCAAAGCGGGCATCCTCGAGATCGCCGACGTCTTCGTGGTGAACAAGGCCGACCGCGACGGTGCCGACCGGACCGTCCAGGAACTCCGGGACATGATTCAACTCGGCGAGGGCAATGCCGGCGGCGGGGCCGGTGGCCACCACAGCCAGGACGTTATCGACGCCCACGACGACTGGGATCCCGACGACCAGGACGACGAGAACGACGAGACGACGGCGTGGACGACGCCGATCGTCGAGACCGTCGCCACGCGGGCCACCGGCGTCGACGACCTCATCGACGCCGTCGCGGACCACCGCACGTACCTCGTCGAGTCGGGCGAGAAGGCGGAGATGACCCGCCAGCGCCACGCCGAAGAGATCCGGACCCTCCTCCGGGAGGACGTCCACGACCTGCTCGAGACCGAACTCGAGCGAGCCGGCGGAATCGACGACCTCGCCGAGGCCGTCCGACAGGGCGAGACCGACCCCTACACCATCGCCGACGACCTGCTCGAACCGGTCGAACGCTGCCTCTCGGACCTCCGACTCGAGGACGAGTGATCCCGATCCCCGAGCGGTTTCTCCCGCGCTCCGTACCTCGAGACTGGTTGTGCCGGCGATTCGTCGGAGCCGTCACCACAGGCGATGCGAGCCATCCGCAGGTTCAAGGCCGGTGACGTCCTACGGAGTGATATGAAAGCCCGAAGAGCCCTCGGCGTGGCGGTCGGTGCCGTCGGTGCCGCCGTCGTCGGCAACCGCCTCCTGAAATCGCGTGCAGGCGACCTCGAAAACCCGCTTCCGGGCGTCGAACGGAGCTACCGCTGGCGCGGGATCGAGACGCGCTACACCGTCGCCGGCGATCCGAACGATCCCGACGTGCTGTTGCTCCACGGGATCTACGCCGGGGCGAGCAGCCACGAGTTCGAACCCGTACTCGAACAGCTGGCCGAGCAGTACCACGTCTACGCCGTCGATCTACCCGGGTTCGGGCGATCCGAACGACCCCCGCTGGTCTACTCGCCGTCGCTGTACGCCGAGTTCGTTCGCGACTTCGGGGACGACGTCGCGGACTCGCCGATCGTGATCGCCTCATCGCTGACCGGAGCGTTCGCCGTCGACGCCGCTGACGACGCCGATTTCGAGCACCTCGTGTTGATCTGTCCGACCGACGAGACGGCCACCGAGCGGCCGTGGCTTCGCACGCTGCTTCGCACGCCTCTCCTCGGGACGACGCTGTTCAACCTGCTGGCGAGCAAGCCCTCGATCCGGTACTTCTACGATCGGGACGGCTACTACGACAGCGACAACGTCGATCCCGGGGCCGTCGAGTACGCCTGGCAGAGCGCCCACCAGCCCGGCGCTCGCTACGCGCCCGCCTCCTTCGCGGCCGGCACGCTCGATCCCGACTTCGACCTCGCGACCGAACTCGCCGCCCTCGAGACGCCGACGACGCTCGTGTGGGGCCGCGACGCCGAACTCGTCCCCCTGCGCGAGGGGCGGGACCTCGCCGAAGCCGCAGACCGTGACCTGGTCGTCATCGACTACGCCACGCAGTTGCCCCACGCCGAACACCCCACCGAGTTCGTCGAGTACGTCACCGCCGAACTGCTGGCCGCCGATCCGGACGCCGACCTCGAGGAGTAAGCGGTCGATCGCCGTCCGGATCGGCCGTAACCGGCAGGACTCGCTCGTTCTACAGGGGCTTTACTCGAGCGACGTTTCCGCCGGAGTACCGAAGAGATGAGTCGCCTGGATTCGATTCGCACCGAGATCGGTGCCCTGTGGGCCGGCGGCGCGGGCAAATCGCTGCTCGCGATCGCGCTGGCCTGGGGGTTGTTGAACGGGACGCGGATGATCTATCCCGTCCTGTTGCCGTACTTCAGCGAGACGTTCGACCTGACGCTGGCGACCGCGGGCCTGCTGGTGACGATCATCTGGCTCTGTTACGCCATCGGCCAGGTACCGGGCGGGATTCTCGCGGATCGCCACGGCGAGCGGACGATCCTGACCGCGAGCGTCTCGTTCGTCTGCGTCGGACTGGTTGCCGTCCTCCTCTCGCCGTCGGCGGTCGTCCTGTTCGCCGCGACCGGGCTGGTCGGACTCGGACTCTCGCAGTATCCCATCGCCCGGATGACGGCCCTCTCGGACCTCTACCCCGACCGGATCGGCAGCGCGCTCGGGGTCACGATGGCCTCGGGCGACGTCGGCCAGACGCTCCTCCCGCCGATCGCGAGCGTACTCGCGGTAAGCGTCGCCTGGCAACTCGGCCTCGCGTTCGTCCTCCCGCTGTTGGCCGTCTCGGCCGCGGTCATCTGGCTCACGCTACCGGGATCGGACGCGAGCGACGACGAAACCGACACTCCAGCCGACGTAGCCGAGACCGGCGACGCGAGCCGTGGTACGGACGCGGACGACGCCGGCACCGCCGACCGACCGGTCGAACGCGACGGCGGAGCCGACTCGAGCGAGTCGGTTCGCTCCGTCCTCGGGAAGATCGCGCGGCCGACGCTGCTGTTCACCGGCTTCGTCATGTTCGCCTTCATCTTCGTCTGGCAGACGTTCTCGGCGTTCTACCCGACGTACCTGATAAACGAAAAGGAGTTTTCGGAGACGGTTGCAGGCGTCCTGTTCGGACTCTTCTTCGCCATCGGCGTCTTCGTCAAGCCCGTCGCGGGAGTGGCCTACGATCGGATCGGAATCCGCGGCTCGTTGCCACTCGCCCTCTCCGGGGCCGTCGTCGGCTTCGCTCTCCTGCCGTTCGTCGAGGGCCTCTGGCCGATCGTCGGCGTTACCGTCGTCACGAGCACGATGCTCGGCTCCGGCGCGATCACGCAGTCGTATCTCACCGAGACGATCCCGGAGGAGATCCAGGGGACCGGCCTCGGGGCCATCCGCTCGAGCGCCGCCGCACTCGGCGCGACCGGGCCGGTCCTGTTCGGCTGGGTCGCGGAACGGGGCTACTTCGACGAGGGATATCTCGTCATGGCGGGCTTCGTCGGGGTCGTCACCGTCCTCACGCCGTTCATGCCGACCGACTCCCGAACGGACTAGCGGTCGACGGGCTCGAGTCCGAGCACCCGCTCGCCGGTCGTCTCAGAGACCGTCACCGCGAGTTCGACCTCGAGGCCGGTCTCGACGGCGTCGGGGTCGACGCCGACGACCTGCCCGGTGAGCCGGACGCCGCCGAACCGGGCGATCGCGGTCGCGTACGGGGCGTCCTCCTCGAAGGCCGGCGTCGGGACGTGCGTCACGGTAACCGTCTCGATCGTACCGGCGTCGGGGAGCGGCGTCTCGGCGAGGTCGGTCGCGCCACAGTCGGGGCAGACGCGCCGCGGCGGCAGGGAGCCGTGGCTCTCGGGGCACTCGAGGTAGTAGGCCTCGCCGTCCGCTGCGGCGTCGAGCCACTCGTCGAACCCTTCGTCCTGGACGTCGTCACTCATGGGCTCCCCACCTCCTCGAGGACGTGAACGGTCGCACTCGCGACGGTCCCACCCGCGTTGTGGGCGACGCCGGTCGTCGCGTCGTCGACGAACTCGCTGTTGGGGTGGTCCCCGGCGAGCAGTTTCGTAACTTCGGCGACCTGGGAAGCGCCGGTCGCGCCGACGGGGTGGCCCTTCGCCTTCAGGCCGCCCGAGAGGTTGATCGGCGTCTCGCCGTCGGCCGTCGTTCGGCCCTCGCGTGCGGCCGAGATGCCCTCACCCACCGGCTCGAGGTCCAGTGCCTCGATGGCGAGCACCTCCGCGATGGTGAAACAGTCGTGGACCTCGGCGAGGTCGACGGCGGCGGCGTCGACGCCGGCATCCGCGTAGGCCTCCGCGCCGGCCTCGCGGGCGGCGGGCGAGCGCGCGAGGTGCTCGCGGTCGTGCAGGGCGAGGCGGTCGCCGCCCTGGCCGGTGCCCGTGATCGCGACGGGAGCGTCGAGGTCGTGTTCCGCCGCGTACGCCTCGCTGGTGAGGACGACGGCAGCGGCACCGTCCGAGAGCGGACAGGAGTCGTACAGCCCGAGCGGTTCGGAGACAGGCGGTGCCTCGAGCACGTCCGCGACGTCGATGGCACTCTGGTACTGGGCCTTGTCGTTGCTCAGCGCGTTCTCGTGGTTCTTGACCGCGATGTGGGCGAGGTCCTCGTGTTCGCCGCCGAACTCGTCGAAGTAGGCCTGGGCCATCAGCGCGTACGCCCCGGGGAAGGTCATGCCGGCGCGGACCTCCCAGAGGTCGTCGGCCGCGATGGCCAGCGCTTCCGTCGCGCCCGCCGTCCCGAGATTGGTCATCCGTTCCGCGCCGCCGACGAGGACCACGTCGGCCGCACCGCTCCGGATGCGATAGACGGCATCCCGGATCGCCACCCCGCTCGAGGCACAGGCGGCCTCGTAACGGGTCGCCGGCGCTTGGACGCCCGCGGCCTCGGCCATCAGCGGTCCCTGGTGGCCCTGGTGTTCGGCGAGTTCACCCATGAAGTTGCCGTAGAAGACGGCCTCAACGTCCTCGCGCGGGACGCCGCTGTCTTCGAAGGCCGCGACGCTCGCTTCGGCGAAGAGGTCGCGACCCGTCCGTTCGGGGGCGTTACCGAACGGAGTCAACCCTGTTCCTGCGACGCGTACGTCACTCATACACACCCTCTAACGGATCGTCCCGTTAATACCCCGCGGTTACTATCGCCACAGTTCATCAGCCGTGAGGACCAGCGAGGGTTCACACGCTCCGCCGCGAACCGCGCGTTTAAGAGCGCCGGACCGACACATCCGTGCATGGCATCGACATCCGTCGATTTCGATCTGCTGACGGAACTGACCGAGACGAGCGCCGTTCCGGGCTACGAGGACCGAATCCGGGACCTCGTCGTCGAGGAACTCGAGGAGAGCGTCGACCGCGTCCGGACCGACGCGATGGGGAACGTCGTCGGTACGCTCGAGGGGGACTCGGACTACTCGGTCGCGGTCGCGGCGCACATGGACGAAGTCGGCTTTATGGTGAAACACGTCGCGGGCGAGGACCACGAGTTCGGCTTCGTCGAACTCGAGCCGCTCGGCGGGTGGGACCCGCGCGTGCTGAAGGCCCAGCGGGTGACGATCCACACGGACGACGAGGACGTCCCGGGCGTCATCGGGTCGCCGCCGCCGCACACCCTCGACGAGGAGGAGCGCGAGAAGACGCCCACCGTCTCCGACGCGGTGGTCGACGTCGGCCTCCCCGCCGATGAGGCGACCGAGCGGATCTCGCCCGGCGACCTCGTCACGATGGACCAGACCACCGAACGCGTCGGCGAGACGATCACCGGCAAGGCGCTGGACGATCGGGTCTGTCTGTTCGCGATGCTCGAGGCCGCCCGCCGCCTCGAAGAACCCGACGTGACGATCCACTTCTGTGCGACCGTTCAGGAAGAGGTCGGGTTGCGGGGCGCTCGCGCGCTCGGCGTCGACGTCGATCCCGACCTCGCCGTCGCGCTGGACGTCACCGTCGCCAACGACGTGCCCGGCTTCGACGACGGCGAGCACGTCACCAGACTCGGTGAGGGGACCGCGATCAAACTCAAGGACGGCAGCGTCATCACGAGCCCGAAGGTCCACAGACGCCTGCAATCGGTCGCCGACGACGAGGGAATCGACAGCCAGCTCGAGATCCTCCCCGCGGGCGGGACTGATACGGCGGGCTTCCAGAACGTCGCGGGCGCGAAACCCGTCGGTGCGATTTCGATCCCGACGCGCTATCTCCACACCGTCACCGAGACGGCCCACGTCGACGACGTCGCGGCGACGATCGACCTGCTCGAGGCGTTCCTCGAGACCGAAACCGGCGAGCACGACTACACGCTGTAGGGCATTACGCTACAGGGTGGCCCACTGAGGGACGCCGCTCGACGACCGATCGACGACAGGCGTCGACGTTAGTCGTCGTCCTCCTCGTCGGCGACGTGATTCTCCGGCTCGTCGGGGGCGACGTCGTCTTCCGACTCGTTCGCGACGTCGTTCTCAGGCTCGTCCGGAGCGACGTCGTCCTCCCCGTCGGCGACGTCGTTTTCGGGTTCGTCCGGTGCGACGTCGTCGTCCTCGTCCTCGATATCCTCGGGTTCGTCCTCGGCTTCGATCTCGGGCGGCTCGAGGTCGACGCCCTCGCCCTCGGGGACGAGTCGGAAGACGACGCCGGTGTCGCCCTCGGGGACTCCAAGCTGGTTCGCGAGGACGTACACCTCGCCGTCGGCGTCGCGGCCGAACTGGCGGACGAAGTGATGGAGGTTGCCGTCCTCGCTGCCGTCGAAGCGCAGTTCCGCCATGTCCCACAGATCCTCGGGAGGTCGTCCGCCGAACTCGCCGCGTTCCTCCGACTGCAGGGGGACGTCCTCCGGTTGGGCGACGAAGACGCGACCGCGGGGCTGGACGCGGCCCTGGTCGTCCGTCCAGTCGCCGAAGACGTACTGCCCCTCGAGTGCCGGGATCGTATCCGCCTCGTAGGTGTGGCCGCCGGTGATGACGATGCCGACCGGCTGGCCCTCGTAGGCCTGCGGATACTCGACGACGGGGTCGATCAGCGGCTCGCCGCCGCGGACGTCGGCGGGCGTCTCGAGCGGACAGTCGTCCGGCGGCGTCGCCGGCGTGTCGGTGCTGAAACAGTGCGATCCCTCGCGGACGTTCCAGCCGTAGTTGCCCCCACGCTGGATCTCGTAGGCCGGTTCGTGCAACACCTGACCGGGATCGGCGAGGATCAGCCGGCCCTCCTCGCTGAACGTGATGCCGAAGGGGTTGCGCAGCCCCCAGGCGTAGTACTCCGCGAGCCCCTCGCCCTCGAGCTCCTGACCCTCGGCGAAGGGGTTGTCCTCGGGAATCGCGTAGCCGTCGCCCGCCGCCGGGTCCGGCACGTCGGCCGCCTCGAGGTCGAGGTGGACGAGCGAACCGCGTGCGGGGTGGTGGGTCGGTTCGGCGTCGACGTCGATCCTGAGGAGGCCGCCCAGCAGGTTCTCGGTGGTGTTCTGGCCGTTGCCGCCCTCGTTCCCGTCGTACCAGTCCTCGACGTGGCCGGGGTTGTTGTCGTCGCCCCCGCCGCCGTCGCCCATCGGCACGTAGAGGTAGCCGTCCGGCCCGAACGCGATCGGCCCGGCGTTGTGGTTGTACTGGGGTTTGTAGAACTCGATAATCCGGCGCTCGCTGTCGGGATCGGGCGTCCCGTCCTCGCCGATCCGGAACTCCGAGATGCGCTGGACGTGCGACCAGCCGTCGGGCATCGCCTCGACCGGCGGCGCGCTGTAGTTGACGAAGAAACGATCGTCCTCCTCGGGGTGGAACTCGAGGCCGACGAGGCCGCGCTCGTCGTAGTCCTGGTCCGGATCGGCGTACTCGTCACCGTAGAACTCCTCGGCGACCGGCACGAGTCGATCCTCGAGGTCGAACCACGGCTCCTCGAGGCGGCCGTCGTCGTCGATCGCGTAGATCTCCCCCGTCTGGTCGGCGACGAACTGGTACTCCCACCCCGGCGGGTCGTGGAAGTCGGTCGGGCCGATCATCCCCTCGGCGACCGGCTCGACGCCGACGGTCGGCCCCTCCGGGAAGTACCGTGCGGGCTCGTCCGCCTCGACTTCCTCGACCTCCTCACGGTCGCCGACGGCGATCTCCCCCCGCATCGTTTGCGGGTGGGGCGCACAGTAATACTCGGCCATCTCGGGCGTAGCCTCGAACGCGACGGTCTGGGTCTCGCCTTCCTCTCCCAGGAGGTCCGTCTCGAGCAGGTGCTCGCCCTCCTCGTCGATGATCACGAAGTTGTGCTGGACGCCGTCGAGGTTCTCCCAGACCACCTCGTACTCCTCGCCGGCGGCGAGTTCGAGCGTCGGGTTCCGGTCGTCGGCGATCGATTCGGGCGAGACGCCGACCCAGCCGGCGCTTTGCCCGCCGAGTTCGATCCGCTCGTCCTCGAACTGTGCCGCCCCGACGCCGGCGAATCCGACCGCGACGCCCGTCGCCGCCGCGGTCCGCAGGAACCGTCGTCGCGAGTGTGATCGGCGTCGATCGGCCGTCTCGAGCGTCGATCGTCGATCCGCGTCTCCGTCAGTGGCAGTCCGTTGCCGGTCGTGCTGATCGCTCATCGGACTCGGCCGACTACGGACATCGCCCCAATAGCTCGTCGACACCGTTACGCGGAAGTCCGGCGCTGACCGGTCCTCCCCCGAAGGTAGCTCGATATTACCGTCTCGGGTCAGAATCGGACGATCGCGACCGGGCAAACGGGACGGGTCCCGGGGGCGACGCGGGGGTCGACGGAGCACTCGAGTATCGCCGGATTACGTTCTCGCCGGTGGGAACAACGATCGACAGCCGGACGTTGTCTCCTCGTTGAACGGGCGTACACGTCACCGCCGGGCTACCGGCTCGAGAACGACGGGATAACGACGAGTTGTCACGGTCGCGCGGTAGCCCGACCCGATGGCGGGACCGCTCACAGCGTCGCCGTCACCTCGTCGAGTACCGCGGTGTCGACGAAGACGACGACGTGATCCCCCGCTTTCAGGACGGTCTCGCCGCGCGGAGTGATCAGCGACCCGTCGCGGGTCACTGCGCCGACGACGACCCCCTCTGGCAGTCGGGCCATGACGTCCTGGACGCGATTACCGTCGAAGAAACTGTCACTCTCGATCTCGATCTCGAGGACTTCCGCGCGGTCGTGCTCGAGCATGGCGACGTTCTCGGTACGGCGCTCGCGGGTGAACCGCGTGATCTCCTCGGCAGTCACCAGCCGCGGATTGACGGCGACGTCCATCCCGACGGTCTCGAACAGTTCGGCGTACTCGCTCGAGCCGACGACGCCGAGCGTGCGTTCGACGCCGATCCGCTTGGCGAGCAAGGAGACGAGCAGGTTGCGTTCGTTGCTCTCGAGGGCCGCAATCACGATGTCCGCCTCGCCGACGTGTTCGCGGACGAGGAAGTCGATGTCGGTGGCGTCGCTCTCGAGCACGAGCGATCCGGGCAGACGCTCGGCGAGGTCGCGGGCGCGGGCACGGTCGCGTTCGATCAGTCGGGGTTCGATCCCCGCCTCGCCGAACAGGCGGGCGGCCTGGTAACCGATCTCGCTGCCGCCGACGATGACGACCTCCTCGGCGTTCTCGAGCGTTGCCGTGGTCGACAGCGTGCCCGCGAACGCCCGGATGCTCTCGCCGGAACCGATGACCACGACCGCGTCTCCGGATTCGATCGTCGTCTCGCCGCGCGGGACGATCACGTCGTCCTCGCGGATGATCGCTGCGAAGGTCAGCGAGTCGTATCTGTCCGCCTCGGAGACGGTCTCGCCGGCGATCGGACTCTCCGCGTGGACGTCGAACTCCGCCATCCTGACGAGACCGCCCGCGAAACTGTCGACGTCTCGAGCGCCCGGGAGGCCCGCGATGGCGACGATCGTCCGCGCGGTCTCTAGGTCGGTACAGACCATGAAGTCGACGCCGAAGGCCTCCTCGGAGCGTTCCCACGTCCGGAGCAAGTCAGCTTTCTTCACCCGGGCGATGGTGAACGGGTCGCCGATCGCTTTCGCCGCCCCGCAGACGACGATGTTGGTCTCGTCGCCGTCCGTGCTGGCGATCACCAGATCCGCCGACGCGATACCGGCCTCCTCGAGCGTCTCGAGGGACGTCCCGTCGCCCTCGAGGGCCAGTACGTCGAGGGAGTAGGTGATCGACTCGATTCGGTCGCCGTCCCGGTCGACCACGACGACGTCGTGGTCGGGCGCGAGGCTCTCGGCGATGTTCGTCCCGACCTCGCCGGCCCCGACGATGATCACGCGCACGGACGCTCACCCCGAGGGCAATCCATGGCCGGCGGTTCACCCGCGACGAGTAAGTCGGTTTCCCCGGCACCACCCAGGGCACACACTCGACCGGACGGGGCCAGTAGGTTTACAATCGGAACACGTCTGTGCTCGTGAACGTGAATCGAAGACGCGTCTTGTTCGGCACCGTCGTCGTCGCGAGTAGCATCGCGGGGTGCCTCGATGAGGGGTCCGACGACGCTCCCGGGAGCGAGACCAGCCCTGACGGCGATACGGGCGGCCAAGCGACGTCCGAGAGCGAGGGCGGCGAGGGCGGCGAGACGAACGAGGTGGAATCGGACGTTCCCGAGCCGGCACGGGACGCGGGCGAAGGGATCATCGAAGCGGTCGCGAACGACGACCTCGAGACGGCCGCCTCGTACGGCCCCGTCGAGGTCGTCGAAGACGCCGATCGAGAGGGGCTACGATCCGCGTACGATCGGTTCAACCGACCGGAGGCGGTCCACGCGATCGCGTTCTCGTCGGGGGAGACCGAGGAGTCGCTCGCGGAGGAACTCGACGCCGAGGCCGCCATCTCCGCGGTCTATCGGCTCGAGTACGACGTCGAGTTCCAGACCCAGCAAGGGCGATACGAACGACCCGTGGAGGTGTACGCGATCGAAGTGGACGGCGAGTGGTCCACCTGGATCGAGCGCGACGGCTGGCGACTCCATACGCGACCGGACGCGACCGTCGACGTCAGCGGAGACGGGACGACGGCCGAAGTTGAACTTACCGACGCGAGCGAACGAACGGCGGCGTTCGTCCGCGGCGGCGACATCGCCGATCCGTCGGACTACCGACTCGACGAGCCCGGAGACGCGCTCGAGGTAGCCGCGAGCGAAGTCGGCAGCGGCTCGTTCGAGGTCGTCGCCTCGATCGAGGGACCGAACAGCGAGACCGCCGTCGTCCTCGAGACGTTCTCGATCGCCGACCCGAGCGGGTGGAGCGACGTACGCGAAATCGTCCTCGAAGGGGAGATCACCGGCTGGATCGGCGTCGAACCCGCGCCGGTCGAGGGCGTCGAGAATCCGACGCTCGTGCTCCGCGAGGGGATGGAGTACACGATCACCGTGGAGAATCGCGACGGGAACATCCACGTCCTCGAACTGCAGGACGAAGCCGGAGAACGCGTGGGAACCTACCGGACCGACGAGTTCGAAGACGCGGGCGAACGGCGAGAGATCACGGTTACGGCGACCGACGAACTGGCTCGCTACGTCTGTCTGCCCCACGAGACGATGCAACACGGCGAAATCGTCGTCGTCGACTCGTTCGACGGCTGAGCGCCGGACTCGAGCTGTCGAATTACGGGATTTCGTGAACGGTTAACTCGACGTCGCGGGGCTCGCCTTCGATGTCTTCGACCAGTCGCTGAACGACGCGCTCGGCTTCGTCTAACAGCCGCGGTCTGACCTTGTCGATCACCCAGTCGAGCGAGACGAACCGCGGGAGTGAGATGGCGTCCTTGTCCGCGGAGTGGGGATCGTACACCGCCTCGAAGTAGATTCGACTCGCCGTCTCCGCATCCGGCGGGGCGGACTCGGGTTCGGGTTCGACCCGCCACTCGCCGCGGGCGTCGACGTCCTTGATCAGTCGCCACTCGAGCGATTCGGGCGGCGAGATGTCGATCACTTTCGAGCGGGCGGTGTAGCTGAGTTTCCACCAGGCCAGCCGCAGATCGTAGACGGAGCCGACGCCGCCGTCGCCCTGGACGTCGACGTCCTTCAGGTGCTTCGCGTACTTCGGATAGTCGGTGAACGAACGGACGTACGGAAAGACCTCCTCCGGCGAGCGGTAGGCGACGGTGCTGAGGAGAATTCTGTCCACAGGGGTGCTTCGGGTCTGTCCAAAGTAAGATTTGTCATCCCTCTCACTGGCTCGCGGTTGAGCGATCCTCGTCGCCGCCCGCTGCGTCGACCCGCCTGACCGCCTCGATGCGATCTGCGACCGGCGGGTGGTGGGTCGCCAGACTGTAGAGCAGTCCCGCAGTGTGTCGCATGTCGTTGGCGTCCGCGAGCACCTCGAGCGCGGCGACGGTGGCGTCCTCGCCGGCGACGCGAGCCGCGTAGGCGTCGGCGCGTAACTCCTGCCAGTAGGCGAGTCCGCCCAGCAGGACGACGTGGTAGACGGCGTAGCCGACCATGAAGGGCACGAGGAAGCCGGCGAACCCGAACTGCGTCTCGAGCGCGTCGAGTCCGACGGTTTCGGCGACCGCGACGAAGCCGCCGAAGACGACCACCGTCAACAGCCCCCGCTGCCAGAGGTGGCGACCGGCGACGTGGCCGAACTCGTGGGCGAGGATCGCCCGCAGCTCGTCGTCGTCACAGGATTCGAGCAGGTAGTCGGTGAGGAAGACGTAGCGCAGTCCTGGAACCGTCCCCGCCACCAGGGCGTTGGCGGTCTTCGTCGACTCGCCCTCGAGCAGGTAGAGCCCGCGGGGTTCGTAGCCCAGGTCAGCACAGAGCCGTTCGACGCGCTCGCGGCGCTCGCCCTCGAGCGGCACCCGATCGTGGAAGAACGCGATCAGGTACGGGGAGAGGCCGAAGGTGAAGAAGACGACAGCGCCGAGACAGCCCAGTAGGACGGGCAACGACGAGCCGAAGACGGACGTGACCGCCACGAAGCCGCCGATCGCAACGGCGACGCCGACCGCGGTGACGGCCAGTCCCGCGAGGACGCCCTTGACGACCCGTATCGACGACGCCGAGGTGTCCCGCAACCGTCGCACCGTCGGGTACGTCCCCAGCGCCATCGAGAGCAGCGGCACCGCGACGACGCCGAAGGGGACGCCGACGATCACCACGAACTCGAGGACCCCCAGTCCGAAGACGGACGGGCCGACGGCGACGACGCCGAGCAGGTCGACCGTTCGCTCGAGCAGGCCGAGCCCCGCGAACGCGAGGATCGCGGCGAACGGCAGGACGAAGCCGCCGACCTGCTGTGCGCGATTGAGGCGATGGAGCCGCTCGGACACCGGCTCGTCCATCGCCTCGACCCGACGCGCGTAGAGCCGGAAACAGCAGAACGGGCCGATCGCGAGCGCGAGGAGGAGCGCGGCAGCCGCGAACATACGTCCCGGTATCACCGCGATACGGTATAGACGTGATGGTCGCAAGACACATACGTCGAGTGGTTCACCGGCGGCGATAGCGCGATCCGTTTCGACCGTTCACGGCCGAGAACGCGCCCCGGCGACGGAGACGGCAACCTTCTATAGCCGCCGCGCGCAACCCGCGGCTATGCGTGACGTCTGTATCGTCGGCGGCGGCGTCGCCGGCATGGCCGCATCGATCTTCACCGCGCGTGCGGGACTCGACACCCTCGTGATCGACGGCGGGGAGTCCATCCTCGCGCGCAACGCCAGCCTCGAGAACTACCCCGGCTTCCCCGACGGGGTCGACGCCCGTCGGTACCTCCAGTTGACCCGCGAGCAGGCCCGCAACGCCGGCGCAGAGTTCGAACTCGGCCGGGTGACGCGTGCCGAACCCGTCGAAGCGGGCGAGCTCGAGCAGGGGTTCGTCCTCGAGACCGAGGGCGGCGACCCGATCGAGACCCGCCGGGTGATCGCGGCGTCGTGGTCCGACAGCGACTACCTCGTGCCGCTGGACGTCGGGCGCATCCAGCGCGGATCGAAGTACTTCGTCGACGTCGACGAGGGCGGGCGGACGGCCGTCGAGGGGGTCTATGCGGCCGGCCGGATCGCCGGCGAACCCCACCAGACCGTCGTCGCGGCCGGCCACGGCGCGAAGGTCGGCCTGGCGGTCATCCACGACTCGGACGCGAACTTCTACCACGACTGGGTCGCCCCCGAGGGCTACTTCACCGGCCGCGACCGGGACGTCCCGCCGGGCTGCGAGGAGATCGACGAGGCGGAACGCCGGGAGCGCGACGAGCAGGCCCGGGAGACCATCCTCGAGGCGTTTGCGGAGCCGCTGGACGAGGAGCCGACGATGCACCCGAGCGTCGAGTCGGAGTAACCACCGGCGGTGCGTTCGCCGGGCACACCGTCGTAAGGGAGGGTGTGGAACCCCCCGTATGACGCGACCGACCGGCTCCGATCCGGTACGCCTGCGGACGGACGCGGAACGGGACGCCCTCGGTGCGGCGACCCAGTACGCCCGCGTTCACGATCGTTCTTCGCCGGCCGACGCGGCCTACCTCGAGGCGCTTCCGGACGCCAGAGAGGAGATCGCACGCCGCCTGGTGCGGGGCCTGCTCCGCGGTCGGCCGGAGGGGCTGCCCGACTACCGGATCGTCCCGACCGACCGCCCCTCGATTCCCGACGATCCGGAGCCGCTCGGCGCGCTCGAGACCGCGGACCTCGAATCGGTCCTCGAGTCCGCCCCCGATTCCTGCGATCGAGCCGCCTTTCAGCCGTTTTCCGCTACCGAAACCGTGTTGATCGCCCCGGTAGCGGCGAGACACGGCTACGATCGGTTCCGGTTTGCGGGCCGGATCCGACTGGTATCACCGACCTCCGAGTCGGACCCGGGTCGCACGCTCGAACACCCCGTCGACCTCGTCGACCGCCTCGCACGCGAAGGTACCTTCGTAACCGCCGATCAAGCGGAGCGGATCCGATCCGAAGTGGCCGAAAGCGTCGCCAACCTCGCGCTGGCGCGTCTCGCCCGGTCGGTGCTTCAGGAACGGATCGCGAACGCGAGGGGGACAGTCGAGGATTCGGAGGCATCCGAGCGGTCGTCGCTCGAGGCCGTCGCGGCGGGCGTACCGGCGGCCGATCCGGCCACCGCGTTCGAGCGAATCGTCACCGACGGCCACCCGTTCCACCCCGCGGGAAAGCTCCGCCGCGGGATGAGCGCCGCCGAGGGGCTGGCCTACGCGCCCGAGTTCGCCGACCGGATCGACGTCCGGTTCGTCGCCGTCGACCGCGACTACGCCCTCGAGACCAGCGCAGCGTCGACCGGCGCGAGGCTGACCGACGGGTTGCTCGAGACGGTCGACGGCCTCGCAGGCGCGCTCGAGCACGCGATCCCTGCCGATCGCGATCCGGACGGCTACGCCGTCGTTCCAGTGCATCCGCTCCAGTATCACCGGACGATCCCGCGGCGGTACGCGAGCCAGCACGAGGACGGCCGCGTCGTGCCGATTCCCGACTGCTCGCAGCCGGCCACGCCACAGCTCAATCTCCGGACCGTCGTTCCCGTCGAATCCGTGGGGGCCGAAACGGAGGGAGTGGGTCCGGCACGCCACCTCAAACTCGCGATTCCGGTCCAGACGACCAACGTCGTGCGCACCCTGTCTCCCCACGCCGTCTGGAACGGGCCGAAGGTGACCGACGTCCTGCGGGAGATCGCCAAGCGCGAGTCGCTCGAGCACCTCGGCGTGCTCGCTGAACCGGCGGCGACCTGTTACTACCCGCCGAACGGTCCCCACCCGAGCGGCGAGGGGTTCGACGACGCCCGGCACCTCTCGGCGCTGCGGCGGACGAACCCTTCGGCGCACCCGCTCGTTCCCGACGACGGGATTCCGATCGTCGCCTCGAGCCTGCTCGCCGAGGTGCCAGCGCCCGCAGGGGGAGGGGACGGCGACGGACGACGAACCCGACCGCTGGTCTGTGCGCTGCTCGAGCGGTACGAGTCCGCGGCCGACGCGAGGATCGGCGAGGGTACGGACGCGGCGCTTACCTTTCTCGAACGCTACGCCGCGGTCGTCGTCCCGGAACAGCTTCGACTGCTTTCGGGCTACGGGGTGGCCCTCGAGAGCCACCTCCAGAACGGCCTCGTCGTTTTCGAACCCGACACCGCGGCTCCGATCGCGACGCTGGTTCGCGATCTCGGCGGAATCCGCGTGCATCGAGGGCGGCTCGCGGACCGCGGGCTCTCGATCGATCCCTACCCGGACTCGGACGTAGACGCCGACGGCGAGGGGGACCTCCACCGGAAGCTGTACTACGCGCTCTTCCAGAACCACCTGGCCGAACTCGTCGCCGCGATCGGTCACGAGCGAGGCGTCGACGAACGACTCTGCTGGGAGCGGATACGGTCAGTGTGCGAACGGGCGTTCGACGAGTTCCGGGCCGACGGCGTCGCGCCCGGCGACCGGATCGCCCGAGACGAGCGCGCGCTGTACGAGACCCCCGCGACCCACAAGGCGCTGACCGCGATGCGCCTGCGGGGGAAGCGCCACGAGTACGTGACGAGCGCGGTGTCGAACCCGCTCTCGCTGTCGAGAGGTCAGTGACGTACGAACTCGTCACCGCGGTCGACGATCCGTCCGAACCCATCGCTCGAACCGGACAGACGATCTCGCTCGTCGATCAGAGCGAGTGGACCGACGTGGCGACGATCGAAATCGAAGCGAAGGTTTCCGGCTGAGTCGGCAGCGAGCCCATCCACATCGGCGGGTTCGAAAACCCGGTCCTCGTGCTTGAATCGGGACGGGAGTAACGAGATAACGGTCGAGAACGGCGACGGGGCGATCCACGCGTTTCGCCTCCGGGACGAAAACGAGGCCGTCGTTGACGAGTTCAAGACGGAATTCTTCGAAGGGGTCGGCGAGCGGCGGGACCTGACCGCCACCGTGACCGAGGAGCTAAATCAAAAGCGCCGTGCGTTCGTCCCGGCTTACCGGAAAAACACCCGGCGTCTCGCGAGGAGATACGCGAGCAGACCGAGCGACGCAGCGCCGGCGAAGCGGACGAACACGGTGGCGGAGCCCGCATCGATCCAGGCCAGCGCCGCTCCGACGGCGACGACGAGTCCGACGGCGGCTGCACCGTACCACCCGATGGGGCGACGTTGGTACAGCGCGAGGACGACGCTCCACAGCACCGCTCCGCAGGCGGAGTACTGAATCCCGGCGATCGTCTGCGGCCCCGGACGCGAGTCGACGACAGGGCCGCCAACCTGTACGAGAATCGCGAACCAGAACCCGAGGAGTCCAAGGCAGAACAGACCGAGCGAGACGACGATCACGTCTCCGGGTGGCCGCCCGTCGCCTTTCTCGAGAAGCGCGGCGATCGACCGTCCGACAGCGGCTGCCATCGGTTACGTTCATTCATCGCAGACACATAACTGTGGTCGGTGTCCGATCCACGATCGAGCGCCGACGCCTCGCTATCCTTAACACGTCGCCGTGAGAATAGCAGACGAATGCTCGAGGGAGTCAACGTCGCGCTCGGGGTGACGGGTTCGATCGCGGCCGTCAAGACGGTCGAACTGGCCCACGAGTTGCGACGACGGGGGGCCGAGGTGCGAGCCGTGATGACCGACAGCGCGCAGAGCATTATCCACCCCTGGGCCGTCGAGTTCGCCACCGAGAACGACGTCGTCACCGAGATCACCGGCGGCGTCGAACACGTCGACCTCTGTGGCTACGACGGCTGGGCCGACGTCTTCCTGATCGCGCCGGCGACCGCCAACACCGTGGGCAAGATCGCCGGCGCGGTCGACGACACGCCCGTCACGACCTGTGCGACGACCGCACTGGGGGCCGACACGCCCGTCGTCGTCGCACCCGCGATGCACGAGCCGATGTACGACCACCCCGGCGTACTCGAGGCCATCGAGACCGTCGAGACGTGGGGCGTCGAGTTCGTCGATCCGCGCATCGAGGAAGGGAAGGCCAAGATCGCCACCGAGGAGGCAATCGTCGTCGAGGTCGCCCGCGCCGCGGGGGAACGCCCCCTCGAGGGGAATCACGTGGTCGTTACGAGCGGTGCGACAGGAGAGCCGATCGATCCCGTACGGGTCCTCACCAACCGTTCGTCCGGGAAGATGGGGCGAGCCATCGCACGGGCCTGCTACGCCCGTGGCGCGGACGTGACGCTCGTCCACGGCTACGTCGGCCCCCGTCCGCTCTCGAGCGGGCCGTCGATCCCCGAGACCGTCCCCTACGCGACGGTCCGCGAGGTCGAGACGGCCGCGGAGATGCTCGAGGCCACCCAGGCGGCCTGCGCAGACGCCGACACCCTCGTCTCGGCCGCGGCCATCGGCGACTACACCGTCGAGGAAAGCGACGAGAAGATCCGCTCGGGACGGGAAGTGAGCCTCGACCTCGAGCCGACGCCGAAACTGATCGACCGCGTCCGGGAGGAACACTCGGACCTGCCGATCGTCGGCTTCAAGACCGAGACCGCCGGCGACGACGGCGAGATGGTCGCGCAGGCCCGAAAGACGCTCGAGCGTGCGGACCTCGCGTTCGTGGTCGCCAACGACGCGAGCGTGATGGGAGCCGAACGGACGCGAGCCCTGCTCGTCCACGCCGAGGACGTCGCCCGATTCGAGGGGTCGAAAGCCGATCTCGGCGGGGAGATCGCCGACTCGATCGCCGCGATCCTCGGCGGGAAGTAGTCGTCCGAACCGCTCGTTCTCACCGCCGATTGAGGACTGGCACCTTCTACACGACGGCGGAGTTCCCGTCTCCAGTGATGACACGAGGTGTAGCAACGTGTGGTTGTTTGGGCACTGGACGTTCTGCGCGGACGAATCGCCGTCGCGGATTTTCGCCGCTATCGACAGTCGTGGAAGGGCCGAGCTATCGTACTATCGTGTGGAAACGGAACGACCGTCGCCTTTTGCACGCTCGAGGCCGCCGCTCGCTCCGTTCGGGAGCGGGCGTTGATGAGAATTATATAGGTGGCGTTCCTGCCTCGAAATAATGGCTGCCAGATCGGCCCCGAATCGAACCCCCACTCAACGGTGATCCTCCGTGGCGTTGCAACAGCAAGACGCATCCGTCGCGACCGTCGACGACGAAGTAGAGGAACTCTCCAAGGGTGAAATCTTCGAAGTACTCCGGAACCAGCGACGGCGATACGTCCTGCACTACCTCAAACAGGACGACCGTCCGGTCGAACTCGGTGACCTCGCCCAGCAGGTCGCCGCCTGGGAGTACGAGACCGCCCTGGACGAAGTCACGCCCGACCAGCGAAAACGGGTGTACACGACCCTCCAGCAGACCCATCTGCCCAAGATGGACGAAGCCGGGATTCTCTCGTTCGACTCCAACGCCGGCGTCATCCAGGCGACCGAGCGGACCCACGACATCAGCGTCTACCTCGAGATCGTCCCCGGCCACGAGTTCGCCTGGCGCGAACTCTACCTCTCGCTGGGCGCGGTTAGCTGTGCGCTCGTCGCCGCGCTGTATCTCGAGATCTACCCGTTCACGATGGCCTCGGAACTGGCGTGGGCCGGCCTCATCGCCGCGACGATCACCGTAACGGCGATCGCTCACATCATCCACGAACGCAACATGCGGCTTGGCCACGGCGACCAGCCGCCGGAACTCAGCTACGGCGACGAGGAGTAACGAACGGCTGCGGTAGACCGACGCCCTCCTAGAGTTCGTCGACGAAGGCGAGTACTCCCTCGAGGATCGTACGTGAGTTGTGCACACGAGGCGTGGCAGGGAAACGAACGCGTCTACGGTATCGTCAACTTTTACTTCGCTTCCGACCCACCTGCGACATGGATCAACTGAAGCAGTCGCTTCTCGAGGCCCCGATCATCGAGAAAAACGGTTATCACTACTTCGTCCACCCGATCAGCGACGGCCTGCCGAAGCTGGACCCCGGCCTGCTTCGCGAAATCGTCATCCGCATCATCCGGAAGGCCGAACTCGAGGAGGTCGACCGGATCGTCACGCCCGCGGCGATGGGCATCCACATCTCGACGGCCGTCTCGCTGATGACCGACATCCCGCTGACGGTCATCCGCAAGCGCGAGTACGGCCTCGAGGACGAGGTCGCCATCTCCCAGCAGACCGGCTACTCGGAGAACGAGATGTACATCAACGACGTTCGCGAGGGCGAGCGCGTCCTCGTGCTCGACGACGTGCTCTCGACCGGTGGTACGCTCGCCGCAGTCCTCGACGCGCTCGACGAGATCGGTGCCGAGGTCGTCGACACCGTCGCAGTCATCAAGAAAGTCGGCGGCGAGAACAAGGTCGAAGACGCCGGCTACGACGTCAAGACCCTGATCAACGTCGACGTCGTCGACGGCGAGGTCGTCATCGTCGACGAAGGCGGCGACGACTGAGCGTCCCGGGTCGTCGAAACGAATCGAAACGCCCCGAAACGGCCGTTCAGTCGTCGGCGGTGGACAGTTCGATCGAGTCCTGCTCCCGCTCGTGGAGGATACACGCCGAGCGGTGTCCGCCTCCGTGGTCGGTGTCTTCCGGAACCGACTGCTCACACGGCGTCACGAACGCCCCGTTGAGCAACTCGGCTGCACCGGCGCGGTCGTCGGCAACGAGTTTCTCGAGTGCCTGCGAGAGCGTCTCTTCCGCCTGGGGATCCGAGAGCGTCTCGGGCAGGTCGAACTCGGTTCTGATCTGTGATTTGATCACCTCGTTCGACGGCCGGCCGTCGTCCTCGTCGACGAGCGCGTTCTCCTGGATCTGTTCGATGTCGACGTCGTCGGCAGCCACCCGATCGCGAAGGTTCAACAGCCGACGCCAGGTGGCTTGCTCGAGGTCCAGGTCGTCGGGCTGGATCACCTTCGGACACCGCGTGTGGAACCGACAGCCACTCGGTGGGTTCGACGGGCTCGGTACGGTGCCGGTGAGTTCGATCTGCTCCCGCTCGGCTCGGGGATCCGGAAGCGGAATCGACGACAGCAACGCCTCCGTGTAAGGGTGTTGCGGATTGGAGAAGATCTCCTCCGTCTCGCCGATCTCGACGATCTCGCCGAGGTACATGACCGCGACTCGATCACAGATCTTCCGGATGACGGACATATCGTGGCTGATAAAGAGCAACGAGAGGTCGAACTCCTCCTGCAGCTCGTCGATCAACGACAGGATCTCCGCCTGGATCGAGACGTCGAGCGCCGACACCGGCTCGTCGGCGACGATCAGATCCGGGTTGAGCACGAGCGCCCGGGCCAGCGCGATGCGCTGTTTCTGCCCGCCCGAGAACTCGTGTGGGTACCGATCGTAGTCCGACGCCGAGAGGCCGACGCGCTCGAGCAAGTCCTCGACGATGGCGCGACGACGCTGCCGATCGGTCATCCCGTGGACGAGCAACATCTCGGCGATGGAGCTTCCGATCGTCATCCGCGGATCGAAACTGGACGAGGGATCCTGGAACACCATCTGGGCGTCCCGACGGAACGCCTTCAGCTCCTTCTTGTCGAACCGCGTGACGTCGTTGGGATGCGTGCCGTCGGGGTTACGGGTCCGGCCGGCACGATCCCCGCCGTTGAAGATCACCTCGCCGTCCGTCGGCTCCTCGAGGCGGATGATCGAGGACGCCGCCGTGGATTTGCCACAGCCCGACTCGCCGACCAGTCCCAGGGTCTCGCCGCGGTGAATGTCGAAACTGATGCCGTCGACGGCCTTCGCCGCTCCGACCTGGCGGGAGAGCAGCCCCTTCGTGATCGGGTAGTGTTTCTTCAGGTTCCGAACGGAGAGCAACGGCTCGTCAGTCATCGGCGAGTTCACCTCCGTGGCCACCGCTCGAGGCGTCGTTCTCGAGCGACTCGTCCCTGACGACGCTGCTGTCGTAGCCGCGGTGGTAGTAGACACACGAGGCGTAGTGGTCCGGTCCGACCTCGGCGTCTTCCGGCTGCGTGCCGGTTCGACACGCCTCGACGGCGTGTTCACACCGCGAGGCGAACCGACAGCCCTCCGGCGGATCGGTCGGATCGGGAAGCGAGCCGGGGATTCCTCCCGCGTCGTTGCCTTTTCCGGGGAGACACCGCAACAGCGCCTGCGTGTACGGATGCGCCGGCTGGTCGAAGATGTCCATCACGTTACCACGTTCCATCACCTTCCCGGCGTACATCACCACGACGCGGTCCGCGATCTCCGCGACGACCCCCAGATCGTGGGTGACGAAGAGAATACCCAGCCCGTACTCCTCCTGGAGTTCCGCGAGCAGGTCGAGGATCTGGGCCTGGACGGTTACGTCGAGTGCCGTCGTCGGCTCGTCCGCGATGAGCAGATCCGGGTTTCCGACGAGCGCCATCGCGATCATCACGCGCTGTTTCTGACCCCCGGAGAACTCGTGGGGGTAGTCGTCGAACCTGGCGCTCGCGTTCGCGATACCGACCCTGTCGAGGAGGTCGATCGCGCGGGCCTTCGCTTCTTCCCGCGGGACGTCCTCGTGGACGGTGATCGCTTCGACGATCTGCCAGCCGACGGTGTAACAGTGGTTCATCGCTTCCTGGGGGTTCTGGAAGATGTGTGCGATGTCGTTGCCCCGCACGTCGCGAAGCTCCGACTCGGTCATCTCCAGCAGGTCCTGCCCGCGGAAGCGAACGGTGCCTTCGACCCGACCCGGCGGTTCGTCGACGATTCGGGTGATCGATTCCGTGGCGACGGTCTTGCCGGATCCCGACTCGCCGACGATACAGACGGTCTCGCCCTCGTCGACGGTGAAGCTAACGTCGTCGACGGCGACGAGCGTGCCGGCGTCGGTGTCGAACGTCGTCCTGAGGTTCTCAACGCTGAGTAGGTGGTCCTGGTCCGTGCGCGTCATTGTTCACTCTCCGCGTCCGCTTTCGGATTCAGTGCGTCCAGCAGTGCGTCGCCGAGGAAGTTGAACGCCAGAATCGTCAGGAAGAGGACGAAGCCTGGCGCGAGGATGATCCACGGCGCGAACTCGATGTGATCCCGACCGGCGGCGATCAGTTGCCCCCACGAGGGGATCTCCGAGTCGCCGAGATCGAGATAGGCCAGCTGTGCCTCGAACAGGATGAATCCCGGAATGAGCAGCGTGAGCTGGGTGATGATGCTGCTCGCCGTGTTCGGCACCACGTGGCGACGTACCACGCGATAGACGCTGGCTCCGCTGATTCGGTTCGCCTTGATGTACTCCTCTTCCGATATCGACAGCGCCTTGCTTCGTACGTATCGGGCCGTCGTGCCCCAGCCGAACACGGAGAAGATCAGGATGAACATCCCGAGACTCGCCCCGTAGATGTAGAGGATCAGCAGGAACATCACGAACGTCGGGAACGAGATGACGATGTCGACGAACCGCATCATGACCTCGTCGATCCAACCGCCGGAGTAGGCGCTGACGGTGCCGAACGTGATGCCGATCACCGCCACGATGGTGGTCGTGATGAAGGCGATCTGCATGCTGATGGTCATCCCGTGAACGATCCCGGCGAAGACGCCTTCCCCGGCGCGGGTCGTCCCCAGCGGGTACTCCCAGGTGCCGTAACACCTGCCGTTGGCCATCTCACCGAGACACTGCGAGACGTACACCGAGTCGACCGAGGCGAACACCGGCGGCTGGAAGCCGGCCAGGATGTCCTGTTCCGGGGCGCTGATGAAGAACGGTCCGAGCAGTCCGCCCACGAAGATGATCCCGAGCCACACCAGGCTCACGACCGCGGGCCGGTTGCGCTTGAACTCGGACCAGTAGTACTTCGTCATCCGCGGGTTCTGGTACAGCGGCAACACCAGGTACAGGAAGAACAACAGCAGCGTGAAGAGGAACAGGTAGTCGACGGACGACAGATCCTGATTGAGTCCGACCGTCTCGAACAGCCACGAGAGGTTGAGATCCTGTCCCAGTTCTTCGAAGGTCGCTTTCCGCTCGCCGACGAATCGCCAGTCGTAGAACGCGAGCGCGAGCAACGGAATCGTCGCCGCGAGCATCAACTTCGAATTGATCGAGAGCGAGATCCCCCTCGAGTCGGCGAATTCCTCCCAATCGACGCGATCGAACCGATCCGGTTGTTCCGTTGCCATAGTTATCTATCGTCGTAGCTGATCCGCGGATCCATGATGGTGAATACGAGGTCCTCGAGCAGGTTGCCGACGACTGCGATGAAGGTAAACACCAGCGTCGACCCGACCACGAGGTTCGTGTCCTGTGCGACCACCGCGTCGAAGGTCAGCCGGCCGAGGCCGGGTATACTGAAGACCACCTCGACCAGCAGCGACGAGCCGAGGAAGACGAACAGCAGTTGCCCGACCAGCGTCGTCGATAGCGGTACCATCGTCGGCCGCATGACGTGGTAGGCGTATGCGCGCAAGGGCGAGACGCCCTTCGCCTTGGCCGTCTTCATGAAGTCCGCGTTCAGGAACTCCGCCGATTCGTTCCGCGAGACGCGCATCAGCCCGCCTATCGACCCCGTCACGAGGACGAACACGGGCAAGACCAACTGTCTCGCGTTCTCGAGGCTGAATACGGGGACGTTCGGATCGAACGATACCGGAACCCAACCTGCCCAGATCCCGAAGATCAACAGCAGGATGATCCCGAAGAAGAAGTTCGGGATCGCGTAGCCGAAGAACGCGAAACCGGTCGCGACGTGGTCCTTCCAGCTGTACATGTTCACGGCGGAGTAGACCCCGACGAACGGACCGATCAGCACCGTGAGGATCGTCCACGGGACCGAGTACTGTGCCGTGACGTACAGCGCCTCGAGGAGTGCCTGCGTCACCGGCTGGCTCCGGTAGTCCGACCAGCCCCAGTCGAAGGTGTAGACGCTGGTGACGTAGTCGACGTACCTGACGTGGAGCGGTTGGTTGAGGCCGCGTAACTCGCGTTCTCGTTGCATGGCCTCGGCCGGATCGCCGCCCTGGAGCGCCGCTTGCGTCGCCGCCTCCTGGACGTTCGGATCCGGCGACAGCGCCAGCAACACGAACGTAATCGAGACGATAATAAACGATACGAACGCCGCCCACGCTACGCGTAAACTAATGTATCGTGCTAGACCCATATCTGTACCGTGTCTGCGTCAGTTCTCAGATTCATATCAGCTCCGCCGAATGCATTTGTCTTCCCCAGATCTAGTGGTCCTCGTCGAGAGATTCGACTACGGACCTACTCGTCGAAGTGCCACGCGGCGAAGTCCCATTCGTTGGAGAAGTTCTCGATCGGTCCACGCAGGTCCGCGTTGTAGCCTATCAGGTCGTCAGCGAACACCAACATGATGTAGGGCTGTTCCTCCGCGATGTTGCGGAAGATTTCCTGGAACGTGTCGGTCAACTCCTCCCGCGACTCGGCCGCGCGGGCCTGATCGAACAGTCCTTGGGCGTCGAACTCGGGGTAGTAGCCGACCGGGTTGTACGTCGTGTTGGCACCGTCGAAGAAGGCCTCGTTCGTGATCGGGTTCCGCGGGTAGGTGTTCAGCCCGAACACGATCGACATGTCCCACGGCTCGTTCGAGGTGACCGAGCGGGGACCGGGGTTCTGCGGCGTCGGGTTGTCCCACTCGACGCCGATCTCGGGGTCTTCACCGCCCTCGGGATCGCCGGTCCAGTACTCGTTGTTGAACCGCGTGCCGTCGATCGCTTCGACCACGACCTCGATGCCCAGGTTCTCGTCCAGCTCCTGGGAGATGAACTCTGCCATGAGTTCGGAGGTGTTCGCCCCGGCGCTGTAGTAGATGTCGAGCACCACCTGATCCCCTTCAGGCGTGACCAGGTCGCCGCCGTCGTAGTGGTAGTCGTAGTCGGACTGGTCGAGGGCGGACTCGACGAGCGAACGTGCAACCTCGGAACCGTACTGGTCGCCGGTACCGAACGTCGGCATCTCGTCCTCGTCGGGGTAGAAGTTCGAGAAGCGGGGCTGCCACGTGTAGTGGGTCTCCGCCAGCCCGTTGTAGACGCCCTCGATGAGTTCCTCCTTGTCGATCGCGGCGGCGAGTCCCTGACGGAACTCGACGTACCGGAACAGGTTCCCCGGCCCGGCAGTCCAGCCGTTGTCGCGCATGTTGAGCGAGATGATCCGGTTGTAGGGCTGGGGAACCTGATTGACGGAGACGTCCGAATTGTTCACGAACTCCTGGTAGCGCTCCGGCGGGAGTTCGACCTCGTCGGCCTCCCCGGTCTGGAGGGCTCCGAGTCGCGCGGACTGTTCCTGCATGACGCTGATCGAGGCCCCCTCAAAGTACGGCGCGCCTTCGAACAGGTCGGGCCCTTCGTCGATGTCCTGGATGTAGTAGTCGTCGTTGCGCGTGTAGGTGATCCCCGAACCGCGGTTCCACTCCTCGAGTTCGTACGCACCGAGGTTCCCGGTGAACTGGAGTTCCAGCAGTTCCTCGTCCTGCTGGAGGCCGTCGACGTCCTCCTCGTCGACGTACGGTTCGACCAGATCCCGCGGGATCGGATACTCGAGCGGGGCGAACGTCTCGGGCCACAGCAGTTCCGGGTCCTCGAGTTCGGCCTGGAACTCGTACGTGCTGTTTTGCTCGACGTGGACCCCGTCCCAGTCGACCGCGTTGGCGGTGTTGGCCCAGTCGGCCTGGTGGAGTTCCTGGATCTGGTAGACGAACGATTCGGCGGTGACCTCGCCGTACGGGTCGCTGAACTCGAGTCCCTCGCGAACGTCGAACACCCAGACCTCGCCGTTGTCGGTGTCCATGTCGTACAACAGCGGGAAGTAGTCCTGATTCGCGTCGAAGGTGTACCCCATGTCGAGGGCGTACCCAATCGCCACTCCGGCACCGTTCTCGGTGTTGTACAGCGGGTTCAGGGTCGTAAAGGTATTCCCCGACACGGCGTCGTACGTGCCGCTGACTTCGGGCAGTTCGTCGACGTCGTCGATGTCGCTCTCGTTGTCACCGAAGTCGTCGCTCGTGCCGTTTCCGTCCCCATTGCCGTCGCCGTTGCCGTTCCCCTCGTCGCCGCCGGCACAGCCAGCGAGACCGACCGCAGATCCCACGCCGAGGAGGGCGAGCATCTCCCGTCGTGACTTGCCATACCGTTCACGTGAGTGTGACATACTGTTCCATGTTGGATAACAGCACATTATAAAACTAACGATTGTCTTGCAAAAGGAGTAGATGTGCGTTTACTGGCCACCACGTTTGGCGTACAAACAACGGAATGACGAGCAAATGCGCGCATGAATCGAATATTTTTACACCCGCGCTCAAACGGCCTAACAGGCCGAATTACGTCCAGTTCGTTATCATATTCCGGGGTGGAATAGCATCGTCGTTTCTGAACGTTCGTCGTAAATGATCACATTCCACGGCCAAGACGTCAGCCGTCGGATCGGAGTCCTCGACAGAGAGACGACGCGGTCGCTTCGAAGCCGCGTACGAACGGAAATCCGGGTCGATAGCGCCACAAGTTCGCCATCCCGGGTACGATAGAACTGCCGAGTTTCCGAGAGAAGTCGCTGACGGGTGAACGACGAGCGAATGCGTCCAGTGATCGGTGCGGGGGCGACTCCCTCCCACAGACCGGATGGAAGCCCGTTACACCACAGATCCATTGTTTAAATGATTTTTACTCCTATATCGCCACTGTCGCACATGTTTGTCCACTAACTACCAGAATAGGTTGAGGTGTTCCTCCCGGTATATGGCGACAACTTTATATCACATGTTTGTGCTAGGCACTGCTATGCCGGATGCTAAGGAACGGCAGGACGTAGATCAGACACGACGAACGATGCTCGCGGTTCTGGGGGGAAGCGCAACGGTCGGACTCGCCGGATGTTCCGCACTCATCGACGACGGGAACGGCGAGGACGGCAACGGTGACGGCAACGGTGACGGCTGGGAGGACCTGGAAACCAGCGAGAACGCCGACAAGGCCCAGGCTGCCTGGGAACGAGTCCTCGAGAACACCGCCCCCGAAGAGGAGGACGTCCGCAACGAGGCCTACATAGAGATCGAGGAGGCCGTCAGGGACGACATGGTCATCCTCCCCCTCTATCACGAACTCGAGGAGATCTTCTCCTACGACTACGTCGACGCCCCCGAAACGGGGTCGCTCGGCTTCTGGATGCAGCAGCACAACCGGACGGAGCTGACCAACGGCGACGACGAACTCACGCTGTTGAACTCCAGCTTCGACGAACTCGACCCGATCATGTCCACCGACACCGCCTCGGGTCGGGTCATCAACCAGATCTACGAGAAGCTGACCCACTACACCAACGGGACGGACGAAGTCGAGAACCAACTCCTCGAGGACTTCACTCTCTCGGACGACGGTCTGACCTACACCTTCGAGATCAAGGAGGGCGTCCAGTTCCACGACGGCCGCGAGCTGACCGCCGACGACATCAAGTACTCGTGGCGGCGGATGGCCGAATCCGAGTACAGCGAGCGACAGACGTTCATGATCGCGACGCCGAACGGGCTCGGCATCGAGTACGAGGAGTCCGACGACGGCGGCATCGAACCGGACTCCATCGCGGTCGACGTGATCGACGACTACACGTTCGAGGTCACGCTCCGCGAACCCAACCCGAAAACGATCGAAATCCTCACGTACTCGGCGTTCGCCGCCATTCCGGAAGGTCTCGTCGGCGACATCGAGGGCTACGACGGCGAAATCGACCACGGGGAGTTCCAGACGGACACCGCAATCGGAACGGGTCCGTTCCAGTACGAGGAGTTCAACCCCGGCGAGGACATGGTCGTCAGCCGGTTCGACGACTACCACGGCGAAACGGCCAGCGTCGAGACGATCCGCTGGCTCGAGATCGAGGACGCGGAAGCCCAGTGGACGAACATCGTCGAAGGGAACCTCGACATCTTCGACATCCCGACGCCGCAGTACGACCCCGACCTGATCGACGCCGAGGAAGACGAGGCGGGCAACCGCTCGGGCGAGTACGGCCCGATCGAGAACGACGAGGTGCTCAACTACAGCGCAGCGCCCCAGACGAGCATCTACTACTTCGGCTTCAACGTCACGAACGTTCCCCGGCCGGTCCGACGTGCTATCGCGTACGTCACCGACCACGAGGAACTCATCGAAGAGGTTTTCTCGGAACGCGGCTCCCCGGCGTACAGCTTCACGCCGCCGGGCCTCTGGCCCACGGGTGAGGAAGGGTACGAACAGTGGGTCGACGAGTGGCCCTACGGCGTCAACGAGACCGACACCGAAAGCGCCGCCGACGAACTCGAGGAGGCCGGCTTCACCGAGGACGACCCGTTCGAGCTGACCGCCAACACGTACGCCAGCGCGCCGGAGTACGCCGACCTGGCCGACCTGATCCGCCAGAAGCTCTCCGGTCTCGGCGTCGAGATCCAGATCGAAGAGACGCAGTTCTCCACGCTGCAGGACCGCGGTGAGGACGGCGACCTCGAGATGTACTCGCTCGGCTGGACCTGGAGCTGGGTCGACCCCGCGTACGGTCACTACGGGTTCGAACCCAAACTCACCAACACGTCCGAGATGCCCGAAAACGGGGGCAGCTACTACCTCGACTGGCACACCAACCTCGACGAAGAGGCCTGATCGACCCCCCTCTACCTACGTTCGGTCCCCGATCCCGGGGAGAGGGAGAAACATAATGCTTAGTTACCCGCGGAAGTGACGACTAATTGGACAAGTATGCAACGGTATACGAATAGAAATCTCAACATTCCAAGTGATATACGATGAGTCGCTGGACGTACTTCTTGAAGCGGCTCCTCCTGTCGGTCCCAGTCCTGTTTCTAGCACTGACGCTGATCTTCGTGCTGTTACGGATGGGACCGATCGACCCGGTCGCTGCAAGACTCGGACCCGAAGCGTCCGGAGCCGACGCTGCACTGATGCGTGAACGTCTCGGCCTCAACGATCCGCTCTGGGAGCAGTACGTGAACTTCGCCTGGGACTTCCTGACGTTCGACCTCGGCCAGTCGTGGGTCGTCTACGCGGACATGGAGGTAGTCGACGTCCTGTCCTGGACTGCTCCGCCCACGCTCTGGCTGGGCTTCTGGGCCATCCTGCTGCCTCTGTTTATCGGCATCCCGCTCGGCTTCTACGCCGGCCTCCGGCCCAATACGGCCAGTGACTACCTGGCCTCCATCGGCGGGATCCTCTGGCAGGCGATGCCGAACTTCTGGCTGTCGATCATGTTCCTGGCGGTCCTCCGGCAGACCCAGGGTTCCGACTGGTTCGACTGGTACGAGATCGGTCCCGATCTCAACAGCGTCACCGGCACGCCGGATCTCGGGTTCGCCGCCATGAACTGGATCGACGCCGGCATCGTTTCGATCCCGTACCCGACCGGCATCGACTGGGGACTGCTCGCACACGACATCAAACTCATCCTCCCGCCGGCCATCGTCCTCGGCTCGGCGTCGATGGCCGCCGAGTTGCGCATCGGTCGGACGGCGATCCTCGAGACGATCAACTCCAACTACGTCGTCACGGCCAAAGCGAAGGGGGTGAAAGACCGGGTCATCATCTGGAAACACGTCTTCAGGAACGCGTTGATCCCACTGGTCCCGGTCATCACCAACGAGGCATTCCTGCTGATCGGCGGTTCCGTGATCGTCGAGCAGATCTTCAACATCAACGGCCTCGGGCGTACCTTCTTCCGTGCGATGGTCCAGGGTGACTTGCCGCTTGCGGGAGCGTTGCTGTTCATCTTCACACTGATCATCATCCTGCTGAATATCCTGCAGGACTTCCTCTACACCATCATCGATCCACGAGTGGGGTACGACCAATGAGAACTACGGACACAGCCGAAACGACCGGTCCGGACGCCGAAGAAACGCTACTTCGCGAGCGCATCGCGGACAATCCCCGCCCGGCGCTGCTCTGGCTCCTCGGGGCCGGAGTGCTCGTCGCCCTCGAGTTCGGACGTATCATGGGCGGCGTGCTCCAGCTCGGGTCGGCGGCGTCGTTCGTCCTCGGTGGCCTCGCCAAGATTCCCGGCTGGCTCGGCGGCAACGTCGGCGACGCGACGCTTCCGATCCTGGAATACGTCGTCAGCGACGCCGTGACCCTGGTGCTGCTGTTCGCCGGGGCAGTGCTGCTCACCAACGTCCTCCCGTGGTCGATCGCCGACGTCGTCGACGCCGACGTGAGTCGCCGGAAGCTGGTCTACCTCGAGCGGATCGTTCTGACGGGGGTCCTCGCCGGGATCACTTTCCTGGTGATGCTCACGCCCGTCGGATCGATCGCCAGGGGAGTGTTGGCCGCCCCGTTCGAGACCCTCTCGTCGGTTCCGACCATCACCAGCCACGAGGTAATCTCGAATCAGGGCCACAGATTGCCCGACGGCGGCTGGGAAGGGACCTTCCTCGGTCTCTCGCCCGCTATCGCGTGGGCGATCCGTGTCCTCCTGGTCTACGCCTACGCGTTCGCAGTGATCGCGTGGATCTGGAAGGGCTACAACGTCTACCGGGAGCACTACCGGCAGGCCGACTGGACGCCCCGCGACGACACGCTCCGTCGGCTTCGAAACCACTACTGGGGCCTGTTCGGGATGTTCGTCGTGTTGCTGTTCGTGGTCACGGCGCTGTGGGCTCCTGCCGTCAGTCCCACGACGGCAGAACAGAACATCTACTCGCCGTATCAACACGAGGTCGAATACCTCAACGACGACGGCGAGGTCGAATCGATTCTCGTCGGACAGGCGAACCTCGACACGCAATCCGATAATCAAAACACCGTCGGGCCGTTGAGTTACGACCAGTACGACCGCTGGAAGCCCCTCGGAACGACGCCGAACGGGCAAGACATGATGACACATCTCGCCTATGGTGCCCAGACGTCGCTCCTGATCGGGCTGCTGGCGATCGGTCTCGGTGGCCTGATCGCCGTCTCGCTGTCGCTGGTGACCGCCTACTACAAGGGCGTGATCGACGTCGTCACGGTGGTTACCAGCGACACGATCATCTCCATCCCCGCGTTCCTGCTCGTGATGATGATCTCGGTGCTGTTCAACGAGGGGAACCACTACCTCGCCCAACCCATGGACGGCGCGCTGTTGCTCGGCCTGGTCTTCGCGTTCATCTACTGGCCGGGAATGTGGCGCTCCATCCGCGGCCCCTCGTTACAGGTCGCCGAAGAGGAATGGGTCGACGCAGCGAAGAGTTACGGACAGACTCCAGGAAACACGATGCGCAAACACATGGCACCGTACATCGCGGGCTACATCATGATCTACGGCTCGCTCCTGCTGGGTGGCGTCATCATCTTCACCGCCGCCCTCTCGTTCCTCGGCCTCGGCATCAACGCGCCGACGCCGGAGTGGGGCCGGCTCGTCAGCGACGGCCAGTACTTCGTCTCGACGTCCTCCTGGCACGTCGCGACCATCCCTGGCCTGATGATCGTCCTCGTCGTGACCGCGTTCAACGCCCTCGGCGACGGGCTCCGTGACGCGATCGATCCGGAGGCCGACGTCAGTGCCGACGATGCAGGTGCCGCAGCAGCCGGAGGTGGTGGCTAATGTCTCTGCAGGAAACCCCCGACCGAACGACCGCTCGAGACGCACCGATCATCGAGGTCCGGAACCTCCAGACGGCCTTCTTCACCGAGAAGGAGACCATCCGGGCCGTCGACGGCGTATCGTTCGACATCCGAACCGGCGAAACCGTCGGTATCGTCGGCGAGAGCGGATCAGGCAAGAGCGTCACCGCGCGCTCGATCATGCGCCTCGTCGACTCCCCCGGACGGATCCTCGAGGGCAGTAGCGTCCGCTTCAACGACCTCGATACCGTCCGCGAGTACGCGTCGACGTTCTCGGGTCGGACGGTCGACGTTCAGCGCCTGGAAAAACAGTACGATACTGCGGACCTGTTCGCCCGGGACGACGTCACCGTCTCGCCGGCCGCCCTCGGCTACGAGGACCCGGCCGACGTCCCCCTCGCGGACTTCCTCGCGGCCGGCTACGGCGACGGCCTCGGCATCGTCGACGAGGACGACTGCGTCTTCGTCACGGACGGCAATCCCGACTCGCCCGAGGACATCGTCGACGGGTTCGTCGAGATCACCCGCGTCAGTGGTGAGGCCCAGCGGCTCCTGCGCGGCGGCCGCATCGCGATGGTGTTCCAGGACCCGCTCACGAGCCTCAACCCCGTCTACACCGTCGGCAACCAGATCAAGGAGGCCCTGCGGCTCCACCAGGGGCTGCGCGGCGAGGAAGCGACCCAGGAGGCCGCCGAGTTGCTCGAGGCAGTGGGCATCCCCGACGCACGACGCCGCGTCGACGAGTATCCACACCAGTTCTCCGGCGGCATGCGCCAGCGGGCCGTCATCGCGATGGCGCTGGCCTGCGATCCGGAGGTGCTGATCTGTGACGAACCGACGACGGCACTGGACGTGACGATCCAGGCCCAGATCCTCGATTTGCTCGAGGAACTCCAGGAGGAACGGGACCTCGCGATGATGTTCATCACCCACGACATGGGCGTCATCGCGGAGGTGTCCGACCGGGTCAACGTCATGTACGCAGGCGAGGTCGTCGAGACCGCCGACGTCGAGACGCTGTTCGCCGATCCGGCCCACCCCTACACCCAGGGACTGCTCCGGTCGATCCCGGGCCAGCAGACCGGCGACCGACTCGAGACCATCGAGGGCAACGTCCCAACGCCGAACGAACCGGCGACCCACTGTCGGTTCGCGCCGCGGTGTCCGGAGGCGTTCGACGCCTGCAACGCGGTCCACCCGGAATCGGTTCCGGTCGACGAAAGCGACAGTGGCCACACGGCGGCCTGTCTCCTCTGTCCGAGGCACCGCTCGACCAAGGAAGCGGTCGAAATACATCGGCGACGGAACGCCGATCAGGGAGGTGATCGCCAATGAGCCAGGACGTTACGGGAACCCGGCCGGTAGCATCGAGCGACGCCGACGACGACGTGATGATCGAGGTCGAGGGACTGAAGACCTACTACGACGACAGCGGCCTCTTCAGCAAGACGCCCGTCAAGGCAGTCGACGGCGTCTCCTTCGAGATTAATCGGGGCGAAACGCTCGGTCTCGTCGGCGAATCAGGCTGCGGGAAGACGACCCTCGGTCGCACCCTCCTCCGGCTCGAGGACGCGACCGCCGGCGAGATCCGCTTCGACGGGACGGACATCACGGAGCTCGATGGAACGGAACTCCAGCACTGGCGTCGGAACGCCCAGATGGTGTTCCAGGACCCCGACTCGAGTCTCAACGATCGGATGACGATCGGCGAGATCATCCGGGAGCCGCTCGACGTCCACGACTGGAAGACGCCGCGCGAACGACGCCAGCGGGTCAAGGAGCTGCTGGCGACGGTCGGGCTCCAGCGCGAACACTACTATCGGTATCCCCACCAGTTCTCCGGCGGCCAGCGCCAGCGCATCAGCATCGCCCGCACCCTCGCGCTCGAGCCGGACTTCGTCGTGCTCGACGAACCCGTCTCGGCGCTCGACGTCTCCGTCCAGGCCGAGATCATCAACCTGCTCGAGGACCTTCAGGAGGAGTTCGGGCTGACCTACCTGTTCATCGCTCACGACCTCTCGGTCGTCCGGTACCTGTGCGACCGGGTCGCGGTGATGTACCTCGGAAACATCATGGAGATCGGTCCGACGGAGGAGCTGTTCGAGAAGCCGGCGAACCCGTATACGCACGCGCTGCTCTCCGCGATTCCGGAGCCGGACCCGACCGTCGAACGCGATCGGATCACGCTCCACGGGACGCCGCCGAACCCGCGGTATCCGCCGACGGGCTGTCCGTTCAGCACGCGCTGTCCGGTCCGGATCCGGCCCGAGGAGTACCGCGACCTCGACGACGAACTCTGGACGCGGCTCGTCACCCTCCGGGACCTGATCAACGAGCGCAAGCGGGCTGAGCTGTCGATCCGCGAACGGGTCAGATCGAAACTCGGCAAGGACATCCGGTTCGGAGCGATCGACGAGACCTTCGAGGAACTGTTCGGCGACCTCGACGTCCCGTCGAAGGTCCAGTCCGTGCTCGACGAGATCGAGGCACACCTGCACGATCAGAACGAGGAGGCCGCACTGTCGCTCTTCAACGAGGAGTTCGCTAGCGTCTGCGATCGCGAGCCGCCCGAGTACTACGAGGTCTCCAACTCCGGCCGGGAGAGCTTCTGTCACCGCCACTCGGTCGACTACGAGTCGCCCGACACCGTCTTCGATCGACGCAATCAGTGACGATGCGAGGAGCGTCCGGGGACCGGGTGCGCGTGGTCGCCCGGGTCGCCGCAGACGCGGTGACGTACGCGCTCGCCACGACCGTCTGCGCCATCGTCGCGGCGATCGTCGTCGCCATCGCGACCGGCGGCACGCTCGTTCGAGCCAACTACCTGCTGTTCTTCGCCGGCTGGCTGCTCATGGCCTACGCGACGATCCGGCTCTGGCCGCGCTCACCCGCGGACCTCGAGACGGACCCGAACCAACGACGCGACGGGGAATCGATCCCCGAAGCGGCCGACCGAACGCGGTTCCAGCGGTTCGTCCGCCGCCTTCCGCCTCGACGATGGGTCCGGACGCCACGGCCGCGTCGCCGACTCACGACCGCCGGAAAACTCTTCCTGAGTGCGGTGTTGATCCTCCTGGCGTCGCTGCTGCTCGAGGTCGTCTTCGGCGTCGGCTCAGCCGGTTGATCCCGGCCCCGACCGACCGTCGGACCGTTGGCGAACCGCCGTCGGAACCTGACCGATCGGATCGCCGGTTCGAAAAGCCTACCCCGCTTCCCTGTCGACGGTGGGACATGAGCGACGACATCGAGACCGACGAGCCGGACTCCCCCGTGACGACAGCCTGGAAACGGACGCTCGAGGAGATGGACGTGATCGCCGAGGACCGCCGAGACGACGGCTGGTCGGTGTTGACGGTCATCGCGGCCCACACCGACACCGTCGGTCGGGAGATGGGCGACGACGACAGGTTCGGGCTCGTTCACGTCATTCCCGGTAACTACGCCGAGGAGCTCCGTGACACCTACGACGAGGACGCGTTCACCGAATACCTCGCGTACGGGCGCGACGTCGGCAACTCCATGTTCGTCGTCACCGAGTTCATCGACCCGGACGACCGGCGTTCGATCCTCGTCGCCAGCCGGTACGACATGGGCAACCCCAGCGCCCAGAAGATGATCTCCTCGGCCCACGAGGCCGGCGCGTTGCGCACGTACTTCAAGAAGATCGACGGAACGATCCTCGGCAAGTACGAACACGAGGAGTACGAACCGCTGATCACCAGGCCGAGTACGTAACCGGCTCGGCCGAATCCACCGGTGGGGAGGCGCTCGAGGGGTTCGTTCTCGTCACCGCTCGACGTAATTCCAGTTGCTGTTCACGTGTTGATCGCAGTAAAATGATAGCGGGAGGGAGATTCGAACTACGTCAACTTCGGTCGCTTCGCTCCCTCGTTGTCTACTTCAAATCTACTCGGCTCCATTTGCTGCTCACGTGTTGTTCGCAGCAAAATGATAGCGGGAGGTAGATTTGAACCACGTGAAGACCGCTCGCTGCGCTCGCGGTCTTCTCTCGTTCAAATCTACTCGGCGTATTTTGACGAATTCCGGACTCACTCCTCGCTATGCTCGTCGTTCGTCGGTGAATTCGTCAAAAGTAGCGGGAGGTAGATTTGAACTACCGATCTGCGGGTTATGAGCCCGCCGGAATCTCCTGGCTATCCCATCCCGCTACTTCTCAGTAACCGAGTGGACTAGTTAAGGATTGTGATTCGGATACCGTATGGGGATTTCTCCCGCTAGTCACGGTGGACCTTCCAGGTGACGAGGCTCTCGCAGGTGTAGTTGACGACGAAGCCGACGCCGATCCCGATCACGTTCGCGAGCAGGTACCAGACGCCCGCGAACTCGATCAGCGCCGTGAATATAGCCAGCGTGACCAGGAAGCCGGCGAACCGAACCAGATACGAGCGACCGAGGCGAGCGAGCACCCCCCGGACGCTCGTCGCGCCGTACGTCGAGAACGTCCACGCCTCGTTGATGCCGAAGATGACGCCGATCGCGATCACCCAGGCGACGACCTTCGCGGGGAGAAACGGCACGTCGCCGAGTTCGACCAGGGCGACCAGAACGCCGTTGTCCACCGTCGCCCCCACGAAACCGACGCCCGCGAACATCCCGAACCTGATCGGTGCGTAGAGCGCCTCGAGGCGGGATCGAACCGGCTCCGGGAGCAGGTCACTCATCATTGTATCGTCGATCGGCGTCGGTCTCGAGTCGCTCGAGCAACGGCGTCGCCGAGGGAACGTGGCGGCCGATCCGTTCGTGCCAGGGGTCGCCCCGGAGTCGTCGCGCCCGGTGGTGGGCCTCGAGCAGCCCGCCGGCGAGTTCGAGCGTGGTTCCGATCGACGACACCGTCGAGTCGGGGCCGTCGGCCCAGGTGACGGGCACCTCGGCGACGTCGTAGCCGAGCGCGTCCACGAGCGCGACGAGTTCGACGTCCCAGGCAAAGCCCGGTTCCTGAAGGTGGGACCGAACCGCCGCCCAGGCCTCGCGGTCGATCGCCTTCGCGCCACACTGGAAATCCGACGCCGGGACGGCGAGCACCCGGCGAGCTAGCCACGCGAAGCAGTCGCCCAGCCGTTCGCGACCTGACGACTGGGACCGCCGAACGGCGGCCGCCGGATGGCGACGCGAGCCGATCGCCAGGTCGGTCCGTCGATCGCGGACCCGGGCGACGATCTCAGCCACCGACGCGACGGCCGTCGCCCCGTCGGCGTCGACGAACGCCCGGACGTCCGTCTCGAGCGCGTTGAAACCGGCGGTGATCGCCGCGCCTTTGCCGCGACGAACGGGTGACACGTTGACGGTCCCAGGCACGCCCTCGAGCGCCTCGAGTGTTTCGACCCGCGGATCGTCGAGTTCGATCAGGAGCCGTTCGGGCTCGAGAGTATCGACCAGATCGCACACGTACGCGGACAGGAGGTCCGGATTCGGGCGAAACGCTGGAATCACGAGGCCGACCGTCCGCTGCATTCGATCGAACTGACCTACTGCCGTAGCAAAAGCGTGTTGATACGGGGAGTTCCGGACCACGGACGCCATCCAGCGGTCACACCCGGTGGTGGACGTTCGACTCGAGACGGCGGCGGGAACGAGGACCGAGTACTCGAGCGGGACGAGACCGATGAACGGGAAGGGAGATAGCGACAGGAACGAAACGAGAAATCGGCGAAAGCGTGGACTCGAGGGAAGCCTTAGACGGCGAGATCGCCCGTCTCGCGGACGACGTCGACCTCCTCGGCGTCCGCGCGGTCGACGTCGAGGAAGTGGGGGATGAAGTTCCGGCGCTCGTAATCTTCGTACTCGGATTCGTCGCCGACGGTACACCACAGCTGAACCGCTTCGGGGCCGTGCCACTCGCCGTTGCGGTTGATTCCGAAGCAGACGAGTTCCTCACCCTCGTGTTCGATGATGGCTCCCTTGCGGATCCCGGGATCGCCGTGGATGATGAGTTGCTTCATACCCTGGCGTTTTCGCGAGACCGGATTAAACGCTTCGAAGGAATCGATCCGTTCCGGCGTTCGGACGTGCGGGCACCACAGGACCCTGAGAGGGGATCCCGAATCGGGGCGACGACGAACCAAACGGGTTTTAAACGGGGCTGCCGTAGCCCTCGGCAAGTGAGATAACGATGCAGATGCCACGCCGATTCAATACGTATTGCCCGCACTGCCACGAACACCACGAACACGAAGTCGAGAAGGTCCGAACGGGCGCCTCGACCGGGATGAAGAAGGTCGCCGACCGCCAGCGCAAGCGCCAGACCTCGAGCATCGGTAACTCCGGGAAGTTCTCGAAGGTCCCCAGCGGCGAGAAGCCCACGAAGAAGACGGACCTGAAGTACCGCTGCACCGAGTGTGGCAAGGCCCACCTCCGCGAAGGGTGGCGAACCGGCCGGCTCGAGTTCCAGGAGTGATCGCCATGCCAGGGAACTTCTACTCGGTCCGCTGCGGTGACTGCGAGAACGAACAGGTCGTCTTCGGCAAGGCCTCGACCGAGGTCGCCTGTGCCGTCTGTGGCACGACGCTCGCGCGGCCGACCGGCGGGAAGGCCGAGATCGACCACGAGATAATCGACACCGTCGAGTCACGATGAAATACAGCGGCTGGCCCGACTCCGGCGAACTCGTCGTCGGCAAGATCGACGAGATCGAGGACTTCGGCGTCTTCGTCGATCTCGAGGAGTACGAGGACAAGCGCGGCCTGATCCACATCTCCGAAGTCGCGAGCGGCTGGATCAAGAACGTCCGCGACCACGTCCGCGAGGGCCAGATCGTCGTCTGCAAGGTGCTCGACGTCGACACCGACTCCCAGCAGATCGACCTCTCGCTGAAGGACGTCAACGACCACCAGCGCTCGGAGAAGATCCAGCAGTGGAAAAACGAGCAGAAGGCCGACAACTGGATGGAACTGGCCTTCGAGGACATCGACGACGAGCGTTACACCGCCATCGCCAACGAACTGATCGCCGCCCAGGGAAGCCTCTACGACGGCTTCAAACAGGCCGCGATCCACGGCGAGGAGGCCCTCGAGGAGACCGGCCTCGACGCCGACGAGATCGACGCCATCGTCGACACCGCCCGCGAGAACGTCTCGGTGCCGTACGTCAACGTCACCGGCTACGTCGACCTCGAAAACCCCTCGCCATCCGGCGTCGACGGCATCCGGGAGGCCCTCGAAGCCGCCGAGGGCAACGGCGAAGTCCCCGAGGAGGTCGACCTCGAGGTCAGCTACGTCGGCGCGCCCGAGTACCGCATCGAGGTGCAGGCACCTAACTACAAGACCGCCGAGTCCGAACTCGAGGAGAGCGCCGAACGCGCCATCGCCGCCATCGAAGCCGAGGGCGGCGAGGGCGAGTACCACCGCGAACGTCGCACCGACGACGAGTAATGAAATCCGACATCCGGGTGTGTTCGGCGTGGCGCGAGCGTCACGACCGCCCGGTGTACTCCCTCTCCGATAGCTGTCCCGACTGTGGCGCGCCGACGGAAAACAGCGCGCCCGCTCCTTTCGATCCCGAAGACCCCTACGGCGAGTACCGACGGTCTCTTAAACGTCGCCGCCGCTGATACGGGTATGGACGAACTCGAGATCGACGCGGTCGCCGAGGCCGACCTCGACGAGCCGGTACTGGTCGAAGGGTTGCCCGGCGTCGGCCACGTCGGAAAGCTCGCCGTCGACCACCTTCTGGAGGAACTCGAGGGCGAGAGCACCCTCGTTCGTCGCATCTACTCGCGGGAGTTCCCGCCGCAGGTCAGCGTCGAAGACGGCGTCGCCGACCTCACCTGCGCCGAGATCTATGCCGTCTCACCGCCCGACGGGCGGGACTTGCTGTTGTTGACGGGGGATCACCAGGCCCAGACCAACGCGGGCCACTACGTACTGACGAGCGCCTTCCTCGACGTCGCCGAGGAGTTCGGCGCGAGCGAAGTCTACGCGCTCGGCGGCGTACCGACGGGCGAACTCATCGAGGAGTACGCCGTCGTCGGCGCGGTCAGCGAGGCGTCGCTGCGGGAGCCACTCGAGGACGCGGGCGTCGAGTTCCGCGAGAACGAGCCCGCGGGCGGCATCGTCGGCGTCTCCGGCCTGCTGCTCGGTCTCGGCGAGCGACGCGGCTTCGAGGCCGCCTGCCTGATGGGCGAGACCAGCGGCTACCTCGTCGATCCCAAGAGCGCACGCGCCGTCCTCGAGGTGCTCGAGACGACCCTCGCGTTCGAGCTCGACTACGAGTCGCTCGACGAGCGCGCCGACGAGATGGAGGACGTCATCGGCAAGATCCAGGAGATGGAACAGCAACAGCAGGGGATGGACGTTCCGACCGACGACGACCTGCGGTACATCGGCTGACGCCCTGATTCGCTCGGTTCTCAGAACGCGCGTAGCTCCTCGAGAACCGCCGCTGCGCTGCCGTCCGCGAGCACCTCGCGTGCGGTCTCGAGCCCGTCCTCGAGCGAGTCGGCGTCGCCGCGGGCGTAGATCCGGAACGCCCCGTTGAGAGCGATGGCGTCGGCGAACTGATCCTCCCGTTCGCCCGCGAGCACCGCCTCGGTGATCGCCGCGGAGTCGGCCGCGACGTCGTCGACCGCCAGGTCCTCGCTCTCGAAGTCCATCCCGTACGCGGCGGTTTCGATCTCGTAATCCGCGAGTTCCTCGCCCCCGGACCACTCGGCGACTTTGGTGTAGCCGGGGCGAATGTCGTCGTAGCCTTCCATCCCCTGGAAGAAGATCGCCCGGGAGTACTCGAGGCGCTCGCTCGCGGCGATGAGGTCGGTCAACTTCTTCGCGAACGCGAGGTGGTAGAACGAGCCGAGGTGCACGTCGGCGTTGGCGGGATTGGCGACCGTCTCGATCGTGTTGAGGAAGGTGCGCACGCCCATCTCGTCGCGCCGTTCCCAGAGGTCGTCGATCGCCGGGTTGAACGCGGGCTGGTAGTAGAAGCCGAAGCCGGTCTCGTCGACCATGTCGGCGCTCTCGGCCGGCTCGAGGTCGGTGCGGACGCCGAGTTCGTCGAGGACGTGTTTGTAGGCGGTCTCCTTCTGGGTGGGGATCCGGTCGCCGGAGTGGACGACCACGGGCGTGCCCGCCGCCGCGGCGACGAGACCGGCCCCGACGCCCAGCAGGGCGGAGGTGTGTTTGCCGTCGTAGTTGGCACCGCAGTCGACCGGATCGGCGTCGGGTTCGGCGGTCACGACCGACTCCTCGCGCATGACGTCGGTGTAGGCGGCCAGTTCCTCGGGCGTGTTTCGCTTCCAGCGGTTCGCGAGCCAGAACGCGCCGAGCGTCGTCTCGTCCGGTTCGCCGGCGAAGATCCGCCGGAGCGCCTCGCGGGCCTGCTCGCGGGACATGTCCTCGGCCGACTTCGGCCCGGAGCCGACGACCTCCGTCATGAGCCGTCGGAGCGGCCACTCGCCGTCCTCCTGGGTCCGTTGGGTCATGCTCGAGCGTGCGACCGGCCGGCGCAAAAGCCTCCCGTTACCGGCAGTTGTCCGTGGCGTTGATCCTCGACCGATCGACGCGGGCCTCCGAACCGACCTCGAGGCGGGCGAACGGAACCGACTACAGTTCGAGCGCCATCATCACCTCGTCGATCGACTCGTCGTCGAGTCGGTAGTGATCTTCGCGGACGGCTTCGATCGCCCACCCGCGGGCCTCGAAAAACTCGATCGCGTCCTCGTTGGTCGCCGGGACGCTCTGGTAGACCTTCTCGAGGCCGTGCTCCTCGACCCACTCGATCGCGCGGTCCAGCAACCCGGTCCCGATGCCCATCCCGCGGTACTCCTCCAGGACGCCCACGGTCAGTTCGGCGGTGTGGGAGAGTTTCTCGAGCGACGGCACGTGGAGGTGCGCCCAGCCGACGACTTCGTCGTCGACGGTCGCGACGAAGAACATCCGGGACTCGAACTCGTTGTGCCGCAGGAGGACGTCCTCGTGGTCGAGTTCGTCCGCGACCGTCTCGGCCTCGATGTAGGTCATCTCCTCGGCGACCCGGCGGATCGCACCGACGATGCCCGAGAGGTCCTCCTGGCGGGCTACCCGAATCGTCACCGACACGTCGTCGGTCGTCACTTCCGCGCGCCGGTCGTCGGTCTCGAGCGCGATCCGGAGCCGTCCGTCCTCGCCCTCCTCGACGTAGCCGTCGCGTTTGAGGATCGCGAGGTCGTGACGGAACGCCCGCGAGTACTGGGGTTCCCCCGGCGGATCGGCGGGATAGAGGTCGGCTCGCGCCTGCTCCTTGTCGACGGCACCCCTGGCCTCGACGTACTCGTACAGGCGCGCACGGTCGTCGCCTTCGATCGAGATCGGTTCGGTCAATTCCATGGTGGTTGCTAACGACACCCACAACAATAATCGTTACAGTCGTCGGAGGCTCGAGTCGCCGCCGGCGAGGACGCGCGCCACGACCGGCTATCTCCGGTGGCCACGCGTGGACGCCATCCGATCGTTCGTCTCGCACCCGCCTCCGAAAGGCACCGCTCCAGCGGCCTCCATCGCCATCGGTTCCGTTCGTGATTCGGGTTTCAGCCCCCCTCGGCACTGATTTGTGGCGTGCACACACGCATCACTCAGTTTTATATCCCGGTTTGTGGCCCTGACCCATGTAATGATGTCCACGAGCGAACAGCGATCGGCAGTGTCTGGCGGGTCGATTTCGTCGGCGGCGAAACCCGTGTCTCTCTCCATCGAAGCGCTCGAGGGCGCAGCCGCGTCCGAACGCCGAAAGCGACGCGGTCGGTCGAAACGCTCGTCGTTGTCCAGTCTCACCTCGCTCGCGGCGACCGACCTCGTCCAGCAAACGGAGGGAGGGTATGTCACCTGGTGAACCGACGCCGGTCGTTCCCGGTGACACCGACGTCGATTCGGCGGACGACCTTCGCGTCGACTGTTACGTTCGGCCGGCGGTGCCAGCGGTGATCACGGACGCCGTCACCGGCGTAATCGATCGCCTCCAGCATCTCGACGAACGGGACGAGATCGGCGACTATCGCGTCGACCGCTGGCCGCCGGAACGTCACGCCGTCGATGACGCGACCGAGGCGGCGACACGGGAGGACCTCGTCGCCGCGTTCGAGTGCTGGGCGAGCGACCACGGCCGCTCGCTCGAGCCGGCTTTCCGACGCCGCGAGGTGCCGACCTCGCCGCTGGGGCTCGAGGACTCGAACTCCCGCGAACGGGTTCGGGTCCCGATCGTCGCACTGGCGCTGTACGAGGACGACGGTCGAGAGCCCGCGTCGAGAACGGACGCGTCGTCGCTCCGTTGGGTCGTTCCCCACACCGACGGGAAACGACCGACCGAAGACCGAACCTATACCGTCACCGACTGGCTGGCCGCTGTGGAGGCGACCGGAAGTGGCTCGCCCGCAGCGGCCGCACGAACGGACGACCGGTGGGTATCGCTCGGATCCAGATAATCCGTGGTGTCAGACCGAGTTGTCGACGCTAGTCGAGGGCCTCGGCCAGCGCTTCGACCGGCGTCGGCGGCTCCTCGGTCGCACCGGGTCGATCGCCGAGTTGGGCGCGACAGGACGCGCCGGGGGCGACCACGCGGTCGCCGTCGCTCTCGTCGACCTGCTCGTAGAGGATCGACCCGATGGCCTTGCTCATCGAGTAGTGTTCGGCCTCGTAGCCGAAGGAGCCGGCCATCCCGCAGCAGGTGGAGTCGAGCGGGTCGACGGCGTAGCCGGCCCGGCGGAGGACGCCGACGGCGTGGTGGTCCTTCGCGTGGGCCTTCTGGTGGCAGTGGCCGTGGTAGGTGAGCGACTCCGTCGGCGCGTCGAATCCGATTTCACGGTCCAGGTCGAACCGGTCGAGGTACTCGCAGACTCCGTAGGTGTTCGCCGCGACGCGTTCGGCGGCGTCGTCGGCGAACATGTCGAGGTAATCCGACTGGATCATGACGGCGTCGGAGGGCTCGAGCAACACGAGGTCCCAGCCGTCGGCGACGCGCGGTTCGAAGGTCTCGACGGTGTCGCGGGCCTTCTCGGCGGCCTTGTCGAGCATCCCCTTCGAGAACGCCGGTCGGCCGACGTCCCTCGGGTCGGCCACCTCGACGTGGACGCCCGCGGCCTCGAGGACCGCGAGGGCGGCCTCGCCGGCCTCCGGATACTCGTGGTTGGTGTAGACGTCGGGGACGAAGATCGCGCGACGCGTCGCCTCCTCGGCCGGGACGGCGGGGTCTCGGTCGGCGACGCGTTTCGCGAACGTCCGGCGCTTGAACGTGGGCAGGTCCCGCCGTGCCGAGATACCGAGCAGTTTCTCGGCGAGCAGTCCCGACCCCGGCATCGACGCCAGCCAGTTCGAGAGCGGCGCGGTCGCGGAGCCGAGTTTCGCGAGGCGGTCGAAGTTCGCGAACAGTCGGTCGCGCAGCGAGGTGCCGTGGCGCTTGTGGTGTTCGTAGGTGACTTCGGCCTTGAGTTTGGCCATGTCGACGCCGCTGGGGCAGTCGTGTTTGCAGCCCTTGCAGCCGATACAGAGGTCGAGCACCTCCTGGACGAACTCGTCGTCGGTGACGTCGTCGGGGAGGTCGCCGCTCATCGACTGACGGAGCATGTTCGCCCGGCCCCGGGTCGAGAGGATCTCCTCGTCCTCGGCGCGGAAGGTCGGACACATCACGCCGCCCGTCGTGGACTGTTCGCCGCGACAGCCGCCACAGCCGTGACAGAGTTCGGTCATTCCCTGGAATCCCTGCTCGGTGTGCCACTCGAGGACGGGGTCGAAGCCGGCCTCGAACGCGTAGTCGGGGCCGAACCGGTGGTGTTCTTTCATGTCCGTCGGCTCGTCGTCGCGGAAGACGACCTGACCCGGATTCAGGAGCCAGTCGGGGTCGAAGGCCGTCTTGAGGTCCTTGAACGTCTCCCAGAGCTCGTCGCCGTACAGTTTCCGGTTCCACTGGGTCCGAGCGCGGCCGTCCCCGTGTTCGCCGGACACCGAGCCGTCGTACTCGAGGACGAGGTCGGTGACGTCGTCCATGATCGACTCCATGTTCTCCAGCCCCGCCTCGGTCTTCGTGTTCACGAGCGGGCGGACGTGGAGCACGCCGGGACCGGCGTGGGCGTAGAAACTGGCGTAGGTGTCGTGGTCCTCGAGGACGGCCTGGAAGTCGGCGACGAACGCCCGGAGGTTTTCCGGCGGGACGGCGGTGTCCTCGACGAAGGCGACGTGTTTCTCGTCGGTCGTCCGCGAGAGCAGGATCGGGAGCCCGGACTTGCGGAGTTTCCAGATGTTCTCCCGGCTCTCCTCGTCGTAGGCCTCCATGGCGTCGAACGCCACGATTTCCTCGTCGGTGACGACGTGATCGTCGTCGGGATCGCCCGCGGGGTCGACGCTCGGACACCGGTCCGCGAGCAGGTTCGCGACCTTCCGTTTGCCGTCGTCGACGTCCTCGGCGTAGAACTCGACGATCAGCACCGCCGTCGTTCCGTCGGGGAGTCGCTCCGTCACGGGGCCGAACTCCGGCGTCTCACGCGCGAGGTCGATCAACACGTCGTCGATCACCTCGACGGCGGCCGGATCGTGTTCGACGATCGCTGCGACGTCGGCCATCGCGTCCAACATGGTGTCGTAGGCCAGCAACACCATGCTCTTCTCGTTCGGAACCGGCTCGAGCGCGACCGTCGCCTCGGTGACGATCGCGAGCGTCCCCTCGCTCCCACAGAGGAACTTCGCGAGGTTGACCGTCCCGCCCGCGGCGTCGGGTTCGCCGACGCCGCGGTCGGCCCCGCGGGCGTCCTCGACCAGCCAGTCGAGGTTGTAGCCGGAGACGTTGCGTTTGAGGTCGGGGTAGACCGCCTCGATCAGGTCCCCCCGTTCGTCGAGTACGCGGGCGATCTCGGCGTAAATCTGGGACTCGAGGTCGTCGCCGTCTGCCAGTTCCGGCAGGTCCTCGACGTCGACCTCGCCGAAGGTCGTGACGGTGCCGTCGGCGAGGACGACCTCGCACTCCTCGACGTAGGCGTCGGTCTTGCCGTACTGCAGGGAGTGAGCACCCGTCGAGTTGTTGCCGATCGCACCCCCTAGCGCGCTCTTGTCGCCCCAAGAAGGGTCGGGCGCGAACTTCAGGTCGTGAGACGCGAGCGCCTCGTTCAGCGTCTCGAGGTAGATGCCGACCTCCGCCGTCGCCCGGCGTTCGTCGGGGTCGACCGAGACGATGCCGTCCATGTACGTCGTGAAGTCGAGGACGACGGCTTCGTTGACCGTCTGGCCGGCGAGACTGGTGCCCCCGCCGCGGGGCAAGACCGGAATGTCGCGTTCGGCGCAGTATTCGACGACGGCGGCGACGTCCTCGGTCGAGGTGGGGAAGACGACGCCGATGGGCGTCACCTCGTAGATGCTCGCGTCGGTCGCGTACAGTTCCCGGGAGTAGCTGTCGAACCGGACTTCACCGTCGACGAGACGCTCGAGGTCGTCCACGAGCGCCGGACGGTCGACGTCGTCGCTGCGATAGTCGTAGCTCGCTACTGGGTCGGCTGCTGGATCGGATCGATCCGGGTGAGTGCTCGTCATTGCTGCTCGTTCGAAGTCGTTGGAGTGGATTCGAACTGGGAACGGGTGAATGTGTGGGAAGCAGTCACCCGCCATTCGCGCGAACGAAACTCCGTCGAGCGATCGCTCCAGGTAGCTGTCACGACGCAGGGATCTGCGACGACCTCGATTCGGTCGCGTCCGACCCCGACTGGAGTCGGCCAGTGGTACCGACGGGCCGCTCACCGGCCATCGTCCGAGACACGACCGGCGGCGTAGGCTGCTCGAGGGACGACCCCTCCGCTTCCGTCCACCGAGCGTCTGGTGAGGTCCGATCGCTCTGATAGTAGATACCAGTTTTACTAGGTGAACAGAGAGAATACTGTTCCACAACAACCATTCTAACTTCCGATATTTAGTTATACATAACGGAGTTATACCCCAGTATCGATTGTAAATACTGCTGTTTTCTCCCCGACTGAGACACAATCGGGAGATCAGAAGGAAAAAGTTCGCTAGAGAAGAAGTACCTCTTTCGAGAGAGTAATCGCGTCCTATTATCATTCTGAGATTTCAGCCTCGAGCGACTGGTGCAGCGAGGAACGGAGCTACTTTACATCCTTAGGTCGTGTGACGGGATAGCATGAGCGATCGACAGCCAGTCGTGGTCGCAGCAGTCCGAACGCCACAGGGAAAACAGGGCGGCGTCTTCGCCGAGACCGGGAGCGAAGAGCTCTCGGTGCCGCTCGTCGACGCGATGCTCGAGGAGACCGGGCTCTCGGGCGAGGCAGTCGACGACGTTCGCTGGGGGTGTGCGAAGCAGGTCGACGAGCAGAGCAACAACATCGCCAGGGTCATCGCCCTCCTCTCGGAGCTGGGCGAAGGCGTCCCTGGAACCACGATCGACCGGCTCTGTGCCTCCTCGGCCGAGGCGATTGCCAGCGCCAGCAACGCAATTCGGGCCGGGCAGCGCGACGTGGTCGTCGCCGGCGGCGTCGAGAACATGACCCGTAACGAGCGCCGGAAGGGGATCGGCTCCTACGACGGCATCGCCGAACAGTACGACGTCGCGGGCCTGCAGATGGGCAAGACCGCCGAGAAAGTCGCCCGCGAGTACGACATCCCCCGCGAGCGCCAGGACGCCTACGGAGCCCGCAGCCAGCAGCGTGCCTGCGAGGCCACCGAGGCGGGGACGTTCGACGACGAGATCGTCCCGATCGAAACCGATGAGGGGGTCATCGAGGAGGACGAGGGCCTCCGGCCCGGTACCACGGCGGAGAAAATCGCCGACTTACCGCCGGCCTTCGAGGAGGATGGCACCGTCACCGCCGCGAACGCATCGCAGATCTCCGACGGTGCCGCGGGCGTTCTCATCACCAGCCGCGAGTTCGCCGAGGAGAACGACCTCGAGATCAGGGCCGAGATCGAGGACCACAACGTCGCGGGCGTCGATCCGACGGTGATGGGGATCGGACCCGTCCCCGCCGTCCGCGGACTGTGGGAACGCAACGGCCGCGACGCGGACGACTACGACCTCGTGGAACTCAACGAAGCGTTCGCCAGCCAGACGCTGTACTGCAAGGACGAACTCGGCTTCGACGACGAGCGCTTCAACGTCAACGGCGGCGCGATCGCCATCGGTCACCCGCTCGGAGCCTCCGGCGCACGGTTACCCGTGACGTTGATCCACGAACTCGAGCGACGGGGCGGCGGCCTGGGGCTTTCGACGATGTGTGTCGGATACGGGCAAGGGATGGCGATCGAGTTCCGGGTACCCGAACAGTAGCGACGGTCGCGACGACGGAGTTCATTTCTCGGTTCGAGAACGCGAGGTCCAGGGCTGCGGACGGGAAAGACGGCTCGAGTCCGACAACGGCGGCTGTAGAACGCGCCGATAGCACGAAAATCCGATGGTGTCGATACGCCGCGACCGGATTACAGGATCTGGTCGGCGATGATGTTCTTCTGGATCTCGCTGGTGCCCTCGTAGATCTTCGTGATGCGGGCGTCGCGGTAGTAGCGCTCTGCGGGGTAGTCCGTGACGTAGCCCGAGCCGCCGTGGACCTGAATGCCTTCGTCGGCGACCTCGACCGAGATTTCGGAGGCGAACAGCTTCGCCATGCTCGAGTACTGCGCGGCGATGTCCTGGTTCTCCTCTTCGACCTGGGCCGCCGCGCGGTAGGTCAGCGAGCGGGCGGCCTCGACCTTCGTCGCCATCTCGGCGAGTTTGTGTTCGATGGCCTGGAACTCCTTGATCGGCTGGCCGAACTGTTCGCGCTCGTTCGCGTACTCGACGGCGGCGTCGAGCGCGCCCTGGGCGGCACCGACGGCCTGCGCGGCGACGTTGGTACGGCCGGCGGCGAAGAACTCCATCAGCTGGTAGAAGCCCTGGTCGACCTCACCGATGACGTTCTCCTCGGGGACGCGAACGTCGTCAAGGATGACTTCCGCGAGGTCCGACGCGCGGATGCCGAGCTTGTTGTCGATCTTCTCGGTCGTGATGCCGTCCCAGTCCATCTCGACGAGGAAGGCGGTGATGCCGCGGTGGCCCTCGCCGGGGCTCGTTTTGGCCATGAGAACGCCGACGTCGGCGACGGTCCCGTTGGTGATCCACATCTTGTTCCCGTTGACGACGTACTCGTCGCCGTCCTTCTCGGCGGTCGTCTCCATCCCGGCGACGTTCGACCCGTGGGCAGGCTCGGAGATCATCGAGACGGACGCGACCTCGCCGTTGGCGATCTTTGGGAGCCACTCCTCTTTCATCCACTCGTCGCCGAACTCGATGATCATGTTCGAGCCGAACCCGGCGCTCCCGATCGCGGAGCCGATCCCCGGATCCGCACGCCAGAGTTCCTCGGTGACGATGGTGCTCGCGATCTTGTCCATCCCGGCACCGCCGTACTCGAGCGGGATGCTCGGCGCGACGAAGTCGTACTCGGCGGCTTTCTTGCGGAGGTCCTCGGGATACTTCCCTTCCTGGTCGTGCTCCTCGGCAACGGGCTTGATCTCGTTTTCGCCGAACTCGCGGACGGCCTCGCGAATCGCTTTCTGCTCGTCCGATAGCCTGAATGCCATACCTAACGATTGTATGGCGAATACAAAATAGCTTCGGATGGTTCCGAACGTTGCAAACAGTACTCCCACTCTAGTAAACGTTGTAAAGTAATACAGGAGTGTAGGTTACCGATAGAATAACAGAGAGCGGGCGGCCGTCGGGTTACTGCTCCTCGTCGCGAATCTTGAACTTCTGGACCTTGCCCGTCGTCGTCCGAGGCAGTTCCTGGACGAACTCGACTTCGCGGGGGTGTTTGTACTCCGCGAGGTTCTCGAGACAGTACTCCCGGATGTCCTCGGGCGTCGCCTCGGCGTCGGGCGTCGGCACGATGAATGCCTTGACGGTCTCGCCGCGGCGCGCGTCGGGGACGCCGACGACGGCGGCGTCGGCGACGTCCTCGTGTTCGAACAGGAGTTCCTCGACCTCGCGCGGATAGACGTTGTAGCCGCCGGTGACGATCATGTGCTTCTCGCGGTCGACGACGTAGAAGAAGTCGTCCTCGTCCCAGTAACAGACGTCGCCGGTGTGGAACCAGCGGGTACCGTCCTCTTCGGTAAAGGCCTCCTCGTTAGCCTCCGGGAGGCCGTAGTAGCCTTTCATCACGTTCGGTCCCGAGACGACCAGTTCGCCGGTGATCTCGTGGAGGTTTGCTTCCTCCTCGTCGATCGGTCCCTCCTCGACCCGGGGGACCTCCTCGAACTCCTCGGTGACGACCTTCGCGTCGACGCCCTCGAGCGGCTTCCCGATGCTTCCCTTCCGGCGCGCCTCGCCGCGGTTGGCGTGGGTTACCGGGCTGGTCTCGGTGAGCCCGTATCCCTCGTAGAGTTCGACGCCGTAGAGGTCCTCGAACCGTTCGAGGACCTCGAGTGGGAGACTCGACCCGCCGGAGTTGACGAACCGCAGTGCCTCGAACTCGTACTCGTCGGCGTCGGGGTGGTTGATCATGTCGTTGAACATCGCGGGGACGCCGAACATGATGGTGATGTCGGCCTCCTCGAGCAGGTCCATCACTTCGGTGGCGTCCCACTCGGGGACTGGGTAGTAGGTGCCGCCGCTGTACATCGCGCCGTTCATCACGACGGACATCCCGTAGATGTGAAAGAGCGGGAGGGTCCCGACCAGTCGATCCGACGCCTGAAATCCACCGTGGGGAACCTCGGCGTTGGCGTGGGTGGTCCAGCGGATGTTTTCGTGGGTCAGCAACACCCCTTTCGGCGTGCCGGTCGTTCCGGACGTGTACGGCTGGACGGCGACGTCGTCGTCCGCGCGCTCGACCGTCTCGAGGGGCTCGTCGGCGAGGAACGCGTCGAACTCGGTCGCACCGTCGGCGTCGGCACCCACGCTGATTACGTGTTCGACGTCGGTGTCCTCGAGAACCTCGTTGACCTGCGAGACGTTGTCCGCAAGCGAGACGACGGCTTTCGCGCCGCTATCGCCGAGCAGGTGGCCGATTTCGCGGGCCTTGTACTGGGGGTTCATCGGGACGATGATGCCGCCGGCACGGAGCGTGCCGTAGAAGGCCGTCACGAACTGTGGAAGGTTCGGTAGGTAGATGCCGACCCGGTCACCCTCACCGATCCCGCGGTCGTGTAACGCCCGAGCGAATCGGCCGGCACGGTTCCAGAACTGTTCGTAGGTCAGTTCCACGTCGTCGCCGATAATCGCAGCGGATTCGGGGTACTCATCGACCGTCTCCGCGACGTTGGCTGCGAGATTCGACATTCGTTTTCCGTGTCGTCTTAGCCTCTCAAAAGGATTGGTATCCCGGAGCGACGGTTACTCCGCCGATGCGTCGACCGACGTGCTCGAGTGCTCGAGGTCGTAACCGACGAGATACCGTGCTCGCACCAACAGCGCGATGATTGCCACCGCGGCGACGGCCTGGACGACCATTCCGGCGGTGCCACCGGCAAGCGATCCGAACATCGCCGCGAAGCCGGCACCGACATAGAAGAGTCGCATCGGCGCGGAGAGCGTTCGGGCACCGTCAAACCCGACCGTCGCGACGATGAGGCCGATCGTTCCCGCGAGGACGACCGGGAATGCGAACAGCGTCATCGTCGACCACTCGATGAGGCTGTTGTTCGCGACGAACGCGAACGGGATGACGAAACCGGGCGCACCGATACGAAGCGCCTGCACGCAGGCACTCATAAAGCTCGTCCCGGCGATCCGTGAGCCGACCGCCACGGAGATAGCAACCGGGGGCGTGATCGCCGAGAGCATCGCGAAGTAGAAGACGAACATGTGGGTCGTGATCTGCGGAACGGCCAGTTCGATCACCGGCTCGGCGACCAGGAACGCGACCAGAATGTACGCCGCGGGCGTCGGCATTCCGAGACCGAACGCAATGCTGGTGATCATCGCGAGCACCAACACGAGCGCCAGTCCGCCGGTGAACCCGAAGATCGTGACGTCCGCGAAGCCGATGATCCGCGCTCCGAGGCGACCGGTCAGTCCGCTCGTCTCGAGCAGTTCGACGATCAGTCCCATCGCGGCGAGGACGCCCACGAGCGGCGCCATCTCGAGGCCGCCTTGTTTGAGCCCCTCGGCAGTTTCACCCGTCGTTCGTCGGACGGATCGGACGGACGACCTCCCGACCCGTTTGACCGTCGCAGCGCTCGTAAGGCTCCAAACGAACGTCCGAATGGCGGAGAGAACGACGCGGACGGCAGCCACGATCAGACGGGGGATTGCCCGAATCACGTCGACGAGTGTCGGTCGGTCGAAGTCGCGATCCAGCGTCCGCTGCACCCGTCGATCCGCGTCGAATACGTCGACGAGGAGATTCCGGGCGAAGATGACGAAGACGATCGTGAAAATCGTGTACAACCCCGCCGACAGCGGCGTCCACCGCAGAACGATGAGGGTGTAGAGCAACACTGCCAGCGGAATCATGAAGTGAACGCCGCCGAGCAGCACCCGCCAGTCGAACGACGAGAGGTCGTCGGTCGTCCATCCGAATTTGAGGATGGTGAAATGTACTGCCACGAAGACGCTCAAGTAGAACAACGTCGCCGGGATGACGCCCGCCTGGACGATCTCGAGGTATGGGACGCCGACGATGTCGGCCATGAGGAACGCGGCGACGCCCATGACCGGCGGCAACATCTGCCCGCCGGCGGAGGCGACGGCTTCGATCGACGCCGCGAAGTCGTCGCGCACGCCCTGGTCTTTGATCATCGGGATCGTGAAGCTCCCGGTGGTCGCGGTGTTTGCCGCCGCGCTCCCGGTGATCGATCCCATAATCATACTCGAGATGACCGCGATCTGAACGACGCCAGTCCGGAGCGTACTGCCCAGTTCTGTCCCCACCCGTCGGACGAACTCCATGAGGCCGTAGGCCTTGGCGATCCCGGCGAACATGATGAAGATGGCGACCCACGTCGCGCCGATCCCCATTATCGTACTGTCGTAGACTCCCGAGTGAACCCCAAGTGCTGCTTCTTCGATGATTCCGGTGAGGTCTTCACCCGTCCAGGCCAGCAGATCCGGTAAAAATCCCAGCGTACTCACCGATTCGTGGGAGTAGACGATCGCGAACACCGCTACCGAGGCGATGATCCAGCCGAACGCACGGCGGGTCGCGTCTGTCACGAGGACGATCAACGCCGCTCCGACGACGTGATCCATCGACGAGAAGCCAAGGATGTGAGCATCGCCCTCGAGCCTGCCGAACTCGGCCGTAACGTAGGCCATCGTCGCGAGCGAGAGGACGGCGAGTCCGATCGCGAGGTACGGATCGACCCGGCCGTACGCACGCTCGAGCCTGTCGAGACCGTCCGGCAGTCGTCCGCCGAATCCCCGGCCTTTCCCGACTTTCGTCTCCTCGGAAGCCTCCGAAAGCGTCTCCGGGTCGGACGCTCCCGACGCGTCCGTCTCGTCGGCCACGTCATGTCGGTTCGCGAACGCACGACGGGCGTAATCCAGGTAGTAGACAGCGAGTCCCCACCCGGTGAAGATGACGACGTACTCGGCCTGTTCCGCGAACACGAGCTCCGAGGGGACGTAGGGCCTGAACGAGACGCCGGCGAAGCTCAGGTTCGTCAGGATGAAGACTGCGTAGTAGACCGTAAAGAGGGTCAAAAGCGCCGCCATGACGGACGTCGTTCCGGCTAACAACCGGTACGGCGTCAGTCGTCCGATACGAGAGCGCGAGAGAGACATCGGTCGTTACCCGTCAAGTGCGTGTTCGAGTGCGTGCTCGAGGCCGGGAGCGGTACCGGAGCCGCTCGGAGTCGGCGATACGGTCATTCCTTCCTCGATGTCCGAGATCGTCTCGAGATCCATGTTGTTGGTAATGAAGAACCACGGCAGGTCGTAGTAGTGGAACACCTGCGCCATCTCGAAATCGATCTCGTCGAACGGTTCGACGTCGTCGCGGTACTCGCGAGCCGTCCAGTTCTGGAGGTAGCCCATCTCGATGTCCTCGGAGGCGATGTCCCCGATGTTCTCCTCGGTTCCGTTGCTCGTCTGGGCCTCGATGGAAAACTCGTCGAGGTGGTCGTTCATGACGGCCGCGAGCGCCTCGTTGGCGGCGTGACCAGTCGTTCCCGACTCGGAGGTCTTCATCCGGATTACGTCCGATTCGATCGGGTCGTCGGGTTCGTCGGCCCGTTCGAAGTCGTCGCTCCAGACGCCGAGTTCCTCCTCGTAGAAATCGGCAGCGGCGGGGTGGAACGGGATCCCCTCGTAGGCGTTCTGGACCCAGAACTCCGGATTATCGTGGAACGCGAAGATGCCGAACTCGTCGGCCAGATCTTGGCGGAGGTCCCACATCGTCTCGAGGTAGGTGTAGACGAGATCGTAGTCGAGTTCCGCCCGCGTTACGAAGTTGTACGCGAACGTCGGACAGGGAAGCTCTCCGGGGACGTCGACGTGGTCGTTGTCGGCACCCTCGAGGTCGTTCGTATCAAGGTCCTGAATGAGCAGCATGTCGTCGTCCCGCCAGGCTTCCGCGGTCTCGTCGGCGACGTCGAGGATCCGGAACTCGTCGACGGATGCGATGGCCTCCTGGACCCAGCCCGGCGTTATCGAGAAGTTCATCATCGTCCCGACGCCGACGTCGAGTCGACCTTCGTTCAGGGCACCCCCCTGTTCAGTGAAACTCTCGCTGACGCGTTCGTAGCTGGCTGACCCTTCCGTACCACCGTTTCCGTCGGCGGCGTTCTCTCCGTTACCACCGTCGAGACAGCCCGCTAACGCGGCGGTCGTTCCGATACCTGCGGCTGCGAGAACTGATCGGCGTGTATGGAGGTCTCTCTGTTCCATATCCCATTGGTACAAACTGATATGGTATAATAGTTCTGTCGGGTTACCGGAGGTGTATGGGCCACCCGATAAGATTCTCGAGCGGCGTAGGTCGGTCGTTCAGCGACGTATACGTGAAATTTCGATCCCCGGAGCGAGAACCGGTACCGCAATGCCTATTGCCCGGTTGGCATACTAGCACGTATGCTCGATTACGTCCAACTCGAGGAGGACCTCGGCCAGGAAGAGCGGATGATCCGGGATACGGCCCGGGAGTTCGTCGAGGAACACGTCAAACCCGACATCGGCGAACACTTCGAGGAGGGGACGTTCCCGACCGACCTGATCCCCGAGATGGGAGAACTCGGCTTTTACGCCCCGAATCTCGAGGGCTATGGCTCGCCGAACGTCTCCGAGACGGCCTACGGCCTGTTGATGCAGGAACTCGAGGCCGGAGACTCGGGACTGCGTTCGATGGCATCGGTCCAGGGCGCGCTCGTCATGTATCCCATTCACGCGTACGGGAGCGAGGAACAGAAAGAGGAGTGGCTCCCGGCGCTGGGCAAGGGCGAGGCCGTCGGTTGTTTCGGCCTGACCGAACCCGAGCACGGCTCGAACCCCTCGGCGATGGAGACCCACGCGGAGGCCGACGGCGACGGCTACGTGCTCAACGGTTCGAAGACCTGGATCACGAACTCGCCGATCGCCGACGTCGCGGTCGTCTGGGCGCGTGATCGCTCCGATCCCGACGAGCCCGTCCGCGGGTTCCTCGTCGAGACCGATCGGGACGGCGTCACGACCAACAAGATCACCGAGAAACTCTCGCTGCGCGCGTCGATCACCGGCGAGATCGGTCTCAACGACGTCTACGTCCCCGAGGAGAACGTCCTGCCCGGCGTCGAGGGAATGAAGGGACCGCTGTCCTGTCTCACGCAGGCCCGCTACGGCATCGCCTGGGGCGCAGTCGGCGCTGCCCGCGACTGCTTCGAGGAGGCTCGACAGTACGCCCAGGACCGCGAACAGTTCGGCGGTCCGATCGGTCGCTTCCAGTTGCAACAGGAGAAACTGGCGGAGATGGCCACCCAGATCACGCTCGGCCAACTGCTGGTCTACCGGATCGCCGACCTGAAAGAACGCGGCGACCTCCGGCCCCAGCACATCTCGCTGGCGAAACGGAACAACGTCCGGATGGCCCGCGAACAGGCCCGCGTGGCACGGGAGATGCTCGGCGGAAACGGCATCACGACTGACTATTCGCCCATGCGCCACCTCGCGAACATGGAGACAGTCTACACGTACGAGGGAACCCACGACATCCACACACTCATCCTCGGCGAGGACCTGACCGGGATCCCGGCCTACGAGTAATCCACTCGCGACCAACCCCACAACGAATTCCGTATATCGAAACAGCTAGCTAGGGAGAGACGCCAGTCGGCCCGTAGTTCCACATAATAAAGCGTCCGTTTTACTCTCCGGAACATTGATTGTAGTACCGTCAGTCAGTATCGTCTATGGCGACGGACGACGAGCAGGGGGATGGGGTGTCGACCACCCGGAAGACGTTCGCGATCCTCGAGACGATCAGCGAGGAGGAAGGGATCTCGCTGACGGAACTCACGCGCCGGACCGGGATGACGAAAAGTACCGTCTACCGGCACGTCTCGACGCTGACCGATCTGGGCTATCTGATCGAACGCGATGGGGGGTACTACATCGGCCTGCGCTTTCTGCAACTGAGCGAGACGGCCCGGACGCGAAAGACCGGGTACACCGCCGCGAAGCGGAAAGTGTTCGAACTCGGCCAGGAGACCGACGAGCGGGCCGTCTTCATCGTCGAGGAGGACTACGAAGCGGTCTACGTCCACCGATACGGCAGTCTGACAGACACGATGATCGGCCGGCGGCGACCGCTCCACTCGCTGGCGTCGGGCAAGGTCATCCTCGCCGAGTGGGACCGCGAGGCCGTCGACCGGTTCCTCGAGGCTCGTGGCCTCGAGCGGATGACGGCGAACACGATCACGGACCGCGATGCCCTCCTCGCGGAACTGGAGACGATCCGGGAGCGGGGGTACGCGATCAACGACGAAGAACACATGGACGGATTACGCGGGGTCGCCGTTCCCGTATATACGCCCGACGACGAGTTACTGGGGGCACTGGGCGTGTTCGGTCCGACGAGTCGATTCAAAGACGAGTACGTCCACGACGAGCTACCGACGCTGCTCCGGGACAAGGCCGGTGAGATCAGAGTGACGCTCGCGTACGGCTGACGGCTCGAGCGGAAGTGTCACCCCTACGTCGATCGATCGCACGCCGAAGAGCACCGCGTTCGCCCCGATTCGAAAACTCGTTTCGTTTCCCGGAACGGAAGTCGGTGTGTCCGTTGTCGGTGACTGTTTCCGAGATTGACGTTCCATGTGTCGAATTACGGCGTCCAAAACGGCTCCCATGACTCACCAGTGTCTCAACTATGATGGCTTCAAGGAGCTGTAGCGTGAGTTCTTCTGTTAGCAGTTCCGCCGAAAAGCGACCCCTCAGATCTCGGTGATACGATCGTGCTCCTCGTCGATCGCGGCGGCGTCTTCGGGCAACAGCGCGACCACGAGGAAGTCCGTGTAGGACTCGAAGTACTCGACGAGCGCGGCGATCCGATTCGAGTCGAGCGCCTCGAGGGAGTCCAGCAGCATGAACGGAACTTCGTCGTAGACCTCGTGGACGAGATAGCCCGCGAGCGCGAAGATGAGCCCCGTCACTTCGCGTTCGCTCTCGCTCAAGTGGTCGATCGTGTCCTCGTAGGTGCTCCCGTCCTCGGTACTGCGGACGATGTGGAGATCGAACGCAGTTCGTTCGACCTTCCGACGCCCCTCGCGGGCGGTCGTCCCGACGCGCTCGATCCAGATGCGCTCGATGTTCTCGTACTCGAGGACCTCGAGTACGGCGTCCATGTGCTCGTTGAACGACTCGACGGCCTCGCGTTCGATCCGGTCGATCCGCGTGCGTAGCTCTTCGAGGTCCTCGCGAATCGCCTCGCGGCGGGCCTCGAGTTCGTCCCGCTCCGCGAGCGCAGACTCGATCTCCTCGATCTCGTCGGTGGTCGTCTCCAGTTCCCGTTCGAGGCGACCGAGCGAGAACTCGAGTTCGTTGGCCCGGCGGTTGAGTTCGAGCAGGCTCTCCTCGTCGTCCTCGTCGTCGGAGTCGGCCGAGGCCTCGAGTTCGGCCGCCTCCGCTTCGAGCTGGTCGATCTCCGACTCGAGTTCCGTCTGCCGATCCGAGAGCGTCTCGAGTCGATCCTCGCGACGATCGATCTCCTCGGTGACGTCCGCGAGGCGGCTCTGGGCACGCTCTCGCCGGTTGCGGGCCTGGTCGAGTTCCCGGCGATCGGATCGCAGCGACTGGATCCGGTCCTCGAGTTCGTCGCGCTCGGCCCGTTTTTCCTCCTGCAGGGAGCGTAGCCGATCGATCGTCTCCTCGATCTCGGAGCGTTGGACCTGACTGCCGCAGGTCCAGCACTGCACCGTCTCCTCGTCCTCGAGCAACTGATCCGTGACGGCACCGCCGGTATCGCCGTCGCCGTCGTCGGACAGAAGCTCCCGTATTTCGGGATGTGCGCCCTCGAGCATCTCCTCGTTGAACTGGACGATGCTCTGTAACTGGCTGACGACGTTGTCGATGGACTGGGATCGGCGCTGGAGGCGGTCGATCTCGGAGTCGATCTCCGAGCGGTCGAGCGACTCCGGATCGGGGAGTTCCTCGAGTTCCGCCTCGAGTTCCTCGCGTTCCTCGCGAAGCGCGCTCAGACTCTCGCGTTCTGTCTCGAGGTCGAAGCGCACGTCCTCCAGCGACGAACGCTTCTCGCGAAGCGTCGCCAGTTTCTCGTCGAGTTCGTCGCGCTCGTCGGGGTCCTCCTCGGCTTCCTCGGTCGCTTCGATCGCGGCCTTGACCTCCTCGAGTTCGGCCCGTTTCTCCTCGATCTCGGTTTCGAGGTCGGTTCGTTGCTGTTCGAGGCCCGGAAGCTGGGACTGGAGCGACTCGAGGCGGTCGAGTTCGTCCGAGAGCTGTTCTTTCTCGGCCGTCAATCGCGTGATCTCCGCTTCGATCTCGTCAGTATCGACGGGACGGAGAATGATCTCACGCAGGTCGTCGTCCGTCGTCACGGCCCGTCGGGCCGGATTCGACTCGAGCAGAAAGGCGAACAGTTCCGCGAGTTCAGGATCGGAGAGGAAGGGTTCGCCACCCATTACGACGGTGCCGCCGCTGCGTTGCAGCGTCCGACGGTACGTGTCGTCCCCGATCTCGAGTTCCGCCCATCCCTCCTCGGCGTCGGCCTTCAGGGAGGCGGACTCGCCGCCGAGTGCGGCCATAAACGCCTGCAGTAGCGACGTTCGATTGGTCGCGTTTCGCCCGGCGAGGACGGTGATGCCCGACTCGAGTTCGACGGTGGTCTCCTCGATACCGCCGACGTTACGGGCCTGCAATCGCGCCTCCTGGGCGATCGGTTGCTGCGTAGCCATCGTTGGAAGTATTCCCTACACACGTGATAAACCTTTGGAGGTCACCAGCCGCCAAACGTCCACGACGGCGGCCGGGCCGGCCGGAAACGACCGATCCGGTGACGGTCACGGGTCGTCGGTTTGGACGTAGCGTGATGGCATGCCATCGCACGCACCCAGTTCCGACTCGAGTGCCCGTTTCAGACATCCTACCGGAACGTGAGCGGGATCGGATCGATCGTCTCGCGGAACGTCTGCAGGCGGGTGGGCTGGTACTCCTCGTGCTGCAGTCGCCCCGTCGGCCAGGCGATGCCCACAGCCTCGTGAAGGACGCGTCACCGACATCGGTGGGCCGATGCCATCCCTGCCCGTGACTTGCTGCAGTAGCGTCTCCTCGTCCGTGATCGTTTCGTCGGTCACGCTCTCGAGCGGTTTCTCCGCGAGATCCTCGTCGGTTCTATCGCGTGGTACCTCCGCGAGAATCTCGCTGGGTTCGTGCGGGACGTAAATATCATCCCTGGACAACCACCAATCCGCAGTTACTTTTTCCCGATGTTTTGTGTTAGATAACCGACCCCAATTCTGTACGACGACTAGTCAAATCAGTGCACCCAGCCCATACCCATGATTTCGAGGGATCGTGCGGACATCTGCAAGCTATCGTTTCGATGTCCGGGCTACGGTTCAGTGGTACGGAACTGATAGATAGGGTCGCATTCTAATTCCACATTCATTATATATCCATCTCCTCAATCGCTTTGCGGTGAGGTTGAGCTGTGCTTTCCGACAACCCTCTCTTCGGACTACTTTCGAGGTACCGGCCCCGTTACGTCCTCATCTGTTCCGGAGTCTTTGAGACCAGAGGAACACCAGTCATTACGATCGTACGACTGTAATCCATATCCACAGTCGAGAACTCGGATTTACGAAAACCCACACGTTATTCGTTGAACCAGAGGGAGAGTTTGGTTCAACCCTACACGTTCGAGTGCGAGGGAACGTGGACAGATCCCACTCCGCTCCGAACTCGTACACCTCGACGCGTCACCAAAATAATACCAAAGTTCGGACACTACTACCCTATACCCAAAACGGCGATATAAAACCATCCGAAGGCGACCGTTTAAATCGGATCACTCGGCCAAGGAGGGTATGTCGGATCGATACGATTCGTCACGACGACGCGTCTGCCAGGTACTCGGATCGCTCCTCGCCGCCGTGCCCGCGACGTCCACGGCGGGTGCTCGAGAACCCGATACCGATTCGTGTAACGTCGAGCCGTACGTCGCGGTCGTCGATCGCATCGTCGACGGCGACCACGTCGTTCTGTTACTCGAGGACGAAACCGGACTGGTCGATCAACTGGTCGTCCCCGTCACGGCGTTCGACGACGTCGCCGAACGCGATATTCTGTTCGTCGTGATTCGTGACGACGCGCTCCTCGCGTATCGACACCTCGACGACCATCCCTACAGGTGACCGACGCGGGCTGACCGGAGCCCTAACTGGATCGAGACGACCCGACGTTCTTACCAGTGTTCGCTCGACGAGGCCGGTCACCGAACAGAACACGCGTCCGCTCGGACAACGATGAACGAATTTATGTGGGCACTCCACGAGGACGGACGTATGCGACTCGAAGGCAAGACGGTCGTCATCACGGGAGCGGCATCGGGAATCGGACGAGAGACCGCCGAACGCTGCGCCGAGGAGGGGGCGTTCGTCGTGGTCACGGACGTCGACAGCGACGGCGGCGAGGAAGTCGTCGACGACATCGAAGACGCCGGCGGGGAAGCGACGTTCTACGACCTCGACGTCACCGATAGCGACCGGTTCCACGAGGTCGTCGACGACGTCGCGGAGGCGCACGGACTGGACGTAATGGTCAACAACGCCGGCACCGGTCACCCCGGCGGTTCGCTCGAGGACATCGACGACTCGGTGCGCGACTTCGTGATCGACGTCAACATCAACGGCGTCTGGAACGGCTGTCACGCCGCCTTGCCCCACATGAAAGAACAGGGCCACGGCTCGATCGTCAACGTCGGGTCGCTGGCCTCGATTCTCGGGCTCCCCAAACAGGCCGCCTACTCGACGACGAAAGCGGCGGTGTTGAACCTCACCCGAACCATCGCCGCCGAGGCCGGCCCCTACGGCGTCCGGGCCAACGCCGTCTGTCCCGGCTTCACGGAGACTCAGCTACTCGATCGGTACCTCGAGGGGCAGGACGATCCGGAAGCAGCACGCGAGGCGATGTCCGAGGAGTACCCGCTGAAGCGCCTGGGCAAGCCCGAGGAGATCGCCGACGCGATCCTCTTCCTCGCCAGCGACGAATCCTCCTTCGTCACCGGCCACGGGCTGGTCGTCGACGGCGGCTTCTCGACCTGCTGATCACCGCACGAACGCGAGGAGACGAAGTTCTTCGCAGTCGATTCGCCTCGCCGCGTTCGTCAATCGACGCTCACACCGGTATCCGCTCGGTTCGGAGACCGATCCCGTTCTACTTCGCCAATTTGTCTCTCGCAGTGTCATAATTGCCAGCTGATGATTGTGGAGACGAGTACCGCCACGTCGGTTCGACAGCCGTTCGAACACTCGAGGATTCCCCGTCGGGTCCGGCGGATTGTATGGTCCGCTCGAGCGCCAAAACCGACAGACAGCGTCCGTGGAACGCTCGATTCAACGGAGAGTGAGCCTCGTGACACCCTGGGAAACGGGCCGCCGCGAGACCACCGGATACCATCGGCGGAGACGCCAGATGGGGTCGTCGTCACGAGAGACTCAGCCGTCCGGGGCGTTGTGAAGCGCCAGCAGGACGTACTGGCGACGCCAGCCGACGTGAGGGTCTACGTGAGGCCTCGCGAATCGAGCCACGGAGAGTGTGGTAGCACTCGACGGAGTCTCGTCGGATGACAGCCAAATATATCTAATAGTACACTATAACTAGCTTCCATCATATAATCGTTTTATTGTACTGGGATTCTTCAGCAGGAGTACCGTCGGTTGGCCGTCGGTCCGAGACCCCACACTGTCGCAAGCAGCGGGTGTACCTCTTCGATGCGGTGTTGGATCGCAGCATTGGTAGTCACTTGGCCAGAGTTACAGCGTCGGGTCTAGCACCTATCGATCCCAAATATACACAGGGCGTCTGAGACGACAGCTAGAACACTCGAACGGTGATAGATTGTACGATATATCACAATCGAAACTCCTTTGCTATACTCCTTCCGGTAACACTCGAGAGCAGCCGAATAGGTCTGTTCAATAACTGTAGACGGAGACTGGTTTTCCCACTCGAAAGTTCAAACCGCAATTTGTACCACTTACACAACTGAATAAGGTCTAAAGATGTACATCTGTCCGAATTTTTATGACCAGTGCCATGGTAGATATTCGCTGCCACTATGGTGCGAACAGAGCCACGAGTGACGACGGACAGACGTACCGTACTGAAGGGGATCGGGGCTGCGTCGGCCGTCGGTCTCGCCGGCGTCGGTTCGGTACACGGTCAAGCGGAGTATCCGAGCGACGACATCCGGTACATCATCCCCTTCGGTGAAGGGGGTGGAACCGACGTCTACGGCCGCCAGATGATCCCGCTGGTCGACGAACACGAGAACTTCAGCGGCGTGAACATCGCGATCGAGAACCTCGAGGGGGCGGCGTCGCTCCGGGGCACCGGCGAGATGATGTTCGCCGAACCGGACGGCTACACGGTGGCCGCGTTCAACCCGCCGTCGACCCCCGTCTCGGAGATGGTCAACCCACAACCGTTCGACCTCGAAGACGTGACCGGGCTCTGTGGCTACGCGACCACGCAGTTCATCATCGTCGCCAACCCGGCCTACGAAATCGAGGGCTACGAGGACCTGATGGACCGCTACGAGGACGGCGAACTCGAGATCTTCAGCGGCAAGGAACGCGGCGGCGTCGATCACGTGATGGCGCTACTGATGCAGGAACTGCACGGATTCGGGTGGGACAGGTACGTCGGCTACCCCGGCTCCGGGCCGGCCGTCCAGGCGACGATCGCTAACGAGGTCCCTGCCGCTATCAGCACCGACACGGCGGCCGAGGCAGCCGTCGAGGGGGGCGACGTCGACCCCGTCGTCAGCCTGGTCGGCGACGGGAGCGCGGTGTTCCCGGACCTCGAGACGGTCACCGACCTCGGCTACGAAAACATCGACTTCATCAGCGAACTTACCCGCGGTATCTTCGCGCCGCCGGGGACCCCCGATCAGGTGGAAGAGGTGTGGTCCGAGGCCGTCGAGGACGTGCTCCAGACCGACGAGATGCAGGAGTGGTCCGAGGAGACGGGCAACCCGATCGACTTCAAGACCGGCGACGAAGTAGAAGCAGCGGTCGTCGACTCCTACGAGATCATCCCGGAGAACGTCGACCTCGAGATGATCCGCGGCGAGGCTACCTGACGCACTCTCCGGATTTTTCGCGTTTCAGCGGTCGCCGTACCTCCCCCGAGCCGTCACTGCCGGGGGCGTCCAGTTGAGGCGGTGATAGCTCCCGGAAACCGAAATCGATTTGAGCCGATCGACCGTCTCGACCGACGATTACGCCCGTGATGCTCCCCGCGACGCTCCTCGAGGTCGGCACGACGATCGAGTCCGCCTCCGGCCTCGGACGGTACGTCCTCGTGTTCCTGCTCGCGATGATACCAGCGATCGAACCGTTCATCGTGATTCCGATCGCGATCGGACTCGGCCTCGATCCCGTCGGGACCGGCACAGCGGCGTTCGCCGGGAGCGTAACCGCCGTCGCCGCGATCGTCTACTGTCAGCAACGGCTGGCCGCCTGGTGGTCGCGACGACGCGACCCCGACGAGGACTCGAGCGATCGCTACGGACGGGCCCGTCGCGTCTGGCGGAAGTACGGGATGGCCGGCCTCGCGTTCGCAGGCCCGATACTCGCGGGGATCCACCTCACGGCGCTGCTGGCCGCAGTCACTGGCCGGGACGCCCGCGTCACGGTCGCCTGGCTCAGCGTGGGACTGCTGGCCTGGACGGTCGCGCTGGTGGCCGGGACGACGGCAGGTATCTCGGTGCTCGGACTCGCGTAAGCGGTTCCCGAGTCAGTCCTCGCGAACCAGGGCGACGCTCGCGAGTTGGTCGCCGGCGGCGACCGTCGACTCCTGGGTCAGCGCGTACAACACGCCGTCGCGGTCGGCGGTCGCCTCCTGAACGGGTTCGTACGTCTGGGGATTGTACACCGTCCCGAGCCAGTCCCTCTCGGCGACGCGTTGCCCGACCGCGAGCGACGGATCCGGGCGGAACAGGCCGGACTCGTCGGCCGTGACCTGTCCGAGATGGTTTCGGGCTACGATCTGCTCGCGCTCGGGCACCGCTCCCGGGAGCATGCCGAGATACCGACACACCTCGAGCAGGCCGTCGACGCCGGTTTCGACGGCGTCCTCGAGGATCTGCTTGTTGTGGGCGAGTTCGGGCGTGATCGAGGGGATCCCCTCGCGGGCGGCGGCGACGCGGAGTTTGCCGGCGAAGCCGCGACGGTGCCACTCCTCGGAGGCGTCCTCGTCGGCCTCCTCGGAGAGCAGGAGGTCGGTGCCGAAGGCCGTCGCGAGGCGGCGCGCCTCGTCGTCGCCCTCGCGGTAGACGACGTGGGGGAGCATATCCGGACTGCCGGTGTGCAGGTCGACGATGGCGTCGGCACCTTCGATCTCCTCCCAAAGGCGGGCGGCCATCCGCTGGTGGAGCGTCCCGTCCGCATCGCCCGGCCAGACGCGGTTCATGTTGGGGTTGACGCTGTCGAACTCCTCGGGGGTGACGTAGGAGACGCGATCGAACGTCAGCGGGTTCGCCACGGGTACCGCGACGATCGTCCCCGACAGCTCCTCGAGGGACACGGCGTCGTGAAACCGCCGGAGCACCTCCGTCCCGTTGATCTCGCGGCCGTGCTGGGCGGCCTGGACGTACAGCGTCGGCCCGTCCGCTGCGCCGCGGTACCGGTGGACCGTCGTCGAGAGTTCGACGCCGGAGGGCAACCGCTCGAGCGTCACCGTCTCGGCCGTGTGCGTCCCGGCACTCATACGTCTCCGTTTCACCTCCGGCGGTATGTAGTTGCGGCCGCCCGTTGCCGGCGTCCTTCGGTACCGTGGACGGACAGAACGGCGAGGAGACGGGCTGGTGATCGAAGAACCGTCGCGTCAGGTACCTCATCACGCACCGGTATCGGCACGTCGAACGCGGCGACGCAACGCGAAAGGGCGGACGAAACCGAGACCACTACCGTTTTCCGTCGGCTCACCGTCCCGAGGGATATGGGAGACCTAACCGCAACCCTCCACACGAGCGAGGGCGACATCGACGTCGAACTGTACGACGAGCGAGCCCCCCGAACCGTCGAAAACTTCGTCGGCCTGGCGACGGGCGAGCGCACCTGGACCGATCCCGAAACCGGCGAGGAAATCGAGGGTGAACCGCTGTACGACGATGTGCTCTTTCACCGGGTCATCGACGACTTCATGATCCAGACCGGCGACCCGACCGGGACGGGCCGGGGCGGTCCCGGCTACCAGTTCGACGACGAGTTCCACCCCGAACTCCGTCACGACGACGAGGGCATCCTCTCGATGGCCAACTCCGGCCCCGACACGAACGGGTCGCAGTTCTTCATCACGCTCGACGCCCAGCCCCACCTCGACGACCGCCACGCCGTCTTCGGCAAAGTCACGGACGGCATGGACGTCGTCCGCGAGATCGGTTCCGTCGAAACCGACGCCAACGACCGTCCGAACGAGGACGTGCTCCTCGAGTCGGTCACCGTCCACGACGAGTAATCCCGATCCGCGAGATCGGTTACACGTCGGCGTTGGCCGGTCGGTCCCGATCGGAGACCGTTGCGTTCGGCGAGAACGCGACCAAGACGTTTTACGCTGTCCGCTGCTGTATACCGGTGAATGGGATCGTCGTCCACCGACTCGGATCATCGAGCGCAGCTCCGCCGGCAGGAGGTACTGACCGACCTCAGCCAGGGGGCACTCGAGACGGGGGACCTCGACGAACTCCTGGGGGACGCGGCGACGGCCGTCGCGGAGACGCTCGAGGTCGACTACTGTACCGTGTTCGAACGACAGCCGGACGAGCCGACGGCCGTGCTCCGGGAGGCGGCCGGTCTCTCGGCGGACCGGGCCGATACCCAGTCCGTGCCTGCGGATTCCGCCTCGCCGGTGTACCGTGCGCTCCACGCCGATCGTCCGATCGTCACCGACGGTTTCGGCGACGGGTCCGACCCAGTCGCACCGAAACCGATCGCTGCCCGGGGCGCGGCCAGTGGCATCACGGCCCGAATCGAGACCGACGACGGCACGTGGGGCGTGCTGGGTGCGTACGCGATCGACCAGCGCGCGTTCACCGACGCGGACGTCGACTTCGTCTCGCGGGTCGCCGACGTGCTCGCCTCGGCCATCGAGAACGTGCGGACCCGACGCGACCTCGAGCGGACGGAACGACGGTTCGAGGCGATCTTCGAGGATCCGAACATCCTCGTCGGATTGCTCGATCCGGATGGCACGGTCCGGGACATCAACGGGACGGCGATGGAGTACGTCGACGCCGACCTCGACGACGTCACCGGCGAACCGTTCTGGGAGACGCCGTGGTGGGGCGAGGGCGACGGCGTCCAGGACGACGTACGAGAGTGGACCGAACGGGCCGCGGCCGGCGAGTACGTGACCTTCACCGCCGACCTGACGCGACCGGACGGCGAGGAGTACACCCTCGAGGGCGCGTTCCGGCCCGTCACGAACGACGCGGGCGAGGTCACCTCGGTCATCGTCTCAGACCGGGACGTCACCGAGCGCGAGGAACACGAACGCCAGCTGTCGACGCTGATGGACAACGTGCCCGGCATGGTCTATCGCTGCCGGAACGAGCGGGGCTGGCCGATGGAGTTCGTCAGCGAGGCCTGCGAGGACCTGACCGGCTACGATCCCGGGGCCCTAGAGCGGGGCGACGTCGGGTGGGGCGAGGACGTGATGGTGCAGGAAGACCGGCAGAAGCTGTGGGAGACGGTACAGCAGGAGACGGACGACAGCGACACCTTCTCCGAAACCTACCGCATCGAGACCGCCGACGGGGAACGGAGGTGGGTCAGAGACTACGGCCGCGGCGTCTTCGACGACGACGGGAGCCTCGTCGCCGTCGAAGGCATCATCTCCGACGTCACGGAGCGCAAACGGCTGGAGTCCGAACTCGAGGCGTCCGAACGGCGTTACCGGACCCTCGTCGACAACTTCCCCAATGGCGCGGTCGCGCTCGTCGACGAGGACCTCACCTATCGAACCGTCGGCGGGAGTCCGACTGACACGGCCGGGGCCACGGTCGACGAGGTCGAGGGACAATCGGTCTCGGAGGCCGTGCCGTCGCCACTGGCCGAGAAGCTGGTCCCGCGGTACGAAGCCGCCCTCGAGGGCGAGTCCAGCGCGTTCGAGGCGACCATCGACGGTCGCGTCTTCGAGTTCCGGATCGTCCCGGTTCGCGACGACGAGGGCGACCCGTTCGCCGCGCTCGGGATGTCCCAGGACGTCACCGAGCGCCACGAGTACGAACGGGAACTCGAAGACGCCAAGTCGCGCTTCGAGGCAGCGACCGAGGCCGGGGCCGTCGGCACCTGGGAGTGGTACCCCCGGGAAGACCGGATGGTCGTCGGCGAGACGTTCGCCGAGACGTTCGGCGTCGATCCCGAGTCGGCCCGCGAGGGCGTCTCCCTCGAGCAGTTCCTCGCGGCGATCCACGAGGACGACCGCGAGCGGGTCGAACGGGAGATCGAAGCCGCGCTCGACGCCTGTGGCGGGTACGAAGCCGAGTACCGCGTTCGAAACGCCGACGGCGAGATCCGGTGGGTCGTCGCGCGCGGCCGCGTCGAGTGCGACGAGAACGGTGACCCGGCCCGGTTCCCCGGCGCGGTTACCGACATCACGGAACGAAAACGGGTGCAACTGCAACTCGAGCGGACGAACGACCAACTCGAGACCCTGTTCGAGGTCCTCCCCGTCGGGGTCGTCGTCGCAGACTCGAAGGGACGGATAGTCCAGGCCAACGACACCGCCAAGGAGATCTGGGGCGGCGACGTCTTCGACACCGACTCCGTCGACGAGTACGAGAAGTATCCGGTCTGGTGTGCTGAGACGGGCGAGCGGATCGAACCCGAGGAGATGACCCTCGCCCGCGTCCTCGAGGGCGAAGAGGTGACCGATCCCGACGTCTACGAGATCGAGGCCGCCGACGGCCAGCGCCGGATCATCAGGGTCGAAGGGATGCCGATCCGGAACGGGCGGGGCGAGGTGAGTCGTGCCGTCGCGGCGTTTACCGACATCACCGAGCGACGGGAGTACCAGCGCCAACTCGAGGAATCCGAACAGCGCTACCGAACGCTGGTCGACAACTTCCCCAACGGCGCGGTGGCGCTGTTCGACGAGGATCTCCGGTATCAGATCGTCGGCGGCACGGCGTTCGACGACCTCGAGGACTCCTCGGAGACGATCGTCGGTAAGACCGTCCGGGACCGATATCCGCCCGATCTGGCCGAGCGACTGGAGGCGAAGTTCGAAGCCGCACTCGAGGGCGAGTCCAGCGCCTTCGAGATCGAGTTCCACGACCGGGACTGGATGGCCTACACGGTCCCCGTCAGGGACGACGACGGCGACATCTTCGGCGGGATGATCATGGTCCAGGAGATCACCGAACGGAAGGAACGCGAGCAGAAACTCCGCGAGCGCGAGCGCAGCCTCGAGCGCTACAAGGAGTACACCGACGAGATTCTCGACGCGATCGACGACGTCTTCTACGTCGTCGACGAGGACGGCGACCTCCAGCGGTGGAACAGAAGCGTCGTCGAGGTGACCGGCTACGCGGACGCGGAGATCGAGTCGATGCGTCCCGCCAACCTGATCGCGGACGAGGATCTGGACGCCCTCGCCGAGGCCATCCGGGCCGGGTTCGAGACGGGATCGACCAGCGCGGAACTGGGGGTCGAGACCAAAAACGGCGAGGTCGTCCCCTACGAGTTCAACGCCTCGCGGCTCGAAGATCCGTGGGGGAACACCGTCCTCGCGGGCATCGGTCGCGACATCACCGATCGGCTCGAGCGCCAGCGCCGCCTCGAGGAATCCGAACGGCGCTACCGGACGCTCGCCCAGCACTTCCCGAACGGTGCCGTCGGCGTCTACGACCACGACCTCGAGTACACCCTCGCCGAGGGGAAGGCACTCGGTGAGACGCTTCCATCGGCGGAGCAACTCGAGGGTACCCGGATGTCCGATCTCTTCCCCGACCACACGGTCGCGGACCTCGAACCGCTGTTCCGGGCGGCCGTCGAGGCGGGCGAGACCGGCAGCGTCCAGACCGAGTTCGGCGGCCGCCACTGGCGCGTGTGGGCGACGCCCCTGCGGGACGCAGACGGCGAGATTTTCGCCGGACTGAGCTTCGCACAGGACGTCACCGAGCGGGTCGAGCGCGAGAAACACCTCGAGCGCTACGAGACCATCGTCGAAGTCGTCGACGACGGCGTCTACGTGGTCGACGCGGACGGTTACTTCACGATGGTCAACGAGACATACGCCGAAATGCTCGGCTACGAACCCGACGACCTCGAGGGCGAACACGTCTCTATGCTGGTCGACGACGACGTCCTCGAGCGGGTCGCCGAACTGGAAGCGACCACGGCGAGCGGCGACGAGTGGCCGACGCTGGAAGCGCAACTTCGGACGGCCGACGGCGACCGCATCCCCGTCGAGGCCAACTTCGCGCTGTTGCCCGAAAACGACAGCGACTGGCACCGGGTGGGCGTCGCCCGCGACGTTAGCGAACGGAAGGAACGGGAACGGCAACTCGAGGAGTCCGAACGCCGCTACCGGACGCTCGTCGAGCACTTCCCCAACGGCGCAGTCGGGCTATTCGACGAGAACCTCGAGTACGCGGTCGTCGGCGGCCAGCTCCTCGAAGAGATCGGCGTTCCGTCCACCGATCGGATCGGCAACAGCGTCTACGACATCTATCCCGACGACGTCCTCGAGGAGATCGAACCCCACTTCCACGCCGCGCTCGAGGGCGAGTCGAACACCTTCGAGATCGAACTTCACGATCGGTACCTCTACGCCAATACCCTGCCAGTCAGGAACGCGGCCGGCGAAATCTTCGCCGGGATGATCGTCGCTCAGGACGTCACCGAACGCCGCGAGTACGAGCGGAAACTCGAGGAGTCCAACGAGCGCTTAGAGCGGTTCGCCTACGCCGCCAGCCACGACCTCCAGGAGCCGCTGCGAATGGTCACGAGCTACCTCACGCTGCTGGAGAACCGGTACGGAGACGCCTTCGACGAGGACGGCCGGGAGTTCCTCGCGTTCGCCGTCGACGGGGCCGAGCGGATGCGCGAGATGATCGACGGCCTGCTCGAGTACTCCCGCGTCGAGACGCGGGGCGATCCGTTCGAGCCGACGGACCTGAACGACGTCGCCGAGGACGTGCTCGCCGACCTCCAGTTCCGGATCGAGGAGAGCGACGCGGCGATCACGGTCGAGGATCTCCCGGAGGTCGCGGGGGACGCCAGCCAACTGCGGCAGGTGTTCCAGAACCTGCTATCGAACGCGATTACCTACAGCGGCGACGACCCACCACGGGTGCGCGTCGACGCCCGTCGGCGCGGCGACGAGTGGGAGATTTCGGTCGAAGACGAGGGGATCGGCATCGATCCCGAGGACCAGGAACGCGTATTCTCCATCTTCGATCGGCTTCACAGCCGCGAGGAGTACGAGGGCACCGGCATCGGACTCGCCCTCTGTGAGCGGATCGTCGAGCGCCACGGCGGCGACATCTGGGTTGACTCCGAACCGGGCGAGGGAGCGACGTTTACCTTCACGCTTCCCGTCTCCCGGAACTGATCGCGGCGTCGACCGCTCACCGAGGCCGCCGGTCCCAGCGCCGTCGGGTCCCGAAGGCGGCGAATGAAACGGGTTATCACAGCGATTTTAGCCGCCTCGTCCCGTACGAACGGTATGGGCTGGACCGCCGACGACGTTCCCGACCAGACCGGTCGGACGGTCGTCGTTACCGGCGCGAACAGCGGCATCGGTCTCGAGACGACCCGCGAACTCGCGCGCAACGGCGCGTCGGTGATCATGGCCGTCCGGAGCGTCGACCGCGGCGAGGACGCCGCCGACGACCTCCGCGAGGACGTTCCCGACGCCGACCTCCGGGTCGAAGCCTGTGACCTCGCTTCCCTCGAGTCCGTCCGCTCGTTCGCTGACCGAATTGCAGACGCTGACCTCGACGTCCTGATCAACAACGCCGGCGTGATGGCGATCCCGCGCTCGGAGACCGAGGACGGCTTCGAGACGCAGTTCGGCGTCAACCACCTCGGCCACTTCACACTGACGGGCCTGTTGCTCGAGTCCCTCCTCGAGCGCTCGGACGACGACCCGCCCGCCCGGATCGTCACCGTCTCGAGCGGCCTCCACGAGCGCGGCGAGATCGACTTCGACGACCTCCACGGCGAGGACGAGTACGATCCCTGGGACGCCTACGCCCAGTCGAAACTGGCGAACGTCCTGTTCGCCTACGAACTCGAGCGACGACTGCTGACGGCCGACGCGAACGCCCAGAGCATGGCCGTCCACCCGGGGTACGCCGACACCAGGTTGCAGTATCGCGGCCCCGAGCAACGCGGCAGCCGACTCCGCGTGGCGCTCAACAGGGTCACGAACGCCGTGCTGGCCCAGTCGGCCGACGCCGGCGCGCTACCGACGCTGTACGCCGCGACCGCGCTCGACGCCGAGGGTGGGGCGTACTACGGCCCCGGCGGGTTCATGAACATGCGCGGCGCGCCCGAGCGGCAGGCTTCCGCGGATCGTTCCTACGACGAGGAGACGGCCCGGCAGCTATGGCGGGTCTCGCGTGAATCGACCGGCGTGAGCTACGACCTTCCGCGACCCGCGGCGGACGTCGATGCGACGATCTGATCCGGACTCGCGGGAATTGACCCGATCGTAACGGGAAAGACGGCGCGGACCGATGCCCCGCCAATGAGCGACGAGGACGGCATCCAGCGCCCGAGCGACGTCGGCCCGGACGACGCCCCGCCGGTCGAGGAGAAACCGTACAAGATCGTCTTCGAGGCGAACAGGTGTTTCGGCGCGGGCAAGTGCGCCGAGGTCAGCGACAACTGGGAGCTCTCGATCACCTCCGGCGTCGCCGCCCCGAAAACGTACTTCTTCGGCGACGACGACCTCGAGCACAACGTCCGCGCCGCCGAGGTCTGTCCGGCGAAGAAAGACGACGGCTGCATCCACGTCGTCGACCGCCGCACGGACGAGGAAATCGCCCCGGACCCCCACGGCGACGGCACGCTGAGCGTCGACTGGTGAGGCCACCGGGTCCGGAATATCGAAACGCACATCCCGGCCGGGGAACAACGACCGACTGCTTCCTGCGAGGGTAGCCAAGCAGGCCAACGGCGGTGGGCTTAAGACCCGCTCCCGTAGGGGTCCTTGGGTTCAAATCCCAACCCTCGCATGTCGCCGCGAACAATTCGTGAGCGGCGACTGTGTTCTTGGGATTTGAACGGGAGCAGTCACAGCGCGAACGGAGTGAGCGACCGTCTTCTCGGGAGTTGAATCCACTCGACGAACAGACGGAGGAAACGAATGCGTAGCGCCGTCGGTCGCAGCAGGCGGTCGCAGGTGCAAGCGTTTCGGGACCGAGGCGTCGAGCGACACGTAGCTGATCTACCGTGGGAGGCACCGATGCCGAGGGATCGCGGCTCGCCGACAACCGGATGGCCGCAGCCATCGTCGTCGCCTCGCTGGTCGGCATCGTCGCGCTCGCGGCGCTGTACTGGAGCGGCTTCCTCACAGTCCTCCGGCCGCCGGGCGGTCCGGCCGCTGACGCCGTCCCGCTGTACGTTCTGCTGGGCGTTGTCGGCGTGGGACTCGTCCTCTGGGGGTGGAAACGCGTACTCTCGATGCTCGAGTAGTGAGCAGGCGGCCGCGCCCGGAACGGGCCGCCGAACGTCCCGTTCGACTCGTCGGTGATCGGCGGGTCGTCGACCTGTACCGTCCTCGCACCGACCCGGTCGATTCCGTCGTCGCCACCGGTTCAACGGGGAACCCGCGCGTTCGGGAGCGCGAATCCGGCGACGAGATAGACGGCGACGGCCACGGCAAGCGCCGCCGGCAGCCCGACGACGATCTCGAGTTCGGCAAAGCCCGTGGCGAGCAACACCAGTCCCGCAGCGGAGAGAGCAAACCCCGCCGCAAGCCGGTGGAACGCCCGCAGCGGTGCGCCGTCGCCAGCCGACGCCAACTCCTCGAAGGAGCCGTCTCCGTCGGCGTGTACGAACAGGGGGAGGAAACAGAAGACGCCGATCCCGACCAGAAGTCCCGCGATCCCGCCGATCGCGACGTCGTCCAGCGCCAGGTGTCCGACCGCGGCGAAGACGACGACGTCCATCACGGCTGCCGCTGCGCCGAGTCGCGTCGGCGTTATCGGACTCTCCTCGAACGAATCCGTCTCGTGCTCTCGCGTCGATCCCATACGAGACCTGTAATCACGTTCGACTTTATATCTAGCCACATACTCCGGCAGAAAATGACTCCCGACGCTACGGACGACAGCTGCCATCATCGAGACGCGACGAGACTCGAGCCGTCGCCGGTTCCCACCTCATCGATCGGTCCCGCTCGAGGGGACCGCGAGGTACGTCGGGGGAACCGCCGCGGTCGTGTACGTCTCCCGGCCGCGTTTCGCGATCCGGTGCCCGTCCGCGAGCATCGCCGCGGCGTCGACGACGAGCACGATGGGGTCGGCCGCGTGACGCGATCCCACCTCGACGGCCGCCTCGCGCGTCCCCGAGAGGTGGACGTGCTGGCGGGCCATCGGCTGCAGCCCCGCCTCGCGGATCGACGGCAGGTTCTCGGGGGCCGTCCCGTGGTACAGTTCGTCCGGAACCGGCCCGTCGGTCGGCTCGAGGTCGACGTCCACGGAGTGCCCGTACGCGGCGCGAACGCGGCCACCCTCACCGTCCCCGCCGCCGGTCCGCTCGAACCGTCCCTTCGGGTCCGTCGCGATCACTGCGGCGAGGTGGCGCGGTTCGGCCCAGTCGTACTTCCGCCTGGCCGCGTCGACGAGAGCCTCGTAGTCGGTCCAGCCGCGGTCGTCCACCTCGAGGCCGACGTCGTCGGGGAAGTGACGCAGCGCGCCGCTGACGAACTTCGAGAGTCGTCGACGCCGGTCTCGCGACAGGAACCTCGCGCCGCGAGCGTCACAGACTGGACAGCGTCCGTCGTCGGCCGCGAACGGGCCGTGATCCGCGCAGGTTCGAATCGGCTCGGTCACGGTCGGACGTGGGCGCTCGAGGGGAAAAGGTCGCTCGGTGCCAGCGGTCCGTCAGTCGCCGGTGCGAAACGACAGGTCCAGCGTCGGCGCGGAGTGGGTCAGCGAGCCCATCGAGATGACGTCGACGCCCGTCGCGGCGTAGTCGGCGACGGTCTCGAGCGTGATACCGCCGCTGGCCTCCGCGAGCACTCCTTCGTAGTCGGCGAGCGCTTCGACAGCCTGCCGCGTCTCTGCGGGGCTCATGTTGTCCAGCAGGACGACGTCAGCGCCGGCCTCGGCCGCTCGCGGCGCGTCGTCCACGGACTCGACCTCGACGTCAAGTTTCGTCGCGAACGACGTCCGCTCCCGGAACTGTTCGACGGCACCCTCGAGCCCCATCTCGGCGATATGGTTGTCCTTGACCATGACCATGTGCGAGAGGTCCAGGCGGTGGGTGTCGCCGCCGCCGGCGACGACCGCGCGTTTCTCGAGGCCGCGCAGTCCGGGCGTCGTCTTCCGGGTCGCGGCGATACGGACGGCCTCGCTCTCGGTTCGTGCGCGCTCGACGGCCGCGTTCGTTCGCGTCGCGATGCCCGACGCGTGTCCGGCGAGGTTGACCGCGACGCGCTCGCCGCGGAGCACCTCCCGGGCGGGACCATAGACGCGGAGCAGTTCGTCGCCGGGCTCGACGGCTGTACCCTCCGCGAGCCGATCGCGGACGGCGACGTCGAGGTAGTCGAAGACGGCCGTCGCGGCCTCGAGGCCGGCGACCACGCCCGACTCCTTCGCGACGAGGCGGCCGCTCGTCTCGCCCGGCACCTGGTTGGTGACGTCGTGGTGGCCGACGTCCTCGCGGAGCCAGCGTTCGACCTGTGCGTCGGTGATCATGTACGCGAGGTGTTGGCGCGACGCGAATAAACGACCGGTTTTCGCCCGTTCGCCTCAGCGCAACGGACCGTCACTCGAGTTCGTCGACCGACTTCAGCACCTCCACGTAGTCGAGCGGGCTCGTGTGTTCGGCCCGGATGAGGTTCTCGTCGTTGATCTCGAGGTTCAGGTCGTCGAGCCGTTCGGCGATGGTGGTGATGTCCTCGTCCTGTGCGCCGACCGCCTTGATGTGGAGGTTCTCCTGTCCCGTCATCAGCTCGGTCACCTCGAGCACCTGGGGGAACGCCATCGCCTCGGCCGCGACGTCCGAGCGAGCGCTGATCCGGGTCGTGCAACTGAAGTGAAAGTAGAGGCGGAGACCGGTCCGATCGTGATCGACGGACGTCGTGTAGCCGGTGATGACGCCGGCTTCCTCCAGCCGCGCCATCCGATTGTGGACGGTGTTGTCGGAGACGCCAATCGCCTCCGCGAGTTCGATCGCCTTGTACCGGGCGTTCTCCTGGAGCAAATTGAGCAGTTGCCTGTCGACGTCGTCGAGCTGGTACGTCGTCACGGGTCGGTTTCACGGCCGATCCCCTTCCGTCTATCGATACTCCACGATTATTGCTACAGGGCTTCGAAAAATCCTCGAGATAGGTCGCGTGGTGTAATTGTCGAATCCCACCCGAAGTCACGTTTACGCGAGAAGGGGGATAGATGGAGATATCTACTCGGATTCGACTTTTGGTTCGATCCTCCACGGACATCGAACGTCTTCGAGGATTCTCGAATATCTGACCGAGGGTTTTTACGTATCGGTGGCGTCGTCCTGCTGTGAACAACGCACTACAGACGACGATTCCGGAGACCGAACTGTCCGACCCCGATAGCGTCGTCGAGGCGATCGTCGGTACCGTCGCCGACGCGGAGGGGAAGTCGCCGCTGGAAATCCAGCCGCTGGCCACAGTGACCGATCCGGACGCCCTGTGTGCACTCGTTCGACACGGAAACTGCGAGACGACCATCGAATTCTCCTACTGTGGCTATCGAGTACGCGTGGTAAGCGGCGACCGGACCGTCCACGTCGAACTCTCGACCGACGACTAATCGAGCATGCCACCCGCCGCTACGGGCAGTTTCCGGCCGGGGACCACTCGACGTCACGCCCGACGAGACGACACGGTCGGTCATCGGGGGAGAAACCGTCGAGTCGCTCGAGCGATCAGCAGCGCGACGACGCTCGCGTTCCGCAGTTCGTAGAGCGGTCGAGCCGATCGATCCGACGTCACCGCAACAGCAATCCGACGACGACGACGCTGAGCACCAGATTGAGCCGGACTGGTCGAGCAATCCGCGCGGCCACCAGCGCGGCCAGACCGGACGCTCGAGCCCCGACGTTCAGGAGGAACACGACGCCGAAAATCGGACGAAGTATCCCATCGCCAGCGAGACGTCCGGACTCACGTCGGCCTCGAGAGTCGCGTTCGTGAACGCACACGTCGCGAGTAGCATCGCGTACAGCGCGCTGTATCCCACCGCTTCGTTGTACTCGACGATCCGCCGCGATTCCGCGTCCGATTCGTGATCGTGAGTTTCTGTCGCCATATCTACGCGATAGACGGAGTCGGCGTCTCAACCGGGCAAGAAGAGCCAGCTAATCAGGAAGCCGAGCGTGAGCATCACGACGCCTCCCACCTGCGCGCCGAACCGCTCGCCCGGGCCGACCTCAGACGACGTGATGAGGTTCACGTCACGAGCGCCCTGCAGTCGTGGGTTCAGCAGCGTCGTCATGCCCATCGCTATCGTGAGGTCCCGATGATCATCCCGAACGTGTTTCCCCGCTCGAAGTAGCCGGCGTATTCGAGTGCGGCGAAGCCGACCGACGAGAGCACCATCACGACGTGGATCAGCCGACTGGTCGAGACCATGTGTTACTCGAGACAGTCCACCCAGTGACAGTGAAAGTATCGATCCGTCGGACGTCCGCGTCGATCGAAGCTCCCGACGAACGGCGGCCGATTACTGCCCGGCCGTGCCCGCTGGATTGGCTTCGGGGACGTAGTGACAGCCCGTCGATTCCGTGTTCTCGCTCGCTGCTCGAGCGATCAACAGCGCGACGACGCTCGCGTTCCGCAGTTCGTAGAGCGCTCGAGCCGTCCGGGTGCGGGTGTACGCGTCGACCTCGCCCTTGAGCCGCCGGAAGACGGCACTGGCGCGGGCGATCTCGTCGGGGTCCCGCTCGAGGCCGAGGTACTCGTCCATCGTCCGCTGCAGACGGGTGAACTTCTCCGCGGCGAAGCGCTCGGGGAGTTCGGGGTCGCTGTCGCGGAGTTCGGGCGCTTCGACGACCGCGGGCTCGAAGCCGGTTGCATCGCTGCCCGCTCGCAGCCCCCAGACCAGCCCCTCGAGCAGGCTCGTGCTCGCGAGTCGGTTCGCGCCGTGGACGCCGGTGCGGGCGCACTCGCCGACGGCGTAGAGCCGGTCGAGCGACGTCCGGCCACGGTCGTCGACCGCGATGCCGCCACAGAGGAAGTGCTCGCAGGGTGCGACGGGAATCTCGTCGCCCTCGATACCCCGATCGCGGCACTTCTCGGCGACGTTCGGGAACGCCGCTTCGAACTCGCCCTCGAGTGTACTCACGTCCAACACGACCTCGCCCGTTTCCTCTCGCTCCGTCTCGACCGCGCGGGCGACGACGTCCCGCGGCGCGAGTTCGGCGTCGGGATGGTAGTCGCCCATGAAGCGCTCCCCGTCGCCGTTGCGGAGCACTGCCCCCTCGCCGCGAAGGGCTTCCGAGAGCAGGAACGTTTCGTCCTGCTCTGGGTCTTCGTCGCTTCGCTTCGAGATGCGTCCCGCCTCGCTGCCCGCGTACGCCGTCGGGTGGAACTGCACGTACTCGAGGTCTTCGACGTCGGCCCCGGCGAGGGCGGCCATGGCGATGCCGTCGCCGGTCGCGTCGTCGGGGTTGGTCGAACGGCCGTAGAGGGCACCGATGCCGCCGGTCGCGAGGATCGTCGCGCCGGCGTAGATCGGGTGGCCCTCGGGCGCTTCGTCACTGACTACCCCGTGAACGCGTCCTTCGGCGGTGATCAACGCGAGCGCGGCGGTGTCCTGGCGGACCTCGATGCGCTCGTGGTCGTCGACGTAGTTCAGGAACGGCCGCAGGATGTGGGTACCCGTCGCGGCGTCGACGTGCAGAATACGCCGTTCGGAGTGGGCCGCCTCGCGCGTATAATCGAACTCGCCGTCCTCGGTCTCGTCGAAGTCGATCTCGAGAGTGTCGACCAGCACGTCCTCGACGGCGTCGTCGGCGTTTTCGACGAGCGTGTCGACCGCGTCGGGGTCGGCAGTACCGTCGCTCGCCTCGAGGATGTCTTCCTTGAGCGACTCGGGGTTGCCGCGAGTGGTCGAGATGCCGCCCTGCGCCCAGTCGGTGCTTGCGTCGTCGGGTTTGCTCGCCTTGGTCAGCAGGAGGACGTCGCTCCCCTCCCGGGCGGCCGAGAGCGCGGCCGCACAGCCCGCGATACCGCTGCCGACGACGAGGACGTCGGTCGTCTCGCCGTCGGTCGTCGTCGCCTCGCTGGTGTCGGTCCCGGCCATGGTTAGATCTCGAGCATGCGGTCGAGCGCCACTTCCGCGAGTTCCTTCTCCTCGGGGGCGACCTCGATCACGTTGCGTTCGCGACCCTCGACGAGTTCCTCGAGGACCCACGCGAGGTAGTTGGGGTCGATCTGGCGCATCGCGTTGCAGTCCATGCAGGCCTCGCCACACAGCGGTAGCACCTCGACCTCGGGGTGCCAGCGCTGGAGGTGATTGGTGAGGTGGATCTCGGTGCCGATCGCCCATTTCTCGCCGGGATCGGCGTTCGCGACGGTCTCGCAGATGGTGCTGGTCGAACCGACGACGTCGGCCGCCTCGACGACCTCGCGGCGACACTCGGGGTGGACGACGACGTTCGCGTCCGGATGCTCGTCGCGAATCTCCTCGATGTGGTCCTCGCGGAACCGCTCGTGGACCTGGCAGTAGCCGTCCCAGAGGACGATGTCGCTCTCGGCGACCTCCTCGGCGTCTTTCCCCTCGGGGTCCCACGGGTCCCACTCGGCGATATCGTCCTCCATGCCGAGTCGGTAGGCCGTGTTCTCCCCGAGGTGCTTGTCCGGCAGGAACAGCACCTTGTCGCCCTTCTCGAAGGCGTACTCGAACGCCTCGTGCGCGTTCGAAGACGTGCAGACGAGCCCGCCCTGACTCGCACAGAACGCCTTCAGGTCCGCGTAGGAGTTCATGTACGTGATCGGGATGATCTCCGAGTCAGGCGCGGCCGCCGTGATCTCGGCCCACGCCGCGTCGACCTGCAGCGCCTCGGCCATCCCGGCCATCGGACACGAGGCCTCCATCGACGGGAGGATCACCGTCTGGTCGTCGTCGGTGATGATGTCCGCGCTCTCGGCCATGAACGTGACGCCGCCGAAGATCACGTACTCGGCGTCGGCCTCGGCGGCCTCCTTCGACAACTGGTAGGAGTCGCCGACGAAGTCGGCGTGCTCGACGATCTCCCGGCGCTGGTAGTTGTGCCCGAGAATCACGGCGTCGTCCCCGAGTTCCTCGAGCGCCGCCTCGATGCGTTCGGTGCGTTCGGCCTCGTCTAACTCGCGGTATTGGGGCGGGAGCTGTTCGAGATTGTCGTATTTGAACAGACTCAAATCGGTATCCAGCTCCGCGGTTTCCATTTTGACCATTCTACGTCACCTGTGGTTACTCTCACCTCACACCCCGCTATTGAATAATTTTTTCCTTCGGTACTGGAGACCGGGGAGATACCACCCCGTGATACGACGGCCGAAAACGAATCGTCGGTTGTTCAGGCGAACGAACGTGTTCACGCCGTCGACAGTCAGCCCGTCGTGAACTGGGACCTTTGGCGTGCGGTCCCTAGTGTGGTTATGGCACTCGAGGACGCCTTCGCCGGATTCAGGCGGCGGGACTGGGAGCGGACGACCCCGGATGGAACGGTACGGGTGGCCGTCGTCGGCGTCGGCGGCTTCGCGCGCAATCGTGCGTTGCCGGCCATCGCCGCCGGCGACTACTGCGAGACGACCGCGCTGGTGACGGGGTCACCCGACCGGGCGCGGGCGCTGGCCAGCGAGTTCGACGTGAATCACGTGGTCGACTACGAGGGCTTTCTCGCGGGCAATCACGTCGCCGTCTACGACGCCGTCTACGTCGCGACGCCCAACGCGACCCACGCCGAGTACGCGATCGCGGCGGCCGACCACGGCAAACACGTCCTCTGCGAGAAACCGCTTACCACCTCGGTCGAGCGCGCTCGCGACGTCGTCGACGCCTGCGATCGGGCGGACGTCACCCTCATGACGGCGTATCGCTTGCAGACCGAGTCGACGGTCCGGCGGACCCGGGACCTCGTCCGCGACGGCGTCGTCGGCGACGTCGTCCAGATCCACGGGAGCTTCTCCCACCCGATCCTCGAGCACGCCGGCCCCGATACCTGGCGGCTCGATCCCGAGATGGCCGGCGGCGGCGCGCTCGTGGACCTCGGCATCTATCCGCTGAACACGACCCGTTACCTGCTCGAGTGCGATCCCGACGGCGTCTACGCGACGACCCACTCGAGCGGCGAGCCGTTCGAGCAGGTGGACGAACACGTCGCCTTCCAGCTGGCGTTCCCAAGCGGCGCGACGGCCTCCTGTACGGCGAGTTTCGACGCCCACGCGAGCAGCCGACTCGAGTTGATCGGGAGCGACGGCCGGATCGCGATCAGTTCGCCGTTCGGCGGCGTCGTCCCACAGGAGATGGTCGTCGAGAGCGGCGACCTGCGCATGGAGTACACCGGCCCCCCGGTCGACGAGGTCCGCGAGGAGTTCGACTACTTCGGCTACTGCGTGCTGACCGACACCGACCCCGAACCGGACGGGGCCGACGGGGTCGCGGACCTGCGGGCGATCGAGGCCGCCTACGAGTCCGCCGAGTCGGGACGGCGGATCGAGGTCGAGTGCTGATCGACCGCTCCCGAGCCCTGCGCGCGGGTACCGGGTACCGCGTCGTCACCCTTCGAAAACGGAGGGGCGCGTAAACGAACCGCCATCGAGGTGTGGCGAAAACGACGGTATCCAAACGTCAGCGCCGCCTCAATCCTGTCGTTGCTGTTCCCACGGCTTCGTCTCCGCGTCGACGAGTTCGAACATCTCCCCGAACTCCTCCGGGAGCTGCTCCTCGACGTTGGCCATCTGGCCGCCGGGGACCGTCTCGCTCAACAGCGCCGTCACCGCCTTGATCCGGAAGACGGTGTCGGCCTCGTCGACGCCGGAGGGTTTCCCGTAGCCGGTCTCGAGGTCGAGGTCCTCGTAGTTAAGCCGGTCGTGGACTCGCCCGACGAACTCGTCGAAGTCGAACTGCTGGCCGTGATCGGCCTCGAGCAGGTAGCGATCGACCTCCATCGGGAGCGGGCTGGCGATGTCGGTCGCGCCGCCCTCGTCGACGCGCTCGCCGATCGTCTCGAGCACCGCACGGGTCGTCCGCACGGCTTCGGCCTGCCGGCCGGCTTCGATGCGATGCTGTACTTCGCCGATGAAATCCGTGTAGTTCGTCTTGTCGTCGGACATGGGGAATCAGAGGACGGCTCCTCGGTCCCCACTGTCGGGCGGTCGCTCCAAAAACGTCATACCGGGATTGGCAAGGCCTCGAGGCGGTTCTCGAGGGGCTCGCGTACACGCTCGGACGGTCACGCGGGGGCCAGCGCCTCGATCGTCGTCTCCCAGACCGACTCGTCGGCCGGATCGGGAACCACGACGATCGGGTGATCGATGCCCGTCTCGGCGACCAGCGTCTCGAGTCGATCGCGGGCGTTCTCCGGCGTCGCCGCGACCCCCAGGTCCTCGACCATCGCCTCGGTTACCGCCTCCGTTGCACCGCGTTTGTCGCCGCCCCGCCAGGCGTCGGCCACGCGCTGGGCGGCTTCGGGGTAGGCCATCGCGACCGCGTTCCGGTACCCCTCGCCACTACCGACGTAGTAGGCGACGTGCCGGCGTACCAGCTCGCGAGCCTCGTCGGGATCCTCGCTGACGGCCGCGGGGACGTACGGTGCGATCGTGATATCGTCGGGTTCCCGCTCGCGTTTGCGGGCCGCAGCCGCGACCTCCTCGAAGGCGTCCTCAAGCCGCGAGAAGGGGATGTTGTGCGGGATCCAGCCGTCACAGAGCCGGCCGACCACGCGGCGGTTGGCGGGGCCGAGTCCGGCGTGATAGATCGGGACGGGCGACTCGAGCGCCGGGAAATCCGCGGCCGAGAGCAGTTCCCCGTCGTAGTCGACCGGCTCGCCTGAGTCGGTCGTCTCCCCGGTGAACGCCCGAACGAGTTCGATCGTCTCGTGGGCGCGACGGACCGGCCGGTCGAACGACAGCCCGTGCAGGTCCTCGACGGCCTTCGGCGTGCTCGTGCCCAGGCCGAGCGTGAACCGGCCGCTCGAGGCGCGCTGGAGCGACGCCGCCGTCATCGCGAGGACGGCCGGCGACCGCGAGTAGACGTTCAGGATGGCGCTGCCGAGGGCGAGGTCGTCGGTCCGGGTCGCCATCTCGGCCAGCTGCACGACGCTGCTCTCGCCCCAGAGTTCGCCGACCCACACCGCGTCGTAGCCCAGGTTCTCGGCCCGTACGGCCGTCGTCGCGGGGTCGGCGTCGCTCCCTGCTGCCGTCATGAGTCCGACGTCCATAGCCGTGGCGTGGACGGCCAGCGACAAAAACCGGCGGGGCGACCGGCGACGACTACAGGACCGAGACGACCCCGAACGCGAGCAGCGCCAGCCCGAACCCGAACCAGACGAGCCCCCGGCGGGCCAGCAGCCTGGCGGCACCGTCCTGACACGTATCCGCGACGACGAAGACCGGCGACTCGGGGCCGTCCTCGACGACGGCGCTGATATCGCGCATCGTCTCCCGAGCCTCGACGTCGTAGGTCGTCTGGCCGAGGACGTACACCTCCCCGCCCGGATCCAGCCGCCGTTCGTAGTAGCGCCGGTCGTTGCCCGTCGCGATCTCGACCACGGCGAGGTCGAGCGACCGGTTCTCCGACTCGAGGTCGGATTCCGTCTCGAGGAACCGCCGAACCGGTTCCGGCTCGGGTTCACCGCCGTCGACGTCGATCCGTTCGTCGGTCGTCAGCGCGAAGTCCGCACCCGCCGGCTCGACCCGGACGCTCGCCGTCTCGTCCTCGAGGCGAAACGGGACGGCCGCGCTCCCGGAGTCGACGGTGTTCCACGAGGAGTTCTTGCCGCTGGACTGGTGCTCTTCGACTTCGTACTCGTAAGCGAGACACGGCGTTCCGGTCAGCGGAGCCTCGACCGTCCCCGCGAGTTCGGTCGCGGTTCCCTCGAGTTCGACGGGGCCGTCGACCCGTTCGACCGACACGACGTCGTCGGTCTCCCCGCGGTAGACGTGGTACGCAGGCCGGAGGTTCCACGCGCCGTAGGCGAGACAGGCGATCCCGCCGACTGCGAGCAGCGCGCCGATCATCGACGGTACTGCTCAACGTGTTCACATAACCGTACCGGTTCCGTCGATGCCACAGCGCGGAAAAGCGACTCCGTTACCCCCAGAGGCGAATGGCGACACCGAGTGCGACCGCCAGGAGTCCGCCCCCGACGCGGCCGACCCACTGCGTCGCGAGCCGTCTGGCGGTTCCGTCCTGGCAGGTGTCGGAGACGACGAACTCCGGCGTCTCCGGCCCGTCCGCGACGACGGCGCTGACGGCGTGTCTCGCCTGGCGTGCGTCGATATCGATCCGAACGGGACGTGATCGGATCGCCGCTCCACACCGTTCGGCCGGACAGCGTGCCGGCGATATCCGACCCTTACTCGAGTTCGCGTGTGACGCTGCCGGCAGCGGTCTCACAGTCACACTCGTACACCCGAACGCAGCCCTCGCCCGAGACGACGATCAGCCACTCGGCGACGGGGATCTCGACGGCTACCGGTGCCAGGCCCTCGTCTTTGGCGTTCGCGTGAGCGAAGAACCGGTCGAGCGCTTCGACGTCGATCGACTCGTACAGCGGAGCGAACTCGACCGAGGGGCGGCCCGAGACGGCCTCGAGCGCACGGACGATCGTTCGCGACGGCTGGGCGGGTGCGGCGGGATCGAAGAAGTTCTCGTGGATCGGCGACCCATCGTGCTCGAGGACGGCGACGTTCATTACTCTCAGTAGGGCTACCAGCCGGTTGAATCGGCGGACGGCATATTCCTCGTTTTATAACTCCCGAGAGACGTGGCGTCGGTCCAGCCGAGAACGGGTTCGTTCGACCGCACTCGCTCGGCTCACCGGACGAGGGTGTTCTCGACAAGCCGGCCGAGCCCGCGACGGAGACGACCGCTGACCGCCGAAGAGGAGACGCCGAGATCGTCCGCGAGGTCCTCGACCGACGCACCTCGGGGATTCTCGAAGTAGCCGTGCTCGTAGGCGGTGACGAGCGTCCGCGCCTGGACGGGCGTCAGGCCGTACTCCTCGCCGGCGGACTCCTCGTCCGCGTGAAAGAGTCGGTCGACGGTGAACGAGACGTCGAGGTCGGTACAGAGCCGTCGAAACTCGCGCAGGGCCTCGCGTTCGGGGATCTCGAGCGTCGCGATCCAGCCGCCACGGCCGCTCTCGGCCCGGAGGACGCGGATGCCGAGGTCGGCGGCTTTGGGCAGGACCAGTCGCTCTGACGAGGTGAGTCGCATCCGATACACCCGGAACTCGTCGCCGTCGACGATGACGACCGGGTCCGAGACCGTCGGATCGGTCGCGACGGCGCGATCGAACCGATCGAAGTCGCCGCCGTGAGCCTGGAAGAAGAGGTAGTACTCCCCTGGAGCGGCGATCGTCTGATACTCGAGTTCGGTCGTCACCTCCGGGACCGCCTCGATCGTCGGGGTGAGCACCAGTTCGGGATGGACGAGCGTGATCTCGGCGATAACCCTCGGGCCGGCCATACGCGCGGCTTCACCGTCGACGGCTATGAATCCCACACCTGTGTGGCGGCTCCCGTTCCGAACCCGGCGATTCGCCGGTGAGAGGTGCTATTCGCCACGACCGTCGAAGACCACCGTCCCGTCGACGACGGTCATCGCCACGTCGATGTCGTCGATCCGATCCGGTCGTTCCCAGGGGGAGTCCTCGAGTACGACCAGATCTGCACACGTCCCGGGCTCGAGCGTCCCCAGGCGGTCCTCGTCGAAGCCCGCGTAGGCGGCACCGCGGGTGTAGGCCTCGATCGCCTCGGTGACGGTGAGCCGCTGGGCCTCGGTCGGCGCGTTCACGGCGTAGTGGATTCCCAACAGCGGATCCAGCGGCATGCAGTCGGAGCCGAACGCCAGCGGGACGTCGGCCTCGAGGACGTCTCGGAAGCGGTTCGAGTTGCGTCGGCGTTCGTCGCCGAGTCGCCGATCGTAGAGACCACCCTCGTCGGCCCAGCGGTGGAAGTTCGGCTGCATCGAGGCGACGATCCCCGCCTCGGCCATCCGCTCGAGGTGGTCGTCGGTCGCCAGTTCTACGTGTTCGATCCGGTGGCGCGAACCGGCGGGATCCGGGGTCGACTCGAGCGTCGCGAGCGTCTCCTCGATGGCCTCGTCGCCGATGGCGTGGACACAGACCTGGAACTCCTCCGCGGTCGCTCGCTCGACCAGCGACGCGAGGTCGTCGGGGTCGACGACCCACTGGCCGCGCTCGTCCTCGGGTCCGTCGTCCGCGTCCTGTGCCTCGGCGTCGGCGTAGGGCTCCGAGAGCTTCGCCGTCCGGCTTCCGAGACTGCCGTCGGAGAAGGACTTGATCGCTCCCGTCCGGACGAAGCCGTCGCCGTCGTTCGTTCCGAGTCCGACCTCCGTCAGCGCCTCGAGGTGGTCGCTCCAGTAGTCGATCCGAACCCGGAGCGGGAGGTCGCCGTCGGCGGCCAGGTCGCGGTAGACCCGCGGCGCGACGGAGTCTCTGACCTTGTCGTGGACGCAGGTGACCCCGAGTTCGACCGCGCGGGTCGTCGCCGCCTCGAGGACCTCCCGCATCTCGTCGCGATCGGCCGTGATCGTCCGCCGGACGGCCTCCGCGGCGTCCTCGACGGCGATTCCCGTCGGCTCACCGCCCTCGTACAGCAGGTCCTCCTCGGGTAATTCGTCGCGCAGACGCTCGAGGGCGACGGAGTTCAACGAGATCGTGTGCAGATCGACCCGCAGGGCAGCGACCGGTCGGTTCTCGCTGACCCCGTCGAGTTCGTCCCGCGTGAGTCGCTCGGCGTCGGCCCCCCACTCGCTCTCGTCGTACCCGAAGCCGAGCACCCATTCGCGGTCGGGGTCGCGCTCGGCCTGGTCGGCGAGCAGTTCCAGACACGCCTCGCGGCTCTCGGCGCTCGAGAGGTCCGCGTGGACCAGGTGCTGGCCGAGTTGCTCCATGTGCGTGTGGGCGTCGATGAAGCCCGGCAGGACGACCCGTCCCTCGCAGTCGATCGTCTCGGTCTCGACGCCCTCGAGGAACGCCACCTCGTAGCGCTTGCCGACGCGAACGATCTCGCCGTCCCGGATGGCGATCGCCTCGTAGACCGCGTCGTCCGAGAGGGCGTGGACCGCCGCGTTCGTCAGGACGATATCCGCAGCCTCGGTCATACTCGAGGTGGGTCGCGCGACCGGCAAAACCGTTGGGTTCGCGGCGGCCCGCGTTCGCCGGGGCCGTCACGGCACCTCGAGTCGGACCCTCCCCGGTACCATCGAAGGGTTGATAGGTAGTCGACGTGCCCAGTCCGGTATGCCGTCCCGGGAGAACCTGGTGATCCTCGCGTCGTTGCTCCTCCTGTTTCTGTTCGTGCTCCTCGGCATGCCGCTTCTCGATCGCGCGGTCGGCGTCGATCTGAACCGGTATCCGCTCCCTGCGTTCGTGCTCGTCGCCGGTCTCGCCGTCGTCGTCCCGCAACTGTCCCTCGCGCGGACCGACGACGCGGTCACCCGACGAACCCGGATTCGGTTCGCCGTCATCGCCACGGGCGTCTTCGCCGTGACGTTCGCCGGCGATACGCAACTCGAGGACGGCCTCGGCTGGCACCTGCTGTCCGATCTCGAGGCGCTCCAGAGCGTCCTCGTACTCGCGATCGGTGCCGGCGCGTTCCTCGGTCTCGTCGCGTACGAGTTCGCCGTCGGTTACCGGTCCGGAGCCGAGGATCCCCAGCGGTAACGTTTTCGGCCTCGCCGTTGTCGGCCTCGCACATGATCGCCCGTCACCGACCGGAGGGGTACCGATGACCGACGACGGGGTGTCGACGCGCGAGTGGGACGATCTGCTCGCCGACGCCACCGCCATCGCCGACAGCTACCGGGAAGAGGGCTGGGACGTCGTCGTTCCCGCCCCCGAGTCCGTCTCGCCGCTCGCGGACGACGACCGACGCGGCTTCGAGGTGCTCGTCGACGACGAGACGTACGACCTGCTCGCGTCGCTCGTCGACGGCGACGTCTCGATCGACGACGCCGAGGTCTACTACCGCCCCGCCGACGGCGGCGACCGCCGGTTCGCCCTCGCCGTCGAACGCGACACCGACACCGAGACGGCGGTCTGTCTCCCGCTCACCTACTCGATGGCCGCGGCCAGGCCAGTGCTCGAGGCGGCGCTGCTCGAGGAGGAACTGCCGGTCTACGTCGGCGCGGCGGCCGACGGGTCAGAGGAGCGGCTCACCTTCTCGCACGACGATCCGTCGCTCTTTCTCGAGGAATCCGACGTACGCGGCTGGGAGACGGAGTGAGGCAGCCCCTCGAGCGGAGACTGGAGGTCGAGAGACCAACCAATCGAGACCGTTCGGGTGCGAGAATCGAACCACGCCGAGACGTGCTCACTCGCGGCGAGGCCGCTCGTTGCGCGCGACTCGTCTGGTTCGATTCTCAGACGATTTCTGTGGCTCACGAAGTTGTTCGCCACAGAAGGTCCGGGTGCGAGAATCGAACCGAAGGAAGACGGTCGCCTCGTGGTTCGAGAGACCTTCGGTCTCTCGTCATCACGAAAGGCGCTCTGCGCCTTTCGAACGACTTCGCTCGGCGCTGCGGCTTCCAGGGTTCGATTTCGCCTTCCGGCTTTTCCACTCCTCCCGATGGTCGTCGTGAAAAAGTCCGGGTGCGAGAATCGAACCCGCGTCTCAGCCTCCACAAGGCTGAAGGATAACCACTACCCCAACCCGGACACGCTTGCACGCCATAGTAGGCCCGGTGGACCTGAAATACGTTACGACTCGAGGGGCGGGTGCCACACCCTGGCGCGGATTCCGCTCGCCAGCGAGCCCACCGCCCGACTCGAGTCGGGACCGGGACGCTTTTCGACGCCGATCCCGAACGACCACTAACGCGTGGCCATCACCGACAAGATCTACCTCAAGAACCACCGGCAGATCAGCTCCCAGCTGGAGACGAACGTCCCGAAGGGCGTCTTCAAGGGGGCGACGCTCGATATCCTCTTCCAGGGCGAGGGACTCGAGAAGCTGGACGACGCCACTCGCGATCGGGTGCTCGACTTCAGCGAGGACTTCCTCGATTGCGACTGCGAGGACAACCCCTACTGCGGCTGTCCGGAACGGAAGTTCGTCCGCTACCTGCTCGAGTTACGCGCCCAGGGCCTCGGCCCCGACGCCATCGTCGACGTGATGGGCGACGACTACATGGTCTACGCCTACCCCGGCGATATCCTCTCGTTTCTCGACGACGCCGTGCGGACGCTCGAGGCCGCCGAAGGGCTGGCTCGCGTCGACGGGGCCGACGAGCAACACGAGGCGATCCGGGACGCGAAGCAAGAGCTAGCGAAATAAGCGAGACGCCCCGCCGACGGGGATTCAGCGGAGCTGGTAGGACTCCTCGTCCTCGTCCAGGTCGTCCAGCAGGAGGACCTCGTTCTCTTCGTCCTCGAGGCGGTCCTGAAGCTCCGTCACGTAGGATTTGTACTCGTCGAGTTGCTCCCGGAGGTGGTCGGCCTCGAGTTCCAGCCGCTCGTGCTCGCGGATGAAGCTCTTGGGCACCTCGACGGTCGGCGGAAACGAGAGGTCCTCCTCGCCCTCGCCGGTCGCGCCGTTGCGATCGAGTTCCTCCTCGGGGACGACCGCCACCTGGCCGTCGTGTTCGACCAGTTGGTCGACGTAGTCCCGGAAGACGGCCGACAGCGAGATGTCCCGCTCGGCGGCGATGTCCTGGAGCGCCTCGAAGGCGTCCTCGTTGACCCGGAACGAGATCGTCTTGTTCTTGTTGCCCATTCGTCGCTGTAGTTACCCATCGCGCTACTTAAGGGTTCGTCAGACGAGAGACTTCGAGCGCGATAGTGGTCGGCGTCCCAAAAGCGTGAGCGAATACCGCGACGTTCCGATCCGCATCGGCTGGCCGGTTTCCCGATCGCGAATTGCTAGGCAGGACGGACCGGCCAACGCGGCCTCGGACGAAAACTCACGTTCAGTACAGGGCGTGTGGTTACCGGTTTGAACCTGCCCAACCGCCTGCGGTGGCGCGCGCTGTCGAGCGGCCGACCGAAAGGGAGACCGCTCGATTAAACCGCGCGAGGGATGAGCGACCGAAGGGAGCGTTAGCGCGGAACCTCCGGTTCCGCGAACCATGCGAACGGGCAGAGCGCGGCGCTACGCGCCGCGATGTCGGGGCAGCGCAGCCGCCCCGCCGCGCCCGTGAGCAGAAATCGGCTGGGGAGAGCGAGGTGCGGACGAACGTGAGCACCTCGGAACAGCGAACGGCGAACGGAGTGAGCCGTGAGCGGCGTGGCAACGCCCCGTGTCCACGATAGCAGAGCGCTTTGTTCCACCAAAATCCGCTACAAACCCGGCGATCAATACGCAGGGCGAGTGATCGTCCGCTTCATCCAGGGCAGATTGCTGGAGTTTCTCGAAACCGCCCACGACCCCGAACGGACCCCACAGGCTATCCGAGTCCACCCCGTACGCCCGGCCATGCTCACCGATACGCCCGGGTTGCACCATGTGACCGGGATCGTCGGCGACGCCCAGTCGGCGATCGACTGCTACGGCGGCGTACTCGGGTTGCACCTCGCGACGGCGACGGTGAACTTCGAAGACGTCCTCCAGCACCACCTCTACTTCGGCGACGCCAGGGGGACGCCCGGCACCGTCGTCACGGTCTTTCCCGATCCCCACGCCGAACCGGGCCGCGTCGGCGCGCCACAGCCGACCGCGACGGCGTTCGTCGTCCCCGAGGGCTCGCTCGAGTACTGGCACGAGCGCCTCGAGGCCCGCGACGTCGCGGTCGAGGGACCTCGAGACCGGTTCGGCGAGCGCGTCCTCGCGTTCGAGGACCCGAGCGGGACCGGCCTCGAACTCGTTGCGGGGCCGACCCCACCCGAAGACGCGATCGAACCGTGGGCCGACGGGCCGGTCCCCCTCGAGCACGCGATCCGCGGCCTCCACGGCGTCACCCTCCTCTCGGTCACTCCCTACGCGACCGCGAGCGCGCTCGAGACGCTCGGCTTCGAGTACGAACGCGAATCCGGCGACCGAATCCGCTACCGGGCACCGGGCGACCGCGCGACGGTCGTCGACCTGCTCGACCACGACGCGGACTACGGCCGGGAAGGGCCGGGAACGATCCACCACGTCGCCGTCCGCGCCGAGAGCGAGGAAGAACTCGCGGAGTGGCGCGAGCTCTTCGCCGACCGCGGCTACGACGTCTCGCGAGTCAAGGATCGGCACTTCTTTCACTCGCTGTACGTTCGCGAACCGGGCGGGATCCTCTTCGAGCTGGCGACCGAGCCCGACGACGGCGTCGCCGTTCGCCATTCCGACGCCACGGACGTCTCGCTGTTTCTCCCCGACTGGTTCGAACCGGACCGGGACCTGATCGAGAGTCAGCTGCCGGCGCTGCGATCCCCCGGAGGAGCCGAAACCGGTGCCCGGTCGGAAACGGAGGGATCGCCGTGAGCGACGGGCGACGGATGCGCGACGTCTCCGGTCCCCACGCCAACCAGCCGCTCGTCACGGCCGGCGCACCCGCGCTCGCGGCCGACGTCGCCCTCGTCGCCTGCCACGGCCGCGGTGCGACCGCCCAGGGGATCGTCAACCTGCTCGAGCCGGTCTATCGCCACGGACTCGCGGTGCTCGCACCCCAGGCCCGACGGAGCAACTGGATTCCCCGACCGCCGACCGCCCCACGCGAGGCGAACGAGCCCGCCCTGTCCTCGAGCGTCGAGTGCGTCGGGGTCGCGCTCGAGGCCGCCCGACAGATCGGGATTCCGCCCGAACGAACCGTCCTCGGCGGGTTCTCTCAGGGAGCCTGCGTCGTCGCCGAGTTCCTCCGCCGCCGGCCGCGACGCTACGGCGGCACCTTCCTCCTCTCGGGCCACCTCCCGGGTTCGGGTGACGACGATCGTTCGCTCGAGGGCTCGCTCGCGGGAACGCCAGTGCTCGTCGGCTACGGGGCCGACGACGCGCGAATCGATCACGAGTGCGTCACCGAGACGGCGCGGGTGCTCGAGCGAGCGGACGCAGATGTCGACGAACGGCGTTACGCAGGCGTCGGCCACGAAGTTACCGACGACGAGTTCGACGCGATTCGCGGGCTGATCGACGACATCGCTCGACGCTGACGCTGAGAGAGAACCGAACACGGCGTCGATCGGCCCGACGTGACTCAGACCGGAGACGTGACGTATTCGTCACCAGTTAGGCAGGGTCGATTCGAGTGACGAGTCCGTCGAAGTCGTCGTCGAAGCTCATGACGTAGTCGAGGTCGTGCCGTCGATAGAGTGCGACGGTCGTCGCATCAGTGAAACTCAGCGCCTGGTCGTCGTACTGTTCGAATACGTCGACGGCGTCGGTGAATACAGCAGCGGAAACGTGGAGAATTTCGTACGTGGACGGATACGGATCAATGCCACGCAACTTCTCACCGAGTTGCTTCGCTGGCGCGAACGACCCGCTTCGCTTGAGCGTGAGCGTGACGGCTTCGTCGTAGACGTAGTCGCTCACGTAGGGCTGTCCGAACTCCCCATCGTAGACGCGATCGAGCGCCTCGGCCGCGTCGTCGTGTCTGGACGCGTCGAGATCCTGGTCGGCGTAGAGGACGCCCGTATCGATCAGTATCGTCATCCGTACAGCACGTCGTCGATATCGCTCTCGTCGGTGTCGAGGCCGGAACGGAACCGACCCTCACGCATCGCTTCTTTCTCGTCCTCGGAGAGCGGAACCGTCGACTCCCGGAACGAATCGATGATTTCGTCACGCGATTCGTAGGCGCCGTCGATCAGCCGTGTGAGAAGCTCCTGTTGGGTGACGTTGCGTCCCGTCCGAAGCCGTATCTCCGCCTGTAACTCCTCGAGACGCGATTTCGCGTCCTCGTCGACTTTTACGGCCGTCGCCATACGCCTCGGTAGCATCCGAAACCGGGTAAACATTGCTACCGGCTTCTCGAGCGCCAGACCCGTTGCGAGTAGACGCTGTGCTCGTGGGGCAATCGTGCCAAAATCGGGGCGACGGTGAGTTCGAGTGGTGTGTCAGCGTTTGCGTGCCGTGACTGCTACACGGCGTGCCGACGCGACTACGCCGTCGGTTCGGTCGCTTCGGACTCCTCGAGGCGCTCGAGGGCCTGGATGACGTCGCGGCGGTAGTTCTCGACGGGCGAGTCGTACCGGTCGCGGGCCATCTCGGCGTACTCGTTGGTGGGTGCCGTGGAGCCGCTTTCGGGAGCCTCCTGCTCGGCTTCCCACTCTTCGTAGGACTCGATGCGGTCGAGGGTTCGTTCGGCGGTCTCGACGACCCAGCGGTCCCGAGTCGCGGCGTCGACGACCGAGATGGACTCGGGTCGGACGGAGACGTTGACCGTCCCGTCTTCGGGTTCGTAGGTCCGGGGTTTGCCGACGACCGCGACGTACGCCGGCGGTTCGGCGTCCCGCAGCACCGAGGCGGCCTCGGGCTGGTACTGGCCGGCGTAGACGAAGAACGTCCCCGTCGGATCGACGACGCGGCCGCGCCAGTACTCGTTGTCCTCGCCGACGTCCTCGGTCTCGGTGAGGGTGCCGACGATGAACACGCGGTTCGCGCGGTCGCCCGTCGGGAGGAGGGCGTAGTTTGGCGCGCGCTCGTCGTCGCTTTCCTTGAACGTGTACGTCGAGTCGTTGAATTCGGAGGCGAAGACGCGACGTGCGACTTCGCGGGTGAGTTCTGCCTGGCTCATGTCACATCGACCTCGCTTTGATCAGCAGGTCCTCTGCATCGGCCGGCCCGTCCAGTTCCTCGACCTCGTCGGCCAGCACGTAGCGGCCGAACGTCGGCCCCTCGATGCGATAGTAGGTGCCGAGGATCTCCGCACCGATCTCGTCGGCGACGACGGTCGTATCGAGCGCGTCCATCGCCATGTCCTTGGCCTCCTCGAGGCTGATCCCCGTGAGTTCCTCGGTGGCGTCCTTGTCGAAGATGACCTCGTGGGCGTCGATGCCGTCGTCGACGACGGCCTTGATGCGGAGGTCGAACTCGCCTTCGACCTCGCCGTGTTCCGAACACCGGCCGTTCTGGAGGACGCGGGTGCAGTCCTCCGTCGGACAGCGCTTGATGAGGCCGCTGCCGCTTTGCATGTCGATCAGCGCGCCCTCGATCTCGCTGGTGTCGTCGCCGACCTCGATCTCCTCGTCGAGTTCCTCGATGACGGTCGTCGAGTTGAGTTTGACCGAGTACCGGCCCTGGTACTCGTCGGTGACGACGTTACGGAGGTCGTAGACGCCGCCCTCCTCGAGGCTCGGCAGGTCGGATTTGGCCCACTTGGTGAACTTGATCGTTCCCGTCGGGTCGCCGAGCAGGCCGACCTGGGCCACCGAATCGCTGCGGGGTTCCCAGAGTTCGATCACTTTGGCGGTGAGGTCGATCCACTGCTCGGGTTCGTCGACGTCCTCGATGCGAACCTCCTCGCTGCCGCCGCGGGAGATGTCCTCGCGCTCGAGACCGGCCTCGTCCAGGTAGTGGTTGGTGACGCTTCGCCTGGCTTCGTCGATCGGTACCTTGTACTCGTCGACGAGCGTCCGGAAGCGCTCCTCGACGTCCTCGAGATCGATCTCGAGGTGGTCCGAAAACTGCTCGTGTACGTCTTCCGCGTGCTGTCGTACGTCGCTCATTGTCTCACGCCTCCTCTTTGCTTTCGACGGGAGGCATACCCTCCTTCGCTCGCGATAGTATTTAAACTGCCGCCACCGGAGCGAAAGTGAAGCTACCGTTCCTCAGACGCCGACGACGATGACGTAGGCGACCATCGCGACCATGAAGAACGCCACCAGCGCGACGAAGAGGTAGGCCATGATCGGCGCTGGGGGGTCGTCGTCCTCGAGGGAGCCGTGTTCGGCCGCGCGACGACGGTCGATCCGCCCGAGTTCGTCGGCGTGTTCGGAGCCTACGTGTGAGAGGTAGGCGTCCTCGTCGGCGAACGATGCGTCGCAGTAGTCGCAGTCGGGCATTGGTCGACCTCTCGACGGCAGCCACTCAGTTGTGACGGCCCATACGGTACGCTGTACCGGATCACTCGCCGCCGTCGCCGAACGCAGACAGCGACTGGTCGGTTACCTCCGCGCGGTGGCTGGTCGCCAGCCCCGCGAGGTGGGGCGCTTCGGGAACGATCAACTGTTCGCAGGCAGTTCGGCAGGCGTTCGTGCTCCCCGGCAGGCAGAAGACCGGCGTGTCGACGGCGATACCGGCGGTCGCGCGCGAGGCCATCGCCCGGGTGCCGACCTCCTCCCACGAGAGCGCGCGGAAGAGTTCGCCGAAGCCGGGCAGTTCGCGCTCGAACAGCGACGACGTCGCCTCCGGCGAGACGTCGTCCGCGGTGACCCCCGTCCCGCCGGTCGTGAGCACGACGTCGACGTCGCGGCGCGCGACGAGTCCCCGGACGGCCGTCCGGATCGAGGAGTAGTCGTCCCGGACCAGCAGTCGCTCGCGGACCTCGTGGCCCTCGCGTTCGAAACACTCCTGGATGGTGTCCCCGCCCGGATCGTCCGGGTCGTCCTCGCCAGCCCGCGAACTCGAGACCGTTACGATGCCGACGTACAGCGGGTCGATGACGTCGTGGCCGTGGTGGTCGGTACCCCGTCGCTCGTCTCGGTCGAGTGCCATGTAGGTGGACCCACGGCCGGGGGTGACAAGAGCGTGTGGGAGACGGGTGCGGTCACTCCGGGGTGTCGTCGCTCGAGACCACGACCCGTTCGTTCGTTCCGGTCGGCGCGCGGTTCTCGAACGTCGACGGGTCTGCCTCGAGTTCGTCGTCGGTGAGCAGGCAGTCGTCGAAGCGGTCGACCAGCGCATCGACGTCGAGATCGCGGCCGATCAGCGCGAGACGCGTCTCGCGGTCGCCCCACTCCTCGTGCCACTCGAGGTCGGAACGTCCCTGTCGGTAGGTCTCCCGACGCTGCTCGGAGAGGCTGGCGATCCAGCGGCCGGTCACCTCGAGGCTCGTCTCCGTTCCGGCGTGGCTCATCGTGATCGCCTGGCGCTCGCGACCGGCGATCCAGCACAGCCCCTTCGCGCGAACGAGTTCCGAGGGAAGGTCCTCGAGTAACCCGAAGAACCGCTCGGGATGGAGGGGTCGACGACGGTGGTAGCTCTCGACGGTGATCCCGTACTGCTCGGGTGGATGGGCGTGGTCGTGCTCTCGAGCCTCGTCGTGGCCGTGTTCGGTATCGCCGTGGCTGTGTTCGGAATCGCCGTGTTCGGAATCGCCGTTGTCGTGCTCGTGCGAGTCTGCGTGGTCGTGGCCGGTGTCGTCCTCGAGCACCTGTTTCCAGCCCGCGGCGTCCGTCGCGGCCTCGAGGTCGAACCGCTGCGGTTCCAGCAACGCGTCGGGATCGACTGCGCCGTACTCCGTCGGCAGCACCTCGGCGCGGGGCTGGAGCGTCTCGAGTAAGGCGACGACGCGCTCGCGTTCCTCGTCGGAGACGAGGTCACACTTGTTGACGACCAGCAGGTCGCAGAACTCGACCTGCTCGAGGACGAGGTCGGCGAGCGGTCGGGTATCGGTTTCGTCGGGACCCTCGCGGGTCGGACGGACGTCCGTATCGGCGTCGTCGTCGGCGAACCGGTCGTGAAACCGACGGGCGTCGACGACTGTGACGACCGCCTCGAGGTCGTAGACGCCCGCCGCGGGGCCGCGGACGAACTGGCGGGCGATCGGCTCCGGTTCGCCGATGCCCGAGGCCTCGATCACGAGGTGGTCGAACGCGCGCTCGCGCTGGAGGCGGACGACCGACCGGGCGAGTTCGCCCCCGAGGCTACAGCAGATACAGCCGTTCTCGAGGGCGACGACCTCCTCGCCCGTCTCGAGGGTCGTGCGCGCTTCGACGAGATCGGCGTCCACATTTACGGCACCGACGTCGTTGACGACGACCGCGATATCCCGATCCGTGGACTCGAGCAGGCCCGACAGCAGGGTGGTCTTGCCCGCGCCGAGTTCGCCGGCGAGGAGGGTGACCGGAGTCTGCATTTACCGACTCGAGAGGGCGAGTTCACGTCGGTCTTCCGGTTCGAACGGGTCGGGGAACGCGTCCCAGTCGTCGGCCATCTCCGCGTCGGTGAGCAGGCAGTCGTCGAGGCGGTCGATCAAGGCGTCCTCGTCGAACTCGCGGGCGATGAACACCAGCCGGGTCATCCGGTCGCCCCACTCTTCGTCCCAGTCCTCCTTCAGTCCGGGTCGGGCCGCGAAGTACTGCTCGCGCTCGGCCTCCGGCAACGTGGCGAGCCACTGCCCCGCAGGGCCCGCACGGACGGAGGTACCGGCCTTGTCCACCCCCATCGCGACGTCCTCGCGGCCGGCGCTCCAGAAGAACCCCTTCGCGCGGACGATCTCGTCTGGGAGATCGGAAAGCACCCCGGCGATTCGCTCGGGGTGGAACGGCCGCCGGCGCTGGTAGACGAACGAAGTGACGCCGTGTTCGGCCTGCGGATCGTGGTCGTGTTCGTGTTGGAGTTCGTGCTTCCAGCCCGCCGACTGCTGGGCCCGCTGGAAGTCGAACCGGCCCGTCCCGAGGATCTCGGTCGGATCGACGTCGCCGAACTCCGTCCGGATCAGTTCGGCGCGCGGTTGCAGGCGCTCGAGGACGGTCTCGATCTCCTCGAGCGCGTCGTCGGGAACGAGGTCGCACTTGTTCACCAGCAGGACGTCGCAGAACTCGATCTGCTCGAGCAACACCGCCTCGGGGACGCGACCGGCGTCGTCCTCGGGATGGTCGTCGACCAGCGCAGCGCCGGAGTCGAACGACTCCCAGACGCTGTGTGCGTTGACAACGGTCACCATCGTATCGAGTTCGTACGTATCAGTGGGATCGAAGTCGGCGTCCTCGAAGCCCATCGCGAACGTCTGGGCGACGGGAATCGGTTCCGAGATTCCCGACGATTCGACCAGCAGATAGTCGAACTCGCGTCGCTCGGCGAGACGACCCACTTCCTCGAGCATGTCGCCGCGCAGTCGACAGCAGATACAGCCGTTGGACAACTCGACGATCTCCTCGTCCCCCGCGAGGTCGGACTGCTGGGCGACGTGTTCGGCGTCGACGTTCACCTCGCCCATGTCGTTGACGACGACGGCGACCTCGAGGCCGTGGTCGGCCGTCAGCACGTGGTTGAGGACGGTCGTCTTGCCCGCACCGAGCGGGCCACTGAGGACGGTGACGGGAATGCGGTCGTCGGACATGTCGTTGTGAATAGCACCCAGTAGCTTGTTAATATTAGTTATTACGTAACTAGTGCGTACTTCATAACAGTTTCTAATATCTATTTCGTGGTCGTTCATAATATGCCCGTCGTCAGCGTTTCGATGCCCCCGGCGCTCCTCGAGCGCCTGGATGCCTTCACCGAAGAACACGCCTACAGCGGACGCAGCGAGGCACTCCGGGAGGGCGTTCGGACGCTACTCACGGAGTTCGAGGATCGACGCCTCGAGGGACGGCCCCTCGCTGGGATCGTCGCCGTTCGGTACGCGTTCGGAAATCACGCGGTCGAGCGAGCGCTCACGGACGTTCGCCACGAGTACGACGCGCTCGTCGTCTCGGCCGACCACAGCCACGTCGGACCGACGGCAGAACGACCGAGCGAATCAAACGACGCCGTTCGTTCGTCGGGAGAGCCACCACGGCGCTACTGCCTCGATCTGTTCGTCCTCGAGGGCACGCTCGCGGAGTGTTCGCAGTTCGTCGGCTCCTGTCGCTCGATCGACGACGTCGAAACGGTCGAGTACACGTTGCTGCCGCTGGACGAGGAGCGTTCGATACCGAACTGACGACTGCTCGCGGTCGCCGGCGTCGCCGGTCGATCAGTCGTCCTGCCAGGTCGGGTTCTCCCGCGGCGGACTGAAGACGTCGATACCTCTCACGGTCTCGTCTCCACGGTTCTCCGCGGCGTGGGGTTGCTCGCCCGGAATCGCGTAGGCGTCACCGGGACCGCAGACGATCTCCTCACCGTCATCGGGAATCGAAGATTCCCGATCGCTCGATGAGCGTTGCTCATCGCTGTCGGTCAGGAAGACCACCTCGCCCTCGTAGATGAAGCCGGTCTGCTCGTGGGGGTGGCTGTGCTCCGCGACGACCGCACCGGGTTCGATCTCGAAGTGCTGGACGTTCATCGACTCGCCGCCGGCCATCAACGCGAGGTGAACGCCGTCGGCGGCCTCCGTCGGTTCGAGGTCGGACAGGGAAACGCGATCCATGCGTCTCGAGAGGCGTCCCGATCACATAGTTTCCCGTCATCGGCGAACCCGCTCTCGGAAGTTCGTCGGCGGAACACCACTCGGACCCGAGCAGCAGCACGTCCGTTCTTCGAGAGTGGGGCGGACGGAACTCACGAATCCTCTCGCGTCCGCTCGCGTTCCGTCTCTAACTCCCGGACGCGGTTTTCGAGGGCGGCATGTTTTGGGTGGGACACCAGAACACACGCCGATGAACGCAAAAATCCATCACGTTCGCCGCCGTCGATGACCGCGAGCGGCCATCACTTTCACTCCGGTCGCCAAACCTTGAACTACACTCGAGTCCCACCTCGAGACGAGATATGTACGCGGTCGTCGGCTGTAGCGACTGTTCGCACCTCTGGCTCATCGAGGGCCGCTCGGAGACGACGGAGTGTCCCCGCTGTGGCTCGCGACGGGCCTACGAGAAGCGCAAGAAGTTCGTCGAGACCGACGACGCCGACCACGCCCGCGAGGTCCGGGCCTCGATGCTCGCGAACCGGCAGGGTGAGGGCGAGGCGTTCGCCGAACTGGATTCGTTCGGCGACCTCGAGGACGACGTCGCCGAGGGCGTCGTCGACGACGAGGAGTACCTCGAGGAGTCGGGGCTGGACGTCGAGGAACTCGAGGCCGCCGGCGAGCGCGATCCGCGCGGACCCACGCGTAGCGGCAGCAAGAAGGAGATCGTCGAACGGGCGCTCGCGGACCTCGAGCGGCCGACGGAGAGGGAGATCGTCGACTACGCGGGCGAACGTGGCGTCGAAGCCGAGTACGTGCGACGGACGCTCGAGAAACTCGTGCGACGGGGAGCGGTCAGTGAGAGTCGCGGACGGTATCGGCTGCTCTGAGACGGTGACGCCCGCGACGACCGTCGATCGTCACGACTTTGCGGCGCTGTCCCGAACGGCGGTGTAATGACCGAACGGGAGGACGTACAGGGGACGGTGATCGGGATCGGGACCGTCGTCGCGCTCGCCTGTTACGCGTACGGCCGGTTCGTCGCCGGGTCGATCTTCGGAGCCGATCCGACGGCCGTCGCGGTCGCCGTCTTCGGCGCGACCTTCGCCGTCCTGGCGATCCTCCACGGCGCGTACGGCCGGCGGGACTTCGCGCTCGCCCACGGGGTCGCCGCCGTCGGCCTCTTCCTGCTCGCGCCGGCCTCGAGCGGGTCGCGGATGCTCGTCGGCTACCTCCTGTTGCTGGGTGGGGGCCTCTACGTCGCCGTCGTGACGATGCGGGTGCGTCGGGAGCAACAGCGCGCCGAACAGCCGGGATAAGCTCGCTACCGGCCCAGATCCTCGTGGGCGCTCGCGAGATGCCGCGAGGAGAGTGCGCCGAGAAGCGAGAGTTCGCCCGCCAGCGCGCCGACCGCGATGACCTCAGCGAGGGCGTCGGCGTTCGACCCTGCGGGATCGCCGCCGCCGCGCAGGCCGAGGATCTCGAGCGCCTCCGACTGGGTCGGGAGTTTCGTCCCGCCGCCGACGGTGCCGACCTCGAGGGAGGCCAGCGAAACCGACGCGTAGAGGTCGGTGGTGCCGTCGTCCCGCTCGCGCGTGTCCATCGTGGTGATCGTGTTGGCGGCCTCGACGACCTGGGCCTCGTCCTGGCCGGTCGCGAGGAACGCGGCGGCGACGACGTTGGCCGCGTGGGCGTTGAACCCGAGCGCGCCGGCCTTGGCGCTGCCGGTCAGGTTCTTGCGGGTGTTGGCCTCGACGATGGCCTCGGGCGTGGTGTGCAGGCGCTCCTCCACGAGGTCGCCGGGGATTACTGCGTCGGCCGTGACCGAGCGCCCGCGCCCCTCGACGGCGTTGATCGCGGCGGGTTTCTTGTCCGAACAGAGGTTGCCCGAGACCGCGACGAGGTCGGCAGGCGTCGCTTCCTCGACGAGGTCACAGGTCTCCCGGGTCGCGATCGTGACCATGTTCATCCCCATCGCGTCCTTGGTGTCGTAGACGAATCGCAGGTAGACCGAGTCGCCGACGACGTATGGATCGACCCCGAGCAACTCGCCGTGGCTGGTCGTCGACTCGGCGGCTTCGCGGAGTCGATCGACGTTTTCCTCGACCCACTCGACCGTCTCCGCGGCTTCGGCGACTCCGTCGACGCGGAAGACCGGCGCGCGGGTCATCCCGTGTTTCGTCACGCGAGCGTCGGCACCCCCGGCCGATCGGATGACGGCGAGACCGCGGTTGACCGACGCCAGCAGCGCCCCTTCGGTCGTCGCCAGCGGGAGATAGTGTTCGCCGTCGGCTGCGCCACCGTTCACGGCGACAGGGCCGACGACGCCCATCGGCACCTGGGCCGCCCCGATCATGTTCTCGATGTTCGGATCGGCGGCCTCGGCCGGGAACGTATAGTCGCCGATCGCCTCGAGTTCCGTCTCGGTCTCGCGCTCGAGAAGCAGCCGGCGGGCCGTCGCCGCCGTCTCGGCGTCGGCGTGCTCCTCGAGTTCGTGGATGCGGAGATCACCCGTCTGCACCCGGTCGGCGAGGGATTCGGGATCGGTCATGCTTCCAGGGAGACACCGACCGGTCCTAAGGATTGCTGATTCGCTCGCCCGGCACCTGCCGGCCTAGAGCCGCAGCCTCAAGAGGGCTGGCATACACAGGGGGAACGGCTTCCCCCCTCTCCAGACTGGAGTGGTGACATGGCGCGATCCGAGACGAGTCCGGCTCACGACGACGACCGCCAGTTACTGACGATTCTCGAGGGGCGTCCCTGCCCGACCTGCTCGGACGGGGAACTCGAGCGCGGCGTCTACAAGGACAAGCGGGCCGTCGTCTGCGACAGCTGCGAGACGCCACGCGTCCAGCTCTGGACGCCCTCGTGACAGCCGGCGGATCCCCTTAGAGTGCCGCGTCGTGTTCGCTCTCGAAGTCCCGCTGGGCGCGGTACTGCTCGACGAACTCGCCGACGTCGAACTCGAGCATCTGGGCTTCGAACTCGCTGACGGCGTCGTCGTCCTCGGCGTGGCTGATCGCGTGTTCCATCAGTTCGACGACGAGTTCGACGACGATTTCGTGGAGCCGTCGGGCGTCGAAGTCGGTGATCCAGACCATCGCGTAGCCGACCGCGCCGTCCTCCGCGGCGTCGTGGACGACGACTTTCTCGGGGAACTCCTCGAGGACGATGCCCATGAGGTGTGGCGTGCCGAACTGCTCGAACTCGTCGTCGGTCTCGATGGTCTCCTGGAGGACGGCGACGAGGGACTCGGGGAAAAACCGAGAGGGGGGATGTGGGTCCTGGACGACGGCGTGGGACTCGCCACAGGTACAGCGGTACTCGTAGGTTCCCAGGTCGATGTCGTGCGGGTCGAGCGACTCCCCACACGGCAACTCGAGCCGACGATCGTCGTCGGAACCGGGCACGCGGGGCTCTGCCATCGGTCGTCGTTAGACGCGGGCGGGCATAAGGGCGACGACCCGCGGAAGCGCGGGCGGTACCCTCTCGGTGATGACGGGGAAGAGTGGAGAACGGAACGGCGAGTTCGCCGACGCAACACCTTCTGTGGCCGGCACCGTAGCACGGGTGTGTCCACGACGATCACCACTCCCGACGCGGACGAAGCGTGCGCGTACTGTGAATCGCGTATCTTCGAGCACGAACCGATCTGCGTACGCGATTGCACCGCCGATTGCGGCTCGCCGACGTACTTCTGTAACTACGCGTGTCTATCGGCGTACATCGACGAGAACGACCTCTCGGCAGGGGACGCCTGTCGGTGGTCGCCCGGCGAACGTGATCGGTGCTAGAAGTCGCATCGGCACGGTCGAACGAGAGAGCGGATATTCGCCGGATCGTCGTCGCGCGAGCCGATCGAAACGCCCACCGAAACGAGCTACGGCCAGTCGTCGCGGACGGCTTCGGCGTCGTCTTCTTCCTCCTCGGGGTCCGCGGCGATGACCCAGTCAGCCGCTTCGGCGGCCTCCTCGACGTCGAGGTACTCCCAGTCGACTTCGTCCGCGAGTTCCTCGTCCTCGTCGCTGGCACCGATATAGACGTAGCGTTCGGTCTCGAACTGGTCTTTGACGCCCTCGAGACTCTCTGCCTTGCCGCGGGGGCCGGAGAAGAAGTCCTGCCGGATGCGATTCTTCCGGGTGAAGTTCGTCACGACGTAGGTCGGCTTCTCGGAGACCACCCCGATGTACTCCGTCCAGCCGCGGGCGTCCTCGAAGACGCGTTCGGGCGAGGCGAGTTCCTTCAGCGCCTCGAGTTCGAACGCGAGAGTCATGTCAGTGTCGCCGTTCATACCGGATCGAACGACCCCGCCGGGGAAAACCGCTTCGATACGGCGAACAGTCCCTGCCGTCTCAGACGCGCTCGACGCGGTAGTAGTCGGTGAATACGATCACTTCGCCCGCCTCGAGCGGCGACTCGTCGGCCGGGATCGACGCGTCCGAATCGGCCAATCCGAGCAGCAACTCGAGTTCGGCCGGCTCGAGTTGATCGACGTGGCGGACGCTCGCCGACGGGTCGACGCTCTCGACGCGGCGGAGGGCGTGTGCTCGGCGGACTGGCTCCTGGTGGGACTGCTCGCTCAGTGCCATGTGTATTGATACCAAACACCACAATTGGACTTAAACGTTGCGTCCACCCACGTCGATATTCACGACAGCCACTCGTCTCCGATCGAACGGGAACGAGCCGACGGCCCGCCCCTCCGGCGATCGCTCGCGCTGGGACGAGGCGTCACATTGATACGAAACCGCTCCCTCCCTCGAAATGAGTATGCCGCCTGCACCTGCACCGTCCGGGAACGGTCTCTTCGTCGGCCTCGAGTCGATGCCCGCGACGATCACGTCGCTGCTGAACTCGCCGTTCACGGACGCCCTCGCGTGGGTGGCTATCGCCGGCTTCCTCGTCGCCGTCGTCCTCCAGTGGCAGAACGTCCGCGACGGCGCTCGCTATCTCGCCGCCGGGTCGTGGGTCGTCTTCGGGCTCTTCTGGCTGACGATGGTGCCGTACTTCTACTACGACGCCCAGAGTCCCCTCGAGACGGTGCTCGCGCTGGCGGCGTTACCGCTGTGTGTCTACACCGGCTACCTGCTCTACGCCGGCCGAGAGTCGCTTCTGCTCCTCTCGAAGGCCGTCGCGATCATGGGCCTGATCTACCTCCCCGCGGAACTGATCCCGGTCGTCCAGCGGTGGTTGATCGAAACCACCGCCGTACAGACCCACTACGGGATGGAACTGCTCGGCTACAGTCCCGGCATCGAGGAGGGGAGCAACGGCTACTACAGCCGCTTCGCGTTCGACCCCGAGGAGACGGTGACCGGCCGAACGACCCACATCGTCCTCGCCTGCACCGGCATCGGTAGCATGGCCATCTTCGGCGGCCTCACCGCCGCCGTGAAAGCACCGCTTCGGCGGAAAGCGGTCGCGTTCGTCGCCTCCATCGGAATCATCTGGTTCCTCAACCTGATCCGGAACGTGTTCATCTCGCTATCTTCGCCGTACGGCTGGTTCCAGTTCGACTGGCTCGTCTCCCTCATGACGACCTACCTCGGCTCCCAACCCGATCGCGTCTCCTACCTCGTCGCCCACAACTACGTCGCCCAGCCCCTCTCGGTGGTCGCGCTCGTCGCCATCACCTACTTCGTCGTCAAGATCCTCCCGGAGGTGCTCGAGCCGCTCGAGGACGTCCTCTTCGTCTTCACCGGCAACGAGTACGATCTCTTCGAGGCGCTGGGCTACGAAGACGCTCGACCCGGGACAGCCGACTCCGAGCAGTGAGCCCCGACATCTCCCTTCCCGTCTCCCTCGCCGGTCGCAGCGCCGTCGTCCCGGACGCAGACGCGCTCGTCCTCGCCGACGTTCACCTCGGGCGCGCCGCCGCTTCGAGCGTCGACGCTCCGCTCCCGGACGGGACGGACGTGTTGGACCGGCTCGAGGAACTCCTCGATCGCACCGCGCCGGAGACGGTCGTCGTCGCCGGCGACCTGTTACACTCGTTCGACCGCCTGCCCCGGGGCGTCGAACGCGACCTCGCGGCCCTCGAGTCCGCCGTGGCCGACGCCGACGCGTCGCTGGTCGTCACGCCCGGCAACCACGACACGATGCTCGAGTCGGTCTTCGACGGGACGACGGCAACGGAGTACCGACTCGCCGACGGCGAGACCGTCGTCTGTCACGGCCACGAACGGCCGTCCGAAGACGCCGCGCTCTACGTGATCGGTCACGATCACCCCGCCATCTCCATCGAGGGGCGGAAACGACCCTGTTTCCTCTACGGCCCCGACGCCTACGACGGCGCTGACGTGTTCGTGCTGCCGGCGTTCACCCGGCTCGCGCCGGGGTCGACGGTCAACGGCATGTCCGCGAGCGACTTCCAGTCGCCGCTGGTCCGCGACGCCGGCCGCTTCCACCCCGGCGTGTGGGACGCCGACCAGGCGGAGGCGCTGTGGTTTCCGCCGCTCGAGGAGTGTCGGCACCTGCTCTGAGACGGCCGATCGTCGGGGGCTAGCTGGCTAGAGTCGGTCGTTTTCACGTTCGACGTGTCACTGTGGGACGATATGGGATCCAAGCGCGACTCGAGTCGACGTCGGTTTCCCGGGGCGGAGACGATCCGGGCGTCAGGCCTCTCGCTCGATACCGGCTACTCGCTGCTGGCGGACGAGACCCGCAGACGCGTCCTGGAGGTACTGGACGAGGGGGACCGGACCACGGTCGCGGGTCTGGCCGAACGGCTCGAAGCCGACGGTGCCCCCGGCCTCGACGCCAGGCGGGCGTCGACGGCTCTGGTCCACGTCCACCTCCCGAAACTCGGCGACGCGGGCGTGATCGAGTACGACGACCAGACCGGCGAAGTCGCGCTCTCGAACACCGGCCGTCGACTGCTGCGGCCGGGAGACGGGCGTACGGCGGGTACAGCCTGAATCGAGCCCGGTTACGTCCCGGCCGTCGAGCCCGCCGAGCGGTCCTCGATCACGGCCCGCGCCGCCTGCCGTCCGCTCTCCATCGCCCCCTGGATCGACGACCAGCGGGTGACCTCCCCGGCCAGATAGACGGGTCCGTCGGGGTCGCGAACGTCCGGCAGATCGTCGTGGATCCCCGGCGGCTGGGCGAACTGCGCGAACGGAATCCGATCGGTGTGCAGGTGCTCGAGCGCGTCGAAGCGCCGCTCCGGGTACCACGACTCGAGCGTTCGGCGAGTGCGCTCGGCGAGGGTCGCGTCGTCGGCGTCGACGACGGTCGGTTCGGCCGTCGAATCCACGGCGTTCCCGGTGCCGACCGCCTCCGAGTCCGACGCGTCTCCGTTCTTGCTCGAGTCCGTCGATTCGCCTCTGGCCTCGAGGTAGACCGCGCCGAGCAGCGTCTCATCGTCCGGCGCGTACTCCGGCGCGACCTCGCCGTGCGGGACGACGTGATTCGGTTCGCGGCCGGCCGCCACGGCGTCGCCGTCGGCGTTCAACAACAGCCGTTTCCCCGTCTCGGGGGCCACACTCTCGGGAAGCCGGTAGTACTGGGTCACGCAGCCACGGCCGGCGGTCGGAATCCCGTCGACGCCGGTCAACCGGCGGGCCGTCGGCGGATCGGTCGCGACCACGACCGCGTTGACCTCGCTCGTCCCGTCCGCGGTCGTCACCGTAGCGCCGTCACCCTCGCTCGAGACCGACTCGACCGCGACGCCCGTCTCGAGGTCGCCACCTGCCTCGCGCACCCGATCGGCGAGTTGCGCCGGAACGGCGGCCATCCCCGCGGCCGGGACCGCAGTCGAACCGGTCGCGAGGGCCCGGAACGTGTACTCGAAGACGTGGCTCGAGGTCGACAGCGACCGATCGAGCGTGATGCCGCCGTAGAATGGAGCGAGGAACCGATCGACGAACCGATCGGAGAACCCTCGGTCGGCCAGGAACGACGCGATCGATTCGTCGGACCCCTCGAAGATCGTTTCTGGATCGGAACGACCCACCGCTAGCCGGAGCCGAGCGACGCGAAGCGCGTCCCCGACCGAGACGTTCGGGTTGGTCAGCGTCGCCGGCAGCGCCTGCGGGTCCCGAAGCGGATCCGCGAGCGTCGACCGGTGGTTCTCTGCCGCGACGATCGCTCCCGGCGCGAACCGCCGGAGGTCGAGCGCCTCGAGGTCGAGTTCCCGCTGTACTGCGGGGTAGGCCGTAAACAGGACCTGAAACCCGCGATCCAGCCGGAACCCCTGGCGCTCGCGGCTGCGGACCCGTCCGCCGACCGACTCGCGCCGTTCGAGCACCGTCACGTCGGTGCCGCCGGCGGCGAGGTGACGAGCCGCGACCAGGCCAGCCAGGCCGGCACCGACGACGATCACGCGCGTCGACATACCCGACCGTTGGACAGTCGAGGGGAAAACGGTGGAGCCAAACGGCGTCTGCGCTGTCGCCGTCGCCTGCAGGCCCACGGACTAACTCGAGCTTCGGTGTCGATGCCCCTCGTATGAGAGACGGTGACAACCCGAAGCGGGACTTCACGCGCGACGTCTCCCGGCGGCGGATGATGCGACTCGGCGGCGGGCTGGCGGTGTTCGGCATCGCCGCACCGGCGGAGGGCAGTTTCGACGCCGCGGACTTCGACGTCGCGTCGGTACAGGAACTCGAGGAGGTCGAGGTCGAAGAGCAGGGGCTGGAGTACTTCACCATCCAGCAGGCGCGGGTGGTCCACGACCTGACGGCGCGGATCTACCCGTCCGACGAGAACGGGCCCGGTGCGCCGGAGGCCGGCGTCGTCTACTTCATCGACGGGCAACTGAACTCGGCGTGGGGCCGCGGCGAGCGCTGGTACATGCAGGGGCCGTTCGCGGGCGAGAACCCGACTGACCCGTTCGAGGACGACCCCGAGGAGCCGGAGGACATCGCGTCGGACGTCGAGGTGCCCTGGGCGGAGGCGAACCCGTCCGAGACGCAGGGCTGGCAGTATCCGCTCGCGCCAAACGAGGCCTACGACCGCGGCATTTACGCCATCGAGCAACACGTGCAGGCGGAGTACGACGAGGACTCGTTCGCCGACCTGGACGCCGACCAGCAGGAGGAGATCGTCGCCGCGCTCGAGGACGACGACGTCCCGGCGTTCGAGGACGTCCGGATGGACGCCCACGGCTTCTTCCTCCTGGTCAGGCAGAACACCCTCGAGGGCATGTTCTCCGATCCGATGTACGGCGGCAACCGGGAGATGATCGGCTGGCGGCTGAAGGGGTTCCCCGGGACCCCCGGCGCGCTGGGCAGCTACCGGCAGTTGATCGAGGACGAGGAGGACCTCGAGTACATCGAACTCGAGGAGGGCGACTACCGGAAGCTGGCCGACGACGTCGCGTCGCTCGGGATCGACGACGACAACCCGGAGCCAGCCGGCGACCACGGCGAGGGCCACCCCCACGTCCACGACGCCGCGGAGGCGGACTACCCGAACGTCGTCGACGAGGACGCCGCTCGCGGCGCGACCGACCGCGAGATCGAGCCGCTGCGCCACGATGGCGACGAGAGCGGCGATCCGAACGCGGCCGCGGACGACGGAGGTGACGAGTGATGGCCCAGGAACTGGACTCGGTCGACGTCGTCACCGTCGGAGCCGGCTGGACCGGCGGGATCGTCGCGAAGGAGCTCGCCCAGGAGGAGTACCAGGTAGTGAGCTTAGAGCGCGGTGGCGAGCGCGACACGGAGGACTTCTTCACGGTCCACGACGAACTCGGCTACGCGCTGCGGTACAAGCTGATGCAGGACCTCTCGAAGGAGACGATCACCTTCCGCAACAACGTCGACGAACCGGCACTGCCGATGCGCCGCTACGGCGCGTTCCTCCCCGGCTCCGGCGAGGGCGGCGCGGGCGTCCACTGGAACGGCCAGACGTGGCGCTTCCTCCCCTACGACTTCGAGATCCGCTCGCGGACGATCGAGGAGTACGGCGAGGAGAAGATCCCCGAGAACATGCAGCTCCAGGACTGGGGGATCACGTACGAGGAACTCGAGCCGTACTTCGACGCGTTCGAGTACACCGCCGGCATCGCGGGCGCGGCGGGTAACATCGAGGGCGAGATCCAGGACGGGGGCAACCCCTACGAGGGACCGCGCCAGCGGGACTATCCGCTCCCGCCGATGCACGAGACGCCCGTCCTGGAGCGATTCAAGGAGACCGCCGACGACCTCGGGTTCGAGCCGTTCCAAGCGCCGTCGGCGAACCTCACGGACACGTACACGAACCCCGACGGGATCCAGCAGGGCCGGTGCGAGTACTGCGGCTACTGTGAACGGTTCGGCTGCGAGTGGGGCGCGAAGGCCTCGCCGATCACGACCGTCCTGCCGGCCGCCCAAGAGACGGGCAACTTCGAACTGCGAACCCACGCCGACGTCGTCGAGTTGCTGTACGACGAGGACGACGGGCGCGTCGAAGGCGTCCGGTACGTCGACCGCCGGGACGGCCAGGTGTACGACCAGCCGGCCGACGTCGTCGTGCTGACCGCCTACGTGCTGAACAACGTCCGACTCCTCCTGCTGTCGGACATCGGCGAACCGTACGACCCCGAGACGGGCGAGGGCGTCGTCGGGAAGAACTACTGCTACCAGAACTTCGGCGCAAGCGCGCGGGGGTTCTTCGACGACGAGGACTGGAACCTCTACATGGGCGCGGGCGCGCTCGGGGCCTCGTTCGACGACCTGAACGGCGACAACTTCGACCACTCCGATCTCGAGTTCCTCCACGGCGGCAACGTCGCCATCAACCAGACCGGCGACCGGCCGATCGCGAACAACCCGGTCCCCGAGGGGACGCCGTCGTGGGGCTCGGAGTTCAAGGCACAAAGTCTCGAGTACTACCACAGTTCGATCGAGGTCGCCGCCCAGGGCGCGGTGTTGCCCTTCCGGGAGAACTATCTCGACCTCGACCCCAACTACACCGACCAGTACGGTCAGCCACTGTTGCGGATGACCTTCGACTGGCGCGAGCAGGACCGCAACCTCGTCGAGCACATCGGGCCGCAACTCGAGGAACTCATGAACGAGATGGGCGCTGATCAGGTCGACGCGACCACGACGCTCGAAGGAAGCTTCGACATCACGCCCTACCAGTCGACGCACAACACGGGCGGCGCGATCATGGGTGCCGACCCCGAGGAGTCGGTCGTCAACGACTACCTGCAGTGCTGGGACGCGGAGAACCTGTTCATTCCCGGCGCTTCCGCCTTCGCGCACAACAGCGGCTACAACCCGACCGGCACCGTCGGCGCGCTGGCGTTCCGCGCGGCCGAGGGGATCCAGGAGTACCTGGACGAACCGGAGCTACTGGTTGCGGCCGAGAACTGAGTCGGGACGCGAACGCACCACCCACTATTTTTGGACAGCGCGTTGAAACGTCGTCCAATGGACCCGAACGCCCCGTTGCCGAACGTGTCGTCGGCCGAGCGCGTCGAACGCGTCGTCGACGGCGTCAGGCTCCACGCCGTCGCCGCGGGTGACCCGGACGACCCGCTGGTCGTGTTGCTCCACGGGTTCCCCGAGTTCTGGTACGAGTGGCGCGAGTACGTCGGCCGGTTCGTCGACGCCGGCTACCGCGTCCTCGTGCCGGACCAACGCGGCTACAACCTCAGCGAGAAACCCCACGGCGTCGGCTCCTACCGCCTGCCGACGCTCTCGAGCGACGTCGCCGCCCTCGTCGACAGCGAAGGGAACGAACGCGCCCACGTCGTCGGTCACGACTGGGGCGCGGCCGTCGCCTGGGACCTGGCGCTTCGCCGCCCCGAGGTCGTCGACCGTCTCGCCATCGTCAACGTCCCGCACCCGAAGGTCCTCGAGGAGACCCTGCGCTCGAACCCGAGACAGCTACTCAAGAGCTGGTACGTCTTCGCCTTCCAGATACCGCGGCTCCCGGAGTGGGCCTCGAGCCGGTTCGACTTCGCCCCCTGGGTGCTGGCGATGCGGGAGCCGGCCAACCCTGGCGCTTTTACAGAGACCGATTTCGCCCGCTACCGGCGCGCCTGGTCGGAGCCGGGCGCACCGCGGGCGATGATAAACTGGTACCGGGCACAGGTTCGGTACCGCGACGGCCTCCCTCGCGAACGGGTCCAGGCACCGACGCTCGTCGTCTGGGGAGAGAACGATCAGGCGCTAGTACCCGAGATGGCCCCTCGCAGCGTCGCCTACTGCGAGGACGGGACGCTCGCGCGGTTCCCCGAGGCGAGCCACTGGGTCGTCCACGAGTACCCCGACCGCGTCGGCGAGTTGCTGCTCGAGCACCTCGCGGAGTGAGGTCGACGCAACGACCGACCTGTAGCTATATCCGACCGTCGGTCCTTCTCGAGATATGGTCGACGCGACCGTCACGCCGATCGATCGCGGCACGATCACGACCGACGTGAACAACATCCTCGAGGGGTTCGTCCAGGGGACGGCCGACGATCCCAACCCCGACCTCGTGATGGGCGACGGGCCGGTCTACAACCTGGTGATCGACCACCCCGAGGCGACGATCCTCTGGGACACCGGCTCCCATCCGGAGGCCGACGCGGGCCACTGGCCCGCCGACCTCTACAGCGCGTTCGAACACACCGACCTCCGGCCGCTCGAGGACGACCTCGCGGACGCCGGCTACGCGGTCGACGACGTCGACGCGGTGCTCCAGACACACCTGCACCTCGATCACGCCGGCGGCCTCTACGCCTTCGCGGGGACCGACACCCCGATCTACGTCCACGAGCGCGAACTCAAGTACGCCTACTACAGCGCGAAGACCGACGCCGGATCGACCGCCTACGTCGCCGCCGACTTCGACCTGGACCTCGAGTGGCGGATCGTCCACGGCGACCGTGAGTACCTCTACGAGGACCTCGAACTGCTCCACCTCCCCGGCCACACGCCCGGCCTGCTGGGCGTCCGCCTCGACCTCGAGGACGCCGGCACCGTCGTTCTCGCGGGCGATCTGGCCTACTCGCGGGCAAACTACGACGAGGAACATCCGATGGGCGGCGGTCTCCTCTGGAGCAAGCGCCACTGGTACGAGAGCCTGCGGCAGGTGAAAGACCTCGAGCGACGGACCGACGCGCTCGTGACCTGTGGCCACGACGCCGGGGACTTCGAGCGACTCGAGGCGCTGTAATCGCTCGGGGTCTCTCCAGAGCGAGACGCCGCTCGAACCCTCTCGCGAGCCAGACGCCGCTCGAGCGCCTCGGGCGGGCGTCGATCCGCTACTGGTAGGAAACGGCGGACCGATCGACCAGTCGGTAGGCACCGTCTTCGTACGCGAGCGCGCCCTCGTGGTGCAGGTGATCCAGATGGGCGTAGGCCTCGCCGGGGCCGTGGATGACGTGGATCCCGGAGAGGTCGCCGAAGAGGTGGTCGCTGACCGTCCAGGCGTCGCAGGGGCCGTGCTCCTCGAGAACGTCGAGGATCCGCGCGGTGCGTTCGTGGTGGTGGTCGACGATTTCGCGCGCCCGGTCGGTCGGCTCCTCGATCGGATCGCGATGGCCGGGCCAGACGCGGTCGTAGCCCCTGTCGGCCAACCGTTCGAGCGTCTCGAGGTAGGTCGCGAGCGGTCGGTCGACTCGTACGTCCGCCCCGCCGACGTTGGGCGTGTAGACCGGCAGCAGAGCGTCGCCGGTGAACGCCTGCCGTCCGTCGCAGTCCGCGGCCGCCGGCGTCTCGAGCAGCTCGAAACTACAGAGGCCAGCGGTGTGACCCGGCGCGTGGACCGTCTCGAGGCGGTAGCCGGCGACCTCGAGTTCCGTCCCGTCCTCGATGGGCGTCACGTCCGCCGGTTCGCCCTCCAGGTGGCGGGCCGCCTCGATGAACTCGAGCAGGCGCTCGCGGGCCTCCTCGGGGACGCCCCACTCGACGAGCAACTCGCGACGGCGCTCCTCGAGGGCGGCGACGGCGTCCTCGTCGCCGGCGACGATGGGCGCGTCGGCCTCGTGGACGTAGACGGTCGCGTCGCTCTCGGCCTGGATCTCGCCGGCCAGCGCCGCGTGGTCGACGTGGTGGTGCGTCAGGACGATCGCGTCGACGTCGGCGAACGCGTAGCCCCGATCCGCGAGGCCCTCGCGCAGTTCGGACCGGATCCCGGCCGTCGCGAGACCGGTGTCGACGAGCGCGAGGTCGTCACCGCCGTCCAGCACGTAGGCGTTGTTTCGCCCCTCGAACTCGTCGTTGCCCAGCGTGATTCGATCCATGTGAACTGTCCACGAGTTGATCGACAATAACGTCCCGGGTATCGGAACCGAGCCGTCTCGAGGCCAGTTGGAAAGTTACGGCGGGATCGTCAGTTCGCCGTCCTCCTCGAGCATCGATTCGCCCGCGAGCGCCGCGTTGAACGCCACGACCTCGGCGTACGCTTCCTCGGACTCGTACGCGTGGTCGGAGGGCGACTCCGCGCGGAGGTCCTCGATCACGTCGTCGTAGGTCGCACGCGCCAGGTCGCGTGCGCCGAGAACGATCGCTTCGACCGTCGCCCGCTGGCAGACGTAACGGGGTGAACCGCGTCATCGACTGACGCCGCCCGTTCGTCGGGTCCCTCCTCGAGGCGGTCGCGACCGCGAGAGACCGCGCCCTCGATGACGTGTAGCGGCGGCCCCGGATAGTCGAAGAACGTCAGCGCACGGTCGTCGAGCGCGGCGTCGACGATCGCCGTCGGATCCTCGGCGTTCGTGACTGTCGCCTCGTCGAGGCCGGCGGTCTCGAGGAGTGCCTCGCGTTCCTCGTCCGAGAGTCGCTCGCGGCGGTCCGCCTCGGCGAGGGTCGTCACCGCCTCGAACCGCAACAGCGGTTCGAACAGGGGGTCCCGAAGGTCGTCGATCCGGTCGGCGAACGCCACTTCGTCCTCCTCGCGTGCGACGTCGGCGACGAAGCGCGCCTTCGTGAGTTCGGGGACCAGTTCGGCGTCGGGGTCCGGAAAGTCGCGTCGTTCGACGTCGTCCTCCAGCGCGGCGACGTACGCGTCGTCGCCGACCAGCGTGCGTGGTAACGGTCGTTCGCCCAGGGGATCGTCGGTGGACATTGGGTCAGTCGACTCGAGACAGCCGGCGAGCGCGTGTGCGAACGCGACGCCGGTGACCGTGGACAGTACCGTTCGCCTGTTCGGGAGTCGGGGACCGGGCACGGTACCCGATCGTCCTATTCCTGTGACGAAAAGCCCAGTGCCGAACGATCGATCGACGACGGCCTCGCGCTCGTCCGCACCGTCCAGCACGCAGGTTCTTTCGCCTCTCCAGCGCGTGGCCCAGCGTGATTCGATCCACGTCGGGACACCACGAGTCGATCGATCACGGTACGCCGGGCCGCGACCGAGATGGGCCGATCGGTTTTCCGGCATCCGAACGTATACGACGCCGTCGGCAAACGAGAAAACATGTCGAACATTCTGACCGACGTGACGGCCGACTACCTCACCTCGATGGAGCCACCAGCCGACGACCTCGTCGCGGAGATGGAAGCCCACGCCGACGACGACGGAATCCCGATCGCTCGCCGCTCGGTCGCGACCCTGCAGGCGATCCTCGCCCGCGGGACCGACGCCGACCGCGCACTCGAGTTCGGCACTGCGATCGGCTACTCGACGCTGCACGTGGCTCGAACCGGCACCGACGTCGTCACCACCGAGGTCGACGCCGACCGGATCGACGCCGCCGTCGACTACCTCGAGCGCGACGGCATCGACGTCCAGGTGACCGACGACCCCGCGACCGTCGACGCCGAACCCACCGGCGACGGAGCCGTCACCATCGTCGAGGGGCCCGCCCTCGAGACGGTCCCCGAACTCGACGGCCCGTACGACCTCGTCTTCCTCGACGCCATCAAATCGGAGTACGAGGGCTACCTGAACGAATCGCTGCCGATGCTGCGGGAGGGCGGCATGGTCGTCGCGGACAACCTCCTTCGTGGCGGTCGAGTCGCGGCCGCGGCGACGGACGACGAGACCGACGATATCGAAGCTGCATACGGCTCGTCGGCGGCCGCACTCCGCGAGTTCAACGAGACGTTCGTCGACCACGACGCCCTCGAGGCGATCGTCTCGCCGCAGGGTGACGGAACCGGAATCGCCGTCAAAACGTCGGCAGAAACGGACACGTAGGCGGCGAGACTACTCGAGTTCGGCCCGCAGCAACTGGTTCACGTCGCCGGGATCGGCGCTGCCGCCGGTCTTTTGCATCACCTGGCCGACGAGGAAGTTGATCGCGCCGTCCTCGCCGCTGTGGTAGTCCTCGACCGCGTCGGGGTTCTCGTCGATCGCTTCGACGACGGCCTGCTGGACTTCGTCCTCGTCGGTCTTGCCCAGGCCCTCGTCGTCGACGACCTCGTCGGGCGTCTTGCCGTCGTCGAGCATCGATCGCAGGACGGTCTCGCGGGCGTTCTTCGCCGTGATCTCGTCCTCGGCGACGAGTTCCACGAGGCGGGTGACCTCCTCGAGGCGGTCCGCGATCTCCGTAATCTCCATGTCGCGATAGTTGAGTTCGCCGAGCAGGTTGTCCGCGACCCAGGTGGCCGCGAGGTCGGGGTCGAACTCCCGGGCGACGTTCTCGTAGAAGTCCGCGACCTGCTTGGTCGAGGTGAGTTTCGAGGCGGCCTCCTCGCTCAGGCCGTACTCCTCCTGAAACCGCTCGCGGCGGGCCGAGGGCAGTTCCGGAATCGCGATCTCCTCCTTCCAGCCCGAGACGCGCAGCGGCGGCAGGTCGGCCTCCTCGAAGTAGCGGTAATCTTTCTCCTCTTCCTTCGAACGCATCGAGACCGTGATCCCCCGGGACTCGTCCCAGTGGCGGGTCTCCTGCTCGACCGCGCGGCCGCGCTGGATGGCGTTCTTCTGGCGCGTTTCTTCGTACGCGAGGGCCTTCTCCGCGCCCTTGTGGCTCGAGATGTTCTTGACCTCCGTGCGGTTGGCGGCCTCGAGCGCGTCTTCGCCGATTTCGTCGACGCCGTCGCCGTCGATCTCCGCCTCGGGGATGATCGAGAGGTTCGCGTCGATGCGGAGGCTGCCGTCGCGCTCGGCGTCGAAGACGCCCAGGTACTCGAGCACTTCCTCGAGTTCGGCGAGGAACGCGCGCACCTCGCTGGGGCTGCGGAAGTCAGGAGCCGTGACGATCTCCATCAGCGGCGTGCCCGCGCGGTTGTAGTCGACCAGCGTGTAGTCGGCGGTGTCGATGCCGCCGCCGACGTGCTGGAGGCTGCCCGGGTCCTCCTCTAAGTGCGCGCGCTGGATCGTCACCGAGCGGCGGGTCCCTTCGACGCTGACCTCGAGTTCGCCGTCGGCGCAGATCGGCTCGTCGTACTGGGTGATCTGGAAGTTCTTGGGCAGGTCGGGGTAGTAGTAGTTCTTGCGGTGGAACCGCGTCTCCTCGGGGATGTCCGCGTCGATGGCCTTGCCGATCTTGACGGCGGCCTCGACGGCGGCCTCGTTCAGCACCGGGAGCGCGCCCGGCAGGCCGAGACAGACCGGGCAGACGTGCTCGTTGGGCTCGTCGGTCGGCTCGGTCGAACAGCCACAGAAGATCTTCGTGTCGGTCTCCAGCTGGACGTGGACCTCGAGGCCGATGACGGTCACGAGGTCGCCCTGCTGGACGGTCTGGGCAGTCATTGCGCCCCGATTCGGGCCGGGCGCGGTAAAACGTAACGGGACGCGCTCGCTCGGTCTCCGAGCCGGTAGTGTGGTACCACACTATACTTGTGTTTCCGGTGACTACCTGCGAGTATGAGTACCGATCGGGTCGACGCCGAGAGCAAGGTCTCCGGCAATCAGGCCAATATTCCCGCTCGAATCCGGCGACAGCTCGATATCGACGACGGCGACCGGCTTCGATGGACCGTCGAAGAGGATGGAACGGTTCAAGTGGAAGTCGTTCACCGCCGCGGCGGCACGTTCGAGGATTTCACGGGGTACGACGGCGAGAAAGACACCGACGCCACGGCCGATCACGACGGCTGGGGAGTAGAGTAAATGCCCCGTGCGGTCGTCGATACGTCGGTACTGTTCGCCGCGAGTTACCGTCGGGACGGAGCACACGAGGACGCGCTTCCGATTCTTCACGGCATCGACGACCAATCCCTCCCCGAAGCGATCGTACTCGAGTACGTTCTCGCGGAGACGCTCAACGGACTCACGACGCACGCGGGCCACGATCCCGCGGTCGACTTCCTCGATCGCGTGGAAGAAAACGCTCGCTTCCACGTCGTTTCGTTGTCGACGGATACGTTGGCGACGGCGAAATCGGAGTTTCGCCGATACGAGGCCCTTTCGTTCGTCGACGCCTGTATCGTCGCGTATATGCACTCTAACGGGGTCGAATATCTGTACGCGTTCGACGACGACTTCGATCGGGTCGACGAGGTTTCTCGTCTCGAGACCCCGACGAACCCGTACGACCCGCGCTGATTACCCCGACGCGGCCGTCGGGAGCGTGAAGTAAAACGTCGTCCCCTCGCCGGGTTCGGAGTCGACCCAGATGTCGCCGCCGTGGTGGTCGACGATCTTGCGACACAGCGAGAGGCCGATGCCGGTCCCGTCGAACTCGTCGTGCGCGTGGAGCCGGTTGAAGATCTCGAAGATCTGATCGCGGTACGCCGGTTCGATACCGATCCCCTCGTCCGCGACGGCGAACACGCACCGATCGCCCCGTCGCTCGGCCGACACCTCGACGCGCGGCGGTTCGTCGCCGCTGTAGGTGATCGCGTTCGAGAGCAGGTTCGAGAACAGTTGCTCGAGCTGGCGGGCGTTGCCCTCGACCGACGGTAGCGACTTCGCTTCGATCGCGGCGTCGGTCTCGGCGATCCGTACGCCGAGATCGGTCAGTGCGTCGTCGACGACGGCGTCGCAGTCGACGGGTTCGAACGAGGAGTCGTCCATGTCGATCCGGGAGTACGTGAGCAATCCGTCCACCATCTCCCGCATGCGATCGGAGCCGTCTACGGCGAAGTCGATGAACTCTCGAGCCTCCTCGTCCAGATCGTCGGCGTAGCGCGACTCGAGCAGCTGGAGGTAGCTCGAGATCATCCGCAGCGGCTCCTGCAGGTCGTGGGACGCGACGTACGCGAACCGTTTGAGCCGCTCGTTCGATTCCTCCAGTTCCTCGATGGTATCGTTGAGTTCCGATCGCGCTCGGGAACGATCGACCAGCGTGTTCAGCATTCGCTCGACGTCTCGAGCGGTCTCCTCCGGTTCGAAGAACTCCTCGGGCGGCGTGTAGTAGAAGTTGTGACAGACCGTATCGTCGTAGACCAGGTGCGGATGCGTTCGAATGACGTCGACGAGCATCTCCGCCGGGATCCGGTTGCAGTCGTAGTGACAGAGCGCGATGCAGTCTTCGCCCTCGAAGAGGTCGTTCACCCGGCTCTCGTAGGCCATGAACTCCTCGATCGTCGCGTGGTCGTCGAGGACGAAGTTCGTGTTGGCGGTGACCCGGAGTCCAGGATACTCGGCTTTCGCCTCCTCGATGGCGTCGGCGTACACCCCGAGCATGTCGTCGGCGTCGAACCGCCCCGATCGCAGGTAGGTCTCGTCCAACGTGTGGAACGTCAACTGTCCCGATTCCAGCGCCGCGTCGACGTCGACGGCATCGCCGCGGAGTTGCTCGAGAACCGCATCCGTCGAGAGGTCGTCGATGACGTACATCACTCGCTCGCCCTGTTCGATACCCTGTCGAACGAACGGGGCGACCGTCGCGAACCGCTCCTCGCGGCTCCTGTAGAAGAGGGCGATGTGCTCGCAAGTCTCGAGTTCGTCGAGCCCCTCGAGCGGTTCGACCGTCCCGTCGAACTCCGGACTCGACTGGAGCGCTTCCAGTCCGCTCTCGACCGTCAGCGACTCGGCGGACGCGAGGGTCGGCCGTCCCGACTCTCGCCTGACACCGTGATCCGACTCGGGATTCATTATCACGTAGAGGGAAGGAACCGATAAGTAGCCTTCGCCGGTCGTCCGATTACGACGGTCCCTCGACGACAGAAGAGCGGCTCCCCAGTGGACGCACAGCACCTACTCGAGTCGACACCAGCGGTACATCAGCCACGTTCTGAAAAACGTTTAACAGGATGCGCGGGGGAGAACGACGCATGGAACGATCGATCCGCGATACCGCCCTCGGAGTCCTCGTCGGTGCCGCAATCGCCGGCGGACTGTACTGGGTCGGAGACGCCGTCAGTCTCGCGCTCGTTGCCGGGCTGTGCTGGGCCGTCGGGGGCAAACTCACGCTCCTGATCGGCGACCGGTTTCCGGCCTACGCCACGGGCGAGTCCTGGGCCGACAAACGGTGGACGGGACTGAGTGTCGGCCTCGTCACGCTCGCTGCGTTCGTCGGGGTGAGTCCGTACCTGCCGATCTCGAGCGAACTACGCCTCGGACTCGGCTTCCTCGTCGTCGGTGCCGGGCTGGTCGCGTACGCGGCGGGCACGCTCGCCGTGCTGGAGCGCGTGGACGGAGACGCAGACGCCGCGTCCGCGCCTCGAGACTCACCAAGGGCGACGAGTGGCGATTGACGTCGATCGCGACGGGACGAGTTACTCGGCCTCGCCGGTTTCGATCGGCGCGCGGACGAGGTTGCCCCACTCGGTCCAGGAGCCGTCGTAGTTCTCGACGTCGTCGAAGCCGAGCAGTTCGTGGAGCACGTACCACTCGATCGAGGAACGTTCGCCGACGCGGCAGTAGGTGACGACGGACTGGTTCTCGTCGATACCGACGTCCTCGTAGAGCTGGCGGAGTTCGTCGGGGTCTTTGAACGTGCCGTCGTCGTTCAACACCGTCGTCGTCGGCACGTTCTTCGCACCGGGGATGTGGCCGCCACGCTGGGCGGTCTCCTGGAGGCCCTCGGGGGCGATGACCTCGCCGGTGAACTCCTCTGGCGAGCGGACGTCGACCAGCGGGACGCCCGACTCGATGGCCTGATCGACGTCGCTCTTGTACGCGCGGATGTTCTCGAAGGGGCCGCGAGCGGTGTACTCCTGGGCGGAGAAGTCGGGTTCGTCGGTCGTCAGCGGATAGTCGTTCTCGACCCAGTAGGGCTTCCCGCCGTCGATGACGCGGACATCCTCGTGGCCGAAGTACTTGTACTCCCAGTAGGCAAACAGCGCGAACCAGTTGGGGACGCGGCCGCCGCCGTAGAGGACGACCGTCGAGTCCTCGGTGATCCCCGCCTCGGCGTTCAGTTGCTCGAACGCCTCCTTGTCGAGAATGTCGCGGGTCACCGGGTCGCTCAGGTCTTCCTCCCAGTCGAAGAAGATCGCTCCCGGAATGTGGCCCTCCTCGTAGGGCGTATACTCCGAGTCGGCCGTGACCGTCGGGTTGTTCACCTCGAGCAGTCGGTACTCCGGATCGTCGGACTGGAACTCGTCGAGGCGCTCCTCTACCCACTCCGCCGTGACGAGCGCGTCGGTATCGTGTGCTGTCATACGCTCACTTCTACGAACGCCTCCCCCATAAGAGTGTCATAACTGGAACATCTCACCGTCATCGATGACGGTCGCCTCGAGCGCCCTCCGTCGGCACACCCGACCAGACCGACGCCAGCGAGGGTTCCCCGGGAGCCGTCCCGTCTCGAGCAGGGGAGAAACTTGCCGGTCGCGGGAAAGCGGAGGGGTCAGCCGTTCCAGTTCGGCCCGGAACGGGTTCAGGCCGACCGTGTATCCCCGTGTGAGGGGGTCGACCGTCGGAAACCGGTCGGGAGACTACCGGGCCTCCGCGAGTTCCTCGAGCGCCTCGGGGTTCTCGATGCTGCTCATGTCACCGAGATCCTCGCCGGTGTAGGTCGCCTCGATGGCGCGGCGGATGATCTTGCCCGACTGGGTTTTCGGGAACTCGTCGACGAACAGTACCTCGCGCGGGCGGAACGGCTTGCCCAGTTCCTCGCCGACCTGGGCGCGCAGTTCCTCCCGGAGGTCCTCGGATTCCTCGTAGCCGTCCTCGAGGACGACGTAGGTGACGACCGCCGTGCCGGTGGTGTCGTCCGGCGCGCCGATCGCGGCGGCCTGGTTGACCGCCTCGTGGTCGATCAGCGCGCCCTCGACCTCGGCGGGACCGACCTTGCGGCCGGCGACGTTGAGCACGTCGTCGGCGCGACCGTGGAGGAACCAGAAGCCGTCCTCGTCCTTCTGGGCCCAGTCGCCGTGGTCCCACAGCGGCGGGTCCTCGAACGTCGACCAGTACTCGTTCAGGTAGCGCTCGTCGCCGCTCCACAGGGACTTGGTCATCGAGGGACAGGAGTCGCGGGCGACGAGATAACCGCGCTCGTGGTCCTCTTTGACCGAGTTCCCGTTCTGGTCGACGATGTCGATGTCCATTCCGAGGCCGGGGCCGCCGAGCGTGCAAGGTTTCAGCGGCTGGTTCGGCATCGGCATCAGGAAGCAGCCGCAGATCTCGGTGCCGCCGGAGATGTTGACGATCGGGCACTCGCCGTTCCCGACGCGCTCGTAGAACCACCGCCAGGACTCGGGGTCCCACGGCTCGCCGGTCGAACCCAGGATGCGGAGCGAGGAGAGGTCGTGGCCCTCGAGCCACTCGTCGTCTCCGGCTCCGCCGGAGCCGGATGGCTCGTCAGACGTAGTCTGACGCTCGCCGTGCTTTCGGAGCGCGCGGATCGCCGTCGGGGAGATGCCGAACTGCGTCAGTTCGTGCCGGTCGATCATCTCCCAGAACCGATCCGGCTGGGGGTGGTCGGGTGCGCCCTCGTACATGAATACCGTCCCGCCGAAGGTGTGGGTACCGATCAGCGTCCACGGCCCCATCATCCAGCCGATGTCCGACACCCAGAAGAACCGATCCGCGGGCTTGAGATCCATCCCGAAGTAGACCTCCTTCGCACACTGGACCTGCACGCCGGCGTGCGTGTGGACGATCCCCTTCGGCTTGCCCGTCGTCCCCGACGAGTACAGCAACAGCGACTCCTGGCTCGAGTCGAGCGACTTCGTCTCGTACTCGTCGTCCGCCGTCTCGACGGCCTCGGCCCACCACTCGTCGCGCCCGTCGTCCCACGGAATCTCGTGTTCGCTCCGGGGAGTACTCGAGCCAAGTCGGTCGTAAACGATCGTGTGCTCGACGTGGCCGGCCTGTTCGACGGCCTCGTCGGCCGCGGACTTGAGGAAGACGGGGTCGCCCCGACGGTAGAAGCCGTCGCCGGTGAACAGGACCGAACACTCGGAATCCTCGATCCGGGTGGCGGCGGCGTCGACGCCGAAGCCCGAGAAGATGGGGACCGCGATCGCCCCGACCTTGAGACAGCCGTAGAGGATCGAGACGACCTCCGGCACCATCGGCATGTACAGCCCCACGGTGTCGCCCGTCTCGATCCCGCGGGCCTCGAGCGCGTTCGCCACCTGATTCGCCTGCCGGTGGAGTTCGTGGTAGGTGACCTCCCGGACTTCGCCGTCTTCGCCCTCCCAGATCGTGGCGACCGTGTTGCGCCGCTCGTCGTCGACTTCGGCGTGGCGGTCGACGACGTTGTGGGCGACGTTGAGTTTACCGCCGACGTACCAGTCGGTGAACTGCGGACCGCCTCGGCTCGCGGTTTCACCGCTCGCATCGTCCGGGGCGCGTCGCGCCCCGCTGTCGTCGCGGACCTCGTCGTACGCCTCGTAGAACTCGATGTCGAGGTAGTCGACCACCTCGTCCCAGAACCACTCGATCCCCGACGCCTCGACCCCCTCGAGGTCGGTGGTCGTCCGCTCGATCAGCTCCTCGTAGTCGTCGATCCCGTACTCCCGCATGAACGCCGCGATATTCGTCGACTCGGCGAACTCCGGGTCCGGTTCGTGGACGATCTCGTCGACGTCCTCGAGCGCGGTGGATCCTGACATATCGATACACCTATTCGTACGTAAGGGTCATACCCCCATCAAACAACAGGTCGCCGCCGTCGAGGTGGCGACCCAGGTCCGAGAAGCCGAGCAGGAACAGGTTGGCGACGTCGACCGGTTCCATCATCTCCTTGACGCGGGACTGGCCGAGCATCACGTCCTGAATCACCTCCTCGACCGAGATGCCGCGCTGTTCGGCGGTGTCCTCGAGCTGGTTCGTCACCAGCGGCGTCTTCACGTAGCCGGTGCTGATCGAGAACGAGCGAATCTCGCCGTCACCCTCGGCGGCGATAGACTGGGTGAGCCCGCGCAGGCCGAACTTCGAGACGTTGTAGGCGACCTTGTCGCTGGTGACGTAGTGGCCGTGGACCGACGCCATGTTGCCGACACAGCCGCGACCGTCCTCGGTCTCCCGGAAGTGGGGGATACAGCGCTTCGAGAGGTACAGCGGCGCGCGGAGCATGATCCGGTGCATCCGGTCGTAGGCCGCCATCGGGAACTCCTCGATCGAGTCGATGTGCTGGATGCCGGCGACGTTCGCGAGATACTTGACGTCCCCCAGATCGGCGGCGCGGTCGACGATCCGCTCGATGTCGTCGTCGACCGTCAGATCGCCGCCGATCGGTTCGATCGTCCCCTCGAGGTCCAGTTCCGTACCGCGCGCGCTGGTCTCCTCGAGGCCCTCCTCGTCGACATCCGTGGCGGCGACCGTGAGCCCGTTTCCGGCGGCGACGAGGGCGGTCGCACGCCCGATGCCGGAGCCCGCGCCGGTCACGAGACAGACGTTTCGATCGGTGAACGAGTCGTCGTCGATGCGGTGGATGTCGTCCTGCGATACGGACGGCGGCGTGACCTGATCCTGCGCCATATGTAGTGGAACGTGAACTCGTATCACGCTAAACGCGGCCGTTAACATATCAACGCCGTCCCCCGCGAGGCGACGCGGCCCCGAACCACCGCCGTTCCCTCCTGACGGCCTCCCCCGACCAACACCGTCGGCATCCGTCAGTCCGCGACACCGTCCTTCGCTCCGACCCGTTTCCCACAAATTAATTGGACAAGTATTAAGCCCTTGTATGGTAATCTCCCACAACCATGATCGATCTCGATATCGACATGCGGCAGTACGACTGCCCGTTCATCGACACGACGGACGACGTCGATATCGTCTTCTCGGCGGTGCAATGGCAACTCGACACGGGCGACGAACAACTCGAGACGCGCCTGATCGCCAGGGGGGAGTCGACGGGGGCGCTCGAGGACGGCCTCCGGACGCTCCGGGACCACCCGAACATGAACGAGTGTTACATCCTCACGAAACGGGAGAACGTCGCCGAGATCGGGACGACGATCGAGCAGACGAACGCGATGGAGACGATCCAGCGCAACGGCGGCTACATCACCGGCCCCTTCCGCATCGAGAAGGGGCGCGAGCGCTGGCACGTCGGCTTCGACGACGACGAGGACGAGGACCACGCGCTGGCCGACCTCGAGCGCCACAACGACTACCACGTCGAGGACCGCGACCAGTTCGGCGCGACGACGCTGTTCGACCTGCTCGAGAACTCCGACAGCGCGATGACCCTGCTCGAGGGCTGTCGCTCCCTGACCGAGACCGAGCGCGAGACGTTCGAGGTCGCCGCCCAGCGGGGCTACTACGAGACGCCCCGCGACACGACGCTCGAGGACCTCGCCGCCCACTTCGACGTCTCGAAGACCGCCGTCTCCATGAACCTCCGGCGCAGCGAGCGCAAGCTCCTCCAGGGCGCGCTCACCGCGCTCGAGGAGCTGGACAACCGGGAACCGCTCGAGAACTGAGTTCGTCGATCGAAACCGCCAGTCGTCGGTTCCGCTCCGTTCATCGCACGATTTCGGGTGAGGATGTATCGCGGATGGAAACGGAACGATCGAGGAGCGACCGTTGGCAACTGGATCGAGAATACATTGAAAGCCCCCGGCCGTCTCGAGTCGGGGGACTCGCTGCGCGCCTCGGTCTCCGACCTGCGGTGCTTGCGTCGCCCGCCTTCCTCGAGACGGCCGGCCCCTTTCAGTCCCACCCGAGCCCTCTTCCTCCCCAACCGGCTCGCTCACTTCGTTCGCTCGCCCCTCGCGAGTAAGCGAGACGTTCTCGCATCTGCTCGAACATCTCGCCAGCGCGCCAGATGGCCGGGAGCACGCCTCCGCGCCTACTGCATGGAGGCGTGCGACCCGGGGAAGGGCAGGGTGCGGTCCCTGGTGGACTGAAAGGGCGAGCCGCTGTGGCGTTTCATATAGTCGCCTCAGCGACCCCTATCCGCGCAAGCGCGGATATGTCGCTGAGCGACCGCCACAGCGGCGAGGGCTTTCGAGGTGTTCGACGTTCGAGTTCCCGCTGCTCACGAAAATCGCATCACCGTCTCGATCGAGAGGTGATCAATCCCCACCCGAAATCGTGCACGATAACGACGGCGTACCGAGGAGGCGACGAGCCGTACCCCGACCGCGTCGAAACGCTACTCCCCGCCGCCCTGCATGAGCAGCTGGATCTCCTCGTCCTCGGCGAGCACCTCGGGGTCGCCGCTGTCGACGATCTCGCCGCGCTCGATCACGTACATCCGGTCGACGATCTCGGGCACGTGGCTCGCGTTCGACTCCGCGACCAGCACCGAGATGTCCCGGTCGATGATCTCCCGGAGGTACGTCTTGAGGTTCTCGACGACGACCGGGGCCAGCCCCTCGAGCGGTTCGTCGAGGATGAGCAGGTCCGGCTTGAGCGCCAGCGCGCGGCCGATGGCGGTCATCTTGCCCTGGCCGCCGCTCAGGTTCTGGACCTCGGCGTCGCGGCGGTCCTCGAGTTCCGTGAACAGGTCGAAGACGTCCTCGACGACGGCGTCCTCGTTTCTGATCCCGCGGGCGTCGCCGGCGGTCCAGATGGGGAGGCGGACGTTCTCCTCGACGGTCATCCCCGTGAACAGGTCGCGGTTCTCGGGCTGGTAGCCGATGCCGCGTTTGGGGATCAGTTCCGGCCGCAGGTCGAGCAGTTCCTCGCCCTTGAACCGGATCGAGCCGCTCGCGACGGGCGTCAACCCCATGATCGAGCGGAACGTCGAGGTCTTGCCGGCCCCGTTGCGACCGACCAGGGCGACGGCCTCGCCGTGACCGACCTCGAGGTCGAGGCCGTGGGTGACCTCGAACCCCTCGACCAGCGCCGAGAGGTTCCCGACCTCGAGCAGCGGTTCGGCGTCCGACCCGGCGGGGGTCGCCGCGTCGGCACCGGCACCTGCGTTGGCGGTAGCCTCTCCGTCGTCCCCGCTGTGGGGGCCGCGCTCGTCGGCGCTCATTCGTCCACCCCCAGCAGGACCCGCCGGAGTTCCGAATCGGTCTCGAGCAGCGAGGGATCGCCCTCGCGGAAGACCCGACCCTCGTGGAGGACGACGAGCCGATCCGCGTACTCCTTGACGAGGTCCATGTCGTGTTCGATCGTCACCGTGGTCACGTCGTCGGCCTCGCTGGCCTCGACGATGGTCTCGATGACGTACTCCTTCTCCCGGGTGGCGACGCCCGAGGTGGGTTCGTCTAACAGCAGGTAGTTCGGATCCAGCCCGAACGACATCGCCACGTCGAGCAGCTTTCGGTCGCCGTGGGGCAGCGTCTCGGCGACCTCGTGCTGGATATCGGCGAGCCGGAACCGCTCGAGGAGGTCGTCGACCGTCTCCTCGACCGCCTCGTGGCCGTCGTCGACCGTCCGCATGCTCAGGGTCTTCCCGTACCGCGAGAGGACCGCGACCCGGACGTTCTCCCGGACGGTCATCTCCTCGAAGACGTGGACGATCTGGAAGCTCCGGACCAGGCCGGAGCGGACCCGTTCCGCGGGCGGGACGTTCGTGATCTCGCGCTCGACGCGCTCGCCGTTCCCGCCCGCCACTTTCTCGTGGACGACGACCTCGCCCCGGTCGGGTTCCAGCAGGCCGGTCAGCAGGTTGACCAGCGTGGTCTTGCCGGCCCCGTTGGGGCCGACGATGAAGACCATCTCGCCTTCGGTCTCCCCGAACCGGACGGAGACGTCGTCGGTCGCGCGCAGTTCGCCGAACTCCTTGCGTAACTCGCGTGCTTCGAGCATCTCAGTTCACCCCGAAGATGATGATTCGAACCGTCGTGATCGCGCGGGTGAGACCGTTCCTGATCGACCGGACGACCCGTGCGAGGTCCTCCCGGACGAGACCGGGATCGCGCGTTCGGCGCTCGAGGCCGCTGCCGAGCATCGGCAGCGAGCCGAGGATCCCCTGTGGGAGGAAGAAGACGACGACCAGCAGAACGAGCCCGGTCAGCGCGTGGTAGTACTCCACGGAGAACCGGGCCAGTCGCAGCAGGTAGACGAGGACTATTCCGCCGACGATCGGCCCGGCGAGCGTGTTGAGACCGCCGAGGATCGCCATGAACAGGATCTCGCCGGAGACGAAGACGTACAACACCGGCTCCGGCCGGACGTGCAGTTGGACCATCCCGAACAGGCCGCCGGCCAGGCCGCCGTAGAGCCCCGAGAGCGTGAACGCGATCCAGACGTACTTCTCGACGGGGATGCCGACGAACCGCGCCCGCGTGCGGTTCTGCCCGATGGCGTCGAGCGCCCGGCCGAACGGCGAGTTGATCAGATTCCAGGTGGCGAGCAGGGCGATCACCAGAAGGACGATGGTGAGGTAGTACAGCAGGAGGTCGTACGCGGTCGTCCCCAGCGTGAGGCCGAACAGGTCCGGCGGGTTCAGCCCGTCCGGGCGGACGCGAAGCCCGTCGCTGTAGTTGAAGAACTCGCTCTGGATGACGAACGCGAACAGGACCTGGTTGAACGCCAGCGTCAGCAACGCGAAGTAGATGTCGAGATAGCCCGCCACCAGGTAGCCGACCAGCAGCGCCAGCAGCGCCCCGACGGCGACCGCCGCCGCGAGCAACAGGAGGCCGCTCGAGACGTCGTAGTGGGAGGCCAGCACGGCGGCGGTGTAGGCCCCGGCACCGAAGAACGCGGCGTGGCCGAAGGAGACGAGTTCGGTGTGCCGGAGCAGGAGATTCAGCCCGAGCGCGGCGATGCCGAACAGGATCCCCTGGTGGAAGACCGCGAACGACAACGGCGTGAGACGAGCGATGTCGGGGACGGCAAGGAGGAACGCGATTCCCAGCACCGCCAGGAGCGCCTGACTCCTGGTGAGTTCCATGCCGGCAGCCAACCGCAGGTGGGTCTCGCCGTCGCGGTCGACGAGGAACCGACTCATTCGATCTCACCCCACGTGCCGTACAGTCCCTCGGGTCTGACCAGCAGGATGGCCACCATCAGGAGAAACGGCGCTGCCAGCTCGAGTTGCGGGTAGTACGGCGTCACGACCCGGCTGGTGACGCCGACCAGCAACGCGCCGACGAGCGCACCCTTCAGGCTGCCGAGGCCGCCGATGACGATCACGACGAACGACAGCACCAGCGGGTCCAGGCCCATCTCGAGGTAGGCCGTGCGCGGCCCGACGTTGGCCATCGCGCCGCCGAAGCCGGCGAAGAACGCGCCCATCGCGAACACGAGCGTGAACACGCGGTCGGTGCTGACGCCGATCGCGGTCGACATCTCCCGGTTGATCGCCGTCGCGCGGACGATACGGCCGGTCTTCGTCCGGTCGAAGAACCAGAGCAGCCAGGCGAAGACGGCCAGCCCGACCAGGATGACGATGACGTTGTACGACGGGTAGCTGACGCCGACGAGTTCCGTCGTCGGAATGGCGTTGAGGTGCCGGAAGACACCCGGATCGACCGGCGACGGTCCCCAGACGAACTTCATCACGTCGACCAGCACGAGCAACAGCCCGTAGGTCAACAGTAACTGGTAGACCTCGTCGCGGTCGTAGATCGGCCTGACGAACACCGCCTCGATGGCCCCGCCAACCGGTAGCAACACCGCGGCGGCGGCAAGCGCGCCCGCGAGGACGACGATCCCGAAGATCACCGTCGTCACCGTGTCCGTCGGTCTCGCGATCAGACCGGTCAGGAAGCCGACGACGCTGAACACGGCAAATGCGCCCAGTGCGTACAGTTCGCCGTGCGCGAGGTTGAGCACGCCCAGGACGCCGAAGATGATCGTCAGCCCGGAGGCGATCATGAAGAGGATGAATCCGTAGTAGACGCCGTTGAGCGCGTGGCGGACGAGCGCCCCGTCGACGAGGGCGGGCGCTACCGAGTCGAGCGCCGTGACGGCGGCGAGCGACCCGAACATGGCTATCGCCTCCGCGTGCCGGCCGCGTCGATCCGTCCGTCATCCGGTGGAAGTCGTAGTGTCATGGATACGTGACAGGATACTCGCGTCGGTCACCAGCCGCCGATCCAGTCCCGCGAGGTTTCACCCGGCGGCGGCGACACGTCTTCCGGCGGGAACACCGCGACGTCCTCGAGGATCGCGGCGTCGTACTCGTCCGACCAGGCCAGTTCGCCGAAGTGGGCGTTCGAGTAACACTGGTGGTCCGACGCCATGGTGTGATAGCCCGCGGGCGTGAAGAACCCGTGATTCTCCAGCACCGTCGCGAGTTCGTCCTGTTCGGGCCACCGGCCCAGCAGGTCGACGGCCGTCTCGGCGGCCGTCGCCCACGCCGTGACGGCCCCGTAACCGCTCATGAAGTGGGCCGTTGGGACGACCCCGTACTCCGACTGGACCTCCTCGAGCAGGTCCGCGGCGGGAGCCCACTGGTCGGTGTCGGGCTGGTCCCAGTAGAAGTTCCGCGATCCCGAGTAGATCGGCCCGTCGACGAGGTCCTCGCTCATGTCGTTGGCCGACCCGTACAGGACGGGACCGACCAGCAGTTCGACGTTGTCGAACAGGTCGTTGGCCTGTCCCTGCTCGAGTAACAGCGTCGCGTCGCCGCCCCAGGCGCTCGAGAACAGCACGTCGGGCTCCTCGCTGTTGACCTCGGTGATATGCGAGGACATGTCGTCGGCTTCCAGATCCGGAAAGCCGCTGTACAACTCCTCGGCCCCCGTGAGCTGTTCGATCCCCAGCGAGAAGAGATCCATCTCGTCCTGCCCGAACGCGTAGTTGGGGTTAATCCCGGCGTAGGTCTCGATCCCGTCGGCACCGAGGACCTCGACCGCCTGGTTGACCGCCGCGAGCGCCTCCATCACGTCGTGGTTCTGGAACCGGAACGAGTAGGTGACGTCCGTGAAGTCCTCCTCGTACAGCGTCGTCACCGTCCCGTCGGTCGCCACGTTGATGACGCCCTGGTCCTCGATCTCGGGAACCATCTCCTCGTGCCCGCCGCTCGAGATCGGCCCGAACGTGACGTCTTTCCCCTGCTCGACGAACTGCCGGTAGTTGTCGAGGTGTTCGTCCCCCTCGTTGATGACGTCGAGTTCGATCTGCCGCCCGGCGACGCCGCCGTTCTCGTTGATGCGCCGGACCGCCGTCTCGGCCCCGTACTCGGCCTGAATCCCCAGTACCGACGCGGCACCCTCGGTGAACGTCTGCAAGCCGGCCTCGATCGGCTCGTCCGGGACGTCACCCTCGGTCGTCCCGTCCTCCTCGTCTTCCAGCAGTTCCGCACAGCCGGCCAGCGCGACCGCGACGGCCGAGCCGCCGACTAGCTTCAACATCGTTCGTCTGTCCATACCCTCGTCCGACCCTGCGGTTGGAACGGCCCTCATAGTGTATCTCACCGTGCTGGATGGTGCCTATTGACGTGGTCCGTAACTCACCAAGTAAACTGATGTAGATATGTTAACCCATTCGCAGAACTTTACCAATTTCTGGAAGAAATAACAGACGTAATTGTTGTTGTGTTGGTTCATTGGAGAGGACTAGTCGAACCGTGGTGGTGTATTGGAGAAGGAGGTCGAACCTCGACTCGAGGCCGGAGAACAGGTAGCGGCGTCCGTGCAGTCGCCGCACGCGATCGCGTCACTCTCGCCGCCCAGACGTACCAATTCGACTAGCTGTGTCTGACGTACGTTTATGTGGCACGGACTGTCCCTAGAGCATATGTCGAACAACCGCGTCGAGCAACTCGAATCGACGGTTGCGGAACTCGAGTCGACGGTAGAGGGGCTGACGGACGAACTCATCGAAGCCAAAGAGCGGATTCGCGTTCTCGAGGCCGAACTCGACGCCGAGACGCCGACGCGCGTTCCCGATCGGCGTAACGAAAGCGAAGAGGAGGAACGGGCGGAGGCCGACCCCGACGAGGTCGCCGAGGCCGCCGAGGCCGCGACCGACGTCGACGGCGAGAGTACCGGCGACGAAGCGGAAGACTCAGTAGGCGACGACATCATCGTCGCGTAAGGAGACGGCGGAACGCCCCCCACCGGGTCCGGTCGCCGGACCCGGCCCGACGTCAGCCCGTTGCCGTCCGCCGGACTACGGAGGACTCGAGGCGAGAATGTACATCAAGGCAGTCGTTCTGGACAACTTCAAGAGCTTCGGACGGAAGACGAGGATTCCGTTCTACGAGGATTTCACCGTCATCACCGGCCCCAACGGCTCGGGCAAGTCGAACATCATCGACGCCGTGCTGTTCGCGCTGGGGCTGGCCCGGACCCGCGGGATCCGCGCCGAGAAACTGACCGACCTCATCTACAACCCCGGCCACGAGGACGGCTCGAGCAGCGCCGGTCCTCGCGAGGCGACCGTCGAGGTCGTCCTCGACAACAGCGACGACACGCTCGATCGGACGCAGGTCGTCAACGCCGCCGGCAGCGAGGACGTCGGCGACGTCGACGAGATCCGCATCCGCCGCCGCGTCAAGGAGACCGAAGACAACTACTACTCCTACTACTACCTCAACGACCGCTCGGTCAACCTCTCGGACATCCAGGACCTGCTCGCCCAGGCCGGGGTCACGCCCGAGGGGTACAACGTCGTCATGCAGGGCGACGTCACCGAGATCATCAACATGACGCCCCACGCCCGGCGGGAGATCATCGACGAGATCGCCGGCGTGGCGGAGTTCGACGCGAAGAAGGAGGACGCCTTCGAGGAACTGGAAACCGTCGAGGAACGGATCGACGAAGCGACGCTGCGCATCGAGGAGAAACGCGACCGCCTCGAACAACTGGAAGACGAGCGCCGAACCGCCCTCCGATATCGCCGCCTGCGCGACGAGAAGGAGGAGTACGAGGGCTACAAGAAGGCCAGCGAACTCGAGGAGAAGCGCGAGGAACTCGCAGCCGCCGAGGAGACGGTCGACGAACTCGCCGCCGAACTCGAGGACCTCCAGCGCGAACTCGACGAACGGCAGGGGAAAGTCGTCCGCCTGCAGGAGGACCTCGAAGATCTGAACGCCGAGATCGAACGCAAGGGCGAGGACGAACAGCTCCGGATCAAAAGCGAGATCGAGGAGCTGAAAGGCGACGTCTCGCGGCTCGAGGACAAGATCGAGGCCAGCGAGGAACAGATCGAGGACGCCGAGGGTACCCGTCGCGAGGCGTTCGTCCAGATCGACCGCAAGCAGGAGGAGATCGAGGAGCTCGAGGACGAGATGCGCGAGCACAAACTCGAGAAGGCCTCGATCAAGACCGAGATCCAGGAACGCGAGCAGGAGCGCGACGAGCTGGAAGCCGAGATCGAAGCCGTCGACACCGAGTTCGACGAGCTGAAGGCCGAACTCGCCGAGCGCAAGGACGACCTCGAGGAAGCCAAGACCGAGAAGAACGACCTCCAGCGCGAGCAGGACCGCCTGCTCGACGAGGCCCGCCGGCGCTCGAACGAGATCAGCGAGAAAGAAAACGCGATCGAGGAGAAGCGCGAGTCGATCCCGGACCTCGAGCAACAGCGGTCGGACCTGGAGCGCGAACTCGAGAAGGCGGAGAAGAACCGCGAGAACATCGCGGGCGTCGTCGACGACCTCAAAAGCGAGAAGCGCCGGATCCAGTCCGACATCGACGAGCTGGACGATAACATCCAGGCGAAACAGCAGGAGTACGCCGAACTCGAGGCCAACGCCGGCGAGAGCGGCGACTCTTCCTTCGGCCGGGCGGTGACGACGATCCTCAACGCGGGGATCGACGGCGTCCACGGCGCGGTCGCGCAACTTGGCAACGTCGCGGGCGAGTACGCCGTCGCCTGTGAGACCGCGGCGGGTGGCCGCCTCGCGAACGTGGTCGTCGACGACGACGTCGTCGGCCAGCAGTGTATCGAGCACCTCAAATCGCGCAACGCGGGCCGGGCGACCTTCCTGCCGCTGACGGACATGAGCCAGCGACGGCTCCCCAACGCGCCGAGCGATCCGGGGGTCGTCGACTTCGCGTACAACCTCGTCGACTTCGATGACGAGTACGCCGGCGTCTTCTCCTACGTCCTCGGCGACACGCTCGTCGTCGAGGACATCGAGACCGCCCGCTCGTATATGGGCGACTATCGGATGGTGACGCTGGATGGCGACCTCGTCGAGAAAAGCGGCGCGATGACCGGCGGCTCCGGCAGCGGCTCGCGGTACTCCTTTACCGGCGGCGGCGAGGGCCAACTCGAGCGCGTCGCCAAACAGATCACCGAGTTACAGGAAGAGCGCGACTCCCTGCGCGAGGATCTGCGGGACGTCGAGCAACGGCTCGACGACGCCCGCGACCGCAAGACCGACGCCGCCGACGAGGTTCGTTCGATCGAGAGCGAGATCGACGGCCTCGAGGACGAACGCGAGTCGATCGAGAGCGAGATCGAGAAGCTCGAGGACGACCTCGAGGAGCTTCGCGAGGAGCGCGAGTCGGTCGACGAACGGATGAACGAGATCTCGAACGAGATCGACGAGAAGACCGCCGAGATCGACGCCATCGAGGCCGACATCGACGACCTCGAGACGGAACTGGCGGACTCGAAGATTCCCGAGTTGACCGAGCAGATCGAGGAACTCGAACGCGAGATCGACGACCGCGAGGACCGGATCGACGAGATCGACGGCAAACTCAACGAACTCGGCCTCCAGAAGGAGTACGCCGAGGACGCCATCGACGACCTCCACGACGACATCGAGGCCGCACAAAATCGCAAGGCCGAACACGAGGAACGGATCGAGGAGTTCGAGGCGACGATCGAGCGGAAGGAAGCCGAACTCGAGGACAAACGCGAGGCCGTCGAGGAACTCGAAGAAGAGCTGGCGGAACTCAAGGAAGAACGCAGCGACCTCAAGGAGGAACTCTCGGAGGCGAGAACGAAACGTGATCGGCAGCAGGATCGGGTCAACGCCGTCGAGAGCAAACTCGAGGACAGGCGCGAGCGCGTGAGCGACCTCGAGTGGGAGATCGAGTCGCTGGAGGCGGAGGTCGGCGACTACGACCCCGAAGACGTGCCCGACCACGACACCGTCCTCGAGATGATCGACCTCCTCGAGAGCGATATGGAGGCGATGGAGCCGGTCAACATGCTCGCGATCGACGAGTACGACGAGGTGCGCGCGGACCTCGAGGAGCTCGAGGAGGGGAAGGCGACCCTCGTCGAGGAGGCCGAGGGGATCCGCGACCGGATCGAGCAGTACGAGACCCAGAAGAAGGAGACGTTCATGGAGGCCTACGAGGCCATCTCCGCGCACTTCACCGAGATCTTCGAACAGCTCTCCGAGGGGACCGGCACCCTCCACCTCGAGGACGAGGACGATCCCTTCGAGGGCGGGCTGACGATGAAGGCCCAGCCGGGCGACAAGCCGATCCAGCGGCTGGACGCGATGTCCGGCGGGGAGAAGTCGCTGACGGCGCTGGCGTTCATCTTCGCGATCCAGCGGCACAACCCCGCGCCCTTTTACGCGCTGGACGAGGTCGACGCCTTCCTCGACGCCGTCAACGCCGAGCGGATCGGCGAGATGGTCGAGGAACTGGCCGACGAAGCCCAGTTCGTCGTCGTCTCCCACCGCTCGGCGATGCTCGACCGGTCCCAGCGGGCCATCGGCGTCACGATGCAACAGGACAACGTCAGCGCCGTCACCGGCATCGACCTGAGCGACGACGGTGCCGACGAAGCGGAGGTGCCAGTGAGTGACTAGAGAGTCCGACGATCCCGAAGCCTGCGATGGCCCGGGCCGTGACGAGTTCTACCGGGAGGTCCGAACCGACGGCGGCGACGACATCCCGTTGAACATCGCCGGTCACGAAGACAGGGAGCCGCCGTCAGGCGGCTCCGATCGATCGAGCGGGGAAGGTACTGACTCGCGAGACAGGGAGCCGCCGTCAGGCGGCTCCGATCGATCGAGCGGGGAAGGTACTGACTCGCGAGACAGGGAGCCGCCGTCAGGCGGCTCCGATCGATCGAGCGGGGAAGGTACTGACTCGCGAGACAGGGAGCCGCCGTCAGGCGGCTCCGATCGATCGAGCGGGGACCTTCCGTCGGATAGCGCCGACCAGTCCGGCGAGGGTGACGACGGAGACGGGACCGTCCTCGAGTTCTCCGACGCCGGCGAGGAGACCGATGCAGGGGGATCCGCCGACGAGGAGGACGACGACGTCGAACCCGTCGAACTCCTCGTCCAGTTGGCCGAGGAGGGCGAGATCGACCCCTGGGACATCGACATCGTCCACGTCACCGACCGGTTCCTCGAGGCGCTGGACGACCGGGACCTGCGGACGTCGGGGCGGGCGCTGTTCTACGCGAGCGTCCTGTTGCGGATGAAAAGCGACGAACTGTTCGCCGCGGACGAACCCGAGGAGGAGGAACTCCCGCCGTGGGAGGCCCCCTTCGCCGACGACGCCGGCGGACCGATGGACGGCGGCGACGGCGAGGGCGGGCACCCGCCGGGCTTCGATCCCGTCGAGAGCCTCGAGGCCGAGATGGAGCGCCGACTCGAGCGCAAGCACGCCCGTGGGAAGCCCGAGACGCTGGACGAACTGGTGCGGGAACTGCGCAGCGCCGAGCGCGATAGCTGGTGGAAGGAATCGCGCAGCTACGACACCAGCGACTCGCCAAGCGGCTACGACCGCGGCGTCCAGGAGTTGAACTACCACGCGGACGACGACTTCCGGGTGGACGACGAACCGACCAGCGACGACGTCACCCACACCACCCACGAGGAGGACATCGAATCGGTCATCGACGACGTCGAGGTCGCCCTCGAGGAACACTACGAGAACGGCCGCGACGAGGTGCTGTACGCCGAAATCGACGACACCGGCGGCTCGCGCGTGATGACCTACCTCGCCTTGCTCTTCCTGGCTCATCGGGGACGGATCGAACTCGAGCAGGACGAACTGTTCGGCGACCTCTGGATCCAGCGGCCGACGCTCGAGGCCGACCCCGAGGAAGCGGTCGCGGACTGAAACGGGGCCGACCGCTGTGACGGTCCGCACCGCGACGCCGGACGGCTACGTGTCTGCTGGAAAATAGGTGTGTGATAACGTAACGATCGATACCTGCCAATTCCTATAAGGCGAGCGGGTGGGATTGGCCAACTCGAACACAGCATGGCGACAGGTACGCAACCGACGCACGATATCGAACCCGAGGCGGACGCCGACGCGGCCGAGTTCTGGCGGCACGCGTTCGTCTCCCTCGTCGAGACGTTTCCCGAGCCGGCGTTTCTCGTCGACGCGTCCGGGCACATCACCGACTGGAACGCGGGCGCGGCGGAACTCACCGGTTACCCTGCCGAGGACGTCGTCGGTCAGCACGCGTACGACGTCTTCGGGACCGAAGGCGAGGACGAGACCCTCGCCGAGGAGGTCCTTCGCACTGGACGGGTCATCCGCGAAGAAGAGATCCGAACCGCAAAAACAGCAGACGGCGGCCAGGCGCACGCGCGAGCGCTCGGCGTGCCGATCACGACGCCGGACGGTGACGTCGTCGGGGCCGTCGAGGTACTGACGCGCGTCACGACGCTCGTCGAACAGCGACAGCGGATTCGCTACCTCCAGGAGCAGATGAGCGACGAGGTGGAGGTCGCCGTCGAGGAACTGCGGGACTCGACCACGAACGTCGCCGAGAACTCACAGGAGATCAGCGAACTCGCCGGGGAACAGTCGGAGAACCTCGCGGAGGTCCAGGAGGAAGTGCCGACGTTCAGCGCGACCGTCGAGGAGATCGCATCCAGCACCGAGGAGGTCAGCGGGCAGAGCGAACAGGCCCGATCCCTCTCCGAGGAGTCGGTGGAGACCGCACAGAGTACGCTCGAGACGATGGACGACGTCGCGGCGGAGGCCGACAGCGTCGCGACGGACGCCACGGAGTTAGCCGAGCGCATCGACGAAATCGACGACATCGTCGAGGTGATCGACGACATCGCCGATCAGACGAACCTGCTGGCGCTCAACGCCAACATCGAGGCGGCCCGCAGCGACGGCTCGAACGACGGTTTCACCGTCGTCGCGAACGAGATCAAGAGCCTCGCCGAACAGTCGAAAGAGCGGGCCGACGAGATCGAACGAATCGTCTCGGAGGTCCGCGAGACGACGCTCGAGACGGTCGACAGCGTGGAGGCGACGAACGAGGAGATCGGCGGCGTCGTCGACGACATCCAGACCGTCGTGGCCAACCAGCGGGAGATCCTCGCCGCGATCGAGGAGACCGACGACGGTATCTCCGAGATCGCCAGTGCGACCGACCAACAGGCCGCGAGCACGGAGGAGATCGCGACGATGGTCGATTTGGTCGCCGAACGCGGCGAGGAAGTCGCGACGTCGGTCCAGGACATCGCCGCCGCGAACGAACAGCAGACGTCGATGGTCGAGAACATCGAGGAGAGCATCGAAACGCTCGAGCGGGACATCGAAGCGGTTCTCGACTGATCTCGGGGTCGTCGGGACAGGTCAGGGCAGGTAGTGCTCGCGGTGGACGATCCGTTCCTCGCCGTCCTGTGCGATCCGGACGACGATCTGGTCGCCCTCGGGGTGGTAGGCGACGGTTCCCCAGGCCCCCGCCCAGCCGTCGGAGAGTTCGATGTAGCCGCCTTCGATCGTGGACTCGGCGCGGACGGCGTCGACCTCGAGCCCGGGGTCGTCCGTGAACACGACGCGGGCCATCTCGACGTCGTCGAACGGGACCGCACCGTTCTCCCCGTCGGCCTCCCCGGGTCGGTCCTCCGGTTCGTACTCCCAGTCGATCTCGGCGACGACGTCCTCGTCTTCGTCGACGATCTCCTCCTCGAAGGCTTCTGTCGGGTCCTCGGGCGTGTCGTCCTCGGTACCCATGAAGAGGATGCGCCACTCGCCGCCCTCGGTGGCGAGCGCCCACGTAGTGATCTCGGGTTCCGTCTCGAAGTCGTAGTCGACGCCGACGTCGTCGTCGCGGTCCTCGAGCGCGTCGGCCTCGGCCTCGAGCCACGCCTCGTCGGCCCGGACGAGCGCGATCCGTGCGTCGCCGAGTTCGGCCTCGAGGTCGACCCCGTGGAACCAGAACTCGGCGTCCTCGAGCGCGAGGACGTCCTCGACGGTGGCGTCGCCGGTCACGACCTCGCCCTCGAACGGGGACGGGGCCTCGCTCTCGCCGCCCTGGTACTCCCAGCCGTCGTCCTCCCACTCGGCCGGGTTCAGGGGGTTCAGGCTGTGCATCACCTCGTCGATTCCGTCCAGGTCGCCCGCCGCCGCGGCCTCGAAGTAGGCGTCGAGGACGGCGAACAGTTCGTTCTCCAGTTCCTCGAGTTCGTCGCCGTCGGCGACGTCGGGGTCATCGGGATCGGCGTCCCCGTCGCTCGTCCCGTCGTCTTCGTCGCCGGGGCTGTTCGCGCCTTCGTTCGCCGACTGCTCGTCGAGACAGCCCGCGATCGCGAGCGTCGCGGCTGTTGCACCGGCGTACAGGACTGAACGGCGCGATCGGGAGGGAGGGGCAGTCGGTCCGTCGTCGCTACCGCGCGGGGGTCGTGTCGGGTGTCGCGGCATATTCGAGGGTCCAACGGAGACCGGCTTTAGTGTTTGCCATCTATCAAATGTACTCTCGAGAGTTCCAGTACTATCGATACCTCCGGTACCGTTCTTACAATCGATAGTTCGAACGATGCCGCTCGAGCGGGACTCAGCGAAGGAGGGTCGAGACGGTCGATAGAACGGAGACTCGCTTGCGGCCGTCGTACTCGAGGAATCTAGTCGAGGTAGTCGCCGGCGATCAGGTCGACGCGCTCGCGGGTCTCCTCGGGGATGGCGTCGGCCGGCGTGTTGATGGTACCCTCGAGCGCGTTCCAGGCCGGACTCTCGAAGTCCTCGGGCATCGTCCGGATGGCGCGTTCGATGACCGCGTTGATCGCCGCCTGGTTCGCTTCGGCGTTCTCGAGAACCTCCTGCAGCGTCACTTCGCTGTCTTCCTTCCAGACGTCGTAGTCGGTGACGCCGGCGACGGTGGCGTAGCTGAGTTCGGCCTCGCGGGCGAGTTTGGCCTCGGGGATGGTCGTCATGCCGACGACGTCCCAGCCCTGGTCGCGGTAGAACTCGCTCTCGGCGCGGGTGGAGTACTGCGGTCCCTCGATGCAGACGTACGTCCCCCCTCTCTCGGTCGTCGTGTCCTCGTCGGTCGCCTCCTCGGCGGCGGTCGCGAGGTGGGAGACCATCGCGGGGCAGTAGGGGTCGGCGAATCCCATGTGGACGACCATCCCGTCGCCGAAGAAGGTGGGCTGGCGGTGTTTCGTGCGGTCGTAGATCTGATCCGGGACGACCAGCGTGCGCGGGGGGAGGTCCTCGCGGAGGCTCCCGACGGCGTTCGTCGAGATGACCCGGTCGACGCCCACCGACTTCAGCGCGTAGATGTTCGCCCGGTAGGAGGCGTCGGTAGGCGTGTGCTGGTGGTCCTCGCCGTGTCGCGGGAGGAACGCGACCTCCTTGCCCGCGAGTTCGCCGATCGTGACGGCCTCGCTCGGCTCGCCGTAGGGCGTCGAGACGTCCGCTTTGCGGGTGTTCTCGAGTGGCAGTGCCTCGTAGATGCCGCTACCGCCGATGACGCCGATGGTCATACGTCGGCGATGGGCGGACGGGAACGTAAACGGTCGGATTTCCGGATCGGCGTCCTCGACGGGGGTGGGCACCGATAGCACATCCCCCGCACGGTAAAGTGGTCGCGGCGGTTCGGTACGGGCATGGCTACCGGGTCGACGCCGGCCGAGAGCGATCTGACCGAGGGATCGCTCCTCCGGCCGATGTTCATGCTGGCGTGGCCGCTGGTCGTCATCCAGTTGCTACAGGTGGCCTACAACGTCGGGGACACCTTCTGGATGGGAGTACTCTCGCCCGACGCCGTCGGGGCGGTGAGCCTCGCCTTCCCGTTGCTGTTCCTGCTGATCGCCATCGGCGGCGGGCTGACGACCGCGGGCGCGATTCTCATCGCCCAGCACACGGGTGCCGGGAGCGACGAGGGTGGCCTGATCGCGGGTCAGACGCTGTCGTTCATCTCGATCGTCGCCGTCGGTCTCGGCATCGTCGGCTACCTCGCGACCGACCCCATGCTCGCTGCCTTGCCGAGCAATCCGGAGACGGACGCGGCGATCATCCCACTGGCTGCGGACTACCTGCGGGTGTTCTTCCTCGGTCTCCCGTTCGTCTTCGGCTTCTACGTGTTCGTCGCGCTCATGCGCGGCTACGGGAGCACGCGCGCGCCGATGCGAGTGATGCTCGTCAGCGTCCTCATCAACCTCGCGATCGACCCGCTGTTCATCTTCGGGGTCGGTCCCCTCCCGAGACTCGAGGTCGCCGGCGCGGCCGTCGCGACGGTCATCTCGCGGGCGGTCGCGACCGCCATCGGCTTCTACCTCCTGTACTACACCGACGTCGGTCCGGACGTCCGGTTCGACCACCTCCGGCCGCGGCTGGAGTACGTCCGCAAGATCACCCGACTGGGCGTGCCGACCGCGCTCGAGCAGTCGATGACGGCGCTGGCGATGGTGGCGATGCTGGCGATGGTCGTGACGTTCCCGTCGGCCGTCGTCTCCGGCTACGGCCTCGGGAACCGGCTCATCTCACTGGCGTTCCTGCCGGCGATGGGGATGGGCCAGGCGATGGACTCCATCGTCGGTCAAAACCTCGGCTCCGACAGGCCGGACCGGGCCGAACGGGCGACCTGGATCGGCGCGGGCGTCGTCGGGGCGATCATGTTCGTCGCCGGCACGGTCGCGTTCCTGTTCCCGGAGCCGTTCGTCTCGGTGTTCCTGCTAGCCGAGGAGGAGGGCCGCGCGGCGACGCTCGCCCACGGGACGACCTTCCTCCGGTTCGCCGCCTGCGCGTTCGTCTTCATGGGCGTCATGCAGGTCGTCCTCGGAGCGTTCCGCGGCGCGGGCAACACGAAGACGGCGCTGGCCTTCGCCGTCCTCGGCCTGTGGGTCGCCCGCGTCCCGGTCACCTACTACCTGCTGTTCGTCGCTGGCTGGGGACCGACCGGCATCTGGACCGGCGTCGTGGTCGGCGACGTCGTCGGCTCGATCGCCGCCGTCGCGTGGTTCACGCGCGGCACCTGGAAGGAGGCCATCGTCGAGGACGACGACGTCCCCGCGGCGAGCGACGGTGAGTCAACCGCGGAGTGAGTCCCCCTCGCGCTCGACGATCCATCCCCCGACCACCGTTATTGTCCTCGAGCACGCATCTCGCCTGTGGAGCGCGATCACGAGCGCGCCGACCGGTGTTCGCTCTGTGGCTCGCCGGTCGTCGATGCCGGCGGGGAGAGCGCCGGCGAGGGCGAAGACTATTGCTCGAGGGGCTGTCGCGACGTCGCGGCGTCGCTCGCGGAGTCCGACTCGGCGGTCTCGCTCGAGGGCTCCGGCTCGCCGGCGGCGTCCGCCGCGAGCGACCGGAGCGAATCGACGGAACGGGACCTCGATCGAACCTATCTCCGGGTCGACGGGATGTACGCCGCGACCTGCGAGTCCTACCTCGAGCGCGTGGCCGAATCGATCGCGGGCGTCGAGGCGGCGTCGGCGAGTTACGTCACCGAATCGGTCCGCGTCGACCACGATCCGGAGGCGGTCACGCCGGCTGACCTCGAGGACGCGCTGAGCACGCTCGGCTACACGGCCTACCGCCGGGACGAGGTCGACGCGAGCGCGGACGACGGGGCGACTCGACGCGCCCGCGAGATGACCGGCCTCCGGAAACGCCGCAGCGAGGACCTGCTCGCGGTGCGGTACGTCGTCGGTATCGTCTTCGGCAGCTTCCTGTTGGTCCCCTTCGTCGCAGTCCTCTATCCCGTCCACCTCTCTGCGTTCTCCGAGTGGGGGGTGCTCGAGTACTACGGCGACGCGTTCTCGAGTATCGACGGCCTGTTCGTCTTCCCCCTCTTCTTCTTCGTGACCGGCGTGGTGCTGTATCTGGCCGGCTTCCCGTTGCTGCGGGGCGCGTACGTCAGTCTTCGGCTCCGGCGACCCAACACCCACCTGCTGGCCGCGCTGACGATCCTCGCCGCCTTCGCCTACGGATCGGTCGCGTTGCTCCAGGGGCGCGTCGACGTCTACTACGACGTGACCATCGTGGTCGCGTCGCTGGTCGTCGCCGCGGTCTTCTACGAGGCGCTAGTCAAGCGCCGGGCGACCGATCGGCTCACCGACCTCACGATCGCGCAGGTCGACGACGCCCGCCGCCTCGAGGACGACGGCACGACGACCACGGTGGCGGTGTCCGACCTCGAGTCCGGCGACCGGGTGCTCGTCCGCGAGGGGGAGCGGATCCCGGTCGACGGCACCCTCGCGGAGGGGGACTGTACCGTCGACGAGGCCGTCGTGACGGGCGAATCGCTCCCGGTGCCGAAGTCCTCGGGCGACGATGTGGTCGGCGGCTCCCTCGTGCGCAGCGACGCCGCCGTCGTCGCCGTCGGCGAGGAGACGACCGGCAGCATCGATCGCCTCACCGAAACGGTCTGGGACGTCCAGAGCGCCGACCACGGCGTCGGCCGCCGGGCGGACGCGCTCGCCGCGACCGCGACGCCGGGCGTCGTCGGAGCCGCGGTCCTCGCCGGACTCGGCCTGTACGCCCTCGGGACCGGCCCGCAGGGGGTCGCGATGGGCGTCCTGCTCTCGATCGTCGTCGCCAGCCCGTGGGGCCTTGCGTTCGCGCCGCCGCTGACCGTCGCCGAGAGCGTCCGCGAGGCCCTCGAGCGGGGCATCGTCGTCTTCGACGAGAGCGTCTTCGAACGCCTGCGGGCGGTCGACACGGTCGTCTTCGACAAGACCGGCACGCTGACGACGGGGACGATGACCGTCGACGAGGCCGACGCGCCCGCGGACCTCCTCGCGGCCGCCGCGGCGCTCGAGGAGCGAGCCTCGCATCCGGCCGCGCGGGCGATCGCCGAGGCGGCAGCCGACGAGGCGACAGCGGCGACCACCGTGGAGGCGTTCCACGGTCACGCGGCCGGCGTGGCGGGCGTCGTCGACGGCGACCGACTCCTCGTGGGCCACCCTGATCTCTTCCGCGAGCAGGGGTGGGACCTGCCGGACGACCTCCTGGAGCGCGTCGCTCGAGCGCGATCCGAGGGGCGGCTTCCGGTCGTCGTCGGCCGGGAGGGCACGGCCGAGGGAATCGTCGTGGTCGGGGACGATCCGCGCCCGAACTGGGAGGCGACCCTGCGCGGTCTCGCCGAAACCGACGTCGAGGTGGTCGTGGTGACGGGCGACGACGCGGCCGCCACGGCGACGTTCGCGGCCCATCCGGCGGTCGACCGGGCGTTCGCGGACGTCCCGCCGGGCGGAAAGACGGCGGCGATCCGCCGTCTCCAGTCGCGAGGGACGGTCGCAATGGTCGGCGACGGGACGAACGACGCGCCGGCGCTCGCGGCGGCCGACCTCGGCATCTCGCTGGGCGGCGGCACCGACCTCGCCTCCGACGCCGCCGACCTCGCGATCCTCGAGAACGACCTCACGGCGGTCGACCGGGCGTTTCGGCTGGCCGACGCCGCCGGGAATCGCGTGCGGCAGAACCTCGCGCTGGCGCTGTCGTACAACGCCATCGCCCTGGCGCTCGCGCTCGCCGGCGTCCTGACCCCGGTGTTCGTCACCGGTGCCATCGCCGTGACCGCCGTACTCGTCGGCGCGAACGCGTGGCGGCCGCTGCTGGAGTGAGTCCGCAGGAATCGACAACGGTGCGTCCGGTACAGCGCGGCCTCGCTTCCGAGCGACGCTACTCCTCGAGCAGCCGCCACTCGCCGGGGCCGCTGGATGCGATGACGTCGCGGCGTTCCATCTCCGAGAGGACCTCGGAGATGCGGTTTGGCTGAGCGATCTCCATCTCGATGCGATCGATGCCGTGGTACGCCGCGAGGAAGTGGCGGATCTCCTCCTGGGTAAACGTCTCCTGGTCGGCCTGCTCCATGACGCCGGAGATGAGGTCGACCATGTCCTCGATGAAGTTCCAGGGGTAGACGATCCAGGTCCACTCCTCGAGGCGCTCGCCGACGTAGTTGGGTTCGAACTCGCTGGTCCCGAGGAGCTGGAGCGTGGCGGTCCGGACCTCGCCGGCGTCGCGGTCGTCGACGTACTCGTAGGCGCGCTCGATCGAACCGCCGGTGTCGGCGATGTCGTCGATGATGAGCACGTCCTTGCCCTCGACGCTGCCCTCGGGCATCGGATACCGGACGGTCGGCTCGCCGCTCTTCTCGGCGGTGCCGACGTAGTGTTCCATCTTCAGGCTCGTCAGGTCGTCCAGCCCGAGGAAGTCACAGAGACACCGACCCGCGAACCAGCCGCCGCGGGCCAGCGCGACGATGACGTCCGGTTCGAACTCGTCGCGGCGGACCTCGTCGCTGACGTCCCGACACAGCCCGTAGATGTACTCCCAGTTCGTGATCGTACAGTCGAAGTCGTCCGGTAAGTCGGACATCTGGTGGCCACCTAGTCGAGTGACGGAGCGCCACTCTCATAAGTGGGTTGAATACGTCCCGACGGGCGATCCACGCGACAGCGGTCGATTCTCGTCCTGAGACTGGTCCGTGTTCGCTGGGTCGTCAGTGGTCCAGCACGTTCCCCCACGTCAGAATCCGTACTGGTCTGTTGGTAGTTTCATACGTCCCCCTGTGATACGTACGGGCGAACGGATGAGGGAGTACATCGTCGCACTCGTCGCGGGCATCGTCCAGGGAATCGTGGAGTGGCTTCCCGTCTCGAGCCAGGGGAACGTGGCCCTCGCGCTGACGGCCCTGGGAACGAGCCCGGACGTCGCGCTCCAACTCGCACTGTTCTTCCAGGTCGGAACGACCCTCTCGGCGGCCACCTACTACCGCGAGGACCTCGCGACTGCGATCGAGACGCTCCCCGAGTGGCGGCCGGACGCCGCCTACACCGGGGACAGCGCCATCACCTCCTATCTCGTCGTGGCCTGTCTGACGACCGGACTGGTCGGGATTCCGCTCTACGTCGTCGCGGTCGACATCGCCGGCCGGGTGTCGGGCGGGGTCTTCATCGCGGCCATCGGCGTCCTCCTCGTACTCACCGGTCTCCTCCAGCAGGCCTCGGGGTCCGAGGCCGCCGAACTGCGCGAACAGCCGACGCTGTTCGACTCCCTGTTCGTCGGTGCCGCCCAGGGCATCGCGATCCTGCCCGGCATCTCGCGATCCGGGATCACGACGAGCGCGCTCCTGTTTCGAAGCTACGAGCCCGCATCGGCGTTTCGCCTCTCCTTCCTGCTCTCGATCCCCGCGAGCCTCGGCGCGGCCGCGCTGACCGTCGCAGGGGCCGGTGGACTTCCCGGCGTCGGCCTCGGGGCCGCGCTCACGGCCCTGGTCGTCAGCGCCGTCGTCGGCTACCTGACGATCGACGCCCTGATGCGGGTCGTCGAGCGCGTCCCCTTCGCGCTCGTCTGTTACGGACTGGGGACGCTCGCTATCGTCGGGGGCGGAGTCGTCGCCCTCGTCGTCTAAATCGGCGGCCTGCCGTGCGTCGTTCGAGCGAGGGGCAATCGCTTCCCGGGGACGACCGGGGAAAGTATATAACTCGATAGTACAACCTAGTTATCGATGGCGAACACCCAGATCGCAGCCGCCCGCGAGGGGACGGTTACCGAGGCAATGGAACGCGTCGCCGAGCGCGAGAACCGCGACCCCGAATTCGTCCGCCAGCAGGTCGCCGACGGCCAGGCCGTCATCCCGGCCAACCGCAACCACGACGCGCTCGACGCGATGATCATCGGCCGCGAGTTCGCGACGAAGGTCAACGCCAACATCGGCAACAGCGAGACGACCAGCGACCTCGAGACGGAACTCGAGAAACTCCACACCGCGGTCCACTACGGCGCTGACACCGTGATGGACCTCGGCACGGGGGAGAACTTGGACGAGATCCGCGAGACCCACATCGAACACTCGCCGGTCCCGATCGGAACGGTGCCGCTGTACGAGGCGCTCAAGCAGGCGGGCAGCCCCGAGGAGATCACCAAAGACCTGCTGCTCGAGGTCATCGAGAAGCAGGCCGAGCAGGGCGTCGACTACATGACGATCCACGCGGGGATCCTCGCCGAGCATCTGCCGCTGACCGACGGCCGGAAGACGGGCATCGTCTCGCGGGGCGGGTCGATCATGGCCTCGTGGATGGAAGCACACGGCGAGCAGAACCCGCTCTTTCAGGTGTACGACGAGATCTGCGAGATCTTCGCCGAACACGACGTCACCTTCAGCCTCGGGGACAGCCTCCGCCCGGGCTGTCTGGCCGACGCCTGTGACGAGGCCCAGTACGCCGAACTCGACACCCTGGGCGAGTTGACGCGTCGCGCCTGGGAGTACGACGTCCAGGTGATGGTCGAAGGTCCCGGGCACGTTCCGATGCACAAGATCGCCGAAAACGTCGAACGCCAGCAGGAAGTCTGCGACGGCGCGCCCTTCTACGTCCTCGGCCCGCTGGTGACGGACATCGCGCCGGGCTACGACCACATCACGAGCGCGATTGGTGCCGCGATGGCCGCGCAAGCGGGGGCGGCGATGCTCTGTTACGTCACACCCAAGGAGCACCTCGGCCTCCCCGACGAGGAGGACGTCCGCGACGGCCTCGCGGCCTACCGGATCGCCGCCCACGCCGGCGACGTCGGGAACGAGCGCCCCGGCGCGCGCGACTGGGACGACGCCCTCTCGGAGGCCCGCTACGACTTCGACTGGCGCGAGCAGTTCCGCCTCGCGCTCGACCCCGACCGCGCACGCGACTACCACGACCAGACGCTGCCCGGGGACAACTACAAGGAAGCGCGCTTCTGCTCGATGTGCGGAGCCGAGTTCTGCTCGATGCGGATCGATCAGGACGCCCGCGCCGAGGGCGAGATGGCAGAACTGGACACGAAGACCGACCTCGAGGCCTCCCCGGCCGCCGAGGTCAATCTGCCGCCGGTCGGAACCCACGACTCGGCCGAGTTGCCCACGCTCGAGGAGTGTGCCGACTATTCGGAGGAAGCGACCAGCGACGACTGAGTCGGTCACCTCGGCCAGCTCGAGCGGGTCGCCCATCGCCCCGATTCGGCTTCGTTACCTGGTTGGCCTTCGGCTCTCCACCGGATCGTGTTCCGGGAACCGAAACGCTCTTTTCGTCGTTTTCGAAAAGTGATCGCATTCATGACACGAACGCGGCGACGGGAACTCCTCGCGACGATGACGGCGGCCACGGTCCCGGGGATCGCCGGCTGTACGGACCTCCTCGAGGAGGACACCGACGAGGAGACGCCCGCGGACGACGAACCGAGCGACGACGGCGAATCTAGTGACACCGGGGACGGCAACGACGAAGCCGGAGAAGACGACGCCGAGGAGGAGCACCCGGAGACGATCGAGGAGGCCGCGACGCTGTTCGTCGAGGACGTCACGGACGAACGCTTCGCAGACGCGAGCGAACGGTTCCGTTCGACCGTTCGCGCCCGGGTGGGTGCGCCGGGGCGGATCGAACTCGTCTGGCTGGGGCTGACGGCGGTCGGCGGTGAGTTCGAAGCGATCGTCGGCACCGAAGCGACGGTCGTCAGCGGCTTCGACGCGGTGGACGTGCGAATGGCGTTCGAACGCGGGACGCACGCGCTCCGAGTCGTCGTGACGAGCGACCTCGAGGTACAGGACATCGGCATCGCCGACGACTACGAGCGGCCATCGTACGTCGACCTCGACGCCATCGACGAGGAGTCTGTTACCGTCGAGACCGGAAGCTGTCAGTTGAACGGCCTCGTGACGACGCCCGCGAACGCGGACGGCGACGTGCCGGGCGTCGTGCTCGTCCACGGCTCCGGGCCGTCGGACATGGACGTCGACAACGGGGGCACGCGGCTGTTCCAGGACCTCGCCGAGGGGCTGGCGAGCAACGGCGTCGCCGCGCTCCGGTACGAGAAACGGAACCCGGCGTGTCCGCCCGACCTCGCCGACTACACGCTCGATACCGTCACCGTCGATCCCGCGCTGGCCGCCCTCGAGGAGCTTCGAACGGTCGAGGGCGTCGATCCGGACCGGATCGCCGTCGTCGGCCACAGCCTCGGCGGCATGGCGGTCCCGCGGCTCGCCGCTCGCGACGGGGACCTCGTCGGCGGCGTCGCCCTCGCCGCGCCCGCGCGGTCGTTCCACGACCTGACCGTCGACCAGGTCGAACACCAGGCGACGGTCATCGACCACGAGTGGCCGCAACTGACCGCCCAGTACGAGGACTGGGTCGACCGCGTCGACCGTATCCGCGCGGGCGATTACAACCCCTCGGACCTCATCCTCGAGTACCCCGGTGCGTTCTGGGACAGCCTCGACGCCTACGATCATCTCGGGACTGCCCAGGAGATTGACGCGCCACTCTACTTCCTGCAGGGGGAGCGCGACTACCAGGTGACCCTCGAGGACGACTTCGAGCAGTGGCAGGAGGCCCTCGTGGAGCGGTCGGACATCGCGTTCGATCGCTACGACGGACTCAACCACCTGCTGATGTCGGGGGAAGGGCCGTCCGTCCCGACCGAGTATCCGGCGCGGAACAACGTGGACGAACGCGTCGTCGCCGACGTCGCCGGCTGGATCCGCGAGCGCTAGCGTCGGCCACAGAATTATGTCGCTCTATCGGGTAGCGCGGATATGGCACGGTTCTCGAGCCGGCGGAAACTGCTGGTCGGTGTCGGGGCGGCGGTCGGCGTCGCCGGCTGTCTCGACGATACGGGTTCGGCCGGCCCCGACGGCGATGGGGACTCGGACGGACCGGACGACGGGGGCGCGGCCGCCGGCGACGACCAGGGGGACGAGGCGGCGACCGAGGACCTCGAGTGGCGCGAGGCCACGCTCGAGGACGTGCGAACCGGCGAGTCGTTTTCGATCGCCGGGATCGACGACACGGTCCTGTTGCACACCTTCGCGTCGTACTGTCCGACCTGCGGGAGCCAGGAAACTGAACTCGCCGCGGTCGAACCGGAACGGGAGGACGTGACGGTCGTCGCGCTGGCGATCACGGGCGGCGACACGGCCGAAGGCGTCAGGGACCACGCCGCGGAGAACGGCTACGACTGGCGCTTCGCGATGGCCTCCGAGCCGCTGACGGGCGCGCTCGTCGAGGAGTTCGGCCGTGAGATGGCCATCCACGGCGAGTCCCCGGTCGTGGCCGTCTGCCCGGACGGCTCGACCGAACGGGCCGAGAAGGTCGCCTCGGAGACCGAGATCCGGCGGGCGCTCGAGGAGGGCTGCGGGGACGGGACCGAGGATTGATACGGCGGTCTTCCCACGGTCTCCGTATGGAGACGATTCGGGTGCTGCAGGTCGACGCGTTCACGGACGAACCGCTGTCGGGCAACCCCGCCGGCGTGGTGCCCGACGCCGACGGACTCACGGACGAGCAGATGCAAGCGATCGCCGCCGAGATGGCCGTCAGCGAGACCGCGTTTCTCCGCTCGAGCGACGACGCCGACCGGCGGATCCGCTACTTCACCCCCACGCAGGAGGTCGACCTCTGCGGCCACGCGACCATCGGGACGTTCGCCCACCGCTATGACGAGGGCCTCGACCCGGGGACGACGACCCTCGAGACGAACGTCGGCGTCCTCGAGATCGACGTCGACGCCGACGGTACCGCCTGGATGACCCAGGACGCCCCGCAGGTCCGGGAAGTCGACGTCGGCTACGACCGCGTCGCGGACGCCCTCGGCGTCGATCGCGCGGCCCTCGAGGGGGCCAGCGCCGATCTGCCGCTCGCGGTGTCCTCGACGGGGCTGCCCTTCCTGATCGTCCCGATCACGTACCTCTCGGACGTCGGCGGGGCCGATCCCGACATGAACGCGATCGAGGCGCTGACCGACGACCTCGAGGCGACCGGCGTCTACCTCTTCTCGTTCGACGCGCTCGAGGCCGAGTCGACGCTGCACGGCCGGATGTTCGCCCCCGGCGCGGGCGTCCCGGAGGATCCGGTCACCGGCACTGCCAGCGGTGCGGTCGGCGCGTATCTGGACCGCTTCGGCGCGTTCGACGACGAGTTCCCCGACGAACTCCGCCTCGAGCAGGGCCACTACGTCGATCGCCCGGGACTGGTCCGGGTGCAGGTTGCGGACCGCGTTCGGGTCGGCGGCCGGGGCGTGACCGTACTCGACGGCTCGCTCGCGGTTCCGGCGAGCGACGACGACGACATCATCGAGGCCTGAGGGTGTTCGAGGTCGGCGACTCCGCCGACGGGCGGGTATCGTGGAGAGCGGCATACGTGGACGAATTGAAAATAGTTAACTGCGATCGTTTTCGTAGATAGTTTAAGCCGAGTCGGTCCGTCACCGGCGGCTGGTCGACGGACGGGTGATCGGCTGGGGGACGCTTGAGTATGATGCAACCACGTTCGACCGCGACGAATCGACCGGAAACAGCTACTCGAGGGCACAAACCGACCGACGGCTCCGAGGTGATCCGCAAATGAGTGCGATCGGACGACAGTATCGGCTGGCGCGTCGCTCGCTGGGCATCGTCGCCTCGTCACCGCAGGTACTGTTGAATCCGATCCTGTTCCTGATCGTCGGGTTCACCTATCCGATCGTGGCGTACTCGGTGCTCGGGATGGGCGCGTTCGGCTGGCTGTTCACGTTCCTGACGACCGTCGCCGTCGCATCGTTCGCGTGGTCGTTCTTCATGGTCGGCTACATCTACGAACTCAACGAACTGTTCGACGGCCGCGAACCGTCGTTGGGCGAGGGACTGGGGGTCGCCGCCGACCGCGCTCGGATGGTCGGAATCGCCGCGCTCGTGTTCGGTCCCGGACGGTACCTCCTCCAGAGTTCGGTCGCACGGATCATTCCGGGTGCCGATCGGTTCGTCGGCGTGGGTTTCGACACCGCCAGCGTCTTCGCGTTCCCGATCGCCGCGCTCTCGCCCGCGGACCAGTCGCTCGAGGACGCGCTCTCGGAACTCTCCGAAGCGGTCCGATCGAAGTTCGGGACGGCCGCGTTCGCGACGGTCGGCATCCGCGCGTTCGCGGCGACGCTCACCCTGGCGGGCTTCGTCACGGCCTTCGGCCTGCTCGCGGCCTGGATCTACCAGGGCGTCGACATCGCCGTCGGTCCGCTTGGACCGTTCACGCTGCCGATCCTCGCCCTGTTCGGCTGCGTCACCGTCGCGGCCGTCACGGTCGTGATCGTCTCCGGCATCGTCCGCACCGCGCTGTATCGCTACGCGGTCGACGACGAACTGCCGCCGGAACTCGGCGTCGACGCCGACGACCTCGTCTACGACAGTTCGCAGATCATCGACCCCGCCGAAGCCGGCCGACTGGCCTGGGTGCGCCTCGGTGCCCACCAGGCCCGACGGGCCGCGGCCAGCCTCTCGCTGTGGGTGCTCGCCGTCTCGATGGCGGTGCTCGCGGCCCTCGTCACGCGCTTCGTCGTCCCCTTCTACGAGAGCCTGCTCGGGGACGGCATCGACGCCGCCCGGGAGATCCAGGGCCAGGCGTCGCTCCAGGAGGTCGCCGAGGTCGACGAACTCGAGGCGCTGGAACTGGTCTTCGGCGTCGATCCCAGCTGGGGTGACGTGATCGGAGCCCTCGAGGCGTTGCAGTCCTCGGGCGACGTGTTCGGCGTCGGCCTGCTCTCGGCGCTGGTGCTGTCGCTCGGGCCGATGCTCGGCCTGCTCGTGACCGTCCCCGCGATCCTTCGGGGTCGACGCAACGGGAGCTACGAGCGGCTCGTCGAGGCAGGGTACAGCGCTCGCGAGGTCGTTCTCGGCGTCTTCCTCGGCCGCCTGGCCGCGGCGTCGGTCGTCATCGTGGTGCCGGCGCTGGCGATCGCCGGGGTGGTCTGGAACCGACAGGCGAGCGTCGGACTCCCGTACGTCGTCGCGACGCTGTTCGCGATCGCCTGTATCGGCATCTTCGTCGCGCTCGGCGTCCTCGTCGGCTCCGTCGCGAAGGGATGGATCTCGGCGGCCGTCGGCAGCCTCGGCGTCTGGCTGCTACCGTTCGTCCTGTCGGGCAACCCGCTCGGGATCGTCGGCATCCCCAACCGGGAGACCGTCATCGAGGCCGTGATCACGCCGCCGTGGGACTTCCTCCCCGCCGTACTGACCCGGTTCAACCTCTACAACGTCATCACCGACGGGATGCACTTCGCGACCCTCTCGAGCGTCGTCGACTCGCTGCCCCGGCTCTCGCGGGTCTCGCTCGAGACGGTACTCACGAGCGACCTGCCGCCCCAGGAGGCCGCCGCGGAGTTGCCGTTCTACCTCCACCAGTACCTCGCCTACCCGGCGGTACTGCTGTGGATCGTCGTGCCCCTCGTGGCGGCGGTCGTCTGGTTCGACCCAGAGTGGTAACCCGATGGACTCCGGCAAGTTCTGACGGGCCGCGAGATCCTCATTCGAGGGCGAGTACAGACTCGTCGCAAACGTTCGCAACCTTCTTTATTCGCTCCCCTGTCCCTCCAAACAGCAATGGCTGTACTCTGGCTGGACGAGATCAGCGCCGACGACCTCGAGACGGTCGGCGGCAAAGGTGCCTCCCTGGGCGAACTCACCGGAGCCGGGCTGCCAGTTCCGCCGGGGTTCGTGGTGACCGCCGGAACCTACCGATCGTTCATCGAAGCGGCCGAGATCGACGACGAACTGTTCGAGGTCGTCGACGTCGACGCCGACGACTCCACCGCGCTCGCCGAAGCCGCCGAGCGCGCACAGGAGCTCATCCTCGAGACCCCCTTCCCCGAGGACCTCCGCGAGGAGATCGTGGCGTCCTACCGCGAGATCGGCACGGACGGGTCGAACCCGTCCGATCGCGGAACGTCGTCCCGCGCGGGCGAGGCCTTCGTCGCGGTGCGCTCGTCGGCCACGGCCGAGGACCTGCCCGACGCCTCCTTCGCCGGCCAGCAGGAGACCTTCCTGAACGTCACGGAGGAGGACCTCCTCGACCGCGTCCGGGAGTGTTGGGCCTCGCTGTTTACGCAGCGCGCGATCTACTACCGCCAGGAGCAGGGGTTCGACCATTCGGCCGTAAACATCGCGGTCGTCGTCCAGCAGATGGTCGACGCCGACAAGTCCGGCGTCATGTTCACCAGCCACCCCTCGACGGGCGAACCGACGATGATCATCGAGGCCGCGTGGGGGCTCGGTGAGGCGGTCGTCTCCGGGGCCGTCTCCCCCGACAACTACGTCGTCCCCCGCGACGGCGGCGACGTCGACGTGACCGTCGCCGAGAAGAAGGTAATGTACGTCAAAGACGAGGAGACCGGCGAGACGATCGAGCGTGCGGTCCCCGAGGACAGACGCGAGGCACGCGTCATCGACGACGACGAGATCGACGAACTCGTCGCGCTCGGCGAGCGCGTCGAGGACCACTACGACGACCCCCAGGACGTCGAGTGGGCCATCGCCGACGGGGAGGTCTACATGCTCCAGTCGCGGCCGATCACCACCATCGACGACGCCGAGGCCGACGCGGGCGATCCGACCGACGCGACCGTCGATCCAGCCAAGGGCGTCACCGACGGCAGCGGCGGGACGCAGACGGCCTCGAGCGGAGCGACGAGCGACGCTACCGGTGGCGGTGACGTCATCGTCGACGGCCTCGGCTCGAGCCCCGGCACCGTCTCCGGGCCGGCCAAGATCGTCACCAAACTCGACGACCTCGCGAAGGTCAGCGACGGCGACGTCATCGTCACCGAGATGACGATGCCCGACATGGTCCCCGCGATGAAACGCGCCTCGGGGATCATCACCGACGAGGGCGGCATGACCAGCCACGCCGCGATCGTCTCCCGCGAACTCGGCGTCCCCGCCATCGTCGGCACGGGCGACGCCACCTCGGTGCTCTCGGACGGCCAGGTCGTCACGCTCGACGGCGACAAGGGCGCGGTGCTCGAGGGCCAGGAAGTCGACCCCGACGAGGAGACCGAACCCGTCGAGGAGGTCCGGCCGAAGTCGCCGGTCAAGCCGATGACCGCGACCGAGGTGAAGGTCAACGTCTCTATCCCCGAGGCCGCCGAACGCGCGGCCGCCACGGGTGCCGACGGCGTCGGCCTCCTGCGGACCGAGCACATGATCCTCTCGCTGAATCAGACGCCCGAGAAGTTCATCGAGAACAACGGCCCCGACGCCTACACGACGGAACTCGTCGACGGCATCCGCGGCGTCGCCGACGAGTTCTACCCCCGTCCCGTTCGCGTCCGGACCCTCGACGCGCCGACCGACGAGTTCCGCCAGCTCGAGGGCGGCGAGGACGAACCCCACGAGCACAACCCGATGCTCGGCTACCGCGGGATCCGGCGCTCGCTGGATCGCCCCGAGGTGTTCGGTTACGAACTCGAGGCGTTCCGCCGGCTCTACGAGATGGGCTACGACAACGTCGAGATCATGTTCCCGCTGGTCAACGACGCCGAGGACGTCTACCGGGCCAAAAACCGGATGCGCGAGGCAGGGATCGACCCCGACAAGCGCAAGTGGGGCGTGATGATCGAGACCCCCGCCTCGGCGCTGTCCGTGGAGGAGATGGCCGACGCGGGCATCGACTTCGCCTCGTTCGGCACCAACGACCTCACCCAGTACACGCTCGCCGTCGACCGGAACAACGAGAACGTCGCCGACCGCTTCGACGAACTTCACCCCTCCGTCCTCCGGCTGATCGGGGACGTCATCGAGACCTGCCGGGAACACGGCGTCGACACGAGCATCTGCGGCCAGGCCGGCTCCAAGCCGGAGATGGTCCAGTTCCTCGTCAACGAGGGGATCAGTTCGATCTCCGCGAACATCGACGCCGTCCGGGACGTCCAACACGAGGTCAAGCGGGTCGAACAGAAACTGTTGCTCGATTCGGTGCGCTGAGTTCGTCAGCGGACGGCGACTCACGGTCGTCGACTCGACCGGTCCGGTGGCTCCGTGCGGGAATTCGGAGGCGGTCGCTGCCGTCGAACGGAAGTAATAAGCCGTTGATCACGTACCTTCGTGATATGCAAGAAGAGCCGCAGGCGTTCGACCGGGTGCTGTCGTCGATGTGTACGGAACCCCACCCGGTAGCGCGCGAGGCGGCCGAACGGTTTCTCGCGACGAACCCCGGTGACCCGGCCACCTACCAGAGCGTCGCCGGCCTCGAGGACGAGGCCATCGCCATGCTCGGGGAGATCGCGGGCCTCGACGAGCCGGCGGGGTACGTCGCGAGCGGGGGGACGGAAGCGAACATCCAGGCGATGCGGATCGCCCGGGAGCGGGCCGACACCGACGATCCGAACGTCGTCATGCCCGAGTCCGCCCACTTCAGCTTCCAGAAAGCCGCCGACATTCTCGGGCTCGAACTCCGGATCGTGCCGACCGACGCCGACCACCGGGCCGACCTCGAGGCCGTCCGGGCCAGCGTCGACGCGGACACCGCGGCGGTCGTCGGCGTCGCGGGAACGACGGAGTACGGCCGCGTCGACCCGATTCCGGAACTCGGTGCGATTGCGGAGTCGGTCGACGCCTCGTTCCACGTCGACGCCGCGTGGGGTGGCTTCGTCCTTCCCTTTACGGACTACGAGTGGAACTTCGCCCACGCCCCCGTCGACACGATGGCCATCGACCCCCACAAGATGGGCCAGGCCGCGATCCCCGCCGGCGGGTTGCTGGTCCGCTCGGAATCGTATCTCGACGCGCTCGCCGTCGACACCCCCTACCTCGAGTCGACGGCGCAGGCGACGCTGACGGGGACCCGCTCGGGAGCGGGCGTCGCCAGCGCCGTCGCCGCCATGGAGGAACTGTGGCCGACGGGCTACCGCACGCAGTACCACCGCTCGCAGAACAACGCCGAGTGGCTCGCCGACGCGCTCGAGAAGCGGGGCTACCAGGTCGCCGAGCCGACGCTCCCGCTGGTCGCCGCGGACGTGCCGCGCTCGACGTTCGACGCGCTCCGCCGGAAGGGGTGGCGCATCTCCCGCACCGCGAGCGACGAACTCCGAGTGGTCTGTATGCCCCACGTCACCCGGGAGATGCTCGCCGCGTTCGTCGCCGACCTGGATCGGCTCGAGGTCCGTGCGAGCGTTCCGGTGGCCCGCGAGAACGATCGCGGCCCCACGGTACCGAACTCCCACTGCCCGATGCCGGCCGACCTCGGGGACCCCGGCGAGATCTGGACGTGGCGATAACGTTCTGACCGGTCATCTCGGCGGCCGCGCGGATCCGATACGCGTTAGGGGACTGACCGCGAGCGTCGCGTATGGGACTGGATCGGATCGACGCCGTCGCGATGGTCGGCGTCGGCGGACTGCTCTCGACCGCGACGGCCCTCGAGACGGCCGTCGTCGCGGCGGCGCTGGGCGGGTTCCTCTTCTCGGTGGCCGCATGGCGTCTCTACGGCGGCCGTCCCTGGGAGGCCGCGGGCTGGCTCTGCTGGGTCGGGGCCGCCGTCAGTGCCGGCCTCGGTGCCGACACTCCCGCCGTTCTCGTGGCCGTCGTCGGGTTCGTCGTACTCGGAATCGTCCTCCTGCTGGGCGGCAGAACCGGCGTCCTCGTCGACGTCTGGAGCATCGAGCAGGAACCGAACCGGTGACCGAGGGGTGGGCAACGGGATCGACCGCGGGGATCGCATCGCGACTCGCGAGCCGACGTCACCGACGACCGGTTGGAAAAGAAATACGTCCACGAAGCTCGAACGTAACCCATGGCAGAATCAAACGGGCCGCTTCCGCGGTTGAACGCGTACGGCGTCCTGTTCGTCGCGAGTCTCCTGGCAGCGGTCGGACTCGCGATCGTCGACGGATTCGGGACGGGACCGGCGATCCTCGTCGTGATCGCGTTCCTCGTGGCCGTCGTGGCGATGTATCGGACCGATTCCGAAACGGAAGCCGCGCCGGGCGAGGAGCGCGACGAAGACGACGGGGAGGACCTCGACAAGAAAGCGCAAGGAATGGTCGGGGGCGGTGTGGACACCAGCCTGTGAACCGAGGAGCGGCGATCAGAACGTCTCCCCGATCCAGTCCGCGAACGGGCCGGTCAGGAAGTCGTAGTACTCGAGGATACCGAGGGTGAGCGCGACGATCAACACGACGATGACGGGCAGTCGGACGGCCCAGATCCAGGCGCGCCCGAGCGACCCGAGGTCGCCGATCCCCCGCGAGAGTTCGTCGATCGCGACGTCGGCAAGCAGCCAGCCGACGATGATCATCAACAGGAGCCCGCCGAGGACCAGCAGGATCTGGTCGGCGAACAGGTCGAACAGATCCAGCAGGACCAGGTCGGTCGCGGAGGGAACCCCGAGCAGGAACATCCCGCCGCCGACGACGAGCGCAGCGGGCGCGCGATCGACGCCGCGCTCGTCGATGACGTAGGCGACGACGACTTCCATCAGGCTGATCGCGCTCGAGAGCGCGGCGATGGCGACGGTGGCGAAGAAGACGAAGCCGACGAGCCAGCCCAGCGTCAGATCGCCGAAGGCGGCCGCGAGCGAGACGAAAATCGCGCCCGCGCCGGGGTCGGCCGGATCGACGCCGGCGGTAAAGAGGATGGGGAAGACGATCAGCCCCGTCACGAAGGCGATCGCAGTGTCGAAGCCGATGATGATGACGCCGTCCTCGGCGAGATTCCGATCCTCCCCGAGGTAGGAGGCGTAGGTGATCATCACCCCCATCCCGAGCGAGAGGGTGAAGAACGCCTGGCCCGCGGCCGCGGGGAGGATGCTCGTCCACTCCGCGGCGATGGTGCCGAACTCGGGCGAGAGGTAGTACGAGTACGCTTCGCTCGCGCCCTCGAGCGTGAACGCGTAGACGGCCATCCCGGCGGTGATGAGGACGATCGCCGGCACCATCACCTTCACCGCGAGTTCGATCCCCCGCTGGATCCCCAGGGCGACGATGGCGATCACGATCGCCATGAAGACGGCGTGGAGGGCGATCGCCTCCAGACCGCTCGCGAGGTCGACGAACTGGCCCTCGGACTCGGCGGCGTCGGCGAGGTAGCCGTCCTGAAGACCCAGAATCGCGTAGCGAATCGTCCACCCCGCGACGACGCTGTAGTACGAGAGGATGACGAAGCCGGTGGCGATGAACACCCAACCGACGTAGCTCCAGACGCCGCCGGCGATCTCCTTCAGAGCGCCGACGGGGTTGCGTTCGGTGCGACGGCCGACGACGAACTCGACGAGGATCGCCGGAAAACCCACGAGGACGATGAACAGCAGGTAGATCAACAGGAACGCTGCTCCGCCTTCCTGTCCGACCTGGAACGGAAACCGCCAGATGTTCCCGAGGCCGACGGCGCTCCCGACCGCCGCGAGGATGAACCCGGCGCGGGTCGCCCACGTCTCCCGTGGCGCGTCACCGATACCCATAGGCCGAGCCACGAGAAGGTGTGTCAAAAGCCCGTACGACTGTCTCCGGTGGTAACTCTCGTTTGGGAACCGTAGTGAGCCGCTAGCACGGGTCGCGAGAGCCGTCCCGAGCCGTCGGTGGTCGTCCACAGTTCGGGACGATTCCAGTCCACAACGGTCGTCTCAGTCCAGTGAACGCTGGATTGAGACGGACAGTGCGAGGTGTAGCCACGGGATAGGAAGGATTATACGATCGGATCGAGACGATTCGCGTATGTCGAGGCGTGCTGTCGTCGGCGGCTGTTCTCGTTCGATGCGATCGTAGCGACAGCACCACCCCGGGAGGAGCGCCGCGTCGCGTCCGGTCATACGGATCCATCGCGGCGGCGAAACCCGGTCCGAACCGATCACCTGCGAGCGGCGCGTATCGTGCGACGACCGATCGCGACGGAAAACCGGCGGGTTTTACGCCCGCCACCGACAGACCACGAATATGAGCACACACGACGACGACTTTCCGACGGACGACCCCGCCGTCGTGACCTGCGGGCTCCCCTACGCGAACGGGGACCTCCACATCGGTCACCTGCGGGGCTACATCGGCGCGGACGCGTTCAGCCGCGCCCTCGAGACGCTCGGCCAGCAAACCGCCTACGTTTGCGGCTCGGACATGCACGGCACCCCGGTCGCCGTCTACGCTGAGCAGGAGGGCGTCGACCCCGAAGAGTTCGCGCTGGAGTGGCACGAACAGTACGAAGAGACGTTCCCCAAGTTCAACGTCGAGTTCGACAACTACGGGCACACCCACGACGAGACCAACACCGAACTCACCCAGGAGATCGTCCGCACGTTAGACGAGGAGGGGTACGTCTACGAGAAGGAGATCCAGGTCGCCTACGACCCCCAGGCCGACCAGTACCTCCCCGACCGCTACGTCGAAGGCACCTGCCCCTACTGCGGCGAGAAGGCCCGCGGCGACGAGTGCGACGAGGGCTGTCAGCGCCACCTCGAGCCGGGCGAGATCGAGGATCCAAAGAGTACGATCACGGGCAACCCGGCCGAGTACCGCGAGCGCACCCACAAGTTCTTCGAGGTCTCGGAGTTTTCCGACTTCCTGACGGAGTTCCTCGACGGCCTCGAGGGAACCTCGAACGCGCGCAATCAGCCCCGGCAGTGGATCGAGGACGGCCTGCAGGACTGGTGTATCACCCGCGACATGGACTGGGGGATCGACTACCCCGGGGAAGGCGGCGAGGACCTCGTCCTCTACGTCTGGGTCGACGCGCCGATCGAGTACGTCGCGAGCACGAAACAGTACAGCGAACGCGTCGGAACGGACGAGTACGACTGGGAGGAGGTCTGGAAGGACAGCGGCGACATCGTCCACGTCATCGGACGGGACATCATCCAGCACCACACGATCTTCTGGCCCGCGATGCTCGAGGGCGTCGGCTACAACAAGCCCCGCGGCATCGCCGCGACCGGGTTCATCACGATCAACGGCAAAGGCCTCTCGACCAGCCGCAACCGGGCTATCTGGGCGAAGGAGTACCTCGAGGAGGGGTTCCACCCCGACCTGCTGCGGTACTACCTGACGACGACCGGCGGCCTCCAGCAGGACGTCGACTTCTCCTGGGACGCCTTCCAGGAGAAGGTCAACGGCGAACTCGTCGGAACGGTCGGCAACTTCTGGTACCGCTCGCTGCTGTTCGCCTACCGCAACTACGAGGGGACGCCGGAAGCGGACGTCTCCGAAGAGGTCTACGAGCGCATCCGGGACGCCATCGCCGAGGTCCGCGCGGCGGTCAACGACTACGACCTGCGGGGCATCGGCCAGGCAGCCGTCCAGCTAGCCCAGTTCGGCAACGAGTACATCCAGCGCCACGAACCCTGGAAGCTCACCGACGACGACCCCGAGACGGCAGCCCAGGTCATCCGCGACTGTGTCCAGCTCTCGAAGGCCGTCGCCGTCCTCCTCGAGCCGATCACCCCGGACAAATCCCAGACCCTCTGGGAGCAACTCGGCGAGGACGGGACGGTCGCCGAGGCCGAACTCGAGGCCGCCCTCGAGGCCCCACCCCGGAACTTCGACGAACCCGGCGAACTCTTCGCGAAGATCGAGGACGACCGCGTCGCGGAACTCAACGAGAAACTCGAGGAGCGCGTCGCCGCGGCGTCGGACGACGAGGAAACCGAAAGCGACGACACCGACGCGGACGAATCGAGCGATATGACGGACGTTGACGACCTCGAGCCGCTCGCAGAGGAGCGAATCAGCTTCGAGGACTTCCAGGAACTGGACATCCGCGTCGGCCGCATCGAGTCGGCCGAAGGGATCGAGGGTGCCGACGACCTCGCCCGCCTCGAGGTCGACATCGGCTTCGAGACGCGCCAGGTCGTCGCCGGCATCAAGCAACTCCACGACCTCGAGGAACTGCCCGGCGAGAAGTGCGTACTGCTGGCGAACATGGAGAAGGCCGAACTGTTCGGCGTCGAGTCCAACGGAATGATCCTCGCGGCCGGCGAGGAAGCCGACCTGCTCACCACTCACGGCGACGCCGAGGTCGGCGAGAAGATCCGCTGATCGCTCGATCGAAACGACGACACGTTTTTCACCGCGTAATGGGCGACTGGGACGGGAGTTAGACGCTCCGAACGGCGGCCAGTACGGCCGGATTAGACGTTCCGGGCGACGGTCAGATACCCCGTGTGACCGACGGGAGCCGTCGAGGGGCGCGAGCCACGGTCGTCGAACTGCATCTCGCGCTGGATCGTCTCGCGGGTGCGGACGTCCGCGAGGTCGGCCTCCCGGGCGGCCTCGACGACGTCGCGAGTCGACTCGATAAAGGGACTGTACACCGCGACGAACCCACCCTCGACCAGCAGGTCGGGCGCGTGGCCGACGACGTCGGCCGCGTCGCCCGTATCGAGCGTGAGCACGTCGAACGACGACGGCTCGAGGTCGGTCACCTCCTCGGTCAGGTCGCCCGTTCGCACGTCGACCCGGTCCGTGACGCCGCCCAATCGCATGTTCTCGCGGGCGACGTCGGCGAACTCGGGGTCGCGCTCGTAGGTGACCACCGACGCGCCGGCGCGGGCCATCGACGCCGCGAGGACGCCCGTCCCGGTGCCGGCGTCGAGGACGCGGTCGCCCTGCGCGACGCCGGTCTCGCCGATGACGAGACCGACGTCGCGGGGCACCATCGGCGCGCCGGTCCGCTCGAAGTGGTGGAAGAGATCCGGCCCTCGTAGCCGGCGAACCGTAAAGGCCTCGCCGAGATGCGTCTCGATCGTGTCGCCGGGATCGACGTCCGCCGGTACCTCGAGGACGCCCAGATCGGTCCCCATCTCCTCGCCCGGCTGGACCAGAAACTCCCGGTCGCCCCGGACGAGCAACACGGGAACGTCGTCCGCGTCGCCGTCGTCGCCGTCGCCGTCGGCTCCGGTCACGCCTGTCTCACTCGAGGTCGGCGATAGCCGCGGCGAGGTCGCCGTCGTTCTCCTCGAGGGCCTCGCGGGCCGCGTCCTCGTCGACGCCAGCGCGCTCGGCGACGAGTTCGACGTCCTCGTCGGGGACGCCAGCGTCGGCCTCGCTGCCGGCGTCGCCGCCGCCGGCCGCGCCCGACTCGACCTGTTCGGGCGAGCCGATGATCTGGTAGGTCTCCTGCCCCCGGGCATCCATCTTCGTGACCTCGGGGTCGTTGAAGACGAGGTCGTGTTCCTCGGTCCGAATGATTACTTCCTCGGCATCGATCTCGTCGACGTCGATGCCCATCTGCTGCATCATCTGCTCCATCTTGCGCGGATTGAGTCCGCCACCGCCTCCTCCGAACATAGGCGACACGTCGGCACGGACGGCCTTTTACTTTGTCGTTCTCCGGGAGAAATCGGAACCGGGCACCGGTCCGAACCGTCCGCCAGGGTCGGTCTCGAGAACGGCAAACCAAACTGGGGCTTCGACCGGATCCCGCGACCGGGAGCCGACGATAATCGACTCCCCGGAGTCGGTCGCGATTACTCCGCCGGTGCGCCCTCGCGGACGTCCACTGCCATCCCGGTCTCGAAGTCCGCGATGGCCTCGGCACCCAGTTCGGCCGTCCCGACCGCGATCAGTTCGCCCCGTTCGTGGACGACGAGCACCTCGTCGCCTGGCCGCACCTCGGGGCCGACCTCGAGGACGAACTTCGCGAAGACGTTCTTGCCCTCGCGGACGAACGGCTCGCTCTCGTCGTCGACGACGACGCGATAGGCGGGCGGCTCGAGCGCGTCGAAGAGCCGATGGCCGCCCTCGAGGCCGAGGGTAAACCGGCCGTCCGTGCCGAACGACGCGATGCGACCCGTTTCGGCGTGGATCTGCTGGGGTCGCCCGGACGAGGTTCGTCGCACCGAAAGCGACTCCGTCGGGGGAAACAGCGCTTCGCCGGCACCCGCACCGAACTGGTACGCCGCGATCGTCCGCAGGGTCGAGAGATCCGCGTGCCCGTCGACTGATTCGGTCATCGGCCGAAGTTGGAACCGTCGGCTCGAAAGCCCTTCGACCCGGAGCAGACCAGACGGTGGCCGCCGGGATACAGCGGGGAGTATATATACGAGGGGTTGTAACTCGAGAGCGAATGGATCTGACGCAGATCGCGTTCGGAATCGGGCTGCTGGCCGTCAGCGGCGTGACGTTCGCCGCACCGTCGGGACTGAACGCGACTTCGCTCACCCTGCTCGCCGGGACGGCGCTGATCGTGGGTGCCGGCGTCGCCGCCGTCAGCGTCGCCCGCGACGCCAGCGGCGTCTAGTCAGAGCAGGAACGTCTCGGGCCGCTCGCCCAGATCGAGGAAAGCGTCGGCCGCCGCGATCAGTTCCTCGGCGGTCGATGATTCGAACGCCATGACCTCGACGCGGACCCCCTCGTGGCGCAGGTGTGAACACAGCCGCGAGAAGTCCCCGTCGCCGGTACAGAGGACGATCGTATCGACGTGGTTCGCCAGCGTCACCGCGTCGAGGCTCATGCCCACGTCCCAGTCGGCCTTCTTCGAACCGTCCGAGAACGTCTTGATGTTCTTGATCTTCGTCTCGAAGCCGATGTCCTCGAGTGCGTCGAAGAAACTCTCCTCCTCGGGTGCGTCGGCCCGGATGACGTACGCAATCGCGCGGGTGAGTTGCCGGTCCTGGACGGCCTTCTCGAGGAGCGCCGAGTAGTCGATGTTGCGGCTGTGGAGACTCTGTGCCGTGTGATAGAGGTTCTGGGCGTCGACCTGCATAGCGACGCGCTGGCCCGGATGGATTTCGGTCACGATTCTACTGTCGCAGGTGCGCGCCTAAAAACTGCGGCGTTCGATCCGTCCGCTCGAGGGGGCACTCACCGCCAGTGCTCGGTCGAACTGTCGTTCGCAACGATTATTTCAGTGAACGGTCGTCTTCGACTATGCGTTGGTTCCATCGACCGTTCGCTGTCCGCCTCGAGCAGTTCGTCGTCGGTCTCCTCGCGCTCGGCGCTGGTAGCGGCGGCCTCTGGTTACTGGGGTCGCGTCTCGCACCGTCACATCCCGTCGTCGAGATTCCCGCGGTGATGACCGTGACGTGGCTCCTCGGAGCCGGGTCGCTGTACGTAACGGTGAAAGCGCCGAGTGCGCTCCGTGAACAAATCGACCAGAACGCCGTCACAGGTCCCGGGCCGATCGAGACGGTCGGAGTCGCCGTCGTCGGAGCGTGTCTCGTCCTCTCGGGCGTCGCGTTCCTGAACGCGGCGGCGTACTTCGCGCTCGAGCGCCAGTGGCCGATCACGCCGGCCCAGGTGGGCCAGGTCCAGTTCTGGCTGCTCGCCGGACTCGTCCTGACGCCCGTCGTCACGAGCGCACTCACGGGCGTCTGGACACTCACGACCGACAGCAGGTGAGGCCGTTCGACGGCGCTGGCGCTGGGCAGTCGAATCAACTGCGGAGAAAAGCGGCCGCCGAATTCAGCTCCGAAGCTTCTCGATGCGCTTCTCGGTCGGCGGATGCGTCGACATGATCTGCTGGAGGGCACTCCGGTCGCCGTTGAAGATACACAGCGCGTTGACGCCGCTGTCCTGGACCGCGGATTCGCGGTTCTCGGCGCTCCGGGAGATCTTCTCGAGGGCGCGGGCGAGCGGATCGCCGCTGCCGACGTACTGGCGGGCGGTGTCGTCGGCGACGTACTCGCGGTACCGCGAGATGGCCATCACCAGCAGCATGACGAGGAAGTTCGCGACCATCGACGCGAGCCACGCGACGAGGAAGCCGGGGCCGTCCTCGCCCATCGCCTGGACGACGAAGAAGACGGCGTAGCTGACGACCGTCGCGATGGACTGGCCCAGCGTCATCATGACCGTGTCGCGGTTGTTGAGGTGGGCGAGTTCGTGGGCGACGACGCCCTCGAGTTCGTCGTCGTCGAGGATCCGCATGAGTTCCTCGGAGACGACGACGATGCCCGCGCCCTTCCGACCGGTCGCGAACGCGTTGGGGACGCCCATCTGGGCGACCATCAGCCGGGGCTTCTCCATGCCCATGTCGCGACAGAGGGATTCGGTCATCTGGTGGACCTTCCGGTAGCGGGGGTCGTCCTCCGGCATGTCCTCCGCGCCGGAGCTCCGGACGGCCAGCCACTTGCCGAGTTTGTACTGGCCGGCGGGCAGCAACACGATACTGAGCAACACCAGTATCATGAGGTCGATGTCGAACAGCAGGTGGAAGAACCACGCCGCGGCCAGGTAGAGGCCGAACAGGATGGATCCCACGACTGCCATCCGCAGTTGCAAACCGGTCTTGTTCATGTTCGCTCACTAGTTCGGATTCTATCCTATAAAGCCCCGCGGTCCGTCACGTGGATTGGGACGTTCCAACCGAACCGGTTCGGGACCCCCGATCGCCACGCTATTGGTCACCCGAGTGAATGTGTGCCGTGATGACTACCGACACTGTCGGGCGGTTCGAGCGCGAACTCGAGGCCCTCCAGGTGGGCGTCGAGCGCGTTCGGGCGGCCGACGCGCGCGAAGCGATCGCATCGGCGCTCGAGGAACCAGCCGTCGGGACGCCGATACCGTACGAAGGGGTCTCGCTGCCGAGCGTGGTCACCGTCGACCCGACCCCGGCGGACCTCGTGGACGCGCAGACGGGCGTGACGCCGTCCCGGTTCGCCATCGCCGCGACCGGTACCGTCACGATACCGTCGCGTGCCGCGGGCGACGAAGCCGTCAGCCTCTACCCGGAGCGCCACGTCGCGGTCGTCGCCGAGAGCGACGTCGTGAGCGACCTGAACGCGGGGTTCGATCGGATCGCGACGGCGGTCGCCGCCGGCGACGACAGCCTCGTCCTCGCGACCGGCCGCAGCGCAACCGCAGATATGGGCGGACTCGTCCACGGCGTTCACGGGCCTGGCGAGGTTCACGTCGTCGTCCTGGAGGACCGATAGCATGGCCGGGCAAGCCGATTCCGGCGATCGAGTGGAGACCGCGGCCCGGTTGCGGCACCTGATGGAGACCGAGGGCGAAGCCGTCCACGCGACGGCCAGCGACTCGAACGTTCGTCGAGCGGAGGTCTACGCGGCGACCGACGATCTCGAGGAGCGCCGCACCGAGGCCCGGGCCATCAAGGAGGACGCCATCGAGCGCCTGCCGGAGTTGCTCGAGACCGTCCGCGACGCGGTCGAAGAGAACGGCGGCACCGTCTACGTCGCCGAGGACGCCGCCGACGCCAACGACTACGTCGCGGACGTGGTCGAGACGGCGACCTCGAGCGACTCCGCGGCAGGATCCGCCGCCGCGGCGGAGCCGACCGTCGTCAAGAGCAAGTCGATGACGACCGAGGAGATCGACCTCAACGACGCCCTCGAGGCCCGCGGTGCCGACGTCGTCGAGACCGACCTCGGCGAGTGGGTCCTCCAGATCGCCGACGACTCCCCCTCCCATCTCGTCGGGCCGGCGATGCACCTCTCCCGGGCGGAGATCGCCGACCTCCTCCGGGCGGAGTTCGACCTCGAGCGGGAGTTCCGCACGCCCGAAGAACTGACCCGATTCGCACGCGATCACCTCGGCGAGCGCATCCGCGAGGCCGACGTCGGAATCACGGGTGCGAACTTCGTCGCCGCCGAGACGGGAACGATCGCGCTGGTCACCAACGAGGGCAACGCCCGCAAGTGCGCCGTCACGCCCGACACCCACGTCGCCGTCGCGGGCCTCGAGAAACTCGTCCCCTCGGTCCGCGATCTGGAGCCGTTCGTCGACCTGATCGCCAAGAGCGCGACCGGCCAACCGATCAGCCAGTACGTGACGATGCTGACGCCGCCGACCGACTCGCCGACGATCGACTTCGATCGCCCCGACGACCCGATCGGCGACGCGGGCTCGGACGACCGCGAGTTCCACCTCGTTCTCCTCGACAACGGCCGCCGCGAGATGCGCGAAGACGAGCAGTTGCGGGAGACGCTGTACTGCATCCGCTGTGGCGCTTGCTCGAACGCGTGTGCCAACTTCCAGTCGGTGGGCGGCCACGGCTTCGGCGGCGAGACCTACTCGGGGGGCATCGCGACCGGCTGGGAGGCCGGCGTCCACGGCCGGGACAGCGCCGCCGACTTCAACGACCTCTGTACCGGCTGTACACGCTGTGTCGACGCCTGCCCGGTCGAGATCGACGTCCCCTGGATCAACACGGTCGTCCGGGACCGGATCAACCGCGGGCGGGATCCGGCGGTCTACGACCACCTCGTGGACGGCCTGACGCCGGACGCCGAGGAGGGCGGCCTCGACCTGGGGAAGCGGTTCTTCGGCAACGTCGGGACCGTCGCGAGGATCGCCAGCGCCACCGCGCCCGTCTCGAACTGGCTCGCCGACGCCGACCCCGTCCGGGCGGTGCTCGAGCGCACCCTCGGGATCGACCGCCGGCGCGACCTCCCGACGTTCCGGCGGGAGACGCTGGTCGACTGGTTCGAGCAACGGGGCGGGGCAGAGGGCTCGAGACGGCGCGCAGAGCGAGCCGTCTCCAGGGGCAATGACGCCGGAATCGAGCGCGAGGCCGTCCTCTACCCGGACGTCTACACGAACCACGTCGACGTCGACCGCGGGAAGGCGGCCGTCCGCACGCTCGAGGCCCTCGGCGTGCCGGTGCGCGTGCCGGACCTCCCCGAGAGCGGTCGCGCCCCGCTCTCGCAGGGGATGGTCGCCACCGCCGACGAGCGGGCGAGCCAACTCTACGCGGCGGTCGCCGAGGACGTAGACGCCGGCCGCGACCTGGTCGTCGTCGAGCCGTCCGACCTGGCCGCCTTCCAGCGGGAGTACGAACGCTTGCTCCCGGAGCGGTCGTTCGAGCGACTCACCGAGCACAGCTACGAGATCTGCGAGTACGTCTACGGACTGCTCGAGAACGGTGCCGACCCAGCACCCCTTCAGACGGGGACGGGCGAGACCCCCGTCACCTACCACTCCCACTGCCAGCAGCGTACCCTCGGCCTCGAGGCCCCGACGACGGCGCTACTCGAGCGCTGTGGTTACGCGCCGCAGACGACGAGCGCCGAGTGCTGTGGCATGGCCGGCTCGTTCGGCTACAAGCGCGAGTACTACGACGTGAGCGTCGACGTCGGCGAACGGCTGGCCGACGAGGTCGAGGGTACAGAACGGATCGTCGCGAGCGGGACCTCCTGTGGCGACCAGCTCGAGACGCTGCTCGAGCGCCCGGTCCCGCACCCGATCGAACTGCTAGCCCCGGAGACCTGAGCCGGCTCGGTCCCCGTCGCGTTCCTCCGGCCGTTCCCGCCGCGTCGCTACCCCCGTTCAGCCTCGAGCCTACGCCCGTTCCGCCGCGATCGTCGCCGCCCGATTCCGCAACCGTTCGACGACCGACGGACGGCCCCGGCAGGTGATCGTGACCGTCTCACCTGCGTAGTCGACCCGCTCGACGGTCGTCCGGTCGTAGGCCCGCGAGACCAGCGCCATCGCCTCGTCGCCGTTCGGCACGTCCAGCGTCGCCGTCTCCGTCGGCAGTCGCTCGAGGATCGCCACCCGGAGCGCCTCGAAGTTTCGCCCCTCGTGAACGCTGATCGGGAGCGGCGCGGTCGTCGCCTCGGGCAGGGTCTCGATCGCGGTCTCCCGCCGACGATCCAACTCGGCCGCCGAGAGCCGATCGACCTTGTTCAGCGCGGGGACGATCCGGTCCGCCTCGACGCCCTGTGCGTCCAGCACCTCGAGGGAGACCGACAGTCGCTCCCGGACGCGGTCGGCAGGATCGCTCGCGTCGACGAGGAGGACGACGGCGTCGGCCGCGGCCGCCTCCGAGAGCGTCGCGCTGAACGACGCCACCAGGTCGTGTGGCAGGTCGTCGACGAAGCCGACCGTGTCCGTCAGCAACACCGGTCGGCCGTCGAGGGTCGCCCGGCGGGTCGTCGTCTCGAGCGTCTCGAACAGGCGGTCGCGGACGCTCGCCGTGGCGTGCTCGCTCGACTGTTCCGGTGGCTCGTCGGCGGCCCCGTCGAGTGCCTCCTCGAGCGCGAGGTCGTCGGCGAGCCGGTGCAGCAGCGTCGACTTGCCGGCGTTCGTGTAGCCAGCGAGCGTGACGAGGTCGAACCCCTCCTCGCGGCGGCGTTCGCGGAACTGCTCGGCCGGATCGGGTAACTCGTCGAGTTTTCGCTCGAGGTGGTCGATCCGGTCGCGAACGTCGTAGACCGGCGATCCCTTCTCGGTTCGCTGGTTCAGCAGTCCTTCGTCGGCCGATTCGATCAGTCGCGGCAGGTCGTACCGGAGCTGGGCCAGTTCGACCTGGAGCTTCGCCCGCTGGGACCCCGCGCCCGCCTCGAAAATCTCGAGGACGAGCCGCTGTCGGTCGAGGACGGCGATTCCATCGGGCAACGCCGACTCGAGGCCGTGGTGCTGGCCCGGCGTCAGTTCGTCGTCGACGACCACGCGGGTCGCGTCCGTCTCGGCGACGGTCTCCGCGAGAGCCGCGAGCGTCCCGCTGCCGAGGTAGGTTCCCGGGTCGGGCGGACCGGGCTGGGTGACGGCGGCGACGACCTCGTCGCCGGCCGCCCGGACTAACGCCGCGAGCTCGTCCGTGTCGACGGGGGTGGTCGGGGCTCGGCTCGCGATAACTGTTCGGTTCGCTGTCGTTCGTCTTCGTGACATAGCTGTGGCATGGCTGTGTGTACTCTGGCGTCGATACCGGCCCCGGATCGACCGCTCGAGCCGGGGTTACGCGGTCGATCGATCGCCGGCCCGTCCCGCCGCTATCGCGTCACCGTCGCGGACGGTGGCGGGGCGGACGCCGGCTCAGTAGAACGAAGGGGTCTCCATGGCCTCGTGTCACGGCTCGAGGAGGAACTACTAAGCTGTTGTGCCGGTGTGTGGACCAGTACCAAGGAACGGCCAGTCACGAACCGGGCGTCACTCCCCGAACAGGTCGTCGACGGCGTCGCGCGCGACGAGCGCGGCGTCGTCGGCGACCCGATCGGGATCGGGACCGTCCACGTCGTCCGGGACGTTCAGGTAGACGTCGACCTCGAGGACCCCGTCCTCGAAGGTGACGGTGACGTCGAGGTCGCGGACGTTCGACTGCTTGTACCGCGAGAAGACCAGTCCCTCTGCGGCCTCGGCGGCCGTGCGGACGACCTCCTCGTCGGTCGGTTCCTCGCGCGACGTCTCGTCCATGGCTCAGTTACGCGCCGCCAGCGCCCGGGCCGCCGGGACCCGTCGGGCCGCCCATGCCGCCACCGCCGAGCAGGTCCTCGAGTTCCTCCTGCAGGCTCTCGAACTGGTCCTGGACGCGGTCTTCCTGCTTCTCGAGGGTCTCGAGGCGCAGTTCCAGCGAGTCGACCTTCTCCTCTAAGTTCTCCTGGGCGTCGTCGTAGTCGGTCTCGACGAGCAGTTCGCCGACGTTGCGGTACATCGTCGTCTCCTCGTCGATCTCCTCGAGTTCCTCGAGGGCGTTTTCGGCCTCGGAGAGGCTCGATTCGGCCTCCTGCTTCTGGACGGCGACCTGCTGTGCGGTCTCCTGGAGATCCTGGAGTTGTTCGATCTTCTCCTGTGCTTCCGGCGGCAGGTTTCCTTGCATGTTTCGACCGTCGCCTTCCGGCCTTAAAAAGTCAAGCTTTGTCGTCGATCCCGGCGCAGGCAGCCCCGAAGGCTATCGGTGCGGCCGGTGAGCGACCGCTATGCGACGGCGTCGGGTACTGGCCGCCGGCGGTTCGCTGCTCGCGGGGCTGTCCGCCGGCTGTCTCGAGACGCTCCGCCGGGAGGACGCCTGGCGGGAACTCGTCGTCGATCCGCCCGAGGGCGTCTACGTCCCGCCCCACGCCGACGGGATGGTACGCTACGGATCGGCGACCGTCGAGGGCCTCGAGGCCTCGCTGTTCGCCTCCCGTCCCCACTCGTTCTGGCTCGTCTCTGGCACCGAGCGAAGCCGGGCAGACGTCCGCTCGCGCCACGACCTCCACCTGATGGTCGCCGTTCGCGACGCCGAGACGGGCACCGTCGTCCCGGCACCCGTTCGAACGACGATCCACACGCAGGCGGGCGACCGCGTCGACGAACGATCCCTCTGGCCGATGCTCTCCCAGCGGATGGGCGTCCACGCCGGCGACAACTGCTCGCTCGAGGGCGACGGCCGCTACGCCGTGACCGTCGAGATCGGCGAGCCGAGCGCCACGATCCGCGGTGAACGCTCCGACCTACCGAACGCGACGAGCGTCGAGTTCGGGTTCGAGTACGCCGCCGACGAGATCGAGGGTCTCGAGCGCCGGCTGTTCGACGAGGACGAAGGTCGGGGCGATCCCGGTGCGCTCGAGCCGATGGCTCACGCCCGCGACGATCACGACGACAGCACCCTCGACGAGGTCGAGGGCGACCGTACCCGGATCGGCTCCGCGAGGGTCGGCGACGTGACGGTCGTCGCGATCCGCGCGAATTCGACCGGCGAGGAGGGGACGGCGCTCGCAGTCGGGCTCCGCACGCCGTACAACGCGTATCCGCTCGTGCTCGCGTCGGTCTCCGCGAGCGTCGTCCGGGGAGACGAACGACTCGAGACGCGATCGCTCCAGGAGTCGGTCGGCCCGCACCTGGGGCATCACTACCGGACCGACCTCGAGCCAGCAGTCCTCGAGCGCGGCGACGCACTCGCGATCGACCTCGAGACACCGCCGCAGGTGGCCCGCCACGAGGGGTACGAGACCGCCTTCCTCGAGCCGGAAACGGTGCGACTGGCGCTGGACTGACGGTAACCGTGCTGGGGTCGTCGGCTCGCCAGTTCTTTCACTCGAGGCCGCTCGCGTCCACCTCGGGATCGGCAGGAGCGACGGCCCGATCGGTCGACCACAGCAGGGCCAGCCCGAGGCCGAGCATGAGGACGCTGACCACGACCCAGTGTGGGTTCCACGCCTCGGTGCCGTGGACGACGTTGTGCAGGTCGAGCACGTAGTGGTCGACGATCCCGTCGTAGACGTTGAACACGCCCGCACCGACGACGATCGACCCGAGGAGGTACGTCGTCGAGAGCCGCCGACTCGTGCCGTTGACCAGCCGCCAGAGCAACGCGAGGCCGACGAGCGTGACGCCGAGGGTCGCGATCAGGAACAGGCCGTCGAAGAACACGTTCGTCCGGTAGCCGTCCAGACTGTACGGATCGTAGTAACCCGACAGGAGGTGATGGGTCTGCAAGACGAGGTGGAAGAGCACGGTGTCGACGACGGCCCCGAGGCCGAACCCGACCGTCCCGCCCGCCAGCAGGAGTCGTCGTCGCAGGCTCTCGCGAGACGCCATACCCCGACTTCGTTCGAGCCGCGCAAAAATCGCGAACCGGCACCTGCTACGTCCGCCGTGCGGGCGCTGGAAAGCGGCTTACCCCTCGAGCGCTGCCGCGCCGACGTCGGCGCTTCGTTCCGCGACGTCGACGAGCGTGAACCAGGTGTTCAGTGCCGCCCGCAACGCGATCAGGTCCGCCGCGTCGATGGTGATGCGGACGCAGGCCCCGTCGCGTTCGATCGTCGTCCGCGAGCGGTCGTCGTCGATTTCGCCGACCTCGCGGGCGACGCTCTCGGCGACCAGCCGGGCACGTGACGCGTCCTCGTAGTCGAACTCGAGGGTCGCGTCGTGAGAAGACACGCGTTACTCGACGTCGACTTCCTTGACGTCGCGGCTGCGCTCCTTCAGGAGTACGCGGTGGCCGCAGTACGGACAGCGGACGCCGCCGTACTCGTCGAGCTGGACGTCGCGTTTACAGCGGGAGCACTTGTAGCTCATACGGTGGGCGTTATTCGTCTCCGTCTTCGTCTTCGGCGAGGGCCGCGCGGATCGACCGCTTGACGGCCGTTCCGGCGGGAGTCTCCGGCCGGTACGCGCCGCCGGTGAAGACCTCGCCAGTCTCCTCGTTCTTCCAGATCCCGGTGCCGACGCGGGTGACGTCGTCCCCGTCGACCTCTGCGTTGTTCATCGCGTCTTCGATCTCGCTGACGCGTCGCCGCGCCACTCGGCCGTAGCGTGCGCCGAATCGGCCCGCGCTACCGACGATTCCTTTCTCGGCCATAGTACTGCTGTCTATCCCCGTCGATTTCTTAAACCTGTTGATGCGGGCTGTTGGAACGGTTTACGGTGCAACCGTGACCCACCTCGGTCGCATCGGAACCGACTTGCAACAGCCCGGACGTATCAGTTCCGTCCGACGTAGGCGGCCGTGGCCGAGGTGTGGCCCCGATTGAACGATCGGATTTCGACGTCGATCACGTCGCCCTCCTCGAGGTCGGCCGGCGCGTCCTCCACGAAGACGACGAACCCCTCGACCTTACAGACTGCGTGGCGCTCGCCCGTGTGATGCTCGGAGAAGTCGTGGACAGCGACGGTTCGCCGGTCACCCAGATCGACGGGCGGCTCTCGTTGCTGGGCCGCCTCGTGTCGCTTTCGCGACCGGCGTCGCTCGCGCGACCGACCGCGGAACCGCCGGACGACCCACGAGCCGAGGAGGAAGACCACGACGATACCGATGACGAGCGATGCTGTGCCGACCATACCACCGACTGTGTGGACTCGCTCCTTCGATGTTCTCATTCGCCCTCGGTATACCGATCTCCCACCGCCGGAAGCCGGTGGCGAGTGCCGCCCGCTCGGGACTGTTCACCGGGTGAAAATCAGCGGTGTGCTTTTCCGTACACGGCGGTTTAAGACGGCAATGAATTCCTCCATAACCGACTCGACAACCGACCCGGACGGCATCAGCATGGCCGTCGTGGACGCCGTTGCCGCCCGACGCTCCGTCGACCCGGTCGAGTTACCCCCGCTGTACGAGTGGATCGATCCCGAGGCCATCGACGCGTTGTTCGGTTCCTCGACGACCGAGGAGGGCCGTCGTCTCGAGTTCGTCTACGACGGTCACGGGATCACGATCGACGACACCTCGACGTTGCGGATCCTCGTCGACGGAACGCCGGTCTCGGAGCGGGCCGACCCGCTCGAGGTCGACGAGCTGTAGCCGGGACGGATCGTAGCCGCGAACGATCAGTCCGCGGTGAGATCGACCAGCGACACGTCGTCGGGCACCCGCTCGAGGACCGACCGTGGCCAGCCCGCGTGACCGAGCGTCAGGTCCGCGTCGGGATTGGCCTCGGCGAGCGCGGCGACGCCGTCCGCCGCGGCCTCGAGGGCCGCCCGGTCGGTGCTGTCTGGCAGTTCGGCGGTCAGCGGATAGGTCTTCGACAGCGCCCGCGGGAAGGGGCCAAAGGGCGGCTCGACGCGCCAGGAGGCGTCGAACTCGTCGCTCCGCGGGGGCTGGCCCTCGGTGAGAAACAGCGAGTCGGGAACCGGGAGGCGCTCGAGTCGCCGGTGGTGACGCAGCACTTCGGGTCGGCGAGCGCTCTCGTGGGAGGTGTAGAAGAACGCGCCTTTCGAGACGGGATCCGAGGCCTCGAGTTGGGCGGCGTGATCGAGCAGCGTCCGGTAGCCGTCGAGCATCGTCGGGTGCGAGCGGGCCCGTTGTTCGACGAGTTCGAGCAGGTTCCCCGCGCGGATCGCTTGCTTGATCCGGCGCAGTTCCGCGAAGGAGACGTGGAGGTTGTGGGCAGCGAGTTCTTCCTCGCGTTCCTCGTCGGGGAGATTGCGGAGTTCATCGGGCGTGAAGTCGGCACAGACGGGACACGAACAGGGCAGATACTCCAGATCCTCGAGGTGGCGGGTGCCCCGCACCGTGAGGTAGCGATCGTCGCGGGCGTACAGCGCGTACGCGGCGGAGTCGAACAGGTCACAGCCCATCGCGACCCCGAGCGCGAACATCATGGGGTGGCCGGCACCGAAGAGGTGAACCGGTGCGTTGGCACCCAACCCGCGTTTCGCGGCCGTGACCACTTCGACCATATCGGCGTAGCGGTAGTCGTTCATCAGCGGGACGACCGCGCCGACGGGGAAGACGTCCAGCTCCGTCGCGTCGGCGTGGCGACCCGCCTCCTCGCGGAGATCCGGGTACGTCGATCCCTGGACGGGGGCGGTCACGAGCATGTCGCCGGTGTCGATCTCCTGGGCGCGCTCGAGTCGCTCCTGCGTGGTGGCGAGTTCGTCCTCGGCCCGCTCGCGGGGGACGTCCGGCGGCGTCGGGATGTCGACGGGCGTCCCGATGTCCGAGCCGATCCGGTACTGAAAGTCGAGGATCTCTTCGCTCGTGACGTCGATCTCGCCGTACTCCGAGAGCTGGAACGAGCCGGAGTCGGTCATGATCGCCCCGGGGAAATCGAGCATCGCGTGCAGTCCCTCCTCGAGGGCGCGTTCGCGGACGTCCTCGGTGCCGTGGATGATGTAGGAGTTGGTGATCAGGATCTCGGCACCGAACTCGTCGGCCAGGCGCTGCGGACTGATGGTATCCAGATTCGGATTGATCACCGGCAGCAACGCCGGCGTCTCGACGGTCGTCCCCGCCCGCGGAACGGAGAGATCGCCGATCCGCCCGCCGGCGTCGGCGTCCCGGATCTCGAAGTGCTCGCGCATCGACCGCCCGTTGGTCGCTGGCACGTAAGTCAGTGCAGGTTTCCCGCCGACGACCCGTTCGATAGCCCGGTCGTCGTGTCAACCCGGCTACGATAAGCGATCCGTTCTCCGTCAGGCATATATGCGACCGCGATTGCAAGCCCAACTGACAGTCCGCTCGAGCGAGGGTTCCGCTCGCACCCGACGCCTGACCGTCACACTCCGAACGAGATGAAAACGCCATTATCGACCGTTTCAGGCTTCAATCAGCGCACTTGACTGATCCAATCGCGAAACGGTCGGCTCGTTTTACCCGGTCGGCTCCCCGTAGCCTCGAGCGCATGGTTTCACGATCACAGACGCTCGGAGTGGTACTGGTCGCACTGATGGTCGCCCTCTCCGGAGGGCCGGCCCTGGCCGGTGCGGCCGCACCCGCGGACGATGGAACAGAGACGACAGTCACACTGCAAGATACCGACGTCCAGACGCTCGAACTCGACACCGTCACCGTCGAGAACGCGACGATCGAGGAGCTGACCGTCGAGCAGCTGGACGGCGACGCTGACCAGCTACAGGACGCCGTCGACGACGGTAGCGACGACGCGGGCGCTGCCGACGACGCTTCCGCAGACGAGGAAGACGGCGCGATGGACGACGAAGACGAGAGCGACGCCGACGAAGACGCCGGCGTCGAGAGCGACGACAACGCCAGCGACGGCGAGGAGGTCACGCTCTCGGACGTCGAGATCGAACAGCTCGAGCTCGAGGACGTGAGCCTCGAGGAGCTCGAGACCGGCGGACAGGACGACGAGAACGCCACTGCCGACGACGAAGACGACGCGATGGATGACAGCGACGTCGGCGAGGACGACGCGATGGGCGACGAGGACGACGGGACGAACGACACCGCGACTGACGACACCGAAACCGAGACCGACGACGTTCTGGTCGACGAGGACACCGAGGAGGTCACCGTCCAGGACCTCACCATCGAGACCATGGACGTCGAACAACTGACGATCGAGGACGTCTCGATCGAGGACGGAGAGACCGACGCCGCGGACGACGAGACCGGCGTCGATAGCGAGGACGACGCTGACGCCGAAAACGCCACGACCGACGACGAAGACGATGCCACTGCCGACGAGGACGACGCGATGGGTACCGATGACGACGCAACCGACGCAGAAGACGACGCCACTGCCGACGACGAAGACGCGATGGAAGACGACGAGACCCAGGCCAGTGGCGAAGAGTACGAGGAACTCACCGTCGAGCAGTTCGACGTCGAGGAGATGACGATCGAGTCCATGACCGTCGAGTCGGTCGACGCCGCCGACGAGACCGACGACGCGATGGACGACACCGAGACCGACGACACGATGGGCGACGACACCGAGACCGACGCGGCCGACGCCGAAGACGGCGACATGGCCTCCGACGCCGAGGACGATACCGGCGTCGGCGACGAAGACGCCACGACCGACGACGCCGAGAACGGCCTCGACGACGAGACCGACGGGGAGACCATCGAGGAGCTGTCCGCATCGACGGTCGATATCGGCGACGCGACCGCCGAGTCGTTCGTCATCGGCGAGGCGGAGGGCCTCGAGGACGCCGGTGAGGACGACACCGAAACGGAGGACGCCGGCGGCGACGGCGTCCTCGACGACGGGAACGAGACCGACGACGAAAACGAGACTGACGACGAGCAAGAGGACGATGATGGCTTCCTCGCCGTCCCCGTCCTGAGCTAATCGAACGACGTCCGCGACCGGAACTGCCCGCTCGGTACCCGATTCGATTCACCGCGGCTTTTTCGACGTACTCACGCACTCCACCGATCACCGGACCGTCGTCTCGCCGCCCGGACCTGTCAGCGGTAACCACTCGTTCCCGGTTGCCCGACATAATCAGGTAGCGACGGCAAGCGAAACCCAGTTGCTGGGCGATCTGAGACCTGCGATAGGCGCGACTGACGATCACGCCGACTGAGATGATGAACGCGTGATTAGCGAACTCGGCGTGCGAGCCAACTCGTCCTTTCCCGGAGACAACGCTGTAACAGTCGCCTCGTTTTAGCGGGCCGACAGTCGGTAGTGTCGGGCGCATGGTCTCACGATCACAGACGCTATCAGTGGCCGTCGTCGCACTGCTGGTCGCCCTCTCCGGCGGCCCCGCTATGGCGGGTGCGGCGTCGACCACAGCGGACACACAGGAGACGAGCGCAACGCTCGAGAACGTACAGGTCGGCGAACTCGAACTCGAGAGCGCTACCGTCGAGAACGCCACCATCGAGGAACTGAACGTCTCGGAGCTCGAACTCGAGGCCCAGCAACTCGAGGAACAACTCGAACAGCAGGAAGGCGAGCAGAACCAGACACAGGACGAAGAGACCGAAGAGACCGGAATGCAGGCCAACGAGACCGAGGAGGACCAGGAGGGCACCGAGGCGGACAGCCAGGAGCTCGAGCAGGCCCAGGACGTGACGATCTCCGACATCGAAATCGAACAACTGGAACTGTCGACGGTCACGTACGAGGAGCTCCAGACCGGTGAGGACGGAGCGACCAACGAGACCGAAAACGCCACTGAGACCGACGGCGGGGAGGAAGAAACAAACGAGACGGACGACGAGATGGGTGACGAGAACGCCACCGCCGACGCGACGGCGCAGGCCGGAACCCAGGACGACGCGATGGACGGCGGGCAGGAACTGTTCGACGAGAACGCCGACGAAGTTACCGTCCAGGACCTCACCATCGAGACGATGGACGTCGAACGGATGACGATCGAGGACCTCTCCGTCGAGGAGGGCGGGATCCTCAATCAGATCGGTGACTGGTTCAGCGGCCTGTTCGGTGGCGACGACGGCGGTGGAGAGGAGACCGACAACGAGACGGCCGGACAGGAGAACGAAACCGCCCAGGAAGACGGAGGCGACGAGGAGACGACCACCCAGGAGATCGACGAACTCACCATCGAACAGTTCGACGTCGAGAGCATCTCGATCACCTCGATGACCATCGAGACCCTCGAAGAGGCCGGCGAAAGCGACGGCGAGAACACCACGACCGACGAGTCCGGTAACGAGACCGAGACGGCCGACGAATCGGCCAGCGTCGCCGCCGCACAGGAAGACGAAACCGAGGGCGACACGATGGACGACGGGGCGGCCACCAACGAGACCGAAGACGGCACGACCGAGACGGTCTCCCAGGCCAACGCAACCGCGATCTCCATCGACGACGTGACCGCCAACACCGTGACCCTCGGCGACGCGCAGGACCTCGAGCAGATCACCGAACAGAACGCCACTGAGACGACCGACGGGACCGAGAACGACACCGCCACCGAGGACGGTACGACCGAGGACACCGACAACGAATCGGAACAGCCGTCGATCGCCGTCGGTCGGTAACGAACCGACCACCCTCGATCGCCGACTCACGACGTCGGGTTCGAACGACGAACCGGGATCACACCGTTTTCTCTCGAACGACTGACCAGCGCTGCATCGAACCTCGACGGTTGCGAGCGACTCAGTCGTCGCTCGAGTCGAACAGACGGTAGTAGGAGACGGCCAGCACCGTCCGCCCGTCGCGGACCTCGCCCGCACGGACGGCCTCGAGCAACGTCTCGAACGGGGTCGGCTCCACGCGAATGCTCTCGTCGGGGTCGAGTTGCTGGTCGCCGGTCGGCCGGCAGTCGTGTGCCACGAAGAAGTGCAGGACTGAATCGGCGATCCCGTTGGTCGGTTCGACGGTTACCAGCGACTCGAGGCGGTCGGCCTCGTGGCCGGTCTCCTCGGCGAGTTCGCGCCGGGCGGCGGCCTCGAGGTCGTCGTCGTCGGGTTCCGTGGTGCCGACGGGGAGGCCGCGGTTGACCCGGGAGACGGCCTGTCGCCACTCCTCGATGCAGACGACGTCGCCGTCCGGACGGAACGGGAGAACGCAGACCCCGGCGGGTTCGGAGAGGTAGTCGAACTCGGTTTCGGTACCGTCGGGAAGGCGAACCGTCTCGTTCACGACGTCGAAACCGGGGCAACTGTAGGCGGTCTCGCGCTCGAGCGTCTCCCAGGCGAGGGGATCGGACGACATACCGGCCCGTAGGGAAGGGGCTGTCAAAAACGCCCCGTCATCGCGGGGGCGAAATCGGTGCCGAACGGTGGATAACCCGGGAGATACGCGCCCTACGCGGTCCGTTCGGTCGGATCGCCGGACCGTACCACGCCTATAACAAAACCACGAATCGGTGAAGGTCGGTATTCAGAGGATGATCCATGGACGAACTCACCGGATTTCAGCGTGACCTCCTGTACGTGATCGCTGGCAAAGACCGTCCGTCCGGCCAGGAGATTCTCGACGACATCAACAGCTACATCGACCAGCCGGTTACCCACGGCCGGCTGTATCCGAACCTCGATACGCTCGTCGAGAAAGACCTGGTCGAGAAAGGGCAACTCGACCGACGGACGAACTACTACGCCCTGACGCCCAAGGGACGACGCGCGCTCCAGCGCCGCCAGGAGTGGGTCGACCAGTACGTCGACGTCTAATACGGACTGCCGTCCCGAGTTCCCGGCGCAACCGCCGCTCGGGTCGCGGTTGCGCCGAAACCGACGTACAGAAGACCGTCTCACTCCTGGCGACGGCGTTCGTACGGAACGTCTCGAGCGGCGACGTTGCTATTGCTCCCGGCGGCACCAGTCGACGAACGGCCCGCTCGACGGCACAGAGCAGGCTGTAGGTAGTCGTGACCACGGCTGTAAGCAGCCGTGAACCACAGAACGGACGGCGTACGGCCGATCGCGGTCCGACGCCGTACAAAACTGTCACGGCGGAATCGAACGCGACTGAGACCAGCACACGGGCAACGTGCGGGTCTCGAACGACGGACAGCCGCTCGTCCGGACCGTCGCCGATTCGGTCGGGTGCGACACTGGCGATCGATCGTCGGTGGTAGAGACGGGGTCGCTTACGAGCCGCCCCTCGAGTCCGCTCCGTGTCCGTCCTCGTACCCCTCTTCGTTGGTCAGGGGCTGATCCGGCCCGACGTCGGAATCGTCGTCGTGAACGTCGCGATCCCCGTGGGCGTCACGGTCGCCGTGGCCTTCGCGGTCGTCATCGTGGCCTTCGCGGTCGTCATCGTGGCCTTCGCGGTCGCCGTGACCTTCGCGGTCGTCACCGTGGCCTTCGCGGTCCTCGTGGTCGCCATCGGGTTCGACGTCGCCGGTTTCCGGCTCGAGATCGTCGTCGGCGTCGTTGGTCCCGTCGATAGCGAGAGTGACCGTGAACGACCGATCCCCGACGTCGTCGTCGCGCTCGTCGCCCTCGTGCTCGCCAACGTCGTCGTGGTCCGGTCTCCCCTCCAGATAGCCGATCGCATAGCCCGTGTAGACGGTCCCGGCCTCGAGGTCGAGATCGACGGACGCGGCCGGATCCTCGGGCCTGATCACGTCGTCGGGCACGTCGACGGCCCCCGGGTAATCGGCGTCGGCTTCCTCCGGTCGATCGTCGGTCCCCTCTCGATCACCGTCCGACTCGTAGGGATAGAGTTCGAGAGTACGTTCGCCGGCCACGACGGGGGCGTAGCCGCTGGGTTCGGTGAACGAAACGTCCTCGAAGAGGATCGTTCCGGTCTCCCCGTCGGCGATCTCGACCGTCGGCGCGTCGGGGGCGGCGTGCACGAGTCGCAGGTGGGCAGTGTCGTCCTCCTCGATGGCGTCGGGTTGGCGGTCGACGAGGAACAGGAGTTCGAAGGTGCCGGGACCGTCGCTCGGTTCCGCCGCGTCGCCGTCGTCGTCGGCCCCGTCGTCCATCTCGTCGCCCCCGTGATCGTCCGCCGCGGCGTGGTCCTCGTCGTGTGCCGCGTCGGGGCTGTCCTCGTCATCTTCGTCGTGGGCCTCGTCGGCCTCGAGTTCGCCGATCGCGGCGGCGGTGTAGTACTCCGTATCGACCGAGATATGTCGCTGGTAGACGACGGTCTCGGGATCGTCCGCGGGCGTGATCGTCACCTTGTAGTCGCCGGGAACGATCTCGAGGTACGGGGAGCGTTCGTCGTAGCCGAGACCGGCGAGGATTCGGTCGTCGTCGACGTAGACGTCCACCTCGGGTGCGTCAGGCGAGAAGTGAGCGACCCGGATCGCACCCATCTCCGCGTCGTCGGGGACCGCCTCGGGGTCCCGTTCGTCGTCTTCGTGTTGGTTGACCGCCAGAACGGTGCCGGAGAGCGTCGAACCGGCACCGACGACACCGATCGCCTTGATCGTGGATCGTCGTGATAGCGTCATCGGCACCCGGAACGGGGACCGACGATCCGAAAAACGGCTCAGTCAGTTAGCCGGATTTTCCTCTCCTTTCCACCGACGGGCGAACCCAAGGATTCCCATAACTCGTCGAAATCGGTTCCTACAACCGGACTCTCCGGCGTGAACCCGGGCGGTCACCACGAGACGAGCGGGTCGCCGAACGCGGCGGCGTCACCCCCGCTCGAACCGGTCGAGGATCGTCTCGAGGCCGGCAGTACGGCGTCGATACGCGGACGCTTCTCGCCGTAATTCCGCCGTACGGGGCAGTTAGGCACTCGATTCGGACACCGTCACCGTCGCCCGCTCGAGAATCAGTGCGACCACGTGCGGGGACCGCCGATCCGTGACCGCCCGGCTCGACGGTCGGCCACACTGGCCAATGGAGATCAGGATTCGCTGTCGTTTCCGTCGTCTTCGCCGATCTCGTTTTCGTCGCCGTTGACCTCCTCGTTCCCGTTCTCCTCGTCGCCGTCCTCCTCGGTTCCGGGACCGGTCTCGTCGTCCTCGAGGTCCTGTCCGTTGCCGGTTCCCTCTTCCGACTCGGGGACGTCATCACCTCCCGACTCCTCCTCTCCCGGGCCGCCACAGCCGGCGACGAGGGCCGCCGTGGCGGCTCCGGCGGTCGCGAGCAGTCGCCGTCGCGTCGATCGCGTCGATCGAGCCATACCCCGAGTCCACTCTCGAGTGAAATAAGCGTCGAGCCGACATACGCGCGGTACACCCGCCGGTTTCGACCGGTCTCGCGGCCACACCACGCGGCCGGCAGGCGTCAGCCAGGTGCGAAATTCGACCCGAGGGTTCAATTGGTCTCGGTCGATAGGAGGGGGTATGGAGTTCGCCGTTTCGCGCGACGTCACGACCCTCGTCACCCTCCACGGGGGATCGGATACGACCGCCTGCGACGAGGCCAGCGACGAACTGGCCGACGGCCTCGCGTCCCTGACCGCGGCCGGGACGGTCGCCGACTGGGATATCGTCGACGCCACCGTCCACGAACACCCCACGGCACCGTTCGACCCGTACACGATCACCGTCGAGTTCACCGTCACCGTCGTCGTCGAGGCCGACGACGCGAGCGAGGCCGAGACGATCGGCGCGACCGCGATCGACGACGCCCTCGCGGACGCCGGTCTCGACGGCGTCTCGTACACCTCCGCGCCGGCCGCCTCGACGGCCTGATTTATACGCCGCGCGGACGAGACACCGGTATGGAGATCGATCTGCGATTCTTCGCGACCTTCCGGGACGCCGTCGGCGAGAAGGAGCGCACGCGGACGGTCGGCGACGACGCGACCGTCGGCGACCTGCTCGCGGCCCTCGAGGACGAGTACGACGGCCTCGAGGGGCGGTTGCTCGAGGACGGCGCGATCGCACCCCAACTGAGCGTGCTGAAAAACGGCCGCGACGTTACCCACCTGAACGGTCCGGAGACGACGCTCGAGGAGGGCGACGTGGTGTCGGTGTTCCCACCGGTCGCCGGCGGATAAGACGGACGTCCAGTACCGGGAGCGACGACGTCGGACGATCGTTCCGGTTCCGAGATCGATTTAGGGCTCGGGGATCGGAGAGGCGAGTAGATGGCCCCAGAGCAGGACTCGAGCGAGACGACTCCGACGGACGACGCCGACGGCCCACCCGGCGAATCGGTGACGTTCGACCGGGAGGGGATCCGGGCCGGCTTTCTCACCTGCGTTCCGGTCGCGGTCGGCGTCGGGGGGTACGGCGTGGCCTTCGGCGTGCTGGCCAGGCAGGCCGGGCTGAGCGTCGCGGAAGCCGCCCTGATGAGCGCGACCGTTTTCGCCGGGGCCGCCCAGATCGTCGCGGTCGAGCTCTGGCCCGATCCGCTTCCCGTTCTCTGGGCCGACCCGTTGCCCGTTCTCACCATCGTCGCCACGGTGTTCGCTATCAATCTCCGGTACTCGTTGATGGGGGCGGCGCTCCAGCCCTGGTTCAGGTACCTCGATCCCCGACAGGTGTACGCCAGCCTGGTGCTGATGGCCGACGAGAACTGGGCGCTGACGATGCGCGAATTCCAGTCCGGGAGCCGCCACGGTGCGTTCCTGTTCGGCACTGGCGTCGCGCTGTGGCTCTTCTGGGTCGGTTCGACGGTCGTGGGCGCGGTCGCCGGCGGCGTCGTCGGCGATCCGGCGACCTACGGGGCGGACTTCATCCTGGCTGCGGTGTTCGTCGCGCTCGCGGTCGAACTCTGGGACGGCCGCTCCTCGATCGTGCCGTGGTTCGTCGCGCTCGCCGTCGCCGTCGGGACCGCGTCGCTCGTGCCCGGTCGGTGGTACATCCTGCTGGGCGGGCTGGCGGCAGCCCTCGTCGAGGTGATCCGGTATGACGGCTGACGGGCTCCTCGCGGGCCTCGTTGCCGAGGCGACGCTGCTCTCGCTCGAGGGGGCCGCCGACGCCCTCTCGCTCGATCCGTTCGTCGTCGGCGTCGTCGTCGCGATGGCCGCCGTGACCGCCCTCACGAAGGTCGGGGGGATCTGGCTGGTTCGCCACGTCGAGTTGAGCGATCGTCTCGAGGCCGGCATGGAAGTCCTGCCGGGAGCGATCGTGATCGCGATTCTGGGCCCGGAACTGGCCGAGGGCGGGCCGGCCGAGTGGGCCGCGGCCGGACTGGTTCTGCTGGTGATGCACCGCACCGGGAACATCCTGCTGTCGCTGATCGTCGGCGTCCTCGGCGTCGTCGGCTTTCGGTCGGTCGTCTGAGAGGGCGTCGGGAGCTACGTTTGCAGCCACCGATGAGCCAGCGCGGCCGCCAGCGCGAGGACGCCGACGGCCCCGAACGCGAACGGGATCGCGGTCCCGGCGGTCTCGCCGGTCGCGCCGGCGAAGTCGAGCGCCACTGCACCGTTGAGGGGGCCAGCGTACCACAGTACCAGGTAGGTGAGTTCGAACACCCGACGGGTTCGACTCCAGAGGCCGAACGCCTGGGCGATCGACGGGACGAACGCCACCGCTCCGGCGAGAACCGACGCGCCGGCGACCCCGGACTCGAGGACGGTCGGCCACAGCGCGACGCCGAAGAACGCGGCCGTCAGGACTGCGCCGGCGGCCCACTCCGCGACCAACTGACGATAGGGCTGTTTCGAGGAGACGATGAAGGGGGTGATCCGGTGGGCGACCGTTCGATGGCCCATCGCCGACCAGCAAAACAGCGGCCAGATCGCCGCGCTCGAGCCGATCGCGGCGGGCGGCGCGGATCCGGAGAGGCCGACGACGGCGATGACGGCCGCGCCGGCGTACCACCACCAGGGGTGTCCGCGCACGAGCAACCGCCACTCCTGTAAGAACAGGCGGCCGAACCCGCCGGCCGATCGATCGGACACCGGCGTCAGCGAGACGGTCGCTGGATCGGTCGCCTCGAGGTCGACGTCGTCCTCGCGAGCACCGACGAACGGGAGGACCGAGCGGACGCGAGCGAGGCGGTCGCCGAACGTCCGTCCCGTCGAGCCGGTTCGCGTGGCGTATCGGTCGTAGGGAACGGTTGCAACGATCGCCAGCCCGACGCCGACGACCGCCAGCAACAGCCGGTTCGCGTAGAACCAGCCGGGGAACGAGCCGCCGTTCCAGACGAAGGTGACCTCCTCGCCGCCGGTCGCGCCGGCCCCGTAGTTCGCGATCGGGATCCCGTCGTACGACGGCGCGACCTCGAGCAGCGCGTCGATCGTCATCTCGCCTCCGGCAAACAGTCCGATCACGTCGCCGAACCGGAGCCAGAGCGGTATCGTCTCCGTTTCCTGTGCCGCCGCAGCGGGAGCGATCGCCATCCCCGTCACTGCGGCGAAGAAGTAGACGCCGTTGCCGAGCGTGCCACGCAGCCGATCGATCGACTGGAAGACGAGCGTCACACCGGCGACGAAGCAGCCGACGGGAACGCCGATCAACAGGACGGGGCCGACGATCCAGATCGGGTCGGTCGTGCCGACCCCGTGAAGGAGGTGGTTGACGATCGCAGCCCCGGCGAGCGTCGTCAGGAGCAGGGCGACGACGCCGACGTGGCTCAGCCACTTGCCCAGCAGATAGGTGCGGTCACCGGTGGGCGTACTCGCGCGGAGTTCGTCGAACCCGGTCGATCGGTCGTACCGGAGCGATCGTCCGAGGACGTAGTAGCCGGCGAGCAGCAGGACCATCGCCCCCGTAAGCCCCGTCGTCAGCCCGACGTAGGGTGCGGTCGGCTCCCCCAGGTAGTCGACGGTCGTCCCGTCGACGGTGTCCTGATAGAACAGCGCGAACGTGCCGACGTTCAGCTGATAGCCGACGACCGCGACGAGCGCCAGGACGACCAACAATCGACGCGAGCGAACGCGCTGGCGGAAACCCGCCCGCGCCACAGCGAGGACGGTCGCGAGCGTTCGCCGGCCCATCTACGCCACCTCGCGCGACTCGAGGTGGCCGACGTCGACGTCTCGTGCGCCGACGTGGTAGAGGTACGCGTCCTCGAGCGTCGGCGTGACCGGTTCGGCCTCGGGCCGGGGCGGCTCGTCGGCGATGAGTCGCACCCGGACGCCGTCGGCCCGCTGGACGGTGCTCGAAACCTGGTACGCCTCGCGGAGGTCCGAGAGGGCCGCGCTCGGGGCGAGGAACTCGTAGACCTTGCCGTCGGTCTCGGCGACGAGCGACTCGGGATCGGTGTGGGCCAGCAGTTCGCCGTCGTCCAGGAGCGCCACGCGGTGGGCCGTCGCCTCGACGTCGGGGACGATGTGCGTCGAGAGGAGGACGACCCGGTCGTCGGCGACCGACGAGAGCAGATTCCGGATCTGCACCCGCTTTTCGGGATCGAGTCCGACGGTCGGTTCGTCGACGACCAGCAGGTCGGGGTCGTTGACAAGTGCCTGCGCGATGCCGACGCTCTGTCGCATCCCGCCCGAGAAGGTTCTGATCTTCCGGTCCTGAACGTCCTCGATGCCCGTCAGGGCGAGCAGTTCGTCGATGCGGTCGCGCGCGGTCGCTCGATCGACCCCTCGCAGGGCGGCGACGTACTCGAGGAACTCACGTGCCGTGAGGTCCGGATAGACGCCGAAATCCTGAGGTAGATACCCCAGCACCTCGCGGACGGCGTCGGGCGAGCTCGCGACGTCGGTCCCGTTCCAGGTGACGGTCCCCGTCGTCGGCTCCATGACCGTCGTCACGATGCGCATCAGGGTCGACTTGCCGGCCCCGTTCGGTCCGAGCAGGCCGTGAACACCGTCCTCGAGTTCGAGGTCGATGTCGCGAACGCCCCAGACGTCCTCGCCGTAGCGTTTGCCGACGCCGTCCAGCCGTACCGTCATTGACGAAGACAGGGACCGCTCGAAATAAAAACGTTATCGTACACTGACACCACGGTGTCGAATCGCCCCCGGATTTATTCAGGTGCGACGCGAACGAATCGTATGGAACGGCGGATCGAGCGATCCTTCCGGGGCATCACAGAACGGCTCGCGGTGCGGTACCTGACCAACCTGGGGGGCGAGCGCGTCGCCGAGGACCGCGTGCGCGGCGACGGGTGGGTCGCGACGCTCACTTCGCGGTCGGTCGAGGTCGGCCCGTCGCTGTCGGTGACGGAGGTGACCCTGGTGTTCGAAGGCGAGGCCGAGACCGTAGAGCCGCTCGTCGAGCAGTTCGAACGGAAGGCGATGCGTGCGGGCGGCTGATAGGGGGGATCGTAGGAGTCTATAGTTGCTCCCCGATGAATGGTGGCACCGCGTCGACAGACGACTTCGGCTTCTGCGGTTGGCTACGATACCCCCTATGAGTCGCCGCTCGCGCGCCGTCGACGGCCCCGCCCGGTTGCGCTCGTAGTCGATGACAACGCTAAAGGCACTGATGCCCCATTGAACGCCCACTGAGAGATGGCTATCAACCAGGAAGTCGAAATGACCGACGCGGAGATCGACGAGTTCCTCGGTCGGCACGAGACCGGGGTACTGTCGCTCGCGCGGACGGACGACCCCTACGCGATCCCGATCTCCTACGGCTACGACCCGGACGAGCGGGTCTTCTACATGCGACTGGTCTCGACGCCGGAGAGCGAGAAACGGCAGTTCCTCGAGTCCTCGCCGGCCGGCCGTCTGGTCGTCTACGACGAGAACGATTCCACCTACCGGAGCGTCGTCGCTACGGGCACGCTCGAGGCTATTCCGCCAGCGGAGCTGACGCCGGAGCAGATCGCACAGTACGGGCAGGCGAAGCGACCGCTGTTCGAAATCTGGGCCCAGGGGAAAGACGAACTCGACATCGAACTGTACCGGCTCGATCCGGACACCCTCGACGGACGGCGGACGGAAGTCGACCGCGACGCGTAGGACCGCCGTATCCGGCCGAGCGGGAGAGAGATCGATCTAGTTGGGACGTTTCTCCGCGAAGGCCGTCGTGCCCACGTCAGCGCCACAGACCGGACAGCCGTGGGTCAGCGTCGCCTCGCGCATCGATTCGTTCACTTCGATCTCCTGGCCACACTCCGGGCACGTGAATACGTATCTACTCATGTCGAGGGTCCTATCGCACAGGGTACGCTGATTACGAGTAAAGGTGTGCGTCCGATATATATAGGGTTGGGGTTCGCTTCTGCACCGTTGAAGTTTCCGATGGGTTCTTGTACTATCGGGTGCCGGTCTCGAGGATCGCGTCGAGGAGCTTCGTCTGTGCGGCCGCGAGGTGCTCGGTGAACGTCGTTCCCGTGATCCCGAGTTCGGCGGCGACCTCGCCCGCGTTGGCCCGTTTGGGGTGTTCGAAGTAGCCCATCCGGTGGGCCGTCTCGAGCACCTCGAGCTGGCGGTCGGTGAGCTGGCTGCGGTCGACGAAGACGAGGTTGCGCTCGTCGTGTTCCTGCTGGGACTGCAACAGCCGCTTGACGTCGAGATCGTACTCGGCCGTCAGCGCGCCGATGATCGACTGCAGTCCCTCCATGTCCGGCGCGTGGAACGTGAGGTGTAACGACGCTCCACGCGCGCGAACGTTCGTGACCGGACAGTCGAACCCCTCGATGACCTCGCAGGGACAGCCCCGACCCAGTTCGCGCTCGAACCGGTAGACCGAACTCGAGCCGTACGAGAACAGTTCCGTCGGCTCCGGGTCGAGGTCGAAGCCGTCGGGATAGGACTCGGCCTCGAGCATGAACTCCTCGGTGACGCGCTCGGGGGCGTCCGGGTTGGTGCTCTTCGAGACCGACTGGACCGTCCCGCTGGCCTCGACGGCGGCCCCCGTGACGACGCAGTCCGGTGGGTCCTCGATCTTCACTTCCGCGCGGATCCCCGAGGGCATTGCTGTCCGACCGATGGACGCCGACGCTCCTAAACCCTGTGTCCTCCCGTCGTCACCCGCGTCGGCGGCCAAGTTATCCGACCCCATATAAAGAGCCCTGTATTTATTGGGACTCATTTGGAGGGGAACCGACCGGTACTAGAGAGTGAACGATGTCCGCTACGAACCCCAACTCGCTGCGTGGATGGTCTACTGACGAAGAACCCGCCGACCCCCAAGCCGTGCTCGCCGCCCTCGAGGACGACGCCTGTCGAGCCATCCTGGAGGCGACGAGCGAGGAGTCGCTCACCGCGACGGAACTCTCCGAGCGGTGTGACATCCCCATGTCGACGGCCTACCGGAAAGTCGAGAAGCTCACGGAGGCGGACCTCGTCGACGAGAAGGTCCGGATCAACACCTCCGGCAAGCACGCCACCGAGTATCGCAAGGGCTTCGACGACGTCGTCGTCTCGGTGGCCGACGCCGGCGGCATCGAGGTCCAGATCACGGAACCCGACGCGGGCGACGCCACAGGCTCGGCGTTCGCGACTGCGGACGACTGATCGACGACCGAATCCCGTCGACACAGGTCGTAGCGGACGAGTTTCCGTCCGTCATCCGTTCGGTGGGACAGTTCTTCCGCTCGCTCGTCACCAACGAGCCACTGCGTCGTTTCGTCTTCCGCCGCCTTCGACCGTCGCTTCTCCCGACCTCGACTCGGTACCTCGAGAGCACCGCCGCTGCGAGGCCGCTAACACAGCCAGAATAGCGTCGATTCCCGGCCCCGATCGGCGACGACCGGGACTCGAGTGCGATAGGTGGTCGCACCCCCCAGCCTCCGATACGACGACGGGACGAATAACCCTCCGCCAACCGGAGTGAAAGTAAAACTGGACGGCCGCCGACGCTCGATTATCGCGGAACTGACCCCGACCCGAGGAGACGCTCGAGCAGGGCGGCGATGGGCCGGCGCAGGACGGCGTACCCGATCGAGACGACGAGTGAGGCGACGACGAGTCGCCGGACGGCGGGGTCGAAGACCAGCAGCGACGGAACGGCCAGGACGGCCGCAAGCGCCAGGTCGCCCGGCGAGCCGTCGTAGGCGATCCACCGTCGCGCCGCGAGCCAGCGCCCGTGGTAGTGGCTGTAGACGGCGCGGTCGCGCCGGCCGGTCCAGGGTTCGAGTTCGTGACTGCCGCCGAGCGCGTCCGACAGGGAGTGGCAGGCGGCCGCCAGGAAGAACGTCGCCAGGGCGACCGTCACCGCGCTCGGCCGTGCGACCGCGAGGACGCTCGAGAGGCCGGCGACGGGCCAGTAGTAGACCGGATAGTGGAGCGTCCAGCGGTGGGTCGCCACGACGTCGACGTCCGGGAAGAGCCCACCGAGGACGGCCCCGATCGCCGCGGCGGTACCCACGTCCGGTGCGACGAGCGCGACGGCCCCCGCGAGGACGAGTCCGACGAACACGTGGGTCGTGGCCATCATCGGTCGTCGGTTCGAAGGGAGATGCTATAGGTTCGTCGGACCTGTAGTTCCAGAACGGGCGAACGACACCGGCCCTCATCCGGTTTCCTGTCCGTCAGTTCCGGCACACCCGCCGGCCGGGTCGCGGGTGCGCCGGTACGTCGGTCCAGCGATCCGTCTCAGTCGTCACCCGCGGCCGAGGCACCGCCGTCGCCCGCGCTGACGCCCGTTCCGGGGCCGATTTCGATACCGAGGTCGTCGAGTTTCTCGTCCGGCACGACCCCGTCGATCCAGCCGCGGTGGTCGTAGTACTCCGCTTTCATCTCCTCGAGTTCGCAGTACTCGCCCTCGCTGGCCCCCTGACCGGCGATGCCGTCCTCGAGGAACCGGTCGGGCAGCGAGTCGTCCTCGCCGTCGAAGCCAGCGAGGTTGTTGTAGTAGCGCTCGAGGTTGTAGATCCGCTCGCCGGCCGCCAGCAGGTCCTCCTCGTCGACGTCGCGGCCGGTGATCCCGTTGTACTGGAGGACGTACTCCTCGATGCCCTCGGCGAAGGCGTTGAACTTGCAGATGTCGAAGCTGTCGGAGATGGCGTGCAGATCCTGGAACTCGGCGGCGAGTTCGCCCTTCCCCTCCCACTCGTAGGGATCGACCTTCTCGGGGACGCCCAGGATCTCGGCGGCGGGCGTGTACGCCCGCAGGTGGCAAGCGCCACGGTTCGAGGTCGCGTAGCCGATGCCCATCCCCTTCATGCAGCGCGGATCGTACGCGGGGATGGTCTGGCCCTTGACCGCCAGCGAGTTGTCGTGGGCGTCCATCGCCTCGGCGACGCGGCGCGGGCCTTCGGCGAGCAGGTCCGCGAGATCGCCCTCCCGGCGGCCGATCTTCTCGAGCAACTCGATCATCGTCTCGGTGTCGCCCCACTCGAGTCCGAGGTCGTCGAGTTTGCCCTCCTCGGTCATCTCCATGGCCATCGCGAGCATGTTGCCGGCCTCGATGGTGTCGATACCCATGTCGTTACAGCGGTCGATCATCACGGCCACGGCGTCGCGGTCGTCGTTCATCGAGTTCGGCCCGAGCGCGTAGGCCGACTCGTACTCGAAGCTCTCCATCCGGACGTTCATCTCCTCGCCCTTGTGCCGGTGGGTGACCTCGACCTCCTTCTTGCAGGCGACCGGACAGGAGTGACAGGTCGGCTCGTCGACGAGGATGTTCTCGCGGACGTTCTCGCCCGAGACGCGCTCGGCGTCGAGGTCGCCGCCCTCGGACTCGCGGGCGCTTCGGGTGCTCGTGTACTCGCCGTTGCGCGTCGGCAGGCCGTCCATCTCCTCGGTGACGTTCATCAGGACGTTGGTGCCGAACTGCGAGAGACCACCCTCGTTGGGTGCAGTCACCTCGGACTCCTGAATGGCCTGCATGGCCTGCTGGTGGCCCTCCCTGAACGTCTCGGGATCGGCCGGTTTCGGCATCTCCGTTCCGGATTTGACGACGACCGCCTTGAGGTTCTTCGAGCCCATCACACAGCCCGTGCCGCCGCGACCGGAGGCCCGGTCGTCCTCGTTCATGATACAGGCGTACCGCACCTGGTTCTCGCCGCCCGGTCCGATCCCCATGATCGAGAGGTTCTTCCCGTACTCGCCCTCGAGTTCGTCCTCGATGGCGTCGCGGGCGTCGTGAAAGCCCTCGCCCCAGAGGTGGGAGGCGTCCCGGAGTTCGACCTCGCCGTCCTCGACGTAGGCGTAGACCGGCTCGTCGGCCTGCCCGTCGAACAGCAGGCCGTCGAAGCCGGCCCACTTCAGCCGTGCGCCGGACCAGCCCCCGTGGTGGCTGTCGGTGACCGTCCCCGTCAGCGGCGACTTCGTACAGACGGCGATCCGGCCGCTCATCGTGGTCTGCGTGCCCGAGAGCGGCCCGTTCACGAACGCGAGCAGGTTCTCCGGGCCGAGCGGATCGACGTCCGGTCCCTGCTCGAAGACGTACTTGACCCCGAGGCCCCGTGCGCCGATGTACTTCGTCGCGTCCTCGTCGTCGATCGATTCGTAGTCGACCGACCCCTCGGAGAGATCGATGCGTGCGACCCGGTCCTGGAACCCGCCGAGCGTTGTCATGGTAAGCGCTAGGACTAGAATAGGACGGCTACCACGTTAGTTGTTAGCACCCATACGTAACCACATCCAATTACGAGCAATCGCACGTCGATAGCCGTCACGGACGGATTACCCTCGCCGCTGTCGGCAAAATACGCGTGACTCGAGCTGGCAAACGTTGCGCGTTCGTAATCGCTTCTCGGTCGTCCGCCGCGGCTACAACAGGAGGGCGACGATGGCCAGCACGATGAAGATCAGCACGAAGATCCGTGCGATCTCCATCGAGATACCGGCCACGCCGCGGGCACCCACGGCGGCCGCCAGGATCGCGAGGACGAAGAACACGATCGCCCAGTACAGGAAATCGCCACCGCCGAGCTGTAACGGGAGTGCGAACGCGTGCATGCGACCCGCTACCACGACGCCGCACATAAACGCCCGACACCGTCCGCTACGTGGGGGTCCGGTAATCGCGGACTACAGATCGGAACCCCGAACGGTCCGAGTGGTCACACGACGGAGCGGCTTTCGAGAGCTGTATCGGTCCCGATAACCGGTTTCTCAACTGAACGGTCTCGCGATCGGGCGAATCACGAGTGTTATTAGCTACCGCGTTGTACGTTAACACATGTCTGTGTACCAGTCACCGTTCGAGCGGCTCCGGCGGACGTTCGACGAGGAGGATCTCGAGTGCCGCCACTGTGGCTACCGGAACACCGACGGCGACTGGCGGGTGACGACCTCCGGCAGTCGCGTCCGGTACCAGCTCGTCTGTCCCGCCTGTGACGCCGTCGAAACCCGGGAGTTGCGGCTCGGGTCGTAGTCAGTACGCCGCTCGTAGCGATCCGTCGGTTGGCCAGTTCTGCTGTCGCTGTCGTCGGCAGTACCGCCGCGTATTGGCCGGTAGCGAGGGGTTGTTAGGCCTGGCTCCACCAACGTCCGCGCATGATCGACCTCGACCGGGAACGCCTCGTGGAACTGATGACCGAACAGGCCGAGATCGGTACGACCGCCGACGGCGGCCTGGACCGGCAGGCGCTTACCGACGCGGATCGGGACGCCCGAGACTGGTTTCGCGACCGACTCGAGGAGGCGGGTCTCGAGGTCCGAATCGACGCCATCGGGAACGTCTTCGGACGCCGGGAGGGAACGGACCCCGACGCCGCGCCGATCCTCGTCGGGTCGCACCTCGACTCCCAGCCCAACGGGGGGATCTACGACGGCGCGCTGGGCGTCGTCGCGGCCCTCGAACTCGTCTTCGCGCTGAACGACGCGGGAATCGAGACCGTCCACCCGATCGAGGTCGTCGACTGGACGAACGAGGAGGGGACGCGCTTTCAGCCGGGCTTGCAGGGCAGCGGCGTCTGGGTCGGGGAGTACGACCTCGAGACCCAGTACGAGACGACCGACGCGGAGGGGCGGCGACTGGAGGACGAACTCGAACGGATCGGCTACCTGGGTGAGACCCCCGCCGAACCGCAGGAACCCTACGAGGCCTACCTCGAATTGCACGTCGAACAGGGGCCACGGCTGGATCGCTCGAGCGCGGACGTCGGCGTCGTCACCGGGGTCGTCGGCATCACCTGGGGCGAACTCACGTTCCAGGGCGAGGCGAACCACTCGGGGACGACCCCCATGCACTACCGCAACGACGCGCTGGTGGCCGCGGCCGACGTGGCGACGGCCGTCCGCCGGATCGCCGCCTCGCTGGGGTCCGACACCGTCGGAACCGTCGGCTCCGTCGACGTCGCGCCGAACTCGATCAACGTCGTCCCCGGCGAGGTGACGATGACGTGGGGGTTCCGGGACCCGGACGACGGGGTGATCGAACGGGCACGCGAGGAGGTCGTTGCGGAGGCGAACCGCGCCGCCGACCGAGAGGGCGTCGCTCTCGAATACGAGGAGACGATGCGGACCTCGAGTGTCGACTTCGCGGATCGGTGCGTGGAGACCGTCGACGCGGTCGCCGAGGACCTCGGCTACGAGCGCCTGCGGCTGGAGTCGGGCGCGGGCCACGACGCCATGCACCTGGCGTCGGTGACCGACGCGGGGATGGTCTTCGCCGTCAGCGAGGACGGCGTGAGCCACTCGCCCGAGGAGTACACGAGCTGGGACGACTGCTACGCGGCGGCCGAGACGCTGGCGAACGCCGCGGTTCGGCTGGCCGAGCCGGTGACGGACTAGACGACCGACTGCCCCGCCTCGAGCGCTTCCACGAGGTCGGTCACCTGTGAGACCGCGTTCTCGAGCAGTTTCGCGCCCGTCTCCTCGGTGGCGGCGGTCGGATCGCCGACGTTGCCGGCCTCGGTGAGTCGTTCCATGTCCGTCGCCGACAGCGCCCAGCCGACGCGGTTGTCGCCGTAGGCGTCGTAGGCCGTCAGCGGGAGCGCCTCCTCGGGTGGATCGACCCGCTCGGCCTCGTCCATCCGCACGAGGTCGGGCCGCAGCGAGAGCATCAGGCTCGTCTCGAACTCGGAACCGTGGAAGGAGACCTCGGTCGTGCGGTGTTCGTTCGCCGCGTCCTCGAAGACCGAGACGAGGGGGACGTGGAACGCCTGGACGTCGCGTTTCGTCCGCAGTTCGCGGACGACGACGTCGAGTTCCGGATCCTGGGCGAGGTAGTGCCCGTTGACCAGCAACACGTTCTCGACGCCCCACTCGCTGGCGGACGCGCAGATATCGAAGACGTACCGCTGGAACGTCTCCGACTCGACGGTGAACGTGCCCGGTTTGAACGTGTGGTGCGGCGAGACCCCGTACCAGACCGGCGGCGCGACCAGACAGTCGGTTCGCTCGCCGACCCGCTCGCAGATCCCCTCCGGCATGAACACGTCGACGCCGAGGGGCATGTGGTGGCCGTGTTGTTCCGTGCTGCCGACCGGCAGCAGCAACGTCTCGGTCTCCTCGAGGGCGGCCTCGACGTCCCGCCAGGTCATCTCGTCGAGCCGGTACGGTCGCTCGATGGCATCGTCGCCAGTCATGGCCGCCCGTAGTCCTCGCACCGTCTTGGGGTTACGGGTAGCGGACGCCCGGGCCGTTCGGTGGACGGACCGAGAGCCGGGCGACGTCAGTGCTCGAACAGCGTGCCGAGCGAAACCTCCGCGTCGTCGACCCCCATCGTCCGGAGCGCGTCCCACAGCGTCGCCTGGTTGCTCGTGACGACCGGTTTCCCCAGGTCGGCCTCGAGCGGTTCGACGATCGGTGCCGTATGGTAGCCCGTACAGCTGATGAACACGCAGTCGGCGTCCGCGTGATCGAGGGCGCGCGCCTGCCGATAGGCAGTCTCGGGCGACTGGCGTCCGAACTCGGTGTCCGTCTCCAGGCCGAGACCGTCGACGTCGACGACGACGTAGCCGGAATCCTCGAGAAACTCACGTTCGCGCGCGTTGAGGTCGTCGACGTACGGCGTCGCGACGGCGATCGAGGTGGCCTCGAGCGCGTCGAACGCGCGCTTGATCGAGGCCGCCGTCGCGACGCTCGGTACGTCCGCGGTCTCGGCGATGCGGTCCTCGATCGACCGTTCGTAGCCGACGCCTTCGACGAGACTCCCGGTCGTACACGCGTACGCGATGACGTCTGGTTCGACCGTCGCGAGTAACTCGGCGCTGCGATCGATCCCGTCGTTCATCCCCTCGAGGGAGTCGGCGTCCACGACGCCGTCCTCGAGGAAAATCCGCGACGAATGCACTGCGACGCCGTCGGGACAGTTGTTCGCGAACTCGGCTTCACAGGTCCCGTCGGAGGACGGGACGATCAGTCCGATCCGACCGCGCCACCCGAACATACCGTCACGTCGCGCGGCGCGGCTAAAGAGGTGGCGGTCGTCTGAACCGCCGTCCGTCGGTTCCGGTGGGCTCGCGGCCCGTTACGGGGCGTCGATGGTCAGCACGACCGGCCGCGTTAGAGCGAGCCCACGACGTCGATAACCGTGTTGAGGCCGAGCCAGATGACGAACAGCGCGACCAGTCCGCCGAGCACGTTCTGGGTCGCGCTGTTTACGTACTCGTCGAGGAGGTCCCGATCGTTGAGCACGTACAGCAGGAAGATCGCGAGGATCGGCAGGAGCAAGCCGTTGGCGACCTGCGCGAAGATGATCGCCGAGACGGGTTCGAAGCCGACCGTCGTGGCGAACAGGCCGAACCCGACGATCGACATCCAGATCGCGCGGAACTTCGGTGCCTTGAGGTCCTGCTCCCAGTTCATGATACCACAGATAGCGTAAGAGGCACCGAGGGGTGCGGTCATCCCGCTCGAGAGGCCGGCGGCGAACAGCCCGATGCCGAACAGCGTCTGGGCGTAGGAGCCGACGAGCGGTTCGATCTGGTCGGCCATCTCGCCGACGCCGCTGATCTCGGTTCCGGTGGGGAACGCCGCGGCGGCGGTGATCATAATCGCGACCATGATCAGCCCGCCGACGCCGATCGAGAGGATCGTGTCGGTGCGGGCATCACGGAGGTTGCCCGATCCACCCCAGCGTTCGTTCGCGGAACTGGCGTGCAGGAAGAGGTTGTAGCCGACGATCTGGGTCCCCATGATACCGGTTACCAGATAGAGACCACCCTCGGGAATTCCGGTAGGGATGAATCCGGTCGCGATGCTGGCGATCGACGGTCCGGCGAGGACGGCCGCACCCAGGAACGAGAACGCCATCAGCGCGACCATTCCGACGAGCACGCGCTCGACGAGTTTGTAGCGACCGACGAAGAGTACGATCGCGATCGTCAGGCCCATCAGCGGTCCCCAGTAGCCCTCGGAGATGCCGGTCAGCGAGGTCAGTCCGCCGGCACCGCCGATGAGGTCGCCGGCCTGGTACGACGCGGCACCGATACCGATCGCACCGACGACCAAAAGCGCCATCCCCCAGTGGGAGATCGGGTTATCGAACTGGCCCTCCATCGCCTCGCCGAGGCCCTCGTTCGTGACGATCCCGACGCGAACGGCCATCTCCTGGAGAACGATCGTCCCGAGGGTCGCTACCAGCACTGCCCACAGCAGAACGTAGTCGAAACTCGCCCCCGTGACGCTGGCCGTCGTGACCGTGCCCGGCCCGGTGAACGAGGCCGCGATTATCGCACCCGGTCCGATGTTTTTCAACCGCTCGATCATCGCTTCTCACCCGGTTCGTCCGTCCGTAGCGAACTGCTCTCGCCCATCACACCCAACAGACAGCATTCACTGCATTTAAGAGCTTTGGAAGATATTAGAATCAGTCCAACGTATTAGCGAATATAGCGATTACTGTCCGAAGAAAATCCGAAAATATAGAACAATTTGGGAAATTTGCCGCATTCTATGACGAACCAGCACTACACAGTAGACAATGTGGAATATAGTCGAAGAATCAAAGATTTATTGGATTGCCTCCTATCTAAGAGAAGATTTTTACCCATTAGACAAAGACGTGGTGTCATATGCGATCGGAAACAGCCACGAAATCGTCCAGTCTATCGGACGAGACGGCCGCATTGCTCTCGCCGTACGAGGGATACAGCATCGACATCGACGACGAGTACGAGACCAACGTCGGGGAACTCATTGCCGATGCCCACGACGCCGATCTCGAGGCGGCCGACGTCGGCCTGCTCGGCATCCCCTCCGACACCGGCTGCGTCGCCGGCGCTCGTGGCTCGCGGTTCGGCCCGGACGGGGTTCGGGACAACCTCACGCACGGCACCTGCTACAATCCCGAACTCGACATCGACATCAGTTCCGGGCTGAACGTCGTCGACTTCGGCGACGTCTCGGTCGCCCACACCGACCTCCTCGAGACCCACGACCGGGTCGAGCGGGTCCTGACCGAGGTCACCGAGCGCGGGATCTTCCCGATCAGCATCGGCGGCGACCACTCGCTGACCTACCCGACCGCCAAGGCCCTGATGAACGCGACCGACGGGAACATCGGCGTCGTCAACGTCGACGCCCACCACGACGTTCGCCACTCCCACGGCGGCGAACTCTCGGCCGGAACGCCGTTCCGCCGCCTGCTCGAGGACGACTCGGGCAAACTCGACCACGAGAACTTCGTCGAACTCGGTCTCTCGGGCTGGCACAACACCAAAGAGTACGTCGACTGGGTCCGGGACAACGGTGCGGAGATCGTCACCGCGCGCGAGGTCCACCGCGACGGCGTCGATCCCGCCGTCGAACGCGCGCTCGAGGTCGCCACCGACGGCACCGACGCCGTCTTCGTCTCCATCGACATCGACGTCCTCGATCCGGCGGCCGCACCCGGAACCTGTGCGCCCAGCCCCGGCGGCCTGCTCAACCACCAGGTGCTCGAGATCGCCTACCAGCTGGGACGCGACGAACGGGTCAAGGGCGCAGATCTGATGGAGGTCGCCCCGCCCCTCGAGAGCGACGACATCACGGCCCAGATGGGCGCGGCCGTCGTAACCCAACTGTTCGGTGCCCGGAAGGAAGCGCTCGAGGCGTAACCGACCAAAAACGGCCGTCGCGACGGCGCTACTCGTCGTCCAGTTCGACGTCGTGGGCCGCGGCGAGGGTCTCGATGTCGTAGTTCGCGAGGACGTTGCCCCCGTCCTCGATCGTCGAGATGATGTACTGGGAGCTCGTCCGCTCGACCTCGTCGATCGACTCGAACGCGCTGATCAGGTCCTCGACGTGATCCTGGCTCGGGAGGTGCGAGATGACGATGAAGTCCGTATCCCCCATCATGAAATACACCTGCGTCACGCCGTCGATGTCGGCGAGTTTCTCGCCGACCGTTTGATGGTAATCCTCCTCGAAGACGGCCATGACCTCCGAGATGACGGTGATCCCGAGCCCCGCGGCCTCCTTGTCGAGGTCGAAGATCTCGTTGCGGATGATCCCGTCCTCTTTCATCTTGTCGATCCGGTAGTAGATGGTCGATTTCGGGATGTCCGTCTCCGCCTCGATGTCGTTCGGACTGACCGTCCCGTGGTCGGCCATCGCCTTCAGGATCCGAATGTCGGTCTCGTCCATCGGCTGACAGTTCGTTCAACGACTTCAAATAGGTTCGGTATAGTGTCGAACCAGTGATAAAGCGGCTGGACGTGCGACGAATCAGTCGAGACGCCCCAGCAATGGCAGGGTCGGCTCCGGCGCAACCGACCGGTCCAACGAAGGCGCTTTAGGCCCTGACCCGCTTTCCACACCTAATGAGTAAACCCACGCCCGAAGTCTACGAGCAGGGCAAGGGGATGGACGCCCACAACCAGGTCATGCGCGAGATCCGCTCGCGCAAGGAGGCCAGTTACGATCCCCACGAACCGACCCGCGTCTGGCTCGACGAGGACAACACCCCCGACGGGGTCAAAGAGAGCCTGACGATCATCCTCAACACCGGCGGCTGTCGCTGGGCTCGCGCCGGCGGCTGTACCATGTGCGGCTACGTCGCCGAGAGCGTCGACGGCGGCTCCGTCTCCCACGAGGCCCTGCTGGACCAGATCGAGGTCTGTCTCGAGCACGAAGAAGAAAACGCCGACGAGCCCGCCGGCCTCATCAAGATCTACACCTCCGGTTCCTTCCTCGACGAGCGCGAGGTCGGCGCGGAGACCCGGGCGGCCATCGCCGAGACGTTCGCCGACCGCGACCGCATCGTCGTCGAGTCGCTCCCCGACTTCGTCGACCGCGAGAAGATCGCCGACTTCACCCAACGTGGGCTGGATACGGACGTCGCGATCGGCCTCGAGACGGCGACCGACCGCGTACGCCACGACTGCGTGAACAAGTACTTCGACTTCGCGGACTTCGAGGACGCCTGTGCCGAGGCCGCGGCCGCGGACGCAGAAGCAGGCGACGGTGTCGAGGCGGGAATCAAGGCCTACCTCCTGATGAAACCGCCCTTCCTCACCGAATCGGAGGCCGTCGCGGACATGATTTCCTCGATCGAGCGCTGTGCCGACGTCTCCGGCTGTCACACCGTCTCGATGAACCCCTGTAACGTCCAGCGCTACACGATGGTCGACGACCTCTACTTCGAGGACGGCTACCGCCCGCCGTGGCTCTGGTCGGTCGCCCACGTCCTCGAGGAGACCGCCGACGTCGACGCCATCGTCGTCTCGGACCCCGTCGGCCACGGCTCCGACCGCGGCCCGCACAACTGCGGCGAGTGCGACGACCTCGTCCAGAAGGCGATCAAGGACTTCGACCTCCGGCAGGATCCCTCCGTCTTCGAGCAGGTCTCCTGCGACTGTGAACTCACCTGGGAGACCGTCATGGAGCGCGAGCGGAGTTTCAACCAGCCGCTGACGCGCTAACTCTCGCCTTCTGCTTCGCGGACCTCCCCCGACACCCCATTACTCGGTTCTGGACGTGAAAGTACGGTCCGTGAGAAGTGACGACACCGCCGTCGCGCCGATCCTCGAGTCGGTCCTCGAGACACTCCCGCCGGGCCGGGCGCTGGATCTCGCGACGGGAACCGGCCGCAACGCCGTCTACCTCGCCGACCGCGGCTGGCGCGTCGACGCCCTCGATATCTCGAGGACCCAACTCGAGCGGGCGCGCGAGCGAGCGGCCGAACGGGGCGTCGCCGACGGAATCGAGTGGCTCCTCGCGGACGCCGACCGCCACGCCTTCCCCGAGAAGACGTACGACCTCGTTACGATCAGCTTCTTCGACGCGCTGGATCGGCTCCCCGCCGTGAAGTGCGCGCTCGCACCCGGTGGCGTCCTCGTCTACGAACACTACCTCGAGTCTGCGACCGACGGGGCGGGACCGGGCGACCGGTTCCGGTTCGCGCCGAACGAACTGCTGTCGGCGTGTGCGGACCTCCGGGTGCTGTACTACGCCGAAACGGCGGTCGACGGAGAGCCGCACGTGACCCTCGTCGGGCGGATACCGACGGCGGACGGTTCCGATGGCCTTCCGTCGCTGGCCGCTCTCGAGTGACCGTCGGGTCCGGTTGGTCGCCCGATCTCAGCGAGCGTCGCTCGAGTCGGCCCGTCGAAAGGTCCTGACGCGGTCCCGTCGGGTTGCAGTCGCGTCGACCTCGACGAATCCACGGTCGGTGAACACGGCGTTCCAGTCGCGATAGTAGAGGGGGAACTCGTCGTCGACGTAGCTCACGTCCGTCTCGTCCGCCCGTTCGCGGTCGGCGTTCGACTCGCCGGGCTCGCGTTCGATCTCCGCAGTGACGAGGGTGTCGGCGACGATCCGGGCGAGTTCGTCGAACACCCATTCGGCGTCCGGATGCAGGTGCTGGAGCGTCTCCACGGAGTAGACCGCGTCGAACCGATCGGTCTCGAAATCCTCGACGACGTCCTCGATGGCGGCCTCGGAGAACTCGCCGGCGGCCGCGAGGTCGGGATACGCGTCGGCCATCACCGCAAAGGACTGGGAATTGAGGTCGATCCCCGCCAGGTTCTCGAAGCCGTGATCGTGCAGGTGCGCCAGGTGACGTCCGGAGCTACAGCCCAGTTCCAGCACGGACGCCGTTCGACCGACGCGGCGCTCGAGAACCTCGCGGAGCACCTGGCTCGTCTCGTTCGGGCCGTAATACGCGTAGTACTCCGGCGAGTACGCGCCGGATCGATCCGCCCATCGACGCCGAACGTCGGTCGAATTCACGTCTAGTCCTGTACGGGGAGCCGTATAGTCCCTCGGAGTGTCGGCCGCGGTGACCGTCTGTCTCGCTGTACCGGAGTTGCAACTGCCGACGATCCATCGGGTGTCTGCGTCGGCGTCTCGATCCCGGTCGGGAGCGGCGACGGCCGTCGTAAGCACCGCATAGCCGGTGGCGGGATTATGTGGATCGATCGCATGGGAGCGCCCATGGCCGCCATCGAGGTGGAGCGCGTCTCGAAGCGTTACGGGACAGTCACGGCCCTCGACCGGATCGACCTGACGGTCGCGGAGGGGGAGATCTTCGGCTTCCTGGGCCCCAACGGCGCGGGCAAGTCGACGATGATCAACGTCTTCCTGGACTTCGTGCGACCCGACGAGGGGACAGCGACGGTGTTCGACGCCGACTGCCAGCGCGAGGGCGTCCGCGCGCGGAGCCACATGGGCGTCCTGCCCGAAGGGTACGACGTCTACGATCGGTTGACCGGTCGCCAGCACGTCGAGTACGCCATCGATTCGAAGGACGCGAGCGACGATCCGCTCGACCTCCTCGAGCGCGTCGGCATCGAGAGCGAGGCCGATCGGACGGCCGGCGGCTACTCGAAGGGGATGGCCCAGCGACTGGTGCTGGCGATGGCGCTGGCCGGCGATCCCGACCTGCTCGTACTCGACGAACCCACCACCGGCCTGGACCCCAACGGTGCCCGGGAGATGCGCTCGATCATCCGCGAGGAAAACGAGCGGGGGGCAACCGTCTTCTTCTCGAGTCACATCTTAGAGCAGGTCGAGGCCGTCTGCGACCGCGTCGGGATCCTGAACGACGGCGAACTCGTCGCGATCGATACGATCGCGGGACTCCGGCGCTCCCTCGGCGGCGAGACCAAACTGGTCATCACCGTCGACGTCGTCACCGACGCCGCGCTCGAGGCGGTCGACTCGATCGACGGCGTCGAGAGCGCCTGGGTGGACGACGACGGTGACCGTCTCGATGTCACTTGCACGAACGACGCCAAACTCGACGTCCTGGTCGCCCTCGACGAGGCCGGCGTCGACGTCGAGAACTTCCAGACCGAGGAGGCCTCGCTCGAGGACATGTTCGCCGAGTACACGGGTGGGTCGTGATGGCCTGGACGCCGATCGCCCGAAAGGACCACCTCGAGATGCGGGATTCCCGGCTCGTTCGCTGGCTGGTCTACCTGTTCGTGGTGGTCTGTCTGCTCGGCGGCTACGTCTTCCCGGTCGTCACGGGCGGGGCGGTGACGACCGACCGGTTCGCGGGTTTCATGACCGAGTCGATCGGCCTGCTCCTGCCGTTGCTCGGGATCCTGTTCGGCTACAACGCCATCGTCGGCGAACGGGAGTCCGGACGGCTGACGCTGGTGCTGTCGATGCCACACGATCGAGCGGACGTCGTCCTCGGCAAAGTGGCGGGCCGCGGCGGCTACCTCGTCGTCGCCGTCGTCGCCGGACTCGTCGGTGCCGCCGCGCTGGTCGTCTACCCGTTCGGATCGCTCTCGGTCGGCCCCTACCTCGTCTTCCTCCTCCTGACGCTGGGATTTGCCGGCATCTACTTCGGGATCGGGCTGGCCATCTCGACGTGGACCCGCTCGAAACAACGAGCCACCATCGTCGCGTTCGGCGTCTTCTTCCTGTTCGTGGTCGTCTGGGACGCCGTCCGGGAGATCGTCGCGTTCGGACTCGAGCAACTGGGCGTGGCGAACGGGGACCTGCCGAACCCGGTCCTGTTCCTCCACGGTGCCGAACCGGGACTGCTCTACGACCGCCTCGTCACTGCGTTCGTCGCGGGCGGCGAGGGCGGCCCGTACCTCGAGCCGACGGCCCCCTGGTATCTCGGCGAGTGGGTCGGTCTGGTGCTCTTTTGTAGCTGGCTGGTCGTCCCGATCGCCGCCGGATACAGACGCTTCGCGAGGACGGACCTATGATCGAGGCATCGTCAGGGGGTGATCGCGCGTGACTCGCAGCGCCGTCGTCCGGAAAGATTTCCGGGATTCGCTCCGGTCGCGGACGCTCTGGGTCCTGATCGTCGCCTTCGCACTCCTCCTGAGTCTCACCGCGTACGCCTCGCAACTGGGCGAGGGAGCGACCGTCACGGAGTTCGTCGATCTGACCGCGGAGACGTTCGGTCTCCTCGTCCCGCTGGTGGGCATCGTCCTCGGGTACAAATCGATCGTCGACGAGCGGGAGTCGGGAACGATCGCGCTCGCCCTCTCCGTCCCCACCTCACGGTGGGCGTTCGTCTCCGGGAAGTTCCTAGGGCGCTCGCTCGTGCTCGCCCTCCCGGTGCTGATCGGAATGGTCGTCACGGTCGGCGTCGTGATTGTGCTCTACGACCAGGTGCCGCTAGGTCGGTATCTCCTGTTCGCGGCGCTGAACGTCCTCTACGGCCTCGCGTTTCTCTCGATCGCGCTCGCCCTCTCGACGAGTCTGGCGACCGGCCGACGGGTCACGACCGGTGCGTTCGGCGCGTACGTCCTGCTGGTGATGTTCTGGTCGGAACTGGTCGATCTGACCGTGCTCGTCCTCTGGCGGTTCGACTTCGCCATCCTCGCCAACCGCCCGGACTGGTCGTGGCTGCTCGAGTTGGCCTCGCCGGCGGAGTCGTACGACCGCCTCGTCACGGCCCTCTTCGACTCGGACCGCGGCGCGGCCTACGCCGTCGCCGACGCCCCCTGGTACGTCGACTGGTGGGTCGCCGTGGTGCTGCTGGTCGGGTGGGTCGTCCTGCCGCTCGTGGTCGGCTACGCGCGGTTCAGACGGGCGGAACTGTGACCGATCGACAGTGATAGGACTGCGCTGATTTCCTGACGATCTCGAGGGGAAAACGGGGAAGTCTAGGCCGGGATGTCAACTGCTCCGACCGTCAGCAGGTGGAGCTTGTCAGTGAACGCTACCTCGGCCGACAGTTAGCCGGCCGGAACGAATCCCCGATTCGGTTTCACCGTTCCTGACTTCAGGGCGAGTTGACCGTCGCCCGTCCGCCGCGAGGACTGTTGCCCGCGGCGGACGTATCGCAAGCCGACGTTTTTCGCACCGACGTAATCCGCGTTCGCCGTCGCACCGCAGTAATTACACTCGAACTCCGCCTGCGTGACGCGGTTGTTCTCGCTCGTGTGTCCACACTCGGGACACCGGCGGCTCGTGTTCGCAGGCGACACGAAGTCGACAGTGATGGCTTCGGCGGCCGCCTTGTACTCCACCAGATCGACGAGTTTTCGGTGTGCCCACTGGTGGAACTCCTTCACCGGCGGTGCGCGCTCGCGGATGTGGGTCAGATTCTCGAACGCGATACACGTGCAGTCGTGTTCGAGTGCCTCCGCAACGAGATCGTTCGCGACGCGATGCAGTACGTCTCGAACGTAGCGAGATTCTCGACCGCTCAGTCGCTGGATCGTCCGGTGAGCGGATCGTGTACCGGTCCGCTGAAGGTCGGCACGGATCCGTTCGAACTCCCGATGGCGGTGATGAAGTTGCCTCCCGGACGCGAAGTAAGCCGTCGAGGTGGTCGCGATGTTGACGATACCGAGATCCACACCGAGAACTGTCCTGTCCTCGGGGTCGGTTCCCGTATCGGTACTCGAGTCGGGTTCGGGGTTGCGGAAGCCGAGATGGAGATAGTAGTCACCGCCCCGTTTCGACAGCGTCGACTCGGTGAGTTCCCAGTCGTCGTCCTCGAGGTACTGATACTGATAGCCATCTTCGTCCGCTGGGAGTACGAGATCGCACCTGATGCGTTCGTCGACCGTCGATAGCGACACGGTTCCGTCGTCGAACAGCGTCATCGTTCGCGAATCGTATTTCAGCGTATCGCTGGTAAACGTCGGCCGTGAGGTCTCGTACGGTTCGTCGAGTTCCTCGATCTCCTCGACCCCGGAGAGCGCCGCAGCGGCTTGATGCGTGGCCAGAACCGCGTGTTGACTCCCGAGACGTGTTTGCTCACGCACGACCTCGTAGGCGAGGGCCTGAAGTTGACGGGCTCGCGTTTCCCCGGCCTCCCAGCCGATTCGACTGCTGACGTTGCAGGCGGTTTGCCACTCGCCGATCGTCGAATCCACCAGCTGGCGTTGCTCGGGGGTAAGAACGAGCCGCGTAATCGCTGTCCGTCGCAGATAGCCGCCTGCCACAGTATTTGTTCGACCGTCTTCTTACTTAAAACAACAGCAACACGACGAAAGCCTGAGGCGGGAATTGAACCCGCGGTCTCGTCCTTACCAAGGACGCGCTTTACCGCTAAGCTACCCAGGCGCGCACTCGTTGGTTGTCTCGAGTCGTCTTTATGGGTTTCGATTCGGCCGGGCCGTGAGTCGGTTTGTCGGGGACGGCGGTCAGGGATCGGTGGCCGAGGTGGCCCGATCGGTCGGCCCGTCCTCGAGGGTCGTCTCGAGCGGCGGCGTCTCGAGGTCGGCGAGACACTCCTCGGCCGGGGGGAACGAGGGGCCGACGTCTCGGGCGAGGTCGTCGGCGATCGCGAGCAGCCGCGGGGAGGGCGGTTCGTCGACGCTGGCGGCACCGGTGCGGACGGCCAGTTCGAGGACGTCCCGTTCCAGGTTGGCGTCGAGTGCGGCCGGGTCGCCGTCGGTCCGTCCCCGAACGATGTCGTCGCGGGCCGTCTGGTCGTGGCCGAAGTTCCGGACCGTGCGGACGGCCTTGTCCGCAGCGTCGGTCCGGGCCAGCAGGTAGAACCCCCGCGCGACGAGGATGTCGGCCGCGAGGATCTCGAGGTCGGCACTGCCGGCGTCGCCGTCGGTCCACGGTTCCTCGTGGGCGATCGTCCGCGTGAGTCTGAGCCCCTCGTAGATGAGCTGGACGCCGGCGGCGTGGGTGAGAACGCTCCCCCGACCTGCCGGGAACTCGCCGGTCGATTCCTCGAGGGCAAACTCGTCGGTGGCTGCCCTCGCTGCACTCTCGAGTGTCAACGCCCCGGGGACCATCGATGCACCCTTGAGAACGGAGTCGACGAGGTCGTGCAACCGCGGTGGTTCGACGTCCGCAACGGCTTCGACGGCGGCACGCCGACAACTGTCGGCCGGATCCATTGGCTGAAGATTACGAGGGCGGAAGCAAAGGCCTTTGGAAAGGGCCGACCGACTCCGCCCATGATCGACGTCACGATCGACGACGACCGATCGATCCGGACCGTCGCCCTCGATCGCCCCGCAGCGCGGAACGCGCTCACCGTCGCGGGCCTCGAGTCGCTCGAGGCGGCGATCGCCGACGCCGACGAATCCGTGATCTATCTCACGGGGAACGGCCCGGCCTTCTGTGCGGGAGCGGATCTCGAGGCGGTCGCGGATCTCGACGGGGACCGCGATCGGGCACGGGAGTTCGCCCGCCTGGGCCAGCGAGTCGCCCGCAGGATCGAGGCGTCGCCGGCGGTCGTCGTCGCCGGGATCGACGGGGCCGCACGCGGGGGCGGACTCGAACTCGCGCTGGCCTGCGACGTCCGCGTCGGCACGCCGGAGTCGACCTACGGCGAGCCCGGCGTCACGTTCGGGCTGTTCGGTGCCTGGGGCGGGACCGTTCGGCTCCCTCGCGTGCTCGGCGAGGGCAACGCCCTCGAGTTCGCCCTCTCGGGGCGGACGGTCGACGCCGAGGAGGCCCTGCAGCTGGGACTGATCTCGCGGCTCGAGGACGATCCCCGGAGCGTCGCCGCGGAGATCGCGTCAAACGCCCACGACGCGCTGTCGGCGCTCAAACGCCGCATCAGGGACGACGCCGAGCGAGCGACGCAGGAACGTCGCGAGGCGGCGGCGTTCGCCGACCTCCTCGAAGCCCACGCCGACGACGTCGACGCCGTCCTCGAGTGACCGTCTGCTGTCGACCGGATGTCAGATGGTGGCACGCTACAATGACCTTTTTCATCGGGCCTTCGAAACGAAGTGGTATGCCTAATACGACCTTTCTCTCCGGCGAGCGCGTCGACTTGCGGCCGATCGAGGAGGACGACCTCGAGTTCCTTCGGGACGCGATCAACGATCCACGGGTCTGGCGACCGATCGGCGGCTCGCGTCCGCTTAACCTCGAGCAGGAACGGGAGTTCTTCGAGAACGTCGTCACAGACGACGAGTCGGTGAACCTGCTGATCGTCGCCGATTCGGACCCGGTCGGGACGATCGAGATCCGACGAATCGACTGGGAATCCGGCACCGGTGAGGTCGGCTACTGGATCGAACCCGACGAACACGGCCAGGGGTACGGCACTGAAGCGGCGGAGTTGGTCGTCGGGTACGCCTTCGACCAGCTCGGTCTCCACCGCATCAGGGCTCACGTCTTCGAGTTCAACGACGCCTCACAGCGGCTCCTCGAGTCGATCGGCTTCATGAGGGAGGGAACCGAGCGCGAATCCCAGTTCATCGACGGCGAATACTGGGACACCCACTGGTACGGCCTCCTCGAGGACGAGTGGCGCGAATCAACTGGCGACTAGCGACTGACGGGGGGCTCACTCGAGCGGCTCCGGTGCCGGCGGGGCCGCGCGTTTGTGCGCGCTGGCCTCGTACATCGCCCGGACCCGCTCGACGGTGTCGGCGTCGACCTCGAGGACGCGAGCGGTGGCGTCGACCGACAGCGGGCCGTCGACGTGGGTCGCGAGGATCGAATCGAGCGTCTCGTAGCTGATACCCAGTTCCTCCTCGTCGGTCTGGCCGGTCCACAGTTCGGCCGTGGCGGTCTTCGACGCGAGGTCCTCGGGAACGCCGACGTGGCGCGCGAGTTGTCGCACCTGGGCCTTGTAGAGGTTCCCGATCGGGTGGCAGTCGACCGCGCCGTCGCCGTACTTGGTGAAGTAGCCGACCGCGGCCTCGCTCCGGTTGCCGGTGCCGACGACCAGCCGGTTCTCGTGGTTCGCGACGAGGTAGTTCAGCACCGCTCGCACGCGTGCTCGAGCGTTGCCGACGGCCTCGCGGTCGCCCTCGACTTCGGGATAGGCCTCGAGCAGTGAGTCGACGATCGGTTCGATCTCGAGTACGTCGTAGCTGATCTCGAGGTCCTGGGCGACGCGCTCGGCGTCGCTCATGTTGTCCTCGGTGCTGACCGTCGCCGGGAGGACGAGCCCGTGGACGTTCTCCGCACCGAGTGCCTCGACGGTCAGGTGTGCCGTCAGCGTGCTGTCGATTCCCCCGGAGAGGCCGAGTACAGCGCCGTCGGCCCCCGCAGCGTCGACTTGCTCGCGGATGAACTCCGTGATGTGTTCGCGTCGCTGCTCCAGTTCCGCCTCCGAGAACCGAACGTCAATCATTGCGATGGGATACGGTTCCCCCTCCCTAATAGCCTCCCCTCGAGGCGAAAAAGTGGACACGTGTTAGGTTTCTTACCGGGACCGGCGTCGCTCGAGAGCGCTACGTTGAAGTGCGATCGGTGGGTAAACTCACGGTGCCGAAGCGCGCCGGTGCTGAGACGGACGACGTCCGTCGAAGTACGGCGTGAACGAAGTGAGTGAGCGCCGGTGGTGAGCAAATCCGACGGATTTGCGATCCTCGGCGAGCGAGGAACGCAGTGACGAAGCGCGCCGGTGGTCTAGTGGTAGGACATGAGCTTCCCAAGCTCATAGCCCGGGTTCAATTCCCGGCCGGCGCATGTTGCGACGAACAGCCGTGAGTCGCAACTGCGGCAAAAGGGAATTGAAGTACGGAAGACGCAGCGCGATCGGAGTGAGCGACCGTCTTCAGGTGGTTCAATTCCCGGCCGGCGCATGGGAGACGCGAACGCAGTGAGCGTCTCCAAGTTTCGAACGGCGAGCAATGCGAGCCGTGAGATGGCGAACATCCGTGAGTCGCAACTATGTGGCGTCTTGCCGCTGGTACTCGAGCGTACCCGACGAGTAGCGATCGGTGAGCGCTGCCCTTACTCGTCTTCCCGACTGACGATTTCGTCGATGTTCTCGAGGACGAGGTCGTGACCGCGGCTCTCGCCGGGGAGGATGTCCCCCAGTGCCGCGCCGAACGCGGCCGCCGACCAGACGACGGTGATCCGCGAGAGGACCTCGAGCGTGCCGGCGGGGTCGTCGGCGGTGTGGCGACCCCAGAGGAACAGCAGGAACGTCGCGGTGAGAAACGAGACGGCGAGGACGCCGACGAGGCGTCGGGGGATGACCCCGAACAGCGGATCGGTCACCTGGACGTCACGAATGTCGGACCAGTAGATGAGCCCGATCGTCAGGAATACGACGAACGCGACGTTGGCGACGAAGAAGACGGGAACCCCGGCGACGGTCGTCTGGAGGAACCACCGGGCGATCTCGAAGACGCCGTCCTCGACGAGCATCGGCAGCGAGAAGGCGATCCCGCCGACAAACGCCTCGGCGACGTCCCGGCCGGTGAACTTCTGGATTCGCTCCTCGAACCCGCCGACGTGGGCCAGCCGCCGCGCGGCGGACATCGTCCGGCGGACCTCCTCGCGTTCGTCGGGTTCGTCGACCGTCTCCTCAAGCGTCTCGAGTCGGTGCATGAGGTAGTCGACGTCGGGGTCGTCGGGCGGGACGTACTCCCCGTCGGGCTCGGTATCGGACATAGCGGAGGGAGGGGGCCGAGAGCCGATAAAAGCCATCGGTACGCGAAGGGGACGCAGACGACCAGCTCAGAGGTAGCCGAGCAGCGTGCCGACGAGCACCAGCGTCCAGAGGACGAGGCCGACGACGAGCAGGTCGTTTATTCGCGACTCCCTGGTTGCCCGTCGGGCCGCGCCCGCGGCGATCAATCCGAGCGCGAGGACGACGAGCGCGCGCTGGAGGATCACGTCGATCGGGAGGACGTCGACGCCCAACAGCGCGTAATCGAGCCAGATCGCCGCGGCCAGCGAGACCGACGCGGCGACGGCGGCGTCCAGTCGTCGCTCGAGTCCGCTGGCGACGACGTAGGTCGCGACCGGGAGGCCGACGGCGATGAACGGGTAGAGCACGCCGGCGATGGCGTGGACGCCCAGGGCGTCGACGGTGCGATCCAGTGCGACGCCGGCGACGCGAACGCCCAGCACGATCGCGACGATCGTCGCCGCGAGGATCAGGTGGCGGGCCTCGAGGCGGTCGGCGGCCGCCCGGATTCGGGCGCGATCGGTTTCGGTCAGCCGATCCGACACGCGGGACTCGGCACGCTCGCGGAGCCCGCCGACGTCCGCACGGGCGATTCGACGGCGGCCGGTCGCGAGGCCGACCGCGAGCGGGACCATCGCCATGGCGGTCAGGTCGACCGCGGTGGCCCAGCCGTTGGCGTCGGACGGCCCCCTGTTGTCGAGGAAGATCCGCCGGACGTCCTCCTGGACGTCGACTCCCGGGATGGCCATCAGGTCGGCCTCGAGTCGTGCCTGGGCGCGTTCGACGCCGTCGACGCGGTGGCGCAGCGTGAACCAGTCGAAGTGTTCGGAGTGGGTCTGCATCGCGACCCACTCGTCGTCGGGGTGCGGACTCTCGTAGGCACGGATGTGATATCGGTAACCGTAGTACTCACCGTCCTCGAGTTGCAGCGTCTCGGTCGTCCAGAAGGCGGCGGCGTCGGGTCCGGGGTCGAGATAGGCGTACCGCGTCGCTCCGTCGGCCTCCGACCACGGGATGTCGGTCGGCGCGACCGGCCGGAGGTCGTCGACGGTCGTGTTCACCGTGCCCGGTTCCGTCTCTGGATCCATCTCGGACTCGTTGCCGTCGAACGCGAGCAGTTCCTCGGACTCGAAGTGGTCGTGTTCGGGTTCCGTCCAGTTGCCGTCCCCGTGTTCGGCGAGCAGTCGAACTACCTCGTCGGTGTCGCCCCGAACCACGACGTTCACCGGACTCCGTTTCTCGTGGACCTGCCTGGCGTTGAGGTAGGGCCAGAAGCCGCTGTCGTGGCCCTCGAGGGAGACGATTTCGGGTTTGGGTTCGTCCGCCGTCTCGGGGGCGACCTCGTCGACCGACGGCGAGAACAGCAACGAGGGACCCCCCACGACCAGCAGCGTTACCGCGAGCAACGCAAGGACGACGACGGTCGACCGACGCATTCCGATTCGTCTAGCGACGGGAGAGATATCAATCTAGGCTCTCGAGTTACTGCGGTGACAGATTCCGAAACACCCGAAGCGGGCACGGAGAGTGGGGCGAAAGCGGTGTCCCGTCGGCGGCCGGTCGGCCGTCAGGCGTCCGGGCCGACGGTCGTCACCGGGACGGGGGCCGTTCGCACCACGCGCTGGGAGACGCTGCCGACGACGTTGTTCTCGTACTCGTCGCCGCTGGTTCCCATGACGATCAGATCGACGTCGTGGTCGCTCGCGTAGTCGACGATGCACTCCGCCGGGTGACCGGTCTCGATGGCGGTCTCGACCTCGAGGCCGCGTTCGGCGGCGCGGGTCGCGGCCGCGTCGGTGGCCTCGCGGGCGTTCGCCTCGAGGTCGTCGCGGACCTCCGCGACGCGGTCGTCGTCGAGAACGAGAAACGCCCGATCGTCGACGACGGAGAGCACGTGCAGCGTCGCCGAGCGAACGTCGGCGGCCTCGAACGCGTGTTCCGCGACCCGTTCGGCGTGGTCGCTCCCGTCGGTTGGAAAGAGGATCGTCTCGTACATCTAGTCGGACCACTGGCGTGGAGGGAGAAAGAACTTGCTTCTCGGTGTTCGGCCCCGATCCGCTGGCTACGTGGACTTGGACTTCGATTTCCAGGAGAGTTCGATCTCGAGTTCCTCGCGGTTGCCCCGTAGCAGCGTCGAGCGTTCGATCACGTCGACCGAGAGATCGACGTTCTCCGGGGGGTTGAGGCCGACGGTCTTGTTGCCAACCGAGACGCGAACGTCGTCCGGGTCGGCGAAGGCGTCCGAAAGTTGCTGGAAGTACTCCGCGAGTTCCTCGCGCGATACGGTTTCGTCCGCGGTCGTTCGCTGTGCCATGTCCGGGCCTGACGACTCACCGCTGAAAAGTATGGGCAGCGAACGCGACCAAAGCCGAGGTTACTCGCCGCCGCGAACCGCCCCCACTCAAAACAGGTTCGCCTGCTGGTAGACGGAGATGCCCTCGTCGGTGATCTCGTAGGGTTTCTTCTCTCGCGAGTGGTTCGCGTCGCGGATCTTCTGGATCTCGATGGCGAGTCGGGTCTCCCGGAAGTCGTCGGGCCGAACGTACTGCAACACGAAGACCGCGTCGGTGAGATACTCCACGATGCCGTGCCGGGAAGCGTAGGGGTTTCGATCGGCGGCCTCGCTGGTCAACAGCGCCGTCACCCCGGCCTGTTTGAGACTCTTCGTGAAGTCGTAGACCTCGTTGCGCCGGGTCGCCTGCTCGTCGTACATCATCTCGAGCAACGAGACGGAGTCCAGGACGAGTCGCGAGGCCCCGAACTCCTCGACGAGCGTCGGGAGTTCCGACCGGATGGAGGTGAGGCTGTTCGCCATCTCGACGGGATCGATGTCGACGATGGCGAGTCGGTCGTCCTCGACGTACTCGTCGAAGGGGAACCCCTTCTCCGTCGCACTGTTGATGATCCGGCGGCGGCTCTCCTCGAGGCCGATGAACACCGCCTGTTCGCCCTGTGCGAGACCGTGGTTCAGAAACTGCATGCCGAAGGTCGTCTTCCCGGTCCCGGCGCTTCCGATCGCGACCATCAGCGATCGCTCCGGGACGCCACCCTGGATCATCCGGTCCAGCCCGTCGATGCCCAGATCGAGACGCGGCAGATACGACTCGACGTCCGCCTCGAAGTCGGTCTCACCGGCACCCTGCAGCCCCAGGTCGACGTCTTCGAAGCCGCTCGGTCCAGCCGCCCCGCCCTCGTCTGCGGGCGCGGGGACGTCGGCGTCCTCGAGCGCCGAGGCGAAGTCCTCCTCGAAGAGCGAGTCGCCGTCGTCCGCCGACCCGTCGTCGCGGTCAGCGACAGGATCGGCTGCGTTCCCCTCCGGGCCGTCGCCGACGGCCTCCCAGTCGGCGTCGTCGCCGAACGTCGCGTCCCCGCTCGAGTCGACCGACAGATCCGATCCGGACTCGCCGTTCTCGGTCGGTTCCGGGGGATCGCCCTCCGTCGCCGATTTCGAGGGGCTTTCGGCGTCGGACTCGGTGGACTCGTCGTCGGTTCCGTCCTCCGCGAGCGCCCGTTCGAACCAGTCGTCGGACTCCTCAGCCATGCACGTCACCGTCGTTCGTTCGGGTCGGCGATCCGACTCGCCGGTAACCGCCCCCGGCTCGTTGCGTCGGCCGATCGGTCGCGCTCGAGTAGCGTCGTTCCATACGGAGGCCGCGACGGTTCCGTCGCCGTTCACCTACGTGAAGTGACCCGGCCGGGATTAATGTTGTTGACGGCCGCCCGACGGGTCCGGATACGTGGCTTTTTGCGTCCGGGTCGGCAACCACCGGACGATGGAAGACGGCGTCGGTATCGTGGCCCAGCGCGACAACGAGCGTGCACAGTCGCTGGCCGAAACGATCGCGACGCGTCTCGAGCGCGAACACGGCGTCGTGCCGGTCGTCGACGAGGCGACCGGCGAGGCGATCGACGTCCAGGGCGTTCCGGTCGCCGCGATGGCGGATCGAGCGCTGGTCGTCAGTATCGGCGGCGACGGCACGTTACTGTTCGTCGCGCGCGAGGTCGGAGACACGCCGATCCTCGGGGTCAACCTCGGCGAGGTCGGCTTCCTCAACGCCGTCGCACCCGCGGACGCGACCGACGTCGTCGCCGACGTCGTCGGCCGACTCGAGGAGAGCGAGTCGCTTCCCGGGCGCGAACTCGCGCGGTTGCAGGCCCGCGATCCCGACGGCGCGTGGGCGCTCGACCCGGCGCTGAACGAGGTGCTCGTCCACGGTCCGCGCCGCGGCCCCGGCGGGGGCGCGACGATCGAGGTCGACGTCGACGGGGAGACCTACACCGCAGCGCACACCGACGGCGTACTCGTGGCGACGCCGACGGGATCGACCGCCTACAACCTGAGCGAGGGCGGACCGCTGATCCGGCCGGGCACCGACGCGCTCGTGATCACGGGGATGGCCCCCGCCGAATCGATGCCGCCGCTGATCGTCGATCAGGCCGCCGCGATCACGTTGACCGTGACCGACGCCCCCTCCGGGTACGCGATCAGCGACGGCCGCAATCGGAAACCGCTCGAGCCGCCGGCGACCGTCGAGATCGGCCTCGCGGACGATCCCGTGCGGCTCGTCGGTCCGCAGACGACGTTCTTCGAGGCGCTCGAGAAACTCGAGTAGAATCGAGCGACGCGGGGTTCGAACCCTAGCGGTTGGTTTGTGGTTCGCCCTCGATCAGTCGCTCGAGGTGTGCCGGCGGAACGGCACCGCGGGCGACCCGCCCATCGGCGACGAACGTCGGCACGCCGGTGATGCCCTTGCTGTGGGCTTCGGCGAACCGATCCTCCAGCTCGGCCCGGAGGTCGTCGTCCGCGAGCGCCGAGCGGAGCTCCTCGCTCGAGAGGCCGACGTCGGTCGCGAGGTCGACCAGAACGTCGGCGTCGCCGATGTCGCGGTCGTCCTGCCAGAGCGCCTCGTAGATGGCGTCGTCGAAGGCGGCCCACGACTCCGGATGCTCGCGACGGACGTACAGCGAGGCCTGCTGGGCCGGCAGGGAGTCGACCTCGACGGCCAGTTCCTGGGCCATCTCGACGCCGTACTCCTCCTGGAGCCGGCGGACGTTCTGTTTCGCCTGCTCGAAGTACGCGTCGTCCTTCCCGTCGTCGGCGTCGTGATCGATCGAGCCGTCCGGGTTCCGTTTGTCGCGGCGCAGGTCGAACGGATGCCACTCCACCTCGAGCGGTGCCTCCCGGCGCTCGCGGTACTGCTCGAGCGATCGGGTGCCGAGATAGCAGAAGGGACAGACGTAGTCGGCGTACAGGATGAGCCGGTCGCGCGCATCGGTGTCGGACATACTCCCCTTTGGAACTCGGGCGGGAAAAACCGCCGGGCAGCGGTGGTTCCGTCCGGAGTCCCGGATCAGCCGTGGCGGTTACTCGTCGACGGAATCGTTCGACGTGGTCGAGTCGTCCGACCCGTCGGGCGAGACGGACAGCTCGTCGCGTTCCGAGGACGCCGGCAGGTTCGGGTCGCGGTAGGGGTTGCGGCCGTAGGCCGGAAGGTCGTCCTCGAGTTGGGATTTGAGGACGCGCCGGAGCCGATTGAGGCTCGTCGTGTCGAGGCCGTACTCGCTGGCGAGGCGCTCGAAGGTCGGCTCATCGGTGATGTCGTGGGCGCGGTACTGGGCGAACAGTTCCTCCATCCGGTCGGCGGAGAGTGCCTGGGCGTCGATGTCGTCGAGCCCGAAGTACCGCTGGCGGTCGACGTCGACGACGTGGCGGATGACGACGAGCGCGACCTTCTCGATGGCCCGCTGGCTGCCGAACTCGGTGAGGTCGATCTCGTCCATCACGCCGAGCGCGAGGTCGCGCTGCCACGGCGTCAGCTCGAGGGCGTTACACAGCGCCTGGGTCGTCCGCAGCCGGTCGAGGTGGTGGGCGCGTTCGCTGTAGCCCGGCGTCGCCGCGTGCTGTTCGTCGTGGAGGCGGCGCACGCTCTCGGAGAGGTCCGCGTCCGGCGACTCCGCGCGCCCGATGACGGTCGCGCTCGGCGTCACCACGCCCCACCGGCGAACCGTCGAGTCGCGCTGGACGTCCGCTCGAGAGAGCGCACCGGAGCCGGGTCGGGTCTCCAGCCGGCGCTCGGGTTCGCGGTCGGGGGTGACGCCGCCGTCCGTCACGGGGGTCCGTCCGCGGCGGGAACCGGGGTCGGCACCGTCGTCTCTCATCTCGTCTGTCGTTCGGAGAGGGAGACTGAAAAAGGCTCGTGCTCGTTCTCGCCTGCAGTCACGTCGTTCCCGCGGTGATGGCGTCCGTGCCCGCGACGGTGGCATCCGCACGGACCTCGGGTTCGGCGCGCTGGAACCGCTCGCGGAATCGCCGCTGGACCCGATCGAGGGTAGATTCGTCCGAGAAGGTCCACCACTGCCAGCCGAACGGCAGCGCTGTGGCTCGTCGTCAGTTCCTGGCCCCGCGAAAATCCCTTCGTAGCTTCACCTTGTGACCAGAAGCACTTAAAGAGACGTCGCTCGAGCGGTTGGCCCTTTCTGCTCGAGCGGTCGGCCTCTCGCTCGAGCGATTGGGCGAGGAGGCGGCGGCGTCGCTACCGGGCGAGAGAACGTGAGAACGACCGGCTTCCCGTCGTATCTTCACCTTGTGACGGGAGGCACTTAAAGTGCTGTCGAGCGAGTCGTCGACGGACCCCCTCGAGCCGCCGTCGATACGCGCCCCCTGCGCCGGTCGTTTCGTATCCCGAAACGGCGTCACCCGCAGGCCTCGAGAACGTCGTCAACGAACTCGTTCACGCGGTCCCGGTCGGGGCCGTCGCGGGCGTGGACGTCGGGATCGATTCGTCGCGGCGGGTGTGCGAACTCGTGTCCGACGAGGTCGCCGACGCGGGCGTCGCCCTCGCCGTCGCGTTTCCGCTCGAGCAGACGACGGGCCAGGTCGATCCGGTCTGCGTCGAAGACGTCGGGGGCCTGTTCGGCGAGGAACTGCCCGAACGCGAGCGCGGGGAGGTCGTGGCCGCCACCGTTGCCCGTCGCTTTCAGATAGCGGGCGTACATCGCCGCGCGACAGACCGTGAGATTGCGTTTGACTGTCTGTCGCGTCGCCGTCTCGGTATAGCGCTCGTCGTCGGCGTCGATCCACGTCGTGCCGTCCTCGGTCTCGACGCGGTAGCCGTCGCCCTCGCGCTCGCGGATCGGAAAGACGGCGTCGTCGGTTCGCACGAGGTGGTCGGAAAGGTACTTGCGGTAGTTGTTCCGGGCGACCGCCCGCCAGTCGTGGTAGAGTTCGATCGGATCGTAGGTGCGCTCGAGGTACGCCGCGAGCGGGTCGGGGTCGTACGTCGTCCGGTAGCGGATCGGGCTCCGCAGGAGGTCGAGCGCGCTGGCGTTCGACTCGGCCACCAGCCGTGCGAGGGTCGTGACGTCCCAGCCCTGGAACTCGAGGTCGACGGCCGCGTCCGATCCGTCGGCGTCAGCGCTCGAGTGCTCGCCGGCCACGTCAGGGTCGTCGATGGCCTCGCGTGGCCCGCCGAGGTGCGCGTAGCGGCGGCGGTCGGCCTCGACGGAGACGAATCCGACGTCGTAATCGCTGTCGGGACCCGCACCGCCCCAGGCGTGGCTTCCGCGGGCGGTTGCAAACGCCACCTCGACATCGTACGCGCGCTCGAGACGAGTCAGCGACGCGTCGACGCGTTCGCGGACCCGCTGGGGAACCGATGGCATCACACACGAGTGCGAGCGCGAGGACGAATAGCGTGGCGACTGGTCGATCGGGTGCGGGGTGAGAAGGGGAGCGAATCTCCCGTCGTAGCTTCACCCTGTGACGTGAGGCACTTAAAGCTCCACCGCGCCGACCCACCGATCCTCGCCGTGGACGGCACACCACGAATCGTGTGCGTCGAAACATCCCGGGTCCATCACGCGGCCGCACTCACACCACTGCTGGTGGGTCCCCGGAATCGCTCGTCGGCAGAGTGGGCAGTTCGTTTCCATGTGAATTGATCCCACGAACGGGTACTTACCGCTTTCACGGATTCGCCCGACACGACCGGCGGCGAAAGGAAGCCGCGTCAGTGAGTCCCCGTCCGGGAGTAGCCGTGACCGACGACGAGGGCGAGGCAGTTGAGCAGGAGCAGGCCGAAAAAGACCGAGAGCATCGTCGTCGACTCGATGCCGACGACGAACACCGGGAGGTACGCGACCGGCAACAGGGTGCCGATCCAGAACCCGGCCGCGACGACGACGTCCTGCAGGTGCATGGGCGATCAACGCATCGACTCGAGGGCGACGAACGCGTCGTCCTGGGCCGCGATCCAGGCCGTCGTCAGTTGCCGTTCGGTCGCGTTCCGCGGGAAGATCGCACACTCGTCGGGCGCGTCGTCGTTCCTGACGGTGACGTGTTCGAGGCGGATCGACGGTTCGCCTGGCACCGGGAGGGAGGTGTCGCAATCGGAGGTCATAGTCGTGGGTCGACGTGGCTAAACGAGGGAGCCACACCCCCATTGTTATCCACTCGTTTCCGCACCAGTTCCCGACGAAAACAGCCTCACAGGTTCGGGATCGATGGCCCCGTCGAAACGGGAGAAAGTCACGCATACGGGACGAATACTCGCAGTGAAGCGTGGTAATCTCTCGTTACCACGGCGTCGAGGGGCAACGAGCGGCCGGGACGGCGAGGAGTCCGACCGGAACCCGCCTACAGTGCCCCGACCGCGGGTCGCGTCGCTCGAGACGTCCAGTTACGGCTCGGGACGGATTCCGAGAGTCAGTTCCTCGATCGTCTCCTGACCGTTGCGCCAGAGGCGAACCTCGATCGTGTCGCCCGGACTCGTCTCGAGCGCGAGGAACGTCGAGAGGGCGTGGCGGTCGGGAATCGGGTGACCGTCCATCTCGAAGATTACGTCACCGCCGATCGGGATCAGTTCGTTCCCGCGTCGGACGGTCGTCTCGGCGGGTTCGAGGACGCCGTCGGACGGGCCACCTGGGACGACCTCGCTAATCGCGATGCCGGTTGCCTCCTCGAGATCGTTCCGCTCGGCGATCAGCCGGTCGACGGAGGCGAACCTGACGCCCATGTAGGAGTGGTGGTACTCGCCGTCCTCGATGAGCGCCGGGACGACCCGACTGGTGAGCGCTGCCGAGATGGCGAAGCCGATGCTGTCGCCGCCGCCGGCGTGGACGATACCGACCACCTCGCCGTCCATGTCGACGAGCGGGCCGCCGCTGTTGCCGGGGTTGACGGCGGCGTCGGTCTGGACGACGTTCGGATACGAGAAGTTCCGATTCGGGGCGGCGATCGTTCGGTCGACGCCGCCGACGATGCCCTGGGACATCGACCCCTCGAGACCGTAGGGGTTGCCGATCGCGAGCACCTGCTGGCCGACGACCGGTCGCTCCGACGCGAGCGTCAACGGGGTCGCTCCATCGGGGACGTGGTCGACCTCGAGGACGGCGAGGTCGCTGTACCGATCGCGGCCCACGAGGCGGGTGTTCGTCCAGTCGCCGGTGATGTACTGGAGGTCGACCTCCTCGCCCCCGGCGACGACGTGTTCGTTCGTGACCACGTGGCTCTCGTCGTAGAGGAAGCCCGACCCCTGGCCCTGGCCCTCCTCGAGGAACAGGTCGTCGATCCCGAAGACGCGGACCTGGGTGACCGACTCGATGACGGCCTCGTAGACGTCGGTGAACGCCGACCCGTCGGCGACGTCCCCCCGGTCGGTCTCGTAGCTGGAACTGCCTTCCATCTTCCCGCTGCGCTGTGGGGCCGTACAGCCAGCGAGGACCGAAGAGAGACCGGCACCGGCGAGAGCGAGAACCCGTCGTCGGTCGGAGCGGAATGTCGTCATAGATGACGGATGGGAGCGCATCTATTTCAACGCCCGGTGTCCCGTCTCGGCCGGTAGCACTTCCCGGGAACGTCAGCTTTTTGCGCGGTCCCGGCCCACCACGCCTATGGTCGCACAGACGATGGATCGCGTTCCGCACCGACGATGACCGTTCTCCCGTGACGGGAGGTGAACCGTAATGTTACGCTCCAGTCCCCTCGCCCGTGCCGGGCTCGACGCGGTCGCGCTCAAACCCGCCGAGTGTGACGTCTCGAGCGCCGACGCGCTGCCGGTCGAGACGGTCGCGATCGATTACGAGGGCCGCGAGCACGTCCCCGATCCGGCGACGCTCGCCTCGCTCGCGAGCGAGGCCACCGTTCGGGTGACGACGCCGGTTCGTGCCGACGGCTTCGATCCGCTGGGCGACGACTCGGTGCTCGCGGCCCTGCCCGAGGCTGTCGATCGCATCCTCGTCGCGGGCCACCCGGCCTACCTCAGTGCCACGGAGCGCGACCGCGCCGTCGCGCCACGGCTGGGCGCAGCCCTCGAGTCCGCACCGGAGGCCTGGGTCGGCACCGAGAGCGTCGAACGCATCGCCATGGCGACCGGCGCGACCCAGTACGACCTGCTCACGCGCCGGACCGAGCGCGAACTCCGGGCGCTCCGCCAGGCCGGCTTCGAGGGCGAGGTCGCGGTGTACGCACCGGTCGTGCTCACCGAGGCGGAAGACGACATCCTCGACGCCGTCGGCCCCTACGTCGCGCGTCGTGGCCCCGTCGCCGAGGCGCTCCCCGACGACGCGCCGGTCGACGCGACGGCGACCGGCCGCGCCCGCGAGGTGCTACTCGCGGCGGCCGAGGACTACGCGCTCGTCGGTGACGAGACCGCCGTCGCCGAGCGAGCGTCGGCCCTTCGCGAGGCCGGCGCGACGACGGTCGTCGGCTACCCCGCCCGCGGGCTGGAGCCGTTCCTCGAGTGAGGCCTTTTCTCGCGGCCAACACCCCGTAACATAAGTCGTTGCACGCGACAGAGTCGGGCATGCGCACGCTCGCCGAACACACGACGACGACGGCCGCCGAGGCGCTCGAGGCGGCCGAGGTCGCGGTACTCCCCGTCGGGAGTACCGAACAGCACGGTCCCGCACTGCCACTCGGGATGGACCACCTGGCCGCCGAGGCGTTCGCCCGAACGGCCACGGACCGCGAGGACGCGGTCGTCCTGCCGACGCTGCCGGTCGGCGTCAGCGTTCACCACCGGCAGTTCGACGGGACGCTGTACGTCAGCGACGAGACGTTCGAACGCTACGTGACCGAGACGATCGAGAGCGTGGCGGAACACGGGCTCCGCAAGGCGGTCGTGGTCAACGGTCACGGCGGCAACTCCCCGGCGCTGAACCGGGCGGCCCGACGCCTCCGGGACGAGCGGACGGCGTTCGCACCACCCTGGAACTGGTGGGACGGCGTCGAGGACCTCGCCGCGGACCTGTTCGACGAGGACGGCGGCCACGCCGACGCGGCCGAGACGAGCCTCCTGTGGCATCTCCACGAGGACCTCGTCGATCCCGACGCCCTCGAGACCGCCGAAGACGGAGCGAGCGACAGCTGGGGCGAGTCCGTGGCGGGGGCAGCCGTGGCCTTCGACACTATCGACTTCTCGGACAGCGGCGCGGTGGGTCGGCCGACCCAGGCCGACCCCGAGAAGGGGGAACGGCTGTTCGAGGCCGGTCGCGACCGACTCGACGCGTTGCTCGATTGGCTCGTCGAACGACCGCTCGCGGACTGCTGGCCAGGTGAGCACAAATGAGCGAGGAGCCCGAACTCGCCGTCGGCGCGGACGCGTTCACCGACCGCGGGGCCGGCCTCGAGGTCGCCGTCGTCGGCGCGGGCGCGGTCGGCGCGACGGCGGCTTACGACCTCGCTCGCGAGGGGGCCGACGTGACGTTATACGAGCGGGGGCGGGTCGCGGCCGGCGCGAGCGGCCGCGCTGCGGGCGTCTGTTACGACGCCTACGCCGACCCGCTGGACGCGGAGATCGCCGGCGAGGCGATCGAGCGATTCTGCGCGCTCTCCGGCGAGGACACCTTCCCGTTCGTCGAGTGTCCGTACCTCTGGCTCGCCCGTGAGGGCGACGATCGACGCGCCGACGCGATCCGCGAGGGGGTCGCTCGCATGCAGGAAGAAGGCGTCGTCGCGTTCGAACTCGACGCCGACGCGCTCGCCGACCGATTCCCGGCCGTCCGCACCGACGACGTCGCGGTCGCCGCCGTCGCGGGCGCGGCCGGCTACACCGATCCCGCGACGTACACCGCCTGCCTCGCGGCGGCGGCCACGGGTGCCGGCGCGACGCTCGAGACCGAGACGCCGGTCTCGGTCCGGACGGATCCCCCGCGGGTCGTCCCCGAAGACGGACCGGCCCACGAGGTCGACGCCGTCCTCGTGGCCGCCGGCGCTCGCACGAAGCGGCTGCTGGCCGAGGCCGGCCTCGAGATCGCGATGAAGCCGTATCGGGTGCAGGCGCTGGTCGCGGACGGCGACCTCCCGGAGCCGATGTGTTACGACGCCTCGGCCGGCTTCTACGTCCGGCCCCACCCCGACGGCGTGCTGGCCGGCGACGGCACCGAGGAACGGGAGGCCGATCCCGACGAGTACGACCGCGACGCGAATCCGGGGTTCCCGGACGACCTCCGCGAGCGGATCGAACACCGGTTCCCCGACCTCGAACTCGACGTCGATCGCGCCTGGGCCGGCCTCTGTACGGCGACGCCGGACCGAGATCCGCTCGTCGGCCGCCTCGAGGACGGCCTCTACGTCGCGACCGGCTTCCAGGGCCACGGCTTCATGCGCGCGCCGGCGATCGGCAACCGACTCGCGGCACAGATCCTCGGCGACGACGGGATCGACGCCTTCGATCCGACGCGGTTCGCGGGCGACGAGTCCTTCGAGATCAGGGAGGGGATGACGCTCGAGGACGACTGACGCTCGAGCAGGCACGAACGGACGCAAAAATCGCGACCCTGGCGGCGGTTGCACCGGTACACCGGTACAGCAACCCGTCTCAGTCCTCGACCGTGACTTCTTCCGCGCTCGTCGCTGTCGTCGGTTCCGGCTCGCCGGCCGGCGTCGGCTCCTCGGCCGTCGTGGATTCGACGGCCTCATCGTCTTCAGCGGCGGCCTCCTTCGGAATCTCGATGCGCAACGTGCCGGTCTCCGAGAGCCGCGCGGTGCCGGCGTCCGGATCGACCGTCGCGTCGCCGGGCAGTTCGGCCTCGCCGTCCAGCGTCATCCCCCGGCCGGGAAACCGGAGGGCGAACCCGTCGCGGAACTCCCGAAATCGCTCGAGGCGGACGTGGACGCTCCCCTCGAGGTATCGAACCTGCACGTCCTCGGGTTCGGTTCCCGGGGCGTCGAAGACGACGAGATAGGAGGCGTCGTTTTCCAGCACGTCGACCGGAAGCGAGCGGTTGTACTGCAGATAGCCGTTCGCGCGGCCGACCTGTCGGTACAGTACGCGTTTCACTGACGATCGAAGACCGCTCAGCCTCACCGCCGGTCACCTCCGGCGGCGCGGGGAACGCTCGCCGGGACCGGCGCGGGGACCGGGCTACACGCGCGGGACATCGTTCGAGAAGCAGGTACGGGAGCCACGGCTATAGGAATGTTGCTCCCTCTCGAGCGGCGGGACGAACGTCCAGTTTTCGCCTACAACTCGACGGGCTCGAGACAGTCGGTCCCGCCACAGACCGGACACGACAGCTCCGAGACGTCGAACTCCTCGGGGACGTCGTACGTGTAGTGGTTCTCGAACAGGTCGAGAAAGCAGTCGTCGTCGGTACAGACGATCTCCTCGGTCGGTGGCATACGCGAGTCTAGCGTCACGAGACCTATCAACGTCGGGGTTGCGGCACGTGACTTCGCGGGGAGCGTCGCCCCGATAGTTGCTATCTGTCGGGGTCGAGAGTCGTGGGTGACGCCCATCCGGAAAGCCCCCGACACGTTCGAGTCGGGCTTTCGGTGGGACTGAAAGGGGCTGCCGTTCGCGCCGTGAAGCGACGCGAACGGCAGGGGCTTTCGTGTAGTCACCGTTTTACCCCTCGAGGCGCTACCGGCTCCTATGACTGACCCCGAGACGCTGTCGGTGACGCTCGTCGACGGCTACGTCGACGAGCCCGCACACTTCGGGGTGCCGCCGTACATCTCGACGTATCCGCGGTACACGGCAGGGGCGCTCGTCGATGCGGGCGTCCCCCGCGAGCAAATTACGTATCACACGATCGACGGCCTCCGCGACGAACCGGACCGCTGGCGCGACGTCGACGAGGCCGACCTGATGATCTACCTGGGCGGGATGACCGTTCCCGGGAAGTACGTGGGCGGCACGCCGGCCGAACCCGACGAGGTGCGGGAACTCGCCTGGACGGCGGGCGGGACGAGCCTCATGGGCGGCCCCGTCAAGTTCGGCGTCGGCGACGAGAACGCCGGGGCCACGGAAACGGAGCGGCAGGACTTAGACTTCGACTTCGTCGCGAAGGGCGACGTCGAGGCCGCCGTCTACGACCTCGTCGAGAACGGCCTCGAGGGCTTCAACGACCGGATGCGCGACGTGGAGGAGGTGACCCGGTGGGCACGCGAGGGGGCGTTCGTCGTCGAGCAACACCCGAACCACCCCGACTACCTCATCGCCGAACTCGAGACCTCCCGGGGCTGTGCGTACCGCTGTTCGTTCTGTACGGAACCGCTGTACGGCAACCCCTCGTTCCGGCCGCCGGAGACGGTCGTCGCCGAGGTCGACGCGCTCTCCGATCGCGGCGTGAAACACTTCCGGCTCGGCCGACAGGCCGACATCCTCGCCTACGGCGGCGACGGCGAGGCCCCCAACCCCGACGCCCTGCGCGAACTCTACGGCGGGATCCGCGAGGTCGCCCCCGACCTCGAGACGCTCCACCTCGACAACATGAACCCGATCACGATCGTCGAGTGGCCCGAGAAGTCGCGGGAGGGCATCCGGATCATCGCCGAACACAACACGCCGGGCGACACGGCCGCGTTCGGCCTCGAGTCGGCCGACCCGGTCGTCCAGGAGGAGAACAACCTCAACGTCAGCGCCGAGGAGTGTTTCGAGGCCGTCAAGATCGTCAACGAGGAGGCCGGCTGGCGACCGGGAGAGGAAAGCGAGGCGCGGAGCGCCCCGGGAAGCCGAGCGGCGAAGCCGCGAGGCCCCTCGACGGGCGACGACGCGCCGCGTCGCCTCCCCAAACTCCTTCCCGGCATCAACCTCCTGCACGGCCTCAAGGGCGAGCGTGAGGAGACCTACGAACGCAACATGGCGTTCCTCCGGCGGGTCTACGACGAGGGCTACATGCTCCGCCGCGTGAACATCCGGCAGGTGATGGCCTTCGCCGGCACCGACATGAGCGATACGGGAGCCGAAATCGCCAAGGAACACAAGAAGCTGTTCAAGCGCTACAAGCGGCAGGTCCGCGAAGAGATCGACAACCCGATGTTAGAGCGCGTCGCGCCACCAGGGACCGTGTTGCCCGACGTCCACCTCGAGTACCACCAGGACGGCAAGACCTTCGGCCGCCAGCTCGGCACTTACCCGCTGCTGGTCGGGATTCCGGGCGAGCGCGAACTCGGACGGACGATCGACGTGGCGGTCGTCGATCACGGCTACCGCTCCGTCACGGGCGTCCCGTACCCCCTCGACCTCAACGCCGCATCGATGGACGAACTCACGGCCATCCCCGGCGTCGGCGACTCGACCGCCGGCGACATCGTCGTCAACCGTCCGTACGACTCGCCCGCCGAGGCCGACGTCGACCTCGATGTCGATCTCGAGGGGTTCGTGACCACGGGCGGGGCTGACGCCCCGACGAACGCCGACTGATCGACGGACGGCACGGGGACCGCGGGCGTCGAAACCGTCCACAATCGCCGCGTTTCGCGTGAATTCCCGCCTATTTCCGTCGGTACTACTATTATGGATGAGATTCAGAGGTGACAGTGAGGGTCTACCTGTGGAAATATCTGAAAAACTCCTGTGTCTGTTCAGTACGGAAGTGTCGGCAGAGGAGGACCGATACGTCATCGAAGTACCACGTCAGGAGGTCGAGACCGGCGACATCGATCCGGGTGAGGTCTACCGCGTCGCCCTCATCTCTCGAGCGGAGGCGGACGAGGAGGGCGAGGCGTCCGCACAACCCCAGAGCGCACCGTCGGAACCACAACCACCCGTCGACGTCGGCGAGACGCGCTACGTCGAGATCGAGGACATCGGCAAACAGGGCGATGGCATCGCCCGCGTCGAACGCGGGTACGTCATCATCGTCCCCGGTGCCGACGTCGGCGAACGCGTCAAGATCGAAGTCACGGAGGTCAAGTCGAACTTCGCGGTCGGCGAGATCATCGAGGAAACGTTCTAGAGACCAGCTTTTTGCGGTCGGTCGGCACAGCCGACCGCGTGGCGGCTTCGCCGCCAGGGAACGAGGTTGCGGGCCGGCGGCCCGCAATCCCCTCGCGCAAACATCCGGAGCAAAACAGTCCGATCGCGGCCAGCGGCCGCGATCGGTGAAACGGCGCACGAAGCGCGCCGTACACCTCTCTCAGTCCCCTACTCGAGCGCGGGTACACGTAACTTCGTCACGGGAGTGTCCGGAAACAGCCTCGAGAGGACGGTATGCAGGAGCACGAGGGCACCGAGGACGCTACCGTAGAGGACCGCGACCACCGGGGCGAGGAGGACGCCGCCAACGGGAGCAGTGAGGACGTAGAGGGTGGCGACGACGAGATACAGGACGTACCCGCCGAGCCAACCGAGCAGCAGCGATGCCCCGATACGAAGCAGGCCGGTATCGCCCGGACGGACGCGATCGTCGGCCCCGACGACGGCGGCACCGAGACGGACCAGATGAGCGACGGCGTCGATTACCACCGAAAGGGCGAGAACGCCCGGGAAGACGATCGAGGCGACGATCCACAGGTCCGTCGAAACGGCTAGCCACCTGGTCGATAGCGACAACTCGAGTACCATCACGACGGCGAGGACACAGGTCAGCAGCGCGCACGCTCCTTCGAGCGAGCGGCGACCGACCGGCGGTACGAACTGGAGGGCAAGCATACTGACAACGTCGAGTGAAAACCCAATGAAATTTCCGGCGTCGCCGACCGTCGACGATCGCTACGTCGGGATCGTCTCGCGGAACGTCTCGGGATCGTCGTGGAAACAGTCGCCGACGACGATGGCGTCCGCGCCGGCCTCGAGGATCTCCTCAGCTTTCGCGGCGCTGTCGATGCCGCCGCCGTAGAACAGCGTCGTCTCCTCGAGATAGCGAGCGGCCGCCTCGACGTCCTCGGGACCGCCGTAGGTGCCGGAGTACTCCACGTAGAAGACCGGGAAACCGTAGAACGCCTCGGTCGCGAGGGCAGCGCCGGCGACCTGTTCCGGGGTATACTGATCCTCGACACCGGCCTGGTCGGCCGCCGCCGATGCGAGGTTCTGGACGACGTAGGCCTCCCCGACGAGTTTCGAGGCGAGGTCAGCCACGACCTCCTGTCCCTTCGATTTGACGAGACCCCCAACCAGCGGTACGTTCGTCCCGAACAACTCGTCGGGTTTCTGTCCAATCTCGGTGAAGAGATCGAGGTGTTTGCCGACGAAGTGTTCGCGATCACCGTTGTAGACGGCCGGTACCGCAATCGCGTCGACGCGATCGATCGTCGTCCGCGAGACGTGGTCCGAACCGTTGGGCTCCTGCAAGACCGGCATCTCCGGGTACTGCTCCTCGAGTGCGTCGATCGTCTCGAGGACGTTCGCCTCGGTCACACCGTCGGAGCCACCGACGAGGATCATATCGGTCCCCTCGAGGACCGAGAGATCGCCCGGCAGCGACTTCGCCGGATCGACCTTCGTCACGTGGGTAATCGCGTCCCAGTCGATCTGCATGCCCGCCCCTTCGAAGGGGGAGGTAAATTTCCTGTCGATCCTCTCGTCGGCGTGACCGTCCGCGCGATCCCCCCTGGAACGGCCTCACTTCGGGCGCTCGAGCGGCGATCCGTCGGGCCGCTTCGCCCCTTCGGAGTCGTGGACGACGACCTCGCCCGGGTCGGGATCAGCCGGTTCGTAGGCGTCGCGCACCGCGATGGCCTCCTCGAGTTCGCGGATCGCGCGCTCTTTGAGCGCGCGGGCGAGGTCCTCGGCGTCCTCTCGGGAGATGTTCCGGCCGAGGCCCTCGCACTCGTGGGCGCGGACGACCCCCTCCTCGTCGACCGCCTCGCCCATCGGCTGACTGGTCCCCGCCAGCGCCACGCTGAACGGGTACGTCCGACAGATCAGCGGTCGATCTTCGTGGGCGACGCAGGCACCCGTGCCGTCCTCGTCCTCGGCGTAGAAGGCGCAGTCGCCACAGCCGTCGGTCTGGAGCGCCCACTCGAAGGTCTCGCCCTCGAGGCCGTCCTCGTGCTCGGTGAGGCCGTAGGGCATCGGCCGGGCGACGTCGCGCCAATCGCGCTCCGAGGCGTCCGGGACGTCGCCCCCATCGCCGTCCACGTCGGCGGTCTCCGCCGCCTCGAGGGACCGTACTTCGTCGGGGAAGACCGTCGCGGTGTGTTCTTCCTCGCCGTGGCCGGTACAGCAGGCCCCACAGCGGGTACACTCGAAGCCGATCGACTCGATCGCGTCAGCGAGGGCGTCGATCGACAGCGCCCGAGCGTCCTCGAGTTCGGCTTCGAGCGGTTGCACACTCGGGAGTAGGCGTCGACGGAGAAAAGTCGGTCGGTGACGGGATCGTCGTCGGCGTTACGCGGAGTCGGGGCTGACCCCATCGGCGTCTGCGGCGTCGTCTGCTGCCGATTCGCCTTCGTCGGCCGTCGCGTCGGAATCGTCACCCGTCGCGTCGGTCACGTCGGTAGCGTCACGCGCGTCGTCCCCATCGGACTCGTTACCCTCCTCGGAGGGGAACTGGTAGGTCGCGATCTCGGTCGCCTCACAGACGGGACACTGGTCGATCGCCTCGTCGAACTTCGACCCGCAGTGGCGACACTCGTGTAACACGGCCGCCTCGGGATCGACCGCCGAATCGGACTCCCGCTGGAGGAACCCGGGGAGGAGTCTGTCGACGGGCATACTCACTGGAGCGACGAGGACGCCGGTCGGCCGTCCGGCCCCTCGAATCCGTTCAGCGTCAGTTCGTCGCTGCCGTCCGGCGAGAACACCGTCACGACGTCCTGGGGACGGATCTCGGTGTCCCCGTGGGGCGTCAGGACGGCGTCGTCGCGCTCGATCGCCACGACGAGGGTCCTGTCGTCGAGAATCCCCTCCTCGGCGGCGCGCTCGAGCGTACAGCCGGCGATCGGGGCGTCCTCGTGGACGGTCACCTCGACGACCTCGGCACCGCCGGTGAGGCTGATGTAATCGGCCAGCGGTTCGAGGCGACGCCGATCTGCTGGCCCGTAGGGCGCGTACGGGAAGGTGTGTTCGTTCTGGAGCAGGAACTCGTCCTCGATCTCGACGCCGACGTTCTCGAGTTCGCGGCCGATGCGTCGCAAATCGCTGGTATCGCTGCCGACCGCCAGCACGTGGAGGTTCATCCGGCCGCCCATCAGTTCGCGGACGTTGATCACGCCCGGGATGGTCCCGATCTTGCGCGCCGCGCCCTCGACGTCGCCGAAGGGCGCATGACAGCAAAAGAGGTTCATCAGGGAACCGTCGGCCCGTTCGAAGTCGACGGTGGCGTGGTAGCCCTCGATGATCCCGTGTTCCTCGAGTTGGGCGATCCGATTGCGGACCGTCGCGCCCGAGACGCTGACTTCCTCCGCGATCGCCGGGGCCGACGTGTTTCGCGCGTCGGCCATCAATGCGTGGACGATCCGTCGATCGATTTCGTCGAGTCGATAGCTACCGCCGGTCCCGTCTCCCATAGGGACGACTGTGACATCGTTCACTATATACTTATGGGACTTTCTGTTTCGGAAGCGTATCCGCCGGGTGTTTTCGATCGAAAAGCGCACCGACTGGGCCACCCGTCTCAGACACACCGTGCCCGCGATCCGTCCCACTCCACTCGGCCGTCGACCGCGAGTTTCTCGAGGTGGGCCTCGACCGTCGCCGTCGCGAGGTCGCGGACGCCCGCGAGGTCCTTCTCGTAGGCGGCGTCGACGATTTCCTCGAGCGTGGACGCGCCAGCCTCGACGGACTCGAGAACGCGTCGTTCGCGCCGATAGCGGTGGGTGAGGAGGCGTCGGAGCGTCGATCGAGGGTCGTCGATCGTCGGTCCGTGGCCGGGCAACAGTGCGGGCGGGTCGATCGCGTGGAGTCGTCGCAGCGTCGTCAGGTACGCCCGCACGTCGCCCTCGTTGGCCCCGACGACGACGCTGCCCTCGGCGACGGCGCAGTCGCCACAGCAGATCGGCCCGCCGCTGCCGGCCTCGAGCGCGACGTGATCGGGCGCGTGGCCCGGTGCGTCGAGGATTCGGACCCGTTCGTCGCCGAGGGGAATCGTCGTCCCCGGGACGTAGGTGCGGTCGGGTTCGCACCCGGTCGCCTCGCGGAACCGCTGCGTACGGCCGTCGCGCGCCCAGACGGTCGCTCCGGTCACGGACGCATAGGCGTCCACAGCGCCGACGTGATCGGGGTGGGCGTGGGTCACGAGGACGTGTTCGACGTTCCGATCGGCGACCGCGCGGTCGAGGTCGTCCGTCCGTGCGGCGGGGTCGACGAGTACCGCCTGCTCTCGACCGAGCACGTACGCGTTCGTCTCGCCCGTAGGCGCGCGCGTTGCGACCGGAACGGAAACCCGAGCCCAATCCATACAGGGAGGTCACGTCCTCGAAAAAAGTAGGTGTCGGACGACGACCCGCCGACCGCCCGCGGCGACCGGTTGGTCACCCAGACCGCACCGGTCGAAACTGCCCCTGCGTCTCGAGGCGGCGAGTGCCGATCAGTGCTTGAGGTAGTAGACCTGTTTGCGCGCGTCGCGGAAGCTGTACCGGGAGCCGACCAGATCGACTTCCTCGAGGCGATTGAGCGCGTAGCGCACGGTACGATCGGGCAGCAGCGACTCCTCAGCGAGTTGCCCCTGTGAGAGGGGCGACTCGGTCTCGAGGACTTTCGCGACGAGTTTGGCACTCGGCGGGAGGTCACGCAGGCGCTCGCGGTATTCGTCTTCCGAGAGGGTTTCCTCGGCGGCGGTGGCACCGTCCTCAGCTGTACTCATGCTCATACCCACGTGGGCGGAATCGTCGATGGTAAAGCTTCCCTATATGCAGATACGAACAATCCAGTTTGTATAAGGGATACCAATGGAGTATTAACACAGCAAGAAATCGTCCGCCCGAACCCCCAATGAGGCAGTTTTCACGAGTCAGCGCGCATCACGACCACCGTCCGGGACGCTGGGACGGTCGCTGTCACGTCGATAGCAGTGCGAGTGTCGGCCGAAAGTAATTGAACTATTGATATGTCGGCGGCGACTGTAGTCCAGTATCGTTTTATCCTACCGGAATAGTAGTTGCGCCCAGTGTGAAAGGACAGGAGTGGTACCAGGCCGACGAGGTCGCCGAGGAGTACGACGACAAGCGCTTCTCCAAGGGCGGCCAGCTCATCGACCGCCGGGAGAAGGAGGCGGTCCTCGAGGCGATCATGCCCGTCGAGGATCGCAACGTCCTCGAGATCGCCTGCGGGACCGGGCGGTTTACCGTCATGCTCGCCGAGCAGGGGGCTGACGTCGTCGGACTGGACATTTCGGCTGCAATGTTACAGCAGGGGCGGACGAAGGCACAGAACGCGGAACTGAACGGGACGCTCGAGTTCCTGCGGGGGGACGCGGGACGACTGCCGTTCCCGGACGATCACTTCGATACCGTGATCGCGATGCGATTCTTCCACCTCGCGGACGATCCGGAGGCGTTCCTGCGGGAGATGCGACGGGTGTCGACCGACCAGATCGTCTTCGACACCTTCAACCGATTTAGCGCCCGCAGCGTCTACAACTGGGCGTTGCCGATGGGGTCGCGACTCTACTCGAAGAGCGAAGTCGCCGAGTTGCTCGCGAAGACGGACCTGACGCTGGTCGACGTCGAGGACGACTTCCTCGCGCCCTACGGGCTCTACCGGTCGATTCCCAACGGACTCGCCTCGCCGATCCGGAAACTCGACACGGCCGTCGGCGGCCACCCGATCACGGATCACTTCGCGTCCGTCTCCTACTGGAATACGAAACTGCGGTGACGACTACCGCCGGTGGGTGCGTTCCCGCCGACGCGACCCCGCTCTTTTTTACTATCGGGGCGTTCTACCCAGTAGTATGAAGCTCTCGGTAGTCGTCTCGACGCTGAACGACCGAGAGCAGTTACTCTCCTCGCTCGACGCCCTCGCCGAGCGAACGCCGTCCTCGACGGAGGTAATCGTCGTCAACGGGCCGTCCTCGGACGGGACCTCCGGCGTCGTCCGCGAGCGGGACGACGTCGACGTCCTCGTCGAAATCTCCGAACGGAATCCCAACGTCTCGCGCAACGCCGGTCTCGAGGTCGCGAGCGGCGACGCCATCGCCTTCCTCGCCGGCGAGTACACCGTCTCCCACAGCTGGTACCCCGCCATCGAACGGACGATCACCGGCGAGGGGTCGGTCGCCACCGGGCCGGTGACCGGTGACCGACGGGTCGACGTCGGCCCCGACGACACCCACCGGGTCGCCGGCCGGAACGTGACGCTGTTCGCCGGCGACAACGTCGCCTTCGACCGCACCGCCCTCGAGGCGCTGGACGGCTTCGACGAGTACCTCGAGGTCGACGGCGCGCGCGACTGCGCCCACCGGGTCGCCGGCCTGGGGTTCGACGTCGGCTGGGACCCCGAGATGGCCGTTCGCAGCGAGGTCGGGACCGACGGCGGGCAGACCGACACCGACTGGGGGTCGGTCTACCGCGGCCTCGCGTACCGACTGGCGAAGAACTACGGTCCCCGACCGACGGTCGTCGCCCGCACGCTCGGCAGCGCGATCCGCGACGGTGCGGGCGGCCTCCGGCGGATCCTCTCCGGCGACGCCACTCCGACGGGGTGGGCCTCGGACGGCTTCGACGTCCTCACGAACCTCACGGGCGGCTTCCGGGACGGCCTCCGCGCCCGGTACAGCGACCGGTCCGCGCGACGGAACCCGAACGGTCTCTCGGTCAGACACGACCGCGCCGTACGCAAGTACGATCGGCGCTGACAGTCAGCCGCTCGAATGACCACCACTTTAAATAAATATCGGAAACCGTACTATTGAGAAGGATAAGTAGTTATAGTTGGAATAAGAGTAAAGCAGCATGGAATCAACGAGAATCCTCGTTGGAATTCTTGGATTGCAGGTCACCATCGCGGCCGGGATGATTGAACTCATTGAACAGTTCACTTCTGCAGCGGAGGGCTTTTGGATCATTCTCATGCTCGTAGGGATCCTCATAACCGCCTCCGCGTTCGGCATCGGTCGTGCGTCGACGAGTCAGTAACTTCCGACGTCACGTCCGATCGATTCCGGATAGCCCTTACTCGGGATCGAAGCCGCCGGCGAGTCGGTCGAGCGCGAACAGCGCGACCGCGCCGACGAGCGCCCACGCGCCGGTCATCGCGAGCACCTCGCCCGTCAGGGCGTGGGCTTCGGCGACGTTGTGCATCGGTGCGGGGACAGAGCCGGCGATGAGGCCGACGAGAAAGAGCAGCGTCGTCGTGCGGGCGCGCTCGAGCGCGCGTCTGACGAGCTGGGCAATACTGAAGAGACCGACGAGCCCGCCCGCGGCGAAGAGGACGACGGTCGTCCCGGGGCCGGCCATCGCGGCGGTCGATCCGGCACCCGTCACGAGGTCGCCGACCGAGCCCAGAAAGGCGCTCAACTGGTCGGAGAGGTAGACGTACTGGCCCAGCAGGATCAGGATGAGCGATCCCGAAATACCGGGGAGGATCATCGCGCTCACCGCGAGCGCACCCGAGAGGAAGACCAGCGTCGCGCCGCTGCCGGGCAACTCGAGTACGTTGGCGCTGACCAGCAGGGCGAGCGCGACGCCGGCACCGGCCGCGACCGCGTGCTCGAGGGCGTCCATCGGCAAACTCCGGAAGAGCACGATCGCCGAGGCCGCGATCAGCCCCGTGAAGAAGCCAAACAGGGCGAGCGGGTAACTGTCCGCCAGCGTCGAGACCGCGCCGGCGATCAGTGCGACCGCAGTGACCATCCCGACGCCCAGCGGTAACAGGAACTGGAGATCCATCTCGAGCAAGGCGGCGCGGGCGCGGTCGCGTCGCTGCGGGTCGTACCCCCGGAGGACGGTCGCGATGCGGCGCGGCGTGATGGCGGTAATGGCGGCGATCAGTCGGCTGTAGACGCCAAGCAGGAGGGCGACGGTCCCGCCGGAGACGCCGGGGAGGGCGTCGGCGGTGCCCATACAGAGCCCGTAGGCGTAGATCCGTAGCGTCTCTCGTCGCTTTCGTACCTGTCGTCGGAGTGTGTGTCGCATGCTCACTGGAGCCCTCGTGCTCGACGTGGCCGGACGACCGCCGTCCGCGTCGTCGACGTACCTATCGGATGTGCCAGCAGGAGCATAAAAGAACCTCACTCTTGCAGCGCGTACGAGAGGGGCATCTCCCCCACTGCGGTCGAAACACGACGGCGGCGCAACAATTTTAGCCGTCGATCACCCAGCCTCGAATACGGATGGACCCGGTAGTCGTGGCCTACTGGCTCCTGCCGATCGTTGCCTTCGTGCTGTTTCTGGGGGCCTACACGTATTTCGTCTACCGACGGCTCGATCAGCGAGCGACGGAACTGTCGAAGCGCCGCGAGGCGGCCATCGACCGCGAGTCGGGGTCGGTCGTCTGTCCGGACTGCGGTGCGGAGAACGACCTCGGATACACCTACTGTCGGCGCTGCGTCGGCGAACTCCCCGGCGGAGCGAACCACCGCCGGACGGGTGGCTCTCCGGCGCGACGCGGCATCGTCTGATCGGACCGGACGCGTTCTTCCGACCCCCAGCAGCGATCCCCTCGAGTCCGGGTCACCTGACGTTGACGTCCGGCGCGAGCGCGTCGACGATCCGGCAGGCGTTTTTCGAGAAGACGCGTCGTAGCAGGTCCTCGCTCACGTCGAGCGTGAGGATCTCCATGACGGCCACGTCCGGGTGGCAAGCCGGCGCGCCGCTGCCGAAGAGGACGCGATCCGGGTGTTCGAGGACCGCCCGCTCGAGGATGTCGCGGTACCGGACGAAACTCGTCTCGACGTAACAGTCGTCGTACTCGTCCAGCAGGTCGATCATCTCGTGCATCAGCGACCGGTCGAGCGGGTGGCCGCCGAACTGGGCGACGATCACGGGGAACGAGCGATCGAGGAGGGTATCCGCGAGCACGGACGGCGGGGCGTCGTCGCCACCACGGACGATCACTGGGAGGCCGACGTCCTCGAGCGCGTCGAGGACGTCCTCGTCGGGGTAGTCGTCGACCGTCGGATCGAGGACGAAGCCGTGAAACCGGTCGTCGTAGGCGTACTTCTCGACGTCCTCCGGGGAGGTGTGGTGGTCCTTGCGACTGCTGACGGCGTTGTGTAGTCGTCCCGCGGCGTGGCACTCCGGCCGACGGGTGCCGTTGATCCGGGCGAACGCGACGAACGACCGATCGACGCTGTATCGCGCGACGCCGTTGTTCCCGGCGAGGTAGCTCCGCGCGGATTGTGAGTGTGCCGGTCGTTCCGTCCGCGACGGCGGGAAGACGATCGACCGCGTGATCCCGGCGTGGCGCATCTCCCGCTCGAGGCGGTCCGGCGTGCTCGTCGAGCGGGCCCCCATCCCGCGGTCCCCGTCCGGCGCGAGTCGGGCGTAAACGTCGACGACCCGAAACCCGTGTTCCAGCTCCAGCATCCACTCAGACCCATACAGGTCGACCCATATTTTGCTACCGGCTTCCGCGTCGGTCGCGGCCGACGGCGGGAATCGCCTGACGGAGGGACGCCCGGAGGGAAACGTTTATATAGAAGTGCTGACGACATGCTTAGTGAGGATCCAACTATGGCACAACAGCGACGCATGGGCGGACAGCCTATGTTTATTCTGAGCGAGGACAGCCAGCGAACGCAGGGTCGCGACGCCCAGTCGTCGAACATCATGGCCGGCAAGGCCGTCGCCGAGTCGGTACGCACGACGCTTGGCCCCCGCGGGATGGACAAGATGCTCGTCGACTCGGGCGGCGACGTCGTCATCACGAACGACGGCGCGACCATTCTCAACGAGATGGACATCGAGCACCCCGCGGCCCAGATGATCGTCGAAGTCGCCGAGTCTCAGGAGGAAGAAGTCGGCGACGGCACGACGACGGCCGCGGTGATCGCTGGCAACCTGCTCGGTGAGGCCGAAGACCTCATCGAGCAGGACGTCCATGCGACGACGATCGTCGAGGGCTACCACGAGGCGGCACAGATCGCTCAGGAAGCCATCGACGAGGAGATCCAGGAGGCCGAAGTCGACGACGACGTCCTGAAACAGGTCGCCGAGTCGAGCATGACCGGCAAGGGCACCGGCGGCCTCACCGCCGAGACGCTGGCCGAGACGGTCGTCGAGGCCGTCCGCCACGTCGAGAGCGACGACGGCGTCGCCCGCGAGAACGTCGCCGTCCACACCCAGATCGGCGCTTCCTCGAACGCGACCGAACTCGTCCCCGGCATCGTCATCGACGAGGAACCCGCCCACGACGCGATGCCCGACGTGGTCGAGGACGCCTCGGTCGCCATTCTCGACGTCGAACTCGACCTCCGCACCGGCGAGGTCGACGCCGAGTACGCCATCGACTCCATCGACCAGCTCAACGCCGCCATCGACGCCGAGGAGAGCGAACTCCAGGGCTACGCCGACACCATCGTCGACACCGGCGTCGACGTCGTCTTCACGACCGACGACGTCGCCGACCGCGTGGCCAACGCCCTCGCGGGCGAGGACGTCCTCGTCTTCGACGACCTGAGCGACTCCGACGCCAAGGAGGTCGCCACTGCGACCGGTGCCAGCCGCGTCGGCGCACTCGAGGACCTCGAGGAAAGCGACTTCGGCCAGGCCGACCGCATCAGCACCGAGAACTTCGGCGACGACGACCTCGCGTTCGTCGAGGGTGGCGCGGCCGCCGAAGCGGTGACGGTCTTCGTCCGCGGCGGCACCGAACACGTCGTCGACGAACTCGAGCGCGCGATCGGTGACGCGCTCGACGTCGTCGCGACCGCGCTCGATTCGGGCGAGGTCGTCCCCGGTGCCGGCGCGACCGAGATCGCCATCGCGGACAAGATCCGCGAGGAAGCCGCCGGCATCGAGGGCCGCAAGCAACTGGCTGTCAACGCCTTCGCCGACGCGCTTGACGTCGTTCCGCGCACGCTCGCCGCCAACACCGGCCAGGACCCCATCGACGCGCTCGTGGACCTCCGTGCCGCCCACGACTCCGAGGGTCGCGCCGGCCTGATCACCAACGGCGAAGCGGTCACTATCGACGATCCCTTCGAGTACGGCGTCCTCGACCCCGCCGACGTCAAGCGCGAGGCTATCGAGAGCGCCACCGAGGCCGCGACGATGATCGTTCGCATCGACGACGTCATCGCCGCCGAGTAACGTCGCTGTCCGCTCCGTTTTTCCCTAACCGCCCGACGTCGTCGGGATCCGTGTATCAATCGGCCAACACTGTTAAGTGTTAACACAGAATATCCTCGAACTGTGATGTCCGGAACCGCGCCAACGGATCGCCTGACGCCGGTCGACGACGACGGCGGGCGGACGATCTACTACCACGACCGAGCGGGGACCTACCACGTCTGGTGCGACGAGGCCGACTACGAGCCCGTCAGCCTCGCGCTCCTGGTCGCCGTCTCGTCGATCCGCGGCGTCGAACCGGAGGAACTCGAGCCGCTATCGGAGCGGATCGATCCGGACGCGTTGAACGCGTTGATCGACCACTGGCGGGCCGACCGGCCGCATTCGGTCGAGGGCTCGATCTCGTTTTCGTTCGCCGACTGTACGGTCACGATCAGCGCCGACGGCGAGATCGTCATCGATCCCGAACCGTCGGCCGGCTGATCAGGCCGCCTCGAGCACCACGCGATCCCCGGCCTCGAGGCCGAAGGCTTCGTCGCCGCGGCCCCGGTTGACGTCGAGTTCGACGTTGCCGTGGCTGCCGACGGTCGCGAGGCGCTCGCCCGGGTCGACCGCGGCGAAGGTCTCGCCGACCGGCACGATTTCGCCGTCGGCCACAATTTCGTTGCGACCCTCGAGGAACCGACCCGGCACGTTCGTGATGACGTTGCCGAAGCCGTCGACGACCATGACCTCCCCGACCGCGCAGTCCGGGTCCGACGGTGCGGGCTCGAGCGTCGGAGCCGGCAGTTCGAGGTCGACGTACTCGTCGACCGGCGAGAGCGTCGACAGGTCCTCGAGTGCGTCCCGATCGGCGTCGTGAACGGCCGCCGCGGCGGGCGCGAAGACGTCCCGGCCGTGGAACGTATTGCTCGCGGGTCTCCGTCCAGTTTCGGATCGCCCGCTACTATCGCCGTGCTCCCGTCCGAGACCCGATCGGGGCGTCGTCCCCCTACCCGTCGGTTCGACGGGCTCGAGGCTGGTTTCGTCGATCACGTAGGTCTCACGATCGTCGGCGGGTGCGAACCGCCGCGCCGCCGGAAGCAAGACGCCGTTGTCCGGCCCGACGAGGACGTGCTCGCCGGCACGGACGACGATCGCATCTCGATCGGTCCCGACGCCGGGGTCGACGACCACGAGGTGCGTGGCGGGCGGAAAGTACGGAAGGACCTCCCGCAGCCAGAACGCCGCCGCGCGAACGTCCTGACGCGGGAAATCGTGGGCGACGTCGACCAGTCGGGCGTCGGTCCGCTGGCAGAGGACACCCTTCATCGCCGCCGGGTACGGACTGCCGAAATCGCTCGCGATCGTGATCATACGGGCGCGTACGTGCCGGTCGGCAAAAGTCGCCGTGGCTCGCGGTCGCCGGCACTCGAGCGGGCGGCCACAACCAATATCGGCTGTTACTCCCCGTTCGAGTCCGAATTGCTGATCATCTGGATGCGTTCGATGCCGCCGATCTCGTCGACGACCTCGACGACGGCGTCGGGAACCAGCGACTCCCAGTCCTCGCCCTCGATCATCCGCTGGCGCACCTCCGACCCCTCGAGTACCTCGCGGTTGAACATGGGGGACTGGCGGACCTCGATGCTGGCCTCCCGGAAGAGCTGGATCACGAGGGGGTTGTTCGAGTAGGCGACGTCGAAGTCGGGACTCATGCTCTGGACGTGGCTCACCCAGACTGAGTTGCGATCGAGGTCCTCGATGGGGACGGCGTAGGTGACGAGATCGGTGTCGACGAGCGACTTGGTGATCATCATGATTCGCTCGCCCGCAGTGAAGGGGTTGCGAACGGAGTGGGAGTCGTCGGCGCTCCCGATCCCGAGGACGAGTTCGTCGACGTCCTCGGCGATCCGAGCCACCATGTTCCGGTGGCCGTTGTGAAACGGCTGGAACCGACCGATGTAGAACCCCCGGGTCATACCGGACGTTGCTCGGCCGCTACGCTTAAACGTGGCGAGTCTTCCCGATCAGCCGCAGCGATCAGCGCGTGTCCGACGAGCCGATCGGCCCCGTTGACGGCCCTGGGAGCCGGATTCGAGCACTGACACGATCCACCGCATGGAGAAAGTATATCAGTAGCAGTCCCTTCGAATCAGATACCGAACAGAGTTCTATGAGCAACGATACGAACGTTGACGACCCTCCCGAAGACGCTTCGGACGCCGCTCGCGACGGGGACCAGCCCCGCTCGCAGGAGCAATCCGACCAGCGTCAGGGAGCGCGGTCGCCCCACGGCGAGGAGGCCGACCACGACGAGGCGGTCGACTCCGACGGGGAGTCCGGCCGCGACGACGTCGACGAGATCGAGGACCCGATCGACGCCTACGAGCCCGAGGACGACGGCGACGACATCGAGACCGTCGAAGACCTCGGGAGCGAGGTCGACGTCGATCCCGGCGTCAAGATCGACGAGGAAAACGCCGAGGACGATCTCCTCGGCGGCCTCCAGATCGACACCACCGAGGACATCGAGGTCCCCGACCGGCTCGTCGACCAGGTGATCGGGCAGGACGAGGCGCGTGACATCATCATCAAGGCGGCAAAACAACGTCGCCACGTGATGATGATCGGCTCGCCCGGGACGGGCAAGTCGATGCTGGCGAAGGCGATGAGCCAGTTGCTGCCCCAGGAGGACCTCCAGGACGTCCTCGTCTACCACAACCCCGACGACGGGAACGAGCCGAAGGTCCGGACCGTTCCCGCCGGCAAAGGCGAACAGATCATCGATGCCCACAAGGAAGAGGCCCGCAAGCGCAACCAGATGCGGACCATCCTGATGTGGATCATCATCGCGATCATCATCGGGTACACGATCATCGCTCCAGTCAATATCCTGCTCGGCATCATCGCCGCAGGTGTCATCTGGCTGATCTTCCGCTACACTAGTCGCGGTACGGACGCGATGGTGCCCAACATGATCGTCGACAACGGCGACCAGCGCCAGGCCCCCTTCGAGGATGCCACCGGAGCCCACGCCGGTGCGCTGCTGGGCGACGTCCGCCACGACCCGTTCCAGTCGGGCGGCATGGAGACGCCCAGCCACGACCGCGTCGAACCTGGCGCGATCCACAAGGCCAACAAGGGCGTGCTGTTCGTCGACGAGATCAACACGCTCGACGTCCGCACCCAGCAGAAGCTGATGACGGCGATCCAGGAGGGCGAGTTCTCCATCACGGGCCAGTCCGAGCGCTCCTCGGGCGCGATGGTCCAGACCGAGCCCGTCCCCTGTGACTTCATCATGATCGCCGCGGGGAACCTCGACGCGATGGAGAACATGCACCCCGCGCTGCGGAACCGCATCAAGGGGTACGGGTACGAGGTCTACATGGAGGACACGATCGAGGACACCCCCGAGATGCGGCGCAAGTACGCCCGCTTCGTCGCCCAGGAGGTCGAACGCGACGGCCGCCTGCCACACTTCACCGACGACGCCGTCGAGGAACTCATCCTCGAGGCCAAGCGTCGCTCGGGCCGGAAGAACCACCTCACGCTGCACTTCCGCAGCCTCGGTGGCCTGGTGCGGGTGGCCGGCGACATCGCCCGCGCCGAGGACAAGGACTTCACCACCCGCGAGGACGTCCTCCAGGCCAAGAAGCGCTCGCGCTCGATCGAGCAGCAACTCGCCGACGACTACATCGAGCGCCGCAAGGACTACGAACTGCAGGTCACCGAGGACGGCGTCGAGGGACGGGTCAACGGCCTCGCGGTCATGGGCGAGGACAGCGGCATCATGCTGCCCGTCATGGCCGAGATCGCCCCCGCCCAGGGTGGCGGGCAGGTGATCGCCACCGGCAAACTCCAGGAGATGGCCGAGGAGTCGGTCCAGAACGTCTCCGCGATCATCAAGAAGTTCTCGGACGTCGACCTCTCCGAGAAGGACATTCACATCCAGTTCGTCCAGGCCGGCCAGCAGGGCGTCGACGGCGACTCCGCCTCCATCACGGTGGCGACGGCCGTCATCTCCGCCCTCGAGGACATCCCCGTCGACCAGTCGGTCGCGATGACCGGCTCGCTGTCGGTCCGCGGTGACGTCCTCCCGGTCGGCGGCGTCACGCACAAGATCGAGGCCGCCGCGAAGGCCGGCTGTGACAAGGTCATCATCCCGAAGGCGAACGAGCAGGACGTGATGATCGAAGAGGAGTACGAGGAGATGATCGAGATCATCCCCTGTTCGAACATCAGCGAGGTGTTAGACGTCGCGCTGATGGGCGAACCGAAGAAGGACTCGCTGGTCGACCGCCTCAAGTCGATCACCGGCTCCGCGCTCGATAGCAGCGCGGTCGGTGCCAGCGGTTCGAACCCGAGCCCCCAATAGATGCCACAGTGGACGGCGTTCGCCGCGATCACGGGCGTCGTCCTCGTGTTGTTACTCGCTCTTTCGCACCTGACCCAGTCAGCGTTCCCTACCGACGGCGACGACTCGAGTGACGACGCGTCGGCAAACGACGCCATCGACACCGCTGACGAGACGAGTGGGAGCGACGGTACCGAGCCACCCTCGCCGTTCGACGACACGCCGTTCGAATCCGCGACCGGCGTGGATTCGTCGGACCGGAACTCGACCATCGCGAGTAGCGACGACGGGGCCGGTACCGACGCCGAAACCACGCCCACCGACGAAGCCGACTGCAACGACCACGACGACGACGTCCCCCTCGAGACGGATCGACGCGAACTCCGTCCCGGCGACCAGTCGAGCGAGGAACTCGCCCCCGACGCCATGTCCACGGGGATGCTGCTCGCCAACGTCGCGCTCTCGCAGGGGCTGTTCGCGCTGGTGTTGCTCGGCGGCATCGTCTACACGGGGATCCCCGCCGACGCGCTGGGGGTCGCGTTCTCGTGGGCCTACCTCGAGACCGGACTGCTCGTCGGGACCGGTGCCGGATTCGTCCTCTACGTGGCGAACGAACTCGGCGCGGCGCTGGCGACGCGGTTCGGCTTCGACCACGACGAGGGGCTTCGGGAACTGCTCGCACCCGACACGCCCCGCGGCTGGGGGGTCCTGCTGGTCGGCGTGTTACCCATCATCGCCGCCTTCGAGGAACTGCTGTTCCGGGCGGCCCTGGTCGGTGCGTTCTCGGCCGGGTTCGAAATCTCCCCGTGGCTGCTGGCGGTCGTCTCCTCGGTCGCGTTCGCCCTCGGGCACGGCATGCAGGGCTCGGTCGGCGTCGTCGTCACGGGCCTGCTCGGGTTCGTGCTGGCCGGCCTGTTCGTCGTCACGGGCAGTTTCCTCGTCGTCGTGGTCGCCCACTACTGGATCAACGCCCTCGAGTTCCTCGTCCACGAGGGACTCGACCTCGAGTGGGCCGAAACCGTCGCCAATTAAGGCGTCGGCCCCGCTCGGATGGCACATGAGCGCTCGAGCGATGTCACAGCGCGTGTACCGCCTGCTGTTCGTCGGCGTCGCCGTCTACTTCGGCCTCTTCGTGCTGGCACAGGTGACCCGAAACTCCCTGGTCTACCTCGCCGGCGAGGCCGTCTTCGGGCTGATCGCCCTCGGTCTCGGCACGGTGTTGTTCCGCCAGGCCGACCGGCGGACGTCCGTGATGCTCGCGGCCGCGGTCGCACTGCTGCTCGGCGGCGCGAGCCAGTTCGCTTACCTCACGTTGTCTGCAGCGAGCGCGAGCGGGGCCGCGGACCTCTTCGAGTTGGCGGCGCTGTGCTCGCAACTCGCCTCGGTCGGCGTCTTCGTCGGCGTGGGGCTGTACATCTACGTCGTCTGGGTGGCGAACGACGGCTCCGGCGGCGTGGCCGGACGGTAGCGTCGGTCGACACCACCCGAGCGGGCCTCGAGGGTGGCCGACCGCGACCGACAGCCTCTTTCGCGTGCCCCCACCCAGTTCTCCTATGACCGACTATTTCGAAGTACACGCCCGCGACGGGGCCGCGCGCGTGGGCGAACTTCGCCTCGAGGAGCCCCGGACGACGCCGGCGCTCGTCGACGACCTCGTCGAGGACGCGGGGTCGCTCTGGGCGAGCGACCGCGAGGTCCCCGAGGGCGACGAGTCGCAGTTGACCGTCCTCCCGCACCGGGCGTTCCCGGGCGGCACCGCCGAAGAGGTCCAGGAGTCGTTCGCCGTCGACTACCCCGACGTCGACTACCCCAGCGTCGCCGTCGTCTCGAGCGAGAGCGCAACCGACCAAGGGACGGACGCCTACGCGCTCTCCGACGTCCAGTCGGTGACGGGTCACGGCGCGGCCCTCGTCGAGGCCGTCGTCTCCGTCCGCGAGGCGATCCCGGCCGACACCGCCCTCTACGTCTCGGGCGTCGCGACGCCGCGCAACGTGGCCCTGCTCGCTTACGCGGGGATCGACCTCTTCGACGCCACGGCCGCCGTCGTGAAGGGGACCGAGGGCCGGTATCTGACGACCGACGAGGCCTATTTCCTCGAGGACCTCGACGAGTTGCCCTGTTCCTGTCCCGCATGTCGAAAACCCCGCTCGGCGTTCACCCGCGAGGACTGCGCGGAACACAACCGCAACGCGCTCGAGGCCGAACTCGCGATCGTCCGCCGTCGGATCCGCGACGGTCGCCTCCGGGATTACGTCGAGGGACAGGCCCGTCACGACCAGTGGCTCACCGCGGCGATGCGCGAACTCGACGCCCAGTGGGGCTACCTCGAGGAGCGTACGCCGATCCTCCGGGACGCCCAGATCGCGGCGGCGACCGAGGACACCCTCCACCGCGTCGAGATCCAGCGCTTCGCCGACCGCGTCACGACCCGCTATCGGAATCGGTTCAAGAACCCGCTGGTGCTGGTCCCCTGTTCGGCGACGAAACCCTACAGCGAGTCCCAGAGCCACCGGCAGTTCCACGACGCGATCCAGTGGCGCGCCCACCTCGTCTCGATGACCTCGCCGATCGGCGTCGTCCCGCAGGAACTCGAGACGACCTACCCGGCCCAGCACTACGACACCGTCGTCACGGGCCGGTGGTCCGAGGACGAGAAGGGATTCGTGAGCGAAGTGCTGCGCCGGTACCTCGAGCGCAACCGCGACACCTACCCGTACGTCATCGCCCACGTTCCCGACGAAGGGTACCGCGACATCGTCGAACGCGTCGAGAGCGATTTCGACGACCTCGCGTTCACCTACACCGTCCCCGAGGGCGGCCACCCGACCGACGACGAGTCGCTCACGAACCTGCAGGAGGCGCTGTCGGGCGAACTCAAATACTCCAAGCGCGAGCGGGAACACAACACCGTCCGCGCCATCGCCGACTACCTGCTCGGGGACGGTGCCGGTGACGACCTCTTCGCGGACATCACGACGACCAGCCGGTACCCGAAGATCCAGGTCCGCGACCGCGAGGAGACCCAACTCGCCACCATGGTCCCCCAGTACGGCACCCTCTCCTTTACGCTCGAGGGCGCGAAGCGGTGGGTCGACAGCGACGCGCCGGTCAAGCGCGTCGAGATCGACGGCTTCGTTCCCCACGGGAGCGTCCTCGCGCCGGGCGTCGTCGACGCCGACGAAGACATCCGGGTCGGCGACGAGGTCGTCGTCGAAGGGCCGAAGGCGTTCGCCGTCGGCCGCGCCGAGATGTTCGGCCGGGAGATGGCCGAGAGCACCCGCGGCGTCGCTGCCGAGATCCGCCACGTCGAGGAGCGGTGACGCTGGGAACGGTACCACGAGGACCGGTCACGCGACGAGAGCGAACGACTCGCGTCCGAAACGGGGTCACGGGTCGCTTACCGCGACCGCGGTTTAGGCAGACCTAATTTCCGAAAACGCTTTAATGTTTTAGGCGAGCCAAAACCTATGGACGGCGCTGTGGAGCGACTCGCCCGTCGCTGTCGCTCACGGCCGATGTGCATCGCCCGAGACGGCCGTCGGATCCCGTCGTGCCGTCGAAACCGGACGCCGGCGACGCGGGGCCGACCGATCGCTCGCGAGCGGACTCGAGCGGGATGACCGACGCCTCGCAGTACTTGCTCGTCTGCTATCTCGAGGCGCGAGCGGACGGCGAACCGGTCGCCCCCGGCGACGTCGCGGAGCGACTCGACCGGTCGCCGGCGGCGACGACGGAGATGCTCCAGCGACTCGAACAGCGGGGCTACCTCGCGTACGAACCCTACGAAGGTGCGACGCTGACGGCCGCGGGGCGTCGGGAGGCCGAATCGCTCTACGACTCCTACGTCGTCCTCGCGGAGTTCTTCCGGACGGTGCTCGAACTCGAGGACCCGGATCGGGAAGCGATCGAACTCGCGGGCCACGTCAGTTCACTCGTCACCGATCGCGTCGCCGAAACCCTGCTCGAGTCCGACACCGAACCCGACGATCACGGCGGACCGTCGCTCGAGCGCTCGTGACCTATCACCTGAACGGGGTCTGTCCGACCCCGCAACCGACCGACGAACCGAACGTGTTTTGTTTTAGGTCGGCCTAAACACTCGTGATGTCGACTGCTCGCCGACCGCAGGACCACGCAGACGACGAAGCCCGATCCGTGCCGGCGATCGCGGTCTGTGAAACCCGGCCCGGTCGAGCGGTCTTCCTCGAGTCGAACAACGACGACGGCTGGATCGCCAGCGATACCATCGTGGACGTCCAACGATAACCGATGACAGCAAAAGACACGAACGGCTCCGACGAACGGACCGTCATCCGACCCGGGCGGGACTTCGAGCGGGAGTACCGCCTCGACGCGAGCGAGGCGGGCGCGTTCCTCGTCGCCCTGGGCGAACAGCTACAGGAAGGAGAGCAACTGACAATCGTCGACGACGAGTGGGAACTCCCGTTCGCGTTCGGCGACCCGGTCGAGGTCGAACTCGACTTCGAGGGCGTCGGCGACCCCGAACTCGAGATCGAACTCACACTGCCGGGTCACTCCGACGACAGCGCGCCGAGCGTCGAGTAGTCGGTGTCTCGGCCGTCAGTGCGTCGCCGACTCGAGGACGAGGGTGTCGTCCTCGAGGTAGTGTTCGACGTGGTGGGCGTGTTCTTCGATCGTCACCAGTTGCTCGCGCAGCATCTCGGCGGTGGCGTGGTCGCCCAGCCCCTCGGCGAGTTCGATGTGTTCGCGGTAGCTCTCGATGATGTCGCCCATCATCTCGAGGTCGTTCTCGAGCGACGTGCGGACGTCGTAGACGTCCTCGTCTTCGGATTCGACGGTCGCCTTCTCGGCCAGCGTCGTCATGTTCGCGTGCGGGACGCCGCCCAGCGCCTGCAGTCGCTCCGCGAGGTCGTCGGCGGCCTCCTCGACGTCCTCGTAGACCTCCTGCAGGAAGACGTGGAGGTCGAGGAACTCCGCTCCCTCGACGTTCCAGTGGTGCTTGTGTAGCTGGTGGTAGAGGACGTACGCGTCCGCCAGGTCGCGGTTCAGCGCGTCGACGATCTGCTCGGCCTTCTCGGGCTCGAGTCGCAGCGCGTTCTCCTCGACGGTACCGGCTTCCTGTTGGACGGTCTTCTGGGTACTCATCTCGTTACCGAATTGGAACTGCTCCGCCTTATAACTTTTCAATTATCTTATCTTTTTTCGTACTGCCTAGATTCGGGGCGGCGAACGGGGTCGTCTCTTCGGAGGAGGCCCACAACGCGAGTCGTCGTGGTTCCACGGTCGTGTGAGAACAGAGGTTAATCAATCAGAATATAAACACGTTCAGTGGCTGGTCGTCGAGACGGGAGCAGAGTGCCGGCTCAGTCGCCCGGACACTCCTTGAGGAGGTGTTCCCGATAGATCGCGACGGGAACGCGAGCGCCACAGTAGTCACACGTCCGCAGTTCGCGCGCGTCGTCGGATTCGTCCGTCATGGTCAGTAAATCGGTCGGGCGGCGTCGCTTCGTGCGGGTCGATAGTCTCAAAGGCCCTCGTCGTCAGCCGATTCGGGCGGTTCGAAGTCTGTCGTCAGCTCGAGCAACTGCACCAGGATCCGGCCCGTCGCTCCCCAGACGGTGTAGCCGTCGACGTGGAAGTAGTGAACGACGATGTCGCCGTAGTAGGGGTGATCCCGGCGCTCGTACTCGAAGTTCGTCGGATCGAGCAGCCCCGACAGCGGCAGGGCGACGATCTCGGCGACCTCGCTGTCGTCGCGCTCGTACTCCCTGTCGGGCACGTGGCCGACGAACGGCGTGACGGCGTACTCCGTCACCGTCCGAATGTCGTCGAGTTGGCCCACGATCTCCGCCTCGTCGGGCCGGAGACCGATCTCCTCGTTGGCCTCCCGCAGCGCGGTCTCGAGGATCGTCTCGTCCTCCGGTTCGGCACCGCCGCCCGGGAAGCTCATCTGGCCAGGGTGTTCGCCGAGGTGGTCGGCCCGGCGCGTAAAGAGGAGGTGGTCCTCCCCGTCACGGTCGACGATCGGCGCGAGGACGGCCGCGTCGTAGGGCTGATCGTCGATCTCGGCCGGCTCGTAAGCCGCGACGGGGTCGAGATTCATCCGGGCCATCTCACTCGAGTCGCTCCTCCAGACGGTCGCGTTCGGCCGCGACGTCGACCGGTGCCCACGCCTCGAGGTCGTAACTGACTTCGAGCAGGTGCCGACAGCGCCCCTCGTCGCCGTTTTCGACGGCCCGCTCGACGTCGTCGCTGAAACGCTTCCGGGCGGACTCGCCGAGCGACTCGCGGTCGAACCGCCGCCGATCGACGTCGAGGATGTGAGGGACGTCCTCTGCCCCCTCCGGAAGCGTCGGGAACGCCGCCGGACCGGCGACGAACAGCGGCTCCGAGTCGACCGACAGTTCGTCGTCCGAGGCGACCTCCGCCGCCTCGCAGGCCACGAGGGCGTAGGACTCGAGCGCGTCGTCGATCGCCTCCTCGAGCGCCGATTCGCCGACGGTCCCGCCGTCGACCCGGAACGCGGCCTCATCGAGCGCGCGCTCGAGTTCCGACCGCGTGAGCCCGCCGAAGAGATCGACCACGCCTGCCAGTTCGTCGGCGGTCACGTTCATGGGCCGGTAGACGCCCGCCGGGGAGATTAATCAACCGGATGCCGTCGGCCGAACGGCTACGGGTGACCGTCAACCCGGACCGAAGCCGTCGCTGGGAGGTCGGACCTGGCGACGGGGACGCCGGCCCGCACGTATAATTTCAGTTACAGCACAGCGCTCGATAACACCCTGGTCTTTTTCTCCCCCACCTTCCAATAGGGCGAACATGAAATCCGTCCGGAAGGCACTCCGCGAAGGAGAACTCGACAAGGACACCTACGATCGACTCGTCTGTGCCGAGTGTGAGAAACCGCTGAAGACCGAGAACGACCCGGACGAGATCAAGACCGTTCGCATCTGTCCGGAGTGTAACGGCGAGTGGAAGGAGATCAGATAAGCGATCGAACCCGCGTAACTCCGGGCCGGTCCAGCGAGCGATCGGCCCGGAATCGCCCGGCGTCAGCGCTCGCCGGCCATCGCCGAAAAGAGCCGTTCTTCGAACTCCTCGTCGTCGATGCCGTCCGACGGACCGATGCCGCGCATGTGATCGACGGATAGCTGACCGCCACCCATCCGAGCGTGGCCCCCGGCGTTCGCCATCGGGATGTCGCTGACCGCGTGCCGGAGCGTCTCGCCCATGTGGACGCGGTCGTCCCGCGAGCGCCCGGAGAGGTGGATCGTCCCGTCTTTCTTCCCGTAGACGACCACCGCCGTGACGCCCTCCAGGTGCATCAGTTCGTCCGCGGCCTGTGGAATCGCGTCGGTGTTTCCTACCTCACCGACGTCACAGACGGCGAACGAGCCGTCGACGCGTTTCTCGGTAATCGCCGTGGCCTTGACCTGTAACACGTCGTCGCTGACCTGCGGGTTGGCGATCCGTTCGAGCAGGTCCTCGTCGATGGCGTCGTACAGCACCGCCGCGGCCTCGAACTCGGCTCTGGAACAGCCGTTCGTCAGGTGGTCCGTATCGGACTGGATGCCGTAGATCAGTCCCGTCGCCAGTTCCGGCGAGAGGACGGGGTCGCCCTCGTCGTCCGGTGTCGACGCGCCGACCTCCTCGAGGTACTCGACGAATATCGTCGACGCCGCGCCGTACTCCGTTCGAACGTCGGTAAAGCGCGTCCCGGTCCCGTTTCCGGGGTGGTGATCGACGACCGCGACCGGCTCGACCGTCTGAGCGCCGGTGAACCCTCGCGGCGTGTTGTGATCGACCAGCACCACCGCGTCGCAGGCCAGGTCTGAACTCGACTCGACGCGCTCGAGGTCCAGATCGAGCACCGTCCGGAACGCACGGTTCTCCTGGTGGCGGATCTCCCCGGCGAACTGCAGCGTCGCGTCGGTGTCGACGGCATCGGCGATGGTCGCGACCCCCATCGCACACGCCATCGCGTCCGGATCCGGGTTCGGATGCATCAACACGGCCACCTCGTCGTAATCGGCGAGGATCCGTTGCAGGCGAACGCCAGGCGGGCGACGGAACCAGCGAACGAGCCACCAGCCGCCGACGAGGGCGGCCGCGACGGCCACCACCAGCAACGAGAGGACGAGGGGATCGAGCGACTGGAGCGTTTCGACGACGGCGTCGGCCGTCGACGCGCCCGTCTCGACGAACGTGAGGGTCGCCGAGACGTCCGGTTCGTTCATACCGGACAGTCTTATCGGACCAACATGAAATTTCCGCCGCGTTTTCCGAGAACGATACTACCTCGAGTAGCCCTCGATAGCCGCGTGATAGCCCTCCCGGAAGGTCGGATACGCGAACTCGTAGCCCAACTCGCGGAGCGTCTCGTTCGAACAGCGCTTGCTCGTCAGGATCCGCCGGCGGGCGGCCGCCGAGAGGTCGTCCGCCTCGAGCCGCTGGGCTTTCGTCCGTTTCGGCGGCGAGTCACGACCGCACTGCTCGGCCAGCCAGTCGGCGAACGCCCACTTCTCGACGGGTTCGTCGTCGACCACCTGGACGACCTCGTCGCGGGCGAGGCCCTCCTCGAGGAGGTAGCGGACCGCGCCGGCGGCGTCGTCGCGGTGGACCATGTTCAGGTACCCCTCCGTGACCGGCCCCTCGAGGTAGCGCTCGAGCCGATAGCGGTCGGGGCCGTAGAGGCCGGCGTAGCGGGCGACGGTGCCCTCGAACCCGTACTCGGCGGGGCGCTCGAGCGCGACGCGTTCGGCCGCGGCGAGGGCCTCGGTCTTCTCGGTCGTCGGCTCGATCGGCGTCTCCTCGTCGACCCAGTCGCCGTCGTGATCGCCGTAGACGCCCGTCGAGGACGTGTAGACGAGCCGGTCGGGCACCTCGTCGCGTTCGCCGAAGGCGTCGACGGCCGTCCGGAGGCCCTCGACGTACACCTCGCGGGCGGCATCGGCACCCCGACCGCCGCTGCTCGCGGCGAAGACGACGGCGTCGACGTCGGGGACGGCCGACAGGGACTCGCGATCGGTCACGTCGGCCTCGACCGCCTCGAGACCCGCTTCCGAAACGCGCTCGAGGCCCTCGTCGGAGCGGCGGACACCGATCACGTCGTGGCCCCGGGAGTGGAGCTGTCGGCCCAGTTCGAGGCCGACGTAGCCACAGCCCAGAATTGCAACCTGCATATCGGGGTTCGTGGGGGAACAGGCATAACGGCACCGCTCGAGGAGAGATTCCGGAGCGGACCGAGAACGGCGGACCGTCGCGTCAGGGCATCTCGTCGGCGATCACGTACTGGACGTGGACGAACTCCTCGAAGCTCATCGGGGCGCGCCGTTCGATCTTCTGCTGGATCTCCTTGGCGTCCATCTCGATCGCGAGGTCGCTCTCGAGGGCGTCGACGTCGAGGACGGCCGACGACATCCCGAGCAGGAGGTGTTCGGTGGCCATCGTGACGATCGTCTCCGGATCGTCCGGCGCGCCGTCGGCCAGCGACTGGATCTGTGCGGCCTCCTCGAGGGTCAACGCGGGCGAGTCGCCCGCGCCGAGGGCCTCGAGGCGCTCACGATCGACGTCGGTCGCGTCGGCGACGGCCTCGAGACCGTGCGATTCGACGACCGCGGCCAGTTCCTCGTCGTACTCCCGACGCAGCTCCCCGGGCGACTCCGGCGCACGTCTTCGCTGTTCATGGAACATATCCGGACCCACAGCGGTCGCCCACAAGTGGATTACCCTTCGGCGACCGGAAGGATCGAACCCACCGCAACCTTCAACTTCGGCCACGCGCATGGGATCTCTATGAAAGTCGCCCTGATAGGCGTAGGGCAAGCCGGTGGGAACGTCACCGAGCGCCTCGCTCGGTTCGACGCGGACATGGGCTTCGGAGCCGTCCAAGGTGCCCTCGCCGTCAACTCCGCGGAAGCCGACCTCCAGTCCCTCGAGTTCGTCGACACGCAGTTGATCGGTGCCGACCGCGTCAACGGCCACGGCGTGGGAGCCGACAACGAACTCGGCACCGAGATCATGGACGCGGACATCAACCAGGTGCTTTCCAACCTCGACGGTCGCGTCACCTCCAAAGCCGACGCGATCTTCGTCGTCGCCGGCCTCGGCGGCGGGACGGGCAGCGGCGGCGCACCCGTACTCGTCCATCACCTCCAGCGAGTGTACGACGTCCCGATCTACGCGCTCGGCGTCTTGCCGGGACGTAACGAGGGCGCGATCTACCAGGCCAACGCGGGTCGATCGCTGAAGACGCTGGCCCGCGAGGCCGACTCGACGCTGTTGATCGACAACGACGCCTGGCACGAGCAAGGCGAGAGCGTCGAGGACGCCTTCGAGCGCATCAACGGCAAGATCGCTCAGCGAGTCGGTCTCCTCTTTGCCTCCGGCGAGGCCGTCGACGGCGTCGGCGAGAGCGTCGTCGACTCGAGCGAGGTGATCAACACCTTGAACGCCGGCGGCCTCTCGGTGCTGGGCTACGCGAGCGAGACCGCCGCCGAGGACAGCAGCGACAACCTCCGGACCGTGATGACCGTCTCCCGGCAAGCCCTGCTGACGGGGGCCAGCATGCCCGACGTGACGAGCGCCGACGCCGCCCTCCTGGTCGTCGCGGGTCGACCCGAAGCGATCCCCCGCAAGGGCGTCGAGAAAGCCCGGCGCTGGCTCGAAGACGAGACCGACACCATGCAGGTCCGGGGCGGGGATTTCCCGCTGGATACCGATCGCCTCGGCGCGCTCGTGTTGTTGGGCGGGGCCGAACGCTCCTCTCGCATCGACGAGTTCATGGAACGCGCACGCGAGGCGAAGCGCGCCCAAGAAGACGAACGCGACGATCCGGCCGACCAGCTCACCGACGAGCGCATCGAGAACCTCTTCTGAGGTCGCGGGGTCTGCTCCCGCGTCCGCGTACCCCCCTGGACGACCCGCAGGTCGCCGACGGGAGCGGCTCCGCCACGGGATGGCGGAGCCAGTTTATATGTCCCTCGAGCGTCCGTGTGAGTTGTCGACACGCGGGACGGAGCGCCTGCGAACTGTTTTCAGGGGTCTGTCGATCGGTACATTTAAATTACAGGCGACAGTAGTAGCCGGTACCAGACGCCACCGGGGCGCGTATCGCTCGACGATCGATGACAGGAAATCTTATTCACCGAGGTTTCGCAGATCGTGAGCGGTCGCTGTCTTCGACGGATCGCACGGGTCGAGGGCCCGCTCCCGGGCTCGTCGGCCGCCGACGTCGGTCCGTCGATGTTCCGGTGCGGTATGGCACAGAGGTTTGACTAACATGGTAGACGAATCGAAAAACATCGAACTGACAGAGGACGACCTAGAAAACAAATCGAAAGGGCAGCTCATCAAGAAGGCCGGTCAGCTCCGCGATCGGCGCAACGAGCTGAACCAGATGGCCTCCGAGCGGGCCTCCAAACGCGACGAACTCAACGCCAAGACGCGCGAGAAAGTCGACGAGGCCCAGGAGCACCGCGAGAAGCGCGACGAGTTAAACGAGCAGGTCCAAGAGCACAAGGAAAAGCGAAACGAGCTCAACGCGAAGGCCAACGAGCTGTTCGACAAGGTCGAGCAGCTCAAGTCGGACATGGAGCTCGACGAGGGGAAAGACCTAGAAGAGCTCGAGGAGGAGATCGAGGAACTCGAGTTCAAACAGCAGACCGAGGTCCTCTCGAGCGAGGAGGAGCAGGAGCTCATCGAGAAGATCGAGGCCAAGCGCGAGGAGTACGAGGAGCGCAAACAGAAGCTCGATCAGAACGAGGACTTAGAAGAGCTCGTCGAGGAAGCCGAAGAAGTCCGTTCCGAGGCCTCCAAACACCACCAGAAGGTGACGGAGCTCGCGGACAAGGCCCAGGAACACCACAACCAGATGATCGAGGCCTACCGCGAGGCCGACGACATCCGTGACGAGGCCGACGAGATGCACGAGAAGTTCGTCGAGGCCCAGGAGGCCGCCGACCGTCATCACGAGGACTTCGTGCGCGTCCAGAAGCGCCTGCGCGAACTGGACAAGAAAGAAGAGGAAGAGCGCAAGTCCGAGCGCGACAAGAAGAAAGAGGAGGCCAAGGAAGAGGCCGAGGAGATCTATCAGAAGTTCAAGGAAGGCGAGACCTTAGACACCGAGGACCTGATGAAGCTCCAGAAGACGGGGCTGCTCTAGCGGTCGTCCACTCGATTCGTCTCCACGCGGTTTTTGCGGGAGGCGGGCGACAGGTGATCGCGACTCGAGAGTGACACGTTTGCGCTCGAGCGCGTAGTCGACGCTACCTCGATCGATCAGCGATCGCTCCGCGACGACACGCCGCGGGCTCTCGAGGACGACACCGCCAGCCTGGCGAGCGACGATATTAACAGGGCGGCACACACAGCGTTCGACATGTCTCGAGGTGAGGCCCGTGGTTGAGGCCCGCGGGATCGGACGACTCGTGATCGTACTGGTCGCGACGGCGGCCTTCGCTGCCGTCGGCTACGCGCTGTTCGTCTACTATCCGGAGAGCGTAACCGACCTGCTGGGCGTTCTCGTGGCGCTCGCGGTCGTCGGCATCGGCGCGCGAATCGGCAGCAACGTCGCCGGCTCGCTGTTCCCGGGCTACGACGTCGCCGAAGTCGCCGTCGAGGGGCCGATCACGCGCGACGGCGGCGGCGGACCGGTGCCCTCGAGTCCGCGGTCGACGCCGGCCGACGACGTCGTCGAACAGATCGATCGGGCCGACGCGGACGGCAACGTCGACGCGTTACTGTTGAAGCTGAACACGCCCGGCGGCGAAGTGGTGCCGAGCGACGACATCCGGCTGGCGGCCGAGCGGTTCGACGGGCCGACGATCGCCTACGCGACTGACACCTGCGCCAGCGGCGGCTACTGGATCGCCAGCGGCTGCGACGAACTGTGGGCCCGCGAGGGGTCGATCGTCGGCTCGATCGGCGTCATCGGCTCGCGGGTCAACGCCAGCGACCTCGCCGAGAAGGTCGGGCTCTCCTACGAGCGCTTCGCCGCCGGCGAGTACAAGGACGCCGGCACCCCGCTGAAGGAACTCGAGGAGGACGAACGGGAGTACCTCCAGGGGATCATCGACGACTACTACGAGACGTTCGTCGAGCGGGTCAGCGACGGACGCGACCTAGACGCGGAGTTCGTCCGCGACACCGAGGCCCGGATCTACCTCGGCGAGCAGGCCCACGAGCTGGGACTGGTCGACGAACTCGGCACCCGACGGGACATCGAGGACGAACTGGCGGACCGGCTCGAGCGCGAGAAGGTGGCCATCGAGGAGTTCGAGCCCGAACGGCCGCTGATGGCTCGCGTCGGTGCCGGCGCGCAGAAGGTCGCGTACGCCTTCGGTGCCGGGATCGCCGGCCTCGCCGCGGAGCGGGAGTTCCGGCTTCGAACGTGAGCCGTCGCTCCGACGGCCACGAGCGACTTCGGCTTACGGCGGACTGGCGTCCGGTTCTTCGACGGCCAGCGCCCACCCCTCGAGCCACTCGCGCAAGCCGGTGTCTGGAACGTCTAGGTCGTGATAGTTGACCTCGAGGTCGGGGAAGCCGCCGACCTCGTCCTGGTGTCCGACCCAGTACTCGTAGGGGTCGTCGAGTCGATCGTTGCCGGCGCGGGTTTGGATCTCTGCGACGATTCGCTGGTCGTGGTAGGTTCGGTCCGCGGGGCGAGCCCCCGCGTACTGGAGGTTGTGTTCTTCGACCTGTTCCGCGGCGAAGACCTCGAGCCCGTCGGGCCACAGCGGCGGTTCGGACTCGCTGTCGGAACTCGCGAAGTCGGTGTCGTCGAGCGGCGGGTCGGCGGTGTAGTTGTCCTCGACGTAGACCGTGCCGCCGCCCTCGAGGATTTCGTCCTGATCGTCGGTCAGCCCGGTGTAGCCGTTGCCGACGAAGGTGGTGACGGCCGAGCTATCGATACTGGCCGACTCGTCGAAGAAGTACGTGAAGTTGTTGACGACGACCGTCTCGGTGTCGTCTTTGAGCCGCGGGATGCGGCCGCGGGCTTTCGCCCAGACGTTCCCCGCGAGGAACGCCTCCTCGTTGCCGTCGCCGATCAGCGTCGCGTAGTTGTGATCGGTGGATTCGCCGTAGGGATCCCACAGCCCCTCGTAGACGAGACAGTTGATCATGGAGTTGCGCTCGCCGTAGTAGCCAAGCGACATGCACTCGTCGGTCCCCCAGGAGGCGGTGACGTGGTCGAAGACGGTGTTCGTGGCGTCGTTGTCCGTGTTGACCGCGTCGTTGCTCTGGACGTCGCCCGCCTCGGAACCGGGGCCGTGCCGGGAGCGGATGTGCTGGATCACGCAGTCGTCGGCGTCGACCTGGAACTGGCCTTTGACGAACGTGATCCCCGGCGACGGGGCCGTCTGTCCGGCCATCCAGCACTTGTCCTCCGAAATCTCGAGCGTCTCGTCCTCGATTTCGATCGTGCCGCTGCACTCGAAGACGATCACCCGGGGACCCGCCGTCTGGACGGCGTCTTTGACCTGCCCGTAGTCGGGTTCGGTGATCGTGATGACCTGGACGTCTTCGCTCTCGAGCCACGGCGCGGGCGTCGAGAAGCCGTCAGTGTAGTCGAAGTGCGAGCCGCCGGAACCGACGGTGTCGCCTGCCTCGGTCTCGAAGGTCCGCGTCTGGCCGGTCGCGACGTCGCCGTCGTCGGCCTCGGCGACCGCGCGGTACTCGTACTCGGTCTCGCCCGAGAGCCCGAAGAGCGTCCCGTCGAACGCGCCGGGCTCCTCGAGCGTCGCGGGGCTCGAAGCGTTCCACTCGTCGTCATCGTCGGCCACGCGGTACTCGAAGAAGACGTCCGCCGTCTCGGCCTGGCCGCCGATGGCCTCGAGCGTGCCCGACACCGTCGCGGAGGTGGCGTCGATCTCCGTCGGGTCGCCGGTCGCGACGGCCGGCTCCGTGTCGGATTCGGCGGTGGTAACGGTCGCGATCGAGCCGGTGTCGACGTCGCCGTCGCTGGCGGTGACGGTCGCGCGGAACTCGTACTCGGTCTCGCTCGAGAGGTCGGTGACGGACTCGGTGAACGGACCGGGTTCGGTCACCGTCTGACCGCTCGTCGCCGCCCACGAATCGGCACCGGCTTCGCGGTACTCGAAGGCGACCTCGGCCGACGGGGCCTGCCCGAGCGACTCGAGCGTGCCCGACACCGTCGCGCTCTCGGCGTGGACGTCCTCGGCCGAACCGGTCGCGACCAGCGGCTCCGTGTCGGTGTCGCCGCCGTCGTTCCCGGAGACGCTGCCGGCGACCTCGACGTTCCCGATGTCCTGGTTGTGCGTCGGGGAAACGCCGCCCAGTTCGGAGAACGCCGCGGCACAGAGCGTCCCCGGGTTGTGACTGGTGACCGCCAGTCCGAGGTAGCCGCTCTCGTCGGGATCGATCACGTCGGTCGAGAGTTCGGCCATGAGCGTCCAGTCCTCGCCGTCGTCAGAGCCGTACGCGAGGAACGCGTCGTCGGTGCGGACGAGCCGCTGGTAGTCGGCGACCATCGTTCCGCCCGCGATCTCGCGCTCGCTCTCGCCGGCGTCCGACGTCAGACTCGTCGACTCGCTTCCCGTCTCGGGACGCCACTGGACGGAGGTGTCGTGGCCCGGGGTCTTGCGGACCATCACGTTCGTCGCGTCGGCCTCGAGCGACTCGCGGAACAGCAGGCCCGCCTTGGCGTACTCGTCGGTGTCCTCGAGGGCATCGACCCGAACGGTTGCGTCGAAGTCGCCGCTGACGTCGGCGAAGTAGTAGTGGCCCTCGTCCGCCTCGTTCCAGATGTCGGCACCGGCACCCTCGACGACGATGCCGTCAGTCTCCGCGGCCGCGGTCTCGAAGGTGTTCGTCGATCCGACGTCGCTGTCGCCGTCGCTGGCCTCGAGGACGGCCCGGAACTCGTAGCTCGTGCCGGGCGCGAGCTCCGAGACCTGATAGCTGACCGTGCCGGTCGAGGAGAGCGTCTGCTCGGGCGTCGACTGCCAGCCGAGCGCGCCGCTGGCGCGGTACTCGAAGGAGACGGCGACCTCGTCGGCACCACCGAGGTCGTCGACGGCCCCGCCGAGACTGGCCGACGCTTCGGTGACGTTCGATGCCGAGCCGGTCGAGACGACGGGATCGGTGTCGCCACCGCCACCCCCACCGCCGGTTCCGTCCTCGGTGGAGACGCTCCCGGAGACGTCGACGTCGCCGATATCCGTGTTGTTCGACGGCGACAGCCCCGAGAGGCTCGAGAACTGCGCCGTACAGAGCGTCCCCTCGTCGTGGCTCGTAACCGCGAGGCCGACGTACGCGCTGTCGGCGAAGTCGATGGTTCCCGCCGAGGGCGATATTTCGGCGATGAGCGTCCAGTTCTCGCCGTCGGTGGAGCCGTAGGCACGAATCGTGTCGTCCTCGCGGACGAGTCGCTGCCAGTCGGCCGCCATCGTGCCGCCTGGAACCTCGCGCTGATCCTCGCCCTCGTCCGACGTCGTACTTTCGGCCTGGTCCCCGTCGTCCGAGCGCCACTGGAACGAGGTCCCGTGGCCCGGCATCTTGCGAATCATCGCGTGCTCCTCGTTCGCCGCCAGCGACTGGCGGACCATCAGTCCCGCCTTGGCGTACTCGTCGGTGTCCTCGAGGGCGTCGACGCGAACGGTGACGTCGAAGTCGCCGTCGACCTCCTCGTAGTAGTAGTGGAACTCGTCGTGGTCGTTCCAGATGTCGTACCCGCCGCCCTCGACGGCGACCGTCGTCTCCGCTGCCGCGGTCCCGACGGCCCCCGTCGCGAGCGCGCCGAGACCACCGGCACCGATCGTCTGCAAGAACGTGCGCCTGTCTTGGCCTGTCATTTTAACTCCAGCTATAGTTAATTACTACATGAGGATAAAATTATTGCAATCCACTATACTAAATTACTGGTGTGATCGGCGCATGGAACGATTCGTCGGTCGCGATCTCGACGGTCGTCGGGCAAACGAGTAAGTGGTTTTATCGTCACACAGCGAGGAACGGAAACCGTGACCACGCTGGTCGTCTGTCTCGACCGGACCGACGACGTCGGGCGCAAGACCGGACTCCGGTCGCCCATCGTCGGCTGGGAGGCAGTCCGAGCGCTCGTGACGGACATCGGCCTGGCGGATCCGGAAGACTCCGGGGTCAACACCCTCCTCGAGGGGCTTCGCGTGGCCCAGGACCTGCGCGACGACGACGAAGAAGCCGTCGTCGCCGTCGTCTCCGGGGACCGCGAGTCGATGGTCTCGGCGGACAGAGCCGTCGCCCGCCAGCTCGACGAACTCATCGCGGAACACGAGCCGGACTCGGCGATCGTCGTCATCGACAGCGCCGAGGACGAGCGGCTCGTGCCGGTCGTCGAGAGCCGCGTCCGCGTCGACTCGGTCGACCGGGTCGTCGTCCGCCAGGCCCGGGACATCGAGTCGACCTACTACCTGCTGAAGCAGTTTCTCGCCGACGAGGAACTCCGACAGACCGTACTCGTCCCGATCGGGTTGACGCTTCTGGTCTTCCCGATGCTGGCGACGGTCGTCGGGCCGGCCGAGGGAGCGGCCGCGATCACGACCGTCATCGGCCTGTTCCTGCTGTACAAGGGCTTCAGCGTCGACGAGATCATGACCGGCGTCGCCCACCAGGCCCGCGAGGCACTGTACTCCGGACAGGTGTCGGTCGTCACCTACGTCGTCGCCGCCGGGCTGACGTTCGTCGGCCTGTTCGCCGGCGCGCTCGGGATCTCCAGCCTCGAGAGCCAACCCGGCGTCGTCGTGCCGGCGACCCAGTTCGCGTTCGAGGCGGCCCCCTGGTTGGCCGGCGCTGCAGTGACCACAAGCGCCGGGCGACTCCTCGACGAGGTCATCGGCGATGACGCGATCCGGAGTTCGTACCTCAACCTCCCCTTTCTCCTGCTCGCCGTCGGCCTCGTCGTTCGGGGGTTCTCCGGCTACTTCCTCGCACAGCAAGGCGTCCTCGATCCGATCGACATTCCGCCGATCGAACACGGCGTCATCTCCATCGAATCGTTCCAGATCACGGCTGGCGAGCGACTGGCGCTGTACGTCGCCAGCGCGCTCGTCGTCAGCCTCGTCGGTGCCCGCGTCGCGTCGTACTTCAGCGCGAGCGGGGACGACGCACCCGAAACTGATGGCTCGAGCCCGGACGACGACGGCCCCGGCGTCGCGAGCGAGGTGACCGACGGCGGCGCGGCGGCCGAGAGTGACGGACCCGACGCCGAAGTCGAGACGTACGCCGATCCGACTGCCGAGGCCGAGCCCGACGCCGAAGTCGAGACGTACGCCGATCCGACTGCCGAGGCCGAGCCCGACGCCGATCCGACTGCCGAGGCCGAGCCCGACGCCGAGCCCGAACGACCACAGCCCTCGGCCGCTGCCGAGGACGGCACCGTCAGCACGCACGGCGAGGACCGCGAGCAGGACTCCGACGTCCCGCCCCGGTAGGACGGCGACGACTCGTCACGCCTTTAGTTCCGACCCGCCATGACAGCCCATGAGCGACGCTGACGGCGCGTGGGTGAGCCTCTTTTCCGGCGGCAAGGACTCCTCGTGGGCGCTGTACCGGGCCCTCGAGACGGGAAAGGACGTCCGACGGCTCGTCACCGTCCACCCGGGCGAGGACTCGTACATGTATCACGTCCCCGCGACTGACCTCGCGGGGCTTGCCGCCGAGAGCATCGGCATCGACCTGCTCGAGGTCGATCCGGGGGACTTGGCGGCCGACGACGCCACCGACTCTGGGGAACAGGGCGACGACGAACTCGAGCCGCTCGAGGCCGCACTCGCGGAGTTAGGTCGTGACCTCCAGGGCGGCATCGCCGGCGTGACGGCCGGTGCCGTCGAGAGCGAGTACCAGACCAGTCGCATCCAGGGGATGTGCGACCGCCTCGACTGCGAACTGTTCGCCCCGCTGTGGCAGGAAGATCCCCGGGAGTTGGCCGACGCGATGCTCGAGGCCGGCTTCGAGATCGAGATCATCCAGGTCGCGGCTCGCGGCCTCGACGAGTCCTGGCTCGGCCGGACGCTCGACCGCGAGGCCATCCGTGACCTCGAGTCGCTCAACGAGGAGTACGGCGTCCACCTTCTGGGAGAGGGTGGCGAGTTCGAGACCCTGGTCGTGGACGGTCCGCACATGGACCGCCGGATCGACCTCGAGTACGAGCACGAGTGGGACGCGACGCGCGGGCAGTTGCGGATCACGGACGCCCGACTCGAGTAGGCGTACGGGGAAGGGGTCAGATAAGTACCGGGTGTGGAGTTATCGCAGAGCGATTGTGGATAGCGACTGACCGAGTATCGGAAACTGAGTCGAGAACACGGTGAAAGCCCCCGGCCGTCTCGAGTCGGGGGCCTCGCTGCGCGCTTCGCTCACTTCGTTCGCTCCAGTGCTTACGTCGTCCACCTTCCTCGAGACGGCCGGCCCCTTTCAGTCCCACCCACGTCCTCACCCTCCCCAGCCGGCTCTCTCACTCCGTTCGCTCGCCCCTCGCGACGCAGCGAGCCGTCCTCGCATCTGCTCACGGCTCACTTCCTTCGCCGTTCGCGTTCCGAGGTGCTCCCGTTGGTCGCACCTCGCTTTGCTCGGACGGCTCACCAGCGCGCCAGGGCCGGGAGCGCGGAGCCGGGCGACCCGGGGAAGGGGAGGCGTCTCTCCTGGTGGACTGAAAGGGCGAGTCGTGCGTGGCGGCGCAGCCGCCACGTTTTCGGTTGTCGGCGAAGCCGACAACCCATGTCGCGTTCATATAGTCGCCTCAGCGACCCCTATCCGCGCTTGCGCGGATATGTCGCTGAGCGACCGTGACAGCGACGAGGGCTTTCGAGGTGTTCGATTCCCCCCGTGAGCCACTGCAGTCGGACGAAGAAATCCCCACCTCGAGTATGGCGCGATAACTCCACACAGGTACGTAACGACACCTCGAGCGAGCGATCGTCTCCTCGAGTCGAAGTCACAACGGATAAGTCCGTTCACGATCGTTTGCCACATATGATCCGCGTCGCTCGGTCGACGGTCGTCCGTGGCGTGAGCGACGCGTGCGCTCGTTTTCCGAAACGTAAACGAGTCTGAGTGCGCTCGTGGCGGGAGTGGCACCCCCGTCCCGGGCGCGGTTCGGCTCGCCGCGTTCGATCGACGATTACACTACGATCGCTGCCGGTCGACCGGACGATCGACACTGCGACCACGCACCCACACCACCCATGACCGAACTCGACCTCGAGGGCGTGTTCCCCGCGATGTGCACGCCCTTCGACGACGACGAACGCATCGACTTCGAAACGCTGCAGGAGGACGCCCGACGGCTCGAGGCCGCGGGGGTCGACGGCCTCGTCCCCGTCGGTTCGACGGGCGAGTCGGCGACGCTGACCCACGACGAGCACGTCCAGGTCGTCGAGGCCGTCATCGACGCCGTCGACGACGTCCCCGTCATCGCGGGCACCGGCTCGAACAACACCCGCGAGGCGCTCGAGCTCTCCGAGCGCGCGGCCGACGCCGGTGCCGACGGCTTGTTGCTGATCTCGCCGTACTACAACAAGCCCGAACAGCGCGGCCTGATCGAACACTACCGGACGGTCGCCGACGCCGTCGACCTCCCCCAGATCGTCTACAACGTCCCCTCGCGGACGGGTCGCAACATCGAACCGGACACGGCCGTCGAACTGGCCAGCCACGAGAACGTCGCCGGCTACAAGGCCGCGAGCGGGGACCTGGGCCAGATCGGCGAGATCGCCGAACGCACGCGCGACGAGGAGTTTGCAGTGCTGTCCGGCGACGACGCGATGACGCTACCGATCATCTCCGTCGGCGGCACGGGGACGATCAGCGTCGCCGCGAATATCGAACCCGAGCGGACCTGTGCGATGGTCGGTGCGGCGCTGGACGGCCACTACGAGCAGGCCCGCGAACTCCACCACGAACTCGGGCCGCTGTTCCGGACGCTGTTCCTCGAGACCAATCCGATCCCGGTCAAGGAGGCCATGCGGATCCGGGGCTACGGCCCCGCGACGCTGCGACCGCCGCTGTCCCGGCTCTCGGAGGAGTACCGCGACGAACTCGAGGCCGTCCTCGCCGACCTCGAGGACGACCCCGCCGTCGCCGGGGACGCGCTCCCGGACGACGCGCCGACGACGGAGGGCGATCGATGACGCGGGTCGGGGTCACCGGCGCGACGGGACGGATGGGCCGGGCGGTCCTGCGGACGGTCGCCGACCGCGGGGACTGCGAGGTCGCGTTCGCGGTCAACCGCGATCCCGACGCCGACGTCGTCGCCGGGGTCGAGGTCCGGCCGGCCGCCGAGTTCGCCGACCTGGTCGTCGACGCCCGGCCCGACGCCGTGGTCGACTTCACCGGCCCGGAGTCGGCGCTCGAGTACGCCGCGGCCTGCGCCGAGGCCGGCGTCGCCTTCGTCACCGGGACGACCGGCTTCGAGGAGGGCGAACGCGAACGCCTCGAGAGCTACGGCGACGAGATTCCGGTGCTCCACGCGCCGAACTTCGCCCGCGGCGTCCAGGCGCTGGTCAACGTCGTCGGCGACGCCGTTCGCAATCTCGAGGGGTACGACGTGGAACTCGTCGAGACCCACCACAACGCGAAACGCGACGCCCCCAGCGGGACGGCGAACCGGCTGCTCGAGGAGATCGAAGCCGCCGGCGACTTTCGCGAGCGCAAGCACGGCCGCGAGGGGTTCGACCCGCACGAAGAGGGTGAGATCGGCGTCCACGCGCTGCGCGCGGGTGATATCACGGGCGAACACGAGATCGTCATCGCGGGCAACCACGAGGAAGTTCGCCTGACCCACCGCGCCGAGGACCGGGGCGTCTTCGCCGCCGGCGCGGTCGACGCGGCGGTGTGGATCGCTGGACAGAAGGCGGGTCGTTACGAGTTTGCGGACGTGATCGAGGCATGAGCGCGCTACAGAGCGAGATCGAGGAGCTGTGGGGACGGTACCGAAACGACGAGATCGACGCCGAGACGGCCGGGGCCGACTCCCTGGACACGCTCGAGGCGTTCCTCGAGGCGCTCGAGGAGGGCGAGATCCGCGCCGCCGAGAAGTCCGGCGGCGAGTGGGAGGCCAACGAGTGGGTCAAGCGGGGCATCCTGCTGAACTTCGGCCTGCGCGAGAACGAGGCCTACGAGTACGGCGGCGTCGACCACTACGACGTCCTGCCCCTGCGCGAGACCGGGGACCTGGGCGCTCGCGGGACCCGGAACACGCCCGACGGGACGACGATCCGCCGCGGGGCCTACCTCGGATCGGACTGCATCATGATGAGTCCCTCCTTCGTCAACATCGGGGCCTACGTCGGCGACGGCACGCTCGTCGACTCCTGCGACACGGTCGGCTCGTGCGCCCAGATCGGCGAAAACGTCAAACTCGGCGCGAACACCCTCATCGGCGGCGTCCTCGAGCCGGTCGAGAACGCGCCGGTCATCGTCGAGGACGGCGTCTCGCTGGGCGCGGGCTGTCGCGTCACGTCGGGCTTCGTCGTCCGCGAGAACAGCGTCGTCGGCGAGAACACCCTCCTGACGCCGCGCATCCCGGTCTACGACCTCGTCGAGGAGGAAGTGATCTACGGCGAACTGCCCGCCGAGCGCCGCGCCTTCACGCGGTTCGTCGAGTCCTCCGTCAGCGACCACGATCTCTTCGAGGGCGGGGCCTACAAGCCCGCCGTCGTCGCGACCGACCTCGAGACCGAGACGCTCGAGGCGACCGAGCGCGAGGACGCGCTCCGGGAGTAACACGGGGAGCACCCCCAGAATGTGGCGACGTTCTGATACGTATCGGTGTAGCGTGTTCCGGTATCACCCGACGCTCGAACGAGACAGCGATCACCGGTACAGTATCGGGCGTTACCGGGTCTTGTCCGGCGGTATAATCAGCGGTGTTCGAGACCGATATACGAACCGAGCCGTCCGACGACCTCGTCGACCAGCCGTTCGTCGAGGACGCCGAGTTCGCGATCGACTCGAGTCGCTTCGACCGATGCGACGGCCCACGGAAGGATCGAACTCTCTTTCGGGAGGCCGCCGTCGATGAGATCGTCGTCGTCGATCGGCACGCGCTCGTCGTACCACGTTTTCGTCGAGAGCGTAAGTGCGATGTATTGGTCGCCGTGAAACGGCGTCTCTTCGGTGCCGACGATAAGCCAGGGGCGACTTGCTTCGTCGCCCTTGAACGGATCGTCCGCGAAGACGATCGTTCCCCGGTCGTACGTCATTCCGTCGCTCGCTCACTCGCCTCGATCCACTCGTCGCGATCCTCTTCGCCGTAGAGTTGGTTGAATCGCTGGACCGTCCGATGGAACTGGTGCGCACGTCGAAGCCGTTCCGTGTCGTCCGTGATAGCCCAGTACGAACCCTTGTGTCGAACGAGGTCCCGTTCTTTCAGCCGGTTGAGGACTGCCGAGATCGAGTTCTCGTTGACGTCCGCTCGCTCGGCGATCGTCGCTGCCTTCCACGCCTTATCCCTGTTCTCGTAGAGGAACCGAAGGACTCGTTCCGCGTTACTCGGCTCCTCGAGTTCTTCGGGAGTGCGTTCCTCGAAGTCCTCGATATCGATCGACATATGCGGAGCCACGAGCCGTATCGATAAAAGCGTATCCGTAATACCAGTAGTACGTGATGTATCTTGTATGGACTATACGCTACGTATCCAAACGGACCGCTGTCGAAACGGTTTCGACGCAGATTCGGGTCATCTGTACAATAAGCGAGTACTGACCACCGACGCGGAGACGGGGGCTGTTCTCGAGACGGAGACGCTCGAGGCGACCGAGCGCGAGGACGCGCTCCGGGAGTAATCGACCACGACTGCGGATTCATCGGCGATACGTTTTACCTGTGTATGTACGTACACAGACCCATGGGGACGAAAACGATCTCGCTGGCGGACGACGCCTACGAGAAACTCAAAGCGCACAAGCGAGAGGGCGAGAGCTTCAGCGACGTCGTCCGGCGGTTAACGGGTGGAGTCACGCTCGCGGAGTATCACGGTGCTATCGAGGAGGAGACCGCCGACGAGTTAGCGACGATCGTGGACCGTCGGCGCGAGGAACGCGCCGACACGCATCGGGAACGCGTCTCGGAGTTCGCCGACGAACTGGACGAATGATCCTCGATTCGACGTTTCTCATCGACGTATTGCGCGGCTCGAGCGACGTGGCGGAACTGATCGAAGACGTCGACGCGACGGGGACGCCGTTCGTGAGCGCCGTCACCGTGATGGAACTCTTCGAGGGAATTCACCTCGCCGACGCGACGGAAGACGAACGAGCGACCGTCCGCCAGTTGCTCACTGACGTCAACGAACTTCCGTTCGATCGCGAGTGTGCTATGCGCGCGGGACAGATCAACGCGGACCTCGTTTCGTCCGGAGAGCCGATCGACGAGACCGACGTCGTGATCGCGGCGACGGCGCTCGTTCACGAGTATCCCGTCGTAACGAGAAACGTCGATCACTTCGAGCGGATCGACAGTCTCACGGTACGCTCGTACTGACCGCTACCGCGTATAGCACGAAATCCTCCCGGAGAATCGGAACCGGCCGGGAAATCGGCGTTACCGACGACGACTCCCACCGACGTAGGTTACTTCGATCCGCCGAGAGAGATACCCCAGGAGAGCGACGCCCGAAAGCGGTGCGAGATACGTCAGTCCGACGTGCAACCGCCAGGACGGGTCGACGGTCTCGGCGAGGAACACCCGGTAGTACGTGTCGTCCTCGAGTCGGATCGGCCGTTCGGGGACCTCGACCGGGTGCGAAGCGGTGGCAGACCCGGTCCGCGCTGCTTCGGCGGCCGTCGCCGGGACCGCCCTCGAGGCGACGTCGTGGCTCGCGTCCGCAAGCGCCGCGTCGGCCGACGAGGGCTCGAGCGTGAGGTCGATGCGGTGAGAGCCGTCGTCCCGCGGCGAATCGTTCGCAACGTAGGCCGTCTCGTAGACGGTGCCGTCGATCGAGACGTAGCCGTAGCGCTCGGGAAACGGCGGATCGACAGGTCCGGAACTGCCGGTAGCGAACTCGGTCGGGACGGTTCCGTTCTCGAGTACCGTGCGTTCGAACGTACAGGGGCGGATTTCCCACCCGCCCGGACTCCCGTTCGAACAGGCGAGTTCGCCACCGAGGGGTCGGTCGTCCGGCGCGCGGCTCTCGTCGGCGTATTCGACCGCCGCGCCGTCGGTCGTCACTTCCACACGCTCGTAGCGGTAGGTCGTCTCGTCGACGCCCACGACCGAGGTGACGAGCGGCGCGGCGAGGAGTGTGATCGCGAGGAGGGCGACGCCGAGATCCAGTCGGGGAGTCGTCACGCGGGTGGCGGCCATCGTTCGGGTTCTGTGATCGATTACGTATTATCTTTTTGACGTTCGACGACGCGGTTCGCCCGTCCGGACGCCACACCTGCTGTGAACACACTGGAAACGGGATCGGACCGTCCCCCACGGTCGAATCTACGTTCCGCTACGGAGCCCTCGTCGGGCGAACGTATTCCCCAATGGACCTCCTAGGAAGGTTTTCGTCGGTGGGTCGTCCCCTCCCCGTATGGGCGAAGAGATTCGATCCGATTCGGCCGACGACGGCCACCGGACGCCTCGAGAGAAGTCGCCGACCGCGTCGGGCACGGCCCCGACCACCGCGGAACGGGTCGACGGTGCGTTCTCCCTGCTTACCGACGCCCGAAGACGGCGCGTCCTCTACGCGCTGGTCGCGCTCGAGGACCCGGTGACGGATCGATCGACGGTCGCCGTCCTGGCCAACGTCCTCGGCGTGGCACCGCCCGACGAGCCGACCCCGACGATCAGCGAACCCGACCTCCACCACGATCACCTGCCCACACTCGAGGAGGCGGGCGTCGTCGAGTACGATCCCCGGCAGGGGACCGTCCGGTACGTCGGGGTACCGTTCGACGAGGAGTTGATCGAACACGCGTACTACACGGAGACCGGCCAACTGCTGTCGGGACCGTAGGCGGTGTCCGGATCCGCCCCAGTCAATCCAGTTCGTACGCCCGAACCGACTCGTACAGCGACTCGAGGCGTTCGTGCTCGTGATAGCGGATCGTCTGGCTCCGGACGTCGTACTCGACGACGCCGGCGTCGGCCAGTTTCGGGAGGTGGTGTTGCTGGAGGTCGACCTGAATGTCGTCGTGGTTGGGCTGGGAGCCCCGTTTCTGCCCCACCTTCGTGATCGTGTACTTCGTCGCGGCCTCGAACGAACCGACGTTTCCGGGCTGGTCCCACAGGTACTCGAGGAGGTACCGCCGTCGCTCGTTGGCCAGGATGTCCAGCAGTGCGTCGAGCGACAGCGGGATGTCCTCGAGCGATCGGTCTCCACCCGGCGTCTCCGACGGACCGTTCGGCGGATCGTCGCCGTCAGGCGTCATCGGCTTCAGAACCGGACGTATCCACACCACGGAGCCGGTTAGGCCTAGGGCCAGCAGTCTCGTGTAACGCACGGAAGGCGGCGACAGTAGGGGTGCTTCGGAGGTTCGCTCCGAGACTGGCGCGAACCCAAACCCTTGACTGCTCGCGGTCGCTTGAAGGGAGTAATGACCGACCTCGCGGACTCGCCGGCAGTTCGCCGGCTGGACGACTGGGACCTCGAGCGACTCGAGGCCCTCGCCGACGAGTACGAGACGCCGCTGTACGTGATGGACCTCGATCGGGTGAAGGAAAACTACGCGCGCTTCGCGGCGGCGTTTCCCGACGCCCACGTCATGTACGCCGCGAAGGCCCACACCGGGCGGGCGGTGCTCGAGGCCGTCCTCGAGGCCGGCGGGACGATCGAGTGTGCGGCCTGGGGGGAACTCCAGCGCTCGATCGACGCCGGCGCGGATCCCGACGAACTCCAGTACACCGCGGTCAACCCGCCGGATCGGGACCTCGACTACGCCGCCGACCTCGCGGCCGACCATCCGGGCCTGACGATCACCATCGGCGCGACCGACACGCTCGAGCGCCTCGCCGAGCGGGGCTACGACGGCCGGATCGCTATCCGGATCAACCCCGGCATCGGGACGGGGCACCACGAGAAGGTCGCGACGGGCGCGGACGCGAAGTTCGGCATCCCCTACGAGCGCGTCCCCGAGGTCGCCGACCGCGTCCGCGAGGAGTTCGAACTGGTCGGCCTCCACGCCCACGCCGGCAGCGGCGTCCTGACGGACGACCTCGCGGATCACTGCCGTGCGATCGAACGCGTCGGCGAGATGGCCCGTCGCGTCGGCGACGACGAGTTGGAGTTCGTCGACGTCGGCGGCGGCTACGGCGTCCCCTACCGCGAAGACGAACCGCCGCTGGACCTCGCGAAGACGTCCGAGATGGTCCGCAACGCGGTGGGTGATCTGGAGGCCCAGCTCAAACTCGAGCCCGGACGCTACGTCGTCGCCGACGCCGGCCTGATCCTCACCGAGGTCAACACGATCAAGGAAGCCCCCGACACCACCGTCGTCGGCGTCGACGCCAGCCTCTCAACGCTGATCCGGCCGGCGATGTTCGGCTCCTACCACCCCATGCTGAACGTCACCGCGCCCGAGCGCGACCCGATCGAGGCGACCGTCGGCGGCCCGGTCTGTACCAGCGCGGACGTCTTCGCCCACGACCGACCGATCGCCGAACCCGAACGCGGCGACGTCCTCGCCATCGGCAATGCGGGGTCGTACGGCTACGAACTGGCCAACCAGTTCCACTCCCAGCCCAAACCCGCGGAAGTCGCGCTCGAGGACGGCGAGGCCCGCGTCGCCCGCCGGCGCGAGACGCTCGCGGACGTGACGCGACTGGAGCAGGAATGACGTTCGACCTCGCCCGATTCCACGCCGACGCGGTGTCGACCCCGTCTCACGAGGACGTCGGAGCGATGCGCCAGTTGCTACTCGAGACGCTCCAGAGCGCGGGGATCGACGCCGAGGTGGACGACCTCGGAAACGTCCTCGCACGCCGCGACGGGGAGGCCGACGGCCCCCACGTCGTCCTGAACACGCATATCGACACCGTCGCGCCGCACGTCCCCTACGAGCGCGACGGCGACGTCGTCTTCGGGCGCGGTGCCTGTGACGCCAAGGGGCCGCTCGCGGCCCTGCTGGCGGCCTTCCTGCGGGTCGAGCCCGACGCCGGCACGCTGACGCTCGCGATCACCCCCGACGAGGAGACGCTGATGACCGGTGCGGCGGGACTGCGAGAGCGCCTCGAGGCCGACGCCTACGTCGTCGGCGAGCCGACCGATCTCGACGTCTGTATCGCCGCTCGGGGACAGTGCGAGGGGACGATCACGATCACCGGCGAGAGCGGCCACGCCGCGAGCGTCCCCGCCGACCGGAACCCGGTCTTTGGTCTCGAGCGCGTCCTCGCGGCCCTCCGTCGCTACGACGACGAGGCCGGTCCGGGCGAGGACGACGTGCTGGGGGCACCGAAACTGACGCCGACGATGCTCGAGGGCGGCGAGGCACCGAACCGCGTCCCCGGTGCGTGCCGGGTGACGTTCGACCGCCGCTCCGTGCCGCCGGAGACCACCGACTCCTTCCGGGCGGATCTGCAGGCGTTCCTCGAGCGCGAGGTCGCCGACGGCTCCCCGTTCGAGGTGTCGGTCGACCTGATCCGCCCCGACACGCCGTTCCCGCCGGCGTTCGTGACCGACGCGGACGCCGAGGTAGTGCGGACGCTCCGGGACGAAAGCGGCGGCGAGGTCCGCCCGTTCGGCGCGGCGACCGAGGCCGGGTTCTTCGCGGCCGACGCGCCGACCGTCGTCTTCGGTCCCGGCGTCCTCTCGGACGGCGAGGGCGGCGTCGCCCACGCCGAACGCGAGTACGTCCGCCTCGCCGACGTGCGGGCGGCCGCGGACGCCCTCGAGGAGACGCTGCGGGCGCTCACCGGGTGAGCAACGGTGACCCGTCGAACGTGTGGCCGACGGAACACTAGCCGAAGCACACTATAGGACGCGTTCGAAACTCTTCCGGACGATCTATCGACCCTCCGTTCCATGACAAGCACCTGCTCCGTTCTCCTCGTCGACGCCGCTCCGGGAGCCGATTCGATCGCGGCCCGACTCGAGTCCGACGCCGAGCGACTCGCGGTCGAACGCGTCGCAAACGCCGCGGCGACTCTCGCCCGACTCGAAGCGGGTGATGTCGACTGTCTCGTCGTCGGAGACGCGCTCCCCGACCGGGACCCTCTCGTCGTTCTCGAGACCGTCCGGGACCGGTATCCGTCGCTGCCGATCGTCTGCTATCCGGCGGACGGATCCGAGCAGTTCGCGGAGGAGACGATCGCACGAGGCGTGACGGCCTACGTCGGCCGACGGCCGGACGACGACCGGATCGCCACGCTCCGGGCGCGGATCGACGACGCCGTCGACGACTCGCGGGCCGATCGCGGGGCGCGACTGCTGACCGAACTGGCCGAGAACACGGACCGGGTGCTGTACGTCTTCTCGGCCGACTGGGAGGAGGTTCACTTCGTCAACGCCGCCTACGAGGACCTCTGGGGACGATCGACGGAGGTACTTCGAGACGATCCCGTCGATTTCCTCGAGGGGATCCACCCGGACGACCGCGACCACGTCGAGGAGGCGATGGCGGCGCTGTCGAGCGGGGAGTCCCTCGAGATCGATTTTCGGGTCGACGCGCGAACGGACTTCGAGCGGTGGGTGCGCGTCCACGGCGAACCGATCGTCGACGACGGCACCGTCGTCCGGATCGGTGGCGTCGCGAGCGAGATCACCGCGGAGAAACGACGGGAGCGGGAGCTCCGAGAGACGAAACGGCAACTCGAGTCGGCGATCCAGGCTGGTGCCGTCGGGACCTGGGAGTGGCACGTGCCGGAGGATCGGCTCGCGGCCGGTCCGGAGTTCGCCCGGACGTTCGGCGTCGATCCCGCCGCCGCACGCGAGGGGGTCCCGCTCGATCGGTTCGTCTCGTCGATTCACGAGGACGATCGCGACCGCGTCGAGGCGGAGATCGAGGCGGCGATCGCGGACGGGGACGAGTACGAGGCCGAGTACCGGGTCTGGGACGCGGACGACGACCGTCGCTGGGTGCTCGCCCGCGGCCACGTCGAGTACGACGACGGCGATCCGATCCGGTTCGCCGGAACGCTGACCGACATCACGGAGCGAAAACGGGAGGAACGAAAGCGCCAGTCGACGATCGAGTTCCTCCAGCAGCTGTACGACGTGACGACCGATCCCGAACTCGCGCTCGAGGCGAAGGTCGCTCGCATGCTGGAACTGGGCTGTGATCGACTCGACCTTCCCTACGGCTTCCTCGCCCGGATCGACCTCGAGACGGACGAGGACGGCGCGGCCCAGGCTGGTAGTGAATCCATCGACGGCACCCAGACGATCATCGAGGCCCACGGGTCCCACGACCTGTTGCAGGCAGGCAACTCCTGTCCGCTCTCGGAGACCTACTGTCGGCAGACGCTCGAGACGGAGGGGCTAACGGCGATCCCGGACGTTTCCCAGTCGGTTCTCGCAGGAAGCTCCGCGCAGGAGCGGTTCGAACTGGGTCGGTACGTCGGCTCCCGCGTGACTGTCGACGGTGAACTCTACGGGACGCTCTGTTTCGCCGGCGGCGATCCGTCCGCCGAGCCGTTTACGGACGCCGACCGGACCATCGTCCGGCTGATGACCCAGTGGGTGAGTTACGAACTCGAGCGCCACCGGGCGCGCATCGCGCTCGAGCGAACCAACGAGCGCCTCGAGGCGTTCGCGAGCGTCGTCTCCCACGACCTCCGCAACCCGCTGAACGTCGCGTCGGGCCACCTCGAGGCGGCCCGGGCCGACTCCGACGGCGACCACCTCGCGGAGGTCGGCCGCTCGCTCGAGCGCATCGAGACGCTGATCGAGGACCTGTTGACGCTGGCTCGGCAGGGAAACAGCGCCATCGAGCCGGAACGGCTCGCGCTCGCGGACGTCTGTCGTCGCTGCTGGGAGCAGGTCGACACCGGTTCGTCGACGCTCGTCGTCGAGACCGACCGTACCGTTCGCGCGGATCCGACGCGGGTGCGACAACTGTTCGAGAACCTCTTTCGGAACGCAATCGAACACGGCGACGCCGGCACCGTCACCGTCGTCGACCTCGCGGACGGGTTCGCCGTCGAGGACGACGGACCGGGCATCCCGCCGGACGAGCGCGAGCAGGTTCTCGAGACCGGTTACACGAACGCCGCCGACGGGACGGGGCTGGGCCTGAGCATCGTCGAGCAGGCGGCCCGCGCACACGACTGGCGGATCGACCCCGCCGACCCGACCGACGTCGGCGGTGGCGCTCGATTCGAGATTACGGGGATCGACCGCCTCGAGTGACCGGCCACGGCCATCGGTCCGGTCGCGTCGTCCGGGACGAACTCGAGCGACCCCTAGGTAGTGACCAGATCCGTCACGGATCCCTTCTCCTCGAGGAACGCCAGGACGTGGCGGTGCTGTGGGCCGCGGTCCTCGAGACGGGTCTCGGCGTCCAGTTCGGGGATCAAGTCTACCTCGGTCAGGTAGCTCATACAGGCGAGACGATAGGCAGCGCTGGGATCGATCGGGTCTGTCTCGAGAGCGGGATCGACGACGGCCGTGAGGTCGCCCGCTGCTGGGGCCTCCGTCGTGCAGCGATCGACGACCGTCGCCAGCGTCTGCCCGTCGACGCGGTGGACGTCGAGCGTAGATCCGAACGGAACGATCCCGACGACGTCACCGCGAGTGACGGTTTTCGGGAGGCCGTCGCGGACGGACCCGCGTGGCACGACGCCGACGGCGGCGTCGGCACGCTCGCGGTACGCTCGAGCGACCACCCGGGTCGCCGTCGGCCGATCGATGGCGTCCGGGAGCGTTGTCACCGTCGCGGCGAGTCCGGTCGCCTCGTAGCGTTCCCGGTAGGTGGACTCGATGCCCTCGTGACGGGGTTCGTCGTCGATCGTGCGGACCGCGACCGCGGGCGGGTCGGTCAGTCGAATCTCTTGAAACTCCCCAGCCTGTCCGCCCTCGGTTCGAGCGACGAGCGTTCCGTCGATCCGTTCGCACACCCGCTCGTGATCGTGCCCGCCGAGGACGAGGTCGACGTCGGTTTCGGCGGCAATCGTCGCGTCGAGCGACCCGCAGTGCGAGAGGACGACGAGCCACTCGCAACCGCGGGAGCGAAGTCGATCGCTCGCCTCGCGAATCGCCGGGATCGGGTCGGTGAACGCGGCCTCGAGATCGATGCCGGAGATCTCGTCGGTTCTGGGGCCGGTCACGCCGACGAGACCGATCCGGGTGTCCGCGGCCTCGAGGATCGTGCTCGAATCGATCCCATCGGTCGCGATCCCCTCGACGTTCGCGAGGAGGTGTCGTCCGGGCGTCGTCCGCGTCCACTCGACGGCACCGTCGGTACCGTAATCGAACTCGTGGTTGCCAAGGGTATCGGCGTCCGGGGCGATCGTCTCGTACAGCGGTCGGGCGAGTCCCCGTCCCTCCTCGCTGACGAACGCGAGCGCCCCCAGCGCCGTGGTGTCGCCGGATCCGACGACGAGCGTCCGTTCGTCGCGGCGGTCGCGGATCGCCCCGGCCAGGCGAGCGACTCGCTCCGGCTCGTCGTAGATCGTCTCGAGGTCGGCGAGGTGGACGAGTCGCGGCGTCGACATCGCTCGAGTGTCCGTTCAGACGCGTGATAAGTGTCGGGGATCGGCGTTCGTCCGCCAGTACCGGCTACCGTCCTCGCGAATCGCAACGTAAGGGCACGCGAATTAGTACCCCGAGGCGCTACGCGGAGTATGGCTTCGATCCCCGACGACTTCCACGACCTGTTCGAGAGGAAGACGTTCGCGCACGTCTCCACCCTGTTACCCGACGGAGCGCCCCACGTCACGCCGGTGTGGATCGACTACGACGCCGACGCCGATCGGCTACTGGTCAACACCGAGCGGGATCGACGAAAGGAGAAAAACGCCCGCAACGATCCGCGCGTCGCCGTGAGCATGACCGATCCCGACAACCCCTACCGGATGCTCTCGGTGACGGGCGAGGTCGACGAGATCACCACGGAGAACGCGCGCGAGCACATCGACGAACTGGCCCAGCGGTACACGGGCGAAGACGAGTATCCGAATCCGATCGAGACCGAACGGGTCATCATCTCGATCGAACCCGAACGGGTGAGCGCGTTCGAGGGGTAATCGCTCGAGTTCGGCGACGAACGCTATTCCAGATCGTCGACCAGATCGCTCGCGACGCCCGTGTACCCCGCGGGCGTGAGCGCGCGCAGTTCCTCGCGGACCGACTCGTCGACCTCGAGGTCGTCGAACAGGTCCCGGAAGTCCTCGAGCGTCACGTCCTTCCCGCGGGTCAGCGCCTTGACCTGCTCGTAGGCATCTTCCTGCCCTTCGCGGCGGAGAATCGTCTGAACCGCCTCGCCGATGATCTCGGGCGTCGACTCGAGGTCCTCGTGCATGACCCGCTCGTTGGGGACGACCTTCTCGAGGCCGGCGGCGGTCTTCGTGTAGCCGATCAGGCAGTGAGCGAACGCGGCACCGACGTTGCGCTTGACCGTCGAGTCCGAGAGGTCCCGCTGGAGCCGCGAGGTGGTGACGTAGTCGGCGAGAAAGGTCAGATCGGAGTTGGCCTTCGAGAGGTTGCCCTCGCTGTTCTCGAAGTCGATCGGGTTGACCTTGTGGGGCATCGTCGACGAGCCCGTCTCACCCGCGACGGCCTCCTGGCCGAGGTAGCGGTCGGAGACGTAGAGCCACATGTCGAGGTCGAGATCGAGGAGAACGTCGTTGGCCCCGCGGACGGCGTCGAACAGCGCCGCGAGGTCGTCGCAGGGGTTGACCTGCGTCGTGAGGGGTTCGAATCCCAGTCCAAGTTGGTCGGTCACGAACTTCTCGGCGAAGGCCTGCCAGTCGACGTCGGGATAGGCCGCAACGTGAGCGGCGTAGGTGCCCGAAGCGCCGCCGAGTTTGCCCCGGAGCGCGTCGTTCGCACGGTTGATCCGGCCGATGGCAGTCGCGAGGCGGGCCGCGTAGACGGCCATCTCCTTGCCGAAGGTCGTCGGCGTCGCCGGCTGGCCGTGCGTGCGGGCGAGCATCGGCAGGTCGCGATGCTCCCGGGCCATCGACGAGAGGGTGTCGGCGACGTCGCGCAGTTCCGGCAGCAGCACGTCGTCGACGGCATCGCGGACGAGCAGCCGGTGGGCGAGGTTGTTCACGTCCTCGCTGGTCAGCCCGAAGTGGATCCACGCCGAGGCGTCGCTGTCCTCGGGCAGGCGGTGGCGGACGAAGTACTCGACCGCCTTCACGTCGTGATTGGTCGCCTCGAAGCCGGCGTGGCCCTCCGTCTCGAGTTTCTTGATCAGTTGTGCGTCTTCCTCGGCGAACCCCTCGTACAGCCCCCGGAGGTGTGTGCGTTCCTCGGCGTCGATCTCGAGCGGCGTCGCCTCGAGGTCGGCCAGCGCGATCAGGTACTCGACCTCGACGCGGACGCGGGCCCGCATGAGCGCGGCCTCGCTGACGTAGGGCGACAGCGGAGCCGTTCGGCCGCTGTACCGGCCATCCAGCGGCGACACGGCGTACAGCGAATCTGTGTCGGTCATCGCCGACACCTTTTCAGTACAGGGGGAAAGGAATATCGGAACCGTCCGCGGGATCACCCACGAGCGTGTATATCACCGGTTCGGATCGATTCCATACCGCCCATTCGATCCACGAACGTGCACATATTTGCTCTCGAGACCGCAACGGCTTTGGCACTCGCGGGCGGGCGTCCAACCATGACGCGAATCGCCGGAATGGCCGGCAACCGAGGGCGTAACCTGTTGAACATCGCCGACAGACGGCCGGGCGGGGCCGAACTCGCCGTCGTCCTCACGAACGACCCGGACGCACCGGTGCTGGAGTCCGCCGCCGAGCGCGGGATCCCGACCGAGGTCGTCCCGCTCGAGGACGGCATGAGCCGCGGCGAACACGAGAAAGCGGTGCTCGAGGCCCTCTCGGAATACGAGTTCGACCTGATCTGTCTCGACGGCTACATGCGCATCCTCTCGGATACCTTCCTCGAGGACGCGCCCACCACGCTGAACGTCCACCCCTCGCTGCTGCCGTCGTTCCCGGGGATGGACGCCTGGGGGGACGCGCTCGAGGCGGGCGTCTCCGTCACCGGCTGTACGGTCCACGTCGTCACCGACGCGACCGACGAGAACGGCGACGTCCTCGAGAGCGAGGTCGACGCCGGGCCGATCGTCACTCAGGAGCCGATCCCGGTCTACGAGGGCGACGACGCGGAGACGCTGAAAGAACGGGTCCTCTACGAGGGCGAGTTCCGCGCGTACCCACGGGCCGTCAAGTGGTTCGCCGACGGTGCGGTCGAGGTCGACCGCGAGGCCGGCGAAGTCAGCGTCGAGGCCGACGCGCCCACGGCACCCGACGCCGAGGGCCTGCCGAACCGTCGCCTCGTCTCGAGCGACCGCGTCGACACGCTCCGCTACGGCGAGAACCCCCATCAGGACGCCGCCGTCTACGCCGACTACACCTGCGACGAGGCCAGCGTCGTCCACGCCGAGCAGTTGAACGAGGGCGCGAAGGCGCTGTCGTACAACAACTACAACGACGCCGACGGCGCGCTCAACCTGATCAAGGAGTTCGATGAACCCGCCGCGGCGGTCATCAAGCACACCAACCCGGCGGGCTGTGCGACCGCCGACTCGCTGGCCGCGGCCTACGAGAAGGCCCTCTCGACGGACCCGATGAGCGCCTTCGGCGGCATCGTGGCGCTGAATCGGGAGTGCGACGCAGAAACGGCGGAGCAAATTATCGACTCGTTCAAGGAGGTCGTCGTCGCGCCCGGCTACACCGACGACGCGCTCGAGATCCTCTGCGAGAAGGAGAACCTGCGCGTGCTCGACGTCGGCGAGTTGGGTGAGCGCACCGAGCGATTCACCGAGAAACCGCTCGTCGGCGGCCGACTCGTGCAGGAGCGTGACCTCCAGTCGATCTCGGTCGACGACCTCGAGGTCGTCACCGAGCGCGAGCCGACAGAAGAGGAACTCGAGACGATGATCTTCGCCTGGCAGACGCTCAAGCACGTCAAGTCGAACGGCATCCTCTTCGCCGACGGAACGGAGACGGTCGGCATCGGGATGGGACAGGTCTCCCGCGTCGACGCCGTCCGCCTGGCGGCGATGAAGGCGGACGAGCACGCCGAAGGAAAGGACGCCGAGGGAGCCGTGATGGCCTCTGACGCGTTCTTCCCGTTCCCGGACGGCATCGAGGAGGCCGCGACGGCGGGCATCGAGGCGGTCGTCCAGCCCGGCGGGTCGGTCAACGACGACGACGTGATCGAGGCCGCGGACGAACACGACATAGCGATGGCGTTTACCGGTCAGCGGTCCTTCAGACACGATTGAACTGCCGCGAACGAAGTGAGCGGCTTTTTGGTCGAGATTTTTCGAGGAGTGGTGAACGAAGTGAACCCGACGAGAAAAAGGTCGATGCCGCGATGGCGTTTACCGGTCAGCGGTCCTTCAGACACGATTGAACTGCCGCGAACGAAGTGAGCGGCTTTTTGGTCGAGATTTTTCGAAGAGTGGTGAACGAAGTGAACCCGACGAGAAAAAGGTCGATGCCGCGATGGCGTTTACGGGGCAGCGATCCTTCAGGCACGACTGAACGAACGTGAAGCGTGCGACCAGCGCTGTAAACCACGAGACCCTCGAGCGGATCGGCGAGGTGATCGACGCCGATCCCTCGTCGCCGCGAGCCTGACAGCCACCGACGCGTTCGATGAGACTGCGCAGCAGAGACGAGCCGAACGCCTTCGGAAAACGGCGGCGGACAGCCGACCGACGGAGATTTTGGCACCCCTAAATCGAACGACTTTTGAATTATTAGGGGAGCCTAAATCGCATGGACTCGAATCGGAACGGCGGACCGAGCCGTCGACAGTTCGTTGCGACGAGTATCGCAGTCGGCGGGACAGCGCTGGCCGGCTGTACGAGCGAGAGCGACGGGAACGGAACCGGGGGGAACGGGAACGGCGGGAACGGGGACACGAACGACGACGGATCGTCGGAAGGCGGCGATTCCGGAGCCGAATCCGACGGCTCGTACACGGTGTCGATGGCACCCGTGGGGGAGGTCGAGTTCGACGCCGTCCCCGAGGACGTCTTCGTTACCTTCCCGCAGTACGCCGACATGGCGGTCGCCCTCGGTCACGGCGAGGGCGTGAACGCGCTGTTCTCGACCGAGATGGCCGGCACGACGATGAACAAGTTCTACGAGCACCTCGAGGGCGTCTCTTTCGACTGGGACGGGCTCCCGGACCCCCTCGCGGACGGGCTCTCCCGGGAGCAACTGTACGACCTCGACAGCGACGTTCACTTCCTCGACCCCTCGTATCCGGTGAAACACGACGACAACTGGGACGAAGACGACGTCGAGCAGATCGCCTCGACGCTGGGGCCGTGGCTCGGGAACTTCCACAGCGGCGTCCACAGCGAACCCGCCGAGGCGTACGCGGACGCCTACGAGTACTACACGCTCTGGGAGATCTTCGAGCGCGTGGCGGCGGTCTTCCAGGAGCAGGAGCGCTACGAAGAGCTCAGGGCGGTGTACGATGACCTCCTCGCGGAGATCGAGTCGAATCTCCCCCCGGAGGACGAGCGGCCGACCGCCGCACGGGTGACGCTGGGTGACGGCCAGTTCTTCACCTACCACCTCAACACGCCCGGCTTCTGGCAGGCCGAAACGCGCCCGCTCGGCGCACGCGATGCGCTGGCCGACTACGACTGGTCGGGTGACTGGGGCACCGTCGACTACGAGACGATGCTCGAAGCGGACCCGGACGTCATCCTCCACCTGTGGGGAATCACGTCCCGCTACTCGATCGACAGCGTCCGCGATCGGCTCGCGGACCACCCCGCCGGGAGCGACCTCGCGGCGGTGCAGAACGACCGGGTCGTCGCAAGCGGGATGCGCTACCAGGGTCCGATCATGAACCTCTTCCAGCTCGAGATGACGGCCAAACAGCTCTACCCCGAGCAGTTCGGCGAGTGGCCCGGCTACGACCCCGGACAGCCATATCCGGAGATACCGAGCGAGGAACAGCTGTTCGACCGAGAACGGGTCGCCGAGATCGTTCGCGGAGAGCGCTAGGGCGGCAGAAGCCGCAGTAACGGCGGCTCTGTCGACGACGTGCTCGAGGTCGCGGACGAGCACGGGATGGAAACGGACCGCGAGGACGCGAACGGACGCACGTCGTTGCACTGTTTTCATCCGATCGTCGGCGGGAGGAGTCGCCGCAGCGAACCGGTCAAAGAACCGTTTCACCTTGGCGAAGGTCCATGTAGGTATCGTTCGAACCGACTGATATGGATCGACGACAGTTCCTCGCCGCGTCGACCGTCGCCGTCGCGGCGGTCGCCGGCTGTACGAGCAGCGCCCAGGAAGAGACGCCCGAGGGGGAAATCCGCGGAGCCGCCCCGGAGGGTCCCGCCGAACGGGCGATCGAGGTGAGCGCCGTCGGCGAGGTCGAAGCCGAACCGGATCGGGCCACGCTGAGCGTCGGCGTCGAGGCGACTGGCGAGAGCGCCGAGGCGGTCGAGTCCGAACTCGCCGAGAAGGCCGACGCGCTGCGGGCGACGTTCGACGACCTCGGCATCCCCGACGAGAACGTCGAATCCGGGCGTTTCAGCGTCCGTCCCGAGTACGACGGCGACGGCTACCAGGGTGCCCACCGGTTCGAGGTCGTCGTCGACGACGTCGACAGCGTGGGCGACGTGATCGACGCGGTCGCCGCCGACGCCGACGACATCGGCCGAGTCAGCTTCGGACTGACCGACGAGACCCGCGCCGAGTTGCGCGACCAGGCCCTCGAGCAGGCCCTCGAGAACGCCGACGAGGAGGCGAGCTACATCGCCGAGAACCGCAACGTCGCCATCACGGGAACGCGGTCCGTCTCGACGCGCAACGTCGACGTCGTCCCGGTCCGAGCCGACCACGGGTACGTGGCCGAGGCCGACGCCGCCGACGACGGCGGAGCGGCCCCGACGACCGAAATCGACTCGGGACCGGTCACCGTGACCGCCTCGGTCGACGTCAGCTACGGGTTCGAGGACGCCGACTGAGACGGTTTACTGTAAGTCATTTCCGGCGCACCCGCGATCCGGGCTGCGGGTGCGCCGGTAAATCGTTACAGTAATCCGTATGTGACGGACTGCCGTATCCGCTCTCGGCTACGAGTCGAGAACCACGAGCACGCCCCTTCTCGACCCGGTGTTTATTCGGTGCGGTGTCGTACGAGACGTATGCTCGATCGAGTTCTCGTTCCGATGGGTGGCTCCGAAATGGCCGAACGTGCGCTCGAGTACGCACTGGAGAATCACCCCGACGCCGACGTGACGGTGCTCACCGTCGTCGCCGAACCGACCGGACTGATGGGCGACGCGATGGGGCTCGCGCTCGAGGACGACTTCGAGGCGGCCGCCACCGAACGCGCCGAGGCGGTACTGGAGCGGGCGCAGGAACTGGCTGCCGAGCACGACGCGGAGATCGACACCGTGATCGCGGTCGGGCGGCCGGCCCGAGAGATCGTCCGACGCGCCGAGGACTACGACGCGATCGCGATCGGTACCCACGGCGGGAGCCTCGCCGATCGACTGTTCGTCGGCAACGTCGCGAAGACCGTCTTCCAGCGCTCGCCGGTGCCGGTCATCACGGTCCGATAGTCGCGTCGAGAGCGGAGACCACCGAGTCGGCGACGCTGGCGAGCGGTACGAAATTCGAAATGCGGCTGTCGATCCCGAAACGGGCGGTCGACGGCGGGACGGCGGCCGATCAGTCGTCGGCGGGAACGGCCGTGGACGCTCGCGGGTCGGCCATCGCGAGCACGTCGTCGAAGAAGTCGAGGGTGTCCTCCGGGCCGGGGTTGGCTTCGGGGTGGTACTGGCGGGTGATGACGTCGTACTCGACGCCGTCGAGTCCTTCCGGCGTGTCGTCGTTGACGTTGATCTGAGTCACCTCGAGGTGTTCGCCCGGATCGTCGACGGTGTAGCCGTGGTTCTGCGTGGTCATCACGACCTGCCCCGACTCGAGGTCGAGCACGGGCTGGTTGACGCCGCGGTGACCGAAGGTCATCTTCTCGGTCGAACCGCCGAGCGCCTCGGCGACGATCTGCTGCCCGAGGCAGATGCCGGCGACGGGCGTGTCCGCGACGAACTCCTGGACGAGGTCGATCGCCGCCTCGTAGTTCGCGGGGTCACCGGGTCCGTTGGAGATGAACAGAACGTCGGGATCGACGGCCTCGACGTCCGCGGGCGTCGCGTCGTAGGGGAGGACGTGGACCTCGGCGTCGCGGGCCAGCAGCGAGTCGACGATCGAGCCCTTCGCGCCGCAGTCGACGAGCGCGACGGTCTCGCCGCCGTTGTCTTCGCCGTGGACGACGGGGTCGTCGACGCTGACCTGTGCGCCGATGTCGGTGTGCTCGCTCATCGCCTTGCACTGCTCGAGTTCGGCCAGGGCGTCCGCCTCGGTGACGTCCTCGCCGACGGCGATGCCGCACTTCATCGCGCCCTCGTCGCGGATGTCCGTGACGATTTCGCGGGTGTCGAGGTGGTCGACCGCCGGGACGCCCTCCGACGCGAGCCAGTCGGCGACGTCGGCGGTGAACTCCTTGGCGATCGCCGCACGCGGGTGGACGCGGTCGTCCTCGAACCGCTCTTCGCGGACGCCGTAGTTGCCGATCAGCGGGTAGGAGAAGGTCAGGACCTGTTCCTCGTAGGACGGGTCGGTCAGGCTCTCCTCGTAGCCGGTGTAGGCCGTCGTGAAGACCAGTTCGCCGCGTGCTGTGCCCGGAGCACGACCACGCCCCTCGAGTACGTGGCCGCCTTCCAGTGCAACGTAGGCCGGTGTCATTACGAACTACGTATCGGACACACCGCCATAAGTGTTGTCTTCGAAGCTCAGTTACGAAATTCGTAATCGGTAAGTGGCCGTTGGTGCTACACTCGCATCTCCATGGACGAACTGGACCGGCAGATTCTCGACATCCTGCGGCGAGACGCCCGGACGCCGTACACCGAGATCGCCGACGAGATCGGCACGAGCGAGGGGACCGTCCGCAACCGCGTCGAACGGATGATGGACGACGACGTCATCGAACGGTTCACGATTTCGACGCGGACGGGCAACGTCAAGGCGATGATCGAGGTCAGCGTCGCGGTCGACGTCGACACGAAGGCCGTCGCCGAGCGGATGGCCGAGTGGGACGAGGTCGACTTCGTCTGGATGGTCTCGGGCGAGCAGGACGTGGTCCTCGTCGTCGACGCCGCCGACACGCGCGGCGTGAACGACCTCATCACCCAGGCCCGCGATCAGGAAGAGGTGGTCAGCACGAAGACGCGACTGATCCTCGACGAGGAACTGGGCTGAGAGCGGGCAGTCCGCCTCAGTCGTCCGTCTCGCCCGGCGGCGTCCCGACCCCCGGCGTCGGCTCCTCGAGCGCGTCGATCACGCCCTTCTTGCGGTGGACCGTCCGGTAGCCGCGTCTGAGCAGTCGATCGAACGAGGAGCGAGCGACGCGAGCGCGCACCCGGCCGTCGCGGACCGCGTCGACGACCGCCCCGGGCGTGAGCCGGTCGGCGTCGACGATGGTGTAGGCCCGTCCCACCTCGAAGGGGTAGTGGGCGTCGCTGCCGCCGACCAGCGGGAGGTCGCGGCTCTCGGCCAGTTCCTCGACGAGCGGCTGCGATCGGGGGTGTTTGCCGTTGACCTCGATCGCGTCGAAGGGGACGTCCTCGAGTTCGCGGACCGTGCTGTTGCGAAACGGGTGGGCGACGATCGCCACGCAGTCGCGGTCGTGGGCCAGCTCCGCCGCCTCGGCCGGTGTGAGCGCACCGGGCTCCGTCTCCCGGGGCGGGTCCGGCCCGACGACGAGGACGTGGCCCCGGTCGGTCGTGATCTCGATGCCGGGAATCGTCTCGACGTCGCCGGGCGGATCGAGCGGGGTGTAGTAGTCGTGGTTCGTCGTCGCGACGCCCTGGAGACCACGCCAGGCGGCCGCTCCGGCGAGTAGTCGGACGCCGAGCGGGTCGAAGCGGTCGCCGAGGGAGCGGCGACCGTGGAAGAAGCGCGTGTGGGCGTGCAGGTCGATGGCGTACACGAGAGCGCATACGCCGGGCAGGCCCTTTTGCGCACGGCCGGCGTTTCCCGCGGCATGGGATCCGATGCGAGCGACGGCCCCGGCTCGAACCCCTCCCGCGTCCTCGTGCTCAATCCGGTCAGCGGGAGCCAGGATCACGTCGACGACGCAGTCGAACTGGCGGGCGAGTACGGCTTCGAGGTCCGACGAACGGAGGAGGGCGGCGACGCCGAGCGGTTCGCCGAGGCGGCGGCCGACGAGGCCGACCTGATCGCCGCCGTCGGCGGCGACGGCACCGTCAACGAGGTCGTCAACGGCGTCGTCAACGCGGACGCCCTCGAGTCGACGACGGTCGCCGTCGTCCCAGCCGGGACGGGCAACAACTTCGCGACGAACGTCGGGATCGAGGGCCTCGAGCACGCGTTCGAACTGATCGAGGACGGTCGCCGCCGCGCGATCGACCTCGGATTCGCCAACGGCCGGGCGTTCGTCAACTCCTGTATCGGCGGCGTCACCGCCGAGGCCAGCGCCGAGACCTCCGCGGAGAGCAAGCGCGAACTCGGCGTGCTCGCGTACGTGAAAAACACTCTCGAGACCGTCCGGGAGTTCGACTCGCTTAGACTCGGCGTGGAGACAGCACCGGGACCGGACGACGAGCGGCCGCATCGCTGGGAAGGAGAGGCGCTGTTCGTCCTCGTCGGCAACTGCCGGCGGTTCAACGGGACGCGAACCGCCCAGGCCGACGTCGAGGACGGCTTCTTCGAAGTTACCGTCGTCGAGGACGCGGCGGCCACGGAACTGCTGGGCGACGCGGCCCTCGAGGGACTGTTCGGGAACGGGAGCCGCCTCGTTCGGCGGCGGACGCCGTCACTGGCCATCGAGAGCCGCGATCGGGCCGTCGAGTACAGCCTCGACGGCGAGTTGCTCGAGACCGACGCGCTCGATCTCGAGACGCACGCGGGCGCGCTCGAGGTCGTCGTCGGCGACGGCTACCAGCCGGATCCCGACCAGGGCTGGCCGCTCGAGACGACGTAGCGATCGTTGCCGAACGAACCGCGCCGACGACCGCGGGTCGATACTGGTTTCAAAGTCGTCTACGATGAGGTCGATATGAGCACGCACGACGACGGCCCGGTACACGAGAACGCGGGCCAAGACGTGATCGCCGTCGACGCCGACGACAACGAACTCGAGGTCGTCAACCGGCTCGAGGCCCACACGGGCGAGGGCATCCGCCACCGTGCGTTCACCTCGCTGGTCTTCGACGAGGACGACAACATCCTGCTCGCCCAGCGCGCGCCCGACAAGCGCCTGTGGGGCACCTACTGGGACGGTACCGTCGCCTCCCACCCCGTCGAGGGCCAGAGCCAGGAAGAGGCGACCCGGGAACGGCTCGAGGAGGAACTGGGCATCACGCCCGACCAGTACGACGACCTCCGGCTGACGGACCGCTTCGAGTACAAGCGCTACTTCGAGAACGCTGGCGTCGAACACGAGGTCTGTGCCGTCCTCAAACTGACCCTCTCCGACCGCAGCCTCGAGCCGAACGAGGAGGAGGTCGCCGGCCTCATGTGGGTCCCCTACGAGCGACTCCACACCCACCCCGAGTGGTACCGACAGCTTCGCCTCTGTCCCTGGTTCGAGATCGCCATGCGCCGCGACACCCGGTAGTCGGTTCCTGTACTTCCTGCCGAACGTTCAGTCCAGCCCGTGTAAGTATCGTTCCGTCCTACCCCACCAGCCTGCGGTGGCGCGTGCTATCGAGCGGCCGACCGAGAGGGAGGTCGCTCGATGAAACCGCGCGAGGGATGAACGAGCGACTAGTGCGGGACCGAGGTCCCGCATACCATGCGAACGGGCACAACGTGCCCGTGAGCAGACGACGGGAGCGAGTGAATCGGCTGGGGAGGGTGTGGCCACTCCCCGTGTCCACGATAGCAGAACGCTTCAATTCGACATCCTCCGTTCGACCTCACCGTTCAGTGTCACGTAGGCCAGAGAGAGCGGACCGACCTCCCGCTACCAAGCTTTTCCGAGCCGTCAGACCGTCCAGACCGCTACATCGCCCGGAAACGAGCCCGGAAACGAGCCCGCGGATCGACCGACGGAACGCCGGTGGCGCGTGGTACCACGCAACAAGGCTTATTAGCACCCCCTTCGTAGCGTCGGGTGAGGACCGACGGAATCGGTCCGTGTGACGCAATGAGTTCCCCAGCACCGGAACCCGAGACGCACGAGGTGACGCTCTCCAGAGAAGAGCAGTGGGTCGTCCACCACGCCCTGACGACCCGGATCGACGAGGCCATCGACGCCGACGAGGAGCCGCCCGAGTGGGCGCTCGAGGCCCTCGACGCGATCGAAGCCGGCCGGGAGACGTTTACCGGCCGCCAAGCGACGGCACTGGTCGACCTGCTCGAGCGCTATCTCGACGAAAAGCCAGTTCCGGAGTCCGACAGCGTCCACGGATCGGCCGTCCGCGACCGACTCGAGGACACCCTCGAGTCCCGAGCCTGAGCGCCGTTTTCCTCGCGTCAGGGACGCGTCGTCGCCCAGACTGCCGTCAACGCGAGTAGCAACGCGGGAAACAGCGGCAGGATGATCAGCGCGAACCGGTACTCGACGTCCGGCGGAATCAGGAGTATCAGGCCCGGCGCGATAATGAACGCGAACACGATGACGCCGACGAGGAGCCAGCCGCGCCAGTCGAACTCACGGTCGGCCGTCGCGGGGTGGGCCGGGTCGTCGACCCAGTCGTCGCCCTCGTCGTCCCGCCGAGCGCCGTCCTCGTCGAAATCCGACGGATCGTGCACGTAGCCGCCGTCGTCGCTCGAACTCACGCCGGGTAGTTGCGACTCCCGTGTGAAAGCAGTCACGGTTTGGGACCGACTCCCAGGGGACGTGGGTCGTCCTCGAGCGCGCACGGCACCGACCGGGACGCGATACTGCCCCCGCCTAGCGTTCGCTGTCCGGCCGCACGACGACCTTGCCGAACCCCTCGCGGTTCTCGATGATCTCGTGGGCGCGCGGGGTCTCGCTCATCGGCAGTTCCTCGCGGATGGCCGGCTCGAACGTGCCGTCCCAGACCAGTTCCATGACGTCGTCGACCTGGTCGGGCGTGGCCATCGTCGAGCCGATGATCTGGAGCTGTTCCCAGAAGATCCGCGGAATGTCCGTCTCGGGCCTGCCGCCAGCGGTGCCGCCGCAGGTGACGAGTCGGCCGCCCTTGGTGAGGCTCTTCAGCGAGTCGCGCCAGGTCGGCTCGCCGACGTGTTCGACGACGACGTCGACGCCGCGGCCGCCGGTCTCGTCGTATACCCAGTCGGCGAAGTTCTGCTCCTCGTAGTTACAGACGTAGTCCGCCCCGTGATCCTCGGCGTACTGGAGTTTCTCCTCGGTGCTGCCGGTGGCGTACACCTCCGCGCCCGCGTAGTCGGCGATCTGGAGGGCCGCGTGGCCGACGCCGCCGCTGGCCCCCAGCACCAGCACCGTCTCGCCGGCCTCGAGGTCGGCGCGGTCGATCAGCATCCGCCAGGCGGTCTGGAAGACCAGACAGCTCGAGCCGGCGACCGTCCAGTCGACGTCCTCGGGAACCGGAATCAGGTTCTCCTCGGGGATGGCGGCGTACTCGGCGTGGATGCCGGGGACGTGTTCCCCGATGATGTAGTAGTTCGGGTCCATCGTCGGATCGTCCAGCCGCAGGTCGCCACAGCCGGCCGAGAGCGCGACGCGGTCACCTTCCTCGAACCGGGTGACGTCCTCGCCGACCGCCTCGACGATTCCCGCACCGTCACTGCCCGGGATGTGAGGCATCTCGAGGTCAAGACCGGGCATCCCGCGGCGCGTCCAGATGTCCAGGTGGTTGAGCGCCGCGGCCTTGACGTCGACGAGGACCTCGCCGCGCCCGACCTCCGGGTCCGGATACTCGTCGTACTCGATGACGTCGGTGTCGCCGTGCTCGCTGAATTGGACAGCCTGCATACAGGTGGGTAGACGGAAACGCGAGCCATAACGGTTGGGTCACGGGGCGCTCGGACGTCGTTCCGATCGACGATCGACGCCCGCCGCGACCGGCCAGCGTTTTATTCGTGGACTGACGACACGGTCGTATGGACGAGTCCAGCGCACGCGCGGGCACCGAGTCGGCCGACGAGCGTACGGCGTCGGCCGAGGAGGGGCTCGGAACGGGGCTGATCACGATCTCGACGGACCGGTCGCTCGACACCGACGCCGCCGGCGAGCGGATCGAGACGGCGTTGGCCGAGGCGGGCCACGACATCGTCACGCGCGAACACGTCGTGAACGACCACGACCGCGTCCAGTCGATCGTGCTGCGGATTATCGACCGGGAGGACGTCGACCTCGTGATCACCGCCGGCGGGACAAGCATCGAACCCGACGACGTGACCATCGAGGCCACGGAGCCGTTGCTCGAGAAACACCTCTCGGCGTTCCCCGAACTGTTCACCCAGCTAGCCTACGACGCGGTCGGCACGCGGGTGGTCGCCGCGCGAACGCTCGCGGGCGTCGCCGAGGGGACGCCCGTGTTCTGTCTCCCCGGCAACGCCGACGCCGCCGGACTCGCGACCGAGGAGATCATCCTGCCCGAGGCGACGCATCTGACGACGCTCGCGGCGGTCGACGAACCGGACGAGGAGGACGAGTGAGATGAGCAAGCCGGTCGAGAAGGACGCGATCCGAGAGCGCGTCTGGGACGACCTCGAGGACAGCGGCGTCGCGCGCTTCCCGTTTCCGCCCCACGGGCGCATCCCGAACTTCGAGGGGGCGAAGCGGGCGGCCGAGCGACTGGCCGACCAGCCCGAGTGGACGGCCGCCGAGACGATCAAGGCGAATCCGGACGCGCCCCAGTTGCCGGTCCGCAGGCGCGCACTGCGGGAGGGGAAGACGGTCTACATGGCCGTGCCGCGCCTGCGGGACGAGCAGTGTTTTCTAAAACTGGACCCCGCCGAACTCGAGGACTACGACGCGGCGACGACGGTCTCGGGGTCTGCGGAACACGGCGAACAGGTCGGCCCCGACGCCGTCGAGGGGATCGATCTGATCGTCTCCGGTAGCGTGGCCGTTCGCGCCTCCCGAGGAGACGGGGCGAGCGGCGAGAGAAGCGAGCAGGACGGCGCTCGCATCGGCAAAGGGGAGGGCTACAGCGATCTCGAGTACGCCATCCTGCGCGACCTCGGGTTGGTCGACGACCGGACGCCGGTCGCGACGACGGTCCACGAACGCCAGGTGATCGACGACCCCGTCGACACCGGGGAACACGACGTCCCGATGGATCTGGTCGTGACGCCGGAGCGGGTCCTCCGCCCCGACGGCGGCGACCGGCCCGACGGCGTCGACTGGACGTTGCTCTCCGAGGACCGACTCGAGGAAATCCCGGTGCTCCGGCGGCTTCGCGACGCGATCGACTGGACGGGAGACGGGTAAGGGAGCCACGGTGGCTCCAGCGGACGACTGCGCGGTCGACCCGTCGGTCCGTCGTCAGAAACGAACTCGAGGCGGAACGTCCGCCCCGAGCGCCAGAACCGCAGGACGCGACGCGGACGTATGGAGGTCCGCGTCGAAACGGTATGGCAATGGTGGGGGGAAGGGTGCTGTGGTGGGATTGCTGGAAGTCACGGGAACAGGCGTGGGGTGCCTCGGTGGGGTCTGCCCGTCGACCTCCATCCGATGAAAGGGCCGGGACCCACTTGAACGGGGATGACGGTATACCGTTCTTACGACGAATTTCCGCCAAATTAACCCGAGTTCAATCGGCCGATAACAGCAGTCTAACCGTTTATACCCGGAACTATCGGAATAACTGGTGATTTCTCACGATCGATAGCGCGAGTCGCGGCAACGAGCCGGACGTGTTAGGCGAGCAACTCCTCGGCGACCATGCTCGCGTCGACCAGTCGCGGATCGACCGCCAGGTCGAGTTGGGCCGTGACGAACTCCGGAACCGTCTGGCGGTCGTAGACGACGGTCCGGAGGTCCTCGTTCAGGTCACAGACGATCGGAATCGTCGTCGCCTGGCCGACGTCGGTGAGCACGTAGAGGTCGGCCTCGAGAATCCCCGCGTCCTCGAGTTGCGGCCGGGAGATGACGCCGTCGACGCGCGTGACGTCCACGCCCTCGGCCTCGAGCGCCGAGCCGATGTCGTCCTCGTCGGGGCCGGCAACGATCGCCTGCGTTCCAGTTGCGTCGCTCATTCGTACTCGATGGTCGCGGGCGGTTTGTGCGTCACGTCGTAGACGACGCGGGCGACGTTCTCGTTGGTCCCGGTGATGCGCGACTGGATGCGCTGGAGGGTCTCCCAGTCGATCTCCTGGGCGCGGGCGGTCATCCCGTCCCGGGAGTCGACCGACCGGACGGAGACGACCCAGCCGTGGACCCGGTTGTCGCCCTTGACGCCCGTCGCCTTGCCGATCACGGCCGCGAGCGCCTGCCAGGGCTCGTACTCCTCGAGTTCCTCCTCGACGACGTGGTTGGCCTCGCGGGCGACCTCGAGTTTCTCCTCGGTGACCTCGCCGATGACGCGGACTGCGAGGCCGGGGCCGGGGAACGGCATCCGCTCGGCGACGATCTCCTCTAATCCGAGGTGGCGGGCGACCTCGCGCACCTCGTCCTTGTAGAGGTCGCGGACGGGTTCGACGATCCCCTCGAAATCGACGACCTCGGGGAGGCCGCCGACGTTGTGGTGGGATTTGATCCCGCCCTCGCTCTCGATGCGGTCGGGGTAGATCGTCCCCTGCACGAGGTAGTCCGCGTCGGCGTCTTTCGCCTCGCGCTCGAACTCACGGATGAACTGCTCGCCGATAACCGACCGCTTCTCCTCGGGATCGGTAACGCCCTCGAGGGCCTCGAGGAACCGGTCTTTGGCGTCGACGACCCGCAGCGACTCCATGTAGTCGAACGTCTCGCGGATCTGGTCGGTTTCTCCCTTGCGCATCAGCCCGGTGTCGACGTAGACCGGCGTCAGTCGGTCGCCGATGGCCTCGTAGGCTAAGGCGGCGGCGACCGAGGAGTCGACCCCGCCCGAGAGGGCGATGACGGCGTTCGCGTCGCCGATTTCCTCGTCGATCTCTGCTACTGCCTCCGGAACGAACGTCTCTGTCTCGACCATCAGTGGGTTACCTCCGTTTCGGCGTCGTCGTCCGTATCGGTGTCGCCGGCCGGCGACTGCTCGAGGATCGCCTCGACCAGTCCCAGGAAGGGCGGACTCGGCTGGCCCGGCCGGGACGTGTACTCGGGGTGGAACTGCGTCCCGAGGAAGTAGGGGTGGGCCTCGTGTTCGAGGATCTCCATGCGATTTCCGGCGGTGCCGGAGAAGGTCAGCGGCTCGTCCTCGAAGTGCTCGAAGTACTCGGGGTTGACCTCGTAGCGGTGCCGGTGGCGCTCCGAACACGAGGTGTCGCCGTACAGGTCGTACGCGAGCGTCTCGGGTTCGATGACGGTCGTGTGCTCGCCCAGCCGCATCGTCCCGCCCATGTCCTCGACCTCGTACTGCTCGGGCAGGATGTCGATGACGGGATGGGGCGTGTCCTCGTCCATCTCAGTGGAATGAGCGCCCTCGAGACCCAACACGTTCCGGGCGTACTCGACGACGGCCATCTGGAAGCCCAGACAGAGCCCCAGGAAGGGAACGTCGTTCTCGCGGGCGTACCGGACCGCGCGGATCTTCCCCTCGGTGCCGCGCATCCCGAAGCCGCCGGGGACGATGATCCCGTCGACGGCCTCGAGTTGGTCGTCGTACTCGTCGGCCATCCCGTCGGCGTGGACCCAGTGGACGTTCACGTCGACCCCGAGTTCGAAGCCGGCGTGTTTCAGCGACTCGTGGATCGACATGTACGCGTCCTCGAGATCGTACTTGCCGACGAGCGCGACGTCGACCGCGCCCTCTTTCTCGGTGGTGACGATCTCGCGCCACTCGTTGGCCCGTTCGCCTTTCGGCAGGGCCTCGTCAGCCAGCCCGAAGTGCTCGAGGACGTACTGGTCTAACCCTTCGTCCTCGACCATCAGCGGAACGTGATAGACGTCCTCGACGTCCGGGTTGGAGAACACCGCCTCGGTCGGAATGTCACAAAACAGGGCGATCTTCTCCTTGGTTTCGGGCTCGAGGCGGTCCTCACAGCGGCCGACGATGACGTCGGGCTGGAGGCCGATCGAGCGGACCTCCTTGACCGAGTGTTGCGTGGGCTTGGTCTTCTGTTCGCCGTTTTTCGAGTAGGGGACGAGCGTGACGTGAGCGAAGAGAATGTCGTCGTCGTCCTCCTCGTGGGCGAACTGTCGCAGCGCCTCGAGGTAGGGCATTCCCTCGATGTCGCCGACGGTGCCGCCGACTTCGACGATACAGACGTCGGTTCCCTCGGCGGCCTCGCGGATGCGGCGTTTGATGTCGTCGGTGACGTGGGGGATGATCTGGACCGTCTTGCCGAGGTAGTCCCCGGCGCGTTCGGCCTCGATGACGTGCTGGTAGGTCTTGCCCGTCGTGATGTTGTGGTCCGAGGTCATGTCGACGTCGAGGAACCGCTCGTAGTTCCCCAGATCGAGGTCGACCTCGCCGCCGTCTTTCAGGACGTAGACCTCGCCGTGTTGGTAGGGGTTCATCGTCCCCGCGTCGACGTTCAGGTACGGGTCGATCTTGACGGCGGTAACGTCGAACCCGGCGTTTTTCAGGAGTCGGCCGGTGCTGGCGGCCGTGATCCCCTTGCCGAGTCCCGACATGACGCCGCCGGTGACGAAGATGAACTTGTTCCCCAACGTGGGGTCATAATGGGTGTCCGAGTCCGTCGGCATACCGAGTGTCCGCGCGACCGGTTGAAAACGATTTCGGGACCGTACCGGCTCCGACAGTCCTTGTCACTCCCGGCCGAACGCCCTCGAACCTGCCCCTTCCTCCCGCTCGCGTTCCGCGCAACGCCGCAGCACCGAATCGTTCACCTGGAGGACGACCGTATTTATTTTGTGGCCGGCGCTCGAACGTGTGCATACTGTGTCATCTCACGGACGCGCACCGCCCCTCGAAGTGGACACCCCCGACATCGGCTTCCAGGCCGGCTTCGGGTTCTATCTCGGCGTCGTCGTGGTCGGCGTCGCAGCGATCGCGGGACTGGCCGCCGACGTGTCGACCGCGACGCTGCTTGGCGTGCTGCCGACCGCGCTGACGGTCGTCACGATCGCCGGCCACGTCATCGCGAGACGAAGCCACGGTCTGCCCGAGCGGATCGGCCGCTCCCGCTGGCGACGAGCTGCCTGTTACGTGCCGCCGCTCGCGTTCGCCGTCACGTTGTTCGCTGCCACCTTCGAACTGATCGACCCCGGGACCCGGATCTACCTCGTTACGGTCGTGTTCGCCCTCCTGTCGGCCCCCGCGGCATACGGGATCGACCGCATGTCCCGCAACCGGTACGTCGAGGCGGCCACCGCCGACGAACCGGTGGCGACCTGGCAGTACCACCCGGTAGGGCTTCTCTCCGGCCGGACGTCTTTCACCGTCGTTGTCGGTCTCCTGATCGGTCTCGGGATTCTCGGTGCCCTGCTGGGACGTCTCAGAGCGTTGTTGTGGCCGGTCTACGGCGTCGTCATGCTGGTCTCGACTCGGCTCGGCCGGCGGAACGCGGCCGACTCGAGCGGTCGATGGAACGTACCGACGCTCCGGGCACACCGGGCCGGACTGGTCGTCCAGCGACCCTTTGCGCGAACGCTCCTCCCCTGGGACGCTATCGAAGACGTCCGCCTGACCGACGACGAACTCGTCCTCGAGCGCAGACGCCGGTTCGACCTCCACTGTGATCGGGACCCAATCGACGATCCGGAGGCAGTGTGCGAGGCGATCGAACGCACCCGCGCCGGAACCGTCGACCCGATCGGTGCCTCGAGTTCCGTCTGACCCTCCCTCTCCCTCGGCCGTGGACGACGCTCGTCACGCTATCTCGTATCGGCCGAATCTGTCCGTCGCGTACCGGAGCGAGAGTCCGGCCACCACGACACAGGTCCCGAACAGCGCGATCCCACCCCACGTCCGAATCGCCTCGGTGGAGACGGACGGGACGACGATCCGGAACGCCGACGGCAAATACACGAGGAGTAACCCACCCAGCCCGGCGACGCCGACGAGAAACGAGTAGCTCCCGATGACGCCGAGATGCGGGGTCGTGACGGTCCGACCGTCCGCCCGCGTCGATCGATGCGTCGCGGGGACCAGAGAACCGAGACCGCTGGCCACCGTCGTCGCCCAGATCGAGAGCAACGCCGTGAACCCGAGCAGCGTCGCCGTCTGCGATCCCGTGATCGGTCCGGCGATTCCCGCCAGGCCGATCAGGAGCGACGCCGGCGGAAGCGTGACCGCCAGTCCGGCGAGCATCCGACCGAGGACGAAACAGCGCGTGGGAACGGTCGCCAGGGCGAGTTGCGAGTACATCGGTGCGCTATCGCCGATCGGATTGAGACAGAAGAGGGCACCGGCAGTCCACGCGGTCACAACCGACAGAAGCGGCGGGGCGACCAGCAGTGCGACCTCGAGCGGTTCCCCGATGAAAGAGACGACCGTCGGGAGCAACACGAAGGCAGCGACGAAGACGTGGCCCAGGCGTGCGGGGTTTCGGACGCCACGGAGCAGCTGTACCCACGCGACGTGAACCGACGGGAACCGACCGGTCGGGAGCCAGCCGCCACGGACCGACGTCGTCGACTCGGAGTCGCTGGATCGATCGGGGAGCCACCAGACCGTGGGCGTGACCGCCCGGATCGCCCCGAGAAACGCGAGCGGAAGCCCGACCGCGACGACGATCGATCCCGCAACACGCGGGTCGAGCAGCGGCCCCGCCGACGAACCGAGAAGCGCGAGACGTGCGTACAGTGAAACCGGTGCCTCGAGGACGGACGTGGCGTCCGCGACGGCCGACGGAACCCGATCGATGGCGAGCATCGCCGCCGCGACGAGGGCTGCGACGAGAGCGTACCGAACGCGGCGGTCGATCCACCGGAGCGTCGGCGTCACGAGCAGTCCGAGGAGATAGCTACCGAGGACGCACGCGAGGAGGAACGCGGCGAGGGTCGCCCCGCCGGTGAGGACGAGCGCCGGCGAACCCGCTCCGAGAGCGAAGACGGACCAGACGGCGATCAGCGGCCCGCCCAGAACGAGCGTGACCCGAACGTACTCCGCGAGGGCCAGCCCCGTTGCGACGTCCGGCGCGGAGACCGCAAGCAGGACGAACGCCGGTTCGTCGGGATACCCCACCTCGAGGATCGTCCGAAGCACGACGAGAACGACGACGACACCGCCCAGTACGGACAGTTGTCCGGTGAGAAGTTCGGCGAGGGGAATCGGCGACTCGCCGACGGACCACGCCCGACCGTACCGATACACGGCTCGAGCGCCGTAGTACCACGCCGGCGTCGTGACGAGCAGGCCCGCGAACAACAGCAACAGTCGCCGTCGCTCGGCCGCCAGCCGACGGCCGCTACGGCGGAGCGCGACCGACCAGATTCGTCGGACGTGACTACTCCCCATGCTCGTCGGAGCCGTTCAGGCCTGCGACGTCGCCGAAGACCGGTATCGAGACGACGACCCAGACGCCAGCAGCGACGACGACCAACGCATCGCTCGTCGTGATCGGTGCGAGAACTGCCGTGAGTCCCGCCGCGAGGAGTGCTCCTAACCCCCCGCCTGCGAGGGATCGCGGCTGGTGATCGAGTACCACCAACCCGATACCGTAACAGACGGCGGACAGGACCGCGAAGCCGGCCGCGATCCCGTTCCACGCCGACACGTCGGCGACGGAGAGACCGTACAGGACGAGTCCACAGAGGGCGAGGAGTACTCCGTTCCCGACGACGAGTTTATTCGACGTCAGTAACTCGAGGCGGCTTCGAGGCATCCGACATCAACCAATATTTCATTATCGGTCGGCGAGCAAATATATTTCGGTTATTGGGCTGGTGTGCTGGCTCAGCGGGGAGGACCGTTGGAACGGCGTCAACAGAGGCCGAGTTGCGGGTGGGAACAGATGTCTTCGGCGGGGGAATCACAGCCGATGGCCGCGATCGCCGTACAGGCGGCCTGTGTGAACGTGAAGCACGCGCCACCAGCGATAATACCGAGTCCGGAAAGGACGCCACAGATGAAGGCCGTCGACGCACCACAACCGATCTGGCAGATCTGCGTTACGGCGAGTTTACAGCCCGAACACCCGATGTCGAACGCCGGTGCGACGGCGTCCGTCGACTCGAAGACCGACTCGTCCGCGTCGAACTGTATCTCGTGGACCGACTCCTCCATCCCGTCCAGCCCATCGACGACGCGGGCGGTGATCGTTCCTTCGACGTCGTCGACGGAGTCGACGTCCGCGGGCGATCGGTCGAAGGATTTCTCGACGTACTCGAGGGACGCGATGGTCACCCGCTGTGAATCGAGCGACCGACCGATCGTGAGGTGCGCTTCGTCGGCGTCCGCGTCCGTAATCGGAACCGAAACGAGTTCGAGTCGCTCGTCACCGGTTACCGTTCCGGCAGTGATGTCGTCGCCGAGCGAACCGCCGCGCTCGAGAACAGCCCGCTCGAGGCGCTCGAACTCGTCGGTCTCCCGGAGCCGTTCGTACAGCCGCGTCGCTTCCGCACCCGTAACTTCGTCGAACCCGGCCGGACGCTCCGCACTGACGGCGGGAACGCCGATACCGGTAAACGCAGCGGTCGCAGCGCTCATTCTGAGGACGTTTCGACGGTTGAACGACGCGTCGGCCGAATCCGCTTCGTCGTGGTGATCTGTCATTGGGTATCGACCCCGGGCGCGGCTACCATACACGATCGATTATAGTTACTCGCTGATCGAATTTCACGCATCGAAACACGATTCAGCCGCTGCATCCCCTCGACGGGCCGGCTGAGATCGACACCGACGGACTCGAGCGTGAGTGATCGACACCGACGGACTCGAGCGTGAGTGATCGACACCGACGGACTCGAGCGTGACCGACGATGGGGGTGGAGCCATGCAGTGGTCGAACCGTCGACCGTCGGTCGGGCGCTCACTGCGAAGGCTGCTCGGCGAACCGTCTGGCCGATGCCTTCTTCGACTCCGCGTACGACGCAAACCAGCGTCGCAGTTCCTCGTTCGAACAGTCGATACAGACCCGCCCGGATCGGTCCGCGTCGTAGAGGATGGCCAGTGCGTTCCGTTCCGAAAGAACGAGCCCAATCGAAAGGTCTCCGGAATAGACGTAGAGATCGTCGGGAGCGACGGCTTTCAGCCATCGATCGGTCGTGACGTGGGATTCGAACGCCGATTCGACGATCACGTCGACGGCGTCGTTCGCCTCGTACAGGTCCTGATGAACGTCGGTGAAGAGGGAGTTCACGATCGGATCGACGATGTAGCTCGGCTCGATCGATCGACTGGCGGCCTGTTCCCGATAGTAGAGGACGGGTGCGTGTGGCCGTTCGTCGGTTGGGACCACGATCGTACTTTCGGAAAGCGGCTGAAGCGGCGGTTCGTTTCCCGGATCGAATCGCCGAAGGACGGGTTCCGTTTCGAGGACCTGTTCGACGCGTGTGATGGCGTGGTCGTACGTCTCGAGGATTATCGCCCCCGCAGCGGTCAGATGATACTCCCCATCACGTTTCGTGATCCACCCGTGCGTCTCGAAATCGCTGAGGATTCGCTGGACGGTCGCTCGCGAAATGGAGTACCGATCGACGAGTTCTGAGGGGGTGCTCGGCCGCTCGTCGATCGCTTCCAGGAGCAGCGGACGATTCGCAGATCGGGTCAAATACGATAACCGATCGTGGCACGAACTCATATCTCTCGCTCTAACGGGTTTATTTTTCTAATTTTTGGTTAATATATTATGTTCCGTTGGAAGACGTATTCGTCGTGGACGGAAGCGACGACGGATACCAGATTCACACCCCCGTGAGAGTACCCGCGAGGCCGGCTTCCCGTCACCCGTCCCGTGATGTCGCCCTGTCCGTCGATCGGTTGGCTCTCGAGAGGACGAGCCACTGCGGAATCGCAAACACCAGTAACAGCACGCTCAGCAGGACGAACACTTCGAGTGCCCGGATCGCCAGACTGTAGACCAACCCGACGGCGACGCCCGTGTAGACGGTCGCCAGCAGCCAGCCGAGTTGGTGCATGCAAAACCGTTCACATTCGGAAACGATAAGATCACTGGCCAGTCCTCGCCACCGATGGTGATCGGGTCAACCGGCGATCGATAGCTGTGGACCCGGCGGTATCAGGTCATGACCGAGGTCTCCTGCAACTCCCCGTCTTTGAACCGCCAGACGACCTCCTCGTCGCAGACGGTGCAGTAGGTCTCCTCGGTGTCGTAGTTGTCGCCATACGAACACGAACCACGGGGGGACGGCGAGAGCGGCAGCGAACTCATCGTTCGGCTCCTCGAAGGGTCAGCGAACGGGCAAACCGGCACGCTCGAGGGGCGTCGGGGGACGTCGACGGGGACGGGTGAGGGCCGGACCCTGACTCACTTGCCCCAGAACGGATCGCGATTGCGCTGTTTCTCGAGGTACATGTTCAGCGCCTCGAGTTCGTCGCCGGGGATCTCGTCGGTGAGTTCCTGCTCTAAGATCTTGGCGTGTTTCTCTGGGATCTCGGTCCAGAGGCGGTCGCCCTCCTCGATGTCGCGGCCGACCGTGGGGCCGTCGATGGCGACCGAGACGCGGTCGCCGTTGCGGGCCTCGTCGATGTCCTCGCCCTGTTCCTGGATGCCCTTGATCCCGCCGACGCGTTCGGGTTCGTTACCGTCGAACTTCACGACCTGGGTGTTGTTCTGGAGGGTCCCGGCGTCGACCTCGACGCCGACGACCGCAGGGTCGTTCTGGCGGAAGGTGTGATCCGGCAGGATCCGGAACCGGGCGGGCCGGGTGATGTTCTCGAGGATGGTGTCCTGCTGGGCCTGTTCGATCTCCTCGACGAACGCCTCGTACTCCTCGACCACCTGGTAGATGACCGCATCGGTGAAGATGGTTACGTCGTCCTGTTCGGCGCGTCGCTCGGCGTCGTCGAGCACGTCGACGTTGAACCCGAGAATGACCTGCTGTTTCGGATCGTCGGCCGTCGAGGCCACCGAGACGTCACGTGGCGCGACGTCGCCGACCTCCGCGCGGACGATGGGGACCTCCGCTTCTTCGAGCGCGTCGGCCATCGCCTCGAGGCTCCCCAGGGTGTCGGCCTTGACGACGACGCCCTCCTCGGCGGTGTCGACGGCGATATCGGCGAGTTCGGCCCGGACCTCCGTGATGACCTCCTCGAGGTCGCGGTCGCGGACGACACGGACCGGCGCGCCGGCCATCGCCTCGTCCAACTCGGGCGCGGCGACCTTGATCCCGGCCGCTGCGCTGACCTCGTCGACTTTCTCGAACCGGCTCTCGGTGCGGATCTCCTCGAGCGGCCGGGGCTGGAGCAGCGCGCGGACGTCGGTGACGATCGGGTCGTTCTGCCCGCCGACCACGATCTTGTCGTCGGCCCGGATCGTCCCGTCGTAGAGGACGATGTCGATCGTCGTCCCGAAGCCCTTCTCCTCTTTGACCTCGAGGACGGTGCCGACCCCCGGTCCCTGGACGTCGATCTCCATCTCCTCTTTCATGTACCGCTGGGACAGCCCCATCATCACCGCCAGCAGGTCCGGCACGCCCTCGCCGGTCATCGCGGAGACGGGGACGACGCCGACGTTGCGCTGGAAGTTCTGGACGCGCCAGTAGAGGTCGGCGGAGAAGCCCTCGTCCGAGAGGTTGCCGATGATCTCGTACAGTTGCTCGTCGAGGCGGGAGGTGACGCGATCGGACTGTCGCTCGTAGGTGTCGTTGATCGGCGAGTTCTCGTTGGCGTCCCACCCTGGCACGGTATCGATCTTGTTCGCGGCGACGATGAAGGGCGTCTGGGAACGTTTGAGAATGTCGAGCGCCTCGAGCGTCTGGGGCTGGAAGCCGTCGTTGACGTCGACGACGAGGATGGCGATGTCCGCGAGAGCACCCCCGCGAGAGCGAAGCGTGGTAAAGGAGTGGTGTCCCGGCGTGTCGATAAAGAGCAGGCCGGGCAGGTCGAAGTCGTCCGGATCGACCAGATCACCCGCGATCGAGGAGACGACGTCTAGCGGGACGGCCGTAGCGCCGATGTGCTGGGTGATAGCGCCTGCTTCGCCCTCGATCACCGCTGAGCCACGGATCTTGTCGAGGAGACTCGTCTTCCCGTGATCGACGTGTCCGAGGACGGCGACGATCGGGGTCCTGAGAGATGTGGGGTCGCGCGTATCGGTATCCGACATGGTGAACCACCCGAGAAGGTCTTGCCTAGAGCGTCCGCAGGACGGTAGTTAAACCCATCGTCATGCGTGCTGGCTGCGATGGCCCACTGCGTGGATCGAGCGCCCGCACGCGATCGGTTACTTCGGCCCCGGAGGCAGGTTTCGGTCCCGGACGCAGGGACGGGGTACGTCCCCCGTCGAAATCGCGGCCGTCGCGGTTTGTTGCGCGTCCCCGTGGTTTTTAATACCGACTAGTCAGTACGGGGTAGCATGAGCGAGATACTCGCCGAAAACCTCTCGGGCAAATCGGTCATGGGCTCGGACGGAACCGAGCTCGGACTCCTCTACAACATCACGATGGACGTCAAATCGGGCAAACTCCACGATCTCATCGTCGACCCCGACGAGGAGGTACCGACGCACAAGATCGACTTCGACGTCGACGAAGACGGTCGCTTTCGCGTCCCCGTCAACCGCGTGCAGGCGGTGAAAGATTACATCGTCGTCAAGCGTTAACGATATGTACGTCCTCGATTCTTCGGCGTTTATTCACGACTTCCACACGTCAGAACAGACTGCGACCATCCCGCTCGTTCGTGACGAGCTCGAAGACGAAAGCGCCTACCGCTACGACGCGATGGAAGGCTCCGGGATGCACATCCACATTCCGAACGACGACACCACGGAGAAAGTCGAGCGGGCCGCCCGCGAGTCGGGCGACCTCGAGGTACTCTCGGAAACCGACGTGCGCCTCATCGCCGCGAGTTTCGAACTCGACGGCGTACTGGTCACGGACGATTACGCGATGCAAAACGTCGCGGAGAAGCTAAACGTCGACGTCGAAGTGATCGCCCGAGAGGGAATCGACGAGCAACGCCACTGGAACTACCAGTGTCAGGGCTGTGGACGGGAGTTCGACGAGGAGAAAGACCGCTGTCCGATCTGTGGCACCGGCGTCGCGCGGAAGAATCCCCAGTAAGTAGCCCACACTCCAGTTCGACGTTCCCGGCGGCCGTTAGATACCGGCGATTAGCAGGAACTGCACCGCGTTGAACACGCCGTGTGCCAGCGCCGGGACGAGCAGGTTGTCCGTCCGTTCGTAGATCGTCCCCAGCACCAGCGACAGCCCGAAGATCATCGTCAGACTGGCGAGTATCTCCCCCGGACCGGCGGTCGCGTACGCCAAGAGGTGGACGGACGCGAAGACGAGGCTCGCGGCGACGACCGCACCGTACCGCGAGAACGTCTCGTAGAGCGACTTCTGGACGACGTTCCGGTACACGAGTTCCTCGAACGGGCCGACGATCAGCACCATCGCGGGCAAGATGACGAACAGCAGTTCGGGGTTCTGCTCGGCCTCGAGGACGGTCCCGTGGTCGGCAGTCTCGACGCCGGCGGCGGTCATCACCAGCGACGCCCCGATCAGCAGCCCGAACAGGGCGAGGACCCCCGCGATCATCCAGCCGGCGTCTCGGAGCGTCGGCAGCCGGAGGTCGACGAACGATCGATCCCGATCGGTCACCAGGAGGTAGCCGCCGGCGACCGCGCCGAGGCCGACGGCGATCGAGAGGTAGTTCAGCAGTTCGAACCCCAGCACCGAAGGTTCGCCGAACAGCACCAGCGTCGGCACGGCGAGCAAGTCGAGTGCGATATCCATCGAGAGCAGACCAACCGCGCCGACGACGAAGGTTTCGACCAGCCGTATCGCGCGCCTGCGGAGGCCACGACCGGTCAGGCCCGCGTACTCTGCCACGCCGATGCCGACGACCGCGACCCCGACGAGAAACGCCCCGAAGACGAACGAGAGCGACTGCTCGAGTCCGGGTACGACCACCGATCCCGTCGCGCCGACGTTGATCGCGTAGACGGAGCACGCGACGACCGCCAGGCCGGATCCGGCCGCGAGGAGGCCGCCGATCGATCGCTCGAGAACGCCCTGGCGTCGACCGAGGAACGCGGCCGTCGCGAGCGCGGCGAACCCGGCCGCGAGCAGCACCGGGAGGGCGTCCGTGCCGTCTCGAATCGGTACGCCGATCGCGACGAGTAATACCGCAGCGAGGACGAGACCGACCCCGGGGACGACGGTCGCATCCGGGTCGGACGACGGCGTCTCGTCCAGCGTCGCTTCTGTCATCACGATAGTGTTCTCGCGGGGATAAATAGGCCCACCGTTTCCAGAGGTGGGACCGGCGACGGATTCGGCGCGAGGAGTCGATACCGACCGAACGCTCGAGGTGGCATACGAACCGCCGTAACGAGTGCCCGGCGCAACCGCACCATAGTCGAGGTTGCGACGGGAGCGATTGACGGCGGTTCGTATCAGCGATCGACGCGGAGTTCGGTCTTCTCGGCGACGGCGTCGGCTTCTTCGAACTCCCCGCCACCCAGGAGGCCGCGAGTCGCCTTCTTCGCCCACTCGACGGCCGGCTGGTCGAACGTGGAGACGCCGTAGAGTTCGCCCGCGAGGACGCAGGCCGCCTCCATGCCGTACAGGAGTCCGCCGAGTTCGGTGGCGTCGACGCGCTCGAGTTCGATCCGGACGTTGGGCCGGCCGGCGGCCGCGAGGCTGGCCTCGGTCGCCTCGAACTCCGCCTCGAGCAACTCACCGAGGCCCGAATCGCCCAGGTAAGCGAGGGCCGCGACGTCCGTCTCGGGGATCGGACGCGTCTCCCGGTCCCGCGGCGTGACGAAGGTGACGAGTTTGTCCCGCGGGCCGGCTCGATAGAGCTGGAGCTGGGAGTGCTGGTCGGTCGCGCCCAGCGCGCGGACCGGCGTCTGCCCGAGTTCGTCCTTGCCGAGGCTCTCGGCCCAGAGCTGGGCGAACCACTCGGCGAACGTCTCGAGCGACTCCGCGTAGGGCATCACGGCGTTCGCGGCGGCCCCCCGCTGGTCCAGCGCGTAGCTCGTCGCGCCGTAGGCGTAGGCCGGACACTCGAACAGCGATCCCGAAAGCGTCTCGCGCTCGGCGGCGGCCCCCTCGAGCAACGCCTCGAGATCGAGGTCACAGACCGCAGCGGCGACGAGACCGACGGGCGACAGCGCGGAGTAGCGCCCCGGCACGCCATCGGGGACCGAAAGCGCGGGGAGGTCGTGGCGGTCGGCGAGGTCCCGGAGCGGGCCGGACTCGCCGGTCGTGACGATCGTTCGCTCGGTCCAGTCGACGCCCGCCGACTCGAAGGTCTCGCGGACCACGAGGAAGTTCGCCAGCGTCTCGGCCGTCGTCCCCGAGCGGGAGACGACGTTGATCGCCGTCCGTTCGAGCGGCAGCGAGTCGAGTCGGCGCGAGACCCACGCGGGATCGACGTTGTCGAGGAACACGGTTTCGGTGCCGTCGCCCGCCGCCTCGAGCGCGTCGACGATGGTCGCCGCGCCGAGGGCGCTGCCGCCGATCCCGACCGTGATCAACGCTTCGCAGTCGGCGACCGGCTCGACGGCCGCCCGGATCTCGTCGGGGTCCGTCCGTTCCGGCAGGTTCAGCGCCTCGTAGCCGTGCTCCGCGTTCGCCATCCCCTCGGCGATGCGCTCGTGGGCCTCGGCCACCCGGCCGTCCAGGCGCTCGAGGCTCGCCCGCGAGACGCCCGGCGAACTGACCGACGCCAGGGCGTTCCCGATGTCGACGTCCATGTGCGAGTGGGCGACGGCTCGCGGTAAAGGCGTTCCGTCATTCGCCGAACGGGCGGCGCGCGGCCGAGGCGAAACCCGGAAAACCGCGCTGTGCCTACGACCGACCATGAGCGAAAAGACGGGTACGTTCGTCGTCACCAACGCCGAGGCGGAGTCGGCGGTCCTCCGCGACGTCGAGACCAGCCAGGTCCACACCCTCGGATCGAACCCCGGCCTCGAGGTCGACGACGTCCTCGAGGCGACCGTCGCGCCGGAACCACCGCTGGAAGTGACGTGGCAGGTGATCGAGATCGAGAACCGACGGCGGATCGAACTGGTCGACAGCGACCTCGAGCCGACCCAGCACGCGAAGGAACTCGCTGGCGACGCCGAGGTCGGCGACCTCGTCACCGAGGAGCGGGCCGGCACCGGCGAAATTCACGTCCTCCCGCTGCCGGGCGAGGAGGTCGAGTCGGCGGCCGAGGACGTCCTCGCGGACGAGGAGACGATCGCCCGCGCGGCGCGGCTGGACGCGGTCCGCGTCGAGGTCCGTCGGTCGGTCGATGACGGCGTGTTGAGCGTTCGCTACCTGCCTGACTGACCGCGACGAGCCGACGGCCTCGAGCCGGCGAACCGATCTCAGGGCCGATCCGGGCCGTCCTCGCTCTGGACGAGCCAGCCGCCTTCGATTCCGCAGGCCTCGCGGACCGCGTACTCGATTTCGGTCGACTCGTCGATCCGGGTCCCGCCCTCGAGCCGTTCGACTCGCAGCGGGACGTCCAGCGAGTCGCCACAGCAGCCGACGCCGACGAACTCCTCCCAGACGTCGCCCTCGCGGGCTCGATCGCGGGTTCGCCGGAGGAACGCGCGGAACGAGGGTTTCTCGACCTGAAAGCGACCCCAGTCAGAGAGGTCAGCGGGGTAAGAGACGACGACGCGTGCGGCCGTCGACACCTCGTCGTCGCCTCGGGACCTCGCGTCCGCGTCGTGACGTGATTCACCCGACATTCGGTGTGGATACGGCCCGGAGACGGTTAAACGACGCGCGTCGACGGTATCGTTCACGCCGGGAAGATACTGGAGAAATTGAGAAGGCTTACTTTGGGGGGTCCCCAGTGGTCCGATACATGGGGTCTTTCGACGTACCGGAAGTCAACTACACCCGGTACAGTAACCGCCAACTCGCAGCCGTGCCGCTCGCGGTTCTCGCGGTCGCCGTGCTGGTGTTGAGCGGGTCGTTTCTGATCTACGGAACGCCGGTGGAGCTGGGAATGGACTTCGCCGGCGGTGCGGAACTGACGGTACAGACGACCTCCTCGGAGGAGGCCATCCAGACCGCGTTCGACGTCGAACCGGACTCGATCCAGGCGGCGTACTCGCCCGACGCGGACAACCAGTACATCGTGCAGTTCGCGGGACTCGAGCAGTCCGAGATGCAGGACCTCGCCAACCAGGCCCGGGACAACCTCGATGCCGATGGAGACGCGGAGATCGTCCAGCAGGAGTCGACGGCGTCGCCGAGTTTCGCCGCACAGACCCAGCAGACGGCGTTGCTCGGGCTCGCCGTGGCGTTTCTCGGGATGAGCGTCATCGCCTTCCTGCTGTTCCGGACCTTCGTGCCGTCGATCGCGATCGTGGTGTCGGCGTTCTCCGACATCGTGATCCCGCTTGCGTTCATGTCGATCGCCGGCATTCAGCTCTCGCTGGGGACCGTCGCCGCGCTCCTGATGCTGATCGGCTACTCGGTCGACTCGGACATCCTGTTGAACAACCACATCCTCCGACGGGAGGGTGACTTCTACGAGAGCACCCGCCGCGCGATGCGGACGGGGATCACGATGACGCTGACGTCGATGATGGCGATGCTCGTGATGGGCGTCGTCGCGTACTACTTCGGCGTCGAGTTGCTGGCCTCGATCGGGATCATCCTCTTCGTCGGCCTCGCCGCCGACCTGATGAACACCTACATGTTGAACCTGAGCATGCTGCGGTGGTACAAGTTCCACGGGGTACGATCATGATGGGGCCGAAGGCGTTTCTCAAGGAGTACTGGCGGATCCTGATCATCGTCTTCTTCCTCAGCTTCGCGCTCGTGGCGCTGTTCATCCCGGGCGGCATCTTCGCCGAGGAGTCGATCGCGGACGACGACGCCGTCGACCAGGGGCTGACGAACCTCGAGTACGGCCTCGGCCTCGAGGGCGGCTCACGCGTTGCCGCGCCGCCGACCGGAATGATGGTCGACGACCTCGACATCGAACCCGGCACCGACCACGAGGTCGAGTCGGCGATCCTCGAGTACGACTACGAGAACGCGGACCTCGAGGGGGCCGACGCGCGGGTGCTCTACCACCAGGACGACGGCGAGTACACCGCCGAAGTGTTCACCTACAACGTCACCCAGGCGGAGTTCGCCGACGCGCTCCAGTCGGCCGGCCTCGACGTCACCGAGGACGACGTCGAATTCGACGTCACCGACCAGACCCGCGAGGAGATCGTCCAGACGCTCGAGTCGCGGATCAACGAGGGCGGCCTCGACGGGGGCCAGGTCTACCAGGAGTCGACGCTCGACGGCACCACCTACATCGTCACCGAGGTGCCCGGCATGGACGCCCAGGAACTCCGGGACATCCTGACCGCCCGCGGCGAGGTCCGGATCGACGCCTACCACCCCGACGGCGAGGGCGGCCAGACCAACACCACGGTGCTGGAAGGCGACGAGATCGCCGACCCCGGCATGGCGTCGTTCAACAACCAAGAGGGGTACCACTACGTGCCCGTGACCATCGACGGCACCGAGGGTCCCGACGGAACGAGCCCTGCCGAGGAGTATCAGTCGGCGATGGTCGACCTCGGGTTCACCGGCGAGGGGCAGGGCCGGTGTGCACAGTCGGTGTACGACCGGGATACCGGCGAGTTCTCCGACGATCACGCCAATCCCCAGTGGTGTCTGCTGACGGTCGTCGACGACGAGGTGGTCGACGCCCACCCGATGGGGTACGACCTCGCCCAGAGCATGGCCAGCGGGCAGTGGGTCCACGGGCCGACGTTCGAGATGATCGTCCCCACCCAGCAGGACGCCCACCGGCTCTCGGTCAATCTGAACTCGGGGTCGCTGACCGCGCCGCTGGATTTCAGCCAGGAACAGGTGTTCTCGCTCGAGCCGGCGCTCGCGGATCAGTTCAAGCTCTACTCGCTGATCATCGGCGGCCTCGCGGTGTTGACCGTCAGCGGGATGGTCTTCCTGCGCTACCGGAACCCCAAGGTCGCGGTACCGATGATCCTCACCGCTTCCGCCGAGGTGGTGATACTGCTTGGCTTCGCGGCGGCGATCCGGATGCCGCTCGACCTCTCTCACGTCGCCGGCTTCGTCGCCGTCGTCGGGACCGGGGTCGACGACCTGGTCATCATCGCCGACGAGGTGCTAGACGACGGCCAGGTGAACTCGAGGCGGGTGTTCGAGTCGCGCTTCCGGAAGGCGTTCTGGGTCATCGGCGCGGCGGCGGCGACGACGATCATCGCGCTCTCGCCGCTGGCCGTGTTGAGCCTGGGCGACCTGCGCGGGTTCGCCATCATCACGATCCTCGGCGTCCTGATCGGCGTCTTCGTCACCCGGCCCGCCTACGGGGACATCCTCCAGCGGCTGCTGACGGACCGGTAACTCCCCGCCCTTTTAGCGGTCGCGACAGCGCGGACACCACTCGACCGTTCCGTCCTCGCCGTAGACGCGCGCGAAATCGAGAGAGACCGGCTCGCCGCAGTTCGTACAGAGAGGCATGGTATCAGCACAACGGCCGCGACCGACGGGCAAAAACGCCCAGCCTGCTCGTGCACCTTCTGCGCGTACGAACGCGAGGACGGCGACCGCGATTCAGCTCGGCACGACGGTCGTAACGCCGACGCTCTCGAGGACGAGCCAGACGACGAACAGGCCGTAGACGCCGAGCAACAGCCTGGCTTCCCGATCGGACAGCAGCATGTCGGTGCGGGCGATCGCGAAGAAGACGATCGTCGCGAGGACCAGAAAGCCCATCATGGGGACGACGTGGTCGAACGTGATATCGAGGGTGCCGGCGATGACGACGCCGATCGGCACCGCGACGAGCAGGTCGAAGATGTTGCTCCCGAGGACGTTCGCGAGGCTGACCGACGCCCGCCCCGACCGGGCGGCGACGACGCTGACGAACGCGTCGGGGATGCTCGAGCCGGCGGCGACGACGGTCATCCCCCAGAGGAACGCGGGCGTGCCGAAGGCCTCGCCCAGGCCGATCGCGGCCCGGACCAGTCCCTCGACGCCGACGATGATCACCACCAGCCCGAGGACGAACCACAGCCAGGCCCGGCCGCGGGCGATCGATTCGTCGGCCGCCGTGTCGTCCTCGGCCGTATCGAGGTACTGGGTGAACAGATAGAGGACGTACAGGGCCAGCGGGAACAGCGCGAGCGGTCGGGTGACCGTCCCCTGGAGGCCCGGGCCGGCGGCCGGGTAGTAGATGACCGCCAGCGAGAACGTCAGCAGGAGCGAGGCGACCGCGAGCATGTAGAACAGCGCCTCCTTGTAGACGAGCGCGCGACCCGTCTCCATGCCGTCGCTCTCGACGGCCAGCACCGACACTGCCGGCACGACGAGCAGGTTGAACACCGCCGAGCCGACGATAGCGCCGACGCCGACCTCGAACTCCTCGTGGAGGAACGTCGAGACCAGCACGCTGACCAGTTCCGGCATGCTCGAGCCGGCGGCGGCGATGATCGCGCCCTGGACGACCGCGGGAACGCCGTAGCCGGCCGCGAGCTGGTTGGCCGACGTCTCGAGCCAGTCACTTCCCTTCCAGACGACGGCCGTTCCGATTGCGGCGAGCGCCAGTAGCGCGAGTACGTCGAGCACGCGTTACCCACTGCTGGATCCGGCGAGACTATAAATCGGTCGACACGTCGCGGCCACGACGTGCTCAGAACCCCTCGAGGCTGGTTTGCTGGGCGTCTGCGAGTAGGTCCTGACAGGTCGACCACGATTCGCGGGCGCAGGCGGGTAACTCGCCGTGGTCGTCGACGTAGGCCTCGAGGAACTCGCGCGTGGTCGGGTCGCCGGGGTAGCCGCTGCCGACCGGGCCGTACTCCTCGGCCAGCGCGTCGACGTGGGCGTCGCGCTCGACCTTCGCGACGATGCTGGCCGCGCCGACGATCGGCGCGTCGTCGTCGGCCCCGTGGCGGGCGTCGACCTCGAGATTCGCCTCGAGTCCGTCCGGACAGGCCTCCCGAACCCGCCTCGCGAACCGATCGGCGTCGGTATCGCAGGCGTCACAGAGGGCGGACACGGGGGACTCGCGGTCCCACGCCTCGAGACAGTCGGCGATCGCGTCGGCGTGGGCCGCGACCGCCAGCGAGTTCATGTCGGTCTCGGGGTCGTCGATCCGCGCGGGCGTGATCTCGGCGACGCCGACGGCGATCCGGTCGTCCGCGCGCAGTCGGTCCGCCAGTTGCTCCCGTCGGGACGGCTCGAGGCGCTTCGAGTCGGCGATGCCCGCCGGGAGCGCGTCTGGATCGGGACAGGAGACGGCTGCGGCGAACATCGATCCCAGCGCCGGCCCCTTCCCCGCCTCGTCGACGCCGAGTGGCATACCTCGAGGATCCGTCGCGGGGTACTAACCCGTTGCGTTGTCCGATCGGTCGCTGCCGAGGCGGCACCCGGACCGTCCACCGGCGTCCGTTGGTGTGGTATTTTCTCCCACGGTCGGGAAACACCTATTAGCCGTCGTTGAAATGGTGAGTGCGTGACAGAACGCAGCGAGTTACCGCTCGAGTCGTACTACGACCTCACCGAGATAACGGACGTCGCGACGTCGCCCGACGGGGATCGGGTCGCGTTCACCGCGACGGAGTACGACCAGTCCGCCGAGGAGGCCGTCACCTCGCTGTTCGTCGTGCCGACGGACGGCTCCCGGGAGCCACACCGCCTGACGACAGTCGCCGGGGCGGCGAACCCGACCTGGAGCCCCGAGGGGGACCGACTGGCCTTCCTCGCCGCACGCGAGACCGACGTCGACCGGCGCGTCGGCTGGCAGGACCGTGACGAGGACGACGCCGAGACGAACGACGACGAGGACAACGAGGACGAGGAGGACGCCGAAAGCGAGACGGACGAGACCCCCGACGGGGGGAACGGCGACGACGAGCCGAAACGGCAGGTCTGGCTGTTCGACCTCGCCCGCGGCGGCGACGCCCGGCAGGTGACCGAGCGTGAGGACGGCGTCACGGGATTCGACTGGTCGCCCGACGGCGACCGTCTCGTGATCGCCGCGCGGGACCCGACCGACGACGAGCAGGAGTACCTCGAGCAGGTCCGGGAGGGCGGCCCTGTCGAGACGACGCGACTCCAGCACAAGGTCGACGGCGCGGGCTGGACCGACGAGGTGACGAGCTACCTGTTCGTCGTCGACCTCGCGACCGACGAGACGACGCGACTGGACGACGCCTACGGCGGCGGCGCGTTCGAGGACCTCGAGGGCATGCAGCCCCGGTGGGGGCCGACCGATCGCATCGCGTTCCTCTCCTGTCGGCTCGAGCGCCCCGACGACACGATGGTCCGTGACGTCTACACGATCGCACCGGACGGCTCGGACCTCAGGCGGGTGACCGACGGCGAACTCCAGTGCTCGCGACCGACCTGGCGTCCGGACGGCGGCCTCGGGTTCGTCGCCAGCGATCCCGAGAACTGGTGTCGACCCGCCGAAGTGTACTACGACGACGGCGAGGAACTCCGGTCGCTGACGGCCGACCTCGATCGAACCGTCGCCTTCTGGGGAACGATCGAGTGGGCCGACGACGCGGCTTACACGCTCGTCGGCGACGAGGCGCGCACCAGGATCGTCCGTGCGGGACTGGACGGTACCGTCGACCGCGTCTTCGAGGCCCAGGGCGACGACCGGGCGATCCTCGGCCTCGACGTCGCCGACGACGGCGAGACCGCCGCCCTCATCTTCTCCCATCCGCAGGAGGGGACGGACGTCCACGCCGTCGCGGTCGACGACCTCGAGGCGGCGACCGAACCCGACTCGCTCCGTCGGCTGTCGGCGGTCAACGACGACCTGCTCGAGCGGTATCCGATGCCGGCGGTCCGGCGCGTCGAGTGGGAGTCCGACGGCTGGACGCTCGACGGCGTCGTCTACCACGACCCCGACGTCGACCTCGCCGATGGTCCGCACCCGGTCGTGGTCGCGATCCACGGCGGGCCGATGTCCTACGACGAACCGGTCTTCAGCTTCAACCACGCCGTACTGACCAGTCGCGGCTACGTCGTCTTCCGGCCGAACTACCGCGGCGGCACCTCGCGGGGCCGCGAGTTCGCCGAGGTGCTTCGCGGGCGCTGGGGCACCGCGGAGGTCGAGGACGTCGTCGCCGGCGTCGACGCGCTCGTCGACCGAGGGTGGGCCGATCCCGACCGGGTCTTCGGCTACGGCTTCTCCTACGGCGGGATCGCCCAGGGCTATCTCGTCACCCAGACGGACCTGTTTACCGCCGCCGTGCCGGAACACGGGATCTACGACCTCCGCTCGGAGTTCGGCACCAGCGACTCGCACAACTGGACGGAGGCCGACTTCGGCCTCCCCTGGGAGAACCCCGAGACCTACGACGACGCCTCCGCCATCCTCGACGCCGGCGAGATCGAGACGCCGCTGCTCGTGATGGCCGGCGGGAAGGACTGGCGGTGTCCGCCCACCCAGTCCGAACAGCTGTACGTCGCCGCGCGCAAGCAGGGCGTCGACGCGAAACTCGTCGTCTACCCCGACGAACACCACAACATCGGCGACCCCGACCGCGCGATCCACCGACTCGAGGAGATCCTCGAGTGGTACGAGACGCACGATCCGGCCCGCGAGACGACGGAATCGGACTGATCGACGGACTGGGACTCGAGCACCAGCGGTCCGTCTGCGTAACGGCTATCCGGATAGGCGTACAACGTACACACAGTGAGTTCCGAGAAGAAACGCGTGCAGTTTCGCGCCCCTGATCGTCTCATCGATCGAGCGGATGCACTCGCGACGGTACTCGGTTCGGATCGGACGGACGTCCTCGTGACCGCGCTTCGCGAATACCTCCGTGAAGCGACCCACGACGACGACCTCAAACAGGAGATCGCAGCCGCGTACTACGACGACGAGATCACCTTCGAGCAACTTGTCGACCTCGTCGGTCGGGAGGAAGCGGCGAACTTCCGGGTCCTCAAGCGGCAGCTCGACGACGACTACATCGACGAACTCGCCGAACTATAGATGCCGGAGCTGGTCGCCGATACGTCGGCACTCGTCAGCCTCGGGATCGCCGACGACCACGAGCCCGCTCCGCTCGAGCTACTCGAGGAGGCGTACGAACTCGTCGTTCCGCAGCCCGTCGACCGTGAACTCGAGGAGATCGCCTCGTACGACGACGAACACGGCACCGCGGCGGGGAACGTTCTCGAGCACGTCTCCGACGAACGGTTGTACGACGTCGCCCTCGACGAAACGTTTCCCCTCGACGAGGGCGAGAACGCGGCCGTGAGTCTGGCGAACGAACGGGAGAGCGACGTCCTCCTGTGCGACGAGTTCAACAGTCTCGGACTCATCCACGCGTCGCTCGCCGACACCCGCCTCGTAACGACGCCGACGCTGCTCTCGTCGTTTACGCGGCGTGGAAGGCTGTCCCCAAACGAGGCGATGTCACTGCTGGATACGATCGCAACCGCACGGAGCTGGGACGGGAACACCTACGTTAGCCGGGTTCGGTCTCGTCTCGAGGCGGACTGATCGACCGCGGTCGGACACGCCCATCGTCACTGGAATCAGGACCGAGGGTCGTCCCGGAAGTACGCCTCCTGTTCGAACGGTTCCTCCTCGCCCTCGACGCCGGTGACGTCCAGCGCCGTCACCTCGGCGTCGGTCTCGAGCAGGCCGGCCAGACTCGGCTCCGTACGCCCGTCGTCGCTGCTGATCAGTTCCTTGACGTAGAGACCGCCCTCGCCGTGGAGGCGAACTTCGGCCTCGGTGGGTGACTCGAGGTCCCCGTCGATGTCGTAGACGGTCCGCTCGCGGGTGAGGTTCGCCCGCCGGTGATCGACCCGCTGGGGCGTGTACTGCTCGACGGTCGTCCCCGAGAGTTCCGCGAGGGCGGTCTCGAACTCGGCCTCGTCGACGGGGTCGGCGAACGCGACGGCGGCGCGGTAGCGCTTGCTCGCGTCGTGTTCCTTGACGCGCTCGACCATCTCGTAGGTGGCCAGCCGTAGCCCCTCGACCTCGACGCCGTCGGCCACCTCGTTGATCTCGCGCTCGAGCGCCGCGACGTCCGGCTCGCGCACGCGCGGGCGTTTCACCTCGAGGACGAACGGCCGACCCTCGCCGAGCATCCGCGCGTCGACGTCCTCGCGGCCCGCACCGTGGAACTTCCCCTCGTCGCCGTCCATCGCCTCGACGACGTGGGGTCTGACGGTCTCCTCGACGCTGGTCTCGTACATGTAGCCGGTTCCGTCGCAGTATTCGCAGGGCTCCTCGCCGTCGTCGGCAAGCTGAACGCCGCTGCCGCCACACTCCCGGCAGGGCCACTCCGTCTGGGGGATGTCGCGCTCGAGCTTGCGGTAGCGGCCGTAGACGAACGCCGGGTTGAGCTGGACGTCGACCGCGTGGCCCGTTACCGACCCCGACTCGAGGGCCTCGAGCGGGTCGAACCCCTCGAGGTCGACGACCGCGAGCACGTCCGGCCGGTCGAAGTCCACGTCTGCGCCCGTCTTCGCGCCGAGGCGGCGGCCGACCTCGCGGTTGACCTCGCGTTTCATCGACTCGCCGACGTCCGGATCCAGGCCGGCGTCCTCCCGGAGCAGGCGCTCGTTCTCCTCGACCAGCGGCGGCACGCGGGTTCCCACCTGGTAGGTCGAGAAGTCGACCCCCTCGAGCGCGTCGACGATGGCCGACGCGACGGCGTCGAACGTCCCGCAGTACCCCTCGCAAACCCAGCAGTCTGCGGGGTCGTCGGGCTCGTAGTCGGCGTCGTCCTCGAGGGCGATGGTCGTCCGCAGCGCCCGGCCGCGGTCGACGTTGGTCAACCCGAAACTCCGGTCGGCGAAGGGGCGGCCGAGACAGGAATCGCAGACGGGGTCCGTCTCGAGCAACGCGCGGGCGTCGTCCAGCACGGTCATGTCCCATCACTCGGTGCGGCGGGCGTAACACGTTTTCCTTTCGTCGGACGTTTCGAGACCGTTCAGTTACGGGGGCCGAGAATCGAGGGGACATTCTCAGCATCGACGACGTCGGATCGAACGACGCGTCGGTCGGTCCCTTTGTCCGAGTATTGATCGGGGTGTTCGTTAGAGGACTCGGTGAAACGAAGCGTCCCGCTATCGTGGACACGGGGAGTAGCCACACCCTCCCCAACCGATTCGTTCGGTCGCTACGCTCCCTCACTCATCCACTGGAAGACGCAAGCGTCTTCCAAGCCTTCGTTCGCTCAGCTCACGAAGACCTCGCGCGATTTCGTCGATCGACCTCGTAGTCACTCGGTCGATCGACAGCACGCGCCACTACAGACTGCCAGGCGAGGTACGAAACGATATCTACACGACCTGTACTGAGCGTTGTCCCGATCAGCGTCCGGATATGCGAACCGTTCTACGTCACCCGTTGGCGTTGCGACGACAGGCGCGGCATCGATAGACGGGGTAAACCAACGAGTCGAGCGAGTGGATCCGAACGCCGTCCGTAACATCCTCCGTTCGCGGCCCGCGAAGGCGGGCGTAAGAGACATACAGCCCCAACCCTTGGTAGCTACACACATGGATATACGCGTTCAGGGCCCCGGGCCCACGTCTCCGTTTCTCAGCGCGCGTGACCTCTTCGAAACCGAACACGACCTCTCGCTGCCGGTCCGCGTCCAGTTACGGGACGACCCCGACGAGCGGACCTGGGCCGGCCACTACGACGACCACCACGTGCTGAACATCTCCCGCCAGGCCGCCTCGAGCGCCATGGCCCGCGAACTCGTCCTCCACGAGCTGGCCCACATGGCCAGGTACGAACAGGAACACCCCTCTCACACGCAGTCGATCGAGGAGGTCCTCTACCTCGCGCTGGCCGGCAAGAGCGTCGAGCGACGGAAACTCGCCCACTGCTACCAGATCGCCAACCACATGAAAGACATCTACGCCGACGACATCACCCTCTCGGTCGGTCCCGGCGAGAAACTCCTCTCGTACCTCGAGTCGAGCCTCGCGACCGCAGTCGCCGACCGTCCCCAGACGCCCTCGCGTCCGGGTCTCCAGCGGCTCTCGGCCAGCGCCGATCCCGAGATCACGGCGGTCAACGCGGCGTTCGCGCTGGCGCTTGCGGAGCGCCACGACCTCGTCGACGACGACCACCGGCTGTACGACCTCGCACACGTCGCCGCGATGGACGCCCCGGGCGTCGATTTCGAGGGGTTCAAACGCCGGTTCAAGGAACTCGGCAGGGAACCGGACGCGAGCACGTACCGGAAGGCGCTCGTCGACGCCACGCGAGCGTACGTGACCGGTAGAAACGCGGGTGTCAGCGCGGCCGATTGACCGGGGGAGCCGGCGGTTTTTCGGGGAAACGACGATTGTGGGGCGTCGGTCCAGTGCGAACCCGTTTCGATTCGGCCGGGATCACGTCGATCCGGCCGACTGGTCGACTGGTTCCGGGCCCGCGGTCCAGCGGAGGGCGACTCCGGGTGCGAGCAACAGGAACGCCACCCCGAGCCACGCGACGGTCGAGACCGGGCCGACGACGTCGGCGGCGAATCCGGCGAGCGGCATCACCGGCGCGCGAACGAGTGCGTACGCCATCGACGCCGCACTCAGTACGGTCGCCCGACCGGCCGATCCGGTCGCGTCGTTGAGATACTGGGTGACGAGCGGTTCCCAGAGCGCCGACGCTCCCTTCATGGCGAGAAACACCGGGATCGCGAGCAACGGCACCAGCCGCGGAAGGAGTAAACAGCCCGCGACGGCGATCGGAAGCCACACTACCGTTCGCCGAAGCCCGACCAGGTCGCGGACCGTCTCCGCGTGATAGCTCGCAACGGCGGCGAGGAGTGCGAAACCCGCGTACAGAAATCCCAGCGTCGTTTCTTCGGGGATCGCTCCGGCGAGCGACACCGCCTCGAAGGCCGCCTCGAGAACGTCGGTCGTGATCGGCTGAATGTACTCGTCGGCGGTCCGGGTGACGGCGAAAAACAGGGCCACGTAGGCGACGAACGACCGGAGTCCGGGTCGCGTGAACTCCGCTCGGACGAGTTCCAGCGACTGACGGGGACCGAGCCGGTCGGCCGCGACCCCGTCGTCTCGAAACCGGGAGTTTCGCGGCATCGTGAGCACGATCACGACCCCGGCCGCGTTCAGTACGGCCGACGCGAAGAACGGGTAGGTCGGGTGAACGACGTAGAGGAATCCGCCGAGGATCATCGTCACCCCCGACGTCCACTGATAGACCGCACCGCCCCGTCCGCGGATCCGCGTAAACTCCTCGTCCCGGAGGGCTTCGGAGAGGGTGTCGTACAGCCAGGCGTCCGCCGTTCCGGACTGGAGCGCCAACGATACCGACCAGAACGCGTAGAGAACCACGAACTCGAGAAACGTCGTCGCGACGACGAAGCCAGCGATCGATACCGTCATCGCTCCCATCCCGAGTGCCATCGCGTTCCGCCGGCCGATTCGGTCCGCCACGTAGCCGGTCGGCACCTCGAGACCGACCACGAGAACTGCCGAAATAGCACTCAGCGCCCCGATCTGGGCGTACGTGAGATCGTTCCACAGCAGAAAGAGCGTAAACACCGGCCAGATGAAGCCGACGGAGTCAGCGGCCTGGTAGCCGTAGTACTTGAGTATCGTCCCACGAGGGAGCGTCCGCGTCATCGTCCCGTACCTGTCGCGCCCGGACAAAAACGGTTCCCTGCAGCCAGTTTCAGTAACTCAGTTGATACGAGTGGTGGTAGCAGCCGGGTCGCGATACGTTTGCCACACTATCGGTCCGGATGGCCGACGGGGGGTCCACGCCGATGCCCGAGTCCGGCGGGCGTGCCGTCCGACGCGTCGCGGTACTCGGCTACGAACACCGCGAATCGATCCGGGCGCACCGTCGGGCGTTCAGTCCCCGTCTCGCTTCGACGGCGTCGAACGTAGACTCGAGGAGCGACGGCTCCGGTAGAGACGTCGCTTCCCGTTCGGTCATCGATCGGCGAGTCGAACTCCCGCCGTCTCCATGGATGGAGCGAGCAGGTGCTCTCGAGTGACCCAGCGAAACAGAAGCGAGAACCGCGTTAGCGGGCAGCAGCCGCGACGCGCTCTTTCTCTTCTTTCTGACTGACGGCGTAGGTCTGCACGTCGTTGTTGGCCGCGCCGATGAGCTGGGAGGCGATGGCCTCCTCGACGGGCGTCGTCGTCTTGAACGAGTCGTTGTAGACGCCTTCGGCGAGGAACTTCAGGGCCTGGTCGACGCGCCGCTGCGGGGCGACGTCGACGGCCTTCGGGACCGAGATACCACCGTATTTGAGGCGGACGGTCTCCTCGCGCGGAGCCGCGTTCTCGACCGCGCTCACGAGTACCTGGACGGGGTTCTCCTCGGTGCGCTCGTGGACGATCTCGAAGGCCTCACGGACGAAGTTGAGCGTCTGCTGTTTCTTGCCCGTGTTCTCCTCGGTCTGCATCAGGCGGTTGATGAACCGCTCGACGATGGAGATCTGGGACTTCTTGAACTGCTTGCTGGCGTGGCGACCGGCGGTGTGAGCGATCGGCGTCACCGTGATGTAGCGCTCGGTCGAGGGATCGGAGTACTCGATCTCGCCGATCTCCCACTCGCCGAACAGCTTCGCGCCGACGTCCGTTCCTCCCGCGGGGGCGTCCGGATCGGGTTGGTCTTCCACTGCCATGGTTAGCGCACCGGTTTCTCGGCGTTCCCGCGAACGAGTTCGATGAGCGCGACGCCGTTGACCTTGTCGACCTTGTAGTTGACGCCGGAGAGGTCGCCCATCGCACGACCCTTGGCCCCACCGATACCGGCGATGGTGACCTCGTCGTGTTCGTCGATGAACGAGATGGCACCGTCGCCGGGACAGAAGGCGGTGACCTGCTTCCCGTTCTTGATCAGCTGGACCCGGACGCACTTCCGGATCGCCGAGTTGGGCTGTTTCGCCTCGATGCCGACCTTCTCCAGTACGATACCTCGAGCCTGCGGCGCACCCTCGAGCGGGTCGGATTTCTCCCGAAGCCCACGGGCGCGGCGCGCGTAGTCCGAGTCGGACCACCGCTGCTCCTGGCGGTCCTTCTTGAGCTTGCGCGCGGCGTACTTGCCGTTTGCCATAGTACCCGTCGCTATCCGACGAAGGCACTTAAGCGACCCGTTTCGATTCGGCGTTACGGCTCGAGAGCGCTCCATCGGGGTCAGCGAAGGAATCTGAGCGCGTTTCGGTACCGAGCGATCGTTCTCGAGGCGTCCGAAGTGCGAGACGGTAGGGGACGGTAGGAGCTGTCACGCACCGATGCGTGAGGTCGGACCGCCTTACCTGGAGGGATCGGCCGATTGCTGGGTCGACGCCGTCCCCGACGCGGGGTCGTCGCCTGCGGCGGGGTCGATCCCCGTCTCGAACCGTTCGAGACGATCCGAGAGGGCGGCGGCCTGGTCCGCGAGGCCGCTGACGCTCTCGGTAACTTCCGTCAGGGAGGCGGTCTGTTCCTCCGCCGCCGCGGAGACGGTGCCCGCCTCGGTCGCGGACTCCTCGCTCGAGGCCGCGACGTCGTCGACGGCGGCCACGACCTCCTCGGCCGACGCAGCCTGGTCGTCGGTCGCGGCGGAGATCTCCTGGACGCCCTCGTTGGTCTCCTCGGCGTAGGTCGCGATGTCCTCGAGGGCGTCGACGGCCGGTTCGACGGCCTCGGTTCCCTGTCGAACCCTGTCGCTGGTCGTCTCGACGACGCCGACGGATTCCTCGGTTCGTTCGCGGATCGTTTCGATCCGCTCTTCGATCTCCGCCGCCGCCTCCTTGGCGTCGGCCGAGAGCGCCTTGACCTCGTCGGCGACGACGGCGAACCCGTCGCCCTCACCGCCTGCGTCCGCAGCCTCGATGGAGGCGTTGAGCGCGAGCAGGCTCGTCTGGTCGGCCACGTCGGAGATCGCCTCGACCAGTTCGTCGATCCGCTCGACCTCGCTCTCGAGCGACCGGATCGTCTCGACCGCTCGTTCGGCCTCGGCCTCGACTTCGTTCATCTCGTCGATGGCGTCCCGGGCCGCCTCGTGGCCGTGCTCGCTCGAGTCGACGGTGCGTTCGGCGACGCGTGCGACCTCGCTCGCCGTCGACGCGATCTCCTCGGTACTCGCCGAGAGCCCCGACATCTCCGACTGGATCGTCCCGAGTTGCTCGCTCTGTCGGTCGGCGACGTCCGAAATCTCCTGGACGGACTCCGAGACCTGCTCGCTGGCGGTCTTGACCTCCTCGCTCGAGGCCGTCACCTGCTCGCTGGCCGCGGCGACGTCGGTCGCGAACCGCTTGACCTCGCCGACGGCGTCCTCGAGTTCCGCGAGCATCGCGTTGAACTCCTCGCCGATCTCGCGCATCTGCTCGTTGTCGGTGTCGACCGTCGCACGGACGGTGAGGTCACCGTTGGCTGCGGCGCGCATGGTGTCGCCGTACTGGTCGGCCACCCGCCTGAGTTCCTCCATCATCGACGCGATCCGCTCGCGTTCGGCTTCGGCCTCCTCCCGGGCGGTTTCGGCCTCGGACTGGGCCCGTTCGGCGTCCTGCTGAGCCGATTCGGCCTCCGCTTTCGCCTCCTCGGCGGCCGTGATCCGAGCGTCGAGCGACGTCCGCATCTCGTCGAACGCCCGGTAGAGACGGCCGACCTCGTCGATGCGATCCGTCTCGAGGTCGACCGACCGGTCGCCCTCTTCCATCCGTCGCGCCCGATCCCGGAGGGTCTCGAGCGGCGTGACGGTCTGGCGCGCGAGCACGAAGCCAGCCCCCAGCAACGCGACGAGGCCGACGCCGATCACCGAGAGGACGGTCCATCCGACGGCGTTACTGGCCGCAAACGCCTGCTCGGCGGGGACCGTCGTCACCGCTACCCAGTCGTTGTTCGTGGTCGCGGCGTAGGCGGCGACGAGGTCGGATTCCTCGTCGTGTTCGAACGCGGTGCCGTCGCGCGTCTCCCCGAGTTCGGCGACGAGGTCCGGATCCGGCTCTCCCCGAAGTTCGTCGCTCGCGAGGACGGTCTCGCCGTCGGTATTGACGATCAGCGTCTCCTGATCGTCGTGTAACTGTCGGAGGCCGTCGACGCGGTACTCGATCGTTCCGACGACGACGGCGATCCGTGCCTCGTCGCCCTCGATGGGGCTGGCGAACGAGATGACCTGGTCCTCGACGGTGTCGTCCGTGTAGGCCGTCGGCGAGTGCCAGACGTCGGTGGCTGCGGTCAGGTCTATCCCCGGTTCGATCTCGGTCCAGGGTTCGTCGACGGCGTCGACGGACGCACCACGCAGTTCGCCGTTCGTACTCGTCAGAACGTTGCCGTCGTTCGTATCGACCACGTGGATCGCACGGACGTCGACGGGTAACTTCGCCTGTTCCTGGATGACGTGAGCGTGGGCCGTTTCGGCGTCCGCGCCGGCCAGTGCCTGCGCCGACGAGAGCGAGCGCGTGTGCGACTCCATCGAGATCATCCACTCGTCGATCGAGTCGGCGTGCATATCGACCGTCGCGGTCAGTTGCTGCTCCGCGTCGGCCTCGACCGTCCGTTCGGCATCGACGTAGCCGATTCCCCCGACCAGCGAAATGACGAGCAGCACGGCGACGATCGTGATCACGAACTTCGCACGGTAGCTCCGCCGGACGAACGTGGGAACCAGCCCCCGAGCCAGCCGACCGACGCTCGAGTCGGGCGACGACGCCGCGTCTCCGTCGTCGGTCATGGCGACACCTCCGAGGGAGTCAGTTCGTCACGAACCTCGAGTTCGCCGTCGGCGAACGCGAAGTACTCGTACTCGACCGAGCCGCCGTCGCCGTTCTCGTCGAACTCGATCTCGCCGGAGGCACCCCTGTACCGGATCGGCTCACCCGCCGCCGCGAGGTCGATCCCCTCGGCGAGTTCGCCGGGCAGTACCTCCGTCCCCTCGCCGGCCGTCACCGTGTACATCCGGTCGGCGATCGCCGTGCCATCGTTTTCGCCGGCCGCGGCGTTGGCCAGCAGCACCGTCGCCGCGGCGTCGTAACAGTTCGCGGCGAACAGTCCCGGATCGTCGCCGTACTCCGACCGATACAGCGAGCGAAACGCCGACCGACCGGGACCGCTCGAGGTCGGGGCGGTCCCGTACGCGCCGATGCGAGCGCCGAGTTCGTCGACGACCACCTCGTTTTGCATCCCGTCACTGACGAACAGCGTCTCCTCGCCCGCGTGTCCGTCGTAGTACTCCTCGAGCAGCGGCACGCCGCTTTCGGGATAGCAGATCAGAAAGAACACGTCGGGATCGTCTGCCAGTGCTGTCGCCAGCGCCTCGTCGTAGCCGTCGGCTTCGGGGTCGAACGAGACCTGACGCTGGACGGCTCCGTCGAACGACGCCGAGAACGCGCCCGAGAGCTGTCGTCCGTAGTCCCCCGTCGCATACAGCGTCGCCGCGGAGTTCGCTCCGTGTTCGGTGGCGGCGAGTCGCGCCGCGATCACTGCCTGCAACGAATCGACCGGGGCCGTCCGAAACGAGTAGCCGCGATCGTTCACGATCGACAGCGTCGGCGTCGTACTCGCCGGCGAACAGGAGACGACGCCCGACGGAATCGTCGCTCGCTGTACCATCTGTAACGTCACGTCGGAGGACGCCGCGCCGACGATGGCGGGAACGCCGTCGTCGATCAGCGACCCCGCCGCCTCGACCGCACGCGTCGGCGACGTCTCGGAGTCGGCGACCTCGTGTTCGACGTCGGCCGCCAGCGACGCATCCTCGAGTTCGATTTCGGGAAGCGATGCGCCGTTCAGTATCGTCTTCCCCGCCTGCTCGAGTTCACCCGAAAGCGGGAGGACGCTTCCGTACCGGAGCGTCCGCTCCGAAAGCGGCGGCCGATTCTCCGCGTGACCGTCGGCGTCGGTACCGCCGAGACAGCCACCCAAAACGGAAACGGTGGCTCCCCCGACCGCGCCGAGATACCGACGGCGATTCCAGTGGCGACTCATCGTTCGTTCGCTGTCGACCTGCGATTGCGTCGACGATGCTGCGTGACCATACTACCAGTTCGATGGATGAACTCGGTTAGCAGCGCTTCAGTATTCCGGCCATTTAGTTGAACGAATTTCATATTCTCGGCAGCATGACGACGAACACACCAAATACGCCCCCACATAAGAAATATATTAAACGTCCGGCCAGGAAAGCGAAAGCGGTCCGGTCGGAGTGGCGGACGAACCGTCCCGTATCGACACCGGTCGTACCCTCGAGTCGGCGATACGTTACTACAAAGTATTAGTTAGATCGGTCAAATGCTCTACTCAGTATGGCTACACTCGCGACGGTGCTCATCAACACGTCCTGGTTCAAGCGACTGATCGGCCGGTCCGACGACGATCCGGAGTCCGACGACGAGCCCCCCGAGGTGGCGGACCGAATCGGGTGGAAAGGATCGCTCGAGGACGCGGAGGTGATCGGGCGAAGCCCGCTCTCGTACGTCGCAGCGGGCGAATCGGTGTCGTCGTTCGTTGGCAAAGAGATCTCCAGCAAACTCGCCCACTACGGCCTCGAGGAGATCGAACCGGAGGAGTGGTATCCCCTGGCGATCCCGCTGGCCATGCTGTACGACATGCGCGACGAGTACGGCGACGTCAGAATGCGAAACATGGGGCAGAACGTCCCCCAACACGTCGAGTTCCCGCCGGAACTGTCGGCGGTCGACGACGCCCTCCGGGCGATCGATCAGGCCTATCACCAGAACCACCGCGGCGAGGAAATCGGCTTCTACGAGTTCGAAACGACCGGCGAGACGGAAGGCGTCATGACCTGCGAGACGCCCTACCCCTGTGAGTTCGACAAGGGACTCATCAAAGGCGTCGCAAAGAAGTTCGCCGACAATCCCGTCCAGGTCGAGGAGATCGGCGACAGCTGTCGGAAAGAGGGCGATTACCGCTGTGAGTACCGCGTTAACTGGTTCTGAACGTCGCCGGTAACGCTGACTGTTCCGACCGCGACCCCGTCAGTACGGGTACTCCCGGGGTTCACGCTGGACCGAGATCCACTTGGTCGTCGTCAGGATCTCCAGGATCCACTCGTCGTTGTACCGACCCATCCCCGACGCGCCGACGCCGCCGAACGGAACGTGTGGTTCGTCGTTCAGCGGCTGATCGTTGATATGAACCATTCCGGTCTCGAGGGCGTCGGCCACGTCGCGCGCTCGCTCGAGGTCCGTCGAGTGGACCGATCCCGAGAGGCCGTACTCGGTGTCGTTGGCGATCCGGATCGCCTCCTCGTCGCTTTCGAACGGGATGACCGGCGCGACCGGGCCGAAGTGTTCGTTACAGGCGACCGGCATGTCGGCACTGACGCCCGACAGCACCGTCGGCTCGACGAACAGGCCGTCGTGGTCACCGCCCGCCTCGATCGTCGCGCCCCGTTCGACCGACTCCTCGAGGAAGCCGACGATCTTGTCACGCTGGCTCTCGTTGATGACCGGCCCGACGAGGGACCCCTCCTCGAGCGGATCGCCGATGGGGAGCGAAGCGGCACGGTCGGCCAGTCCGGCCACGTACTCGTCGTACAGCGACTCGTGGACCAGGTGGCGATTGATCGAGATACACTCCTGTCCCTGGTGGGTGAACGAGCCGAACGCGCCGGCGTCGATCGCCCGCTCGAGGTCGGCGTCCTCCAGGACGACGTGGGCGTTGTTCCCGCCGAGCTCGAGCGCGGGTTCCGTGTAGGAGCCGACGGCGTGCTGGCCGACGCGACGACCGATCTCCGAGGAGCCGGTGAAAGACATCACCGAAGGGGTCGGATGGCCGGAGAAGTGGTCCCCGATCTCGTCGCCGTAGCCGGGCACGACGTTCAACACGCCGTCGGGCAGCCCGGCCTCCTCGAAGACCTTCGCGAGGACGAGCCCGCCCGTCACCGGGGTATGCTCGTCGGGCTTGATCACGACGCTGTTACCGAGCGCGAGGGCGGGGGCGACGACGCGACTGGTGAGGTACAGCGGGAAGTTCCAGGGGGTGATGACCCCGACGACGCCCGCCGGTTCGCGTACCACCAAGTTCTCCTTGCCCGGCGTGACCGACTGTTTGTGTCGACCGCTGGCCCGCATCGCCAGTCCGGCACCGACGTCGATCGTCCCCTGTGCGAGCTGGATCTCGAAGTCGGCTTTCAACTGCACGCCACCGCACTCGAGTGCGAACAGCGTCGCGAGGTCGTCCGCGTACGAACCCAGCAGGTCGCCGGCCTCGGAGACGATCGCCGCACGCTCCTGGGGCGGTCGCTTGGCCCACTCCTCCTGGGCCGTTTCCGCGACCGCGAACGCCTCGTCGACGTCGTCCTCGGTCGCGTGGGGAACCGTCGTCACTGTCGATCGCGTCGCGGGGTCCTCGACCGGGATGGCGTCCCGGTCACCGCCAGCCACCCACTCCCCGTCGAGATACAGCGCGTTCCAGCCGGCTTCCGGCGCGATCTCGAGGGCGTCTACGTCATCCCGTTCGACGAACGAATCGATATTCGTCATACGTAGCAACTCTCACGGAATCCGTATATTCATTTGGTTCTGACCGAAAGCGCCGGAGGACTGGCGCTGGCACCACGCGACGCGTTCACTGCCGTCACGTCGACGCGAATGGGCCGTACGAACGGGAGCGAGCGACGAGGAACCAGAAGGGACGAAGAAAACCGATCCACTGCGCCCGATTAGGGCGGTCAGATCAACTGTACGTCGTCGATGTCGAAGTGCCGATCGGCGAGTTCACGGGCGGTTTCGATCGTCCGCCCGTTCGAGCCGATAGCGACGCCGCGGTCCTGGTCGGCGACTTCGACGTAGGCGACGGTGTCCTCGTTCTCGCTGATGGTCACGTTGTAGACGGCCGCCGGCGCGAGCGCGTTCGCGACGAACGTCTCGGGATCGTCGGCGGCTTCGACGAGTCGTACCGGCATCTCGACGCGATCCTCGAAGCGGGTGACCGTCCGTCCGCCGGGGCCGATCGCTTCCCCCATCTCCCCGCTCGCGACGACGACGATCAGCCGTTCGTCGGCGTCAACGTCGGCGTCAGCGTCGGTACCGTCGACAGACTCGAGGAGACAGTCGATCCCTGTCGCCCCCGTTACCTCCTCGAACAGCGCGAGCTGGCGACGGGCCTCGTCGTCGAGGGAGACGGGCATCGATCAGTCGGCCTGGCTGCTGGGACCCGTCGACCCCATCCGCAGGTCGACGTCGCCGGTGCCGAGCTTGATCGGCTTGCCGACGATCACGTTCTCCGTGACGCCCTGCAGTTCGTCGACCTCGCCGTGGATGGCGGCGTTGAGCAGGTGGTTGACCGTCACCTCGAACGCCGCACGAGCGAGCACCGAGTCCTTCGAGCCGGAGATGCCGTGGCGGCCGATCGACTCGATCTCGCCGTTGTTGGTCATGATGTCCGCGACGAGCATGAGGTGACGAACGTTGACGTCGTCCAGGCCCTGTTCGGCCAGCGTGTTGTTCGTCTCCTCGATGATCGCCTCGCGGGCGGCCTCGACGCCCAGGTTGCGGTAGATCTCGTGGATGTTGTTACACGTGGTCCGGGAGGCGTCGACGCCCTCGATCTCGAGCACGTCGCCGAAGGCCGAGCCCTCGGTGTAGAGGACGAACTCCTCGCTGCCGTCGTCCATCTCCTCGCGGCGGATGACGACCCGGGAGATGTCCTCGATGCCCTTGAACGTGATGTCGCGTAGCTCCTCGACGAGTTGCAGAAGGTCGCGATACGAGGGTTCCTCGGGGCCGAACTCGATCTGAGTTCCCTGCTGGACGGTGTCGACGCCGAGGTGGTCCTCGATCGTCTCGGCGACCTCCTCGGGCTCGATCATCCGCTCGGTGAGGGTGTCCTCGTTGAGCGCGATCTGGACGCGCATGTCCGCGACGTTCGTCGAGACGTCGCCCAGCGCGAGGATCTTGGTGGCCTCGATCTTCCAGACGACCTCGTGGGCCTTCTCGCGCTCGGTGGCGTACTCGTCCTCGAGGTGGACGGTCATCATCGGCGTGTCCGGGGTCTTCCGGGCGTCGACCAGCTCGATCAGCCGGGGCAGGCCCTGGGTGACGTCGATCTCCGCCACGCCGGCGTAGTGGAACGTGTTCATCGTCAGCTGCGTCCCCGGTTCGCCGATCGACTGCGCGGAGACGGTCCCGACGGGGTCGAGTGGATCGACCCGGGTGTCGACGTAGCGCGTCTCGACCGCTTTCGCGAGTTCGTCGGCGTCCTCGACGGTCGCGTCCTCGCGGCTCTCGAGTTCCTCGTAGACCTCGTCCTTGAGCCGCCGGGGGAGGTCGGCGTCCTCCACGACGGCGATCATGTCGTCGGTGACGTCGTAGTCGACCTCAGTCATCGGAGGTCACCTCCGGACCGTCGACGGAGAGGCGATCGTCGGCGTGCTCGGAGAGGTTCGTCGGCCGCGGCCGCCGGCCGAGGAACTCCTGTTTCTCCTCCTCGGAGTCGAACTCCGAGTCGAGGACGCGATCCGCGATGTGGGCGACGTCGATGTCGTTGTCGTCGCCCGAGGAGACCTTGACCGGCGAGGTGCCGTCCTCGCCGAACTCGAACTGGACGATCGTATCGGACGTATCGCGGACCGTGCCGTCGTACTGGGTCTCGAGTTCCGACAGCGCGTTGATCAGGCGACGCTGCAGGTAACCGGACTTCGACGTTCGGACTGCGGTGTCGACCAGCCCCTCGCGGCCACCCATCGCGTGGAAGAAGAACTCCCGCGGCGTCAGACCGCTCGTGTAGGAGTTCTCGACGAAGCCGTGGGCCTCCGCGGAGAGGTCGTTCTCCTTGTAGTGGGAGAGAGTGCGGTTCTCGTAGCCGCGGTTGATGCGCTCGCCGCGAACCGCCTGCTGGCCGACGCAGCCGGCCATCTGGGTCAGGTTCAGCATCGAGCCACGCGCCCCGGATTCGGCCATGACGACCGCCGGGTTCTCGTCCGTGAAGTGCTCGTCGGCGATGTTCCCGGCGTTGTCACGTGCCCGCGAGAGCGTCTGCATGATCTTCATCTCGAGGGTCTCGTCGATCGTCCGGCCGGGCAGGGTCTCGAGTTCGCCGCGTTCGTAGGCCTCGATGAGTTCCTGGACGCGGTCGTAGGCGTCGTCGATCGTCTCGTCGATGCGCTCCTGGGCCTCCGTCGGGATCGTCTCGTCGTCGATCCCGATCGAGAAGCCGAAGTGCATGATCGAGCGCATCGCCAGCGACGCGACCTCGTTGATGAAGATCCGGGCGCGGGTCTTGCCGTAGATCTTCGTGATCGTGTCGACGATCTCGCCGCCGAACTCGCCGACCTCGTCCTCGGCGATGGTCCCCTCGACGAGCTGGCCGTCCTCGATGACGACCTGCTCGCCGACGGTGCCCGTGAACTCGAGGTTCAGGTCGTCGGGCAGCAGCTCCGAGAAGACGTCGTAGCCGGTCCAGAACGGCTCGCCTTCGTCGTCGATGCCGCTGGGTTCGGGCAGTTCGTCGATCCGGGTCGCCCGCAGCAGGTCCAGCGCCTGCGTCTCGTTGAATCGGGGGTTGTTGTGGGTCAGGAGGTAGGTCCCGGAGATGTGGTCTTGGATGGCCCCGATGATGTTCTCGCCGAAGCGCGGCGAGAGGATCTGCTCCTGGACGCGCATGAGCACGCGGGCCTCCGCGCGGGCCTCCTCGTTCTGGAGCGCGTGCATGTTCATCTCGTCGCCGTCGAAGTCGGCGTTGTACGGCGGACAGACGACGGTGTTCAGGCGGAAGGTCTTGTACGGCATGACCACGACCTCGTGGGCCATGATCGACATCCGGTGCAGCGACGGCTGGCGGTTGAAGATGACGATGTCGCCGTCGACGAGGTGGCGGTTGACCTCCCAGCCGGCCTCGACCTTCTCCGCGAGCTGTTCGCAGTTCTTCTCGGTCACCTTCAGCCGGCGTCCGTCCGGCCGGCGGACGTAGTTCGCGCCGGGGTGGGCCTCGGGCCCGTTCGCCACGTAGCGGCGGGCCTCCTCTAAGTTGCGCTCGGTGACGTTCATCGTCTGGGTCATCTCCTTGGCCACGCGGTCCGGAACGCCGACCTCGTTCAGCGAGAGGGTCGGGTCCGGCGAGATGACGGTACGCGCGGAGAAGTTGACGCGCTTCCCGGACAGCGAGCCGCGGAAACGCCCCTCCTTGCCCTTCAGCCGCTGGGAGAGGGTCTTGAGCGGTCGCCCGGAGCGGTGCCGGGCCGGCGGCGTCCCCGAGATCTCGTTGTCCATGAAGGTGGTGACGTGGTACTGGAGCAGTTCCCAGAGGTCCTCGATGATCAGTTGCGGCGCGCCGGCCTCGCGGTTCTCCATGAACCGCTGGTTGATCCGGATGATGTCGACCAGCTTGTGGGTGAGGTCGTCCTCGGATCGCTGGCCGTTGTCGAGCGTGATCGAGGGCCGCGCGGTGACCGGCGGCACCGGCAGCACCGTCAGGATCATCCACTCGGGACGGGAGCGCTCGGGGTCGATGCCCAGCACTTCGATGTCCTCGTCCGGGATGTCCTCGAACCAGTCCCGAATATCGGAGGGCATCAGCTTGTTCGTGTCCTCCTCGGTCAGGTCGATGTCCAGGGCCTTCTCGATGGCCTTGCGCTGGCTCTCGCGCGGGCGGAACGACCCCGAGAGGATCTCGTTGATCCGCCCGAGGTCGATGTCGGTCTCCTCGGCGAGTTCGTCCGGCGACATCCGCTCGCCGTCCTCGCCGCCCTGCATCGCGCCGGCGATCCGCTGGGAGTACTCGCTCGTGAGGACCTGCTGGACCTCGTAGTAGGTGGTCGGCTTCTCGTGGTCGATGTCGTACTGGATCTCGCCACAGAAGGGACAGCGATCCTTCTTGCGGGCCTGTCGGATCGCGGCCTTCGTGACGTCGTTCAGGTCGCGTCCGAGTTTCCGCGTCTGGTCGATCTGTTCGCGGAACTCGACGCGCTCGTCCTCCGTGAGCAGGAGTCGGGAACACTCCCGACAGGTACCGCGCAGGAGGCGGCGAATGAGCTTCGTGAAGCCGACGTGGATGACCGGCGCGGCCAGTTCGATGTGCCCGAAGTGGCCGTTACACGAGCCGGAGTGTTTGCCGCAGGTCTTGCACTCGAGCCCCGGATCGATCACGCCCAGACGCGGGTCCATCAGCCCCATGTCGATGGGGAACCCGTCGTCGTCGTAGGTGTCGGCGGTGATGATCTTCGTCGCGCTCATCTCCCGATACTCCTCGGGCTCCATGAGCCCGAAGTTGATCTTCCCGATGTCTTTTGGTGTGTTGTTTCGCATGCGTTAGACGGCGTCCTCGAGTTCCAGTCGTGGCGCGATACCCAGAGCCTTCATCTCGTCGAGCAACAGCTTGAACGCGTAGCTCATCTCGATCTCGTGGATGTCGGTCTCCTCGTCGCAGTTCGGACAGTAGACCCGGCGTTGCTCGACGTTCTCGACCGCGCTCATCCCACACTGCCCACAGATCGGGATGTACTCGCGGTCGGACTCGTCGAGCAGGCGCTCTTTGAGGGTCATCGCCGCGCCGTGGCCGATGAAGACGTCCCGTTCCATCTCCCCGATACGGAGACCGCCCTCGCGGGCGCGACCCTCCGTCGGCTGGCGAGTCAGCACCTGCACCGGCCCACGCGAGCGGGCGTGCAGCTTGTTCGAGACCATGTGGTAGAGCTTCTGGTAGAAGATCACGCCCACGAAGATCTCGGCCTCGATCTTCTCGCCGGTGATGCCGGAGTACATCGTCTCCTTGCCGGCCGAGTCGAAGCCGGCCTCCTCGAGGCCCTCGCGCAGCGCGGACTCGTCCTCGCCGAGGAACGGCGTGCCGTCGACGCGCCGGCCCTCGAGCGAGCCGAGTTTGCCGCCGATCATCTCGAGGATGTGCCCGACGGTCATCCGGGAAGGCAGGGCGTGGGGATTGAGCACGAGGTCCGGCACGACGCCGTCCTCGGTGAATGGCATGTCCTCCTGGGGAGCCAGGTGGCCGACGACGCCCTTCTGCCCGTGGCGGCTGGCGAACTTGTCCCCGAGTTCGGGGATGCGCTCGTCCCGAACGCTCACTTTCGAGAGTTTCGAGCCGTCCTCCCCCTCCATCAGCGTGACGGTGTCGACGACCCCGCTCTCACCGGAGCGCATCGTGACCGACGTTTCCCGGCGCTTCTGGGGCGAGAGGCCGCCCATGTCGTCGGGTTCCTCGAGGAATCGCGGCGGGGAGGTCTTGCCCAGCAGGACGCTGTTCTCGTCGACCTCCGTCTCGGGGTTGACGAGGCCGTCCTCGTCGAGATGCGAGTAGGCTTCCTCGCCGCGGGCACCACGGACGTCCTGGGAGGGAATCTCGAAGCGGTCCTCCTGGCCGCCTGGGTAGCGCCGTTCCTCGCCCTCGTAGGTCCGGAAGAAGTGCGAGCGGGCGAGCGCACGCTCGACGCTGGCCTTGTTCATGACCAGCGCGTCCTCGATGTTGAACCCCTCGTAGCTCATCACGGCGACGACGAAGTTCTGGGCGGCTGGCCGGTCGTCGAAGCCGATCTGTTCGGTCGTCTGGGTCTTGACCATCGAGAGCTGCGGGTAGTGCAGCAGGTGCTGGCGCGTGTCCGGCCGGATCCGATAGTTGGCCGACGGCAGCCCCAGCGACTGCTTGATCATCCCCGCCCCCATCGTAATGCGCGGGCTGGCGTTGTGCTCGGGGTAGGGGATCATCCCCGCACCGATCCCGAAGATCAGCGACGGGTCGATCTCGAGGTGCGTGTGGTCCTCGGTGAGGTCCTCCTCGTCGACGGCCACGAGGATGTCCTCCTCCTCTTCGGCGTCGATGAACTCGACGTAGCCGTGGTCGACGAGGTCCTCGAACTCGAGGTCGCCGTTTTTGAGCGCCTCGATCTCCTCGTTGGAGATGCGCGGCTCGCCGTCCTCGACGACCAGGAGCGGCCGCCGGGCGCGGCCGGCGTCGGCGTTGATGATCACTTCGCGGGTGCGCTCTTTGACCGAGACGTTGACCATCTCGCTCACGTCGCCGATTCGTCGCGCTTCCCGGATCTGTTCGGCCAGTTCGTGCGGGTCGGGGTGGGTCCCGACCAGCGACCCGTTGACGTATACTTTGGCGTCTCGCTGTTGGCTGCTCATGGATTAGTCGTCCGCTGGAGTCGATCGCTCGATGCCCTCGAGGCCCGGAATGCCCTCGACGCCCATCGATGCCAGTTCGCGTTTGAGTGCCTGTTCGTCCTCGATGTTCTGGGAGAGTTCCATCGCCTGCGCGAAGTTCTTCACCAGCCCACAGTTGGGTCCCTCCGGCGTCTCGGAGGGACAGATGCGCCCCCACTGGGTCGCGTGGAGGTCCCGCGCCTCGAAGTGGGGCTGGCTGCGCGAGAGCGGACTGCGGAGACGACGGAGGTGCGAAAGCACGCCCATGAAGTCGGTCCGGTCCACGAGTTGGGAGACGCCCGAGCGGCCGCCCACCCAGTTGCCCGTCGCGATCGGGTGCTCTAAGCGCTCGGTCAGGACGTCCGACCGGACGACCGTCGAGACCGAGAGGTTACGATTCCGCATGTTGGCGCGCTCGAGCTGGTACTTGACGTCCCGCGCGAGCTTGTTCAGCGCGGTCCGGAACAGGTCCTTCATCAGGTCGCCCGACACCTTGAGGCGCTTGTTGGCGTAGTGGTCCTTGTCGTCGGCCTCGCGCCGCCCCAGCGCGAGTTCGAAACAGGCCTCGGCCATCCGACAGAGGTAGTGAGCCTTGTTGATACGGACGTCCTCCTCGGGAACCCCGTCCTCGTGGAGGTGCGGCAGGAGGTACCGGTCGATCACGTAGTTCGCACGCTTGAGCTGGTAGTTCTTGCCCTGGCCGGAGGCGACGCGCTTCCCGAGGGCCTCGATGGCCTCTTCCTCGGTCTGGACCTCTGCCTCCTCTAAGTTCTCGAGCATGTACTTGACGACCTCGGGATCGTTCGAGACCTTGTGGACGATCTCCTCGTCGCTCTCCAAGCCCAGTGCACGCACGAGCGTCACGAAGTTGATCGATCCGGAGACGGAGGGGAACGACACCTCGAGCAGACCGTCGCGGGTCCGTTCACAGAGCACCAAGGCCCGGTAGCCACGGCGCTGCGAGAAGGTCTTGGCGACCTGGATCTCGTCGCCGTACTTGGTGTCGTACTCGGCGAGGATCTTGTTGGGCGCGAGGTCCTCACTGGTCATCAGCACCCGCTCGGAGCCGTTGACGATGAAGTAGCCGCCGGGGTCGGCGGGGTCCTCGCCGATCTCGATGAGTTCCTCGTCGGAGAAGCCCGCGATGTTACACTTCTCCGATCCCACCATGATCGGCATCCGACCGATCTTCGTTTCCGTCGAGTCGACGACCCGCTCGTCGCCCTCCTCGCCCTTGACGATGCTCATCTCCATGAACACCGGCGCTGAGTAGGTAATGTTCCGGAGGCGGGCCTCCTGCGGGTAGAGCAGTTCCTCGGAGCCGTCGGCCTCGCGGACCCGCGGCGTCACGACGCGCACGTCGCCCAGTTCGACGTGTACGGGTTCTTCGCCTTCCTTGTCGCCGATGTCCGTGTCGATCGTCTCCTTCTCGTCGACGACCTCCTGCATCCCCCGGTTGAGGAAGGCGTTAAAGGAGCGGTAGTGGTGTTCGGCGAGCCGTTCCCTCGAGAAGTATTCGCGCGAAATTTCCCGTCGTTCGTCTCGGTCGAGTTCCATTGCCATTTATTCCACCACGAGTCGGTATACGATCGCCTCGTCGGTCGTTCGCGAGTCTCGAACGATCTTCACCACGTCGCCGACCTCCGCCTCGTCCGGCAACGCGGGATCGGTACGTTTGATCTTCGGCAAGTCTGTGCGGTCGATGTCGTACTCCGCGAGCACCTCCTCGAGTTCGTCTTCCTCGAGCAGGGTGTGCTCCGGAACGAGTTCGTGTTTGCTTACGTCTACCATGTGTCGGTTGGGGTGTGCGTGTGGGCTATCGGGAGAGAAGTGGCTGTCACGAGATACTACAGATAGCTATCGCGGGCACGCAGTTAAGCGTTTCTAACTGACCTCGAGAAGCGTGGCTAACCGGCCGGGCGGACCTGACCGGGTGAGCCGATCACGTGTGTGAGTATCCGACTATCGGTTAAATTCCTTGCGGGACCTGTCACTTTCTGTCACTGTTCGCAGGAGCCGCTGGCACGTGAGGCGAGCGAGACGACCACTCGAGAGCTGTATCGACAGTTTCGGGTGAGGAAGGAGGAACCGTTCGAGTCGCCCGTCGTGCCGAGATTCACCGTACCACACGGTAGTCGATTGGAAAGCCTTAATACTCTCACCGGGAAACGATGAGTTGCAAGCCCGGGTGGTGTAGTGGCCCATCATACAACCCTGTCACGGTTGTGACGCGGGTTCAAATCCCGCCTCGGGCGCTTTCTCCGACTCTCAGCCCGCAAGTGAAGGCATCGTTCTCCCACGATCGCTACAACCCACATGACCAGAGACGGCTATTGACAGGATTTAGATTAGTCTCGGTCGATATCGTAGCAGTAATTGGTCCTATTGATGAGGAATACCAAACAATTCCGATGAGTGTGGAACAAAACCCTTAATACTCTCACCGGGAAATGACGAGTTGCGAGCCCGGGTGGTGTAGTGGCCCATCATACAACCCTGTCACGGTTGTGACGCGGGTTCAAATCCCGCCTCGGGCGCTTTCTGTCGACGTCAATTCGTGAGCGAGAAGCGTAGCGACGAGCGAACGACGACGCCGACGAAACGCTAACGAAGGGATTTGAATTACGGAACGAGCGAACGAAGTGAGCGACGTTCAGGTGGTTCAAATCCCGCCTCAGGCGCTTTCCTCGACCCTTACTGGATAAACAGCATCGAAGCCGTATCACGGGACCGAAGACTGGACTACGTTTCGTGTTGAACTACCGGCTTGCTCTCGAGCGAGACTGGCCGGTTGGTCCCGACGTTTTTACATAATTACCGGGGTAACGCGGCCATGCAAAATTCGAAAGCGATCGGTGACGAGACCGAAGCGAAGGCGATCGCAACGCTCGTCGAGGCCGGGTACACCGTGTCGGTCCCCTTTGGTGACAACGACAAGTACGACCTCGTGGTCGACGACGGAACGCTCTATCGCATCCAATGTAAGACGGCATGGCCGAACAAAGCGGAGACAATCCGATTCAATACTCACTCGCAGACGACGCGAAACGGCTCGTACTACGAGCAAACGTATCAAGGAACGATCGATGCGTTTTTCGTTCGTGATCCAGCGACGGAGACCTTCTACTGGATCGATGCTGCGGACGCGACGGAACAAAAGATGGAGCTACGATTCGACGGGGAAATCGATCACCATTCGATAAACTGGGCTCGCGATTACGAATTCACTGGCGAGATTCCATGAGTGAGCCGGTGCCGAAATTCGGTCGACGCCGACCGATCGGCTAACGCGATCAACGCTAATTATTTAGTACTCGTCTCTCATTGCCAAGCAACTGATCCGGGCAGCTAATCCATGTCACAGTCGATTTCAGTTCTCGTGGTCGACAACGAAACCGGATTCGCCGAACTCGTGGCGGAGATGCTCGAGCGCGAACGCGACGACGTCGTCGCCGAGGCGGCGACGAGTGGAGCAGAAGCCCTCGAGGTGCTCGAGCGGCGGCCGATCGAGTGCATCGTCAGCGATTACGAGATGCCCGAGATGTCGGGGCTGGAGCTGCTCGAGCGGGTTCGCGAGCGCGACCCGGAACTCCCGTTCATCCTGTTTACGGGACGGGGGTCCGAGGAGGTTGCGAGCGAGGCGATCGCGGCGGGAGTGACGGGCTACCTCCAGAAGACGCCCGGCAGCGAGCAGTACACGCTGCTGGCGAACCAGATCACGAACGCCGTCGCCCAGTACCGGACGAAGATCGAACTCCGCGAGAGCGAGCGACGCTACGAACGAACCGTCGCGACGTTACACGAGGCGACGCGTGGGCTGATGCGGGCCGAGACCAAAAGCGAGATCTACCGGCGGGCGGTCGAGACGGCCGGCGAGATCCTCGAGGCGTCGTTCGTCGTGGCGTACGCGTTCGATCCGGAGGCGGGCGTCCTGGAACACGTCGCGTCGACGGCTCACGATCCCGTCGATCCGGATGGGACGATCGAGCGCGGCGAGGGACCGATCTGGGACGTCTTCTCCGCGGGTGAGAGCGCCACGATCGACGACGGAACCGGGATCACGGGCGCACGGACGATGGGTCCGAGCGAGGCGCTCGTTCCGCTAGGTGCCCACGGAATCGTCGTCGCCGGTGCCGCCGATGCCGACGGGTTCGACGAGACCATGACGGAGCTGTTTCACGTGCTCGCGGCGAACACGGAGGCCGCGCTCGACCGGGCCGAACGCGAGCAACTGCTCCGGGAACACGACCGGACGTTGACGCGGAAAAACGAGGAACTGACCCGACTCAATCACATCAACGCGGTCGTCCGCGAGATCAACCACGGCATCACGCAGGCCTCGACCCGGGCGGAGATCGAGACGACGGTCTGTGAGCGCCTCGCCGACACCGATCGGTACCGGCTGGCGTGGATCGCCGAGGCGACGACCGAGCCGCTCGAGCCCCGGGTGTGGGCCGGCGTGGACGCGACCTACGTCGATCGGATCCGGGACGACGACCGGCCGCCGGAGGCGGGCGTGATCGAGCGAGCCCGCTCCCAGGGGTCGGTCCAGGTCGTCGAGAACGTCCTCGAGGCCGACGGCTGGGATCGACGACGGACCGAGGCGTTGACCTACGGTTACCAGGCCGTAGTGGGGGTGCCGCTGTCGACCGCCGACCGCCAGTACGGCGTCTTGCTCGTCCACGTCGACACCGTCGACGCGATCGGCGACGGCGAACGCGAAGTGTTCGCCGAACTCGGCGAGACGATCGGTCACGCGATCCGATCGGTCGAACGGACGCGATCGATGCTCAGCGACAGCCGCCTCGAACTGGAACTCGTCTGTCGGGACGAGCGGCTGGTGTTCAACTGGCTCGGCGAACGGATCGACGGGCCGGTAACCGTCGACGGCGTCCTCGACCGGCCGGAGGAGACCGTCGCGTTCGTCAGCGCACCCCTCGAGACGGATCTCGAAGCGGTCGCCGACGACCGTGCGGCGATCCAGTCCGCGACGGTACTCTCGGAAGGCGAGGACGAGCGCCTGTTCGAACTGACGATCACTGCCCTGCCGTTGCTCGACGCGTTGCGGACCCACGACGTCCAGTTACGATCGGCGACCAGCGACGGCGGCGAGACGACCCTCGTCCTCGAGGTGCCACAGGCGACCGACGCCCGCTCGCTCGTCGAATCCATCCGCGAGGAGTACCCGGACACCGACCTGGTAGCCCGGCGGGAGACGACCAGCACGCTATCGGCTGGGCAGTTGGATACCTATCTCGAGGAGGAACTCACCGAACGACAGCTCGAGGCGCTGCAGGCCGCCCACTACAGCGGGTTCTTCGAGTGGCCCCGCGAGAGCACCGGCGAAGACCTCTCGGAGGCGCTCGACGTCTCGCCGCCGACGTATCACTACCACCTCCGGGCCGCCGAACGGAAACTCGTCGATCTGGTGTTCGACGAGTGCTAACTGATTAGTACGTTCTCGAGAAAGACACTAAACACCTAGAGATTATTTTTAACCCCCGTCACGGCATAGGGTACGATGGCGATCCGCGGTAGACTGTCGCCACCCCCCAATCCCCCACCCCCTTTCGCGGACCCAACTCCCCCGAGAGGCTTCGTTCCGCGCCGCTGCCGATCGAGAACCGATAGCGGCGCGTGGTTCAACCCGAGTGGCGGCCGACGGCGTCGTCCCACTCGATCCAGTCCTGCTCCCAGCCCCGTCGGGACTGTGCCCGTCGCCGGGCGAACTCGCGGTCCTCGCGGTTCGTCCGGTTGCGTTCGACCGTCCCCGACTGTTCACCGTCGACGAGCAGGGGGTCGAAGGTCACGGCACCGAACGTCTCGCGCTCGTCGTCCGCCGTCACGGCCTCGAGTTCCTGCACCTGCGTGCCGCGGGGGTAGACCAGTCGACCGTCGTCGGCCAGTTGCTCGCGCAGCGCCCGCGGCGGATCGACCGCGGCGGCCTCGAGCAGAATTCGATCGAAGGGAGCGTACTCCGGGAGGCCGTCCGCGCCGTCCCGGCAGTCGACGAGGACGCCGTCGTAGCCGGCCTCGGCGAGGTTGCCGCGGGCCTCGAAGACCAGCGGGCGAGCGATGTCGATCGCGTGGACGTTGGTCTCGCCGACGAGTTCGGCGACGACGGCGGCCGTGTAGCCGACGCCGACGCCGACGATCAGGACGGTATCGTCGGGGTCCGGCGCGAGGGCCTCGAGCAGTCGGGCGACCGTGGTGGGGGCGAGCGCACGCGTGCCGAGCACCTCGTGTTCGCGGTCGGCGTAGGCCGTCCGGTCGTCGGGGAGGAACGCGTGACGTGGGACGTCGCGCATGGCGACGGCGACGGCCTCGTTCTCGAGGACTTCTTTCGGGGGTGCCTCGAGGCCGTCGACCATGTCCTCTCGCAGTACCGCGGGGTCCATAGTCGGGCTATCCCGCGGGCGAATAAGAACCCCGCGCTTGCTCTGGAGGGGGCAGATCGAAGGGTGAGGTCGGGTTCACGTCCGGTCTCAGCCGCGCATCTGGACGAATCGCACGCCGCCGTGTTCCACCCGCTCGAGGCTGCCGCCCTGGCGTTTCGTCGCCTCGACGAGCGTCTGGTGCCCGCTACCGATCGGTGCCAGGATGCACCCGCCGGGCCGAACCTGTTCGACGACCGGGTCCGGAAGCTCCGTCGCGGCGCAGGTGAAGTAGGCGGCGTCGTAGGGGGCGTGTTCGGGCCACCCCTCCCGGCCGTCCCCGATTCGGACCGAGACGTCGCCGTAACCGAGGTCGGCGAGTGTCTCGCGGGCTCGACGGGCCAGATCCGCGCCGTACTCGACGCTGTAGACGTGTTCTGGCGCGACGATCTCGGCTGTCACCGCGGCGTGGTAGCCACAGCCAGTACCGACCTCGAGCACCTCGTCGCCGGGGGCGAGATCCAGGTGGTCGGCCATGATCGCGACCATGTGCGGCGCGCTGATCGTCTGGCCGTCCCCGATCGGCAGCGGGCGGTCGGCGTAGGCGTCGCCGCGGCGGTTCTCGGGGACGAACGCGTGGCGCGGGACCGCCCGCAGGGCCTCGAGGACGCGCTCGTCGTCGACGTGTCTGGACACGGTGTCGACCATCCGCTCGCGGGCGGCCTCGAGGTCGTCGGGGTCGCCGCCGAACCGGTCGAACATATCCGGGGCTACGACCTCGGGACCAATAGGCTGTGGGGCGCTCGTCGCTACTGATAGGTGTTTTTCGCTCGGTTGCAGCGGCGAGAGCACCACGAAAGCCCCTGAGCCTCTTTCATTCCCACCCGTGTCGCCTGATCGGCCGGGCTACCGTTGGGTGGGAATGAAAGGGGCTGGAACGTTGAGCGAACGCGAAGCGTTCGCGATGCTCGGGAGAGCTTGCTCTCCCGTTGCTCGAGGAAGCACGACGACGCAAGCACCGGAGGGAGCGAGGAACGAGCGACCGAGGAGCACAGCGAGGCGCACGACTCGAGCGGCTCAGGGGCTTTCGTGGTGGTAGTCGCGAAAAAGCGTTCGAGGACAGCACTACCGTTCGAACCGACTACCAGGCGGACCAGGCGCTGGTGGTCTGGTCGTAGGCGTAGACGCGTTTGGCGTCCTTCGCGAGGACGGTGTCGCCCTCCATCTCGTAGCGGTCGCGCTCGTAGCCCGTCGCGTCGTCGCGGACGACGAAGGCGTCGATCTCGATCTCGTCGTCGCCGAACTCCTCGACCGCGCCGACCTCGAACTCGTAGTCGCCGGGGACGTAGACCGTGATCGAGCGGCTGTCGTCGCGCCGGCCGTCCTGTGGGTGGACGGTGACGTTGACCGCGACGTTATCGACCTCGCGGGTCCAGACGGTCTCGATCTCGTCGGCCGGGGCTTCCTCCACGCGGCGGTGGCCCTCGAGTTCGACGCTCGTGACCCGAACCGTCGAGAGCACCTCCTCGGTCTCGAGGATGAACTCGTCGCCGACCTCGACGGTCTCGTCTTCGGGCGTGGTGACGTTCGCAGTAAAGGACTCGCCCTCCTGGGAGACGACGACGTCGAGGGTGACTTCGCGCGTGCGTTCGGGCGTGACCTTGTGGACCTGGCCACAGTCGCTACAGCGGACGGTGAACGTGCCACCGCCCTCGGAGACGGTCAGTACCTCGTGGACCGTCTCGAGCTCGGGCGAGCACGAGGGACAGGGCGTCGGCACCCGATCCGGGGTGTCCTGGGTATCAGTCATACACCCCCGTAGAGGCCACGTACTGAAAAGGCGATTGGACCGCGGATTCGTCGCAACCGGCCGATTCGCGCCGACGGGTTATCGTCGGTCGAGTTCCCGCTCGCGATCCCCGGTCGTCCGGTCCGGCGACTGGCGCTCCTCGTCCGGCGAAGGGTCAGACCGACGGTCGACGTACGTCCGCGCGTCGGTCAGCGATTCGGTCTCGAGCAGGCGCTCGAGGCGGCGTTCGAACTCCGCGTCCGAGAGTTCGCCGCGGGCGTACCGCGCTCGAAGTTCCTCGAGCGCCTCCTCGGCGTCGCTCGGCTCGCGGTTCCGGGTTCGCTCCCCTCCCGTGCGGTCCTGGTAGAGTTCGATCCCGGTGAGCGCTACCGGCAACACGCAGGCGAAGCCGACGATAAAGACGACCCAGAAGTAGGAGTAGCCGGCGGCCATCAGCCCGAACGCGGTTAGCAGCGTCACGCTCGTGATCAGCAGGGCCACGAACTCCTCGAGTGGCGAATCGTCGCCGTCGTCGGTCGATCCCTCTCCATCGATCCCCATACCGACTGTCAACCGACGGACCGGATTAATAGTTGTTCCTCGACGATGGCTGGAAGCAGGAGAACGAACGCGGCACGGTCTCGCGGTCAAAACAGCGCACTGCCGACCCACGCGAGTCCGAGGGCGAAACCGATCGCAGCCAGGGCCTGCCGCGCGAGCATCTGGACGACGAACCGCCAGGAGACCTCGCGAGCGACCGTGATAGCCGTGACGAGACACGGCAGGAGTACGCCCGCGAGGTAGACGGCGACCAGTACTTCGAGCGGCGAGAGCGCGTCGATCCCCGCCGAGTCGGCAGTCAGCAGGGCGATCCCGTCCTTGCGAATCGACGCCAGGACGACCGGGAGGGCGGCCTCGGCCGGCAACGAGAAGACGGCCATCGTCGGCTCGAGGACGCCGCCCAGGCGCTCGAGCGCGCCGACGTACTCGAGCAGTGCGCCGACGACGCAGATGCCCGCGAAGACCGGTAGAGCGGTCGTGAGGAAGCTCTCGAGCGATCCCCGCGCCTCTCGCCAGACCGCGCGGGGACGAGGCCACTCGAGGAACGTGCGGCGATCGACGGCGAGCGTGGCGGTGCGGGCCTCGGGCGGGGCGATCAGGCGGACGTAGACGAGCGTCGAGGCGACCAGGACGGCGATGTAGGGGCCGACGAGCCACGGCATCCCGACGGCGGCGAAAACCGCGAGCGTCGCGGGGAACTGGTACGAGCAGGCCGCTCCGAAGGAGATGGCCGAGATGGTCGTACACCGGGTGCAGTCCGAGCAGCTACGGGTGCTCGTCACTGCGGGGACGTTACAGCCAAAGCCCATCACGACCCGGACGAGGTCCCGACCGGTGAGGCCGACGCGTCGCATCAGGGGGTGGAGTGCGGTCGTTACCCGCGTCACGAGGCCGCTCGCCTTGTACGCGCCCATGAACGCGGCGAAGACGAGCATCGTCGGCAGCGCCCAGACGAACAGGAACGGCCCCATCGCGAGCAGGCCGTAGTCGCCCCCGAGAACGGCCGCCAGCGGCCCCGGCAGGCCCGCGGCCCACGAGACTGCCGGCTCGAGCGCCGCCCCGACGAGCGGATCGAGTTCGCCCGCGACCGCGTTCGCGAACCAGACGGCGACGATGGCGGGCGCGTGCAACACGAGCGCGCTCACGAGCGGGCCGGCGTAGGGGCGTTCGAGGATCGTCTCCGGAGGCTCGATCTCCCAGCCGACCCGCGTCGCCGTTCCGCCCGGGAATTCGCCGCTCTCGCCGATGGCGTCCCGGACGGCACGGGCGTCGACGGGGAGGGACTGGCCGCCGGCGGATGGGTCCGCGGGAGCGGCCGATCCGCCGCCGGACGTGGGCGTCCCGCCGTCGGCCGCGACGGGCGTCAGGGTTCGCGCGTCGACCGGTACCACGGGGACGCCGAGATCCGCCTCGAGGGCGGCCAGCGCCTCGTGAGCGTGGGACGTCTCCTCGACCTTGTCCCAGTAGGTGACGACCACCGCGCCGGTCCGACCCTGGACAAGCGGGAGCAGATCCGCGAGGTCGCGGTCGATATCAGTCGCCGGCACGACCAGCACGACCTCGTCGGTCACCTCGAGTGCAGACAGCGCCTCGCGGGTCGTCTCCGTGTCGACCTCGAGTGTGATACCGGGCGTGTCGACTACCTCGAGGTCGTCGTCCCGGTAGACCTCGCTCGAGACGGTCGAACCGCCGACGTTCTCGTCGGTGGGCGCGGTTCCGGTGAGGCCGGCCGCGAGCGCCGACTTGCCGACGCTCTCCTTCCCGATCAGAACGACGCGGTTGCGATCGGGCATTCAGCGGCCGTCCTCTGCGTCTGGGCCGCGGCGTTCGAACGCGATACGACGATCACCGGACGGTGTTCGGTACCGGGTCGAGGCTCGAACCATCGTCACGGGATATCGAGCCGCGCTGTTAATAACTTCTCCGACTTAGATAATAACCTCTATTACTATGTCCCGTGTGTTGTTAACCGAATGTCCGACGACTCGATCCCCGTGACGGTGCTGTCCGGAACGCTTGGTACCGGCAAGACCACCCTGCTGAACCACGTGTTGCGCACGACCGACCGCGATCTCGCCGTACTCGTCAACGACATGGGTGAGGTCAACGTCGACGCCGACCGCGTCGCGGAGTCCTCCGACATCGCCGACGCTGACGAGGAACTGATCGAGCTCTCGAACGGCTGTATCTGCTGTGAGTTGCGGGGTGACTTGCTCGACGCGATCGGCGAACTCACCGCCTCCGAGCGAGAGTTCGACGCCGTCGTCGTCGAGTCCACCGGCGTCGCCGAACCGCTGCCGGTCGCACAGACCCTGACGCTTGGCTTCGATCAGTCCGACCTCGATCCCACGGAGTTCTACGAGGAGACCGGTATCGAACCGCTCGAGGGCTGTCACCTCGATACGACCGTCACCGTCGTCGACGCCCACCAGTTCGACGCGGCGATGGAATCCGACGAAATTCTCGACGACGACGGCACGAAAAAGCACCTCGGCGACCTGCTGGTCGAACAGGTCGAGTTCTGTGACGTCCTCGTCCTGAACAAGTGCGACCTGGTCGACGAGGACACGCTCGAGGAGATCGAGGCGACCCTCGAGGTGCTCCAGCCTCGGGCGGACATCGTTCGAACCGAACACGGCCGGGTCGACCCCGACGAGGTCGTCGAGACCGACCGGTTCGACTTCGACGAAGCGAGCCAGTCGGCCGGCTGGATCCAGGAGCTCGAAGAGCCCCACCAGTCCGCCGAGGAGGAACACGGCGTCACCTCGTTCGTCTTCGAGGCCCGGCGGCCGTTCCACCCCGAGCGCCTCGCGGACCGCTTCGACGAGTTCCCCGACGAGGTCGTCCGCTCGAAGGGCCACTTCTGGATCGCGAGCCGCGAGGGCGAGGCACTCACGTTCAACGTCGCAGGGCAGTCCGTCCGGGTCGGTCCGGGCGGGACGTGGCTCGACGCCGCCCCGCCCGAGGAGCGCGAACGGGCGCTCGCGGAGAACCCGGAACTCGAGGACGTCTGGCACGATCGCTGGGGCGACCGCAGTATCCGACTCGTGCTGATCGGCGTCGAGATGGACCACGAGTCGCTGCGGGCCGACCTCGCCGACTGTCTGGTGACCGACGACGAACTCGAGGACGACTGGTCGACCTACGAGGACCGATTCCCGACGTTCGACCCACCCGGAAGCGACGAACCGACGGCCGGCGAGCAGGACGAGACGGGCGCTGACGGACCGGTCGACGCACCCGACGACCAGGAGGAAATCGGGCTCGCCGACTGAGGTGACCGACGACGTGAGCGACACCCACGGCGAACCGCGGGAACGCGATGCCGACGGTGAGCCACCGCTGCCGGACGTCTCGCCCTGTTACGAGGCGTACCTCGAGCGCCACGACCATCGGCCCGACGCCTGTACGATCTACTGTTCGATTTCGAACGCCACGGCGCGCGACCAGTGGATCAAGGCGTGGGGCGACGGGTTCGTGTCGCGCGAGGAGCTGCGCTAGGGGTGGCCCCCTCCACGCACTTCCGAACCGCAGTCAGGACGAACGTCACCGACGGCCAGCGACGCGATCGACCGACTGATCGACGGGGACGAGCGCACGAACCTCGCCGTCATCGTCCGTACGAACGCCTCCGCGGGGAGTTCCTCGACGGTCCCACCACCTCGACGAACGGTGACGAGATCGCCGCTCGTTCCGCGAACGAGTGATGCGCTCCCGGGAACGAACCCGACCGATGCTGCGACATCAGCAGTCGCAGTAGTCCGGTTCGCAGCAGTCGAGGTCCTCGAGGACCATCTCCTTCTCCCGGTACTCCTCGAGCGGGTCGGTATCGACCCCGAGTCGGTCGCCGATGGTCTCGGCGACGACGGCGAAGCGCTGGCGGAACTTGTAGATGAAGCAGAACTGCTGTCCGTCGTGAGTCACGGCCGGGCCGGCCAGGAAGAGGCCGGGCGTCGTCGCCGATTCGTCGCGATCGGTGAGCGAGGGGCCGTCGTCGTCGACGTCGAACAGGTCGTCGACCGCCGTCAGACTCCCCTCGAAGCCCGTCGCGAGGACCGGCGGCGTTCGCGATCGAATCTCGTCGCCGTCGTTCGTCACGACGACGTACTCGGCGTCGACTGCTTCGCCCGCACCGCTCTCGTCGTCCGAGTCCCGGGCGACGGCCGCTCGAGATTGAAGCCGTTCGATACGATCGACGCGGATCCCGGCGACGAGGTCGATCGGATACTCGGCCGCGAGGGCGGCCTCGAGCCGTTCGGTCGTCCGCGGCGAGAGCACCTCGCTGGGGTCGGGGCTGCGGTACTGCCAGGTGCCTTCCTCGTCGAGTACCGTCACGGAGAGTCCGGCTTCGGCCAGTCCGAGCGCGGCGTCGATTCCGCTCTCGGCACCCCCGACGACGATCACGTCGTCGCCCACCGGCTCGTCCGCCGACTGCTCGACGTTCGCCGCCGGTTCTTCCCGGTTGAGCCCGTGGAACGCCGACGCTTCGTCCGTCGCCGAAAAGGCGTCCCCGCCGTCGGCCGCCGTCTCGGGAGCCGGGTCGAGGACGGCGTCCGCCCCAGCGCCGTCGAACGCATCGATCGACGCATTGGCGGCGACTCGCCGAGCGTGGTCGCTCCAGGAATCGATCGTCGAGACGTGGACGGCGCGTTCCGCGCCAGCGATCGCGCCCGTGGCGGGGTACTGGTATTCGCCGGCCGCCCAGACGACGAACCGGGCACGGATCGAACCGTCGTTCGTCTCGAGGGTGAACCCCGACGAACCCCCGGCTGCGTCGCGATCGTCCCCGGGAACGACGCGCTCGACGTCGACGCCGGTCCGAACGGGGACCTCGTGGAACTCGGCGACGGCCTCGAGGTAGTCGGCGTACTCCTCGCCGGTCGGGTGTTCGCAATCGAGGGCGAGCGCGGGCGCGGTGTCGGGCGTGATCGCGTTCAGGTCGCGAACGCCGAAGGCGTTCGCCGGGAACGACGGCGTCAACAGTCGCATCTCGGCCGGCCACGCGCGGAACGACGCCCCGATACAGTCGCGCTCGAGGACGACGTAGTCGACCTCGAGGCGCTCGAGCGCCACGGCGACGCCGATTCCTGCCGGGCCAGCACCGACGATGGCGACCTCGTGATCGAACGGAGTGTGCATACACGGTTACAGGCGACCCTGCAGACTTAATAACTTTGGTGTACAAGTTATCAATATTTGTTACCAGATAGTGTCTAGTTGTTGGTGTCGGTTCGTACACAGACGGATTCGCGGAAAGCAGGACTTTTCACCGCCCGTGATCTGAGGGTCGTACTGATGTACCGACGTACGCTCGAGCGGAGGTGGCCCCGATGACGACCGACGTGACCGAAATTACGGTGATCGGAGAGGACGACACCGGACTGGTCGCTCGCGTGACCAGCCTCCTGTTCGAGCGCGGAATCAACATCGAAGACCTCGATCAGGCGGTCCGAGACGGCGTCTTCCGGATGTACCTCGCGGTCGACACCTCGGAGATGGTCTGCACCGAGGAGACGCTCCGCGAGGACCTCCACGAACTGGGCGACGACCTCGACCTCGACGTCCAGGTCCGGTTCCCCGCCGACCGGGAGACCCAGCAGATCGCCGTCCTCGTCACGAAGGAGAGCCACTGCCTCGAGGCGCTGTTCGAGGCCTGGGCCAACGACGAACTCGGCGCGGACATCGGCGTCGTGATCGGCAACCACGACGACCTCCAGCCGCTGGCCGAACACTACGGCGTGCCGTTCCACGACATCGGCGACGAGAAGGGCCAGCAGAACGAGGACGAACTGCTCGACCTCCTCGCGGAGTACGACGTCGACCTCATCGTGCTGGCTCGCTACATGCGGATCCTCAGCCCCAACGTCGTCTTCCGCTACGAGGACCGGATCATCAACGTCCACCCCTCGTTGCTGCCCGCGTTCCCCGGCGCAGAGGCCTACCGCCAGGCCTTAGACGAGGGCGTCCGCATCGCCGGGGTCACCGCCCACTACGTGACGACCGACCTCGACCAGGGGCCGATCATCACCCAGCGGGCGTTCGACGTCCCCGACGACGCCGACGTAGAGGAGATGAAACGTCGCGGCCAGCCGCTGGAGGCCGACGCCCTGCTCGAGGCGGTCCGCCTGCACCTCAACGGCGACGTCTCCGTCCACCGCGGCCGGACGTCGGTCCGAGAGAACGGCAACCAGTACCAGCTCGGGCTCCCCGAGGACGTCGACGATCTGACGCCGGACCGGCCCGTCGACGGCATCGGCACAGCAGTCGCAGAGGATCAGTAGCCGTTTTTCGTCGTTTCACAGCTCATACGCGCTGGTATCGACCGACAGAGTGTCGAGAATCTCCGCATTCGACCGAGAAATCCACACTGGATACCCGTCCGTCGGAGACGGCGATGCGATCACGTAACACGGAAAGTTTTTCACAAAATCAAACTTTCGTCTACCACACACCCACCACAGAGTTCGAAACGAACACTAGCAATTGGATTGGTGTCCGATCGTTTCCTGTTAGTCTCGAGTTCGGAACATTCATAACTGGTTGGTTCGAACGTGAGAGTATGACACCCGACGTGGGATCGGTTCACCGTTCCGCGGACGACCGCGAAGTAGTCGCAGCCATCGACGAAATCGACGGGCGGCGACAGCTCGTCATCGCCGATCTCACACGGGACGAGGAGTGGCTCTCGATGGGCGAGTCGGACGCCGTCTCGCTCGAGGACTGCCGCTGATCCGTCTCGAGGGCACGCCCGGTCGGCCGTGCACGTTTCGCGTACCGACCGGGTGACCCAGGCGAACGGCCCGCTTCGTTCGAGCGATCAGGACTCCCAGGCCTCGAGACAGTCGTCGTCACAGAAGTGGTAGTACACTGCCGTCCCGTCTTCGACCGAAGTGACGACGCGGCGGTTCGGTTCGTCGGCGACAGACTCGTCGCAGTGTCGACACCGTGGAGTCGCGTCGTCCGTCGTCTCAGTCATGTGCCGAACGAACGAACGAGAGCCACTTGAACGAACCTGTTGCGGCGGTATCGACCACCCCAGAGACCTCCCTGCAGGCGTCGGATCGGTCGACGCCGTGTCCCCGACGTGGCCCCGCGATCGTCACGCTGACCGGGTCGCCCGTCGCCGCTAGACGTTTTCGCGATCGACCGTCACGTCCTCGAACAGCGGCTGGAGATCGCCCGAGAGCTGGGATTTGAGGTTCTCGAGTTCGCCATCCGTCAGCGCGGCGGCGACGGCGTCCGTCACCGCGTCGGCGTACCGCTCGGCGTCGTCGGGTTCGGCGTCGGTCCCCTGCAGGTGCTCGGCGACGCGGTCGACGAACGCCTCGCGATCGTAGCCGGCCCCGTCGTGGTCGGCGTCCTGGACGATGCCCGCGAGATCGGTGGGCAACTGTGTCGCGACGTCCTCGGCCTCGCCACCGGTCAGCGTCTCCCCGAGCGTCTCGAGGACGGCCTCGGTGACGACCTGCGTGCGATCCATCGTGTCGAGGTGGCCGGCCTGCTGGACGAGTCCGTAGAATTCGTTCTCCTGCATGGCCGACGGTTCGGCGGTGTTCCGTATCGGGGTTGGGCACTCATCTGCAAGGAGTCGCCGTTGAGCCGATACGAAAGGATCATCTATCGAACGATACGTACAGGCGATGCAGTTACCGGTTCGTACCTGGCCAACCGTGTGCGGTGGCGCGCGCTGTCGAGCGGCCGCCCGAACGGGAGGGCGCTCGACCGACACCGTGCGAGGTCTTCGTGAGCTGCGCGGGACCGCCAGGTCCCGCGAACTGATCGCGCGGCGCAGCCGCGCGACACGATGCGAACGAAGGCTTGTCAGAGCGTGCTCTGACAGTGGATGAGCGACCGGAGGGAGCGTTAGCGCGGAACCGACGGTTCCGCGAACCATGCGAATAGTGCGGGACCGCTGGTCCCGCATACCGTGCGAGCGGGCCAGTGGCCCGCGAGCAGACGGCGGCGTTGCCGCCGTGAGCAGAAATCGGCTGGGGAGAGCGAGGTGCGAACGAACGTGAGCACCTCGGAACAGCGAACGGCGAACGGAGTGAGCCGTGAGCGGCGTGGCCACTCCCCGTGTCCACGGTAGCATGACGCTTCGGTTTACCGAGTCCTCCAACGAACACTCCGATCAATATACAGCTCTACCGATCGGTGAAACCGATTCTATGACACGCCGATCAACGTAATCTCCTGGGCTCGAGCCGATCAGCTACATGCGACGACCGGCCCCGGATCGCCGGCTCGACCGGTGTCCGACGGCACAGGACGACCACACCTCACTACTGCGATCAGGTAAACAGCGTCTCGAGGTCGTCGGGCACTGCGAGCGCAGCCCCCGCTGTTCCGACCGCGGGATCGACTCCTGGAGGACCTCGGCGACGGCTTCCGCCTGCGACTGGATCTCCTCGTCGTCTGCGCCTTCCGCTTCGAGGCGACCGTCGACGCGCTCGAGGAACTCCTCGCGCGAGAGTGACTCGGACTCCGCATCCTCGTCCGGCGAGAGGGCGTCCGCGTACGTCGACGGCAGGTGCGTCGCGACGGCCTCGGCCTGGCCCGCAGAGAGCGCCTCGCCGAGGGCCTCGAGGGTCGCTTCGGTGATCGGTTCGGCGTCGTCGACCGGACCCGATCGAGTCACGCGGTCGTGAAACTCGGACTGGTCCACTGTGACTCACCCGGACGGTACGACGGCCGGCACGGGCCTCTCGCTGGTGCCGACGACTGCAAGCGGCGACGCTCGGGACGGTCCCGCGGCTCTTCGAGAACCGGAGAGCAGCCGGAAAATCGGCGACGGCGGTCGGGTCGCGTTCAGTCGGCCTCGTTGGCCTCCGCCTCGAGGGCCGAGCCACCGGGGGTCGCGTGGAGTCGTTCGGTCCACGTCTCGGAGACGACGGGCGCGAGCGCCAGGAAGACGACGAACGCGACGAACAGCACCAGGAAGGCGCAGGCGACGACGGCGATGGCACCCGTTAGGTCGGTCGGCACGATACTTGCTAGAGCGACGCTGGCGAGGGACATGTCTCGACCGTATATCACAAGCACCTGCATATGAGGGTTACTTTTTCAGTCGAGAGGGGCAACGGTAACGCCCCCATCCAGCGTGTGTATGGGTATCTTGGTTCGTGGAGAACGGTGGCAGTGCAGGAGCAACGACAGACGTTACAGCCGCTGGACGGCACCGATCGCGCTCGAGAGCGGCGGCGCGTCGAACCACTCCCGGCCGGTGTAGGCGTTGGTGCCGGCACAGTACATGTCCCGGGCCGTCTCGAGGACCGACTCCTCGAGGGGATCGGGCTGGCGGTCGCACAGCGACTTCCAGTCGGCGATCCCCTCCCGTTTCGCCTCGGCTTTCGCCTGTTCGACGGCCTGGACCCACTCGGGCTGGGTGCGCTTGTGGTACTGGCGCAGCACCTCCTTCGAGAGCTGCGTGCCCTCGTAGCTGAAGCGGTTCTCGTCGAAGGTGCCGACGACGTCGGCCACGCGGATCTCGCCCCCGTAGTAGAGACACTCGATCTTGCCGTCCTGGTGGTCCAGGCCGGCCGACTCGGCCCGCTCGGTCACCAGCCGGTTGACCTCGCGGGCGATCGACTCGAGGTCCTCGATGGCGGCCGCGCCGGCGATGGCGTCTGCCTCCTCGCGCTCGAGGTAGCGGTCGCTCTCCTCGTACTTCGTCGAGAACTCGACGATGGGCTCCTCGAGGTCGACGGCTTCGTCGGGCCACGAGTCGAATCCGAGGCCGTGGTCGGCAGGATCGGTCCGCCGGCGGAGGCTCGAGCCGATCGGAACACGGTTGCGGAAGACGATCTCCAGCGGGATCAGGTAGTTCTCGCCGGCCGCATCGTGGTAGCGGTCGTAGTCGTACTCCCGGCCGTCGTTCGGCAGGTCGGGAACCTGCGTCAGGTCGATGGCCATCTCCCGCGGCGGCGCTGTGGCGTCCGCGAGCGGGACGACCTCGTCGTCGACGACGACCCCGCGGTAGTGCGTGGGGACGCCCTCGTCCTCGAGCAACTCGAAGTTGTACGCCCCCATCGTACAGAGGCTCGCACCCTTTCGGGGGATCTCGTCGGGCATCTTCCCCCAGTCGAACACGGAGTAATCGTCGGTGAAGACGAACGTGCCCCGGCCGAGCGAGTCGTCGGTTGCTGGCTCTTCGATCCGAAACTCCTTGACGCTGGTCACGCTTGCCTCCCCGCGCGAGCGGGCTGCCGGTCGCCGTCCATACGTGAGGTGCCGCGGTGATGACCCAAGAAGGTTTCAGTATCGGTCGCCGGACCCCGGTCGGCTCGAGCAGAGCAAAGGAGCGACGCACGGCCGCGGCCTCGAGACGGTCGATTCGGGCACCGTCGACCGTCGATCGAACCGGGTCGCCGTGTGCGATACAGCCTCACGGGGGCCATAACGGCTTTCAACAACCGAACAAATGTTGTCGAAAATGCCAGAAAGAGAGGGGACCGCCTCCGATTCCGACGCCGAGGCAGTCGACGACCTCGAGTCGGAATCACGGGACGGACTCGTCAGTCGGATACTTCCGAATCGAATACGACGGAGCTACGTCGGAAAGTTCGCGCTCGTCATCGCCATCGTTCTGGTCGTCACTCTCGGCGTCGCGGGCGCTTCCTACCTCGACATATCGAACCAGATCAGGGAGGATACGCGCAGCGAGATGGCCCTGACGGCGGAGATCGAATCCGAGGAACTCGGCGACTGGCTGTCGTCACACGCCCAGGAGGCGGAGATGCTTGCGTCGGACGATGCGATCGATTACACCGAGCGATCGGACCGCTCCATCAGAGGGGGGATGAACAGCAGGAAGTACACGATGCCCCAGGAGGTACGGACGATCCACTACGTCGATTACGAGTCCGAGACGATCGAGGTGAGCATCGACACCGGGATGGGCGGAACCGACCTGTCGACCTACGACGTCGATCTGTACGCCGAGGGTGACGGATCGGTATCCGACTACAGCGACGTCGGCGACGTCTCGGCGGCGTACACGACCCCGTTCGAGTACGAGGACGAATACGTGATGGCGTTTCTCAGTCCCATCGAGGAAACGTCCAACGCGATCATGACCGTCGTCTCGGTCGAAGAACGCGGTGGAGAGTTCAGGAATCCCATCGACGACAGCTACACGTCGATCGTCGACGGGAACGACGGGACGGTCCTGCTGGCCGACGACCAGGATCGCGTCTTCGAATCGTACGAGGCCGGCGACAACGACTCGGTGCGAAAGGAGGCGCGCCACCGAACGACCACCACCGAACTCGACGAGACGGACGAGGTGGTCGCGGCCACGCCGGTTCCGAACACCAACTGGTTCCTCACGACGCACGCGCCACAGTCGAACGCGTACGGGCTCGTCAGTGACGTCCAACGATCGCTCGGAGCGGTCATCGCCATCGCGCTCGTCGGCTTCCTCGTCATCGGGGCGACGATCGGTCGCTCGACGGCGACGGCACTCGACGACCTCGCGGACGACGCCGCAGCCCTCTCGCGGGGCGACACCGACATCGAACTGGCCGACGACGGCCGGATCGACGAGGTCGGCCGAGTTCGGGGTTCGTTCGGCTCCATCCGCGGCTATCTCCAGACCGCAGCCGATCAGGCCGACGCGATCGCGCGCCAGGAGTTCGACGACCCCGCCCTCGAGGAGGACGTGCCGGGCCAACTGGGCGACTCGCTCGAGACGATGCGGACGGACCTCGAGACCTACATCGAGGACCTCGAGGCGTCGAAGGCCGAGGCCGAGGCTGCCACGGAAGACGCCGCCGAGGCCCGCGAGGAGGCCGAGGAACTGGCCGACAGGCTCGAGCGGACGGCCGCCGAGTTCGGCGAGGTCATGAACCGGGCCGCCGACGGCGATTTCACCCAGCGACTCGACGAGGACGTCGACAACGAGGCGCTGGCCGAGATCGCGACGGCGTTCAACGGGATGCTCGAGGACCTCGAGCGAACGATCGTCGACGCCCAGGCGCTCGCCGGGGACGTCGATCGGGTCAGTACCGAGGTGACGGATCAGGTCCGGGAGATCGAAACCGCGAGCAACGACGTGAGCCGTTCCGCCGAGGAGATCGCGACCGCAGCGGCCGAACAGAGCGACCGGTTCCAGGAGGTCAACGGCGAGATGAACGACCTCTCGGCGACCATCGAGGAGATCGCCTCGACGGCAGACGACGTCGCGACCGTCTCCGAGACCGCCGCCGACCGGGCCGACGATGCGGGCGAGGCGACCACCGAGATCCGGGGCGAGATGGAGCGCCTCGAACAGCGTGCCGAGGAGATCACCGACCAGGTCGAGCGCCTCGACGCGGAGATGGGCGAGATTCGCGAGATCGTCGACCTGATCGACGACATCGCCGAACAGACGAACCTGCTGGCGCTGAACGCCTCGATCGAAGCGGCGGGTGCCGGCGAGAGCGGCGACGGGTTCGCCGTCGTCGCGAACGAGGTCAAGAGCCTCGCCGAGGAGACCGGCGAGGCGACCCAGGAGGTCGACGACCTGATCAGCAACGTCGAGGCCTCCGTCGACGAGACGGTCGCGGAGATCGAGCGCATGCGCGAGCAGGTCGACGAGGGGGCGGAGGTCGTCGAGAGCGGCATCGAGGCCATCGACGAGATCACCGAACAGGTCGATCGCGTGAACGACGGGATCCAGTCGATCAACGAGGCGACGGACGAGCAGGCCCGCGCGAGCGAGCGGGTCGTCACCATGGTCGACGAGGCCACCGAGAGCAGCGAGGAGACCAAAGACGAAACCGAGACCGTCGCCGCGGCGGCCGAGGAGCAGGCGGCGACGGTCGCCGACGTCGCCGCCGGCGCACAGTCGCTGACCGAGATGGCCGACGACCTCAGGACCTCGCTCGACGCCTTCGAGGTCGACGCCGACGAGGTCGATGGCGCGAATAGCCCCGCCGTCGCGACGGATACCAAACCGGCAGGAAACGACGAGGACGCCGACGACATCGTCCTCAAACACGACGAGGACGACCTCGAGACGGCCGACGACTGAGGGTCGTCCCCCGCGGCCGGCCGATCGAGCGGAGCGGACCACTACCCTTTTCTCGCTGTACCGGCATCGTTGCGACGATGGACCGAGCGGTGAGCGAGGCCGACCTCGCGTTCGATCACGTCCCCGAGACCGACCAGTCGTTCGAGAACGCGCTGGCGAAGGCCCGCGACGGCGACCGACTGACCGTCGACGACGCCATCGAGTTACTCACGACGGGGACCGATCGCGAGGGAATCGACCGGCGACGCAAAGAGCGTGTCCTCGAGGCGGCCGACCGCCGCCGCGCCGCGGTCGTCGGCGAGGAGGTCACCTTCGTCGCGAACCTCAACAACAACGTCACGACCGCCTGCAACGTCGGCTGTCTGTTCTGTAACTTCAAGGACGCCGCCCACACCTTCGAGGAAGCGAGCGAGGTCGAAACCGCGGGCTTCACCAAGACGCCCGAGCAGTCCCGCGAGATCGTCGCCGACGCCGTTTCCCGCGGCATCTACGAGGTCACCTCCGTCTCCGGCCTCCACCCCGCGTTCGCGCTGGACGACGAACACCGCGAGATCCTCGAGGCCCATCCCGAGCCGAAGGCGGTCAACTACAAACCGCCCGAACGCTACGAGACCAGCCCCGGCACCTACGTCGACCAGATCGCGGCGATGAGCGTCGACGGCGTCCACGTCCACTCGATGACGCCCGAGGAAGCCTACCACGCACGCCGCGGCACCGACTGGTCCTACGAGGAGGTGTTCCGGCGGCTGAAAGACGCCGGTCTCGACACCGTCCCCGGCACCGCGGCCGAAATCCTCGTCGAGGAAGTCCGCGAGGTAATCTGCCCCGGCAAGATCGGCACCGAGGAGTGGCTCGAGGCGATGGAAGCCGCCGCCGACGTCGGGCTGGGGACGACGGCGACGATCATGTACGGTCACGTCGAGAACGAGGCCCACCGGGCGCTGCACCTGAAACGGGTCCGGGATCTGCAGGATCGGACCGGCAACGTCACCGAGTTCGTCCCGCTCTCGTTCGTCCACCAGAACACGCCGCTTTACGAACACGACGTCGTCTCGAGCGGGCCGAGTACCGACGAGGACGAACTGATGATCGCCGTCTCGCGGCTCTTCCTCGACAACGTCGACCACGTCCAATCGTCCTGGGTCAAGTACGGCGACGAGCAGGGCCTGAAGATGCTCACCTGCGGTGCCGACGACTACATGGGAACGATCCTCTCCGAGGAGATCACCAAACGCGCCGGCGGCGGCTACGGCGAGTTCCGCTCGTTCGCCGACTACGTCGAGATGATCACCTCGATCGGCCGCGTGCCGGTCGAGCGCTCGACCGACTACGAGACCCGGCGGGTGATCGACCCCGACGATCCGCCCTTCGGCCCCGAACTCGGCCCGAAGGCCGACGGCACGCCCCTGCTCACCGACGACGAGCGCGCCGACCGGGCGCTGCCGGCCGACGACTGAGAGGACCTGTTTCTCCCGCCTTTCGCACCGCTCACTCGAGCCCTCCACTCACTCACAGCCGTAGTCCGTCATCGACCCGAGGTCAGTCTCGCGACGGAGGCGCAAACGGCGAACGCAGTTAGCGACCCGACGGGAGTCGAACGATCGCACCGCTCGAGAGAGGAGCAACGAAAAAGACCGCAGTCGAACGGCTCGGCGCTTAGATGTAGTCGATGTGCTCGGGCAGTTCGAGCTTCATGCCCTTGCGCTCGCGGATCTCCATGATCTTCTCGCGCTGGAGCGAGTCGGACATGACCTCGAAGCCGGCGTTCTCGGTGTTCCAGGAGGCGCGACCTTCGGTCGCGGAGCGGATGTCCGAAGCGAAGCCGATCATCTCGTCGACGGGCGCGATGCCCTCGACGACCATGAGGTCGCCTTCCTGGTACATGTCGTCGACGCGGCCACGGCGGCCCTGGATCTCGCCGGAGGCGGCACCCATGTGATCGTTGGGCACGTCGATGCGGACGTCCTGCATCGGCTCGAGCAGCTTGATCTGCCCGTCGATCAGGGCGTTGTGGACCGCTTCGCGGACCGCCGGGATGACCTGGGCCGGACCGCGGTGGATGGTGTCCTCGTGGAGGCGGGCGTCGTGCAGGCGGATGAGCGTCCCCTGGACCGGCTCGTTCGCGAGCGGGCCGTTGTCCAGGGCCTCCTGGAGCCCCTCGACGACGAGTTCCATCGTCTCGTTCAGGTGCTGGATACCCTTCGTGTCGTCGATCAGGACGTTCGTCCCGTGGATGGTCTCGACGTTCTGGGACGTCTCCTTCTCCATGCCGGCTTCCTGCAGGGCCTCGCGGCGTTCCTGTTCGGGCATGTCCATCGACGCCTCGCCGAGCCTGATCGTCTCGACGAGTTCGTCGTCCATCGGCTCGATGGAGATGTAGAAGCGGTTGTGGCGGTTCGGCGAGATGCCCTCGACCTCGTCGCTTTCCTCCTGGGGCTGCTCGCGGTAGACGACGATCGGCTCACCGGTGTTCACGGGGATGCCCTGGTTCTTCTCGATACGCTGGGTGATGACCTCGAGGTGGAGTTCGCCCTGCCCCGAAATGAGGTGCTCGCCGGTGTCCTCGTTGATGTCGATCTGGATCGTCGGGTCCTCCTTGGACTGCTGGCGAAGCGTCTCGATGAGCTTCGGCAGGTCGTCCATGTTCTGGGCCTCGACGGACTTCGTGATGACGGGCTCGGAGATGTGCTCGATCGACTCGAACGGCGTCATCTCGACGCTCGAGACGGTCGAACCGGCGATGGCGTCCTTGAGACCCGTGACGGCGGCGATGTTCCCCGCGGGTACCTCTTCGACTTCCTCGCGTTCACCGCCCATGTAGATGCCGACGCTCTGGATGCGGTTCTTGCCCGCGGTGCCGGAGACGTACAGCTCCTGGCCCTTCTCGAGCGAACCCGAGAAGACGCGCCCGGAGGCGACTTCGCCGGCGTGGGGGTCCATCGCGATGTCGGTGACCATGAAGACGACCTCGCCGTCCTCGTCGACCAGCCGCATGCCTTCGGCGAGTTCGGTGTCGTCGTCGCCGCGCCAGATGCGCGGGATACGTCGGGGCTGGGCGTCGACGGGGTTCGGGAAGTGCTCACAGACCATGTCGAGGACGACGTCCGCGAGCGGCGTCTTCTCGTGGAGCTCCTGGCGCTTGTCGTTGCGCTCGAGTTCCATGATGTCGCCGAAGTCCATCCCGGTGCGCTGCATCGAGGGCATGGAGACGCCCCACTTGTACAGCGCGGAGCCGAACGCGACGGTACCGTCCTCGACGGAGACCGTCCAGTCGTCGACGTCGTCCATCTCCTCGGTCATGCCGCGGATGAGTTCGTTGACGTCGCGGATGACCGAGACGAGTCGCTGCTGCATCTCCTCGGGACCTTCCTGCAGTTCGGAGATGAGGCGGTCGACCTTGTTGATGAACAGGGTCGGCTTGACGCCCTCGCGCAGCGCCTGGCGCAGGACGGTCTCGGTCTGGGGCATCGCGCCCTCGACGGCGTCGACGACCACCAGAGCACCGTCGACGGCACGCATCGCGCGGGTCACGTCGCCACCGAAGTCGACGTGGCCCGGCGTGTCGATGAGGTTGATGAGGTGGTTCTCACCCTCGTACTCGTGGGTCATCGAGACGTTTGCCGCGTCGATGGTAATCCCACGTTCCTGCTCGTCTTCCTCCGTGTCCATCGCGAGCTGCTCGCCGGCGGTCTCGTCGGAGATCATGCCGGCACCCGCGAGGAGGTTGTCAGAAAGCGTCGTTTTCCCGTGGTCGACGTGAGCGGCGATGGCGATGTTCCGGATGTTCTCCGGTTCGTCCATCAGCCGTTCACACTCTTGGACGATCTTCTTGCGTCGGCCCATATACCCCCCATTACCGGTAGCGGGGTCAAAAGGGTAGTGTTTCGTCGTCGGGAGGATTCGCCTCGTAGGCCGGTTGTCGGGCGTGAATCACCAGTTTGCGTGAGTGAATACCACGCAACGAGCCCGGCCGGCGGCCCGCCGACTCGAGGACGAGTGCAGTTCGACCATCTCACCTGCCGAGACGGAATCGACCCCGTCCGCCCTCACTCGCCGAGCACCGAGTCGAAGAACTTCCGCTCGGCGGTCCGGAGGTGCTGGTTGAACGTCGCGGGGGCGATACCGAGGCGATCGGCGATCTCCTCGCCCGTGCTCCCGCGGGGCCAGTCGAAGTAGCCCGCGTAGTAGGCCGTCTCGAGCGCGGCTCGCTGTTTCTCCGTGAGTTCCTCCTCGAGGACCGACTGCGACCCCGCGTCGGGCCGGCGGCTCCGTTCGGTCGTCCGCTGGGCGAGGTAGGTGACGTCGTCGCGGTCCTCGTTGATGAGTTCGATCATCTGACGGGTGTCCCGCCCCCGCGGAAGTTCGACGACGAACCGAAACTCCCCGTTGGCGATCGTCGCGGACTCGACGCGGCCGCCGTGGGTGGCGATCGTCTCGAACAGCGAGACGGCCGCGGGGGCGACCAGTTCGAACTCGAACTCGTCGCGCCTGGCCGCGAGCACGCGCACGTCGGTGATGCCGTCCATCTCCTCGATCGTCTCGCGGAACGTCTCCTCCGAGACGTCGTGGGCCGATCCGTACGCCAGCAGCGTCTCGTCGCCCCGGACCAGTTGTTCGATCTCGATCCGACACTCCTCGGTCGTCGACAGCGCGGTCAACTCCTCGGCCATCTCCTCGACGCGGAACTCGAGTTCGACGACGGCGTCGCTGACGAGGGCGTCCCGGCGTTCGATCGCCGTGATCGCGTGGGCGACGACGTCGCCGATACGCGAGAGGACGGGGATGACCGGATCGGTGAACGCACGGGGCATCGAGGAGTAGACGTTGAGGACGCCGTAGACGAGGTCCTCGTGGATAACCGGGATCGCGGCCGAGGAGCGATAGCCGCGTTCGCTGGCCTGTTCGCGCCAGGGTTCGAAATCCGGGTCGGTGTGGATGTCGTTCATGACCTGGACCTCCCCGGTCCGGATCGCCGTTCCCGCCGGCCCCTGGCCCGTCGGATCGTCCTCGTCGACCGTCACGTCGATCTCCTCCAAATAGTCCTCGCCGACGCCGGCGGCGACCTTGGGGATGACCTGGTCGCTCCCGGGGTTGACCTCCCCCAGCCAGGCGAAGCGGTAGGCGTCGGACTCGACGAGGCGATCGCAGACCCGCTGTTCGAGTTCGCCCCGCGTCTCGGTCGTGATCACCGCGTGGGTGATGTCGTGGCCGATCCGGTTGAGCCGGTTGAACGCCTCGAGTTGCTCGCGCTGGCGGCGTCGCACCCGCTCCTGGCGGGCGCGTTCGATCGCGTGATGGATCGTCCGGACGAGCAACTCGCTGGTGACCTCGTCCTTGACGAGGAAGTCCTGTGCGCCACGCTGGATGGCCTGGACGCCAACCCCCTGATCGCGCAAGCCGGTCAACACGACGATCGGCGTCTCACGGTGGTCGTCGTGGACGGTCTCGAGCGTCTCCAACCCCGTACTGTCGGGCAGGTTCAGGTCGAGCAACACCACGTCGACGACGTCAGCCTCGAGGGTCTCTAGCCCCTCCTCGAGACGGGTCTCGTGGATGATCTCCGTCGAGCCACCGGTCGATCCCTCCCCGCCGACGCGCTGGGCGAGTTCCTCCGTGTCGCGCAGCATCTCCTCGATCAGGCGGGCGTCGCCGGGGTTGTCCTCGATCAGGAGGACCTCCAGTCCGTCGTCCGGTTCGGCGGCGTCGGCCGTCGTCCGGGTGTCCGTCTCTGATTCGCTCATCGACGCTCACCCTCCGGCGGCAGCCGGACGACGGAGAACCAGAACTTCTCGAACGCCCTGACCGTCTCGATGAACTCGTCCGGATCGACCGGCTTCGTGAGGTAGGCGTTCGCGTGGAGTTCGTACGACCGGACGATGTCCTCCTCGGCTTCCGAACTCGTCAGGACGATCACCGGAATCGATCGCAACTCCTCGTCGGCTTTGAGCCGCTCGAGGACCTCCTCCCCGTCGGTTCTGGGAAGATTGAGGTCCAGTAAAACGAGATCCGGCCGCGGGGCGTCCTCGTAGGGCTCACGCTGGTGGAGGAAATCGAGGGCGGCGTCGCCGTCGGAGACGACGTGGAGGTCGTTCTCGATGCGACCTTGCTCGAACGCCTCCTCGGTCAGACGGACGTCGCCGGGGTTGTCCTCGACGAGCAGGATCTGTGCCGGCTCGAGGTCAGTCATCGCAGTCACGCTCGGTTTCAGGACCGTCCCGTCGGTTCCGTCGGTCACCTCGCGGTCCCAGTGGCGGTCGAGCGGCTGGACGTCCGCCACTTCGGCCGGATCGATCCCTCGCGGACGGGCTGCGTCGGACCACTGCTATCCGTCGTTCACCGCGGCGACGGATATACGTGGGGGGTTGCCATCGCCGTCCACGGGCGTAGTCGCGTGGAGGAAGCCGCGAGACAGTCGGTCGCGGCCGTCCGCCCCTCGAGAAACGGGACGGGGCCGCCGTCCTCGAACTGCGCCGCTCGAGGGACGGACCGACCCCCGATCGGCCGGGCGGAACGGGGAGAACCACCGTCGAAGCGTCGGTGACGATCATGCTAATTGCAGGGACAAGACGATTGCCAGCTAAAAAGGTAGTGTTCGAAACTGCCGTCGGACGGACTTTCAGGCGCTGTAGACGGTCTGTTACTCCGCGAAGGCCGACAGCCGGACCGTCCGGCCGTCCCGCAGGTAGCGTCGGATCCGCGTTCGATCCCACCCCAGCGGGGAGACGACGTCCTCGCAGGCTCGCACCAGTTGCGTCGCGTAGAAGTCGGGGTCGTACGTCGTCGGCTCCTCGAGCGCCAGTCGAACGCGCTCGGGGCCGCGGGCGTCGTCGGCGGCGACCACGTACGCGACCGACTGGCCGGGAGAGCGGTCGATGCCGTGGCGTTCGTAGCGCTCGAGGGCGGCGACGGTCCGGGTGCGCTGGCTGTAGGCCTCGCGGGCCTTCGAGACGCGTTTCGTGACCACCAGGTCCGCGGGATCGACCGCGCCGCGACGGAGCGCGGCGAGTCGCCGACCGAGGACGTCGCAGACGGCTTCGGGATCGCGCTCGCGGTCGAGCGTCTCCACGAAGGCCCGCTGGCTCTCGGCGACGTAGGCGGACGTGCTGCGCTGGCGGAGCGCGATCCCCCGATACTTGTACTCGCCGTCGGCGCGCTTGCCGAAGTACTTCGTGAGCGCGCCGGCCGACCCCGACCCGCTCGAGGCGACCGACGCTCGCGAGTTGCCGGACGCCCCCGACGTGCTCGTCCCGCTCGAAGCGCTCGTTCCAGCCGAGTCTCGCCCGTGCGCGTCGCCGGTCGGAATCGACTCGCGCAACGGTACGAAACAGCACCACTCGTAGCTGCCGTTGTGCTCGAGCGAGATGCCGACCGCCGCCGATATCTCGTCGATCACCGCCTCCAGAGGCTCCGACTGTACGCCCTCTCGAGGGGTCACCCAGAAGCTGTCGACGATGCCGTGGACGATCCGCCAGCCCGCCTCCTCGAGCCTCCCTTTCGCCTCGACGGCGATCTCGCGGGCGTAGGCGTTGATCGCCTCGTGGCACTCGATCCGGCCGTACTTGGCGTTGCGGTAGCCCTGGTAGCCGAAACAGGAGACGAGCACCCACTTGATCGCGCCCGACTCGGCCCGGAGGCGGGCGGCCTCCGCCTCCGGCGGATCGTCGGCCAGCCGTCGCTTGCGCTCGGCCCGATCCTCGAGCAGCGGCTCGAGCACGCGCGGGAGGAAGGCCTCGTCCTCGCAGATCCGGTAGCCGAGCGTCGGCACCTCGTGAAACCCGGTGTCGCTATCGTCTCGAGCGCTCGGACAGCGACAGCCGACCGTCTCGGGGCTGACGTTGTGCTCGCAGATGATCCGCGGGTACAGCGACGCGAAGTCGATCTCGTGGACCGCCTCGTGGAAGCCGACGTCGGGGGCGAACGTGAACCCGCCACGGTCGGCCGCGTGGAGCGTTCGGACGTCCGTAAACCGCTCGGGCTCCCACTTGTTCCACGGCGCGAGGACGCCCCACTCCCGGCGCGCCAGCCGGATCTGGCGCGAGGTGAGCAGCGTGCCGATGCTCCCCCAGGCCGCCTCCTGCAGCGGGCGGCCCGTCATCGAGACCATGTACTCGATCCCCGCGAGGCCGGCCTGGTTCCAGAGGAAGCTGTTCGAGACGTCGATTATCGCCCGCCCCGGGACGCGATACCGGGCCGGCGAGTGGCCCACCCGGCCGTAGCTCTCGTAGGTGTTCTCGCCCGCGATCCGCGCCAGTCCGGGCCGGCGACCCAGGCCGAACCCCTCGAGGCCGCACGCCTCGGCCCGGCGCTCGAGGGTCGGCAGCAGGTCGGCGTCGTTCACCACCAGGACGTCCGGATCGCGACGGTCGAGCGTGCGCTCGAGTGCGTGGAGTACCGCCCCGGAGTCGCTCGCGCGGTCGCAACCGACGCGTTCGGCGAGGGGGTCGCCGTCGACCCGAAGCGCCGTCACGTCCCCGTTCGACAGCGCCGGCTCCGGGAGCTCGAGTTCCAGCGTCCGGAGATCGCGGGCCGGCGTCGGATCGAGGCCGCGGTCGAGGCAGTAGCGGAATCCCGGCTCGAGGTCGACGTCGAACAGCCGGACGGTGCCGGGAGCGTACGCGTCGCGCTCGTGGACGCCCCGGATCTCGCGGGCCAGCGTCCGCACCTCGCCGACGCGCTCGCAGTCGACGCGCAGTACGCGGCTCCGCTCGCCGACGTGGGCCTCGTGGAGGTCCGTCGCCCACCGCTCGCGGCGGGTGCGGACGACCTTGGGATCGCGCTCGAGGCGCGCCCGGAGGTCCGCGAGCGGTTTCTCCGGTCCGGCGACGAACAACGAGGGCGTGTACTCCTCCACGACCGTCGGCTCGGCCCCGTCGTCGGTCAGGTGCCACTCCCGGACGCAGCCGTCCTCGAACTCGAAAGTGTACGGGCTCACGGCTCCCCCTCCGTCGCATCCGCCGTCCCGTCGTCGGCGGCCGCCTCGAGCGCGTCCACTCGCTCGCGGAGGCGGCGCAGTTCGACCTCGTGGGCGAGCAACAGCGAGAGCAGGAAGGCCCGCTCGGGGTCGGGCGGGTTGGCGTAGCCGGCCGCGTCCGCGAACGACCGCCCGCGGTCGAATAGCCGGTCGAAGTCGGCCTGGTACTCCCGGCGCAGCGCCCGTCGCATCGGCCCCCACTCCTCCTCGAGCGCCCGGACGGCGTCGCGATAGGTGGGATTCGTCCGGCCCATCAGACGGTCACCTCGAGCAGGTCCTCGTCGTGGGCCGCGACGACGGGATCGATCGCGTCGACGGTGCCGCAGACGTCGGCCCAGTAGGGGATCGTCGTCTGCCAGTAGCGGCCGTGCCAGTAGCCGGCCGTCACCGCCTCGCCGTCCTGGCGCTCGAGGCGGCGACCCTCTCGCGTCCGGACGCAGGCGAGTTCGTCGTCGGCGACCGCCGCGAGGTACTCGGCGTCGTCCGCGTCGGCGGTCGTCACGAGGACCGGCACCTCGAGCGCCCGCCCGAGTTCCGCCAGCGTCTCGCGGGTCGCGGCGAGCAGGTCCTCGCGCTCCCACTCGGGGAGGTCCGCGTCGTGGTACAGGCTGGTCGCGTTCGGCGCGACGATCACGCTCGTCCGGGGACCGGCCCGCCGGACGACCTCGCGGACCAGCGAGTGGTGCTGATAGGCCGTAAACGCCCGCGCGATCTGCAACCCCTCGAGGACGCGTGGACTCGACGCACAGTCGTACAGCGCGTGGGTCGCGGCGGCGTTTCGCGCGTCGATCCAGTAGGCGGTCCCCCCGGAGTCGGCCGCGAGTCGATCACAGACCAGCCGGTGAACGATCGTCGATCGCGGCGACGGCACCTCGAGCAGCGTCAGGCCGGGTTCGAGGTCGATGCCGTGGTCGTGCATACGCGAACGGTGGCTCGAGCGCCCCATAAGCGACGGCGCGCGGCTTCCGATCGTTCCGATTTCCCCGTTACGGTCCGAACGGCCGTCGTACGACCCGGTTCGCTCGCTTCCTCCGTTTCCGAAAGCGGTTCCGAAAGCGCGAGCGCTCGAGCCGAGCGGAGCCACCGAACGCCAGTTCGATCGACGTACAAACGGTGTCAGCGGGTCCCAGAGAGGCGGTCCGAAGGAGCAACTCGCCGGGAGCGACGGATCGGTTCGGAAGAGCGGCCTCACATATTAGAGAAGGGGATACGGGAGCCACACCCTTCGTTTCGAGTCCGTTATGCGATCACCAACGAAACCCGACGAGTCGAACGCGCGACCGACCGATCCCCCGGCTATCGAGGCGTCGGACGTCCACGTCACGTACGAGGACGGGACCGAAGCGGTCCGTGGCCTGTCGCTTCGCGTCGAGGCGGGCGAGTTCTTCGGATTCCTGGGGCCAAACGGTGCGGGGAAGACGACGACGATACGGACGCTCGTCACGCTGCTGTATCCGACTGCGGGAAGCGTGTCGATCAACGGGTTCGACGTCCGAACCGACCCTCAGGCGGTCCGCGAGTCGATCGGATATATGGCCCAGGAGACGAGCATCGACGAGGAACTGACCGCCCGCGAGAACCTCCGATTCGCCGGCCGAGCCTACGGCGTTCCGAAAGCAAAACGAGCGGACCGCATCGCGGAGCTACTCGAGGTCGTCGGCCTCGAGGAGGTCGCCGACGACAAGGTCGACACGTTTTCCGGAGGCATGAAAAAGCGCCTGGACGCCGCGACGTCGCTGCTACACCGTCCACCACTGGTGTTTCTCGACGAACCAACGACGGGTCTCGATCCCGAAGCACGGACGCGACTGTGGGACTACTTCGAGCGACTCAACGAGCAGGGGACCACCGTCTTCCTCACCACGCAGTACCTCGAGGAAGCGGACCGGCTCTGCGATCGGCTCGCAGTGATCCAGGACGGACGGATCATCACGTCCGATACGCCGGACGCACTCAAGTCCCGAGTCGGCGGTGAGGTGTTGGAACTCGAGCTAGCAGACGACGACGCCGGTCGGATCGAGCGTGCGAAACGGATCGTCCGTGAAACGGATGCGATCGACGCGACGAGGGTAACGACGACCGAAGACGGCATCGAAGTCGCCTCCGAAAACGCACGGGAGGGAGCCCACGAACTGCTCGTCGCGTTGTACGAGGCCGATCTGCGGGTGGCCGCATTCGACGTTCGATCGCCGACGCTGGACGACGTGTTCCTCTCGCTCGTCGGTGCCGACCGGGACCACGATCGTTCCGGCGCGGCGAACCGAGACCAGCAACCGCCTGCTGAAGTCGACGTGGAGGGACAGCGATGAGTTCCGAACCGACGGGCAAGACGGCAACCGGCGAGGAGAGAACGGCGTCGGGAAACGGGTTCGGTATCGATACCTGGATCTCCCTCAAGCGGTGGCTCGTCAAAACGTCGCGAAGCCCCTTCGTGACGTTCTCGTCGCTCGTGCAGCCGATCATCTTTTTCGTCCTGATCGCGGCAGTGCTCGGCGCTGTCGCCGACGGTGTGTTGGCAGAGGCCTACAGCGGCGACGTACACTACGTTACGTTTCTCACGCCGGCGATCGTCATTCAATCCGCACTCGCCGCCGCGGCGGTTTCGGGCATCGGACTGGTCAAGGACATGGAAACGGGGATGTTCGACACGATCCTCGTCTCGCCGATCGATCGACGCGCGATGTTGCTCGGAAAAGTGCTCTCCGAGGTGTGTCGCGTCGTCGTTCAGACGCTGATAATCGTCGTGCTCGGCTATCTCATGCTCCGGTACGCCGCCGGGGACTCGAGTAGTGTGTATCTCCGAACCGGCGTCTCCGGCATCGTCGGCATCGCCGCCGTCGCCGTCCTCTTCAGTCTCATCTTTATGGCCTTCTCGAACGTCGTCGCACTCGTCACGCGGGACGAAGAGGCGACGATTCTGATCGCGAACCTCCTTACGTTTCCCCTCCTGTTTATCTCGAGCGCGTTCCTTCCGCTGGACGTGCTTCCCGGCTGGATTCAGCGAGTTGCGGTCGTCAATCCGGTGACCTACGGCGTCGACGGGATCAGGGCCGTCATGCTCGACGCCGACGTGATGACGGTATTCGACGTCACCGCCTTCACCGGGCTGTGGAACACCGTCGTTCCCGCAGTGGCAGTTCTCGCACTGTTCACGATCGTTCTGGGGACCGTGGCCACACACCTGCTTACCAGCGCCTGGAAAGCCGAGGTTCAGTAGCCCCTCGGCTCCGCTCCAGGACCGTCACGTGTCGGTTGCGGGAGTCGCCTCCGTTCGCGATCGAACCCCTCCCGCGGTCGGTAGAACCGCGGTCTCGGCGAGGTGTGCGTGTGCCCGACGGAGTCGCTCGGAAAGCGACGGTGCGGTGATCCCGAGTTCAGATGCGACGTCCTCGAGCGACGCCGTTCGCGGAATTTCGAAGTAGCCCATCTCGTACGCGGTTCGAACCGCTTCCTGCTGGCGGTCGGTCAGTCCCTCGGCCGGCGTCTCGACTTCCTCCTCGTGGGTGAGTCGCCGGAGCGTAAACCCAGCGTTGGCCTGCCAGAAGCGTCGGAACTCGTTCAGCGTATCCAGCTCCGCGAACCAGCCGGTTTGAATCCACCCGTCGGGAGTGACGCGAATCCGATCGATGATCGATTCGGTGGCGTTGAGACCCCGGAGTTCGTCGAGGTCGTCGACGTGATCACCGAGTTGCTCCGCCATTCCGACGGCTGGTCGGATCTTGTATCGCCGCGTACCGTCCGTCAGACCGGTCGACACGTAGTCCGCGACGAACGTCGCCGACTCGAAAGCCCGCTCGATCGCCGCCGTCGATTCGTCGGCCACGGAGACGATAAACGGCGGATGACCGCCCTGTTTCGGGCCGATCTCGACCTCGATCGTGGCCCCTGGTACCTCGCTCGCGACCGCGACGAGCGGCAACTGCTCGCACGCGATTTCGTATTCGGCGACGTATCCCATGAACCACTCAACGGGACGACACCAATTATAGCGCACGAAACGGTTGCGGCCGGGCGTCGTCGCACTCGGTATCAGACCGGTTCGCCGAAGGCGTACATCGTCTCGTGGGCCGTCACCTCGAGGTCGACGAAGTCGCCCGGCTCTAAGCCGTAGTCGCTGGCGTTTTGCACGATGAGCTGGCGGTAGGCGGAGTCGCGACACTTCACGGAGTCGGCGGTCCCCGCCTCGACGACGAGGCAGTCCTCGCGCCGCTGGCCGACCATGTCGGCGTAGGCCTCGCCGACGATCTCGCGCTTGGCCGCGCTCATCTCCTTCGAGCGTTCCTTCTTGACGGTACCGCCCAGCCCCTTCATGTCGGCGGCGTCCGTCCCGGGGCGCTTCGAGAAGCGGGTGACGTTGATCTTCTCGGGCCGGGTTTCCCGGAGCAGGGCCATCGACTGCTCGTGGTCGTGCTCCGTTTCCGTGGGGAAGCCGACGATGAAGTCCGTCGAGAGCGTCCAGTAGTCGAGCCGCTCGTCGAAGGTCTCGACGACCTCGAGGTACTCCTCGACCTGGTGCTGGCGGCGCATGTCCCCGAGCACGTCGTTCGAGCCGGACTGGACGGGCGCGTGCAGGAAGTCGTACAGCTTCTCGTGTTCCGCGAAGACGTCGGCCAGTTCCTCGCGGATGCCGTGGACACCCTTGGGGTTGGCCATGCCGACCCGGACGCGGAACTCGCCGTCGATCTCGCAGATGCGCTCGAGCAGCCGGTGCAGTTTTCGCTCCCCGTCGTCCCAGCCGTAGACGCCGGTGTCCTGGCCCGTGATGCGCAGTTCTTTCGCGCCGGCGTGGATCAGCGCGCGGGCCTTCTCGACGTTCTCCTCGATCGGCGGGGAGTCGATCTTCCCCGTCGCGTGCTTCGTGATGCAGTACGAGCAGTCGGACATACAGCCCCGGGCGATGGGGAGAATGCCGACGACGCCGTCGAGGACGGGTTCGGCGTCGGGCGTAGTTGTCGGACACTCGCCGTTGGTCACGGCTTCGGGAACCTCGTCCCAGTGCAACACCTCGCCGTCGACGTCGGCCTGACGGAACTCCTCGCCCTGGGCCAGCGCCATACAGCCCGTGATGTAGAGGTCTGCGGTCTCGTCGGCGAGTTCCTCGGCCCGGCGGAGCATGTTGCGCTCGGTCTTTTCGACGACGGTACAGGTGTTGAGGATGGCCACGTCGGCCTCGTCGGGGCCGTCGACGCGGTGGTGGCCCGCGTCGCGGAGCCGTCGCTCGATCTCACGGCTCTCGCCGCGGTTCGAGGTGCAGCCGTAGGTCTCGATGTGGTACCGGGCCATCCGTGCTATCTCCCAGTCGGGGGTCCGCGGGCAAAAGCCCGACGGATCCGGCACGGGACGGCACGTCCGACCGAGAACGCCGAAGTAGCCAATCCGGCCGCGTTGCTCCGGCCGCTCGAGCCGCCTCGATACCCGCTCCGCCACGGAAAATTTTTGATCGCTGAGACGAAACCGAGATGTAACGCCCTCCACATGAGTCTCCGACTGCGTATCTGTGCGGTTCTCGGGGTGTTCCTCGCGGTGAACGCCCTGTTCGTGATCGTCCTGCTGTGGGCCTACGGGGTTCTGTTGCCGGGGATCGCCGCCGGGCTGGTGCTGCTCACCCAGCACGGGACGGCCGGCGCCGATCTCCTCCGGTTGCCCGTCTCGTGGTCGACCGTCGGCGTGTTGATCGCCGGTTTCCTCGTCGCCCAGACCTACTACGGCTACCAGCGGGTCCTCTCGGGGACCGCCCCCGGCGACGGAACGGAACACGAGGTCGCCCGCGTCGTCCGCCGGCTGGCGATGACCGCCGACGTGCCGGAACCGGACGTGCGGGTCGTCGACGACGACGAGCCGAGCTGTTACACCGTCGGCCGACTCACCGACGCGACCATCGTCGTCACCACGGGCCTGGTCGATCGCCTCGACGCCGACGAACTCGAGGCCGTCCTGGCCCACGAGCTCGCCCACGTCAAAAACCGGGACGTGACGCTGATGACGATCACGACGCTGTTCGTCGAGATCGCCGACCGGGCCTACCACACCGCGTTGCTGGCGCGTCGCGCGGTCTTCGATCGCGACCAGCTTTCGGACCAGGGACGGCTGGCCGTCGACTGGTTCCTCCCGCTGGTCGCGCTGACCTACGTCTTCGTCGCGCCGCTGCTGTGGCTGTTCCCGACGATCGCCGACTGGGCGACGCGGACGCTCTCCCACGCCCGCGAGTACGCCGCCGACGCCGCGGCCGCCCGGATCACCGGCAAGCCGCTCGCGCTCGCGACCGCGCTGACGACCCTCTCGGAATCGACGGCGACGCCCGAGACCGACCTCCGCGTGGGCAAGATGCGCGCGCTGTGTGTCGTACCGGCCGATCCCGTCACCGGCCGTGACACGACCTCGGTCCCTGCACCCGCGGAGCCGTCGGACGCCGAGCGCCGGCGCGACCAGATCGCGGGCTGGCTTGAAGGTCGCAGTCCGTCGGCAACCGACGACGGGTCGGGGACCCACCCACCGGTCGAACGGCGCGTCCGCCGGCTGCAGGAGATCGCCGCCGAACTGGAGGGATCGACGTGAAGGGAACGCGACGGCTGCTGTTCGTCGTCGGCTGTCTCGTCTGTCTGCTCGTCGTCGCGACGGCCCTGCCCGCGGCCGATCCGCGGGTGCCCGCGCCGGGCGGCACCGACGGGCCGACCGCCGGCCAGTGGGAGTCGATCGACGGGGCGTTCGACTTCACGACCGACCTCGACGAGGAGGGCGAGCCGCAAAACGACGACGAGAACGACGGCGACGACGGCGGAACGGTGAATCCCGACATCGAGATCACCGGCGCGCTCGAGCCGGGCAACGAGGTGAGGATCGAGATCGAGGATGCCGGCGGAATCCACCCGTTCAACGACAACGAGGAAAGCGTCGCGATCAACGGCGAGCGACGCGGAGAGACCGAGGAGGGAACGCTGGACGTTACCGTCCCCTACGCGGCGGAGATGAACGTCTCCGTCGTCGACGACGACCGGAGCCGGACGTTCGACGTGGAGACGAACGCGACGATCGACCCGCTCGAGGGGGCCGCGCCGACCAACGACCTCGAGCTCTCGGCGTCCGTCGGTTCGACGGCGCTTCCCAACGCTACCGTCTTCCTCGAGGACGAGCCGGTCGCCGAGACCGACGCGAAAGGGAATGCGACGGTGACGCTGCCCGACGAGGCGGGACCGGTCGAACTCGCCGTCGAACGCGAGCCGGTGTCGGGGACCCACACCGTCGACGTCCCCGAACCCGAGGTCGGCTTCACCTCGCCGCTTTTGTTCCCCGGCTTTCCCGCCGCCGTTCAGGTGTCGGCGGACGGAACCGGCGTCGAGGGGGCCACGGTCAGCGTCGACGGCGACACCGCGACGACCGGCGACGACGGCCGGACGCGGCTCTGGTTGCCGATCGCCGAGGAAGCGACCGTCACCGCGACTGCCGGCGAGGAGACCGCGACGGCGACCGTCGGCAACCTCTACCTCCGGCTCGGCGCGATGGCCGTCATCGTCCCCGGTTTCGTCATCGGCGGGATCAAGACTTACGCCCGGCTGGTCGCCATCCAGGAGCGCCGCGGCGGGACGACGCCCGACGGCCTGTTCGTCGCATTTGCCGACTCGCTTGCGGGGTTCTCGAGCGTGCTCGCGGGGCTTCCCGGCGCGCTCGCCTCGGCGTCCATCGGGCTGTCGGGAGTGTTCGACGCGATTCGGAGGATCCGGCTCCCGCGACCGACGCTCTCGCCGTCGGGAGGCGGCTGGAGCCTGCCGTCGTTCGGCGCGGCGTTCTCGTCGTTCGGGAAGGCGTTCGGCTCGCTGTCGGTGTTTACGTCCCTCGGGCACATCGGCCGCGGCTCGAGCGGCGGAGACGACGACTCGCGTTTCGGTGGCCAGCGCGATAACGACCGCCATGACGGGCCGAACGACGGCAACGAACCGCCGGCGCTGGCCGCCGAACCGTTGACCCCACGAGGGCCGCGGGCCGAGATCCGCGTCGCGTGGCACGCGTTCCTCGATCGGCTCGACCTCGAGGACCGCGAGACGCTGACGCCGGGACAGGCCTCCCGGCTGGCGCGCGTGGTAGGCTATCCGACCGACCGCGTCGCCACCCTGGTCGCGATCGTCCGCGACGTCGAGTACGGCGGCCGGGAGGCGTCGTCCGAGCGCGCGGCGACGGCCCGCGAGATCGCCGCCGAACTGATCGACCACGAGCCGGACGAGGAGGGATCGACGTGAGCCGATCGTCGTCTATCGGACGGTTCGCACTCGAGCGCGAGCGGATCGCGACCGTCGTGCTCGTCGGCGCGACGCTGGTCGCAGTCGTGGTCGTCCTGCTCGGGGGCTTCCTTCCCACCGGCGAGGTGGCGGACGGCCTCCTGTACCTGCTCGCGGTGCTGTTTCCGGCGATCGGTGGTGGGCTCGTCGTCGCCGCGTGCTGGTGGGCGCTGGTGGCCCGGAACGGCGGCGCTCCGTCGCTGGTCGAGGGGCCGCCGCCCGAGACGGGGACGACCCGAACCTACCGCCGCGTCGGCCGCGAGAGCGACTGGGCGCTCGACTCGACCGCCGAGGAGTGGTATCGCTGCCTGGACGACTCCTCTACCGAATCGATCCGCGAGCGGCTCACCGACGGCGCGGTGCGGCTGCTGCAGGCGCGACGCGGCCTCGAGCGCACGCGCGCCCAGAAGACGGTCGAGAACGGCACGTGGACCGACGACCCGGTGGCCGCGGCGTTTCTCGCCGACGGGACCCGACAGCCGACGGCCGAGCGCCTGCGGGCCGCGGTCGATCCGGGGGCGGCGAGTCAACGGCGCATCCGGCGGACGCTCGCCGCCATCGAGGCGATCGGCCACGGATCGAGACGCGGCCGACTGGACGGAACGCTCGCCGACGATCCGACGGAACGATCCCCTACAGAGGCCGACGAAACGACGGTGGCGTCGAGCGACCCGGCGTCCGACGCGGGCGGAGAATCGACGGAGCCGTCCGACGTGACGGACGACGCCGACGAGAACGCGCTCGCGACGGAGGTGGACGCATGACCGGTCGCGACGTCCACCGCGTCGACGACGGCTCGTGGGCGCTCGTCGCTGCGGTGACGCTGGCCGGTCTCGGTATCGGCCTCGGCAATCAGGTGCTGGTCGTGGCCGCGACGCTCCCGCTGTGGTACGTCGCAGCGGCCGTCTTCGGCACCGCCCGGTCGGCGACGGTACGCCTCGAGCGGGCGCTCGAACTGGACCGACCCGCCCGGTCCGACGACGAAGACCGCCTCTCGGGCAACCCCGGCGATACCGTGACCGTCCGGACGACGGTGCAGAACGCCGGCTCGGAGGCGATCACCGACCTGCGCGTCGTCGACGGCGTCCCCGAGAAACTCCGGGTCGTCTCCGGCACGCCGCGGACCTGCGTCTCGCTCGAGCCCCTGGAGACGGCGACGATGGAGTACGAGGTGCGCCTCCAGCGCGGGGAGTACGTTTTCGACGACGCCCGGGTTCGGACGTGGGACCTGACCGGCACCGTCACGGAGACCTGGACGGCCGAGGTGGTCGGGATGGACGGCATCCAGTGTTCCCCGCCCGTCGAGGAAGTGCCGCTGGGCGAGGCGACCAACGACTACGCGGGCGAGGTGCCGACCGACGAGGGCGGCAGCGGCGTCGAGTTCTACTCCGTCCGGGACTACGAACCGGGGGATCCGGTCGGTGCGATCGACTGGCGACGCTACGCCAACACGCGGGACCTCGCGACCGTCGAGTACCGGGCCGAACGGGCGACCCGGGTCGTCTGCCTGGTCGACGCCCGCTCGAGCCAGTTCCGCGCGGCGACGACCGAATCCCTGCCGGCGGCCGAGCGGTCGGCCGACGCGGCCGAACGGACGGTCGACGCCCTCCTCGAGGCCGGCCACCCGACCGGCGTCGTCGCGCTGCAACGAAACCGGATCGACAGCGTCCCGCCGGGAACCGATCCGACGACGCGCGTACGGATCGAGGAACTCCTGCGGACGGCCCGTGGTTCCAATCGGACGGCGAAATCCTGGGTTCGGTCCCGGTCGTCGGGTACCGACCTCGCCGCGGAGGTCGCCGCGACGTTGCCCGGCGAGGCCCAGGTGTACCTGTTCTCGTCGTTCGTCGACGAGACGCCGGTCGACCTCGTCGAGGGACTGTCCACCCGGGGCTACGAGGTGCGCGTCGTCTCGCCGGACGTCACCGACGCCGAGGACCTGGCGACCCGACTCGAGGCGCTCGATCGGCAGACGCGACTCGCCAACACGCGGGCGACGGGTGCCCGCGTGGTCGACTGGGACCTCGACCGGCCGCTCGGACTCGTGTTGCACGAGGCTATCGAGGAGGTGAGCCACCGATGAGCGACTCTGACGAGCGGCTCCCGTCGACGATCGCGTGGGGGCTCGTCGCCGCCGCGCTCGTCGGGACGGTCGCCCTGTCGGTCGTCGACCTCGCCACCGTGCTCGGCGCGTGCTGCGGGCTGGTGCTCGCGGGTACGGTGCCGGGCTTCGAAGGAACGAAACGGCGCGTAGCGGGCACGGCGGCGCTCGTTCCGATCGTCGTCGTCGCCACGTTCGCGGTCGTCGGCACGACGGGATCGGTGTTCTCCGGGACGCTGGCGATCGCCGGCATCGTCGCCGGCGTCGCGACCGGAAGCGTCCACGCGGGACGCGTGACGCGGACGGCGATCTCGCGCGCCGGCACCGCGACGCTGTTCGCGGGGCTCACCGCCGGCGTGGTCGCGTTCGGCTCGGTGATCGTCGTCGAACTCGGCGGCCTGGGACCGACGGTCAGACAGTCGCTGTGGCTCTCGGGGTACGGCGTCCTCGGACTCCTGCTCCCGATCGGGAGCGTCGCGGCCGCCTGGATCTTCGCGCTGGTCTGTCTCCCGTCCGGGGCGATCGTCCCGCCGACGCGACGCGAGGCCTACCGCCGGACGCGAAACGGACTGATCTGGGGGCTCGTCATCGGCGTCGTGGTAATCGCCCTCGGACTCTGGGCGGTGGCCGTCCTCTCGTGGTTCCTGTCGCCGCTCGAGGGGATCGTCTCGGCGGTCGTCGAGAGCCCGTGGCTGCGTGCCCTGTCCGTCGTCCTGGCGGCGCTGGGGCTCGTCACCGCCATTGCCGGCCTGATCGTCCGCTACACCTGGTTCGAAACGGAGGGCCGCGAGAATCCGGCCGTCGCGATCCTCGCGGGCGCTGTCGTCGGAACGGTCGTCCCGTTCCCGATCGCGCTCCTTGTGAGCGGGGAACCGCTCGGGACTATCAACGCGCTGTACGGCGTCGTGAGCGTCGTCCTCGTCGGCGGCTGGCTGCTCACGGCGCTGACCGAACGGGGGGTCGGCGTCGAGATGTCGACCGCGTCCGCCATTGCTCTCGCGCTCGGCGTCGGCGGCGTCGTCGCCGCCACGAACGTCGAGGGACCCGTCAGCCTCGAGACGGCCCCCACCGCGATCGCCGCGCTCGTGACTATCGCGGCCGGACTGTTCGCCTTCGACGTCGGTCGCTACGGCCGCCGGCTGACGACCGAGATCGGCACCGAAGGCGCGGCCAGCGAGCCACAGTTCGTCCGCCTCGGCTGGAGCGCGATGGTCGCCGGCGTCGGCGTCCCCGTGGCGATCGGCGGCCTCGCCCTCGCGACGGCTCTCGCGCCGACACTGTCGGTACCGGCGACGGCGGCCGTCGTCGCCGCGCTCGTCGCCATCGTGACTGGGGCGAAACTGCTGATCGACTGACGGAGCCACCGTACACGGCCCGGTTCGTTCGGTACAGGTCGAGAAATCACCGTTCCAATCTAGCGTCGCGGCGCGTGCGCTCGACCGGCCGAACGCCCGTGAGGCCGGTCGAACATATCGCGCGAGGGATGAGGACCGCAGCGACCGACGCGGCGCTCAGCGTCGCGAGGGAGCGAGGACCACAATCGGCTGGGGAGGGTGTGGCCGCTCCTCGAGTCCACGATAGCAGGACGGCGTTCGCTCCTCGGACCACACACCGAAGCGCATCAACCACGCCTCGAATCCCATGCTCAGCTAAAATCTCGACGTCTCGGTCGGCTCAATACGACGTGTCGAGGACGCTACGATAGAACCTACGACGCGGTCTCGGGGTCCATCGCCGGCACCTCGACGTCCTCGAGCACCGACTCGACGACCGTGCGGCGGTCGACCCCCTCGATGCTCGCCTCGGGAGTCAACACGAGGCGGTGAGCGAGCGCGGCAGGCGCGATGGCCTTCACGTCGTCGGGAACGACGTAGTCCCGCCCCTCGAGGACGGCCCAGGCACGACTGGCCTCGAACAGGCGCTGGACGCCGCGGGGCGAGACGCCGACGTCGACGCGGCCGTCGGTCCGGGTCGTCCGGCAGAGGTCGCCGATGTAGTCCCGAACGGGTCCCTCGACGGTGACGTCCTCGGGGACGGCCTGCAACTCGCGGACGGCTTCGCGGTCGACGACCGGTTCGACCGTCGGGGCGGGCCTGTCGCGGTCGGCCCGGCGGTCGATCAACTCGCGGGTCCCCTCGGGATCGGGGTAGCCCAGCGAGGTCTTGACCATGAAGCGATCCCGCTGGGCCTCGGGGAGTTCGAACGTTCCCTCCTGCTCGACCGGGTTCTGGGTGGCGATGACGAGGAAGGGATCGGGGAGGTCGTGAGTCTCGCCGTCGACCGTCACCTGACCCTCCTCCATCGCCTCGAGCAGCGCCGACTGCGTCTTCGGGGGCGCGCGGTTGATCTCGTCCGCGAGGACGACGTTCGCGAAGATCGGGCCGGGCGTGAAGTGGAACTCGCCGGTCTCCTCCTCGAAGACGTACGAGCCGGTGACGTCGGAGGGCATCAGATCCGGCGTAAACTGGATCCGGGAGAACTCGAGACCGAGCGCGGTCGCCAGCGACCGCGCGGTCAGCGTCTTGCCGGTGCCGGGAACGTCCTCGAGCAGGACGTGACCGCGGGCCAGCAGGCCGGCGACGATCTCCTCGAGGACGGTCTCGTCGGCGACGACGGCGGAGAGCACTTCGTCGACGACGGCCTCGGCCGTCGCCTGGGCGTCGGGGACTGACATACGCCCTACCCGTCGCACCGTTGACTTATACGTTTTGTCCGTCTCGAGCGTGACCTCGAGCGGTCGCGGGCGACGCACGTCGCTATGCTGGCTGTGACAGAGGTAAACGCGCGAGTTCGCGCCCCGTTACCGATCGGGAGTGACCGATACGCGAAACGCCGTCGGAGTGTACCCCTGCCACTCCCGACTGCCCGCGAATACAGGCCTCGAGCGCAAGCCGATCGTCCCGTTAGGATCGCCACCATGAGCGTTCTCGGCAAACTGACCGGTAGCGGCGAGTCGACGACCGAACGGAAACCACTCGAGCGACAGACCATCGTCATCACGGGCGCGTCGTCGGGGATCGGCCTGACGACCGCGCGGATGGCCGCCGACCGGGGCGCAAACGTCGTGCTCGCGGCCCGCAGCGAGGACGCCCTCGAGGAGGCCGTCGAGGGCATCGAGGCCGACGGCGGCGAGGCCGAATACGTCGTCGCCGACGTGCGCGACCGCGAGGACGTCCGCGAGATCGCCCGCGTCGCCGAAGAGACCTACGGCGGCTTCGACACCTGGGTCAACGGCGCGGCGGTCTCGATCTACGGGCGACTCGAGGAGATCCCCGTCGAGGAGATGCGCGAGCAGTTCGACACCAACGTCTGGGGGGTCGTCTACGGCTCGCTCGAGGCCGCCGAGCGCCTGCGCGAGTCGGGCGGGACGATCGTCAACATCGGGAGCATCGTCTCCGAGCGGACGATCCTCCTCCAGGGGAGCTACTCGGCGTCGAAACACGCCGTGAAGGCCTTTACCGACGCGTTGCGGATGGAACTCGAGGAGGATGGCGCGCCGGTCGACGTGACGCTGATCAAGCCGAGCGCGATCGACACGCCCTACCCCGAGCACGCGAAGAACTACATGGACGAGGCGGCGACGCTGCCGGACCCCGTCTACGCGCCGGAGACGGTCGCCCGGGCGATCTGCCACGCCGCCGAACACCCGCAGCGAGAGGTGACCGTCGGCGGGGGCGGAAAGGGGATGGTCGTCTTCGGCCGCCTCGCCTCCCGGATCATGGACGTGCTGATGGAGACGCTGTTTTCCGACCTGCAGCGGAAAGACCAGCCGCCACGGCCCGAGTCGGAGACCGCCCTCGAGGAGCCGGGAGATGACCTCGCGGAACGGGGCGGCTACGAGGGGCACGTCGCCGAGTCCAGTCTCTACACGCGACTCGTCCAGCGCGGGCGCGAACACCGGTCGACGCTGGTCGGGCTGGGGCTGCTGGCCGCCGCGGTGTACGCGGGCTACCGGGCAGTTCAGTCAGAGGGGTGAGCAGCCGGCACCGAACGGTCGTCACTAGATGACGTCAACTGGATACCACAGGTCGTTGCTGTAACTGCTGACGAAGTCTCGACGACCGAGAAACAGTTAATGGACGGCGAAAAGAAGTCCAAACGTGTGACAGACGACTTCGCATACCCTTCCGTCGAACTCGTCCTCGATCTCCACGAGCAGATCGTTGCGGAAGGCGACAACACCGAACCAGGCATTCGGTCAGCAGATGCGATTGCGTCCGTACTACAGTACATTTCAGAAGGTTACTTCGGAGAAGTCCCCGAGACGATCCACGAAAAAGCGATCCATCTGATGCGGCTACTCGTTGCGGAACATCCGTTCGTCGATGGAAACAAGCGAACGGCGCTTCGAACGGTAGTCGTCTTTTATATGATGAACGGGTTCACTTTCGACTACGGTGACGAAATTCGAGCCCTCTTGCATCGCTTCGCAACTGACGAAACAACAGTCGACACCGATACTGCAGCTATCTACTTTCGGGCGTGCGCTCGTCGCAACAGATAAAGGGACACATCGAGTATATTCGCTGAATCGATGGCGTCCAGTACCGATACTTCGACGGCGGTCGACGATGAGGTCCGGCAGCTGTACGAACGGTATCAGGAAGCCGAGAGCGACGCCGAACGACGCGAAATCGCTCTCGAGATGGGAAAACTCGACGGACGCCGTCACGCGGAGATTTACGCCGCGCTCGAAGACGAGTGAGCGCTCTCGTTTCTGGGTAAAAACGACGTCAGACGGCAGTCACCGAACGATCGTCACCGGCACGGACGCCCGGCGGGCGACGGTCTCGGCGACGCTGCCCAGCAGGACGCGGGCCGCACCGGAGCGACCGCGGCTGCCGATGACGATCCGGTCGACGCCCTCCTCGTCAGCGAAGCGGACGATCTCTCGCGGGGCGTTGCCAACCGTCGTCTCCGTGTCCAGCGAGACGCCGTACTCCCCCGCGAGTTCTGCGGCGTCCTCGAGCAGCGCGTCGGCGACCTGCTGGCGCGACTCGAGGACCGCGTCGTAGGCGTAGATCCCACCCTCGCTGTAGGGGCCGGCACCGGGATCGACCACGTGCAACGCCGTGATCGACGCGTCGGGGTGTTCGCGAGCGGCGAACTCGAGGGCGGCGCGGGCCTGCTCGGAGTCGTCCATCGGGACGAGAACGTGCATACCGGCTCTTCGACTGGTACCGTCATAAGCGCGGGGAGAATTCCCGCCGTGGCGAATCCCCCGACCACCGTCGGCCGCCGGCACCTCAGGTGCCCTCCGCGCCGTTCGCGAGTCGCTCGTAGTGTTCGTCGGCGACGTCGACCACCGCGAGGAGGGCACCGAGCACCACGGGGCCGTAGAACAGCCCCATCACGCCGAAGGCGTAGATGCCGCCGAGGACGCCGAGGATGATGACCGCCGGACTCAACTGGGCGTAGCGGTCGACGACGATCGGCCGGAGGTAGTCGTCGGAGACGCTGACGATGACGAGGCAGTAGACCGCCAGCGCGACCGCGAGGATCGGTTCGCCCGTCACGAACAGGTAACCGACCGCCGGCCCCCACACCAGGAACGCGCCGATCAGTGGCACGAGCGCGAAGATGATCATCACGAACGTCCAGAACGTGGCGTTCGGGATGCCGGTCGCGAACAGCCCCAGGCCGGCGATGATCCCCTGGACGATCGCGATCAGCACGTGGCCGGCCAGGACGGCCCACATGACGTTCTCGAGTTGGGTGTAGAGGTCGTCCTGGACGTCGTCGGGCAGCGGCGTCCGCTGGCGGAGCCAGGCGACCAGCGAGTCGCCGTTCTTGAGCAGGTAGTACAGCAAGAACAGCGCCAGCCCCAGTCCGATCATCGTGTGGGTGAGTACGTCGAACCAGGTCCTGGTCTGCTCCACCAGGATCGACCCGATCTGCTCGGTCGAGTCCGACAGCGTCCCCGCGACGTCGACTTCGATCCCGAGTTGCTCCTGCAGGTAGCCCTCGATCTCGTCGATCCCGAGGTTCGCCGGATCGACGTTCTGGAGGATCGACGCCGCCTCCCCTGCGACGACTACCGCGACGATCGCGAACGGGAGCAGGAGACCCACGACCGCGAGGAGGACGAGCAGGAACGCGGCGATGCCCGGCGAAACGGTCCCCTCGAGTCGTCGCTGGAGCGGATACAGCACGAACGCGACGAGGATCGCTCCCAGAATGAAGCCGAGAAACGGCGTCACGAGCTGCCAGGAGAGGTAGGCCAGGATCGCCACGAGCGCGAGCAACGTCCCGGTGCTTCGGTTCACACGCGTTCGTCCACAGTGGCCGCGATAAAGGTGGGCCTGACATGTCCCGGGTCCTGACGGTCCCTCGAGCCGGTAGTCGTCCCTGCTCCGGCCGGACGCGAGGCTCGGGCGTCGACGTGACCGATCGTCTCTCGAGCGGCCGGACATATTCCGGCCGACGACTGTCGGGTTCAGCCGTCACAGGAGTTGAAGGGACTGGTAGGCGAAGGTCGTGCTAGATGTCCACGCAGCTCGATCCCTGCTCGCTCTCGGCCGAACTCTGTTACACGGTCAAGACGGGCGGCGACGCCGACCGGTTGCGGACGCGGCTCGCGACGCTCGAGCGATCGCGGCTGGATCGGGCGCTGTCGACGCGACCCCGGAAACTCGCCTTCTGGCTCAACTGCTACAACGCCTACGGGCAACTGCTGTTCGAGGAACACGAGGAGTCGCTGCTCGAGGCCGGTCCGCTCGCCCGCTGGGCGTTTTTCGCTCGCGATCGAATCCCGGTCGGGGGCGTCTGGCTGAGTCTCAACGACGTCGAACACGGGCTTCTCCGGTCGTCGAAACACCGCTGGGGGATGGGCTACCTGCCACGACCGTTTCCCTCGTCGTTCGAGCGGCAGTTCCGGCTCCCGGAGTGCGATCCACGGATCCACTTCGCGCTCTCCCGCGGCGGCGAGAACTGTCCGCCGATCACGGTCTACTCCCCCGCCAGCGTCGACGACGAACTCGAGGTCGCTGTCGAGTGGTTCCTGGAGGAGAACGTCGACTACGACGCGGAGTCCGACGTCGCCACGATTCCGCGGCTGTTCTGGCGCTACCGGGGCGACTTCGGCGACGTGCGGGGCATCATCGACTTCCTGCAGCGGTACAACGCGATCCCGGCCGACGCCCGCCCGACGCTGACCTACGAGGCACTCGACCGCGCCCCGGAGTTCGACGCCGACCTCGAGTTCGACGATCTGCGACCCTGATCACCGCGTCGAGGACACACATCGCGGAGGGGCGGCGGGTCAGTTCCCGTCGCTGCGTTCCTCGACTCGTGCCGTCGGAGCGGCCCGCATCACGCCCCTGGCGGCGCGTTTGGCGTTGCGCTTCGAGGTGTATCCCTCGCCGCTGTCGGCGACGATGTTCCCGTTCCAGTGGACCAGTCGCCAGCGCCACTCGCCCGCCCGGTCCTCGTAGACTTCGAATCGACTCGTCCGTTCCGCCCGGTCGCCATCAGCGGCGTCGTCACCTGTCGCCCCGCCTCCACCCTCGTCCTCGTCCCTTCCCCGGGCGACAGCCTCCGGCGGCGCGGCCGCCGCAACCGCCTCGGACGGTCGCTCCTCGTCCTGCAGGCCGTCGTGGGGAGCGATCACCGTCACGTCCTCGTCCGCCACGGGTTCGGTCGCCCCATCCGCGGTATCGTCCGCGTCGGCCGTGGAATCGTCCGCATCCGCTGATTCCGCGTCGCCCGCCGTCGCATCGACGGTCACGCTCGAACCGTCGGCGTCGTCCCACTCGAGTTCGAGTTCGAGTTCGCTCACCGGCGGATCGGCGTCGGGGTCGTGTTCGATCTCGAGGCCCGCCGTGACGCGGGCGGGAACCCTGATCGTCGCACTCCCGTCCGCTCCGTGGACGTGCAGCGGTTCCTCACGCTCGAGCGCGCCAGCGAGCCGTCTACAGAGGGTAGCGGCCGCCGCGCGGTCGGCTGTCCACTCGAGTTCGAAGTCGGTCGGTGCGTCGGCCATACGGACTCGTTCACCGGGGAGCGGGATATAGGATGGCCCCCGGTAACCGATCCCCGGCCCCACGCGCGGCGCTGGTCGGAGTACTTTTGTCGGTTCGCCGTCTTCGGTCGCCCGTGACTCCAGGCCAGCACGGCGGCACCGACGACGGCGTCCTCGAGCGGGACGACCACACCTGCCGTCGGTGTGGGACGACCGCCGACGAGGACCCCCGCGGACTGCGGCGGTATCCGGTCGGCGAACCCGCACTCGACGGCCCCGTCCACGAAAGCGCGCTCGTGACCGTCTGCTCGGGCTGTTACGATGCACTCTGTGAGCCCCCAAGCGGCGAGGGCGTGACCGACGCGGCGACGCTGTTCGACCACGTGAAGACGACGACCGAGCGCGAAGGCGTCACCGTCTCGGCGGTCGCGGCGTTCGCGTCGCTCGTCACGGGCGTTCCGGACGCGATCGAATCGGCCGACGACCCCGATACGGACTCGATCGGCGAGATCGGTGCCGAGTATCGCCAGGCCCGCCGCGAAGTACTGTTGGCGATCGACTCCGTCGACGCGAGCCTCGAGCCGCTCCACGACGTCGACCACGACGCCCTGGAGCCGTCGGTCGCGGACGCGCTCGGCGAGTTCACCGGGACGACGACGAAACTCCAGTCGGAACTGCGCGGCATCGTCGCCCTCGGCGAGACCGTCGTCGCTGGCCTCGATCGCTGTCCCGGCTGTTTCGATCCGCTGGTTCCGGGCAACGACCGCTGTGCGGTCTGCGGGCTCGAGCCACGCGACACGAGCGACTGGGAAGACGCCGACGGAACCGTCGCGTTCGAGTCGCTGTACGACGCGATCAACGAGACCCTTCAGACGGCCTCGAACACGACCGAGGCCCTGACAGAGCGGACGACGGCCGTCGCCGAGCAGTTGCGGGACGCGTAGCGACTCGGTACCCGTTCCACGGCGGGCGCGCTTCTACGACGCGGTGAACCAAGGACGAAACCGAGGTGCCGATCGGGGAGCCCCGGGAACCCGCAAGCCAGCGCTACGGCAACTGGTGCTGCGAGAACTGGGGCGAGATGTGGAGAACTATCGAACGACCGTCCCGCCCAGTCTCTGTTCTCCGAAGGGTTTTGTCGTCAAAGAGATGAAAGAACTCGTATGGACTGGCAGGATATCAACCGGGAGGAAATCGAACGTCGGCGCGACCGCTTGTTGGATTCCTTCGGTGAGGCTCCAGTACACGAACGGCACGATAGGCCGGAGCCCGAACAGTTCGAGGAATGGATGCAGATGTCTAAAGACGGCTATATCGGTAGTGCCTACGCGCTCATCAAGCGTTCGCCAGACGACGTGCCTCCCCTTACGGAATCGCTGGCCGTTGAAGGCGAGGAGCGAGAGCGCGTGTTGCTAATCTTGGGACGTGGAGAATCCGAATGGGGCGTTCCTGGCGGTGGACGAGAAGCTGACGAGCTGATGGAACAGACCGTCCACCGGGAAGTAACCGAGGAGGTCGGGCTGAGTATCTCCCTGCGGGGTATCAATCACATGCGTCACGAAATTGCCACCTGTAACGGGTACGACGAGCGGCTCCACGTTCTCCGCGTGTTCTTTCGCGCCGACTACGAGGATGGCTCGATTACAATTCACCCCGGCGAACTCAACGGTGCGGCGTGGTTCGCTACTCCACCGACGTCCGAACGGTTGCTCCCGGCCACGCAGCGATTACTCGAGGGGTGGGGCAACGAATGAAGAGCGACGAGTAGTAGACCGTCCGCTGTATCTAACTTCTGCGTAGACAACTACCCCGGCTTCGCCCGAACGGTGACCGCCAACCGGCTGACACGCATCGCCGGACGGCGCGTCGGAACCGCGCGCGTCGCCCGATTAGAGGTTCGTCGCCGCCTCGAGCGTGATGTCGATGGCGCGGCCGACGTTGTTCTTGGCCTTGTCGGGGAGTTCGTCGTCCTCGGTGTCGGTACCCTTCTGGGTGCCCTCCACGAGGTTGCCGTCGACGGTACAGATCGCGCCGGCGCGCAGCCCCTTCCGGCGGGCCAGCGTGAACAGCGCGGCGGCCTCCATCTCGACGCAGAGCAGGCCGGCGTCCTCCCAGTCGGCGACGTGTTCGTCCGTCTCGGCGTAGAAGGCGTCGTCGGAGACGATCGGCCCGACGTGGACGTCCTCGCCGTTCTCCTCGGCGGCGTCGACCAGCGCCGAGAGCGCCTCGTAGTCCGGAACCGCGGGGTACTCGGCGTCCTCGTAGCGCTTGGTCGTCCCCTCGTTTTTCGCCGCGCCCGTCGCGACGACCATGTCGCCGATCTCGATGTCCGACTGGAGCGCGCCCGTGGTGCCGACGCGCAGGAACGTCTCGACGCCGACGTTCGCGAGTTCCTCGAGCGCGATCGCCGCGGAGGGACAGCCGATCCCCGTCGAGCAGATCGTTAGCTCGCGGCCCTCGTAGGTGGCGTTGACGACCTTGTACTCCCGGTTCTCGGCGATCGTCTCGCTATCGTCGCAGTGGTCGGCGATCCGATCGACGCGGCCGGGATCGCCCGGCACGAGCGCGAGATCCGTCAGGTCCCCCTCTTCGACCAGCAGGTGTGGTTGCGTACCCATACCCGCGGATTTCGCCGGTGGCGAGAAAAAAGGTTCGAGAGCCGATCGGGAGTCGGGGTTGCGCGTCGCGTCACCGGTGGTCGTCCCGTTGTATGGCGACCCGTCTCGCGGTTCCGACGGGAGCGGCACACGCAACCGACTCAGTTCGTCGGCATCACCTCGATCCGATCCGGACCGACGGCGACCAGCGCGTCCTCGACGACGAACTCGAGACGTGCTGCCGGTCGGTCGCTCCCCGCATCGGTGAACAACGCATCCAGCGCTTCCGGATCGACGTAGTCGTACAGACGGACGTTCGACGCGGTGACGTCCTCGTCGTAGTATCGTGCGAGTGCTGTCGCCACAGCGATGCTCGGCGGTTCCCCCTCGGTTCGGTCGTATCGAACGCGCTGACCGGACTCGCGTTCGGACGACTCGCGGATCCTTCCTTCCGTCATGTCTCTCCGTCACGTCTCCGTGACTGTTCACTCGGATGACCAACGGCCCGCCGTTTATAGTTACCGTCAGACGACACCTGATGAGAACCGAGCAAGCCGACGCCGTCGGTTGATTTTCACGATCGTTCCTCCGGGACGTGGCCGACGGAACGTCAGTACTGCGATCGGAGGAACTCCGCGACCGTCTCCCGAGTCGGCGCGCTCCGGGCACCCTCCCGACTCGCCGTCAGGGCACCGCAGGCGTTGGCGTACTCGAGCGCCCGTTCGACGTCGTCCTCGCGCAGGACGACCGCGATGAAGCCGGCCGCGAAGGCGTCGCCCGCACCGGCCGTGTCGACGGGGTCGACGTCGAAACCGGGATGGGTGTACGAGCCGGTCGGCGTGTGGACCGTCGCGCCGTCGCCGCCCTGCTTGACGACGACGATCCGATCGTAGACGTCCGAGCCGACGTACTCGTCCTCGAGCAGGGCGGCGACCTCCCGATCGTTGGCGAAGACGACGTCGCTTTCCTCGAGCGCGCGGCTGTAGTCGCGGTCGGCGAGGCGGCGGCCGGGGTCGAAGCTGACGGTCCCGCCGGCCTCGCTCGCGAGGGTGGCGATCCGTGCGGCGGTGTCGGGTCGCTGGCTCGTCAGGTGGACGTGGTCGGCCGCGCGAACGCGCTCGGGGTCGACGTCGTCCGGTTCGACGGCCTCGTTGCTGCCGTCGTTACCCAGCACGGCGACTTCGCCGTCGTCGTCGACGATGAGGTACTTGACCGCCGTCTCCGCCCCCTCGATAACGCGGAGGCCGCCGAGCGAGACGCCGGCCGCCTCGAGTTCACGGCGGGCGAGTAGGCCGTTGTCGTCGTCGCCGACGCTGCCGATCAACCCGGTGTCGACCTCGAGGCCGGCCAGTGCGGCGGCGACGTTGGCCGCGCTGCCGCCGCCGGATTGTCGCTGGGAACGGATCGACGCCTCGCCGTCGGGTTCGGGCAGGCGGTCGACGCGAAGCGTCACGTCCCAGTTGACGTGGCCGGCAGTGAGCACCCTGACCATGCGCGGACTCGAACAGAGGGGAGCGGACGGGAAAAGTCTAGCCGACCATAAACAGCAGGACGTTGTGAACCCCCGGACCGAGACCGACCGCCGCGATGAACGCGAGCAGGAGTCTGGCCTGGCGCGGGGCCTCCTCGACGAACTCCCGGAACAGCCCGAGAACGACCATCGCGAGGCCGACCTTCACGAGAACGAACAGCCAGCCGGCCCCGATGTACTCGGCGGTCGGCAGGTCCGCCGCGGTGTCGAGGACGATCTGCGAGAGCGGGACCTCCTCGCCGGCCCGCATGACGTCGTAGCCGACGGCCGTCGAGACCCCGTCGAGTGCGTGTCCGAAGACGACGATCGCACCGGTGACGCCCGTCGTCGCCGCGACCTCCGTGAACGAGAGCCCGAGTGCGAGCCAGGCCAGCGCGGTGACGACGCCGGCGACGACGACCGAGATGACCGGCCAGAACGGCTGGAAGGTCCCCCCGTTCAAGCCGGTGACGGTCGCGAACCCGGCGAAAACCACGAAGAAGCCGCTACCCGCGATCAACGGCACCCGTTCGTTAGTCGGTTGGAGGCCTGCCGCGTGCAGGAAGATCCCCACGATCCACGCCAGCCCCATAATCACCGCCGTGACGAGATAGACGCTCGGCGTCGCGAACAGGATCTCGATCGAGTCCGGAAACGCCCCCAGTCGGTGGAGGACGTGTAACGTCGACCCGAACAGCATCCACGGCGCGAACGCCAGGATCGTCCGATCCGATACCGGTGGATCCAGCGACCACAGGAACGCGACGACCCCGGCCAGGATCACCACCGTCGGACCGAGCAGGTACCACGGCGGGAGGACGAACCCCTCTGGAAGCACCATGGTTCCCAGTGGGTCACACCAGTGACTAACACTTTCCGGTTCTCAGCAGTTCTCGTCGGCGAACCGATTCGACGCGCTCGAGTGCGATACGAACCGAAACCCCATCCTGCTGCCGACGGTGTGGGCTGGACGGTCAGGTCCGGCAGCGATCAGGCGTCGTCACCGACGCCGTCGGTATCCGTGGCATCGTCAGCGTCCCCGGTGCCGTCGGCGACCGTGGTGTTCTCCTCGTTGCCCGTCGCGTCCGCGTTCACCGTGTCGTCCCCTTCCTCGGCGTCCGCCCCCTCGTCCCCGTCCGTCGCGTCCGCGTCGTCGGTGGCATCCTCGAGCGCGCGGTCGACGCCGGCGATAATGGTTCGGGCCGAGACGGCGCTGTCCCGCGACCACCGGACCGCGGCGTCCTCGTCCAGCAACGCGAGCGACGGGCCCTGGTCGACGTCGTAGTAGTCGAACAGCGCGTTCTCCTCGTCGAGACCGACGGTCCACGCGCCGTCGTGTTCCGCCCACCACGCCGCGAGTTCGTCGGTCGTCGGGACGGTCCCCCTCGTCCCGGAGACGACCGAGACCACCTCGAGATCCCCGTCAGGACCGAAGTCGTACCGGTCCCGTAACTCGGCCCGGGCCTCGTCGATGTCCCCGAGGTGGGCTTCGCTCGTTGGACACTGCGTCGCGGAGAAGTTGACGAGAATCCACCGGTCGGACGCCGGGACGGTCATCGTCCCCGCCTCGCTGCCGGGCGCATCGACAGTCGTCACCTCGAACGGCGGTTCCGAAGGAACGGTCGGACCCTCGCCGGCCGTCTCCTCCGCATCCTCCCCGGTGTCGTCCGTTCCGCCGTCGAGACAGCCGGCGAGTGCGGCCGTGCTCGTGGCGACCACGGTGGCGGCGAACCGACGGCGACTCAGCGGCCGCGAGAGTCCTCGAGCGCCGTCGTCGGCCCCTCGAGTCACACCACTCTCGCCGTCCCGATCGCCCGACAAGTTCATACCCCCCTATTTCGTCTCGAGTGACATGTATGTGTCCGTCGCGGCGGATCGCACGACCGGCACGTTCGCCGCCGCAGTCGATCGGCGGACGAGCAAACGGTAGCTACTTGCCGACGGCTGCGATAGCGTCACACATGACGACGGAGTGGAAACTGTTCGCGGACCTCGCCGAGCGCGCCGGCGACAAACGCGTCACCGTCGAAGCCGCCGCCGGCGACACTGTGGGCGACGCCCTCGAGCAACTCGTCGACGATCGACCCGACCTCGCCGGGCGCGTGTTGACCGACGACGGGGAGTTGCGGTCACAGATCAACGTCCTGCGCAACGGGACGAACGTCCTCGTCGAGGAGGAGGGCCTCGAGACGGAACTCGAGGAGGGCGACGAACTCGCGCTGTTCCCGCCGGTCAGCGGCGGCTGATCCGGCTCACCGCCCGGTGAGATCGATCTCGAGGACGAAATCCGGTTCGTCGGAGAGTTCCGCGCCCGCGTAGGCGGCGTCGGTCACGTACCGCGGCGTCTCCGGGATCACGACCCGCGTGCGGTCGGCCTCGAGCGCGGCGGCGTCCCGGGCGACGTCGGCGAACAGCGCGCGGGCGGCGTCGACGTCGTCCCAGGCACCGAGACCGTACTCGGCCCACGTCTCTTCCTCGCCGTCGTCGTTCGTTCGCTCGGTGGTCCGAAGACGGTAGCCCGTGCCGGCGAGCCCGCCGTCACTTTCGACCGCGAAGACGGCCGTCTCGTCCGCGAACGTCTGGAAATCGTCCCGGGTGAGTTCCCGCATCGCCCACGTCTCCTCGGGGGCAAGTCCCAGTCCCCGAAGGAGGTCCCGGGCGTCGCTGTGGGTCCAGTAGCGCCAGGCCGCCGTCGGATCGCTCGAGACCGCGTAGCCGTCGGGCGTCGTCGCGTCACCGTCGGGGTCGGGTTGGGCGAAGCGGAACTCGGTCGCCGGGTCGTAGCCGCTGGCTCGCGCCGCACCGAACGAGGCCGTGTTCCACGAGAAGATCATGGCGCGACCGACCGTCGCACCCCGCTCGCGGGCCCACCCGTAGGCCGCTTCGTTGAGCCGCTGGCTGACCCCCTGGCGGCGGTACTCGCTGGCGACGCGCATGCTCTGGAACCAGGCCTCGTCGGACGAGACCATCACGGCCTGGATGATCCCCGCGGCGTCGCCGTCGATTTCGGCGAGGAACGTCTTCTTTCCCTGTCCCGGTTCGTCCTCGAGCCAGTCGTGATAGACCCGTGGGATGTAATCACCCCCGCGATCCGTCCAGATGTCGCTCGTCATCTCGGCTACGGCGTCGTAGTCGTCGTGTGTCGCCCTGCGAACGTTCATTTGAACGATGCGTGGGCCGCCACCGGGAGATACGTTTCGAAACAGTACGAACTCCCCGGCCCGTTCACACCCACCGGCGACTGGTCGGTCGAATCGGTCGACGCGGAAAACGAGCGGCGTCCGAGCGGTCGTGGTGATTGCGATCGATTCGCCGAGCGTAGTGACGATCGATTCTCGAGTCGGAAACGGCCCGGGAGTCAGGTCACTCCCAGGGAACCGACCGCTCCTGGATCTCGCCGGCAAGCGACGTCGACATGGCCTCCTCGACGTCGTCGCTGTTCGCGAGCGCCCACATCAGTTTCACCTTCGCGGTTCCGGGGAGGGTGTCGCCGGCCTCGATCACGCCGGCCTCGAGCAGGTCCCGCCCTGTGTCGTAGACGCGGTCGCAGACGCGCCCCTCGAGACACTGGCTGGTCATGACGACCGTCGTACCGCCCTCGATCAGTTCCTCGATGCGGGGAATGAGGTCGGTGTGGACGTGGCCGAGCCCGGTCCCCTCGACGACCAGCCCCGCCGATCCCTCGACGACGTCGAGGAACTGGGGGTCCATCCCGGGCGTGAATTTGAGGAGTTCGACGTCCTCCTCGAGGGCGGGTTCGATCTCGAGGTCGCTTTCGCCGCGCTGCTGGTAGTCTCGACGGAACTCGATCTCTCCGGCGTCGTAGTCGAACTCGCCGAGCGGCTTCGCGCCGACGGTCTCGAAGGCGTCGCGGCGGGAAGTGTGATTCTTGCGGACGCGCGTGCCGCGGTGGAGCGCACAGCGGTCGTCCGACTCGGAGGCGTGCATACAGACCAGCACCTCGGCACAGTCGCTTTTCGCGGCCTCGACGGCCGAGACGGCGTTCATCACGTTATCGGAGGAGGGACGATCCGCCGAGCGCTGGCTGCCCGTGAAGACGATCGGGACCGGCGTCTCGAGCATAAGGGAGAGCGCGGACGCCGAGTACTGCATCGTGTCCGTGCCGTGCATGACGACGACGCCGTCGGCACCGGCTTCGATCTCCTCGTAGACCGCCTCGGCGAGCTCCCGCCAGACCGGCGGCTCCATGTTCTCCGAGAGGATGTTCGCGACGACCCGACCCCGGTAGTTGGCGCGACCGGCGAGGTCGGGCACCGCCCGCAGGACGTCTTCGGCGTCGAACTGTGCCGTGACAGCGCCGGTGCGGTAGTCGACCGTCGAGGCGATCGTCCCGCCGGTCGAGATGAGCGAGATGGTCGGCAGGTCGTCGTCGAACTCGATCCCGGACGTGTCGTCGCCCCCGGAATCGGTCCCGTCGATCTCGTAGACGTCCTCGGCGAGCACCTCGATCTCGGCTTCGTCGCGGTCGATCCCGACGTTGTAGCCGCCCTCGAGTTTCACTACGAGGTGGTCGTCGGTACTCGAGGGGAGCAAGACCCCCTCGAAGGTCCGGTCGGCCCGATCGACGCGAACGCGATCGCCTGGATTCATGCGTGGGGGTTGCGCGGCGTCGGACTTGAAGGCACGCTTTCCGGCCGGCGCGGGGCCTCCGGGGCTACTGGGCCAGTCCCACGAGAACGAGGCCGACGCCCGCCAGCACGAGCACGGACGCGATGACGGCCGTCAGGAACTGGATGGACGAGCGCGTCTCGGGGGTCACCTCGAGTCGCGGATAGACGGCTCGAGCGGCGACCAGCAGCCCGGTGCCCGCCGTGAAGGAGACCAACCCGAAGCCGACGAGTTCGACCGTCACTTCCGGGCCGTACCAGCCCGATCGTGAAAAAACGTCGTCACGATGGCAGGCGACGCGACCCCGGGCCGCGGATCAAGCCGTCGACACTCGATCGTAGCAGTACCCCACGAGAGCGTCGACCCAGGCCGTGACGACGAGCGCGAGCAACGCCGGTGCGGGGATTCCCTCGGGGAAAAAGCGCGCGGCGACGACCACCGCCACCACCACGAGCAGTACTACCGTCCGCCGCGAGACGCGCGCCGTCTCGAGCGAGACGGATCGGTAGGCCTCGACCGACCCGACTACGATGCCGGCTGCGACCGCCCCGAGGACGCCGACGGTCGAGACGGTCGGGAGCCGGCCGTTCCAGAGGTCGACGTAGACCACGGCCGTGACGAACACCGCGAGCAGTACCTTGAAGAGGTGAGCACGATCCCGCATCTCCTACTCGAGAGGGTTGATTTCCGTCGTTGTCGAATAACAGTTGCTCCGGAACGACGCGATAGTATCGAACGAGAGGGAGCGAGAGTCGCTGAGCCGCCCGGTGATTCGACCGTTCGCTCGAGACGTACCGGGGAAAAGTCCTTGGTGCCGGACCCCGTCGCTTCAGTTATGGGCGATCGTTCGGACGAACTCACCGAGAGCCGGGATCCCGCCTCGACCGACGACCTGTTAGACGAGACCGATCGCCTGCTCTCGGGGACCGGCGAGGGAGCGACCGACTCCGGACTCGAGGACCGCGACCCGGCCGCGGATCCGGTCGCGAGCCCCGGCACCGCGGACGCGTCCGTCGAACCGGAGCCCTCGCAATCGCGCAGTCGATCGCTGCTCGGTCGCGTCCTCCCGTCGCTGCCGGACGACCTGTTCTCGCCGAAGGCGTTTCTCGCCTTTGCCCTCCTGGTCGGCGTCGGCCTGATCGGCGGCAACACGGTGATCCCCTTCGCCAGCATCGGCGGCCTGATCGGCGTGTTCGCACTCACGTTCGCCGCCGGCCTGTTCACCTCGAAACGGCGCTACCTCGAGGTGACCCTCGCCGGGGCCGCCGCGGGCGGGGTCGCGAACTTGCTCACCACCGGCCTGACGGTGGCGATCGCCGTCTCCTTCGCGACGCCGCTGCTCGTGGGCGCGGGCGTCGGCGTCGTCTCGTCGGTGCTCGGCTACTACTTCGGCCGGGACCTCCGGCGCGGGCTGGCGCGGGACGTCGAGTGAACGGGTGCGACGTAGGTTTCGTACCCCGGAATTGACGACGGAGCACCAGCGACAGCCTCCCTCCCGGGACTGGTTGTGGTCCGATTGGCTGTCACAAGCCGGATGTTCAGACTGTGTAGGTATCGTTTCGTACGCGCACTAACTGACATTGTGGTGGCGCGCGCTGGCGACTGGTTGAGCGACAGCGAAACCAGTCGGCAAAGCCGTGCGAGGTCTTCGCGAGCGATGCGAGCGAAGGCTTGGAAGACGCGAAGCGTCTTCCAGTGGATGAGCGAACGCAGTGAGCGTTAGCGCGGAACCAGAGGTTCCGCGAACCATCCGAACGGCGCAAGCGCCGTGAGGAGAAATCGGCTGGGGAGGGCGTGGCAACTCCCCGTGTCCACGATAGCAGAACGCTTCTCCGGTTCGTCCTCCTCTTCACGTACTCCAGTCAGTATGGAGTCTACTGATCGCACTAGTCATCGAAGAACCACTCGAGAACACGCAGGACGGTTACCGCTTCGTCGTCACTTCACAGCCGCTCTCGGTGACGATCACCGTGTGCTCCTTCTGGCTGACGAGGTAGCCGTCGTCCTCCTTGAGGACGGGATAGCCGTGGACGATGTCGTTGCGCTTGAGCCGACGCAGCGCCATCTCCGCGCGGTCGGTCTCGAGCCAGCGGGTCGCGAAGGGCAGCGTCTTGAACTCCTCGGTGATCTGTTCTAAGGCCTCGCGAGCCTGGCGGTTCCGGACCGTCCCCTCGCGCTCGAGTGCGAAGATCTCCTCGCTGGCCCCCTCCGAGACCTTGCCGCCGCCGTCGGTGGCGAACGGCTCGATCGCGACGACGTCGCCGACCTCGAGCGTCGCGCCCTGGGAGACCGCCCGGTTGGGGATGTTGGGACTGGTGTGCTGTTCCCAGTGACCCAGGCCGTGCCCGGTGAGGTTGACGACGGGGTTGTAGCCGTAACCGTCGATGACGTCCTCGATCTCCGCGCCGATCTCGCCGGTCTCGACCCCCGGTTCGACGACCTCGAGGGCGGCCTCGAGCGCCTCCTCCGAGGCCTCCGCCAGTTCGGGGTTGCCCGAGAGGTCGACCGTGATGGCGGTGTCGGCGAGCCAGCCGTCGACGTGGACGCCGATATCGAGGTTGACCATCTCCTCGCCGAAGGTCTCCTCGTCGTCGATCGAGGGCGTCGCGTGGGCGGCTTCCTCGTCGATCGAGATGTTCACCGGGAACGCGGGTTCGCCGCCGAGTTCCCGAATTCGGTCCTCGGCGAACTCGGCGACCTCGAGGTGGCTCGCACCGACCTCGACGCGCTCGGCCGCCTCTTCGCGCACCTGCGCGAGGATCTCGCCCGCCTCGCGGTGTTTCTCGTACTGCTCGGACTCGAGGTCCACCTCGTCCTCGGATTCGGCCATGCACCGGGGTTGTACCGGTCGACAAAAAGAGGTTCCGCTCTCGTGCGTTCCATTTTTCGTGAGAACTCGGGTGTCTCGCCAACAAGCTGGATGGAAACAGTTCTCGAGCCCGCTGTTGCGACTACCTCCCCCGAGGTTACGACCGGCGTTCGATCCACGCACAGTCGGGACAGGCCTCGAGGCCGTGAACGATCGACAGTCGCGCCCCGCAGTGGGGACAGGTCCGGGCCGAATGGTGCCGTTGTTCGAGCATTATCGGACCCCAACGAATACGACGATAATAAAATATCTGTACGACGATCGTCGAACTATCGCCGACGAAGCGCCGGCGTAGCCGTCGGTCGAGCGTGTCGAGACGTCCGCAGAAGCGGTCAGTCGTCGCCGCTCGAGGCGCGAGCCGTCTGCATCGTGTCGCTGTTGTACGCCGAGCCGAGGGTTCCACGCGCGTCGATACAGATGACGCCGGCCGTCGCCCCCGTCAACTCGCCGAACTCCTCGATGGCGAGTTCGGCGGCCTGGTCGGCGTCGAGTCCACGCTCGACGTGGCGGGCGACCCGCCGCGAGAGGGTGACGCGGGCGATGTCCTCGCCGGCACCCGTCGCGCTAACCGCGGCCGACGGACAGCAGTAGAAGCCGGAGCCGACCTGCGGAACGTCCCCCACGCGGCCGGCGAGGGCGAGCCACCGGCCCCCCGTCGAGGTCGCCGCCGCGAGGTGTTTGCCGTCGAACGCGACCGCGCCCACCGTATCGTGATCGAGATCCGCCGGGGCGTCCTCACCCGCCGCGTCGTCCCCGTCGCCGTCGCGACCGTCGGGGTCCGTTCGGCCGTACCGCTCGCGGATCCACGCGAGGTCGGCCTCGACGCCACCCTCGGGCGGTTCGAGGTCAGCCCAGCGCTCGCGCGTCCGGTCGGACCAGAGGTCGACGTCGGTCTCGATGCCGTACGCCTCAGCCAGGCCCACCGCGTGATCGCCCGAGAGGAAACCGTGTGGCGTCTCCTCCATCACGACCCGGGCGACGCTGATAGCGTGTTCGACGCTGGGCATCGAACACGCAGCGCCGACCGACCTGTCGTCGGTCATGATCCCCGCGTCGGTCCGGATCGTGCCGTCGTGCTGGACCGCGCCGCCGACGCCCGCGTTGAACCGCGGCGAAGACTCGAGGACCCGGACCGCGCGCTCGACGGCGTCGACCGGATCGGACGCGGCCGCGCCGTCGCTCGCGGCTCGCTCGAGGATCGATCGTCGCGTCTCCGGCTCGTCGGGGTCGCTGCCGGCACCACCGTGGACGAGTACCTGCATACGAATATCGTGGGGCCAGCCACCATTTCGGTGTTCGGATTCGCCGCGTCGATCACCGAAAATCCCCACACTTACGACGGGGGATTGTGAACCACTGACGACGATGACGCCGGCCGGTCCCCTCGTCGTGTTCTGCGTCGTGCTGGCGGCCATCGCCGCCGGACGGGTGGTACTCGAGGACGATAGCGATCCGATCGACGCCGGGACGGCGCTGCTGGTCTTGGGCATCACGGGATTCGCGACGCTGTGGCTGCTCCTCGAGGCCGAGTGGGACTCGACGGCCGACCTGGCGCTCGTAGCCGCCGGGAGCGGCCTGCTGGTCCTGAGCGGACTCGCAGTGCTCGTCCGCTACTGGGAGACACCGACGACGGTCGACGATACGTGCGAGCACAGCCGAAACGGGTAGGAAAGTAGCCGAACCCCTCTCAGTCAGGCCGACGCGGGCGAGCGGGCCGCCGGTTATACACGTCCACTCGAGCAGGAACCACCCTCCCGAGCCGAGAGCGTGTCTCACACGTCAACGACCCCGTATTTGACCCGTTTTTATATCACGATCGATCCGGCGTTTCGGCGTCTGACGGCTGTGAAGGCGTGATTGTCGGACGATTCGGGTGCGTATCCGGGTTGATGCTCGTAGTTCGGCCCGTCTCGCGGACGGAAATGGTAGGTCTTTTACCGTCATCGAAGCACCGTACAGACGAGATGAGTTACGACAAGATCGAGGTCCCCGAAGACGGGGAGCAGATCACGGCGACCGACGACGGCGAACTCGAGGTGCCGGAGAATCCGATCATCCCGATCATCTACGGCGACGGCGTCGGTAGCGACGTCGGTCCCGCCGCCCAGAAGGTGCTGCAGGCCGCGGCGGAGGCGACCGGCCGCGAAATCCACTGGATGCGCGTCTACGCCGGCGAGAGCGCCCGCGAGAAGTACGACGAGAACCTGCCCGACGAGACCGTCGAAGCGATCAAGGAACACCGCGTCGCCATCAAGGGTCCGCTGACGACCCCCGTCGGCGCGGGCTTTCGCTCGCTGAACGTCGGCCTGCGCAAACTGCTCGATCTCTACGCCAACGTCCGTCCCACCTACCACCTCGACGGCGTTCCCTCGCCGATGTCCGAACCCGAGCAGATGGACATGGTCACCTTCCGCGAAAATACGGAGGACGTCTACGCCGGCATCGAGTGGGAG